>JBFARE010000258.1:0-1010 GCA_040674215.1 Nocardia sp. NPDC050193 | reverse complement strand
ATCGGCTCTGGCCCACTTTCGGTGGTGTGGCTGAGGTGATGGCGGCACGATAGCCCGGTGGATGAGGTGAGTGCTGGTGTCGGCGTGGTGTTTTCAGGTTTGTCGCCGCTTGTTGTCGAGGATTTGGGTGTGGTGGGTTCGCGGCTGGTGGTCCGGGCGCGGACTCCCGGTGGTGTGGCTGAATGCCCTGGTTGTGGTGCGGGGTCAGCACGGGTGCATGGTGTTCATGAACGGCGGCTGGCCGATCTGCCGGTCGATGGCCGCAGCGTCATGGTGCGGGTACGTGTCCGGCGCCTGTACTGCCCGACGCCGGGATGTCAGCGCACGTTCCGGGAACAGGTCCCCGGTGTGCTGGAACGCTATCAGCGTCGCACTACCCGGTTGACCGGGCACGTGCGTGCGGCAGTGCGGGAGCTGGCCGGACGGGCCGCGGCCCGAATGCTCGGGCGGTGGTCGGTGCAGTTGTCGCGGCAGACCGCAGTACGGGTGCTGCTCGGCATCCCGCTGCAGACCCAGAAGGTGCCGAGGGTGCTCAGTGTGGATGATTTCGCGTTGCTGCGCCGCCACCGATACGGGACCGTGCTGATCGACGCCGCGACCCACCAGCGCGTCGATGTCCTGCCCGATCGCCGCTCGGGAACCTTGGAAGCTTGGCTGCGGTCCCATCCCGGAGTCGAGTTGGTCGTGCGTGATGGGTCGGCCACCTATGCCGAAGCCATCCGCCGCGGGGCCCCGACAGCGCTTCAGATCGCCGATCGCTGGCATTTGTGGCACAACTTGGTGCGAGCGGCGGAGAAGGTGGTGGCCGCCCACTCCCGCTGCTGGGCTGCTGCCGGCTTGAAACGTCGGCAGTTGACCCGCGAAACCACCACCCTCGCCCGTTGGCACGCCGTCCACGATCTCCTCGATCACGGGGTCGGGCTCATGGACTGCGCCCGCCGGCTCGGCCTCGGCTTGAACACCGTGAAACGGTATTCCCGCGTCAGCGAACCCGAGAAGCTGCGTCGCCC
>JBFARE010000257.1:0-1016 GCA_040674215.1 Nocardia sp. NPDC050193 | reverse complement strand
GTCCGGCGCCCGCGAGGCAGGTCCACACCCACCACGTACGGCCGTGGTCGTCGAACCAGCCGTAGAAGGGGAGCTGGACCAGGAAGAGGACGAACCAGAGGATCGTGCCGCCGGTGATGGTGGCGACCACGGGGCCCTCCAGGGGCTCCGGCGCCTCGTGCTCGGGGATCCACTTCTCCATGGGCTCAGCTTACGAGGAGATTCGGTCTACGCGCGGAGATGGCCGATCCGAACGTTATATGTTCATACTGAAACGGTTTACTCCTGACCACTTCTCTTCGTAGGAAACGCCAAAAGATGCCCTCGTCGGCCCCCGCCAAGGTCCCCGCCCCTGAACAGCCGGGAGCCACGCCTCTCTACGGCGCCCTCGACCGCTACTTCCGGATCTCCGAACGCGGCAGCACCCTGCCCCGCGAGATCCGGGGCGGCTTCGCCACGTTCTTCGCGATGGCGTACATCATCGTGCTGAACCCGATCATCCTCGGCAGCGCCAAGGACATGTACGGGCATCAGCTGGACAACGGCCAGCTGGTCACCGCCACCTGTGTGACGGCCGCCTTCACCACGCTCCTCATGGGCGTGATCGGCAACGTGCCCATCGCGCTGGCCGCCGGCCTCGGCGTGAACTCGGTCGTCGCCCTCCAGCTCGCGCCCCGGATGTCCTGGCCGGACGCCATGGGCATGGTGGTGCTGGCCGGATTCGTGGTCATGCTGCTGGTCGCCACGGGTCTGCGCGAGCGCGTCATGAACGCGGTGCCGTTCGGTCTGCGCAAGGCGATCAGCATCGGTATCGGCCTGTTCATCATGCTGATCGGACTCGTCGACTCCGGCTTCGTCAGCCGGATCCCGGACGCCGCCCACACCACCGTCCCGCTCCAGCTCGGCGCCGACGGTCACCTGAACGGCTGGCCGGTCCTCGTCTTCATCCTGGGCGCCCTGCTCACGCTGGCCCTGATCACCCGCAAGGTGCCCGGCGCGATCCTCATCTCGATCGTCGCCATGACCGTCCTCGCGCT
>JBFARE010000256.1:0-1023 GCA_040674215.1 Nocardia sp. NPDC050193 | reverse complement strand
GATGATGCAGAAGGTGGCCGGGGGTGGGCACGCGGCGCTCGTGATCGACGCTACGGTGAGCGGTATGGAAATCGATGCTCCTGTTGCGGGGACGGACATGACAGCCGGGGGTGTCCGGCGTTACCTTCGTCCACGCATGTCTGACGTGAGCAAGGAGGGGCCCGTGGCCGGGACATCCAAGGGTGAGGGCCGCATAGGCCTGCTGAACGGTCTCGCGGCCTACGGGATGTGGGGGCTGGTCCCCCTCTTCTGGCCGCTGCTCAAGCCGGCCGGAGCGACCGAGATCCTGGCCCACCGCATGGTGTGGTCCCTCGTCTTCGTCGCCGCCGCGCTGCTCGTCGTACGGCGCTGGGCCTGGGCCGGTGAGCTGCTGCGGCAGCCGCGCCGGCTGGGACTCGTCGTGATCGCCGCCGCCGTCATCACCGTGAACTGGGGCGTCTACATCTGGGCCGTCAACAGCGGCCACGTCGTCGAAGCGTCGCTCGGGTACTTCATCAACCCGCTGGTCACCATCGCGATGGGCGTGCTGATCCTCAAGGAACGGCTGCGGCCGACGCAGTGGGCGGCGGTCGGCGTCGGTGTCGCCGCGGTGCTCGTCCTGGCCATCGGGTACGGCCGTCCGCCGTGGATCTCCCTCGTCCTCGCCTTCTCGTTCGCCACCTACGGGCTGGTGAAGAAGAAGGTCGACCTCGGCGGGGTCGAGTCGCTGGCCGCCGAGACCGCCGTCCAGTTCCTGCCCGCGCTGGCCTACCTGCTCTGGCTCGGCGCGCACGGCGACCTCACCTTCGCGACCGGGGGCCCCGGGCACGCGGCCCTGCTCGCCTCCACCGGCATCGTCACCGCGATCCCGCTCGTCTGTTTCGGCGCGGCGGCGATCCGCGTGCCGCTCTCCACGCTGGGTCTGCTCCAGTACCTGGCGCCGGTCTTCCAGTTCCTGCTCGGCGTCGTCTACTTCCACGAGGCCATGCCGCCCGAGCGCTGGGCCGGGTTCGCACTGGTGTGGCTGGCGCTGGTGCTGCTCAC
>JBFARE010000255.1:0-1026 GCA_040674215.1 Nocardia sp. NPDC050193 | reverse complement strand
ACCTGCGCACCAGCGCGAGCACCAGCAGCACCGGCACGAACACGCCGATCCACGGCAGGAACGTCTCCGTGAGGCTGCCGAGGTTGCCGTAGCGGTTGGGGATGCGCGAGTGCACCAGCATCACCAGGGAGAACGCCAGCGCGAACCCGGTGAGGACCAGACCCCGCCGCCAGATACGCGGATCGCCGCGCCACCCCGTGCCGATCCGGCCGAGCAGGGTGCCGATCAGGCGCCGGAGCCGAACCTTCCGGGGCTCGGGACCCGAGCCTCCGTTGCCGTCCGTCTCCGTCATGTACGCCTGCTGCGCCATACCGTCGCCTCACCGCCTGCCGTGCACACCGTCCGTCCCCCCGGGTACGACCCTAGGGGATGATCGGCTCCGATCTCGCCGTCCCGTGACGGCCGTACGGGATCGAGGACGACCGGGGCGGTCCCGCGGGTTCCGATCCCGGGGCCTGTGACCCGGTCTGTGACGAAACGCGCACATTCGCCTATGCGCCGGGGGAACTGACGGGCCGTAGTCCGGCGAGCAGCGCGTCGACGATGCGCTCGGGAAGTTCTTCGGAGAGGTCGGCCTCGGGGCGCAGGATCGCACGCACCAGCATGGGCCCGACGAACATGTCGTTCAGGAGTTCCAGGTCCAGGTCGGCACGGAGTTCGCCGTTCTCCTGACCCCTGCGCAGGACCTCGGCGCCCATCCGGCGCCGGGGTTCTATCGCGGTCTTGTGGTACGCCGCCCAGATCTTCGGGCTGCTCTTCATCTGGGCGTGCACGTTGTGCAGGATCGCCGAGGAACGGTTGGCGAGGCCCCGCCGGCGCAGCGCCTCCAGCAGCACGATCAGGTCGTCCCGCATGGAGGTGCCGGGGAGTTCGGGATCCTGCGGTTCGGCGGCGCGCAGCACGTCGACGAAGAGGGCCTCCTTGCCGCTCCAGCGGCGGTAGATGGCGGCCTTGCCGACACCCGCGGTACGGGCGATGCGCTCGATGGAGATCTCGGCGAGCGGGACGCCGTCCTCCAGCAGCTTC
>JBFARE010000254.1:0-1028 GCA_040674215.1 Nocardia sp. NPDC050193 | reverse complement strand
GGCGCGTGACAGTCGTCGCGCGGCTCAAGAAGTACCCGCACACGCCGAAGAAGACACGGGGGGCACAGTCGAGGAGGCAAGCAGTTGACCGCGCCCAGTACCTTCGGACTGAGCAGTGAAGCCCGTAACCTGCACTGGCTGTTGACCAACCTCGTGGAGGAGGTCCCCGGCATCCAGTCCGTCGCCGTGGTGTCCTCGGACGGCCTGCTCCTGCTGTCCTCGGACGCGACGCGCAACCTCCAGGCCCGCGAGGCCCGCGAGACCAAGGTCTCCGGCCCGCGCGGCTCCTCCGCCGATCTCGCCACCATCGTCTCCGGCATCGGCAGCCTCACCATCGGGGCCGCCAAGCTCATGGCGTTCGGCGGGGTGAAGCACACCATGATCGCCATGGACGAGGGCAGCCTCTTCGTCATGTCGATCAGCGACGGCTCGCTCCTCGGCGTGCACGGCTCCGCGGACTGCGACATGAGCGTCGTGGCCTACCACATGGCGTTGTTCGTGGGCCGCGCCGGCCACGTCCTGACGCCCGAACTGCGCAGCGAGCTGCGGCAGTCACTGGAGTCCGCGACGGCGGGAGGCGTGCGATGAGCGCCTTCCCGCAGCCGCCGCAGGGCGGCAGGCAGCAGCTCCCCGTCCGCGGCGGCGACCGCAAACCGGCCCGGGTGCGCCCCTATTCGCTCACCGGCGGCCGCACCCGCTTCGGCCACGTCCTGCTGGTCGAGACCTTCGTGGCGGCCCTGGACGCTCCGGAGGAGCGCAAGGAGCTGACCAACGGCTCGCTCAAGTCGACGGTCATGCCGGAACTGCGGGCCATCGTCGAACTGTGCCGCCGGATGCGCACGGTGGCCGAGATCGCCGCGCTGCTGAAGATGCCGCTCGGCGTGGTCCGGGTGCTCCTCAGCGACCTCGCCGACCAGGGAAAGATCCGTGTGTACGGCACCGGTACCGCTCACGGTACGGGCCGTCCCGACCGCGCTCTGCTGGAAAGGGTGCTGAGTGGACTCCGTCGTCTCTGACGCCGCCTCCTC
>JBFARE010000253.1:0-1037 GCA_040674215.1 Nocardia sp. NPDC050193 | reverse complement strand
GCCCACAGCACCGTGACCGCCCGGCTCGACGGCCGCGGCGGCAGCTGGCCCGTCCAGGACGGCGAGTCGGTCCTGGAGACGGTCCTGCGCAACCGGCCCGACGCGCCCTACGCCTGCAAGGGCGGGGTGTGCGGCACCTGCCGGGCCTTCCTGGTCTCCGGTGAGGTGCGCATGGACCGCAACTTCGCCCTGGAGCCGGAGGAGACCGAGTCCGGCTATGTGCTGGCGTGCCAGTCGCATCCGCTGACGGAGGCGGTGGAGGTCGACTTCGACCGGTGAACCCCCGTAATTCGAGCCACCGGAAGGGCGACCGACCGTTCCCTTCTTCTAGAACCTGTTCTATCTTGACGCTCCGTCAGATCAGCTGACCCGTCGGGAGGACAGGCCGTGGACTTCACCTTCACCGAGGAGCAGCAGGCAGCGGCCGAGGCGGCCCGCGGGGTGTTCGCCGGGGTCGCCCCCGACGCCGTGCCGAGCCCTGCGGTCACCCGGGGCGCCGTGGCCGAGGGCTTCGACCGCGCGCTGTGGGACCGCCTCGCCGCGGCCGACCTGCTGGGCCTGCTGCTGGACGAGGAGTCCGGCGGCGCCGGCCTCGACGCCGTCGCACTCTGTCTGGTGCTGCGCGAATCGGCGAAGGTACTGGCCCGGGTGCCCCTGCTGGAGAACAGCGCGGCCCTGGCCGCCCTCCAGGCCTACGGCGGGCCGGAGTTGAGGTCGTCGCTGCCGGCCAGGGCCGCCCGGGGCGAGCTGGTCCTCACCGTCGCCGCGAACGGCCTCACCGGCCACGACCCGGCCGAACTCGCCGTCACGGCACGGCATCACGCCCAGGACGGTCAGGCCCAGGACGGTCAGGACGACGGCCACTGGGTGCTGGACGGCGTGCAGACGATGGTGCCGTGGGCCTTCGACGCGGACCACCTCGTCGTACCGGCGCACACCGGGCAGGGCCGGAGCGTCCTCGCCGTCGTACCCCGCGGACACGAGGGCGTGGTGCTCGCCGAGCAGGTCTCCACCTCCGGTGAGCGGCTCGGCGAACA
>JBFARE010000252.1:0-1042 GCA_040674215.1 Nocardia sp. NPDC050193 | reverse complement strand
GGCGAGATCATGCAGATCGTCGCCGCGGGACTTCAGCCCGAGGAAGCGGGTGCGGACCTGCCCTGGCTCCGCTAGTTCCCTGTCTGTCGGTACCCCGTGGGTCGGTTTCCCGTCGGTCGGTTTCCCGCCAGTCGCCTTCCCCTGGGGCGGGTGGGGCGGGTCAGGCCGGGGTCCGGGTCAGTGGACCATCACCGGCACCGCGGCGTCCTCGCCCTCCTCGGCTCCGGAGCCCGCGACCGCGCCCATGTCCGGCTTGCCGGCGTTGATGAGGGTCAGGGCGATCGCGGCGGCCGCGACCAGGATGCCGACGGCGAACCAGATGGCGCTGGTGTAGCCGTGCACCATGCCCTCCAGCTGCACCAGCTGCTGCTGCGGCTTGGAGGCGGCGCCGGCGACGTGGTCCTTGATGTACGACGTCGTCGCGGACGCGGCGATGGTGTTCAGCAGGGCGGTGCCGATCGCGCCGCCGACCTGCTGCGAGGTGTTGACCATCGCGGAGGCGACACCGGCGTCCCGGGGCTCGACGCCCAGCGTGGCCATGGACATGGCCGGCATGAACGCCGTACCCATACCGAGGCCGAGGAGCAGCATGCCCGGCAGCAGCACGGCCGCGTACGAGGTGTCGATCTGAAGCTGGGTCAGCAGCAGCATGCCGACCGCGGCGACCAGGAAGCCCGGGCCCATGAGCAGGCGCGGCGGAACCCGCGTCATCAGACGGGTACCGATCTGGGTGGAGCCGGTGATCATGCCCGCGATCATCGGAAGGAAGGCGAAACCGGTCTTGACCGGCGTGTACCCCTTCACGATCTGCAGGTAGTAGGTCAGGAAGAGGAACAGACCGAACATCGCGATGATCGCGAGGCCCAGGGAGAGGTAGACACCACCACGGTTGCGCTCGGTGATCACGCGCAGCGGCAGCAGCGGGGCCTTGACCTTCGACTCGACGATGACGAAGGCGGCCAGCAGTACGGCGGCCGCGACGAACATGCCGATGGTCACGGAGTCGCTCCAGCCCTCGGACTCGGCGCGGGTGAAGCCGTAG
>JBFARE010000251.1:0-1044 GCA_040674215.1 Nocardia sp. NPDC050193 | reverse complement strand
CCCGTAAAATCGAGCGCACTGTGTCTGATTCCGTGAGCACCCCCGAGATCCCTCCGTCCCTCCCCGGCGGCGAGCACCACCCGGGCGAGTCCGTCCGGCACACCCGCGCCAAGGGAGAGCCCCGCTTCCCCGACGGGCCCAAGGCGGATCCCGCCGGATCGCACTTCGAGCGGCGGATCCGGAGTTTCCAGCCGCGGCGCAGCCGGGTGACGGCCGGGCAGGCGGACGCCCTGCAGCGGCTGTGGGCCAAGTGGGGCCTCGACATCGACGGGCACGCCGTGGACCTGGCCGAGCTGTTCGGCACGGACCGTCCCGTCGTGCTGGAGATCGGCTTCGGCATGGGGGAGGCGACCGCGCAGATGGCGGCGGCCGACCCGGACACCGGCATCCTCGCGGTGGACGTGCACACCCCCGGCCAGGGCAACCTGCTCAACCTCGCGGACCGCACCGGGCTGACCAACGTCCGGGTCGCCAACGGCGACGCGATCATCCTGCTGCGCGAGATGCTGCCGGCGGACTCGCTGGACGGGCTGCGCGTGTACTTCCCCGACCCCTGGCCGAAGAAGCGCCACCACAAGCGGCGCCTCATCCAGCCGGAGTTCCTCGACCTGGTCGCGACCCGTCTGAAGCCGGGCGCGGTCGTGCACTGCGCCACCGACTGGGAGCCGTACGCCGAGCAGATGCTCGAGGTGCTGACCGCGCACCCCGACTTCGAGAACACCCGGGCGGACGGCGGCTTCGCGCCCCGGCCCGAGTTCCGGCCGCTGACCCGTTTCGAGGGACAGGGCCTGGACAAGGGTCACGTCGTGAACGATCTGCTCTTCCGCCGCGTACAGCATCGCGTCCGCCCCGGGGACCGCTGACCGGCCCGGGGACCGATCGAGCTCCCCACCACCACAGTCCCCTCCCTCGTTAGGGTCGATGCCGTGGCCACCAGTCCTCCGTTCCCTCCCCACCCGCCGCACCCCGGTGGCCCGCCCGGGGACGGCGCGCCGCGGGACGCCCGCGGGTGGCGGCGCTGGGGGTCCGTCCTCGGCGGGGCAC
>JBFARE010000250.1:0-1092 GCA_040674215.1 Nocardia sp. NPDC050193 | reverse complement strand
CCGGCCGCCGCGTACCCGCAGTTCGCCAGCGCCGGAGCCGGCCAGTTCGCGGGGACGGTCAACCCGTACGGCCCGTACACGGGCTCGTACATGGCCGCCGCCGTCCACACCGACGACGGCTACAAGCGCCTCACCCGCACCGTCGACCTCAGCGGGGTCGCCGCGGCGAGCAAGCCGGCCCTGCGGACGAGGCTGCTGTGGGACACCGAGCCCGGCTACGACAACGCGATCGTCGAGATCCACACGGTCGGCTCCGACGACTGGACGACGCTGCCCGAGGCCGGCGGCGCCACCAGCACCGCCGTCCCCGCCGAGTGCGGCGCCGGGTTCTACGTCGGCGAGCACCCGTGGCTCGCGCACTACCTCACCCTCGGCTCCGGCGACTGCGCCGCGACCGGCACCACCGGCTCCTGGAACGCCCTCACCGGCGCCTCCAGCGGCTGGCAGCAGCTCGACTTCGACCTCAGCGCGTACGCGGGCAAGAACGTCGAGGTCTCGATCGCCTACGTCACCGACCCCGGCAGCGGCGGCCATGGAGTCCTCGCGGACGACGCCTCGCTGGTCGTCGGCGGCACGGCCACCGAGACGGAGGGCTTCGAGACGTCGCTCGGCGCCTGGCGCGCCGCCGGCCCGCCGCCGGGCAGCCCGGCCGTACTGAAGGACTGGGCGCGCACCGGAGCCCTGTTCCGGACGTACGGAGCGGTCACCACCGACGACACCGTGCTGCTGGGCTTCGGCCTGGAGCACGTGGCCTCGCCGGCCGACCGCAAGGCGCTCATCGGAAAGGCCCTCGCCTCACTCGAGAGCTGATCCGGGACGGTCCACACCGGGTGACGACCGGTGACCGGACCGGCCGATCGGGCCCCCGGCCCGGGCGGTCCGTACCCCTACTGGCGGGTACGGACCGCCCTGCCGTGTATGGGCGGAGTCGATGTCACTCCGGCGGCCTCGGAGAGGTAGGGTCGGTGGTGGTCGGGGACATCCCAAATACAGCTCGCCGGCACCGCATGGCCGGCGTACCAACGAGGAGATCGGTTCGTGACGATCCGCGTAGGCATCAACGGCTTTGGCCGCATCGGTCGTAACTACTTC
>JBFARE010000249.1:0-1100 GCA_040674215.1 Nocardia sp. NPDC050193 | reverse complement strand
GGACGGCCCTGCACCTCGTTGTACGTACGGCCCACGTAGCTGCCCAGCACGCCGAGCGACAGCATCTGCACACCGCCCATGAACAGCACGACGACCATCAGCATCGTCCAGCCGGAGACCGTGATCTCGGGCCGCAGGACCTTCATGGCCAGCGCGTAGCAGATGCCGACGAGGGAGAGCGCGAGCACCGCGAAGCCCAGCTTGGTGATCATCCGCAGGGGTGCGGTGGAGAAGCCGGTCAGGCCGTCGATGGCGAGCCGCGCCATCTTGCGCAGCGGGTACTTGGTCTCCCCGGCGAACCGCTCGTCGCGGTCGAAGCTCACCTCGCTCTGCCGGAAACCGATCGAGGCGACCATGCCGCGCACGAACCGGCTGCGCTCGCGGAAGCGGCGCAGTTCGTCGGCGGCGCGCCGGTCCATGAGCCGGAAGTCGCCGGTGTCCAGCGGGATGTCCACGTCGGTGGAGGACCGCAGGAGCCGGTAGTAGGCGTGCGCGGTGGCCCGTTTGAAGAACGTGTCCCGGCGGCTGCGCCGGCGGGCGTGCACGATCTCCGCCCCGTCCCGCCAGGCGTCGATCAGCCGCAGGCTGACGGCGGGCGGGTCCTGGAGGTCGGTGTCCATGACGATGACGGCGTCGCCGCGCGCCTCGTCGATCCCGGCCGTGATGGCCATCTGGTGCCCGAAGTTGCGGGCGAAGTCGACGACCCGGACGCGCCGGTCGTTCTTCGCGATGTCTTCCAGGATCTGAGGCGTGCCGTCGCTGGAGCCGTCGTTGACGTACACCAACTCATAAGTGAATTCCGGGCGTTCGCCCAGGGCCGCCACGAGTTCCTCGTGGAAGTGGCGGATTCCGTCCTGTTCGTTGAAGACGGGCAGCACATAGGAGACGAGCGCGGCGCCGCCGGGCTGACGCGGTACGCGAGACTCCTGCACCCGGCTGGATATGTCAGGCATTCGGCGAACGTAGGGGCGCGATGTGAACGCGGTCCGAACGCGCGATGAGTGGTGCAATGCCGCGAATCGACGGACGCGACGGGCGGCGGGGCGGGCGTCACCTCCGCCGCCCGCCGCGCCCCGGGCGGGCCGTCAGGGCCCGGCGTC
>JBFARE010000248.1:0-1109 GCA_040674215.1 Nocardia sp. NPDC050193 | reverse complement strand
CTCGGCTTCCCGGGCCGCGACGAGGGGCTGATGGCGATCGCGACGGCGCTCGTGGCGCGCACCGGCGCACCCGCCGGCTGACCTCGCGCCTGCCGGGTGAGCCGACATATGCCATGGCATGTCACGAATGTGTGGCCCTTGCGGGGAAGGGGCTCGGGGCATCGCCTCGCGCCCACTACCCTGGAGAGGTGACCATTCGCCTGTACGACACCAGTGCCCGGCAGATCCGTGACTTCGCCCCGCTCCAGCCGGGTTGTGTCTCGATCTACCTCTGTGGTGCCACCGTGCAGTCGGCCCCGCACATCGGCCACATCCGCTCGGGCCTGAACTTCGACATCATGCGCCGCTGGTTCACCCACCGCGGCTACGACGTCACGTTCATCCGCAACGTCACCGACATCGACGACAAGATCATCGCCAAGTCGCACGACCAGGGCCGCCCCTGGTGGTCGATCGGGTACGAGAACGAGCGGGCGTTCAACGACGGCTACCAGGCGCTCGGTTGCCTGCCGCCGACCTACGAGCCCCGCGCCACCGGGCACGTCCCCGAGATGATCGAGATGATGCGCGGCCTGATCGAGCGCGGCCACGCCTACGAGTCCGACGGCAACGTCTACTTCGACGTGCGCTCGTTCCCGGGCTACCTGGAGCTGTCCAACCAGGACCTGGACGACCTGCGCCAGCCCTCGGGCGACGGCGAGACCGGCAAGCGCGACCAGCGCGACTTCGCGCTGTGGAAGTCCGTCAAGCCGGGCGAGCCGAGCTGGGAGACCCCCTGGGGCCGCGGGCGTCCCGGCTGGCACCTGGAGTGCTCGGCGATGGCGCACAAGTACCTGGGTCCCGTCTTCGACATCCACGGCGGCGGCCTCGACCTGATCTTCCCGCACCACGAGAACGAGATCGCCCAGGCCAAGGCCTACGGCGACGAGTTCGCGCGGTACTGGGTGCACAACGCCTGGGTCACCATGGCGGGCGAGAAGATGTCGAAGTCGCTGGGCAACAGCGTCCTCGTCTCCGAGATGGTGAAGCAGTGGCGCCCGATCGTGCTGCGCTACTACCTCGGCACGCCCCACTACCGCTCGATGATCGAGTACAGCGAGGAGTCGCTG
>JBFARE010000247.1:0-1123 GCA_040674215.1 Nocardia sp. NPDC050193 | reverse complement strand
GGATCGACGACGAGCGGTACGTGACCGCCGCGCTCGTCACCACGTGCGGCAGCAACCGGATCCACTTCGGGGCGCCCTCCCCGCTGACCGACGCGACCGAGCGCGAGCGGGCCCTGGACCTGGCCCAGTCCCGCGGCGCGCTCCAGGAGGCCTTCGCGGAACGGCTGCTCGCCGACCCGGCCGCCGTGCGGGCCCGGGTGCGGCACACCTTCGAACAGTGCGCCGAGGCGTTCTTCGACGCCACCTGGGCGGGCGTCGCGGTGCGCCTCGCCACCGACCTGCGGCTGAAGAACGACCTGCTGAAGCGCCAGGGCATCGCGGCGGCGCTCGCGTCGGTCTCCGACGCGGTGACCCTGGCCCCGACCGGTGACTGCATCATCGTCGACA
Organism: Nocardia sp. NPDC050193; assembly: GCA_040674215.1. Lineage (GTDB taxonomy): Bacteria > Actinomycetota > Actinomycetes > Mycobacteriales > Mycobacteriaceae > Nocardia. Next base: position 736 of record JBFARE010000247.1, on the reverse strand, counting down.
AGCTCCAGGACAAGGCGACCACCGCCGACGGCACCGGGGTCACCTTCATCCCCAGCGTCTTCGGCCGCCCCCACCTGGTGGCGGTGCACGCGCCCGGGTGGCAGCCGGTGGTGCAGTACCCGGTGGGCGAACCGGGCCCGGCCGAGCCGGTGCCGCTGGAGACGGTCACCCTGCGGCTGGAGGCCCTCGCCCATCCCGTACGGCTGCGGCTGCTGCGCAATCTGGCCCGGGGACCGCACACCAACCGGGAGCTGGCCCACGCCTGGGACCTCACGCCGCCGGAGGTCTCCCGCCACCTCGCCGTCCTGCGCCGCGCGGGCCTGCTCACGCCCAGCAGACACGGCCGCTACGTCCGCTACACCCTCGACCTGCCCGCCCTGGCGGCGCTGGGCTCCGACCTGGTGGCGGCCGTGCTGCGCTGACGCCGGCACCGTACGGCCCTTGATTTCGCAAGACCCCCGCGCGACATTCCGGGCTCCGCACCCGGAACCCGTCCCTACGTCGTCAGCGGCTCGGCCGGCCGTCCCGGACGGCGCTGTCGCTGTCGGGGTGCAGGGGGAAGACCTGGTCCAGGCCGACGATGCGCAGGATGCGCAGCGTGTTCGCCGGGACGCCGGCGAGGGCGATGTCGGCGTGGGCGGCGAGGGCGTGCTGGTGGGCGGCGATCAGCGCGGTGATGCCGCTGGAGTCGCAGAACTCCATGCCGCTCAGGTCCAGGACGAGGCGCTGGCCCGGC
>JBFARE010000246.1:0-1135 GCA_040674215.1 Nocardia sp. NPDC050193 | reverse complement strand
CGGCCTGGTTGACGTGGTAGCGGCCCTCGACGACCTGTCCTTCGGCGTTGACCAGCACCAGGTCACCCACGGTGACGTGCTTGAAGGGCATACCGAACGGATTGACCCAGAAGCAGTCGTCGAACTCGGGGTCGCGGGCGGTGATGTGTCCCGAGACGCCGTCCTCGAAGCCGAGCCGTCCGAAGATCCGCACCGCTCCGGCCAGCCGTTCCTTGCGGTGGCGGCGTTCGTCCTCGGCCGACTCGTGCATCGGTGGCATGGCGAACCGGAGTCGGTCGGTGGGCAGCGGGGCAGGCGGTGTGGGCCCGTGCATCGGTCCTCCAGCACTGGGTTGCTTGACGAGGCGGAAGTTACCGTCGGTCAGCGCAAAAGGGCAGAGCCGTTATGTAAAGATGACGATTTCCGTCACCTCCGGAGCACATCTTGAGTATCGCCGACCGTCACATCACCGCCCTCATGCGCCAGGCAGCGACCGGTGACACCATCGAGCTCGTCCACCCCTTCGCGGAGGCGGAGACGTTCGGCGCGCTGGTGTACATCGCCGAGTGCTACGGCTTCCGGTACGAGAGCGTGCGCCTCGTCGGCAAGCACCGGGTGCTGCACGTGCGGCTGGTGCGCGATCCCGCTCCGTGGGCGCGGCAGAGGGCGGCGGCGAACTCGGCGGCCTTCCCCGACCCGGGGCCGGGCCGTCCGGTGCCCGGCATGTACCTGGGTTCGCTCACGCCGGTCCCCGAGGCGCAGCCGGACGTCGACGTGATCACGGCGCTGATCCGCCACGACGCCCTGGGCGAGGCCGCCGACCGCAGGAAGCTGCTGACCATCGGCTGGGGCGCGGCGGCGCTGTTCGGGCTGATGGCCCCGCTGACCGGCCAGTACGCGGTGCTGCTCCCGCTCGCCGTGGTGATGCCGCTGCTGATGCTGGGCGCGCTGCGGGTGAACGCCGCCCGGCGCGCGAAGCTGGCCCGGCGGCTCACGGCGGCGGGCTGCACGCCGGTACGGGACACGGCGGGGCGGGAACGCTTCGTACGGCCGGTGCCGCAGGGCTCCTGACCCGGGGCGACGGGCAGGGCGGCGGGGCCGGACAGGGATACCTGACAGCAGATGTCGGGTATCGGGGTCACACTCGCCGTATGAC
>JBFARE010000245.1:0-1136 GCA_040674215.1 Nocardia sp. NPDC050193 | reverse complement strand
CGTCACCGTCACCGGCTCCAGCAACTGGACCGTGACCATGAACGTGCCCTCCCCGGCCAAGATCCTCTCCACCTGGAACACCAACGCCACCTACCCCAGCGCCCAGGTACTCACCGCCAAACCCAACGGCAGCGGCAACACCTTCGGCGTCACCGTCCAGCCCAACGGCAACTGGACCTGGCCCACCGTCTCCTGCACCACGAGCTGACCGGGCACCCCCACTCCGCACCAGGCAGGAGGAGCACTCCCCATGCACAGCGGACCACGCATCCCCTTACGCACCCTGACCGCCGCGCTGGTCGTCGTCGCGACGGCCGCCGCGGGCACCCTCACCGCCCGGGCCGCCGCCCCGGCGCCGGCCGCCACCTGCAACGGGTACGTCGGACTCACCTTCGACGACGGCCCGTCCGGCAGCACGACGGCCCTGCTCGACGCCCTCACCCGCAATGGGCTGCGCGCCACGATGTTCAACCAGGGCCAGTACGCCGCCGCCAACCCCTCCCTGGTCCGGGCCCAGGTGAACGCCGGCATGTGGGTCGGCAACCACAGCTACACCCACCCGCACCTGACCCAGCTCGGCCAGGCGCAGATCGACTCGGAGATCTCCCGGACGCAGGCGGCCGTCTCCGGCGCGGGCGGCGGGACCCCGGTGCTGTTCCGGCCTCCGTACGGCGAGACCAACGCGACCGTGAAGGGCGTCGAGGCCAAGTACGGCCTGACCGAGATCATCTGGGACGTCGACTCGCAGGACTGGAACAACGCGAGCACCGACGCGATCGTCCAGGCAGCCTCGCGGCTCGGCAACGGCCAGGTCATCCTCATGCACGACTGGCCCGCCAACACGCTCGCGGCGATCCCGCGCATCGCCCAGGGGCTGGCCGCCCGGGGTCTGTGCGCCGGCAGGATCTCACCGCAGACCGGCCGGGCCGTGGCCCCCGACGGCACAGGCGGCGGAGGCGGTGGCGGGGGTGGCAGCGGTTCGTGTGCCGCCGCGCTGTCCGCCGGGCAGCAGTGGAGCGACCGCTACAACCTCAACGTCACCGTCACCGTCACCGGCTCCAGCAACTGGACCGTGACCATGAACGTGCCCTCCCCGGCCAAGATCCTCTCCACCTGGAACACCAACGCCACCTACC
>JBFARE010000244.1:0-1144 GCA_040674215.1 Nocardia sp. NPDC050193 | reverse complement strand
AGCGTCGGCGTGTGCGGCCCGGCGCCCGCCGCGCCGGCCACCGACCCGGCCACGGTGACGGACTCGCCGCGCAGCAGTTCCGTCAGCTCCACCAGGTCCTCGCGGCTGGACCAGCGGCGGCGCGAACGGATGTCGCGGGCGCCGCGCAGCGCGTCGGTGTAGGCGTCGAAGTACGCCCAGAGCAGCGTGATCGACACCTCGGCGGACGCCCAGCGTTCCTTGGTGACGCCCGTGAGTTCGGCGCCTTCGAGGAGTCTGCGGCCCGCGTGGTCCTGGAGGGCGAGGAGGGAGGTCTCGATCGCCTCGTGCTCCGCGCCGAGCCGCGCCAGCGCACGGTCGACCTCGTCCCGGTCCATCACCGGCCCGGGGGGTCCCGTGACGCCCATCGATCACCTCTCGCTGCTGTGTCGGTTGCTCGCTCTGTGGCTGTCCGTCCCGCCGCCCTGCCCGCCGTCCCGTCAGCCGGTGGTCAGGTACTGCGGCGCGGGCGGCCTGGACGTCGTCGCGTCGCTGCCCAGTGTCGCCGACAGCCACTTGTCGTACGACGCCTGCCAGCCGTTCGCGCGGTACTGCACCAGGATCTGGTTGACGCGGCGCGCCAGGTCCGTCGCGTCCTTCTTCATGGCCACGCCGTAGTACTCGGTGGTGAAGGGGGCGCCCTTCAGCTCGACCGTGGGGTCCTGGGCGGCCTGGCTGGCCGCGAGCGCGCCGTCGGTGACCACCGCGTCGACCTCGCCGAGCTGCAACCGGACCAGGCAGTCGAGCTGGTTGGGCACGGGGGCGGCGATGACGACGCTGGAGGCGATCCGGCCGGCGTCCTTGTCCTCGACCAGCTTGCCGTTGGCCGTCGAACCGGTGGCCGTGCAGACCTTCTTGCGGGCGAGCGTGTCGTTGTAGCCCGTGATCGGCGAGGACTTGGGGGCGAGGACCTGCTGGCCGGTCTTGAAGTAGGGCGCGGAGAACGCGACGTCGTCGAGCCGGGCGCAGGAGATCGTCATGGTGCGGACGACCATGTCGACCCGGCCCTCCTGGATGGCCGGGATCCGCTGGTTGGTCGGGATGGCCTTGAACTGGACCGCGTCCGGGTCGCCGAGGATGTCCTGGGCTATCCGGTGCACCAGGTCGATGTCGAAGCCCTCCAGCT
>JBFARE010000243.1:0-1167 GCA_040674215.1 Nocardia sp. NPDC050193 | reverse complement strand
CGGCCCCGCCTCACGGCTTCTCGTACGGGTCCGCCGGCTGCGCCACCCGCGTGACCGTGACGGCGTCCAGCACCGGCGGCCAGGCCGCGTCGGAGCCGAGCGCGCCCCGCGGACGCCAGGTGCCGGTGACGGTGACCCAGGTGTCGGCGGGCAGGACGTCGTCGTCCGCGTCCCGGACCTCGACCTTGCCGGTGGTGGCGTCGGCGGCGCAGCAGGTGACCACGAGGCGGGTGACGTACCAGGTGCCGTCGTCGCCGTGGGTGACGAAGCCGGTCAGGCGGACCGTACGGCTTTTCAGCGACCGTCCGCTGTCGTAGATCGCGCGTGAGCTGAACGCGGAGACGGTCAGCTCCACGGGGTCCCCCGCGGGCAGCGCCGGGAAGGTCCCCACCCCCTGCGCCGCCCGCTGGGCCGCCTCCCGGCCCGCGCTGTAGGAGCCGAGCGCCGGGGGCGGGAAGAGGAGGAGGGCGAGCGCGGGCAGGGTGAGCAGCCAGGCGACGCGGGGCCCGGCGGGGCCGTGGGAGTGACCCGCGCGCCCCTCGTAACCGGGGCGGCCGCTGTCACCGTCCTCGCCGGGGGCGTGATCGCCGTCCGGGGTGGCCGGGTGGTGGGGGAGGACGGCCGTCACGAGGCCCAGCAGGACCAGCGCGGCCCCGGACACGATCAGGTAGGGCCGCAGGCCGGCCTGCACGTAGCGCAGGTAGAGGTCGCCGAGGAGAGTGATCCGCAGGACCGCGCCGCCGGTCAGCAGGAGCAGCGCCGCCGGCCCGCACCGCCTCACAGCAGCCACCACCCCACGAGCACACTGGCGGCCACGGCCACCAGCCAGGTCGCCGAGGCGAACCGTACGGCGAAGGACCGGCCGAAGGTGCCCGTCTGGAGGGCGAGGAGCTTCAGGTCCACCATCGGGCCCACCACCATGAAGGCCAGGCGCGCCGTGGCCGGGAAGGCGCTCAGGGAGGCGGCGACGAAGGCGTCGGCCTCGCTGCACACGCACAGCACCACGGCGAGTGCGGCCAGCAGCGGCACCGCGAGCCAGGGGGAGCCGGTGAACACGTCGAGGACCGAGCGCGGCACGGCGACGCCGAAGGTCGCCGCGGCCGCCGCGCCCAGCACCAGGAAGCCGCCCGCGTGCAGGAAGTCGTGCCGCAGGCCGGTGAGGAAGGC
>JBFARE010000242.1:0-1167 GCA_040674215.1 Nocardia sp. NPDC050193 | reverse complement strand
TCTTGAAGGATCACGCGGTGACCACCCTGCTGTCCGGGGAATCGACAGGCAAACAACTCAGTTGCTGCTCTTACACCACGCTATTGGACGCAACCCGCCGCCCATCCAGGCGGGCCAGTGCTGCAGCTGCTGGCACACCACCCCTGGGTCTGCCTGCGACACCGGATCTGGATCGGGCCACCGGATCTGACCGGCTTGCCGCAACCGGACCTGACGCAGTTGCCGGAAGTTGTTGCCGCACAACGCACCCAATTACGGCTGATGCGACGCCTCGGGCCAGCGGCGACCTTCGACGGGGTGCTTACCGGGTTCCTCATCTGCGCGCACCGATGGGCCTCTCGGCGCGAGCCCGAGCCCGGCGATGTCCGGCATAGGTGGGCCCGGAGGGGGCAGCTACTGGTCCCGCCCGGAACGGAACTGGAAACCTTCAGCGCCTTATAATTGTTCGCCGCACCTACCCCGAAGCCGTCAGCCTTGCCGAGCTGCCGGGGTCACTGCATTGGCGGAGATTGGCTGCGGGTGGGCCGGATATGCAGCGACGATTCGCCGCCGCGATCGGGCCTCGCCTCGGCCAACCCGGCTATCGTCCGCAGATCGTCAACGATGCCATCGCGCACTGGATAGACCAGGACTGCTGGCGATCCCCGAGCCTGCCCCTGCAGGACTACCGCAGCCTGCGCACATTCGGCGGCCCTAGCTATCGCAAACCCCACACGAAGAACGAGGAAGCCCGCTTCACCAGCGCTGCCTGGTTCGCGCAGCACCGCTGCGAGGAGACGCCATGCTCCACCATCGAGCCCTGGCACCCGTCATCTTCCGAGACTGGTCCGAGCAACAGGTGCTGCTCGAAAGCGCGCTGTCGGCGTTAGCGACAGTGCGCGAGGTCCGCACCGAACACGGCCCGAACTCGACCGGGACGACGGTCGGATCCTTCGATTTCATCCGCCCGCACCCAACGCCATCGGATTATCTCGCCACCGCTGTCGAGCCTGCCCCGGGGCTGGAACGGACCCAACCGCGCCCGGAATCGCAACCGCGGCCCTGGTCGGTCAGCGAACGCTCCTATTTCACGCCTAGGCAGTGTCTCCAAGTGGTGAGGGGTGGGCCAGTGGCCGCCCCTCACTATTGTCGGAGCCATTGGTTGATGACCGCGATGTGGATCGTGGC
>JBFARE010000241.1:0-1168 GCA_040674215.1 Nocardia sp. NPDC050193 | reverse complement strand
GCACCTCGGCCCGCCGGAACTCGGCGACCTCCCCGACGGCACTGCGCAGGATGTCGATCAGCGCCACCGGCTCCGTCCAGCTGCGTCCGGGACGGCCGCCGCTGATGATGACGAGGTTCTCCTCGTAGCGACGCAACTGACTCGCCGTGGAGTCCAGTTCGTACAGCCCGGCCAGGACGTCCGGGTCCTGGTGCCGCCGTTCCAGCGCGTCGAGCTTGCTCAGCTGGAGGTTGACCAGGTTCTGGCTCTGCCGTGCGATGCCCAGGATGACCTTCTCGAAGCCCCGCCGGGTGTCGGCCAGTTCGACCGCGGTGTGCACGGCCGTCCGCTGCGCCGTGTTGAACGCCTGGGCGACCTGGCCGAGTTCGTCGCCGCCGTAGTCCAGTCCCGGCGCGGCCGTGTCCACGTCGACGGTCTCGCCCCGTTCCAGCCGGGCCACGACGTCCGGGAGCCGTTCGTGCGCGAGGCTGAGCGTCGCCATCCGCAGCCCGTGCAGCCGCCGGGACAGCGAGCGGGTGATCCGCCACGACATGACGACGCACACCAGCAGGGCCACCAGACCACCGGCGCTCAGCGAGGCCGCGGTGATGAGCAGGTGACGTGCCTCGTCCGCGCTGCGCTGGAGCAGGGCCGTCGTCCGGAGCCGGATCAGCCCCGAGTACTGGTCGGATACCTCGATGAGCGCGGCGCGCCACTCCTTCTGCACGTCCGGCAGCACCACGTCACCGTTGCGGCTCTGGCTCGACCGGGCCGCGAGCACCTTGTCCTCGACGGACTGGAGGATCTGCCACTGGTAGCTCGTGAGGATCTTCTCGGTCTCCGCCTTCGCCGTGCCGGTGAGCGAGGGGACGATCTGGTCCTGCACGAGCCAGCGCCGGGTGTGCACCAGCTGGGCGAAGGCGGCCCAGGTCTTCGCGTCCATCCGCCTGCCGGGCCCGGCGAGGGTGAGCTGGAGGTCCTCCTCGGAGACCAGTTCCGCCGCGTGTTCCAGGGCGACGAGCGGGCCGGCCTGCGAGGTGAGGTCGCCGTCGTCGACCTGGGACAGTTCCTGGAAGGCGTGGATCTGGTCGTCGATGATCGAGGTGTACTGGTCCAGCGCCTGGGCGGCGGTGATGTCGGTGGGGTCGTCCACCTGGCCCCGGTAGTACTCCAGGCTGCCCACGGAGGC
>JBFARE010000240.1:0-1182 GCA_040674215.1 Nocardia sp. NPDC050193 | reverse complement strand
TCAGGGCACGGTTGGCATCATCGTGCTCGAGGAACGGGATCATGGCCGTCGCGACCGACACCATCTGCCGCGGCGAAACGTCCATGTAATCGACCTCGGTGGCCGGGACGAATTCCATTTCCTCGTTGCCGCGGCGGCACAGCACCCGGTCCTCGACGAAATTGCCATCGGAGTCGACCGCGGAGTTGGCCTGGGCCCGGACGTGCCGGTCCTCCTCGTCGGCGGTGAGGTACACGACCTCATCGGTGACGCGGCCGTTCTCCACCTTGCGGTACGGGGTCTCGATGAACCCGAACGGGTTCACCCGCGCGTACACCGACAGCGAGCCGATCAGGCCGATGTTCGGGCCTTCCGGGGTCTCGATCGGGCACATGCGGCCGTAGTGCGAGGGGTGCACGTCGCGGACCTCGAGGCCCGCGCGCTCACGGGACAGACCGCCGGGGCCCAGCGCCGAGAGGCGGCGCTTGTGGGTCAGACCCGAGAGCGGGTTGTTCTGGTCCATGAACTGCGAGAGCTGTGAAGTTCCGAAGAACTCCTTGATCGCGGCCACAACGGGACGGATGTTGATCAGGGTCTGCGGCGTGATGGCCTCGACATCCTGGGTGGTCATCCGCTCACGAACCACCCGCTCCATCCGGGACAGGCCGACCCGGATCTGGTTCTGGATGAGCTCGCCGACGGTGCGCAGGCGACGGTTGCCGAAGTGGTCGATATCGTCCACCTCGACCGGCACCTCGACGCCGCCGGGGGCGGTCATCGTGCGGTCACCGGCGTGCAGGCGCACCAGGTACTCGATGGTCGAAACGATGTCCTCGCGGGTCAGCACGGACCCGTCGATGGCCTCGCCCGGGTGCAGGCCGAGCTTCTTGTTGATCTTGTAGCGACCCACGCGCGCGAGGTCGTAGCGCTTCTCCTTGAAGAACAGGTTCTCCAGCAGGGTCTGCGCGGACTCCTTGGTGGGCGGTTCGCCCGGGCGCAGCTTGCGGTAGATATCGAGCAGCGCCTCGTCCTGGCCGGCCGTATTGTCCTTCTCCAGGGTGGACATCATGATCTCGGAGAACCCGAAGCGTTCGGTGATCTCCTCGCCGGTCCAGCCGAGGGCCTTGAGCAGCACGGTCACCGGCTGCCGCCGCTTGCGGTCGATCCGCACACCGACCGTATCGCGCTTGTCGACATCGAATT
>JBFARE010000239.1:0-1185 GCA_040674215.1 Nocardia sp. NPDC050193 | reverse complement strand
CCGTCCCGCTCGCGCGACGGGACGCACCGGCCCGCACGGCCCTTCGAGCCGGTCCGACGGGCCGGCCCCACGAGCCCGAAAGCTGCCATTGAGATGCTGCGCTTCCTCCTCCGCCGGACCCTCGGCTCGCTGGTCATCCTGGTGCTGCTGACCGTCGTCGCCTTCCTGCTCTTCTTCGGCATGCCCCGCGACCCGGCGCTGCTGATGTGCGGCAAGACGTGCACGCCCGACGCGCTGGCGAACATCCACCGCACCCTCGGCATCGACAAGTCGGTCCCCGAACAGTTCTGGATCTTCCTGCACGGGCTGGTCGCGGGCCGGGACGACTTCGCCCAGGGACCCTGCCCGGCCCCCTGCTTCGGCTACTCGTACCACACCAACGAGCAGGTCTGGTCGACCCTGATGGACCGGCTGCCGCTCACCGTCTCCCTCGCGCTCGGCGCCACCGTCGTCTTCCTCTTCGTCGGACTCGGCACCGGCATGCTGGCCGCCTGGCGGCGCGGCACCCTCGTCGACAAGTCCTTCACCGCGGGCTCCATGGTGCTCAGTTCGATGCAGATCTACTTCCTCGGACCGCTCGCCCTCGCGGTGCTGGTGTACCAGACCCACCTCTTCGACGAGCCCCGCTACACCGAACTCACCGCCGACCCCGTCGCCTGGTTCTCCGGGCTGATGATCCCCTGGGTCGTCCTGTCGACGATCTTCGCCGCGCAGTACACCCGTATGGCGCGCTCGTCGATGATCGAACAGCTCCAGGAGGAACACATCCGCACCGCCCGCGCCAAGGGCATGAGCCGGCGGTACGTCTTCTTCCGCTACGCCTGGCGCGGCTCCCTCATCCCGATCGTCACCATCCTCGGCATCGACCTCTCCTCCCTGCTCGGCGGCGCGATCATCACCGAGTACACCTTCGGACTGCCCGGACTAGGCCATCTCGCCGTGGAGTCCGTGCAGTTCAGCGATCTGCCGCTGCTGCTGGGCGTGATGCTCTTCGCGGCCGCGGTGATCCTGCTGTGCAACATCGCCGTCGACGCCTGCTACGCCTTCATCGACCCGCGCGTACGGCTGTCCTAGGCCGTGTCCCGGACTGTCCCCAGGAGCTTTTGTCGTGACCACTGTGACCAAGGAGGCCGGGGCGCCCGTCCCGGCCGGCGCGGGCGCGTTCCTCTCGGTGCGGGACCTGCA
>JBFARE010000238.1:0-1215 GCA_040674215.1 Nocardia sp. NPDC050193 | reverse complement strand
GGCCAAGCAGGCCGGCGGCCGGCGGACCGTGCAGGGCGAGATCGAGGACGCGCTGCGGACCGTGACCCGGTCCAAGGACACCACGTACGAGCTGACGGTGGCCGGGCGCACGGACGCGGGGGTGCACGCGCGGGGGCAGGTGGCCCACGTCGATCTTCCCGGGGAGCTGTGGGCGGAACACCGCGAGAAGCTGCTCAAGCGGCTCGCCGGGCGACTCGCCAAGGACGTGCGGATCTGGTCCCTCGCCGAGGCCCCGGCCGGCTTCAACGCGCGGTTCTCGGCCGTCTGGCGGCGGTACGCGTACCGGGTCACGGACAACCCGGGGGGTGTCGACCCGCTGCTGCGCAGCCATGTCCTGTGGCACGACTGGCCCCTCGACGTCGACGCCATGAACGAGGCCGCCCGCCGGCTGCTCGGCGAGCACGACTTCGCCGCCTACTGCAAGCGGCGCGAGGGGGCGACGACCATCCGTACGCTCCAGGAGCTGAGCCTGGTGCGCGGCGAGGACGGTGTGATCACCGCGACCGTGCGGGCCGACGCCTTCTGCCACAACATGGTGCGTTCCCTGATCGGGGCGCTGCTGTTCGTGGGCGACGGCCACCGGGGTGCCGAGTGGCCGGGGAAGGTGCTGGCCGCGGGGGTGCGGGACTCGGCCGTCCATGTCGTACGGCCCCACGGGCTGACGCTGGAGGAGGTCGGCTACCCGGCCGACGAGCTGCTCGCCGCGCGCAACAAGGAGGCGCGCAACAGGCGGACGCTGCCCGGGGCCGGGTGCTGCTGACGTGCTGCCGGCCGTGCGGTGCTGACGGTGTGGTGGCCGCGGTCAGTTGTTCGCGGCCGCCGACGCCTGGGCCTCGCCGCGCTGGCGGATCCGCTGGAAGGTGAACTCCGCGAGGTCGTCGCCGGCCTTGAAGACCGCCGTGTCCTTCGTCGTCACGTCCTTGGCGTCGGTGAAGCCGGTGATCGTGAAGTAGGCGTACCGGCCGTAGGAGTTGGTCGTGGAGCGGCAGATCGCGCCGGCGCAGAAGGGCTTGACGCCCCCGCCGGTGAGGGCCTTCACGATGCTCTTGTTGTCGGCCTGGCTCTTGACCTTGAGGGCCTGTGCCTCGGTGTCGAAGACCGCCACACCGACCGTCACCGCGATGTTGTCCTTGGTGTAGGTGATGCGCATGAGGCGGGTGCAGTCGTTCGCGGTGAGCACCTTGGGCAGGGTGC
>JBFARE010000237.1:0-1222 GCA_040674215.1 Nocardia sp. NPDC050193 | reverse complement strand
GGGGATCTTCGCGGGGCCAGTAGGATTTCGGGCATGGCGGCCACTGGAACCGAGAAGCAGGGTGGCAAGGCGTTCTACGTCTCCACCCCCATCTACTACGTCAACGACGCTCCTCACCTGGGCCACGCCTATACGACCGTCGCAGGCGACGTGCTCACCCGCTGGCACCGCCAGCGCGGTGAGAAGGTGTGGTACCTCACCGGCACGGACGAGCACGGTCAGAAGATCATGCGTACCGCGGAGGCGAACGGCGTCAGCCCGCAGCAGTGGGCCGACAAGCTCGTCGACGAGGCCTGGCGCCCCCTCTGGGAACACCTGGAGATCGCCAACGACGACTTCATCCGCACCACGCAGCAGCGGCACACCGACCGCGTCCAGGAGTTCGTGCAGGACCTGTACGACAAGGGCGAGATCTACAAGGGCGGCTACGAGGGCCCGTACTGCGTCGGCTGCGAGGAGTACAAGCTCCCGGGCGAGCTGCTCGACGGCGAGGGGGACTTCGCCGGCCAGAAGCTGTGCCCGATCCACAAGAAGCCCGTGGAGATCCTCAGCGAGGAGAACTACTTCTTCAAGCTGAGCGAGTACGGCGACAAGCTCCTCGCCCTCTACGAGGCGAACCCGGGCTTCATCCAGCCCGAGTCCGCGCGCAACGAGGTCGTGAACTTCGTCCGGCAGGGCCTCCAGGACCTCTCGATCTCCCGCTCCACGTTCGACTGGGGCATCCCGATCCCGTGGGACCAGAAGCACGTGATCTACGTGTGGGTCGACGCGCTGCTGAACTACGCCACCGCGGTCGGTTACAACGAGAACCAGGAGAAGTTCGAGGCCACCTTCCCGGCCGACGTCCACCTGGTCGGCAAGGACATCCTCCGCTTCCACGCGGTGATCTGGCCCGCGATGCTGATGGCGCAGGGCCTCCCGCTGCCGGGGAAGATCGCCGCGAACGGCTGGCTGATGGTCGGCGGCGAGAAGATGTCGAAGTCCAACCTGACCGGCATCAAGCCGCAGGACCTGACCTCGCACTTCGGCGTCGACGCGTACCGCTGGTACTTCCTGCGGGCCATCGCCTTCGGCCAGGACGGCTCGTTCTCGTGGGAGGACTTCTCCGCCCGCTACACCAGCGAGCTGGCGAACGACTACGGCAACCTCGCCTCCCGCGTGGCCGCGATGGTCGGCAAGTACTTCGACGGCGTCCTGCCCGCGGCCACCGCCGACGGCGACG
>JBFARE010000236.1:0-1225 GCA_040674215.1 Nocardia sp. NPDC050193 | reverse complement strand
GTCGCGTTTGCAGATGCGGTCCAGGAGGTTGGCCGTGGCGCGCTGGACACGGGGGTCCACATGGCCGGGGCGGTCCAGGGCCGGGGACCAGGCGAAGGTGCCGGAGGCGAAGACCAGGGCGCCCGAGGGGGCCCGGTACAGGGACGTCTCCTGGTGGCGCAGGACGCCCTCGCTGTCGGCGTACGGGGAGTGGGCGAGGAGGATGCGGTCCTCGTGGGGCGGGAGGGGGGTGCGCGGGAAGTAGCGGTCGGCCTCGCCCGCCACCAGGCCCTCGATGCCGTCGCCGTCGAGCGCGCCGGTCGCCTCCCACAGCCAGTGGCCGGCGTTGCGGACGATCAGGGGGTGCGGCTCGGGGACCCGGCCCGCGTACTGGATGCCGACCAGCTGTTGCTCGGCGCGGTCGATCTCACGCCACAGGACCGGTTTTCCGGGTCCTTTGCGCTTGCGGCAGGTGAGCAGCCGGCCGGGCACCCCGGACGGGGACGGACCCAGCTCCACCTGCCAGTAGAGGGAGTTCGCCGACAGGAAGACGAGCGAGGTGCCGCTGTCGCGGGCGAGTTCCGCGGTGCGGCGCATGGCGGCCGACCAGTACTCGTCGTGGCCGGGGAAGACCAGGCCGCGGTAGCGGGTGGGGTCGACCCGACCGGCGTGCAGGTCGCGGGCGTCGGCGTAGGCGAGGTCGTAGCCGTAGCGCTCGGCCCAGCGGATGAAGTCGTAGGCGTGGCCGACGTGGAGGGGAAGGCCCGCGCCCGCGTACGGGCGGTCGAAGGAGACCGTGGTCGCGGCGTCCGCCTCGCCGAGGAGACGGCCGTCCTCGTCCCAGGCGTGGTAGAGGCTGGCGCCGGTGCGGCCGTCCTCGGGGTAGAGGTTGTAGGCCTGCCAGGTGACGTCGGGCAGGATCAGGAGCAGGTCGGCGGGGTGCTGGTCGCGGACCGTGAAGGGGATGTGCGAGCGGTAGCCGTCGACGGTGGTGAGGACGGCCACGTACGCGCCGACGTTCCAGTACGAGGGGACCTGGAGGCGCCAGGACAGCCACCAGTGGTGGCAGGAGACCGTGCGGTCGGCGGTCAGCGGCGGGGGCTGGACTATGCCGGAGAGCCGCGGACTGGTGGTGATCTTGGCGGCGCCGTCGCCGTCGTAGTGGCCTATGCGGTAGATGTCGACGCTGAATTCCTGGGGCGGGTCGACGGTGATGTGGAAGTCGGCCGCCTCGCCGGGGGCGACC
>JBFARE010000235.1:0-1226 GCA_040674215.1 Nocardia sp. NPDC050193 | reverse complement strand
GGCGGCTGTCGCGCCCGCCCGGTGACGGTGGGTCAGCCGGTGAAGGCGTCGGTGCCCTGCGGGGTGCCGAGGCCGGTGGGGCCGTCGTAGCCCGACCTGGCGGTGCAGAGGTAGGCGGCGGTGCTGGAGCAGGTGCCGTTGCTGCCGGTGGTGACGTCGTTCAGGCGGGAGGGGTCGGCGTAGGGGTAGGCGGCCGGGTAGTCGCTGCTGCCCGGGGTGCCGGCGAGGGCGTAGACGGCGGCGATGATCGGCGAGGAGGCGCTGGTGCCGCCGAAGGTGTACCAGCCGGCGGTGACGCCGTAGGAGTCGTAGACGGAGACGCCGGTCGCCGGGTCGGCCACGGCCGAGACGTCGGAGACGGTGCGCTTGGCGCAGCCGGTGTCGGTCTGCCAGGTCGGCTTGGTGTCGTAGGCGGAGCAGCCCGAGCCGGTGCCCTCGGTGGAGCTGGTGTTCCAGACCTTCTCGGTCCAGCCGCGGGTCGTCGAGGAGGTGGACAGGGCGGTGCCGCCGACGGACGTGACGTACTTGGAGGCGGCCGGGTATTCGGCGCCGTAGCCCTCGTCGCCCGCGCTGACGGTGATCGCGACGCCCGGGTGCTTGAAGTACGAGGTGTCGTACGAGGTGTCGGAGGCGGACTCGGAGCCGCCGTAGCTGTTGGAGACGAACTTCGCGCCGAGGGCGACGGCCTCGTTCACGGCCTTGCCGAGGTTGGCCATGGACGCGGAGGTGGCCTCGACGAGCAGGATCTTGCAGAGCGGGCAGACGGCGCTCGCCATGTCGAGGTCGAGGGACTCCTCCTCGGCCCAGCCGCTGTCGGCGGTGGGGAGGGCGGTGGTGGAGCCGCTCTGGCTCACCTTCTTGAAGCAGCCGCCGGCCACCGTGCAGGCGGGCAGGCCGTAGTAAGAGCGGTACTTGGCGAGGTCGGCGGCGGCGTTGGGGTCGTCGTAGGCGTCGACGATGGCGAGGGTCTCGCCGGAGCCGCCGGCCGTGGCCGCGTCGGTCAGGCCGTAGGCGTCCTGGAGGTCGGAGGGGCCGTAGCCCGTGGGGCTCGCGGCGGCGGCCTTGGGGGTGACCCGGGCGGCCGTGCCGGTCTCGGCGGCGCGTTCCTTCTGGAAGGCCGTGGTGCCGCCGGTTACGCGGTAGGAGTGGCAGGTGAGGTCGCCCTGGTGCTTGGGAATGGCGCAGGGGGTGGCCGTCCAGGTGACCTTGGCCGGGGCGGCCGGGGC
>JBFARE010000234.1:0-1238 GCA_040674215.1 Nocardia sp. NPDC050193 | reverse complement strand
CACCGTCCGCGACGAGCTGCCCGTGTACGCGGCGGCGGGCTGGCTCACCCCGGCCGAGCCGTTCGCGCTCGGCTCGATGCGGGCCCGGCGGCTGGCCCGGGAGTACGCCGGGCTCCACCTGGGCAGGCCCGCGGCGCGGGAGGTGGCGCGGTACGAGGCGGACGCGACGTCCCTGGCGTTCCTGCGGCACCGCGGCCGCCAGGGCCGGGCGGGCGCGGACTTCCCCGTCCGGGAGCGGGAACTGCTCGACGAGCTGTGGCGGCGCAAGGACGTCGCCCGGCCCGCGCTGGACCACGCGGCCCGCACGACGGCCCCACCGGTACGGGTCACCGCGCCGCCCTGGCCGGTGCACGGCGCATACGGCTACGGCCCGGGCCCCCAGGCCTACGGGCAGGGGCAGCCCTACGGGGCGGGGCCGGCGTACGGACACGGACCGGGACCGGCCCACGGCCAGTGGCAGATGTACGCGCACGGACCGCAGGCCCACGGCCAGGGAGCACAGGCCTACGCCCCGGGCCCGCAGACGTACGGGCCGGGGACGCAGGCGTACTGGCCGGGCGCGTCCCTCGGCCATGGACCGGCCCACGGCCACGGACCGGGACCGGCGTTCGGCCAGGTACCGGCTTACAGCCCGGGGCCGGCGTACGACCCGGGACCGGCCTATGCACCGGGGCCGGCGTACGGGCCGGGGGCGGTCTACGGCCAGGGACAGGCCTGCGGCTGAGGGCAGGTGCACGGGCCGAGGGTCGGTGGATCCACGGCCAGGGGCAGGTGTACGGGCCTGGCGTATGCCGTGCCGGGAGCACCTGTGTCAGGCCCGTCCGCGTCCGCCCGCCCTGGGTCAGACCGGCCTGCGTCCTGCCACCACCTCGGTCAGACCGACACCTTGGTCGAGCCGACACCTCGGTCAGACCGGCACCTTGGTCGAGCCGACACCTCGGTCAGACCGGCACCTCGGGCAGGCCGGCCTGCGTCAGGCCGATACCCGGCTGAACCCGAGACCCGCGTCAGCCGGTACCTGCCTCAGGCCGAGGCCTTGGTCAGGCGGGTGATCTCCTCGGGGGTCAGTTCCAGCCCGGCCACCCCCAGCAGCGCCGGAAGCTGCTCGACGGTGCGCGCGGACGCGATCGGCGCGGCCACCGTCGGCTGAGCGGCGAGCCACGCCAGGGCGACCGTCGCGATCTCGGTGTCGTGCTCGCGGGCGACCTCGTCCAGGGCGGCGAGCACCCCGCGGCCCC
>JBFARE010000233.1:0-1244 GCA_040674215.1 Nocardia sp. NPDC050193 | reverse complement strand
GCCCGAAGCGGCCGTCCTTGACGACGACGGGCTTCCCGCTGACCGGGTCCGCGCCCAGCTCCTTCAGCGGCGGCTTGGCGGCGGCCCGCCCCCGCTGCTTGGGCTGGGAGTAGATCTCCAGCGCCTCTTCGAGGGTGATCGTGAAGAGCTGGTCCTCGGTCTGCAGCGACCGCGAGTCCGTGCCCTTCTTCAGGTACGGGCCGTAGCGGCCGTTCTGGGCGGTGATCTCCACGCCCTCGGCGTCGGCGCCGACGGTCCGGGGCAGGGACATCAGCTTGAGGGCGTCCGCCAGCGTCACCGTGTCCAGCGCCATCGACTTGAACAGCGAGGCCGTCCGCGGCTTCACGGCGTTCTTGCCGGTCTTCGGGGTGCCCTCCGGGAGCACCTCGGTCACGTACGGGCCGTAGCGGCCGTCCCGGGCGATGATCTGATGGCCCGTCGCCGGGTCGGCGCCGAGTTCGAAGTCACCGCTCGGCTTGGCGAGCAGTTCCTCCGCGAGCTCGACGCTCAGCTCGTCCGGTGCCAGGTCCTCGGGCACGTCCGCGCGCTGGTGGCCCTCGGAGTCCTTCTCGCCGCGCTCGATGTAGGGGCCGTAGCGGCCGACGCGGAGCACGATGCCGTTGCCGACGGGGAACGAGGACACCTCACGCGCGTCGATCGCGCCGAGGTCGGTCACCAGTTCCTTGAGGCCGCCGAGGTGGTCCCCGTCGCCGTTGCCCGCGTCCGCGGCCACGCCCTCGACGGGGCCCTCGCCGAAGTAGAACCGCTTCAGCCACGGCACGGCCTGCGCCTCACCGCGGGCGATGCGGTCGAGGTCGTCCTCCATCCTGGCGGTGAAGTCGTAGTCGACCAGGCGCCCGAAGTGCTTCTCCAGGAGGTTGACCACGGCGAAGGACAGGAAGGACGGCACGAGTGCCGTGCCCTTCTTGAAGACGTAGCCGCGGTCGAGGATCGTGCCGATGATCGACGCGTACGTCGACGGGCGGCCGATCTCCCGCTCTTCGAGCTCCTTGACCAGGCTGGCCTCGGTGTAGCGGGCCGGGGGCTTGGTGGCGTGCCCGTCGACCGTGATCTCCTCGGCGCCGAGGGCGTCGCCCTCGCTCACCTGGGGCAGGCGGCGCTCGCGGTCGTCCAGCTCGGCGTTCGGGTCGTCCGCGCCCTCGACGTACGCCTTCAGGAAGCCGTGGAAGGTGATGGCTTAGGTATCGCGAGTCCGGGTGGGACAGTGCCGCACGACACAGCGG
>JBFARE010000232.1:0-1245 GCA_040674215.1 Nocardia sp. NPDC050193 | reverse complement strand
CGCTGGTCGGCGGCAGCGGTGTCCTGCTGGACCTGGGCGCCTTCCTGCTGCTCTACAACGTCGCCGGGCTGCACGAGCAGGTGGCCAACGTGCTCTCCACCAGCCTCGGCATCACCAACAACTTCGTCCTGAACGCCCTGTTCACCTTCGGCAAGCGCGACCGTCTCCTGCTGCGCTGGCTGCGCTTCTACGCCGTCGGCCTGACCGGCATCGCCCTGACGTTCGTGCTGCTCGCGGTGTTCTCCCGGGGCCTCGGCACCGACCCGAACCTCGTGAAGGCCGGTTCGCTGCCCCTGGTGCTGGTCTTCCAGTTCGCGCTCAACAGAAAGTGGAGTTTCGCATGAATCTCGGCGTCATCGGCGCGGGCGCGACCGGCCTCACCGCCGCGTACCACGCGGTCAAGCGGGGGCACGAGGTCACCGTCCTGGAGGCCGCCGACGAACTCGGCGGGCTCGCCGCGTCGATCCCGGTCGGGGGAGTGCCTCTGGAGCGCTACTACCACCACATCTTCCGCAGCGACCGGCAGATGATCGAGCTCATCGAGGAGCTGGGCCTCGGCGGCGACCTGCGCTTCCACAGAACCACCACCGGTGTCTTCCGGGGCGGGCGGACGCACCCCTTCAGCACACCGCGCGAGATGCTGACCTCCCCGCTGTACGGCCTGCCCGCCGGTGTCCGCTTCGGCCTGTCCTCGGCGTGGCTGAAGATCGTGCGCGACGGGGAGCGGTTCGCCGACCGGACCGCCCTGGCCTGGCTGCGGAAGTGGGCCGGGCGGCGTGCCACCGAGGCCGTCTGGGAGCCGCTGCTGCGCGGGAAGTTCGGCGACCGCGCCGACGAGGTGTCGATGGCCTGGCTGTGGGCCCGGGTGCACTGCCGTACCTTCGAACTCGGTTACCTGGACGGCGGGTTCGAGCGGGTCTACGCGACGCTGGCCGACCGGATCGCCGAGCGCGGCGGCAAGATCGAGTTCGGCAGGCGGATGGAGACGGTCCGTCAGGACGGCGACGACGGGCCGGTCACCGTGCGCACCGCCGACGGCGCCTCCTACACCTTCGACCACCTGATCGTCACCACGCCTCAGCCGGCCTTCGCCAAGGCCGCGGACGCGCCGTCCGACGACGCGGTGTGGCGCAACCAGTACCTGGGCGCGACCTGCTTCGTCCTGGAGCTCGACCGCAGCGCCGTCCCGTACTACTGGCTGAACATCAACGAGCCGGAGTTCCCCTTCCTCGCGGTCGTCGAGCA
>JBFARE010000231.1:0-1253 GCA_040674215.1 Nocardia sp. NPDC050193 | reverse complement strand
CCGCGGCCGAGGCCGGGGCCGGGTACTGGCACACCAGCGGCCGGCAGATCCTGGACGCGGCGGGGCAGCCCGTCCGGGTCGCCGGGATCAACTGGTTCGGCTTCGAGACCGCCAACTACGTCGTGCACGGCCTCTGGTCCCGTGACTACAAGAGCATGATCGACCAGATGAAGTCGCTGGGTTACAACACGATCCGCATCCCGTACAGCGACGACATCTTCAAGAGCGCGACCGTCCCCAACAGCATCGACTTCAGCAGCGGCAAGAACGCCGACCTCCAGGGCCTGAACTCCCTCCAGATCCTGGACCGGCTCGTCGCTTACGCCGGCCAGGACGGTCTGAAGGTCATCCTCGACCGGCACCGGCCGGACTCGGGCGGACAGTCGGCGCTCTGGTACACGGCGGCGGTCCCCGAATCGACCTGGATCACCAACCTGAAGGCCATGGCGACCCGTTACAAGGGCCAGGACACGGTCGTCGGCATCGACCTGCACAACGAGCCCCACGATCCGGCCTGCTGGGGCTGCGGGGACACGGCCACCGACTGGCGGCTGGCGGCGCAGCGGGCGGGCAACGCCGTGCTGTCCGTCAACCCCGACCTCCTGATCTTCGTCGAGGGCGTGCAGTCCTTCAACGGCGTCTCCGGGTGGTGGGGCGGCAACCTGATGGGCGTCGGGCAGTACCCGGTGCAGCTGAACGTGGCGAACCGGGTCGTGTACTCGGCCCACGACTACGCCACCAGCGTCGCCCAGCAGAGCTGGTTCAGCGATCCGGCGTTCCCGGCGAACATGCCGGGGATCTGGGACAAGTACTGGGGCTACATCTTCAAGCAGAACATCGCGCCCGTGTGGGTGGGCGAGTTCGGCACCACGCTCCAGTCGGCGGTGGACCAGAAGTGGCTGGCGGCACTGGTGAGTTACCTCCGGCCGACATCGACGTACGGCGCCGACTCGTTCCACTGGACCTTCTGGTCGTGGAACCCCAACTCCGGTGACACCGGCGGCATCCTGAAGGACGACTGGCAGACCGTCGACACCGTCAAGGACGGTTATCTGGCGAGCGTCAAGGCTCCCGGTTTCCCGGGTGGCGGAACGGGCGGCGGAGGCGGGGGCGGCGGTGGTGGCGGTACGGCCGCCTGCACCGCCGTGTACACCGTCAGGCGTTGGGGCCAGGGCTGTCCGAGTAAACATCCAGTGGCGGCCGAGGTGGTCTGCGTGTCCAAGTAGGCACTGGCCGCGTCGATGGACCATGGC
>JBFARE010000230.1:0-1263 GCA_040674215.1 Nocardia sp. NPDC050193 | reverse complement strand
GGTTATCCGCTCACCGTAGAACAGGGCGAGCGTGTTGAGTATATCCTTCCATCCACTGACTTTTCCAGTGATGTTGGGCCGGTTCTTGATCGGGTTCCTGACAACCAGATAAAGCACCTTGAGCGCGGCCTGTTCATTGGGGAAATGTCCACGCCGCCGGGTTGCTTGCCTGAACCGCGAATTCAGGCTTTCGATCGCGTTCGTTGTATAAACGAGTTTCCGGATCGGTGCCGGGAACTTGAGAAACGGCGTGAACTGTTCCCAACTGTTGCGCCAGACCGCGATCATGGCCGGATATTTGGGTTCCCACTCGGCAGCGAACTCCTCGAAAAGTAATTCGGCGGCCTCGACCGTGGGCGCGGTGTAAATAGCACGTAGTTCCGTAGTGATCTGGCTCCAGTACTTTCGTGAGCTGTATTTCAGACTCGCCCGCACGAGATGGACCACGCACTGCTGGACATCGGCCAGCGGCCAGGTGTCGTTGATCGCCTCGGGAAGTCCTTTGAGCCCGTCGCAGCAGACGATCATGACATCGGCGACCCCGCGATTACGCAGCTCGCCGAGGATACCGGCCCAATGCTTGGCGCCTTCTCCACCCGTGCCGACCCACAGGCCCAACACGTCGCGTTCGCCGGTCAGGGTAACACCGACCGCCACGTAGACGGGCCTGTTCACCACCCGCCCGTCCCGGATCTTCACGAAAATCGCATCCACCAGCACGACCGGATACACGCGCTCCAGCGGCCGTGATTGCCATTCATTCATTTCATCGACCACCCGATCGGTGATCTTCGAAATCAACTCCCGTGAAACCTCGACCTCATAGATCTCCGACAGATGCTTCTGAATTTCTCCGGTCGTCAATCCCTTCGCATACAACGAGATGATCGACTCGTCGAAACCTTCCACACGCCGAGAATGCTTCGGAACCATCCTCGGCTCGAACTCCGAATTCCTGTCCCGCGGCACATCAATCCGCACCGATCCCACATCGGTATGCACCGTCTTCTGCGACCGCCCGTTCCGATGATTTCCATCCCCGCGAACCGGCTGGTCACCCTTAGAATATCCGAGATGCTCGTCCATTTCGGCGTTCAGTGCGGTCTCCAGAACAGTTTTCGTGATCTGCGACAGCAAACCGCCCGGCCCGGCCAGCGACAATCCTTCTTTCCGGGCTTTGTCAACCAACTCTTGGGCGATCCGGACATCCAGACCCGCCGCTGCCGACCGCTCCTCGGCCGCCGGCACCGATTCCTCCGACAC
>JBFARE010000229.1:0-1264 GCA_040674215.1 Nocardia sp. NPDC050193 | reverse complement strand
CCCCGACGGCCACGCGAGTGCGGAGCAGGGACGTACGGGAGGAACGGAACGTGGCGCGCTGGAACATCGAAGAACCTCACGGGGCTGGGGACAGGAAAACCACCCGGCGTGAACCTCCGCCGGAGTGGCCATCCCTTGGTAACCCGCGGACCCACAAGCGCCCAAACGTGTGATCTACGACGGAAACTAGTACTTCACCGCAAAACTTCCCACTTCTTGACAGAACGACTTTTCCGGACACTCGCGACACCGGCCCACGCGAGAGGCCTGTACAGGCCGCGCAGCCCTGGCGGCATATGTCCTTTTTGCTCCTAATCGAGCTACGACTAATCGGTGTAGTAGAGGTCCGATCACCTGTGCGCCATGTCACCGGCTGCCCCTCATAGGGGACTTGGGAATGTGACGGCGGCTACTCCCTTGCTCCGCAGGGCACTTGTGACCCCGCTCACGTTCGTCTGCACGGGTCTGTGATCGGGCTCTCATCCACCTCTACCGTCCAGTAACCCGCTGGTTCCCCGCAGGCCACTCCCAGCTATCAGCATGCTCACGACACCCGCAGCGCATGGACGCGAGAGGACCCCCACACATGAACAGAGGCACCTGGACGCGCCGCATGGCCATGACCGCCGTGGCGACGGCAGCCGTCACGGCGATGGCCGTCCCGGTCGGCGCCCAGGCCGCGACGGCCACCGGCACCACCACCGTCGCCGCCGCGGCCGCAGCCGCAGCCGCCGAGGACGTCGACTACGCCACCTGGCAGCAGGACTGCCGGACGGTGATGAATCAGGCCCTGCCGGCGCTGAAGCAGCGCATCGCCGCCGCGAAGCCGGGCGAGAAGCAGGCCATCGTCCTCGACATCGACAACACCACCCTGGAGACCGACTTCGGCTTCAGCTACCCGGCGCCGGCCAACAAGCCGGTCCTCGACGTGGCCAAGTACGCCCAGGAGCACGGTGTCTCCCTGTTCTTCGTCACCGCCCGCCCGGGCATCATCGCCGGGGTGACCGACTACAACCTCAAGTACGTCGGCTACCAGGTCTCCGGCCTGTACGTCCGCGGCTTCCTCGACCTCTTCAAGGACGTCGCCGCCTACAAGACCGCCCAGCGCGTCACCATCGAGTCCAAGGGCTACACGATCATCGCGAACATCGGCAACAGCGCCACCGACCTCTCCGGCGGCCACGCCGAGACGACGTACAAGCTGCCGGACTACGACGGCCAGCTGTCGTAGCCCGCGGCACGACCCACGGGCGAGCGTGGGGGC
>JBFARE010000228.1:0-1291 GCA_040674215.1 Nocardia sp. NPDC050193 | reverse complement strand
CGGCTCCTCCGCCGAGGGCGCGGCTCCCGCGTCCGGCACGCGCGGCGGGGCCGTGGAGAGCGGTCCCGTCGCCCCCGCCGGACCCGCGCCGGCCGTCCCGGACGCTCCGGCCGCGCTCGACCCGGACCCGAGCGACTCTTCAGCCGCTGTCGTGGACGAGCCGCGCCGCCCCGGGCCCCGGACCGGTGTCGCCGCCCTCTCCCCCCGCTACCAGATCGGCGCCGCGCTCGCGCTGGCCGTGGTCGCGGTGACCGTCTGCGTCCACGTCGGGATGGTCTTCCTGCACGTCGCCCCGTCGAACACCGTCACCAAGGCGCACGGCAAGGCGATCGACGAATGGATCTACCCGGAGTTCGAGCAGAACTGGAAGCTCTTCGCGCCGAACCCGTTGCAGCAGAACATCGCCGTCCAGGTCCGCGCCCAGGTCCGCGCCGCGGACGGCGGCTCGCGGACCACCGGCTGGTACGACCTGTCCGCGCAGGACGGCCGGGCCATCGACGGCAATCTGCTGCCGAGCCACACCCAGCAGAACGAACTGCGCCGCGCCTGGGACTTCTTCACCGCCACGCACGGCAACGACAACCGTCCCGTCGGCCTGCGCGGCGCCCTGTCCGAGACCTATCTGCGCCGCATCGTGGTGCTGCGTCTGGAACGGGGCGGCGCGGCCGGTGACGGCGGTGCCGTCGAGCGGATACAGATCCGCTCGCGCACCACCAACGTGACCCCGCCGGCGTGGAGCGCCGAGAAGGTGTCGACGAGCCCGGTGTACCGCGAGCTGTCCTGGTGGTCGGTGCCGGGCGACGAGACCGAGGGAGGCACGAGGTGAACCGGTTCTCCCTGTCGGTGTCCGCCGCCATAGCCCGCGTCACCGGGTCGGCGCTCGCGCCCTACCAGAGCGCCGTGGTCCGCATCGGGTTCAGCGCCACCTGGCTGCTGTTCCTGCTGCGCGAGTTCCCCCACCGTCAGGAGCTCTACGGTCCCGACGGGCCGTGGAACTGGGAGCTGGCCCGGCAACTGATCGACACCAACGGCGCGTTCACCGTGCTGATGTGGTCCGACGGGCGGGCCTGGTTCGAGGCGGTGTACCTGTTCGCGCTGATCGCCGCCGCGCTGCTGCTCGTCGGCTGGCGCACGCGCGCGATGTCGGTGCTGTTCATGGTCGGGGTGCTCTCGCTCCAGAACCGCAGCGTCTTCGTCGGTGACGGCGGGGACAACGTGCTGCACCTGATGTCGATCTACCTCGTGTTCATGCGGTGCGGGCGGGTGTGGTCGCTGGACGCGCGGCGGGCCC
>JBFARE010000227.1:0-1291 GCA_040674215.1 Nocardia sp. NPDC050193 | reverse complement strand
GACGGTCTTGAACACGAGCGCGGTCCTGGAACGGGCCGTCGTCGACCGACGAGGCCAGGAACCGGGCGAACGACGCCGCGCCGGTCGGAGCTAGCGGGGGCGGGGCGACCGGAAGGCTGTAGCGGGTCGAAGCCGAGGCGAGCCGGGAAGTAGTCGAGGGCGGCGGCGACGCGGCCCTCGGCCGGACGGCAGGATTCCTGTTCACAGCCATCCGGCCATCTGGTCATCTGGTCATCTGGTCATGAGCCACGGCCAGGCGTCTGCGTCCCGCTCCAGCCAGGTGCAGAGCACATCTAGGGTCTCGTACAGGGGGAACGAGATGCGCTTGGCGTGATCGTGTACGTAGCCGCGTACCGCCCTTGTGAAATCACCGGCCTCGCCCTCCGGGTCGAAGTCGATGCTGAAGTGATCGCGGTGGTAGCGGCGCTCTATCCCCCGCACTTCCTCGTTCACCTCGCCGAGGCGCGCGACGCCGCAGAACTGCGGCTTGCCTCCCCAGTTGGTCACACGGACGTACCGCAGTACCCGCACGTCACCTAGGCCGACCGCATCCCGGCTGCGCAGCCCGAGTTCCTCCGACATCTCACGCAACATCGTGCTCTTGACCAACCGCAACAGATCCGGGCAGTGCCGCAGATCCTTCCAGTCCATGGACCCGCTGCCCGAGGCAGCCAGCATGCCCTGGTTCGTGTCGTTCTTGTCTCCCTGGAGTGTCAGCACCACGCGACCGCTGGAGGTGACGGCCACCACATCGACACCGAGGTGGTTGGAGCAACTGCTGTAGCGCAACCGCGGGATCGTGCCGTTGCGCAGGAGAACCGCCTCGCTGGAGACCAGCTCCCGGCGCCGCCGCTGTTCCCGCAGCATCACCTCTCCGAGCAGATTGGTGACCACGTGAGCCGAGTACTGGGTCTTCTGCACCCGGACCCGGGCCGTGTCGGGAAGCAGGTCGTCGGAGAGACGGATCTTGTCGTCGTCGAAGTCGAGCAGGACGCGGACAAGCCGGCGCACTCCCTCGCACTCGGGAGGTACGTCCCACAAGGTCGACTCGATCTGGAGCGGAATGTCCGGGTCACCGCGCAGGCGGGCATCCACGTCCTCGCTGTGCACCGAGGAGAACTCGTGGAACTGGACGCGGCTCCACCCGTCGTAGGGCGCGGCGTACTCGGCGGCGAACGGATTGATGCGGGTGTCGCGGTAGATCCGTGACACCCTCTGCCAGTCCTCGACGATCTGCGCGAGGATCCCCACGAGCGACGCGAGGATGCCGCCCAGGCCGAGCAGAAGCGGA
>JBFARE010000226.1:0-1300 GCA_040674215.1 Nocardia sp. NPDC050193 | reverse complement strand
ATCTTCCCCGTTCGGGTGAGCGCCTGGCACGGGCGTGCGAAGCGCGCCCACGGACGAGTGGACGGCCCGTCGCACGGGATCCTGAACAAAAGCCAATATGGCACTCTGACCGGGTGGCCAGGACCGGTGAGGCAGGCGGCGGGGGCTTTCCGCGATGAGTGTTGAGGGTGGGGACGAGCCGGTCGGTTCGTCCGGTGACGGTGACCCGGAGGCCGAAGGCCTGACCTCACCGCAGGTGCCGAGCCAGGGCGGACGCGCAAGCGGACCGATCGGCCCGATCGACCCGGCCGACAGGCCCGCGAACCGAGCGCCGAACGCTCCGCGCGGCGGTCTCCCGGGGGATCCGGCGGTCCTGCCGTCGGCCCGGACACCGGCCAGGATCCCGGCCGAACCGGCCGATCCGGCCGAGAGCGGCGTACCGGCGCAACGCGAGCGGCGCGCCGAGGGCTTCCTGCCGCCGCCGAGGGACGTCCCCACCGCCGACGGCGACCTGATCGACCGGATGCGCTCGGGCGACGACTCGGCGTACGAGGAGCTGTACCGGCGCCACGCCGACGCCGTGCGCCGCTACGCGCGCACCTGCTGCCGGGACGCGCACACTGCCGACGACCTCACCGCCGAGGTCTTCGCCCGCATGCTCCAGGCGGTGCGCGGCGGCTCCGGGCCCGATCACGCCGTCCGCGCCTACCTCCTGACCTGTGTGCGGCGCGTGGCCGCCGACTGGACCCGGTCGGCGAAGCGCGAACAACTCGTCGAGGACTTCGCGGTGTTCGCCGCTCAGTCCGCACGCTCCCGCGAGACGGCCGACGAGGACACGCTGGAACTGGGCGCCGACGTCCGCGCGATGCACGACGCCGAGCAGTCGATGGCCATGCGGGCCTTCCGCTCGCTGCCCGAACGCTGGCAGGCGGTGCTGTGGCACACGGAGGTCGAGGACGAGTCGCCGAGCGAGGTCGCCGTGCTCTTCGGCCTCGACGCCAACGGCACGCGCGTGCTCGCCAGCCGCGCCCGCGAGGGCCTCAAGCAGGCCTACCTCCAGGCCCACGTCAGCGCCACGCTCACCGACGACGAGGCGTGCGCGGCCTACGCCGACCAGCTCGGCACCTACGCCCGCCGCAGGCTGCGCACCCGGGCCGAACGGGGGCTGCGCAAGCACCTGGAGGAGTGCGCCAAGTGCCGGCTGGCCGCCCTTCAGATCGAGGAGGCGCCGGTCTCGACCTGAGCCCACACCACGGCGATATCGGCTACCGACCCGTTGGTGATCCACATCTTCGATCCGTCGAGCACCCAGTCGCCGCCG
>JBFARE010000225.1:0-1308 GCA_040674215.1 Nocardia sp. NPDC050193 | reverse complement strand
GAAGAACGTGCCGCCGTTGTTCGAGTTGTTGCCGCCGTTCGTCGAGCCGCCGTTGGTGAGCAGGCCGGTGAGGAAGCCGCCGTCGTCGCCGCCGTTGTTCCCGCCGTTGTTCCCGTCCCCGTTGCGGCCGTCGTCGTTCTTGTCGCCGTCGCCGCGGTCCTTGGACGGCGGGTCGGGGATGTTGACGAGGTTGAAGGACGGGGCCTCCTTGCCTGCGAGGGCGCCGGTCATGGCGTCGCGCCAGATGGGACCGGGGGTGTCGCCGCCGTAGACCTGGGAGTGGTAGACGCCGCCGATGGTGATGTTGTTCATCTCGACCTTCTGGGTGGCGCTGCCGACCCAGACGGCGCCCGCGAGGTTCGGGGTGTAGCCGACGAACCAGGCGTTCTTGCGGGAGTCCGTCGTACCGGTCTTACCGGCGTTCGCCCGGCCGGACAGGCCGGCCTGCTGGCCGGTGCCGGAGTCGACCACGCCGCTGAGCAGCGTGTTCACGCTGTCCGCGGTCTTCTCGGACATGGCCCGCGAGCACGTCGACTTGGGCACCTCCAGCGACTTCTGCTGGTCGCCGACCTTCTGGGTGATCGACTCGATGGCGACCGGGGTGCAGTACATGCCGCGCGAGGCGAAGGCGGCGTAGGCGGTGGCCATGGTCAGCGGGGAGATGCCCTTGGAGCCGAGGGCGATGGCGGGCACCTCGGGGAGCTTGTCGCCGTTGCCCTGCACGACGTGCAGCGCGTCGGTCATCTTCGCCACGGGGCACAGGCCGATGTCGGAGATCATCTGCACGAAGTACGTGTTGACCGACAGCTCCATGGCTTTCTTCAGCTGGTACGGGCCCTTCTCGGACTCGCTCTCGTTCTCCAGCTTCTCGCCGTTGGTGTTGACCCACGGCTTGTTGTCGCAGGTCTGTACCGGGCTCGGGTACTCCATCTGGTACGGCGACGAGTACTGCTGGTTGACCGGGCGGCCCTCCTCCAGCGCGGCCGCGGCCACGAACGGCTTGAAGGTCGAACCGGTCGGGAAGCCGTAGTTCGAGCCGCCCATGGAGGAGCTGACCGAGTAGTTGTACTCGGTCTCGTTCTTGCCGTAGCCGTAGGGCTTCGACTGGCCCATGCCGAGGATCTTGCCGGTGCCGGGCTCGACGAGCGTGGTGGCCGCGGCGACCTTGTCCGACTTGTAGACGTGGTCCTTGAGCGAGTCCTGGACGGACTTCTGGGCCTGCGGCTGGAGCGTCGTGCGGATGGTCAGACCGCCCCGGTTCCAGACCTTCGCCCGCTCCTCCTTGGTCTTGCCGAAGACCGGGTCGCT
>JBFARE010000224.1:0-1316 GCA_040674215.1 Nocardia sp. NPDC050193 | reverse complement strand
CCCGTGTCGAGGCTCACGGTCCGATCTCTTACCCGATCCCCACCTGGCCTGTGCCCGGTACCACCCAGTAGGTACGCTGCAACTCATGCGTGCACTTCTCGTGGTCAATCCGGCGGCAACCACTACCAGTGCACGGACGCGCGACGTCCTCATCCACGCGCTCGCGAGCGAGATGAAGCTCGAGGCGGTCACCACGGAGTACCGGGGGCACGCGCGCGATCTGGGCCGGCAGGCGGCGGACAGCGGGAACGTCGACCTGGTGGTGGCCCTCGGCGGTGACGGCACGGTCAACGAGGTCGTCAACGGACTGTTGCACGCCGGCCCCGACCCGGAGAACCTTCCCGGGCTCGCGGTGGTCCCCGGCGGCTCCACCAATGTCTTCGCCCGCGCACTGGGACTGCCCAACGACCCCGTCGAGGCCACCGGCGCGCTGCTGGACGCCCTGCGCGAGAACACGGAGCGCACGGTCGGGCTGGGCCTGGCCGCCGGGACGCCGGGCACGGAGGACGAGGCGGTGCCGTCGCGGTGGTTCACCTTCAACGCCGGGCTCGGCTTCGACGCCGGAGTGGTGGGAAGGGTGGAGCAGCAGCGTGAGCGCGGCCGCAGATCCACCCATTCCCTTTACATCCGCCAGGCCGTCCGCCAGTTGTTGGGTGAGTCACAGCGCCGGCACGGGTCGATCACCCTGGAGCGGCCGGGCGCGGATCCGGTGACCGATTTGGTGCTGTCCATAGTCTGCAACACGGCTCCGTGGACCTATCTGGGCAATCGCCCGGTGTACGCGTCGCCTAAGGCCTCGTTCGATACCGGGCTCGACGTACTCGGTCTCAGCCGCCTGTCCACGGCCTCGGTTGCCCGATATGGCACCCAGTTGCTCACTTCGTCCCCCGAGCGGGGCCCGCACGGAAAGCACGCCGTCTCACTGCACGACCTGGACCGGTTCACCTTGCATTCGAAGGCCCCTCTGCCCCTTCAGATGGACGGTGACCACCTGGGGCTGCGAACAAGCGTGACGTTCACAGGCGTACGCCGTGCACTGCGTGTGATTGTGTGAGCAGAAAGGGCTGAAGTCCTTTCACTCGAACGTTTAGGCCAGGATCCACCCCATGGAAGTACGGCTGTGACCTAGTCGACACCGAGGAATCAAAAAAAACTTTCCGGTAGGGGTTGTATCCGCCGCTGAGGTTTGCGAGTCTCTACGTGGCGATCGGGACAGCCCGCAACACCGGCATCCACTGATCACCGGAACCCCTCTTCAAACAACAGGACCGCGCCGCCCCCCCACGCGCCAGGCCCATCTCTAGAGCACACATACG
>JBFARE010000223.1:0-1331 GCA_040674215.1 Nocardia sp. NPDC050193 | reverse complement strand
TGAACCGTCACGGGTTGGGGGCCGCTTCCTTCGTAGAGGAAGATGGTCACCATCATGTCGAAGCGTTACCCGCCCGAGGTTCGTGAGAAGGCCGTGCGCCTGGCTCTGGAGCGGCTCGATGAGTACGGATCGGCCTATGCCGCCGCCCGTGCGATCGGGCCACTGGTCGACGTCCACCATGAGACGCTGCGGTTATGGATCAAGAAAGCTCTCGCCGCAGGTTCGCGAGCAGGTAATTCTGGCGCCTCAAGCCTGTCGTCGGTTGAGCGCGACGAGTTGTCCCGGCTGCGGAAAGAAAACCGGGAACTCAAGCAGACCAACGAGATCCTGAAGCTGGCCTCGAGTTTTTTCGCGCGGGAACTCGACCCGCGACACCGCTGATCGTCGGGTTCATCGACGAATACCGCCAGGTCTACGGCGTCGAGTCGATCTGCCGCGCACTATCAGCGCATGGTGTGCAGATCGCGCCCAGGACCTACCGCAAGGCCCGCCATCGGCCGGCCTCGGCCCGTGACATCACCGACGCGCAGGTCGAGAACGCCCTGCGGGATCTGCAGAACACACCCGAAGCGATGTACGGTCGCCGGAAAATGACCCGCTACCTGCGGCGACAGGGCCATGAGGTGGCATTCTGCACGGTCGACCGGTTGATGCGGGAGCTGAGCCTCAATGGTGTGGTCAGAGGCCGCAAACACCGGACCACGATCCCAGCAAAGGACGGTATACGTGCTGGTGACAAGCTCAATCGGGATTTCACCGCCGCCGCCCCGAACCAGGTGTGGGTCGCCGATTTCACCTATGTGTCGACCTGGACCGGGTGGGCGTATGTGGCGTTCGTATTCGACGTCTGCTCCCGTGCGATCGTCGGCTGGACCGCGGCGAGTTCGAAGACGACCGCCTTGGTTACCAAGGCACTCAATATGGCGGTTTGGCGACGGGATCATTACGGTCATCCGGTCGAGCCCGGCCTCATATTCCACACGGATGCCGGGTCGCAATATACGTCGGTGAAGTTCACTGAATCGCTTGCTGTGCAAGGTCTCTCGGCGTCCATCGGTTCGGTTGGCGATGCCTATGACAACGCCTTGGCCGAGTCGATCATCGGCCTGTTCAAAACCGAGGTCGTCAACCGGCATGGCCCGTTCAAGACCGTGACCGAGGTCGAATTCGCGCTCATGGAATGGTGCGACTGGTACAACAACGCACGTTTGCATTCCCGGCTTGACTACCTGAGCCCGGCCGAGTACGAGGCTGCGTACTACGCTCAAAACCCGCCACGCCGACCGGCGCTGGTCTGAAAACGAAGCCGGTCTCTTACCCGTGACGGTTCA
>JBFARE010000222.1:0-1339 GCA_040674215.1 Nocardia sp. NPDC050193 | reverse complement strand
CGCAGCGAAAGACCAGCGAGACGATCAAGCCCGTCATGTTCTTGTAGATGCCGGTGAGGGTCGCGGGAAGCGCGATCTTGATGCCGGTCTCTTCGAGGACCTCGCGCTGAAGGGCTTCAGGAACGGTCTCCTCGCGTTCGAGGATGCCGCCCGGCGGTTCCCAGTGACCGTTGTCGCGGCGCTGGATCAGGAGGGCCCGGCCCTGGGCGTCCACGACGACCCCGGCCACGCTGACGGAGTGCGGGCGTTCTGTGCTCACGTTCCTCGGCCCTCTCGGATGGCTAGGCTCTCCACCGTAGCAACAAGCACTCGCCCACTCGTCTAGATACCTAAAGGAGTACACACGTGAGCCCTCTTTCCTCGGGCCTGCTCGGTGATCTCGACCCCACGAGTGATCGTGCGGTCTTCCGGCAGATCGCCGACCAGCTGCGTGACGCCATCGACCGTGGGCGATTCCGGGAAGGCGAGAAGCTCCCCTCGGAAGCTGAGCTCGTCGACCACTACGGGGTCTCCCGGATGACGGTCCGCAACTCCTTCTCCATCCTCCAAGGGGAAGGCCTGGTCCACGCCGAGCACGGCAAGGGCGTCTTCGTCCGGCCGCGTCCGCCCGTGCGCCGTCTCGCCTCCGATCGCTTCGCCCGTCGTCATCGCGAGCAGGGAAAGTCAGCGTTCATCGTCGAAGCGGACACCGTCGGCAGTCACCCCCAGGTCGACAGCCTCGAAGTGAAGGAGGAGAAGGCCAGTCAGGACATCTCCACACGGCTCGGGTCCGTGCGGCGGGTCCTCGCACGTCGGCGCCGCTACCTCCTCGACGGCCGACCGGTCGAGTTCGCCACGTCCTACCTGCCGCTCGACATCGCCCGCGGCACGCAGATCGCCGAACCGAACCCCGGCCCCGGCGGCATCTACGCCCGTCTCGAAGAGCTGGGCCACCGCCTCGACCACTTCGAGGAGGAGATTCGCGCACGGATGCCCTCGCCGGAGGAGGTGCGCACGCTGCGACTGGCGGCCGGCGTGCCCGTGATCCATCTGATCCGGACCGCCTTCGACACCGAGAAGCGGCCCGTAGAGGTCTGTGACACGGTCATGGCGGCGGACGCCTACGTCCTGTCGTACCAGCTCCCGGCCACGTGAGCGGGTGAGTGGCGGTGGTGCGCGGGGGTGCCTTCCTCGAACTCGTACACCCCAACCCGCTTACTCGTATAGACGAGTGGGCAAGTTGTGTGTCAGAGTGATCGTCGTGAGCCCGGGAAATCGGGTTCGCAGATCGCATCTTGTATAGACGAGTAGATAGGAATGCAACTGTGCGCACCATCCGTGTGGAGACCTCCGCCGCGAC
>JBFARE010000221.1:0-1339 GCA_040674215.1 Nocardia sp. NPDC050193 | reverse complement strand
CCGGGAGCTTGTTCTGACGGATGGTCTTGCGGTCGCCGTTCTTGATCTGGACGACCTCTTCCTGCGGCACCTCGGCCTGGAAGATGTAGTCCTCGACGTTCAGCGAGACGGCGCGCTGCTCCAGGTTGGTCTTCACGCGGTTCTCGTAGCCGGCGTACGTGTGGATGACGTACCACTCGCCGGGGAGGGTGCGCAGCTCCTCGCGCAGGGCGACGACGGGGTCGACGGGCTCGGCCGGCTCTTCTTCCTCGGCCTCTTCGACGACGTCCGCGGTCTCGACGTCCTCGTCGGCTTCCTCGTCCTCGACGTGGAGTGCGGCTTCCTCCGCGGGTTCGCCCGCTTCGGTCTCGGCAGCCTCGAACTCGTCCACCTCGTCCGCGCCCTCGACGATGTCGAGCTCGTCGTCCACTGACTCGTCCGGCTCGATGGCGTCGTTCAGGTTCTGGTCAGACACGGTGGCTGCTTCTTCCTGGATACATAGGGGTGGAACATGCGAAAGGGGCGCCGGATACCTCGGCGCCCTTCGCTCTAGGCTCAGCCAAAGACGTACTTGGCGGCGTGGCTGAGTCCATAGTCAATCACGGTCACCAGGCCGATCATGATGACGACGAAGACGATCACCACGGTCGTGTACGTCGTCAGCTGGCTGCGCGTGGGCCAGACGACCTTGCGGAGCTCCGCGACGATCTGGCGGTAGAAGAGCGCGAGACGCTTCAGCGGGCCCTTCTTGGCGCGCTTGCCGCCCTTGCGGGTCTTCTTCTGCGCCTCAGGCAACTCGTCCTGGGCATCAGGCGTGTCGATGGAGCCCACGGCATCCGCCATTCGTCCTCACCTGTTCCCGGGTCGTGGCCGTGCCGCGCCCGGTCTGAGCCGCACGGCGGTGCATTGCTGTACGTACATGCGCTGCGCACACATCCTGGTGACGGAGTGTGTAGCAGGGCCGGAGGGACTTGAACCCCCAACCGCTGGTTTTGGAGACCAGTGCTCTACCAATTGAGCTACGACCCTTTGTGTGTCCCCAACGTACCGCATCCGACCGGGTGCTCGGTGTGCACCTGACGGGGCACGGCTGTTGGAGGCCAACGACGTGTGAGTGTACGTGGTCTTCAGCGCCTCGTCGAACGGAAAGCGGCCTTGATCGGAATCACTCTGGTGTTCAGTCGGCTGACCAGTCCGTGAAACCCGTGTGCCGGGGCGGTTTCCGGTCTGAAACCATGGGACCCATGAGCGCTGCAACCCCTCCCACCGAGCGCCGGGTCTCCGCCCGCGTCGGCGCGATCTCCGAGTCCGCCACCCTCGCCGTGGACGCCAAGGCCAAGGCCCTGAAGGCCGCCGGGCG
>JBFARE010000220.1:0-1343 GCA_040674215.1 Nocardia sp. NPDC050193 | reverse complement strand
CCCGGGCCGGGACGAGACGATCGAGATCAACTCGTTCCTGTGACGACGGGGCGGCGCGTCGGCGCCGCCTCCACGGGCCGGTCCGGGGACACCCCGGGCCGGCCCGTTGCGCTGTGTGCCCCCGGCCGTCGGCGAACCGGGCGATACGGGTCGAACGGGAATATTCTGAGCCTTGTACGATCCGCGTGCGTCAGCCGAGGAAGGTGAGTGCGATGCGCGTACTGCTCAAGGCGTCCATGGACACGGAGAAGGCGAACGAGGCGATCCGGAGCGGCACCCTGGCGAAGCTGATCGAGGAGTCGATGGAGCAGATCAAGCCCGAAGCGGCCTACTTCACCACCGACCACGGCAAGCGCACCGCCTACGTGTTCTTCGACATGCAGGACAGCGCGCAGATGCCGGTGCTCAGCGAGCCGTTCTTCCTCAACCTCGGAGCCGAGATCTCCTACACGCCCGTGATGAACATGGAGGACGTGCAGAGGGGTCTGTCCCAGCTGGGCCGCTGAACGTACGGTCAGCTGAAGACGATCATCGAACCCTGCGCCAGGCTCCGCGTCGCCGCCGCGTGCAGCCCCAGCCACACGTGCCGCTCGCGCGCGAACGGACTGGGATCGTACGGCGCCGCGACGGCGGGCTCCTCCAACTCCGTCGGACCGGCGGGCGGTTGCGGGGCGGCCGGCGGATTGGCCGGATCGATGCCGATGGACGGGCCCACGAACTCCAGCTCCCGCAACAGGGACTGCGCGGAACCCAACGGGCCACCGCCCGCGAGGAGTTCGTCGTTGGAGAGCGGCTGCGGGAAGTCCACGGGGACGTAGGCGCCCGCGTGGTCGTAGTGCCAGACCAGGTGCGACTGCTTGGCCGTCGCCTCGAACATCTCGAGGAGCTGCTCGTAGTCGCCGCCGAGTTCGTCCACCGGCGTCACCGGCAGACCGCACACCTGGAGGAGGTAGGCGCGGCGCAGGAAGTGCAGGGCGTCGTAGTCGAAGCCGGCCACCGGGGCGACCTCGCCGGAGAGCCCCGGCATGTACTGGTACACCGGCACCGGCGGGAGCCCCGCCTCGGCCAGCACCTTGTTGTACTGGGCGAGTTCGTCGGCGAAGGGGTTGTCGGGGGTGTGGCACAACACGTCGACGAGCGGCACCAGCCACAGGTCACAGGCCAAAGAGAGCTCCTCACTCAGTACGTTGACCGGTCAGGGAAGACTAGTCGGTGCGGCGCGCATCAGCTCCCCTCGTGCAGGTCCCATACCCACACTCCGGCCACCCGCCTACCCGGCCGGCCGACCAGCTCGTCCACCGTCTCACGCAGCCGGTCCGCGTGCGGCTGCGGGGCCAGCACCA
>JBFARE010000219.1:0-1347 GCA_040674215.1 Nocardia sp. NPDC050193 | reverse complement strand
TCGTTTTGTGCGTGTGTTGCGTGCGGTTGTCCGGGATCCGGCGTTGGCGGTGGGCGATATCGATTTGCTCGGTGATGTGGAGCGTGTGGATGTGGCGCGGCGTTGGGTGGAGTCCCGTGCCGATGCTGGTCCGGGTGTGTTCATCGCTGGTGGTGTGCCGGTTGATTTCGCGGAGACGGCGACTTTGGCCGGGTTGTTCGAGGCGGCTGCCGGGGAGCATCCGCATCGGGTTGCTGTGAAGTATGGGGGCGATCAGCTCGCTTACGTGGAGTTGGAGCGTCGGGCGAATGTGCTGGCGCGGCGGTTGATTTCGCAGGGTGCCGGGCCGGAGGCCTTGGTGGCGGTGCTGTTGCCGCGTTCGTTGGATCTGGTTGTGGCTCTGCTGGCGGTGATCAAGTCCGGTGCCGGGTATGTGCCGGTGGATCCGGATGCTCCGGCGGATCGGATCGCTTACATACTCGAGGATTCGCGTCCCACGACGGTGGTTTTGGATTCGTCGGTGCGGGTGGAGTTGCCCGGTGGTGTTTCCCGGGTGGTGGTGGATGGTTATGCGGTGGAGGCCGGTGATGTCGAGGACGCTGACGATGGTCCGGTCACCGATGCCGATCGGTTGGCGCCGTTGCATCCGGACAATATCGCTTATGTGATCTATACCTCGGGGTCGACGGGTCGTCCCAAGGGTGTGGCGGTGGCGCATCGGACTGTGGTGCGGTTGTTTGCCAATACCGAGCGGGAGTTCGGGTTCGGCGCCGAGGATGTGTGGACCCTGTTCCACTCCTATGCTTTCGATTTCTCGGTGTGGGAGTTGTGGGGGCCGTTGTTGTTCGGCGGCACTTTGGTGGTTGTCGACTATTACACTTCGCGTTCGCCGCAGCAGTTCTTGGAGTTGTTGCGTGCCGAGCGGGTCACTGTGTTGAATCAGACGCCTTCGGCGTTTTATCAGCTGGCCGAGGCCGATCGTGTCGCGGCGGCGGAGCGTCCGCTGGCGTTGCGTTATGTCGTGTTCGGTGGTGAGGCACTGGAACTGCGTCGGCTTTCCGATTGGATCGCTCGGCATGGTGACGGGACGGCCGGGCATACTGCGCAGATCGGTGATCGGGAAACTGCTTCGCCGTTGTTGGTGAATATGTACGGCATCACCGAGACGACTGTGCATGTGTCCTATCGGGCGTTGGATGCGCAGACTGTCGCCGAGGCCGCCGGTAGTGTGATCGGGCGGGCGATCGCCGGGTTGAAGACCTATGTGTTGGACAGTCGGTTGCAGCCGGTGCCGGTCGGGGTGCCGGGTGAGTTGTATATCGCGGGTGTGCAGTTGTCCCGTGGTTACCTCGGCCGCCCGGACCTGAC
>JBFARE010000218.1:0-1368 GCA_040674215.1 Nocardia sp. NPDC050193 | reverse complement strand
GCCGGCTCTACCGGCGCCACCGCCCCGCCGGGTACCGCGGGCCGGGCGGCAGCCTGGGGGTGCAGCACCGGCTGCTGGCGACCGGCGCCTACACGGTGTTCCGTCTGCTGGGCGGCGCCAACCGGAAGGCCTGCGCCGCCGCCCAGCGGGTGCCGCGGCCCCGTGGACTGCGCACCCGCTGGTACTACCGGCGCCAGCTGCGCCGCCCCCTCGACCCCGACCTGGCCGTCTTCTGCGCCTACTGGGGGCGGGGCTACGCGTGCAACCCGGCCGCGATCCACGCCAAGGCCGCCGAACTCGCCCCGCACATCCGCTCGGTGTTCCTCGTCGAGGCCGACCAGGCGCACACGATGCCGGAGGGCGTCGACCACGCCGTCATCGGCAGCCGCCGCTACTGGCAGGTCCTGGCCCGCGCCACGTACCTGGTCAACAACGCCAACTTCGCGGAGGGCGTCGTCAAGCGGGAAGGCAGCGTGCACGTGCAGACGCAGCACGGCACCCCGCTGAAGAAGATGGGCGTCGACCAGTCCACGTACCCGGTCGTCGCCGCCGCGACCGGGTCCTTCACCAAGCTGCTGGGCCGGGTGGACCGCTGGGACTACAACCTCTCCTCCAACACGCACTCCACCCAGATGTGGGAGCGCGCCTTCCCCGGCTCGTACGAGCAGCTGGAGTACGGCTATCCGCGCAACGACGTCCTCCACACGGCGACCGCGGCCGACGTGGCCCGCGTCCGGCGCGAACTGGGCGTGCCGGAGGGCAGCACGGCCGTCCTGTACGCGCCCACCCACCGCGACCACCGCACCGGCTTCGAGCCGGGACTGGACCTGGAGGCCTTCTGCGAGGCGGCCGGCGAGAACGTCGTCGTGCTGCTGCGGGCGCACTACTTCTACGACGGGGGCGCCGGCCGCGGTACCGGCCGCGTCATCGACGTGACCGGGCACCGCTCCTCCGAGGAGGTCTGTCTGGCCGCCGACGTGCTGGTCACCGACTACTCGTCGATCATGTTCGACTACGCCAACCTGGACCGGCCGATCGTCGTGCACGCCGACGACTGGGACGTCTACCGGGCGAGCCGGGGCGCCTACTTCGACCTCCCCGCGGCCCCGCCGGGGCCGGTCGCCCGCACGCCCGGGGAACTGGCGCGCGTGTTCCGCGACGGCTCGTACGCGGACGCCGGTTCCACCGCCCTGCGGGCCGCCTTCCGGGCCCGTTTCTGCCAGTTCGACGACGGCCGGGCCGCCGAGCGGGTGGTGCGCCGGGTGCTGCTCGGCGAACCCCCGGAGTCGATCGCGCCCGTGCGGCCGCTCGCCGAGCGCGGGGCCCCCCCCCCCCCCCCCCCCCCCCGTCCGTGCTGTCCCCCCCCCT
>JBFARE010000217.1:0-1372 GCA_040674215.1 Nocardia sp. NPDC050193 | reverse complement strand
TAGTACTCCAGCCGCACTTGGTTATATAATCGGTGTCTCCGCTGGTAGTGGGCTTTTCTGGCCCGGTATTGATGTCGTCGGCGCCAGGTCGACCACCGCCAGATGGCGGTTCGATCGGGTAAGGGCTTGATCACGTGTGCCAGAAGACGGCGGATCTCGCCGAGGGTGAGCGAGATGAGGCCGCTGCCAATACTTTTGGGGAGATGGCGGCGGTGACGGCGAGGTAGGTGTGGGCGAGCATGGCGAGGGTGATGTGGCGGTACCAGGCGTCGTAGCGGCGGACTTGGTAGTGGTCGAGGCCGATCTCGGTTTTCGCGGTTTGGAAGCAGTCCTCGATCGCCCAGCGGGTGCCGGCGACTCGGATGAGGGTGTCGTCGCTGGTGCCGGTGGGTGCGCAGCACATGTAGTAGGCGATCTCGAGTTCACCTTTGCTGTTGGGGGTCAGGGCGCGGCGTGCGAGTAGCCAGCGGCTCCAGCCTGCGGTGGTGGTCCACTCGTAGACCGGCAGCGAGGCCACGGCCCAGTCGAACATACGCGGTCCTTTTGCCCCGTCACCGCAGCTCAGACGCTTCCACGCCTCTGGCGGTGCTTGCGCGACGAGGTGGTCGGCGCGGGTGCAACCCTTGGTGATCGGGATGGTTTGGCTGCGTGGCACCGCCACCACGTATCCGATGCGGCGCTCGTCGAGCCAGGCCCGGAATTTGCCGTCGCCACCGTAGGCTTCGTCTGCGGTGACCCAGCGGGCCGGGACCCCGGCATCGAGGGCTCGGGCGAGCATTTTCTTGGCGAGGGTGGCTTTGGTGGCGAACTGCACGCTAGCGGGTATGTTCGCCTCACGGCAGCGGTCGCGGTCCTCAGTCCACGACTTCGGCAGATACAACTCCCGATCGATCAGTGTGCGGCCTTTTCCGGTGGCATAGGCGCAGAAGACACCCAGCTGGCAGTTCTCGATCCGTCCTGCCGTTCCTGAGTATTGACGTTGCACCCCAGCAGATTTCACGCCTTTTTTGAGGAATCCGGTTTCGTCGACGATCAGCACGCCATCAGGATCGCCGAGGTGCTCGACCGTGTAGGCACGCACGTCGTCACGTACTCCATCGGCGTCCCACGCGGCTTTGTTCAACAGCCGCTGCATCCCGTCCGGAGTCAGATCGCCGGCCGCTTCCGCAAGTGTCCAGCCATTCTTTCCTGCCAACGGCGCCAGCAGCCCCCGCACATACATCCGCGCTCGTAAACGCGGTTCCGCACGGTAGAAACGCCCCGCTACCAGCCCGAACAGGTCATCCAGCCCGGCCACCCACGCAGCCAGGTCTCCATCGATCGACACGACGAAAGACTCTACCGCACAACATAACCAAGTGCGGCTGGAGTA
>JBFARE010000216.1:0-1374 GCA_040674215.1 Nocardia sp. NPDC050193 | reverse complement strand
GGTCGGCAGGGCCGCCGGGGCGGACTTCACGGTGCCGGTGGCGCCGCCGAGGCCCGTGAGGACGGACGCGGCGCTCGGCGCGGGCTTCGGCGCCCCGGCCGCGCTGCCGGGCGCCTCGGACGTACCGGACGAATCACTCTTACGACCGTGATCTGCGCCACCCGCCCGGGCCAGGGCGGCGGCCCGGTCCCGCTCCGCCGTACGCTGACCGGTGGAGTCCCAGGGACCGGCGGCGGTCACCACACCGGCGGCCAGTGCCAGTCCGGCGGTCGCCGCACCCGCGGTGTACTGCCACGACCTGGCGTTCGGACCGGCCTTCGTGATCCGCTCGAGGTGCGGCTTCGCGGCCTGCGCGAACCGTGCGGCCTTCGGCTTCGCGGCGGCGGCCACGCGCGCGAGACGAGGCCGTACGATCCCTGCGGTCCGTGCCAGACGCGGTCGTACGGCGTCCGTGACCCGCACCAGGTGGGGTCTCGCGGCCCGCCAAGGCCTCAGCTCTGGCACGAACACCAGCCCCTTTCGCGATCACACAGCAGCGTGAGGGACACTTAACCACCAGAACTATGTGTTGATCATGGAGGAGCCACCGGTGGAGTTCGACGTCACGATCGAGATCCCGAAGGGTTCGCGGAACAAGTACGAGGTGGACCACGAGACCGGTCGGATCCGCCTGGACCGTCGACTCTTCACCTCGACCGCCTACCCGACCGACTACGGCTTCGTCGAGAACACTCTCGGCGAGGACGGCGACCCGCTGGACGCGCTGGTCATCCTGGACGAGCCGACCTTCCCGGGTTGCCTCATCCGGTGCCGCGCGATCGGCATGTTCCGGATGACGGACGAGGCCGGCGGCGACGACAAGCTGCTGTGCGTCCCGTCGACCGACCCGCGCGTGGAGCACCTGCGGGACATCCACCACGTGTCGGAGTTCGACCGTCTGGAGATCCAGCACTTCTTCGAGGTCTACAAGGACCTGGAGCCCGGCAAGTCCGTCGAGGGCGCCGACTGGGTCGGCCGCACGGACGCCGAGGCCGAGATCGAGCGGTCCTACAAGCGCTTCAAGGACCAGGGCGGCCACTGAGGCACCGCCGGCGCCTGACGCCGTGGGGAGGGCCGTACGCGTGCGCGTGCGGCCCTCCCGCGCGTCTGTGCGCATACTGAGGCCCACGGAAGGTGTCGTTCAGGGAGCGTTGCTGAGTGTCGGAGGCGGAGTACCGCAAGCCGCAGTCGGACGAGGCGAGGAGTGTCTTCGACCCCGAGATCACGTCCGAGTTCGCCCTGCCTGCGGGGCTGGCGGCCCCCAGAACCGGCGGTGAACCGGAGACCACGTCGGAGTTCGCCGTCCCGGACGGCCTGGACGTGGCGCCGCGTGCC
>JBFARE010000215.1:0-1375 GCA_040674215.1 Nocardia sp. NPDC050193 | reverse complement strand
TCCGATCTCCGGCCGTCCGGGGAAGGGGGCCGGGTGTGCACCGGGCGCCCTTCCTCCGCGTACCGTCGTCGTCCCCGCGTGGGGGAGCGGCTACAGCTTGTCGATCACGTAGTCGATGCTCTTCGTCAGCGCCTCGACGTCGGCGGGGTCGACCGCCGGGAACATCGCGACGCGCAGCTGGTTGCGGCCGAGCTTGCGGTAGGGCTCGGTGTCGACGATGCCGTTGGCGCGCAGCACCTTGGCGATCGCGGCGGCGTCGATCTCGTCCGCGAAGTCGATCGTGCCGATGACCTGCGAGCGCTTGGCCGGGTCGGTGACGAACGGGGTGGCGTGCTTCGACTCCTCCGCCCAGCCGTAGAGGCGGCTCGACGAGTCCTTGGTGCGGGCCGTGGACCACGCGAGGCCGCCCTGGCCGTTGATCCACTCCAGCTGCTGGTTCAGCAGGAAGAGGGTGGTCAGGGCCGGGGTGTTGTACGTCTGGTTCTTGCGGGAGTTGTCGATCGCCGTCGGCAGGCTGAAGAACTCCGGGATGTGGCGTCCGGACGCGTGGATCCGCTCGGCGCGCTCGATCGCGGCCGGGGAGAACACGCCGATCCACAGTCCGCCGTCGGAGGCGAAGGACTTCTGCGGGGCGAAGTAGTAGACGTCCGTCTGGGCGATGTCGACCGGGAGGCCGCCCGCGCCGGAGGTGGCGTCCACCAGCACGAGGGACCCCTCGTCGGCGCCCTGGACCCGCGCGATCGGAGCGGCGACACCGGTGGAGGTCTCGTTGTGCGTGAAGGCGTACACGTCGGCGCCCGCCTCGGCGGACGGCTCCGGGTGCGTGCCGGGGTCGGAGGAGATCACGGTGGGCTCGGCCAGCCAGGGCGCGAGCTTGGCCGCCTTGGCGAACTTGGAGCTGAACTCACCGAACGTGAGGTGCTGCGACCTGTTCTCGATCAGGCCGTGGGTCGCGATGTCCCAGAACGCGGTGGAGCCGCCGTTGCCGAGGACGACCTCGTAGCCGTCGGGCAGTCCGAACAGCTCGGTGATGCCCTCGCGCACCTGGCCGACCAGGTTCTTGACCGGGGCCTGACGGTGGGAGGTGCCGAGGAGGGACGTGCCGGTGGCGGCCAGGGCGTCCAGCGCCTCCACCCGCACCTTGGAGGGGCCCGCGCCGAATCGACCGTCGGCGGGCTTGATGTCAGCAGGAATCTGGATCTCAGCCACGAAGGCGAGGTTAGCCGCTGGGGAAACCCGGGTGAAACGTGGTCCGTCGGGTGAGACGGCGTTTCGGGGCCGCGTCGCGCCGGGCGGACCCGGGGCGGTGCCCGCTTCCCGGACCGGTTGCGGACGGCCCGCGCGCGATCCGGCCGCGCTCGTGCCTCGGCCGTGC
>JBFARE010000214.1:0-1395 GCA_040674215.1 Nocardia sp. NPDC050193 | reverse complement strand
CTG
Source organism: Nocardia sp. NPDC050193 (assembly GCA_040674215.1). Classification (GTDB taxonomy): domain Bacteria; phylum Actinomycetota; class Actinomycetes; order Mycobacteriales; family Mycobacteriaceae; genus Nocardia. The sequence continues at coordinate 1,392 of JBFARE010000214.1, read as the reverse complement.
TTGTGCTCGGTCGTCGGCGCATACCCGGATTACCGGCCCCCTGGGGGTATCTGAAGCAACGGTGGACGATGACCTCGGTCACCACCGCGCGTCGAGGGGTTTGCGCGAGGGGAAGGAGGTAAGCAGGGCCCCGGTAGAGGTCCGGACGTTTCGGCTCCCCTCGACACCCGGGTGCTCGGGACGGCATCACGGGCACTCCCGAGGCCCTGGGGCGGAAGCACGAGCGGGTGAGAGGTGTTCTGGTCTGTCCGCGTCGCACCAGGAGGTCATCGGGCAGGACACCCCGCCCCCGAGCGGTACCGGTCCGGCACCGGCGGACACCGCACGGGAAGATCCGGTCCGGAGCCCGTCGGTCCCGGGCCTGTCTGCCCGGAGCCCGTCGGGCTCGTCTGACCGGAACCCGTCTGACCGGAACCCGTCGGACCGGAACCTGTCGGACCGGAACCCGTCGGGCCGGGGTGCTCCGGACCGGGGCGGCGCGCCGGCGCCGGAGCGGGACGCGTTCTTCGACAACGCGAAGTACCTGGCGATCCTGCTGGTCGCGGTGGGTCACGCCTGGGAACCCCTGCGCGAGGGCAGCCGCACCGTCACCGCGCTCTACACGCTCGTGTACGCCTTCCACATGCCGGCGTTCATCGTCGTCTCCGGGTACTTCTCACGGGGCTTCGACGCCAGCCCGCGCCGCGTCAGGCGGCTGATCACCGGTGTGGCCGTGCCGTACGTGGTCTTCGAGGTGGCCTACACCCTCGTCACCCGGTGGACGGACGACGACCCGGACCGCGCCGTCAGCCTGCTGGACCCGCTCTACCTGACCTGGTTCCTGGCCGCGCTGTTCGTCTGGCGGCTGACGACGCCGATCTGGCGCGTCGTACGGTGGCCCCTGCCGCTGGCGCTGGCCGTCGCGATGCTGGCGACCCTCTCGCCCGACATCGGCAAGGACCTCGACCTCCAGCGGGTCCTCCAGTTCCTGCCCTGTTTCGTCCTCGGCCTGCTGCTCCGGCCGGAGCACTTCCGCCTGGTGCGCCGCCGCGCCGTCCGCGTCCTGTCCGTCCCGGTCTTCGCGGGCGCGGCGGCCGTGGCGTACTGGGCGGCGCCGCGCGGGATCTACCCGTGGTTCTTCCACGACGACAGCGCCACGCAGCTCGGGGCGCCCGCCTGGTGCGGCCCCGTGATGACGCTGGCCACCTTCGGCTGCTCCGTCGTCCTGGTGGCCTGCTTCCTCGCCTGGGTGCCGGGCCGCAGGACCTGGTTCACCTCCCTCGGCGCCGCCACGCTCTACGGCTACCTCCTGCACGGTTTCGTCAAGCAGCTGGCCGGTCCCGCCCACTGGTACGACGACCCCTGGATCCACCGGCCGCGGGGGGCCGGGGTAGTCTCCCAGCTGGCCGCCCC
>JBFARE010000213.1:0-1402 GCA_040674215.1 Nocardia sp. NPDC050193 | reverse complement strand
ATCGCCGCCCTGGCGGACGCCGCCCGCGAAGCCGGACTCAAGTTCTGAGTCGCCCGTCGCGCTAGCGACCTAGGTCGCTGCGTAGCTAGCGGAAAAAGAGAGAGGTAATCCAATGGCTGGACCCCAGCGCCGCGGAAGCGGTGCCGGTGGCGGCGAGCGGCGGGACCGGAAGGGCCGTGACGGCGGCGCTGCTGCCGCCGAGAAGACCGCGTACGTTGAGCGCGTTGTCGCGATCAACCGTGTCGCCAAGGTTGTGAAGGGTGGTCGTCGCTTCAGCTTCACCGCGCTGGTCGTGGTGGGCGACGGTGACGGCACCGTGGGTGTCGGTTACGGCAAGGCCAAGGAGGTGCCGGCCGCCATCGCCAAGGGCGTTGAGGAGGCCAAGAAGCACTTCTTCAAGGTCCCGCGTATCCAGGGCACCATCCCGCACCCGATCACGGGCGAGAAGGCCGCGGGCGTCGTCCTGCTCAAGCCTGCTTCCCCCGGTACCGGCGTCATCGCCGGTGGCCCGGTGCGTGCCGTGCTCGAGTGCGCCGGCGTGCACGACATCCTGTCGAAGTCGCTCGGTTCGTCGAACGCGATCAACATCGTGCACGCGACCGTGGAGGCCCTCAAGGGCCTGCAGCGTCCCGAGGAGATCGCGGCCCGCCGCGGTCTGCCCCTCGAGGACGTCGCTCCCGCGGCTCTGCTTCGTGCGCGTGCCGGGGCTGGTGCGTAATGGCCCGCCTCAAGATCACGCAGACGAAGTCGTACATCGGCAGCAAGCAGAACCACCGTGACACCCTGCGTTCGCTCGGGCTCAAGCGCCTGAACGACGTGGTCGTCAAGGAGGACCGCCCCGAGTTCCGCGGCATGGTGCACACCGTCCGCCACCTCGTGACGGTTGAGGAGGTCGACTGATCATGGCGGAGAACAACCCGCTCAAGATCCACAACCTCCGTCCCGCCCCGGGCGCCAAGACCGCCAAGACCCGTGTCGGTCGTGGTGAGGCGTCGAAGGGTAAGACGGCCGGTCGTGGTACCAAGGGCACGAAGGCCCGTTACCAGGTTCCGGAGCGCTTCGAGGGTGGGCAGATGCCCCTCCACATGCGTCTTCCGAAGCTCAAGGGCTTCAAGAACCCGTTCAAGACCGAGTTCCAGGTCGTGAACCTCGACAAGCTGGCGGCGCTGTACCCGGAGGGTGGCGAGGTCACCGTCGAGGGTCTCGTCGCCAAGGGTGCCGTTCGCAAGAACAGCCTCGTCAAGGTCCTCGGCCAGGGCGAGATCTCCGTGGCGCTCCAGGTGACGGTCGACGCCGTCTCCGGCTCCGCCAAGGAGAAGATCACCGCCGCCGGCGGTACCGTCACCGAGCTCGTCTGAACACCACAGGCGCCTCGATGTCTTGAGCGTTCCCGACCGGGGAT
>JBFARE010000212.1:0-1420 GCA_040674215.1 Nocardia sp. NPDC050193 | reverse complement strand
CCTGGCACGAGTCATGCGTCGTCGCACGCTCCAAGACCAAGCCCACGGAGCCTTCTTCAAGCCCGCTGTTCTCCTCCGGTTGGAGATGAGCGCCATCCGGTGATGTCAGCTGTGGAGCTCGCCATTCATCAGATCCGGGTGGGGACAGCGTTCCAGCGGAGCGGTCGGGCGGTCGGCCCATTTCCACCAGACGTGCTGATTGGAGCAGCCCCAGACCACCCGGCACGTGCGGCGGTCGTCGTCCTCACGGTGACAGAGCGCCATCGCGCCGGCCTTCAACGGCTCATCGCACTGGGGACAGGTCGGTACGGACTCGCTCGGCATTCCTGAACGTCCCCCCTGGCTCGATGAGTGAGGCGCCCGGTCTCCGAGGTGTCTCAGGGGACGCCGCAGCTGGTGGCTCCGCCAGGGCAGGTGACATCGTCGTTGGACACCATGCCCATGATCCCCAGCACTACGACGAGCACACGGACAGGGCGCACAGGGTCAGCTGCTGGTCGGCGACCAGCTCGCCGTGAGGTCCTCGCACTCGATTCGCACGGTTGCGGTCGTCAGCCTGAGCTCATGGCTGCATCCGGTCCCGTGAGGCAGAACTTCGTCCAGGCGCACGGTGTTGTAGTCCGACAGGTCCACGGCGCCACCGTCGTCGGAGGTGATGCGCACGCTGTCGACGCCCGTGTAGCGGATGACGAGTACGTCGTCTCCGCATCCCGGCCGGGTGAAGCGCAGCTCGTAGCGGTCCATGGCATCGGCAGCCGAGGGCAGCCCTTGGGGCTTGAGGTCCTTCACGCAGCGTCGTGCCGAGAAGTCGTAGTGCTCGGGGTGGGAAGCGAAGGCTCGTGCCCCGGGCGGCAGCGCCGGAAGGATCTCGGGCAGCTTGGCGACATAGGGGCGGGGGTCATGCCAGTAGGTGCCTCGCCCCTGCTCCTCCACAACTGCGTACTTCACGTTCCTCCTTCGGCCGGCGGCCGGGTCCGTTGTCAGTGGTTGCGTCTAGGGTCATCGGTGCGCGGTCGGCTTCCGGGGGTTCCAGCTCTGCACGATTGGCTTCATCCCCGGCCTGTCCGGGGGCGGCCCGGAGATTGCGTCCGGGACCCAACCGACGGCCGGGCTTCGTCGATGGCCACGAGATGACCTGCCAGCGCCGGCCGCGCGCCACCACCCGCCCAGGTGCATGGGTGCAGGTCAGTCAGTCGCGCCCGGTATCAGTAGGTCGGGGGGCGTGGAGGTGGTCAGGGTGTGGGCTGCGGTGTGGAGGGCGGTTTCCCATGCCGGGAGTTCGTGCGGGGGCATCCATGGGCTGTAGTGCGCCGCGACGGAGAGGAACCGGGTCTCCTGCGGGGTGCGGGCGGCGACCGTCATCGACAGCCGTCCGGCCACCTCCACGGGGCTCAGCTCGCCCCTGGTGAGAGCGGACGCG
>JBFARE010000211.1:0-1423 GCA_040674215.1 Nocardia sp. NPDC050193 | reverse complement strand
GGTCAAGTCCAAATGCGTGGTGTAAAAGGGTGATCTCCGCGTGACCCTGTGGTCAGGCGGTCAGGGCTGCGGGGTCGGTGTTCTCCTGTTCGTCGGCGGGGTCGCCGTGGTGGCGTGAGCGGGCCAGGACGTCGAGTCCGAGGTAGCGTCGGCCCTCGATCCACTCGTCGTGTTGTTCGGCCAGGACGGCGCCGACGAGGCGGATGATCGCGGTCCGGTCGGGGAAGATGCCGACGACGTCGGTGCGGCGCCGGATTTCCTTGTTCAACCGTTCCTGGGGATTGTTGGACCAGATCTGGCGCCAGATCTGCTTCGGAAACGCGGTGAACGCGAGCAGGTCCGCCCGCGCTGTGTCGAGGTGGGCAGCAACTTTCGGTAGCTTCTCCGCCAGCGCGTCGAGCATCCGATCGTATTGCGCTTCCACCGAATCGGAGTCGGCCTGGTCGAACACCGAATGCAACAATGTCCGAACCCAAGGCCAGGAGGTCTTCGGGCAGGTACTCATCAAATTCACGGTGTAATGAGTGCGGCACCGCTGCCAGGACGCGCCCGGCAAGGTGGCGCCGATCGCTGCGACCAACCCGGCGTGAGCGTCGGAGGTGACCAGCTCGACCCCGGTCAGACCGCGGGCGACGAGGTCGCGGAAGAACGCCAGCCAGCCGGCGCCGTCTTCACCGCTGGTGACCTGTAGGCCGAGGATTTCTCGGTAGCCCTCGGTGTTGACACCGGTGGCGATCAAAGCGTGGACGTTGACCACACGCCCGTTCTCCCGCACCTTCAATACGAGGGCGTCGGCGGCGACGAACGTGTAAGGGCCTTGGTCGAGCGGGCGGGTGCGGAACGCTTCGACCTGGTCATCCAGGTCGGCGGCCATGATCGACACCTGTGACTTCGACAGCCTGTTCACTCCGAGGGATTCGACGAGTTTCTCCATCCGGCGGGTCGAGACGCCGAGCAGATAGCAGGTCGCGACCACGCTGGTCAGGGCGCGTTCGGCGCGTTTGCGGCGTTCGAGCAGCCAATCCGGGAAATAGGTCCCACTCCGCAGTTTCGGCACGGCGACATCGATCGTGCCGACGCGAGTGTCGAAATCACGGTGGCGGTAGCCGTTGCGGGAGTTGGTGCGCTCGGGTGAGCGTTCGCCATAGCCGGCGCCGCAGATCGTGTCGGCCTCGGCACTCATCAACGTGTGGATGAACGTCGAGAGCATGTCGCGCAGCAGGTCGGGGCTGGCTGTCGCCAACTGGTCGGTCAACAAGGCGCTCGGGTCGATAGGCTGGAGATCGGTCATCGCGTGGTCTTCTTCCTTCGAGTGACTTTGGTCGGTCTCTTGAAGGATCACGCGGTGACCACCCTGCTGTCCGGGGAATCGACAGGCAAACAACTCAGTTGCTGCTCTTACACCACGCTATTGGACGCAACC
>JBFARE010000210.1:0-1427 GCA_040674215.1 Nocardia sp. NPDC050193 | reverse complement strand
GACCACCGCTCTGCGCCGCCGGGCGGGGGCTGCGGGAGCGTGAGGTGGCGGCGGCGCGCACGGGACGGTTCTCGGTGACCGGCGGGGCCAGCACGACGGGCACACCGGAGGGCGCCTGGGCGCCCGTGATGCGGCTCAGCTCGCTGCCGCCCGAGCGGACCCGGGTGGTCTGCGGGGTGATGCCGGCGTCGGCCATCAGACGCGTCATCTCCCGGCGCTGGTTGGGCAGCACCAGCGTGACGACGCTGCCGGACTCGCCGGCGCGGGCCGTACGGCCACCGCGGTGCAGGTAGTCCTTGTGGTCGGCGGGCGGATCGACGTTGACGACGAGGTCGAGGTTGTCGACGTGGATGCCGCGGGCCGCGACGTTGGTCGCCACCAGCACCGTGACATGGCCGTCCTTGAACTGGGCCAGGGTCCGGGTCCGCTGGTTCTGCGACTTGCCGCCGTGCAGCGAGGCCGCGCGCACCCCGACCGCCAGCAGCTTCTTGGCCAGCCGGTCCGCCGCGTGCTTGGTGTCCAGGAACATGATCACGCGGCCGTCGCGGGCGGCGATCTCCGTCGTCGTGGCGTGCTTGTCCTCGTCCTCCACGTGCAGCAGGTGGTGCTCCATCGTGGTGACGGCGCCCGCCGACGGGTCGACGGAGTGGACGACGGGATCGTGCAGGTAGTTGCGCACCAGCCGGTCGACGTTGCGGTCCAGGGTCGCCGAGAACAGCATCCGCTGACCGTCGGGACGCACCTGGTCGAGCAGCGCGGTGACCTGCGGCATGAAGCCCATGTCGGCCATCTGGTCGGCCTCGTCGAGGACGGTGATGGCGACCTGGTCCAGACGGCAGTCGGCCCGGTCGATGAGGTCCTTGAGCCGGCCGGGCGTGGCCACGACGACCTCGGCGCCGCCGCGCAGGGCGCTCGCCTGCCGGCCGATCGACAGACCGCCGACCACCGTGGCGAGCCGCAGCCGCAGTGCGCGGGCGTAGGGGGTGAGGGCGTCGGTGACCTGCTGGGCCAGTTCCCGGGTGGGGACCAGCACCAGGGCCAGCGGCTGCCGGGGCTCGGCCCGCTGCCCGGCGGTGCGGGCGAGCAGGGCGAGGCCGAAGGCGAGGGTCTTGCCGGAGCCGGTGCGGCCACGGCCCAGGACGTCCCGGCCGGCCAGCGAGTTCGGCAGCGTCGCGGCCTGGATGGGGAACGGGGTGGTCACACCCTCGGCCTCGAGAGCGCTCAACAGCCGCTCGGGCATGTCGAGTTCGGTGAAAGCCTCGACCGCCGGCAATCCGGGGGTGAGAGTGACGGGTACGGCGAATTCACCGCCGGACGCGGCGGGACGACTCCCGCGTCCGCTCCGCCCCGGCTTGGCCGAACGGGAGGGGGCGCCCTGGCGCCTGTCCGTACGGGAGCGGACGGAGCTGTTGCGGTTCATCCGATAC
>JBFARE010000209.1:0-1428 GCA_040674215.1 Nocardia sp. NPDC050193 | reverse complement strand
GCGCGTGCGTCGCGCCACTCCTGGGCCAGCACGGACCACACCTCGAGGTCGTGCCGCACCCCACGATAGGGGTAGGACTGCCGGCGTACGCCGTCGCGGGTCATCCCCAGCCGCCGGGCGACGTCCAGGCTGGGGGTGTTCCCCGCGGAGGCGATCCACTCGACGCGCTGGATCCCCCGCTGTTCCACGGCGAAGTCGACCAGCACCCGCATGGCCCGGGTGACGAGGCCGCGTCCGGTACCGGCGGGTTCCAGCCAGCAGCCGACCTCGCAGTTCGCGTCCGCGGCGTCGAAGTTGAGGAAGAGGACCCCGCCCACGAGCCGGCCGTCCAGCCACAGGCCGTGCAGCGAGCCGGTGTCGGCGGCGCGCATGTCCGCGTACCGCTGGAGCGTGGCCCGTGCGGTGGCCACGTCGGTGGCCTTGGAGCCGAAGGGCACGTACTGGTTGATGAACTCCCGGCCCCGCTCCAGGTGCGCCAGGAACTCCTCGGCGTGCCAGGGCTCCAGGGGGCGCAGTTCCGCTCCGTCGTCACCCAGCGATATCGCGTACATCCGGCCGGCGCTCCTTCTCCAGTGCCTCCACTGCCTCCACTGCCTCGGTGAGCCTCTCATGGGCGGCGCGGCACTCGGGCGGCTCGATGCTGATCCGCGGCAGGTGCCGGTCGAGGCGGCGCGGCAGCCACCAGTTGGCGCTGCCCAGCAGGTGCATGAGGGCGGGCACCAGCAGGGTGCGCAGCACGAACGCGTCGAGGGCGACGGCCGCGGCCAGGGCGATGCCGAACATGGCGATCACCCGGTCGCCGCTGAGCACGAAGGCGAGGAAGACGGAGATCATGACGACCGCGGCCGAGTTGATCACCCGGCTCGTCTCGGCGAGTCCGACCCGGACGGCCCGCCGGTTGTCGCCGGTCTCCAGCCACTCCTCGTACATCCGGCTGACCAGGAACACCTGGTAGTCCATGGAGAGCCCGAAGAGCACCGACACCATGATCACGGGAAGGAAGGGCTCGATGGGCCCCGCACGGCCGAGCCCGAGCAGTTCGCTCCCCCAGCCCCACTGGAACACCGCCACGACGATCCCGAAGGCGGCGGCGACGGCGGCCACGTTCATCACGGCGGCCTTGAGGGGTATGCCGACGGACCTGAACGCGAGCAGGAGCAGCAGGCAGCCCAGGCCGACGACGACACCGACGAACAGCGGGAGCTTGCCGACGATGACGTCCGCGAAGTCGTCGTAGCCGGCCGTCACTCCGCCGACGTGCACGTCGAGGGAGGTCCCGGTCCCGGCGCGGGGCAGTACCTCGGTGCGCAGCCGCTCGACGAGTTCGCTGGTGCGCTGCGACTGCGGTGCGGACTCGGGGACGACGGTGAGGTACGCGGTACGCCCGCCCGAGCCGAAGGTCACCGGGGTCACCGACGCCACGTCCTC
>JBFARE010000208.1:0-1431 GCA_040674215.1 Nocardia sp. NPDC050193 | reverse complement strand
GGTCAAGTCCCGGCAGGTGGTGTAACTGGGGCGGTCACCGCTGATCCGGTGTCGGTCAGGCGGTGAGTGCTGCGGGGGCGGTGTCCTCCTGGTCGTCGGGGGCGGTGTCGGCAGTGGCTCGGGTGCGTGCGAGGACGTCGAGGCCGAGGTAGCGGCGGCCTTCGATCCATTCATCGTGCTGCTCGGCCAGGACAGCGCCGACGAGACGGATGATCGAGCCGCGGTCGGGGAAGATCCCGACCACGTCGGTGCGGCGCCGGATTTCCTTGTTCAACCGTTCCTGGGGATTGTTCGACCAGATCTGACGCCAGATCTGCTTCGGAAAACTGGTGAACGCCAGCAGATCCGCACGGGCCGTATCCAGATGCTCAGCGACTTTCGGCAGCTTCTCCGACAATGCGTCGAGCATCCGATCATATTGGGCTGCAACCGATTCCGGGTCGGCTTGATCGAACACCGAATGCAGCAGAGTCCGCACCCAAGGCCACGATGTTTTCGGGCAAACCGACATCAAGTTCACCGTGTAATGAGTCCTGCATCGCTGCCAAGCCGCGCCCGGCAGAGTGGCGCCGATCGCGGCGACCAGCCCGGCATGAGCGTCGGAGGTGACAAGCTGGACCCCGGTCAGGCCACGGGCGACCAGATCGCGGAAGAACGCCAGCCAGCCGGCACCGTCTTCACCGCTGGTGACCTGCAGTCCGAGGATTTCGCGGTAGCCGTCGGCATTGACCCCGGTCGCGACCAAGGCATGGACGTTGACCACGCGCCCGTTCTCGCGCACTTTCAACACCAGGGCGTCCGCGGCGACGAACGTATACGGGCCTTGATCGAGTGGGCGGGTCCGGAACGCTTCGACCTGGGCATCCAGGTCGGCGGCCATAACAGACACCTGCGACTTCGACAGGCTCGTGATGCCCAACGACTCGACGAGTTTCTCCATCCGCCGGGTCGAGACCCCGAGCAGGTAACAGGTCGCGACCACCGAGGTCAGGGCCCGTTCAGCGCGTTTACGGCGTTCCAAGAGCCAGTCCGGGAAGTAACTACCCTGACGCAGTTTCGGGATCGCCACGTCGATCGTGCCGACCCGGGTGTCGAAATCACGGTGGCGATAGCCATTGCGGGAGTTGGTGCGTTCATCACTGCGCTGGCCGTATTCGGCGCCGCACACGGCATCGGCCTCGGCGCTCATCATCGTCTGGATGAACGAGGCCAGCATCTGACGGAGCAGGTCCGGGCTCGCTGCGGCGAGTTGATCGGCGAACGGGGTGTTGGGGTCGATACGCTGGACAGAGGTCATCGCGTGGTCTTCTTCCTTCTGAATGACTTGGTAGGTCTTCTGAAGGATCACGCGGTGGCCACCCCTTTCCCGGCTACGACACGCTCAGACTCGGTCTGGCGTCCGGGTCGTACACCATCCTGCTGGACGCAACC
>JBFARE010000207.1:0-1462 GCA_040674215.1 Nocardia sp. NPDC050193 | reverse complement strand
CCAGCCGCACTCCCAGCCGACTCCGGGGCCCCGCGTGTGGGACCCGTCCCACCAGGGCACCGGTTCGCCGGGTGGACCCGCGCCCGCTCCGGCGCCGCCCGGGAGCGGACTGGCCGCGGGCGGGGTCGTCTTCGGGGGCGTGCTCATGTTCGTGAGCGGGTTCCTCGCCGCGTTCCAGGGCATCGCCGCGATCGCGGGCGACGACGTCTACGCCCGGGTCGGTCACTACGTCTACGCGATGAACCTGACGACCTGGGGCTGGTTCCTGCTGATCGTGGGTGTCGTGGCGGCGCTGACCGGCTGGGGGCTGCTCAGCGGCGGCGCGTGGGAGGGCACGGCCCGGATCAGCGGCATCGTGCTGGCCTCGCTCAGCCTGGTCCTGCAGTTCCTGTTCCTGCCGTACGCGCCGGTCTGGGCGGTCGTCCAGATCGCCATCGACGTGTTCGTGATCTGGGCGCTGGCCTCCTACCGCCCCCGGCAGCAGTGGTAGTCCCTCCTGACGGCGTCGAGGGACGGCCCGCCGACCCGCACGTCCTTGCGGTGCAGCCAGGGCAGGGGCGGTACCGCCGATCCGACGTAGGGGGTGATCCGCACCTCGAAGTGCAGATGCGGTCCGGTGACGTTCCCGGTCGCTCCGGACAGGCCGATGCGCCGGCCGGCCGTCACCCGCTCGCCCTTGCGCACGTCGATGCGGGACAGGTGCGCGTACTGCGTGAAGTAGCCGTCCCGGTGACGGATCACGACCTGGTTGCCGAAGCCGTCGCCGCAGGTCGTGGCCTGGACGGTGCCGGAGCCGACGGCGTACACGGGGGAACCCGTGTCGACGGCGAAGTCCTGGCCGGTGTGGCGGTGGGCCCAGCGCGAGCCCTTCGCGGCGTAGCCCGCGGAGAGCCAGTAGTGGTGGATGGGGGCCGTCCAGGCGGGGGAGCGCTGCCCGGCCGGGCGGCTGCGGTCGCCGAACGGGCAGTGACCGTCGCGTCCTGACGGGTCGACGGCGACCGGGTCGCCGGAGTTCCTGCCCGTCGCCCACAGCCGGTCCCACAGTCCGGCACGGACGGCCTTGCGGCGGCGTTCGGCGGCCCTGACCTCCGTGACGGGTGCGTCCTCCTCGCGCAGCCGGTCGACGCGTGCCCGGGCCCGTTCGTGCGCGCGCACGGCGCGGGCGGTCTCCCCGCGGAACCCGTCGCTCCCGGCGTCGGCGGGCACGGCGGTGAGCATCAGCAGCAGAAGGGCCGACAGGACCGACAGGACCGACAGGGCGGCTCCGGCGGCGGTCCTGCCCGGCGTTCGCGCCCGCGAGAGACGCGCGAGGTGTTCTCGTCCCATCGTGTGATCATCGGACCGGCGGGGTGGCCGGGGGCGGCACCCGGCCCGCGTGGCGGCCCGATTCAGCCGGACGGCCCACCCATCAGCGCCCGGTAGACGGCCGACGAGCGGGGATTGCCGGAGCACCGCCACACAC
>JBFARE010000206.1:0-1463 GCA_040674215.1 Nocardia sp. NPDC050193 | reverse complement strand
GCCGGCCGTGGTACCGACATCAAGCTCGGCGGCAACCCCGACGACCTCGCCGAGGCGGAGCTGCGTCAGCGCGGTCTGGACCCCGAGGAGCACATCGAGGAGTGGGCGGCCGCGCTGCCCGCCGCGCTGGAGAAGGCCGAGCAGGCCGTCAAGGCCGAGTTCAACGAGGTCAAGGAGCTGGGCGGCCTCTACGTGCTGGGTACCGAGCGGCACGAGTCGCGGCGGATCGACAACCAGCTGCGCGGTCGTTCCGGCCGGCAGGGCGACCCGGGCGAGTCCCGTTTCTACCTGTCGCTGGGTGACGACCTGATGCGGCTGTTCAAGGCGCAGATGGTCGAGCGCGTGATGTCGATGGCGAACGTGCCGGACGACGTGCCGATCGAGAACAAGATGGTCACGCGCGCGATCGCGTCGGCGCAGTCGCAGGTGGAGCAGCAGAACTTCGAGACGCGCAAGAACGTCCTGAAGTACGACGAGGTCCTCAACCGTCAGCGTGAGGTCATCTACGGGGAGCGGCGGCGTGTCCTGGAGGGCGAGGACCTCCAGGAGCAGATCCACCACTTCATGGACGACACGATCGACGCGTACGTGGGCGCGGAGACCGCCGAGGGCTTCCCGGAGGACTGGGACCTGGACCGGCTGTGGGGTGCGTTCAAGCAGCTGTACCCGGTGAAGGTGACCGTGGAGGAGCTGGAGGAGGCGGCCGGTGACCGGGCGGGTCTGACGGCCGAGTTCATCTCGGAGTCCATCAAGGACGACATCCGCGAGCAGTACGAGTCGCGGGAGACGCAGCTGGGCTCCGAGATCATGCGTGAGCTGGAGCGGCGGGTCGTGCTGTCGGTCCTGGACCGCAAGTGGCGTGAGCACCTCTACGAGATGGACTACCTCCAGGAGGGCATCGGGCTGCGCGCGATGGCGCAGAAGGACCCGCTGGTCGAGTACCAGCGCGAGGGCTTCGACATGTTCTCCGCGATGATGGACGGCATCAAGGAGGAGTCCGTCGGCTACCTGTTCAACCTGGAGGTCCAGGTCGAGCAGCAGGTCGAGGAGGTCCCGGTGCAGGACGCCCAGCCGGTCGACATGGACAAGCAGGACGTCGTTCCGGCGCAGGCGGGTTCGCGTCCGGAGATCCGGGCGAAGGGCCTGGACGCCCCGCAGCGCCGTCAGCTGCACTTCTCGGCTCCGACGGTGGACGGCGAGGGCGGCACGATCGAGGGTGACTTCGACAGTGACGACGACGAGCCGGTGCGTTCCGAGGCCGACGGTCTCACGCGCGCGGAGCGCCGCAAGCAGGCGAAGGCCGGGCGGCGCCGCAAGAAGTAGCGGGGCGCGCTCGTCGGTGCGGGCGCTGAGTGATACGTCAGGGCTTGAGGGCCGGGTCGTCTTCGGACGGCCCGGCCTTCGGGTTTTCGAGGGCGGTCGTCGGAGCCGCTCGGTGTGGGGAAGTGCGGCTCGCAGCCGGG
>JBFARE010000205.1:0-1464 GCA_040674215.1 Nocardia sp. NPDC050193 | reverse complement strand
CACGTCGACGGCAACGGCGTCATGGTGAACCCGAATCTCCGCAACTACCGCATCCCCACCTACGCCGACGTCCCGCGCACCGACGTGCTCCTGGTGGCCTCGACGGACTCCGTCGGTCCGCTGCGGTCGAAGGGGATGGCGGAATGCTGCATCAACCCGGTGGCCCCCGCGCTGGCGAACGCGGTCCATGACGCCACGGGTGTCCGCTTCCGTTCGCTGCCCCTGACGCCGGACCGGATCTGGAGCCGGCTCGCCGAGAGGCAGTCGGTGCCGACGGGCCCGGTCTCATGAGCACCGACCAGCGCCAGGACGCGGCGGCGACCGCGATCATCGGCCAGAAGGTGCTGCCCGGCCGGGAGCGGGACTACGAGTCGTGGCAGGAGGACGTCAACGCCGCCGCCGCCGACTACCCCGGATACCTGGGCGTCGAGGTGTCCCGGCCGACGGAGATCCAGCCCGAATGGGTCGTCGTCTACCGCTTCGACTCGGTCGCCCACCTCCAGGAGTGGATCAACAGCGCGACGAGAGCGCGCCTGCTGCGGATCGGCGACACCTATCTGGACGGCCCGGGGACGCAACAGGTCGTCAGCGGCGGCGGCCGGCCGACGGATCCGCTGGTGACGGTCGTGATCACGCACCGTGTCGATCCCGCCCAGGTGGACGACTTCCTCGCCTGGCAGCGCCGGATGAGCCGGGCGGAGGAGAAGTTCGAGGGATTCCGCGGGACCGAGCTGTTCCGTCCGGTCGAAGGCGTCCAGGCCGAGTGGACCGCCATGTACCGGTTCGACACCGCCGAGCATCTCGACGCCTGGCTGACGTCACCGACGCGGCAGGAGCTGCTCGCCGAGGGCGCGAAGTTCGACGACTTCAGACTGCGCACGATCGACAACTCGTTCGGCAGCTGGTTCGCCTTCGACGAGAACGGCAAGGAGGCGCCACCGCCCTCGGAGACGAAGACCTCCATCGCCGTCTGGGTCGGCCTGTACCCGACCGTCGTGCTGCTGACCCTCGCCCTGTCGCCGCTGGACATGCCGTTGTGGCTCGGGCTGCTGGTGGGCAACCTGCTGTCGAGCTTCCTGATGAGCTTCCTCACCATGCCGCACTACGTGAACCGGCTCCTCGGGCGGTGGCTGCGGCCGCCCCCGGACGAACCGGCGGCGCGGACCCGGCTCGTCGGCCTCGGCACCGTCGTGGCGCTGATGGGCTTCTGGGTCGCGGTCTTCTACGTCGTCACGACGCAGATCTGGACGCTGCCCTGAGCGATCACGGGCGGGCCGGCGAGGCGGGCGTTCCGTCGCGGCCCGGCCCGGGGACCGTCCCCGCCTAGCCGCCCCCCTTGCCGAGCCCCCGCCCCTTCCCGTTGCCCTTCCCGGATCCCCGCGCCGCGGGAGAGGCCGGGTCGCTCGCCGTCGGGCCGCCCGCTGCCGGGTCGCTCGCCGCAGGGACGGCGGCGGGCGCCGAGGA
>JBFARE010000204.1:0-1467 GCA_040674215.1 Nocardia sp. NPDC050193 | reverse complement strand
GTCATGCCCCCAGCAATTCCCTTGCCGAGGGCGTGACACACGTCACAACTTGGCTAGAAAATGCCCTTGTACTTCTGCCAGCCGGCGCCGATCTTCACGCGCGCGCCGAAGGTACCGGTACCGGTGCCGGGCAGCCGGTACAGCCCGCCCGCGGTGTCCCGCGCGACGAGGTCCGCCTTCCCGTCCCCCGTGATGTCGCCGGCGCCGACGACCGCGTTGTACGAGGCGCCCCAGCCGGCGAAGAGCTTCACCCGCGCGGTGAAGGTGCCGTTGCCCTTGCCGATGTAGCGGTACAGGTTGTCGGACGTGTCCTGGGCGAGCAGGTCGCCGATCCCGTCGCCGTTGAGGTCGCCGACACCGATGATCTTCTTGTACGACTTCCAGTTGGCGTAGAGCTTCACAGGAGCGGCCAGCTTGCCCGCGCTGGTGCCCTTGTAGAGGTACACCGCGCCGGTCTTCGGGTTACGGGCGATCAGATCGGGGCGGCCGTCCTTCGTCAGGTCGCCGGGCGAGGTCAGGACGTCGAACTGCGTCCAGCCGGTGGTCCCCAGCGTGGTGTACGGCGTGGTCGGCTTCAGCGCCGCCCCGCACACCGGTCGGTACAGCCGCAGGCTGCCGTTGCTCAGCCGGACCAGGACGTCGTCGCAGCGGTCCCCGGTCATGTCCCCGGCCGGGACCGGCAGGATGCCCGCGGGCCAGCCGCCGGCACTGAGCGCCGAGGGGAAGGCGCCCTTGCCGTCACCCTGCCGGAACGTGATCGTGCCGGGAGAGGTGAGCGCGAGCAGATCGCCGGTGCCGTCGGGGAACGCCTGCGGGCCCGCGTAGTCGTGCCGGACGGCGGTGCCGCGCAGCATGCGGACCTCGCCCCCGAGCTCGAGCGGGGCACCGACGCCGTCGGCAGGCGTGACGGAGAGCGTCCAGTCGTACCGGCCGTTGGGCAGGGTGGCCCCGGGGTCCCAGTCGACGTTCAGCTCGCCGCGCACCGCACCGCCGTCCGTGCCGCCGACGGTCTTCCCGGTCGCCTTGCTGCGCACCTTCAGCACCCAGCCCGAGGCCGGCTTCGACAGCAGCGCCGTGGTCAGGGTGTGGTGGCCGGGCGAGGTCTCGGCCGCCTTCCGTGCGGGGTCGAGCAGGCGCAGCGGCTGCTGAGCCACCCCGGACGGGACGAGATGGACGCGTTGCAGGTCGTCCACGTACGCGGCGTTCGAGCCCGACTCGTCCACGGTCCAGCGCACGTCCCGCTGCGGAAGCCCGGTGTCCGGCAGATCACCGATCACCCGGCTCGCGGGGACCGCACCGGTGACGGTGGTGAGGACCAGCTTCCCGTTCCGCCTGTCGTGCGTGACGACGAACCCGTCCCCCAGCCCGGCCTCACCGGCCGGTACGGCCACGGAAGCACCCGCCGTGCGGTCGAACACGCCCGCACGGCCGTCGCAGGCCCAGTACAGCCAGCGGCCCACGGCCTGG
>JBFARE010000203.1:0-1471 GCA_040674215.1 Nocardia sp. NPDC050193 | reverse complement strand
GGCACTCCAGGACGACGGACTGCTCACCAACGTGAGCAAGGGCAGCCCTCCGCGCATCGCGGAGCCGCCGGCGCCGGACCACGGTGAGCCCCAGCCCACGATGGTGGGCCTCGCCCCACGCCTGACGGCGGCCTTCGCCGCCCCCCATGTGCGCATCGACGCGGCCTGCCTCACCGCGGAAAGCCTCATCCCGGCCCTGGGGGAGCCGCTGCGGCTGATCCACGGAGGGCAGCTGAAGCCCGCCAGGATCGACGTCCGCATCCTGCTGCCGTCCCGGGACATCAGCCTCGCCTTCCCCGTCCCGGTCGAGGCGCGCGACGCCGACGACGAGGATCCCGTCCACCGGCGCTGGCTGGCGATGCGCAACGCCCAGGGACAGGTGCTGAGTTACAACCTGCGCGCGCTGCGCTCGCACGGCGTGGACGTCAACATCACTTTCCGGGCACTGCCGTTCACCCCGCCGGTGAAGCTGTACCTCCTCAACGGCCAGGAGGCGCTGATGGCGTACTACATGGTCACCCGCCGGGAGGAGGCCACGGACACCGGAACCCTCGACATGTACGACGTCCTCGGCACCGAGTCCCTCCTCTTCTCCTTCGACAAGGCCGCCGGTCAGCGCGACGCCGCGTTCGTGGAGGAATCCCAGAAGTGGTTCGACGCCCTCTGGGAAACCATCACGACGGACCTGACACTCTCCTAGTGACTCCTGATACGACGCAGACTGAACAGGTGGCAGCCGACACCGGGAACGGGACGACCGACGACACGGGGAACGGGGCGGGGAGCGGCACGGGGAGCGCGAGCAGCGATCTGCGGGAGATGATCACCCGCGCGAGGGTGGTCCTGTGGGACTTCGACGGGCCGATCTGCCGCCTCTTCGCCGGTCATTCGGCGGAAGGGGTGGCCGACGGCCTCGTGGAGTGGCTCGAGGGACGGGGCCTGCACGGCCTGCTGACGGAGTCCGAGCGAGAGTCGCTGGACCCGCACGTCGTGCTGCGCGCGGTGGACCGCCGGCACCCGGGCAGCGACCTGGTCACGGAGCTGGAGCGGCGGCTCACCCAGGAGGAACTGAAGGCCACGGCCACGGCGATGCCCACGGCGTGGGCCGACCCGCTGATCCGCACGCTCGTCGCGCTGGGCCTGCGGCTGGCCATCACCACGAACAACTCGCCGCAGGTGGCGACCGCCTATCTGGCGGGCCGCGGCCTCACCTCCTGCTTCGCACCGCACGTCTACGGCCGCACCCAGGAGCTCAGCCACCTCAAGCCCGACCCGCACTGCCTGAACCGGGCCCTGAGCGCCACGGGATCGGCGCCCGGCACCGCGCTGATGATCGGCGACACCCCCTCCGACTTCCTGGCCGCCCGCGAGGCCGGTGTGCCCTTCCTGGGCTACGCGCGTAACGAGCGCAAGGAGAAGACGCTCAGGGGAGCGGGCGCCACGACGGTGGTGAACTCGCTGGAGACGGTGC
>JBFARE010000202.1:0-1475 GCA_040674215.1 Nocardia sp. NPDC050193 | reverse complement strand
GGTAGGTGTCCGCGGGCGCGCTGCCCGGCAGCCGTACGGCCGTGTCCGCCACGCGCGCGTGCAGGGCGTCGGCGTCGGCGTCCGAATGGACGGCGACGGTGCGGATGCCCGCCTCGCCGCAGGTACGGAAGACGCGGCAGGCGATCTCGCCGCGGTTGGCCACCAGAACGCTGGTAATCATGAGCCTCACATCCGGAAGACGCCGAAACCGCCCCGCGCTCCCTCGTAGGGCGCGGTGTGGACGGCCGACAGGCACAGGCCGAGAACGGTGCGGGTGTCGCGCGGGTCGATGACACCGTCGTCGTACAACCGCCCGGACAGGAACACGGGCAGCGACTCGGACTCGATCTGCTGCTCCACCATGGCGCGCAGGGCCGCGTCCGCGTCGTCGTCGTACGGCTGCCCCTTCGCGGTCGCCGACTGCCGGGCGACGATGGACAGGACCCCGGCGAGCTGCTGCGGGCCCATCACCGCCGACTTGGCGCTCGGCCAGGCGAACAGGAAGCGGGGGTCGTAGGCGCGCCCGCACATGCCGTAGTGGCCGGCGCCGTAGGAGGCGCCCATGAGGACGGACAGGTGCGGCACCTTCGAGTTGGAGACCGCGTTGATCATCATCGCGCCGTGCTTGATGATGCCGCCCTGCTCGTACTCCTTGCCGACCATGTAGCCGGTGGTGTTGTGCAGGAAGAGCAGCGGGATGTCGCGCTGGTTGGCGAGCTGGATGAACTGGGCGGCCTTCTGGGACTCCGCGCTGAACAACACGCCCTGGGCGTTGGCCAGGATCCCGACCGGGTAGCCGTGCAGGGTCGCCCACCCGGTGACGAGGCTCGTCCCGTACAGGGGCTTGAACTCGTCGAAGTCGGAGGCGTCGACGAGCCGGGCGATCACCTCGCGCGGGTCGAAGGGGGTGCGCAGGTCCCCGGGGACGATGCCCAGGAGTTCGTCCTCGTCGTACTTGGGAGGGAGCGCCGGACCGGGATCCGGGTACGCCTTGCGGTGGTTGAGGCGCGCCACCACGCGGCGTGCCTGGCGCAGCGCGTCCCGCTCGTCGACGGCGAAGTGGTCGGCGAGGCCCGACACGCGCGCGTGCATCTCCGCGCCGCCCAGCGACTCGTCGTCGCTCTCCTCGCCGGTGGCCATCTTCACCAGCGGCGGCCCGCCGAGGAACACCTTCGCCCGCTCCTTGACCATGATCACGTGGTCGGACATGCCGGGGACGTACGCGCCGCCGGCCGTCGAGTTCCCGAAGACGACCGCGACGGTGGGGATCCCGGCGGCGGAGAGCCGGGTCAGGTCGCGGAAGACGGCCCCTCCCGGGATGAAGATCTCCTTCTGCGAGGGCAGGTCGGCGCCCCCCGACTCCACCAGGCTGATGCAGGGCAGCCGGTTGGCCAGGGCGATGTCGTTGGCGCGCAGGGCCTTCTTCAGCGACCAGGGGTTGCTCGCGCCGCCGCGCACGGTCGGGTCGTTGGCGG
>JBFARE010000201.1:0-1480 GCA_040674215.1 Nocardia sp. NPDC050193 | reverse complement strand
GCGTGCCCTTTCTGCTCAGGCCGAGCAGGCGCAGCGCGGCCAGCCGCCGCATGCGGGAGGCGGCGGACAGCCTGGCGCACACGGACAGGAACACCGCGAGCGGCAGCAGTACGACACCGGCCAAGGTGAAACGCAGGATGTCCAGCGTGGAGGGCTCCACGGTGGGAAAGTCAGTCTCCTTTCCTCCAAATCTCGATACGTGCCCCCCTCCCTTGAGTTCGGTACGGCTAGCGCCAATGTACGCATAGAGCTCGTCGGGATGAGCTAGCCCCTGATGAGAGATCACCCCGATTCGTCTCCCTGGGAGAAGGTTAGAGAGGTCCGGATCACTGTTGAGTAGGACACGCAGCCTAGGGGACACAAGAACTTCCCCCGGGCCTGGGATTTTGGAAATTCCAGGCGGTGGGCTAATGTGCGCCCTCTCTGCGGCCACGAAGATTCGGGTGAGGATTTCGGAACCGTATGGGTCCAGCCTGGTGAGGGCGAGACCTTCGCCACTTGTAGATAGACACCCCCCTCGCCCATTCGAGCAGTCCGGTTCACGGGCCGCCTTGCGAGAATCTTGAGCGGCGAGCAAGCCGGGAATCGCCAGGACGACCGCCAAACAGCACACCCCGATAGCGCTACCCACGACCATCAGCAGGAAGCGAACACGGTTTCCACGTCCGCCCCTTGATAGCAGCTTCAGGCCTAGACACACTTCTCTCATGCCACCTCCTCCATCTGAGGTGTAAGCACGCCATCGCACATCGTGTAGCGGTTGTCAGCACGAGCTGCTACTTGCGCATCATGCGTCACGAGCACTACCGCACTACCCTGCGACCGAGCAAGGGACAGGAACTCGTCCAGTACAGCTGTTGCGTTACGACTGTCGAGCGAACCGGTGGGTTCATCCGCAAAGACGACAGCAGGTTTGTGCACCAAGGCGCGGGCAACCGCCACCCGCTGACTTTGCCCGCCTGAGACTTGCGAGGGGCGCCGTTCTCTGAGATCGGCGAGACCCAGACGTCCGAGAATCTCGCCCGCCGCGGCAAGCGCATCACCCTTACGGCGCCCAGCTAGCCGAAGCGGTAATGCGGTGTTCTCCTCAATGGTCAACTCCGGGAGGAGCTCGCCATATTGAAA
The DNA here is from genome assembly GCA_040674215.1 of Nocardia sp. NPDC050193. Lineage (GTDB taxonomy): Bacteria > Actinomycetota > Actinomycetes > Mycobacteriales > Mycobacteriaceae > Nocardia. Next base: position 355 of record JBFARE010000201.1, on the reverse strand, counting down.
TACAAACCCGAACCGCTCACGACGAAGCGCACTAAGCCTCTCATCATCGAGAGAGCGAAGTGAGCACCCCTCGAAATAGACTTCACCGCGGGTAATCGGAAGCACACCGGCCAGGCAATACAGCAACGAAGACTTCCCTGAGCCACTTTGCCCAGTGATCGCTGCAACCTCGCCCTTAAAAAGGGAGATGTGCGCGTTCGCCACCGCCGGCGTTTTCCCATAAAAGAGGTCGACACCTTTGGCGAAAAGGACTTCTGACGTGTTGATCTCGCACTCCTAGCATGGGGCCGGGCCCAGGAGCATCGCCCGGGGCCCAGGAAGGAGAACGGATCACCCACGGTCCCAGTAGTAAGCG
>JBFARE010000200.1:0-1493 GCA_040674215.1 Nocardia sp. NPDC050193 | reverse complement strand
GCCGAGCGGCATGGGTGAGTTGGGTGGTCACGGTGCTGCGGCTCTTGCCGAGTTCCTCGGCGACCTGGTCCGGTGGCTTGTGCAGGAACCAGTGCATGACGGCGACTTCGCGCACGGCCGACGGAAGCTCCTGGAAGGCGGCGATGACGTCGTCATAGATGATCTTTCCTTCGAGGGGGTCGGCCGTGGTCTCGCGCGGCCCGGCGGCGCGCAACCGCTCGTGCAGACGGACCTCCCTCACACGCTCGCGGTGGTGTCCGTTGACGCCGTTGAGGAGGACCTTGAACAGATAGGCGGCCGGGTTCTCGATCGTGTCCCATCGGGTGAGGACCTGGACGAACGCCTCCTCGACGATCGCTTCGACGTCCGCGCTCGGTGCACGGACGTGGACGAACTTCACAGCCTGTTCGTAAGAGGTGTCGAACAGCTCGGTGAACGCGGCATCGGCCCCGTCCGGGGTTCTGCCGTCGCGGTTGCGCTCGGTCACCGGCCCCCGCCCGCTTCACCCGCGGTGCCTGCGTCACGCACGGTGGAGGGGCGGGGCGTCCCGCGCAAGGGGGTGGCGGAACCGGTACCGCACCGGCGGCGGCGCGGCGGCCGGGGCGCGGGGATCCTGCGCGGGGAGCGGGCGGGCTCGCAGCCGTCGGTCCGGTCCTGCGGCAGGTGGAGTTCCCAGATCAGGACCGAGCCCGCGCGCGAGCGGTGCTCTTCGCGGACGGTGCCGCCGGAGCGGGCGAGTTCTCTGAGAACGGCGCAGTGGAGCCGCTGACGAGAGCGGTCGCGGACCCACAGGCAGATCGCCCGCGTGTGAGCCAGCAGACCGACCACCAGGATCGCGCTCGGGGCGAGACGGTGCACGATGGTTCGTCCTTCGATGCGTGGGGAGGAGGTAACCCTGACGCAGAGAAGAGGCGAACGGGGTGCCGTCTGACGACCCCGAGGTAATCGGAAGAATGGGCGACCCGTCACCCGGTGCACCCGCCCCGCCGGCCTCAGTACACGAGTGCCTGGGTGTCGTCGGTCAGGGCCTCCTGGACGAAGACCTGGGCTCCGGCGATGCGGACGCCCTCGATGACGTCCTTCTCGGTGATGTCCCGGCGGGCCGCGCACTGGGTGCACAGGGTCAGCCGGCCGCCGGCCATGATCGACTCGAGCAGGCCGGGCAGCGGAGCGGCGTGCGGCAGCTCGAACTCGGCCGCCCGGCCCGGCAGCGCGAACCACGCGGACTCACCGGTCAGCCACAGGGACACCTCGACCCCGCTGGCCACGGCGACGGCCGCCACCGTGAACGCCTGAGAGCACCGCTCGGGCGCATCGGCCCCCGCCGTCACCTTGATCACGAGCTTCTTCGCCATACCTGAATCGTAATCAACTCCGCTACAACTGCCGGTGTTGACCATGGGTCTCCTGTGAAGCGCGAGACGGAACCACGCGCTTCGAGCTTCAGAGGGGGATGCAGTGGAAGGTCCGGAAAGGGCCGAAGAGGGAGTGGG
>JBFARE010000199.1:0-1495 GCA_040674215.1 Nocardia sp. NPDC050193 | reverse complement strand
GCCTCGGCACCTACGCCAACGCCACCCGGCAGGACGCCCAGGACGCGGTCGACGCCGCCCTGGCCGCCGCCCCGGCCTGGCGCGCGATGTCCTTCGACGACCGCGCCGCGATCATCCTGCGCGCCGCCGAGCTGCTCGCCGGCCCCTGGCGCGAGACGCTGGCCGCCTCCACGATGCTCGGCCAGTCCAAGACCGCCCAGCAGGCGGAGATCGACTGTCCCTGCGAACTGGTCGACTTCTGGCGCTTCAACGTCGCCTACGCCCGCCAGATCCTGGCCGAGCAGCCGCCGGCGAACTCCCCGGGTGTGTGGAACCGCCTCGACCACCGCCCGCTCGAGGGCTTCGTCTACGCGATCACGCCGTTCAACTTCACCGCCATCGCCGGCAACCTGCCGACCGCTCCGGCGCTGATGGGCAACGTGGTCGTGTGGAAGCCGTCCCCGACGCAGACCCACGCCGCCGTGCTGCTGATGCAGCTGCTGGAGGAGGCCGGGCTGCCCAAGGGCGTCATCAACCTGGTCACCGGTGACGGCCTGGAGGTCTCCGAGGTTGCCCTGAACCACCGTGACCTGGCCGGCATCCACTTCACCGGTTCGACGAAGACCTTCCAGTACCTGTGGAAGACGGTCGGCGCCAACATCGAGAAGTACCGCGCCTACCCGCGTCTGGTCGGCGAGACCGGCGGCAAGGACTTCGTCGTCGCCCACCCGAGCGCGGACCGGGCGGTCCTGAAGACCGCGCTCACCCGGGGCGCCTTCGAGTACCAGGGCCAGAAGTGCAGCGCGACCTCCCGGGCCTACATCCCGGCGTCGATCTGGAACTCCGGTTTCAAGGAGGAGTTCGCGGCCGAGGTCGACTACCTGACCATGGGTGACGTCACCGACCTCTCGAACTTCATCGGAGCGGTCATCGACGAGCGGTCCTTCGCCAAGAACAAGGCGGCCATCGACCGCGCCAAGGCGGACCCGACCTGCACGATCGTCGCGGGCGGCACGTACGACGACTCCGTCGGCTACTTCGTGCGCCCGACCGTCGTCGAGTGCACCGACCCGGCCAACGAGGTCTTCACGACCGAGTACTTCGGCCCGTTCCTCGCCGTGCACGTCTACGAGGACGACCAGTACGACGCCATGCTGACGCAGATGGAGTCGGTGTCGGACTACGCGCTGACGGGCTCGGTCATCTCGGGCGACCGCGCGGCGGCCGCGTACACGATGGAGAAGCTGCGCTACGCGGCCGGCAACTTCTACATCAACGACAAGTCCACCGGTGCCGTGGTCGGCCAGCAGCCCTTCGGCGGCGGGCGTGCCTCGGGCACCAACGACAAGGCCGGCGCCCCGCAGAACCTGACGCGCTGGACGCTGACCCGCGCCATCAAGGAGACGCTGGTCCCGCCGACCGACTACCCGTACCCGCACATGGGCTGACACCGCACATGGGCTGACACCGCACGGCGGACGGTGCGCGCACGGGCCGGGTCCTTTCGGACCCGGCC
>JBFARE010000198.1:0-1498 GCA_040674215.1 Nocardia sp. NPDC050193 | reverse complement strand
GCACTCGATACCGAGGTACCGGTGCGGATGCTGTTCGAGGATTCGACGGTCGCCGCCCTCGCGGCACGGGTGGAACAGCAGGCCGGCGCCGGCGGGCGACCCGTTCTCGCTGCCCGCTCCCGCCCCGAACGTCCGTCGCTGGCGCAGGCCCAGCAACGCATGTGGTTCCTCAACCGGTTCGAGCCGGAGTCCGCGTTCGACAATATCCCGGTTGTGTTGCGGCTGAGCGGCACGGTCGATATCGCCGCGCTGCTCCAGGCCGTGACAGATTTGATCGCGCGCCACGAACCCCTGCGCACCGTGTATCCGTCCCACGACGGTGTGGGCTACCAGTTGGTGCTGCCACCGGAGCGAGCGGTTCCGGATATGGACATCATCGAAACCCGAGGGGCCGCACTACCCGGCACCGAGCTCGGTAGCGAGCTGCTTGCTTCGATTCTCGAGTTCGTGAGCCGCGGTTTCGATCTGACGTACGAATTGCCGGTGCGCTTGCGGGTGTATCGCTTGGCCGATGACGAATTCGTACTGGCCGGTGTGGTGCATCATATTGCCGCCGACGGCTTCTCGATGCGGCCACTGACCCGTGACCTGATGATCGCCTATGTGGCGCGATCCATGGGCGAGGTCCCCGAGTGGGAGCCGATGGCTGTTCAATACATCGATTACGCGATGTGGCAGCGCGAGGTACTGGGTTCCGATGATGATCCGTCCTCGCTGGTTTCCAGGCAGCTGGATTTCTGGCGCGCGGAGCTGGCGGATCTGCCCGATGTACTTCCGTTGTCGAGCCGGGAGCGTCCGGCGATCCTCGGCGAGCATGCGGAAACATACAAGTTCCGCGTGCCCGGTGCCCTGGTCGATGAGTTGAACCGCGTCGCCCAGGCACAGAGCGTGACGTTGTTCATGGTCGTGCACAGCGCTTACGTGGCATTGCTCGCCCGGCTCAGCGCGACCAACGATATCGCCGTCGGTATCCCGGTCGCGGGGCGTGGTGATCGGATCCTCGACGATCTGGTCGGTATGTTCGTCAACACACTTGTCTTGCGAACTCAGGTCGATACAGGCGCTTCGTTCAGCGATCTGCTCGCTCAGGTGCGTGATCGTGATCTGCAGGCGTTCGCGCACGCCGATGTTCCTTTCGAGCGTTTGGTCGAGGTCCTCAACCCGGTGCGGACCCAATCGCACCAGCCGTTGTTCCAGGTGTTGCTGGTATTCCAGAATCTGGGCGATATCCGGCTGGAACTTCCCGGGCTGACTGTCGCCGGGGTGGGAGTGGATTCGCCCACCACGAAGTACGATCTGACGCTCACATTGAGCGGACAGGTCGACGATGCCTCCGGTATGGAGGCCGAGCTCCTCTATGCCACGGACCTTTTCGATGAAGAGTTCGCGGTCGGGTTTGCTGATCGTTTTGTGCGTGTGTTGCGTGCGGTTGTCCGGGATCCGGCGTTGGCGGTGGGCGATATCGATTTGCTCGGTGATGTGGAGCGTGTGGATGTGG
>JBFARE010000197.1:0-1534 GCA_040674215.1 Nocardia sp. NPDC050193 | reverse complement strand
GGTGTTCTCCCCGGAGAAACAGACCTCGGCCGGCGCGATCGCCTCCGCCATGGCGGTCCTGCTGCTCCCCTATTCCCTGATCGGCCCCTTCGCCGGCGTCCTGCTGGACCGCTGGCGCCGCCGGCAGGTCCTCCTCCACGGCAATCTGCTGCGCGCCCTGCTGGCCTCGGCGACGGCCCTGCTGATGATCGCGCACGTCCCGGACTGGCTCTTCTACGCCTCCGCCCTGTGCGTCACCGCCGTCAACCGCTTCGTCCTGTCCGGGCTCTCCGCCGCCCTGCCGCGCGTCGTCGACGGCGAACGCCTGGTGATCGCCAACTCCCTCTCGCCCACCGCCGGCACCCTGGCCGCGGTCGCCGGAGGCGGGCTCGCCTTCGTCGTCAGGCTGGTGGTGGCCGATTCCGACGCAGCGGTGGTGCTGCTGGGATGCGTGCTGTACCTGTGCGCCGCGCTCGCCTCCCTGACCATGGCCGCGGATCTGCTCGGCCCCGACCGGGACGCGGTCCGGCCCGGGCTGGCGAGTGCCCTCGGAGGTACCGCCCGCGGCCTGGCCGCGGGCCTGCGCCACCTCGCCGAGCCGAAACGCAGGGAGGCCGCCTGGGCGCTCGGCTCGATCTCCTTGATGCGGTTCTGCTACGGCGCCCTGACCGTCATGGTGCTGATGCTGTGCAGATACGCCTGGTCGACGGATCCGGACGACGGACTGGCCCTGCTGGGGATCGCCGTGGGCGTCTCGGGCGTGGGCTTCTTCGTCGCGGCCGTGATCACGCCGGCCGCCGCGGGACGGCTGGGACCGGGCCGCTGGATCGTCGTCTGCTCGGCGGCCGCGGCGGTCCTGGTGCTCGCTCTCATGCTCCCGTTCGAGCGGACCACCACGTTCGCCGCCGCGTTCGTCCTGGGGCTGGTCACCCAGGGCGCGAAGATCGCCACCGACACTGTCGTCCAGTCGTCCGTCCAGGACGGCTTCCGAGGCCGGATCTTCTCGCTCTACGACGTCGCCTTCAACGTCGCCTTCGTCGGAGCCGCAGCGGTCGCCGCCCTGATGCTGCCGCCCGACGGACGCTCGGGTGCCCTCGTGGTCACGGTCGCCGTTATCTACGGAGCGGTTGCTGCCGCTATGGCCCGCTTTGAGCGACGGTAAGTGTCACATCAATGACACAGACTCCACCTCGGCTACAGGCTTGTCAGTGGGGGCCGGTAACTTACGTGCGTCTTACTTCGCGAGTGAATTCGCGCCACACGTCCAGCGTTTTACAGGGGGAACCCCAAGTGTCGACTCCGCCGCCGCCCCAGGGCCAGAATCCGTACGCGCAGCAGGGCCAGAATCCCTACGCCCAGCCCCAGGGCCAGGCGCCGTACCCGCCTCAGGGCGGCCACCCCCAGCAGCCCGGCCAGCCTGGCCAGCCCGGTTACCCGGCCGCCCCGTACGGCGCGGTCCCGCCGGAGCAGCCGCGCCGCAAGGTCAGCTTCAAGCTGATCAAGAACATCGTCATCATCGTCGCCGTCATCGGCGTGGCCATCGCTGCATTCATAT
>JBFARE010000196.1:0-1541 GCA_040674215.1 Nocardia sp. NPDC050193 | reverse complement strand
CGCGTCGGGCTCCTCGTCGATGCCGTACGCGATCTCCAGGGAGCCGCCGCCGATGTCCAGGACCAGCAGTTTCCCGGCGGACCAGCCGAACCAGCGGCGGGCGGCGAGAAAGGTGAGCCGGGCCTCCTCGGCGCCGGTGAGGACCTGGAGCTCGACACCGGTCTCGGCCTGCACGCGCGCGAGGACGTCGTCGGCGTTGCTGGCCTCGCGCACGGCGGAGGTCGCGAACGGCAGGAGGTCCTCGACGCCCTTGTCCTCGGCGGCCTGGAGCGCGTCCTTGACGACGGCGATCAATTTGTCGACGCCCTCGGGGCCGATCGCTCCGTCCCCGTCGAGGAGTTGGGCGAGGCGCAGCTCCGCCTTGTGCGAGTGCGCGGGTACCGGGCACGCGCCCGGGTGTGCGTCCACCACCAGCAGATGCACCGTGTTCGATCCCACGTCGAGGACACCGAGTCTCATGCAGGGAACGCTACTGCCCGCGGGGCCGTCCGGGTGGTGCGGGGCGAAGCCCCACGTCGCGGACGTGGCGGGACGGCGGTCGGGACGGCGGTCGGGGCGGCGGCACGGGCGGCCCTGAAGTGGCTCCCGGCGACTTACCCTGGACGGGTGCCAAAGACGAACAAGGCGAAGACCGGCAAATCAACCGAGGGTCCTTCGCGGGCGAAGCCGGTGAAGCCGGCGAAGAAGTCGGACCGGGCCCGGGCTGCGGATGCGAAGGCCCTGGCGGCGAAAGCCCTGGCCGCGGACGAGAAGGGCCTGGACTTCGCGCGCGCGTGGGTGGAGTTCCCCGACCCGGCGGACGACGAGCAGGTCTTCCGGTGCGATCTGACCTGGCTGACCTCACGCTGGAACTGCATCTTCGGCAGCGGCTGCCAGGGCATCCAGCCGGGCCGCGCGGCCGACGGCTGCTGCTCGCTGGGCGCCCACTTCTCCGACGAGGACGACGAGAAGCGCGTCGCCGGACATGTGGCGCGGCTCACGCCGGACATCTGGCAGCACCACGACGAGGGCACCCGCAACGGCTGGGTCTCCGAGGACGACGAGGGTTCCCGTCAGACGCGTCCGTTCGACGGCTCGTGCATCTTCCAGAACCGCCCCGGTTTCGCGGGCGGCGCGGGCTGCTCGCTGCACATCCTCGCCCTCAAGGAGGGCCGCGAGCCGCTGGAGACGAAGCCGGACGTCTGCTGGCAGCTGCCGGTGCGGCGCACGTACGACTGGATCGACCGACCCGACGACACGCGGGTGCTCCAGGTGTCGATCGGCGAGTACGACCGCCGCGGCTGGGGGCCGGGCGGCCATGACCTGCACTGGTGGTGCACGTCCGCGACCTCGGCACACGGCGCGGGCGACCCGGTGTACGTCTCCTACCGCCCGGAGCTCACCGAGCTGATGGGCAAGGCCGGGTACGACCGCCTGGTCGAACTGTGCGAGCAGCGCCTCGCCTCGCAGCTGCCCCTGGTGGCCCCGCACCCGGCGGACCCGGTCGGGCCGACGGGCGCGACGGGCGCGACGGGCTGACGCTGTCGCCGGGGGCCGCCGGG
>JBFARE010000195.1:0-1548 GCA_040674215.1 Nocardia sp. NPDC050193 | reverse complement strand
GCCGCCTCGGACCCGGCCGCGGATCGACCGCGGATCGACCGCGGACCGGTCGCGGACCGGTCGCGGACCCGGTCGCGGACCCGGTCGCGGGTCGACCGCGGACCCAGCCGCAGACCCAGCCACGAACCCCAGCGCGGGTCCGGCTTTCTCCCGTTCGCGTCGCCCGCGAGCCGGCTCGGGCCGGGCCCTTTCGCCGTGCGGGCGCCGGTTCTTCGCAAGCTCTCCGCCCCGTCTCCATGTGTCTTCACGCGTTAAACGGAGGGTGATGTTGCTACTTCGTTAAGTAGTACGGCTTGACGCCGACGGGCGCCGCCGCGTTGTCTTTTTCAGACACCTGGGTCCAACATGCCGCACCCATGTCCGGATCGCACCTAAACGCACCTGAAGTGAGCCCCCGAATGCGTCGTATCGCCATAGCTGTGGTCGCCTCCACGATGTCCCTCTCGCTCGCCGGGTGCGGGATGCTGGGGGCCTCGGAGAACAGCAGCAGTGCGACACCGACCCGGAGCAACGACATCACGGTGGGCGTCCTCATGCCGGAGCAGACCAACACCCGGTACGCGGAGTTCGACTACCCCATCATCAAGAAGAAGGTCGCGGAGCTCACCGAGGACAAGGGCAGGACCGACTACGCGAACGCCGACGGGGATTCCAAGACCCAGAACACCCAGATGCAGAAGATGATCGACGACAAGGTCGACGTCATCCTGCTGGACGCCGTCGACTCGAAGGAGATCGCGGCGATGGTGCAGAAGGCCAAGGACGCCGACATCCCCGTCATCGCGTACGACCGCCTGGCCCAGGGGCCGATCGACGGGTACGTCTCCTTCGACAACGAGCTGGTCGGCGAGGTGCAGGGCCGCACCCTGGTGGAGGCCATCACCAACGTCCAGGCCAGCGACAAGATCGTCATGGTGAACGGCTCGCCCACCGACCCGAACGCGGCGCAGTTCAAGGCGGGCGCGCTCTCCGAGCTCAACGGCCGGGTCACGGTGGCGAAGTCGTACGACACCGACAAGTGGAGCCCGGACGTCGCCCAGGCCGAGATGTCGAAGGCGATAGAAGCGCTGGGCGTGTCCAACATCGCCGGTGTCTACTCCGCGAACGACGCCATGGCCGGCGGCATCATCAAGGCCCTGAAGGCCGCGGGCGTCAGCGACTCCGAGCTGCCCCCGATCACCGGGCAGGACGCGGAGCTGGCGGCCGTGCAGCGCATCATCAGCGGCGAGCAGTTCATGAGCGTCTACAAGCCGTACCCGGGCGAGGCCGAGGCCGCCGCCGAGGCGGCCGTCGCCAAGGTGCAGGGGCGTGACATCCAGTTCGACGCGCTGACCCGTGACAAGGTCGACAGCCCGACGAACAAGAACATCCCGGCCAAGCTGGTGCCCGTGGTCGCGCTGACGAAGGACAACATCAAGTCGACCGTCATCGCCGACGGCATCTACAAGGTCTCCGACATCTGCACGCCCAAGTTCAAGGCCGCCTGCCAGGCCCTCAAGCTTCTCTGAGCCCCGCCCGCACGGCGCGCCCGGACCGAGTGCGCGGCGC
>JBFARE010000194.1:0-1567 GCA_040674215.1 Nocardia sp. NPDC050193 | reverse complement strand
GGAGCTCGACGTGACGGGCCACTGGCTGGTCCCCGGCTTCGTCGACCTGCACAACCACGGCGGCGGCGGAGCCTCCTTCTCCGGCACCGCCGAGGAGGTGCGCAAGGCCATCCACACCCACCGGCTGCACGGCACCACCACCCTCGTCGCCTCGACCGTCACCGACGACATGGACGTCCTGGTCCGCCAGGCCGGACTGCTGAGCGAACTCGCCGAGCAGGGCGACCTCGCCGGCATCCACTTCGAGGGCCCCTTCATCTCGCCCTGCCGCAAGGGCGCGCACTCCGAGGCACTGCTGCGCCACCCGGACCCGGCGGACGTGCGCAAGCTGATCGACGCGGCGCGCGGACAGGCCCGCATGGTGACCCTGGCGACCGAACTCCCCGGCGGGCTGGACTCCGTACGGCTCCTCGCCGAGCACGGGGTGATCGCCGCCGTCGGCCACACGGACGCGACGTACGAGCAGACGGTCCAGGCCATCGAGGCCGGAGCCACCGTCGCCACGCACCTCTTCAACGCCATGCCACCCCTCGGCCACCGTGCCCCCGGCCCGATCGCCGCGCTCCTGGAGGACGAGCGGGTGACGGTCGAGCTCATCAACGACGGCACCCACCTGCACCCGGCCGCCCTGGAGCTGGCGTTCCGTCACGCGGGCCCCGGCCGGGTGGCGTTCATCACGGACGCGATGGACGCGGCCGGCATCGGCGACGGCCGCTATCTGCTCGGTCCGCTGGAGGTCGAGGTCAGCGAGGGCGTGGCCCGGCTGGTGGAGGGCGGCTCGATCGCCGGCTCCACCCTCACCCAGGACCGCGCCTTCCAGCGGGCGGTGACGATCGACCGGCTCGCGGTCGAGGACGTGGTGGCCGCCCTGTCCGCCAACCCGGCACGGCTGCTGGGCATCGACGACCGGGTGGGTTCGCTGGAGCCCGGCAAGGACGCCGATCTGGTCCTGCTCGACGAGAACTTCGAGCTCAAGGGCGTGATGCGCAAGGGTGACTGGGTGATCGATCCCCAACTGGCCTGATTTGCCCGCCCTTCTGGGTCACGGTGGCCGACCCGCGCACTGGGCCGGTCGCCGTGTCTTTGGCATGATCAGGCAACCGGACTCACGCGGACTCCGGGACCCGTCACGCACGCACCCCCGGGGGAGGTCGGCCCAGGTGATCCTCACCGTCACCCTGAACACCGCTCTCGACCTCACCTATCAGGTGCCCGAGCTGCGCGCGCACCGCTCGCACCGAGTCGCCGACGTACAGGAGCGGCCCGGCGGCAAGGGGCTGAACGTGGCCCGCGTGCTGGCGGCCCTCGGCCACGAGGTGACGGTGACCGGTTTCACCGGCGGCGGCACCGGCCGGGTCGTCCAGGACCTGCTCACCGGCACGCCCGGCGTCGTCGACGCGCTGGTGCCGGTCGCCGGGACCACCCGCCGCACGGTCGCCGTCGTCGACCTGCGCTCCGGCGACACGACCCGGCTCGACGAACCCGGCCCGCTCATCGCGCCCGCCGAGTGGTCGGCGTTCCAGGAGGCGTACGAGGGGCTGCTCGCCGGCGCCGACGCGGTCGCCCT
>JBFARE010000193.1:0-1573 GCA_040674215.1 Nocardia sp. NPDC050193 | reverse complement strand
AGGATGATCGCGTCCTCGTAGTTGTGACCCTCCCACGGCATGATCGCCACCAGCAGGTTCTTACCGAGCGCCATCTCACCGTTCTCGGTGCACGGACCATCGGCGAGGACCTGACCACGCTCGACCCGCTGCCCTTCGTCCACGATCGGACGCTGATTGGCACACGTGCCCTGGTTGGAGCGGGCGAACTTCCGCATCCGATACGACTTACGCGTCCCGTCATCGGCCATCACCGTGACGTAGTCCGCGGAAACCTCCTCGACCACACCGGCCTTGTCGTTGACCACGACATCCCCGGCATCCACCGCGGCCCGCAACTCCATACCGGTACCCACCACCGGAGCCTCGGAACGGATCAGCGGCACGGCCTGACGCTGCATGTTCGCACCCATCAGGGCACGGTTGGCATCATCGTGCTCGAGGAACGGGATCATGGCCGTCGCGACCGACACCATCTGCCGCGGCGAAACGTCCATGTAATCGACCCGTCCGGTATCGACGAACTCGACCTCGGAATATCTGCGCCGCACCGCGACCCGTGCTTCGACGAAGCGCCCCTGGGCATCGAGCGGTTCGTTCGCCTGGGCGACGACGTGCCGGTCCTCCTCGTCGGCGGTCAGGTAGACGATCTCGTCGGTTACCGTGCCGTCGATCACCTTCCGATACGGCGTTTCGAGGAAGCCGAACGGGTTCACCCGCGCATACACCGACAGGTACCCCATCAGCCCGATATTCGGACCCTCCGGCGTCTCGATCGGGCACATCCGCCCGTAGTGGCTGTAGTGCACATCGCGCACCTCGAGGCCGGCGCGGTCCCGGGACAGGCCGCCCGGGCCGAGCGCGGACAGGCGGCGTTTGTTGGTGAGGCTCGCGAGTGGGTTACGTTCGTCCATGAACTGGGAGAACTGGGAGGTCCCGAAGAACTCCTTGATCGCGGCCACCACCGGGCGGATGTTCATCAAAGACTGCGGGGTGATGGCCTCGACGTCCTGGGTGGTCATCCGCTCGCGGACCACCCGCTCCATCCGGGACAGCCCCACCCGGAACTGGTTCTGGATCAATTCCCCCACGGTGCGCACGCGGCGATTACCGAAGTGGTCGATATCGTCCACCTCGACCGGCACCTCGACACCGCCGGGCCCGGCCATCGTGCGCTCCCCCATGTGCAGCCGCAGCAGGTATTCGAGAATGGTGACCAGGTCCTGTTCGGTGAGCACCCGGGGGCCACCCGGCGCGTCCCGCCGGACACCGAACTTCTTGTCCATCTTGTAGCGACCCACGCGCGCGAGGTCGTAGCGCTTCTCCGAGAAGAACAGGTTCTCCAGCAACGACTGCGCCGATTCCCTGGTGGGCGGTTCGCCCGGGCGAAGCTTGCGGTGGATGTCGAGCAGCGCCTCGTCGGTAGTCGCTGTGTTGTCCTTCTCCAGCGACGACATCAGCACACCGGAGAATCCGAACCGCTCGGTGATCTGTTCGGTGGTCCAGCCGAGGGCCTTGAGCAGCACGGTCACCGGCTGCCGCCGCTTGCGGTCGATCCGCACACCGACCGTATCGCGCTTGTCGACATCGAATT
>JBFARE010000192.1:0-1598 GCA_040674215.1 Nocardia sp. NPDC050193 | reverse complement strand
TTCCCACCCGGCATGAATTTCAGGTAACTCACGGATGAGACCTGCCGAGTACCCCGCGTTGTCGTGAGCAGGCCCGAGAAGGCAGGATGACCGCATGACGCACGCGATGCTGAAGGGGTCGAACGTCCCGCTGAAGGCCACCACGGTGCGCGCCGTGCTGCGCTGGACCCCCGGGCAGGGGGTCCCGGACGTCGACGCCTCGGCGCTGCTCCTCGGTCTCGACGGCCGTGTGCGCTCCGACGAGGACTTCGTCTTCTACAACCAGCCCCGGCACCCCTCCGGGAAGGTGTGGCGGCTCGGCAAGAAGCGGGTCGCCGAGGGCCTCACGGACACCATCCAGACGGACCTGTCCGGTGTCGAGTCCGGCGTCGGCCAGATTCTGCTGGTCGCTTCGGCGGACGGCGTGACGTTCGACCGCGTACGTTCCCTCACCATCGCGCTGTACGACGCGGCGGCCGACGGCGAGCCCCTGGCCACCTTCGACATCCGGCCGGAGACCGGTGAGGAGACGGCCCTGATCTGCGGCGAGCTGTACCGGCGCGGCGAGGGCTGGAAGTTCCGGGCGCTGGGCGAGGGCTACTCCAACGGTCTCAAGGGCCTGGCCACCGACTTCGGCATCTCGGTGGACGAGTCGGAGGAGGCCCCGGCCGCCGAGCCCGCTCCGGCCCCGCAGACGCCCAGCCTGTCCCAGCCGCTGCCTCCCGAGCAGCCCACGACGGCCGTCCCGCAGCAGCAGCCGCAGCCGCAGCAGCCGGCGTACGGGTATCCGGCCAGTCTGCCGACCTACGGCTACGGCTATCCGGACGGGACCTTCCGGCTGCCGCCGCAGGGTCCGCAGTTCGTCGGCCGGTGAGCGGCCGGGGCGGCCCCCGGGCGTGCGGGTCTCACTTGTCGGCCTTCGTCTTGTAGCCCCTGCCCCACTGGAGTCCCCACCCGTACAGGCGGTCCAGCTCCGCCTGGAACCCGTAGACGAACCGCACCTCGCGCCGGACCATGAGCTCGTCCTTCACGTTCTCGATCATCACCACGGCGCAGGAGCGGGCCTGGGGGTGCCGTTCGTCGAGGCCGATCTCGATGCGCGGCCCGTTGCTCGGGTACAGCGTGACGATCGCGTGGGTGCGATCGAACGCCGGCGTCTGGTCGTAGATGTAGACGAAGACGAGCAGCCGCTTGATCTGCTCCCGGTGGTCGAGGTTGACGTACATCGTCTCGCCGGACGCGGAGCCGAACCGGTCGTCCCCGCTCAGCTTCACGTACGGCGGCGCGTTCACGTCCCCCAGCAGGCCGCCCAGGGGCTGTACGACCCCCTTCGTGCCGTCCGCCAGCTCGTACAGGCAGCCGAGGTCGAGGTCGACGTTGACCATGCTCTGGCTGTGCCCCACGACCTCCGGGGGCCGCAGCGCCTTGAAGGGGTGCCTCAGCAGGCTCTCCCGCTGCGGTCCGCCGATGTCGGACGTCCGCATCCGCCAGGTCAGGTTGACGCGCAGGTTGCCGGTGGCGGCGCCCTGGCGGGTCAGGGAGACCTGGTGGTGCCGCTTGGTCAGCTCGATCGCGTTGGTGGCCGCGTTGCCCGAGTCGAAGTCGGTCGCGCGGCTGCC
>JBFARE010000191.1:0-1599 GCA_040674215.1 Nocardia sp. NPDC050193 | reverse complement strand
TATGGCCGGATCACCTACGGCACGCCGTCGTCGTCTCTCGATCGAGCTGAAGAAGCTCCGCGAGCAGTCCACACTCACCTGCGCCCAGGTCGGCGCGGGTCTCGACTGGAGCGGTTCCAAGGTGAACCGGATGGAGACGGGCAGCGGCCGGGTCCAGCCCTCGGACATCGACGCCCTCTGCCGGTTCTACGGCACCAGCGAGGAACTGCGCGAGTTCCTGAAGTCCTTGGCCCGACAGGCCAAGGTGCGGGGCTGGTGGCAGGTGCACGGTTCGGGTGTCCCGGAGTGGTTCAACATCTACATCGGGCTGGAACAGGAGGCCACCACCTTCCGGCAGTACCAGTGCGAGCTGCTGCCCGGCCTCATGCAGACCCAGGCGTACATCCGTGAACTACACCAGGGCAGTGGACACATGGCCGTCGAGGACATCGACCGGGCGGTACGGGTCCGCATCGAGCGGCAAGGCATGCTGAGGCGGCCGGACGCTCCCGAAGCCTGGTTCATCGTGAACGAAGGTGCGCTGCGCAACGTCATCGGGGACCGTGCGTTGATGCGCGAGCAGATCGAACACGTGCGGGAGGTGGCCCAGTTGCCCGCCGTCACGCTCCAGGTCCTCCCTTTCGACTCCGGCACCTATCCGGTCACCGGACCCTTCACCATGCTCGGCTTCCCCGCTCCGGAGGACCCCGACATCGTCTACCGCGACGGCATCACCGATGCCGTCTACCTGGAGGGCGAGCATCATGTACGGGAGTACACACGGGCGTTCGACGGGTTGCGTGCCGCGGCTCTGAGTCCGCAGCGCTCGGCCCAGTTGATCGAGACGGTCTTGAAGGGATACGCGACGTGAGCATCGCAGCGAAGACCGGTAGAGCGACGATCGGTAGAGCGACGACCGGTAGCAGGCAGAGCCGTCCGGCGTGGTTCACCTCGTCGTACAGCAACGGGGCGGGAGGCGAGTGCGTCGAGTGCGCGCTGACCGACGACGGTGCGCTCGTGCGGGACTCCAAGCGCGCGGGAGGACCCGAGATCGCCGTACGGAGCGGGGCCTGGCGCCTTTTCGTCCGTGCCGCCTCGGGCCGCGACGGGGTGCGGCGCGGCGCCGGAGGCTGATGATTGGGGTCAGTTGTCGTAGTAGGCCTTGGCCACCGCGTACGTGTCCTCGTAGAGGTGGTAGCGGGTGATGCGGCCGTCCTCGACCGTGGTGTGCAGGGCGAACGCGGTGTCGATGTCCCGGCCCGTCTTCCTGACCTCCGAGACCATGCGTCCGAGGAGCACCACGTCGTCGCCCTCGGCGATGACCTGACGGAGGTCGAACTCCTTGGCCCGCACATGGGTCCCGAGCAGTTCGAAGAACGTCCGCATGTCGTCCGCCGAGTGGACCTCCGGTACCCACGGGATGCCCGGCGGGTGCGGGATGGAGAATGACACGGAGTCGGCGAACAGTGCCGCCGCCTCCGCACTCTTCCCCTCCGCCAGCAGCGGGAACAAGCGCTGCACGGTCTGTGCCGGTGACTCTGCCGTCATGGGGGCCGACCCTACCGGCGGGAGGGAGCACCCACTACCGGGGTGCGCGGTGTGTCTCGGTGAAGGAGGTCG
>JBFARE010000190.1:0-1601 GCA_040674215.1 Nocardia sp. NPDC050193 | reverse complement strand
TGGTCGCCGCCGCCGCGGGCGGGATCGTCGCCGGCTGGATCGCCGGCGCCCCCCTCCAGGTCAGCGGCCCGGCAGCCGGCCTGACCGTGGTCACCGCCGACCTCATCCAGCGCTACGGCTGGCGGACGACCTGCGCCATCACCGTCCTCGCCGGACTGGCCCAACTGGGGCTCGGCTCCCTGCGGGTCGCGCGCACCGCCCTCGCCGTCAGCCCCGCCATCGTGCACGGCATGCTCGCCGGCATCGGCGTCACCATCGCCGTCGCCCAACTGCACGTGGTCCTCGGCGGCAACCCGCAGAGTTCGGTCCTGGACAACCTGCGCGCCCTGCCCGCCCAGCTGGCCGCACTGCAACCCGCGGCCCTGGCCATGAGCACGCTGACCCTGACCCTGCTGCTGCTCTGGCCGCGTCTCCCCGGCCGGGCGGGCCGCCTGCTGAACAAGGTGCCCGCCGCACTCGTCGCCGTCACGGGCGCCACGGCCACCGCCGCGTTCGCCGGTCTCACCCTGCCCAAGGTGGATCTGCCGTCCTGGAGCAGTCACGCCCTGGCCGGGCTGCCCGAGGGGCCGGTGCTCGGGCTCGTCGCCGCCGTCCTCACCACCACGATGGTGTGCAGCGTGCAGTCGCTGCTCGGCGCCGTCGCCGTGGACAAGCTGACCAGCGGACGCCCGGGCCCGCTCGGCCCGCCCGCCGGCCGGGTCGGCCGTGCCGACCTGGACCGGGAGCTCCTGGGCCAGGGCGCGGCCAACATCGTCTCCGGGGCCCTCGGCGGACTGCCGGTGGCGGGGGTCGCCGTACGCAGTTCGGCGAATGTGCGAGCCGGTGCCGTGAGCCGGAACTCCACGACGCTGCACGGCGTTCTCGTAGTAGTCGCCGCGCTGCTGATGGTCCCGATCCTGGATCTCATCCCGCTCGCCTCGCTCGCCGCCCTGGTGATGGCCGTCGGCATCCAGATGGTGTCCCTGCACCACATTCGCACGGTGACCCGCCACCGAGAGGTGCTGGTGTACGTCGTCACCACCCTCGGCGTGGTTCTCATGGGCGTCCTGGAGGGCGTGACGCTCGGTATCGCCGTCGCCGTGGCCGTCGCCCTGAACCGCCTCGCCCGCACCCGCATCACGCACCACGAGAGGGAAGGAGTCCATCACGTACACGTCAGAGGCCAGTTGACGTTCCTCGCCGTACCGCGCCTCAGCCGCATCCTGCACCTCGTACCGCACGGCACCCACGCGGTGGTCGAGTTGACCGGCTCCTTCATGGACCACGCCGCGTACGAGTCCTTGCAGGACTGGCAGAAGACGCACACCGCGCACGGCGGCACCGTCGAGCTGACCGGCCGCCGTTCCGGCACGGCACTCGGCACGGCACTCGACACGGCACCCGACACGGCACCCGGCGTCGGACCGGACCTCGGCGCGGGCGTCGACCCCGACGGCAGCACCGAAGACACCGCGAGCATCGCCGGATCAGCCGACGGCCGCGACCCGCACGCGAACGCGGGAACCGGCCCGGCAGCTCCCCCGGCTCCCGGCAGGGACCCCGACCACGCCCACGCGCCCGCCGCGGAGGGTCCGATCGCCGACTGCCGGTGCAGGCCGTGG
>JBFARE010000189.1:0-1607 GCA_040674215.1 Nocardia sp. NPDC050193 | reverse complement strand
ACCCGATCAAGAACCGGCCCAACATCACTGGAAAAGTCAGTGGATGGAAGGATATACTCAACACGCTCGCCCTGTTCTACGGTGAGCGGATAACCCGAAACTAGCAGGGTAATTCACCGTTCTGCCCACAAAAATTCCGACACTCCCTTGTCCGTGGTTTCCTGTGCCCTGGGAGGGACGCTGATTCGGGCGGAGGGCGAGTATGAGCTCGCCTGAGCAACTGAATGAAGGCCTTTACCAGGCCACTGTTTCGGAAAAATTGCCGTCTGGGAGCTTGGCGGCGGACTTTCTGTACCCAGATATCTCGGCGCAAGCGGAGTGCGGCGAACTCCATTGCTCGGTCAGCCGTCCGGCAGGGAGCGGTTTTCGTCGGTGTTGTGCGCGGGGGTCAGTGAGGCGCTGTTACTGTGCCGGAGAATGTAGCGGTCGGGCAGGTTTGGTTGGTGGAGGTGTGGAGAGTGGCGCGCAAGGTTGTGGTGACCGTGATCGACGATCTGGATGGCGCGTCCGCCGCCGCCGAGACCGTCTCGTTCGGAATCGACGGGGTAGGTTACGAGATCGACCTATCCGAGGCGAATGCGCGCGAACTCCGTGCCGGCCTCGACAAGTGGATTCCCTTCGCGCGCAAGGTCGGGGGACGAAGCCGGGTCAAGGCTCCTGCGGCGGGTCGGCAGCAGGACGCGAAGGCGGTGCGGGAGTGGGCGCGCCGCAATGGGCATGATGTGCCCGAGCGTGGCCGGATTCCCTCCGTAGTGTTGCAGGCGTATCAGCGGGCGGCGAGCTGACTTCAGTGCTGCTCCCGCCGGTCAGGGTGGCCGCGGAGACTGTGGTCGGGCCGCGAGGTGTTCTGGCGGCCTGTATGGGCCTGCATTACTGCCCTCGGCCGCGAACCGGTGTTGCGAGAGATCCGGTTTGAGGTCTGCGTCGCTGGAGTAATCCGGTGTCTCGGTCAGAGCTCGGCTCGATGCACGCTGGTCCTGGTTAGTGTAGGTCGTGGAGGATCCGGTTGATGGTGGTGTTCTGGGTCCAGGGGTGGTCGATGCGGGTTTCGGTGACGGAGGGTAGTGGTTGCCGGCCGTGGTACCAGGACCGCATTTCGGTTTCGCCGAATTCGGTGGCTTGTGCCCGTTGGGTGTGTCGGGTGAGGGTTTGTTCGAATGTGAGGTCCCAGTTGTAGAAGAGGGCGCGTTGTGCTCGGGTGGTGAGTGTTTCGAGCATGGGCCCGTAGCGGTCGGCGTCGAGGATACCTTCGATGATGACCAGTTGTCGGTGGGGTAGGGAGGTGGTGGCGAGGAGTTCGATCAGTTCGATGGTGAACGCGTCGGGGGTGTCGGGTTCGCGCAGGATGGTGCGTCGGATGGCGTCTTGGGCGATGAGGGTGGATCGGACGTGGTCGAAGTGCTGGTGCAGGGCGCGGGCGATGGTGGATTTGCCGGATCCGGAGTTGCCGCGCAGCACGAGCAGTGTGCCGTTGCGTGGCAGGTGGGGGAGTGGGCCGGGCATGGCCCCACGCTAGTGCCTCGTCAAGCAACGTTGGGTAGGTAATCGGGGCGCCGGATTGTGGAGTTGACTGCGAACTCTCGTTTGGGTCGGGCGTGCTGGTTGTG
>JBFARE010000188.1:0-1613 GCA_040674215.1 Nocardia sp. NPDC050193 | reverse complement strand
GGCGGCGCAGGTCGCGGACGGCAGCGTCAGCGCCGCCGAGGCGACGGAACGCATGGACGAGATCAAGCGGTCGCAGGGGGGCTCGGTGCTGAACAACACCACGCAGACGACGAGCAGTTCGGGAGCGCCCACGGTCAAGCGGGTGGTCCGCGAGATCCAGTCGCTGCTGCGCTCGGTGGCGGCCGCCGGTGACATCATCGACGCCGCCGACACTCTCGCCCCGACCCACCCGGAACTGGCAGAGTTCCTCCGGGTGTACGGCGCCGGCCGTACCTCGGACGCCGTCACGCATTACCAGTCCCACCAGAACTGAGCCCTCGTCCCGGTCGCCGGAGGGGGTTCGGCAACCGGGAGGCCGGGCGGCGGTACGGGGGCGGCGCGACGCGGCGGCACACGGGGGCGGGGCCGTATCGCTCGTCGCGGGGGACAGCAGAGGGGCGGACCCTGGCGCTACGAGGGGGAGGAGCGGCGCACAGTCATGGGTGAGGTCTTCGCCGGACGGTACGAACTGGCCGACCCGATCGGGCGCGGGGGCGTCGGCGCGGTGTGGCGCGCCTGGGACCACCGCAGACGCCGCTACGTGGCCGCGAAGGTGCTCCAGCAGAGGGACGCCCACGCGCTGCTGCGTTTCGTCCGCGAGCAGGCGTTACGGATCGACCACCCGCATGTGCTCGCGCCCGCCAGCTGGGCCGCCGACGACGACAAGGTCCTGTTCACCATGGACCTCGTGGCCGGCGGCTCGCTGGTCCATCTCGTGGGCGACTACGGGCCGTTGCCCCCGGTCTTCGTGTGCACGCTCCTCGACCAGTTGCTCTCCGGGCTGACCGCGGTCCACGCGGAGGGGGTCGTGCACCGCGACATCAAGCCCGCCAACATCCTTCTGGAGGCCACCGGAACGGCCCGGCCCCGCCTCAGGCTCTCCGACTTCGGTATCGCGATGCGGCTGGGCGAACCGCGGCTGACCGAGACCAACCTCGTGGTGGGAACGCCCGGTTATCTCGCGCCCGAGCAGATGACGGGCGCCGATCCCGACTTCCCCGCCGACCTGTTCGCCGTCGGCCTCGTCGCGCTGTACCTGCTGGAGGGCGCCAAGCCGGACGCCAAGGCGCTCGTGCAGTACTTCGCCGAGCACGGGACACCGGGCGCCCCCAAGAGCGTTCCCGAGCCGCTGTGGCAGGTGGTCGCCACTCTGCTCCAGCCGGATCCGCAGGCACGTTTCCGCACGGCCACGGGGGCGCGCAAGGCGCTCGCGGCGGCCGTGGAGCTGCTGCCCGAGCCGGGGCCGGACGACGAGCTGATCGAGATCTTCGACCAACTCGGTCCGCTGCCGAGCGGTTTCGGTCCCGACGGCCCGCCGAGACGCCGGCCCCCGGGGGCGACCGGCTCCCGTCTCCCCGAGCCGCCCGGTTCCCGGCCCCCGCACGATGAGGCCTTCCCGGGCCCGCTGCCCGACCAGGCCTTCCCGGGCCCGCTGCCCGACCAGGCCTTCGCCGGCCCGCAGTCCGACCAGGCCTTCCCGGGCCCCTCGTCCGAGGCTGCCCTGGCCCACCCGGACGACGCCTTCGAGCAGGCCACTCCCCGTACCCCCCGGGACCCGGGGCTCGCGCACTTCC
>JBFARE010000187.1:0-1624 GCA_040674215.1 Nocardia sp. NPDC050193 | reverse complement strand
GGCGGATTCTGGGGGTCGTCGCAACACCGCTGTTAGTTGGTGGTGGACAAGAGCATAGCGAGGCGCTCGGCTGGGGTATCCCAGTCGAGCGTTTTGCGTGGTCTGTCGTTGAGTTGCTGGGCGACGTATTCGAGGTCGGCGGGGCTGTGGACGCTGAGGTCGCTGCCCTTGGGGAAGTATTGACGTAGGAGGCCGTTGGTGTTTTCGTTGGAGCCGCGTTGCCAGGGGCTGGCCGGGTCGCAGAAGTAAACCTGCATGTCGGTGGCCATGGAGAACTGTCGGTGTCTTGCCATCTCGCAGCCTTGGTCCCAGGTCAGCGAGCCGCGTAGATGGGCGGGCAGGGTCGAGATCGTGGCGATCAGCCCATCACGGACGGTTTCGGCGTCGTGACCGGTGGGCAGATGGATGAGCATCGTGTAGCGGGTGCTGCGTTCGACGAGGGTGCCGATCGCGGTCTTGTTCGCTTCGCCCATGATCAGATCGCCCTCCCAGTGGCCGGGCACCGCACGGTCGTCGACCTCGGCGGGCCGGTCACTGATCATGATCATCGGATCGACGAAGCGGTGAGTGCGTCGATCGGGGGCCGACCGCGGTTTGCGTCGGGTCCGTCCGGTGCGCAGTGCGTGCGCGACCTCGCGTTTCAGGCCGCCGCGGGCCTGGAAGTACAGGGCTTGGTAGATCGTTTCGTGGCTCACCCGCATACTTTCGTCGTCGGGATAGTCGGTTCGGAGCCGGTTGGCGATCTGCTCGGGAGACCGCTGCCGTGACAGGCCCTCGGCGACCGCTTCCCGCAAGGCACCGTTGGTCACCAGTTTGGACTCCTTGGGCCGCGCCCGCGCGGCCGACGCGGCCTGATGCGCACGATAGGGCAGGTAGAGGCCGTCGATCCGGTGCGTCGCCACCTCGCGCGACACCGTCGATTTGTGTTTGCCGATCCGGACCGCGATCTCGGTCAGCGACCACCCGGCCACCAGCCCATCGGCGATATCGAGGCGGTTCTGCAACGACAGATACCGGGCGTTGACCGCAGCAGGTTCGGTATCGCTGATCTCGAGCACCGGACCTGCATAACGGATTCCGTTCCGGTAATCCACCACCGTGCCGTCGGGATGAATCCGATTGCCCCCCGACTTGCGGATCCCGGCCCGCCAGTCCCGGGCGGTCCGTTCGTTCACCCCGACCTCGCGCGCTGCTCGCGCCGCCGACCACCCCGCCGCCATCAACTCGAAAAACCGGCGCTTGACCTCAGGTTTCCCGCGCACCATCGGCGCTGAACCGACCAAACCCGCCGACACCAGGATCCGGCGTGCCACCGAGTGGGCCACCCCGGCGCTCTTGGCTGCCCTGTTCACCGACCCTGTCGCTTCGAACACCGACCTGATCAACTCCGGGTCCGCGGGCCGCGTCGCTGCCCTGGGCCGGCCCGCCGGCCGGCCCATCACCCGCAAGATCGCATAACCACGCCCCCGCGTGATTCCCAACCCCGCAGCCGCTTCCCGCACCGAGACCCCGGAATCGACCAACCGGGCCAGTCGCTCACCGAACTGGGCCATATCCTCCGAAAACGACACGATCGCCGCAACCTCTCGAATCGAGAGTGTTGCGACGACCGTGTGAACCCAAG
>JBFARE010000186.1:0-1660 GCA_040674215.1 Nocardia sp. NPDC050193 | reverse complement strand
CCTCCCCTGTTCATGCCAATTCCGGCACGAAGTGCCGGGATTGGCGAAAGGGTGCTCTGACCTGCGATAATCGATTTGCTGAAGACCAAAAATCGAGATCGTGGGAGCACCCTTTCGGTGAGCAAGTCTATGTCGTGGTACCCGTCGGTGAAAATCGATGGTGGCGGGTCGCCGGTCGTGTCGCAGGCCGGGGCGGGATTGCTGTTGCGGACCGTGGAGGCGACCGGGCTGGCCGGGGTGTTGTCGGAGAAGCTGGCGCCGTGGCGCCGGCCGGGAGCAGTTCATGATCCGGGCAAGGTCATCTCGGATCTGGCGGTGATGCTCGCCCTGGGCGGGGATTGTGTGTCGGATCTGGCGTTGTTGCGGGCCGAGCCCGCGCTGTTCGGTGTGGTGGCCTCGGACCCGACGGTGTCGCGGCTGATCACGGTGCTGGCCACCGATGAGCGGAAAGTGCTGGCGGCCATCGGATCTGCTCGCGCGCAGGCGCGATCCCGGGCGTGGAAGTTCGCGGGAACCCGCGCTCCGGACCACGGGATCGATGCCGCGGCGCCGGTGGTGATCGATGTCGATGCCACGCTGATCGACGCGCATTCGGAGAAACAGCAGGCTGCGCCGACGTTCAAACGCGGATACGGTTTTCACCCTTTGTGGGCGTTCATCGACCACGGCGAGACCGGGACCGGGGAACCGGCCGCGGTCATGTTGCGACCGGGGAACGCCGGGTCGAATACCGCCCACGACCACAAACAGGTCCTGGCCGACGCGCTGGCACAGCTGCCGCACTTGACGCAGTGGCGGGCCGGGCGCACGGTATTGATCCGCACCGATTCCGGGGGCGGCACGCATGAGTTCCTCGACTACTGCCACCGCCGCCGCGTGCAGTATTCGATCGGGTTCGCTCTGTCCGCCGAGATCGTCGCCGCCTGCGACGATCTCGATCCCGCCGACTGGGTGCCGGCCGTCGATGCCGGCGGCCGACCCCGGCCCGGTGCCTGGGTCGCCGAGGTCGGTGGGCTGGTCGATCTGTCGGGTTGGCCGCCCGGGATGCGGCTGGTGGTGCGCAAGGAACGGCCGCACCCGGGTGCGCAGTTGCGGTTCACCGACCACGACGGGCTCCGGTTGACCGCGTTCGTCACCAACACGCGCTCGGGGGCGCTGCCGGAGCTGGAATTGCGGCACCGCCGCCGCGCCCGCTGCGAGGACCGGATCCGTGGCGCGAAGGACACCGGCGCCCGTAATCTGCCGTTCCATTCCTTCGCCGCGAACCGGATCTGGCTCGCCGTCGTGGCGCTCGCCCTGGACCTGACGGCCTGGATGCAAACGCTGGCCATGACCGGGCATCCCGCACGCCGATGGGAAGCGAAAACACTACGGACACGCTTATTCTCGATCCCGGCACGGCTGGCTCGCCATGCCCGCCGACTCCATCTGCGGCTACCCGCTCACCACCGGTGGGCCGGCCTGGCCCTCACCGCGTTCACCCGTCTCGCGGCTCCCTGACCAGCACCGAACCGTCCCAGCGACGCTGAAAGGCACCCCGTCCGGGCTCGTGGAACCCGGCAGACACCCCGCTGTTCGGGCAGCTCACGCTGCCCGAACAGCAGAACAATCACTCCCGACCCCGACCGGGGTGATCAGCACAAGTCACGAAAAATCGAGG
>JBFARE010000185.1:0-1667 GCA_040674215.1 Nocardia sp. NPDC050193 | reverse complement strand
CAGGTACTGCGGGTCGCCGCCCGAGGTCCCGCCGTCGTCGGCGTACACCTCCGACATGTACAGGTGCCCCTTGGCGTAGAGGACCTCGGCGTACTCCGGGGACAGGCTGGTCTCCAGGTCCCGCACCGACTCCGTCGAGGGGTTCTGGAGCAGCGTGGTCTGCTTGAAGGAGCTTCCGGAGATGCTGACGACCTGGCCGCCCTTGTCGTACGGCGGCCGCTTGTAGGCGATCAGGTTGCTGCCGTCCATGCGCAGCGGGTAGATCGTGTAGCCGTCGCCGGCGTCCGCGCGCTGGCCGGTCTGCTTGCCGGTGGCCAGGTCGAAGGCGATGACCTCGTTGGTCCGGCTGTAGTCGCCGGTGCCGTCGTGCTCCTCGGTCGGGACGTAGATCCGGTCGTTGCCCACGGCCAGACCGGTGCAGGCCTCGATCCGGGTGATGCCCTCGCAGTCGGCCGCGTACTGGTCGCCCGGCACCGAGATGCGGGTGCGCAGCTTGCCGGTCTTGTTGTCGATGGAGAAGAAGTCCGAGATGCCGCTGCCGTCGCCGGCGCTGTCGCCGACGTCGGCGGCCACCACCAGGGGGTCGGTCGACACGACCGAGGCGTACTCGATGCCCGTGGCCAGCTTGTACTCGGAGAGCACCTTGCCCGAGGCCGGGTCGATGGTCTGGATCTGCAGCTCGGGGTTGTCGTACGCGCCGCACTTGCGCACCGCGACCAGCTTGGGGCCGCCGCCGTAGCCGGCGTCGTAACAGGTGTCGGCCGGCTTCGGCGACCACAACACCTTGCCGGAGTCGATGTCGAAGGCGGCGCCGCCGCTGGTGCTGCCGAGGGCGACCGTGTTCCCGCTGACCGTCACGTTGTCGAAACGGACCGGGTAGTCACCCGAGTTGACGGTCTTCCTCCACAGCTGCTTGCCCGCCACGAGGTCGATCGCGGCGATCTGGTCGCAGGCGGCCGTGTCGGCGGTGCTCGCCTGGAAGGTGACCGCCGTGCGGAAGTCGTCGGTGGCGAACCGGCTGGCCTCGCACACCGGGCCGGGCAGCGCGACCGACCAGAGCTCGGTGCCCTTGTCCAGGTCGTACCCGGTGATCTTGTTGACGCCCGTCTTCACGTACGCCTTGTCGGTCACCCAGGAGCCCTTGACGCCGACGCTGTCGTCCTTCTTGAGCACCGGCGCCGGGATCTTGAAGAGCACCTTGGAGGCGGGGTCGGACGGCACCTTCTCGCTGCCGCCGGACGAGGTGCCGCCGGTACCACCGTCGCCGCCCTTGTCACCGCCGCCGGTCGGGCCCGCGGTGTCGGCCTCCTCCTTCTTGCCGCCGTCGGAGGACTTGGAGTACCAGACGCCGCCGCCGATGATCAGCGCGATCGCGACGACCGCGCCGACGATGATCGCCAGTTGCGCGTTGAACTTGCCGCCCCCGCCCGGCCCCTGCCCGGGAGCACCGGGCTGCGGGTACATGGGCACGGTGGGCTGGCCCGGGTAGCCGTAGCCCGGCGCGGTCGGGTGCCCCGGCTGACCGGGGTAGCCGTACCCGGGCTGCTGGCCGTAGGCGGGTGTGGGCGGCTGGCCGTAGGGGCCGGGCTGAGGCTGTCCGTACGCGGAGGGGGCGGGCGCGCCCGGCTGGGCCGGGTAGCCGTACCCCGCGCCGGCGGCCGGCTGCC
>JBFARE010000184.1:0-1680 GCA_040674215.1 Nocardia sp. NPDC050193 | reverse complement strand
GGCGCCTGGTCGGCGGCCCTCGAGGGGCCGGGCGAACCCCCGAACGGGATGAGAGGGCCGTCGACGTCGAGAAAGAGAAGGGGCCGCTCCACTGCGCCGGTCACAGCAGCACGATAGACCGGCGGGGGAGGGACTGCCCCCGCCTCTCGAGCTGGTTGTGCGCGACAGACGAACCAGGGCGACGGCAAGGTCTCCCACTACGCAGGCGGCCCATCGGCCTCCCTGCGGCTGGACACGACATGCCGCGCGATCGTGGACAACGCCAGCTCGCGATCCTCGTCGACCACGAGCCAACCCTTGCCCAGGAGCGATTGCAGCGCTGGGCGAACCTCTTCACCCAGCTCGTTCGCCAAGTCGTCATCTGTGGGGGAGAGGCCATTCTGGACGAGGGTCGCCACGTGGAACACGACGGCTTCCTCCCCCGCGGTGATGTTGAAGTCCATGACGTGAAGGTATGCGAGCCTCTTGGCCGCATCGCGCCGAGGACCCTGTCTTCACGGGCCGGCCGTCGCGGCTTGCTCTGGTCGACGGTACCGATGACGTGTCTGAGGTCCCTGGGGGCTGAGCGAGGCATACGCGTGCGGGTCGGTCGACGAGCCCGCCATCGTGGCTGACTCTCGCAGATCGAGTAATCAATACGGCATGCTGCTCGCGAAATGATCGCCGTCAGACGATGCCAGCTGATGACGTATCCGGCTCAGGGTCCGCTCGGGGAAGTGCGCTTAGGGAGAAGAGTATAACTGCCGCAGAAATCGTCGGAATGGCCTGGCCGATCAAAAAAACTGGCCATGCGTCAACCCCTCCGGACCATATCGATTCCGGAGTACTGACTGTCGCACCACCAAGTATAGTAAATGCGGCCACAGTCAGCAGCGACGCCTTGGCGGTAATGGAAACTCGGGCGTCGTCACTGAACGACCCTAAGGGATGCATCCAGTAGTACAGAATCCCCGTTGCGGAGAGGGCTGCGAAAGTCCATATTGCAGCAGTCATCCAAACATTCTGGACACCTAAAGATTTCTCAAAATTGTCGGCCGACAGGAAGCCTTGAAGGGAACAGAATTGCGCCACGACCTGGATAGTCCATCTAAAAATCTTTAGCTCGTCATGCTCGGTCCTTCCGTAAGCTGGAATCAGCCAGGTGATCCCCACGAGTACCAAAACCGCCTCAACGCACAGGACGCCGCCGGAGAAGACTTCTTCAGTCGACGCTCGAAAACACACTCCCTCTCCCGCAATGACGGCCCGTAAATAAGATGCCATTGCTAGGCCTACAAATCCGGGAAGCATCAGCTTGAGCGCCCTGGCGGAAGCCAGTGCGTCGGCCTCTTCCCGCCGTTGACCAATTACGATCACAACAGCGGAGAAAACAAAGCCGGCCAATAATCCAGAGAAGGAGCTCATTGCGTCGGCAGCCCCGACGGGATCCCAGCCTGCGCCCCCATGGTTCGTGTACGAACATGCCCCGTCAAGGGCACTTGCGAAGTCTCCCGCTTCCCCCATCCTTTTATCGTGCCACCGAAGAGCGAGCCGTACACTCGGCATTGAAGATTTTTTACTTATCGAAAATGGCCATATTTCGTCCGGGCCGCGGCCCGCATCGACTGAAAATGGTCGCAGCTTCCCAAGCTGAGAGCCCGCCAAGGCACCGAAGTGGACACCGCGGCACGGCCACAGCTG
>JBFARE010000183.1:0-1702 GCA_040674215.1 Nocardia sp. NPDC050193 | reverse complement strand
TGACCTTGAGGGGGTACGGCGGCTGCCCGGCGGCCACCCGGGCCGCGCGGCGCTCGGGGGAGTTCACCAGGAGCCGGGGGTTGTCGGCGCGGATCGTCCCGGCACCGACGAGGATGGCGTCCACGGAGGCCCGCACCTCGTCGACGCGGTCGAAGTCGGCGCGGCTGGAGAGGAGCAGGCGCTCGGGCGTGGTGTCGTCCAGGTAGCCGTCGAGGGACACGGCGGCGGACAGCAGGACGTACGGGTACGGCATCGACGCGGCTCCCCGGGTCTTGGTTCAAGTTTGAAACAAACCTACACTGGCTGTATGACGACTCGCTGGCTGTCCCCGCAGGAGCAGCGCGCCTGGCGCGCCTACGTCGCCGGCTACCTCCTGCTGGAGGACGCGATCGACCGGCAGCTCCAGCAGGAGGCCGGCATGCCTCATCTGTACTACTCCATCCTCGCCAACCTGTCCGAGACACCGGAACGGCGGCTGCGGATGACCGAGCTCGCCGAGCAGCTGAAGATCACCCGCAGCAGGCTGACGTACGCGGTCGGTCGCCTGGAGAAGGACGGGCTGCTGCGGCGGGAGGAGTGCCGCTGGGACAAACGGGGGACCGTGGCGGCCCTGACGGACGAGGGCATGGCGGCCCTGGAGAACCTGGCGCCCGGCCATGTCGAGACGGTCCGCTCCGCCCTCTTCGACCGGCTCACCCCCGAGCAGGTGGGACAGCTGGAGGAGATCTTCACGCAGGTCGTGCTGGGGTTCCAGGACGCGGACGAGGCGGCCCCGCAGGAACTGCCGTGGCGCCGCCGCTCGTCCCCCTGCTCGGGAAGCTGATCTTCGCGGGCAGGTGAGGCGGCGGGCATGTGAGGCGGCGGGCGTGTGAGGCGGCGGCCGCGCGAGGTGGGCACCCGAAAGCCATTGCTTCAAATTTAAAGCATGGGGTAGGGTCTCGATTCACTGGAACTGCTTCAAATCTGAAGCACAAGGTGGCCCGGCGCCGCCTTGTCCCCGCCCTCCGGACCCGGGAGACCGCATGCCCGACACCCCCGCCGCCACCCCGCGCGCCCGCGTCCGGGTGCCGCTGCGCTTCCCCGACGGCTACTCCGTGGACGCCGAACTCGTGACCTTCCACGGTCTCGCCGACGGGCAGGAACACGTCGCCGTCGTCCTCGGCGAGCCGGCTCCCGGGGCCACCCCCTTGGTCCGGCTGCACTCCGAGTGCCTCACGGGTGACGTCTTCGGCTCGGCCCGCTGCGACTGCGGGCCGCAGCTGCGGGAAGCGGTCGAGCGCATAGCCACGACCGGCGGGGTCCTGCTCTACCTGCGCCAGGAGGGACGCGGCATCGGCCTATACAACAAGCTCGACGCGTACGCCCTCCAGGACCAGGGCCTGGACACCTACGAGGCGAACGCGGCGCTCGGCCTGCCCGAGGACGACCGGGACTACACGGCCGCCGCCCAGATGCTGCGCGCCCTGGGCGTCACGGCCCTGGACCTGCTGTCCAACAACCCGGACAAGGCGGGCCAGTTGCGGGACCTGGGCATCGACGTCCGGGACCGGGTGCCCACGGGCGTCTTCACGACTCCGCACAACGTCCGCTACCTGCGCGCGAAGGTCCTCCAGACGCAGCACACGCTGCCGCTCGCCGACCTCACCGGGCTGAGCGTGGTCTGACCGCCGGCTGCCCGAACGGGCCGTCCAGCGCGGCCCAC
>JBFARE010000182.1:0-1710 GCA_040674215.1 Nocardia sp. NPDC050193 | reverse complement strand
CACGGCCTTCTCACGAACCTCGGGCGGGTAACGCTTCGACATGATGGGGACCATCTTCCTCTAGGAAGAAGCGGTCCCCAACCCGTGACGGTTCAACCAATGGCTCCGACAATAGTGAGGGGCGGCCACTGGCCCACCCCTCACCACTTGGAGACACTGCCTAGCTGCCTTCGCCGAAGCACGACAGCGTCTGCTCGACCCCGATGACGAGGGTGAGTCCGACATCGACCTCGGGCTGCTCGAGCGCGGCTACGAGACCGAGGAAGCCGAACCCGAGGAACCAGAGGCCGATTCCGACACCAGCTCGGAAGAGGCAGCGCCCCAGGACGAGGGGCAGCGTCGCCTCGAGGCCGGGCGCCGAGCCTTCAAATTGTGGACCGACAACATCGGAGACAGCGATCTCGACGCTCAGGATGGTGCTGTCCTGCGGTCGCTTCTCGGTCGTGCCCTGCCAGTGCTGGGCACTGCAGGAGACACAGCGCCGGCGAAATGGATCGAGACGATCATCCGCAAAGAGCCCGCGCTCACCCCGCAGGCGGCGCAGTATCTGATAGCCCTGGGCAATTTCGGCCCCGATGAACAACACGAAGTGCGCGCCGTCCTTGGGCCCATCGTGTCGAAAAATATCGTCGGCACATGGCAATCACTCTGGTTCGCCCATGTCGCAGCACACAGCGGTACCGAGGAGACCGGAAAACCCTATGAACAGTGGCTACACCACAGCGTGACCACTGGAGCTCCGGCGGTAGCGGCGACCGCAGCGGCGGCGCTCGGCCGGATCGGCCGCGGTGATCCCGAGGTTGTCGCCGCCGCGGTCGCGCGGGTCGGGCCTGAGTGGCGGCGACTGGCGTTCGTGGGACTCATCGGCCTCGACCAGGCGAAGGCCCACGCCACCGCCGATGACGCGCTGGACCGGCTACTGCTCACGGCTTCCGCCGACGAGCAGTGACCATGTCCACCCCGTCTGTGCCTTCGGCCGAAGCCGAAGCATCCACAGCACTGCTGTTCCGGACCCTGGCCTCACATCAGATCGCTGCAGCAGCGTTCTCTCCGGAACCAGCCGGACGGCTCCGGCCGAACGCGACCACCGATCGTGTCCAAGAGCAGCGCCAAGCCACATTGCTGCGCCTTCTGTCGATTACTGAGGCATTCGCTGCCGACCTGCTGGCACGCGAAGTCGAGCAGACGTTCGAATCACTGTCCAGCGAAGTCCTCACCGCAGCGGTGGACGACAGCCTGATCAGCGCCTCCAATACCTGGGACAGCCAGCGGCAGGCGTACAAGAATTGGTTGAAGGTCGGGAAACCCACGGTGGACTGGACTCCGATCGACCGCCTCGCCGATGCGCGAAACGCCATCGCCCACGGACTCGGCGAACTCACCCGCCGGCAGAAAAATTCCAGAACCTCGATCCCTGCCAAGCTGCTCAACGCTGGAATCACTGTCGAGGACGGCCGCCTCGTTCTGACCGATCAGAACCTTCTCGACGCGGCGCAGGCCTGTCGAGACTTCATCGAATCACTCGACCACGCAGTACAAAACCGTCATTGACCACTGACTAACCCACCAGGATCACCAGCCACGAACATGGAAGACGCCAGGGACTATCTCGGCCATCGGCTCTGGCCCACTTTCGGTGGTGTGGCTGAGGTGATGGCGGCACGATAGCCCGGTGGATGAGGTGAGTGCTGGTGTCGGCGTGGTGTTTTC
>JBFARE010000181.1:0-1712 GCA_040674215.1 Nocardia sp. NPDC050193 | reverse complement strand
CCGCGCAGGTGGCGATCAGCTTGCTCACCGGCACTGCCCGTGGAGGTCCTCCAGGACCCGGTGTGGGAGCAGACGGGCCGGGTCCGCAAGGGCCGCGACGGCTGCCGGGTGCCGCTGCCGTGGACGGCGACGGGACCCTCGTACGGCTTCGGTCCGGGCGGTGCCTGGCTGCCGCAGCCGCCGTACTTCGCCCGGTTCGCCGTCGAGGCCCAGGACGGTGTGGAGGGCTCCACCCTGGAGCTCTACCGCACGGCCCTGCGGCTGCGCCGCAAGCTGCTCGACGGCGAGGAGCTCACCTGGCTGGGGGACGCCCCGCCGGGCGTGCTGGCCTTCGCCCGCCATGAGGGCTGGCGCTGTGTGACCAACCTGTCGGGTACGCCGGTGCCGCTGCCGCCGGGGGAGGTGCTGCTGAGCAGCGCCCCCCTCGACGACCGCGGGCGGCTGGGTCCGGACACGACGGTCTGGCTGGCCGGCACGTACTGACCCCGGCTCCCGGGCGGTGCCGCGGCGGACGCCGGGTGACGCGGTTATCCGGCGTTGCCCGAGAGGGCGCCGCTGAGGTCCAGCGGCGTGGAGGTGGCCGTGGGCGGCGGGTTGAGGACGACCATGGGCTGCCCGGCGGGCGGGACCGGCGGGGTCAGGTCCGACTGGGGCAGCTTCGGCGGCGTCGTCTGGTTGAACAGCGTGGTGTCGAAGTCGACCAGCCCGGTCTTCTCCATCACCGTGATGTGGTCCAGGACGGTGTCGTTGGCCTGGTCGGCCAGGGCGCGGACCAGGGTGTTCTTCGTGGTGGACCGGATCTTGGCGATCGTGTTGAAGATCGAGCCGTGCGTCATGCGCAGGATGTTGGCGAAGTCGGTGTCGAACTGCTTGCCGCTCTCGGCCTTCAGCTGGGCGACGAAGCCCTCCTGCTGCGGGCTGGCCACGTTGGGCAGCTGGATGTTCAGCATCGGCGCGATCTTGCGGCAGCTGGTGTCGAGCGCCCCGTGACCGTCGATCAGGTGGTTGCTGGCGGTACGGACGGCGGGGGTCTGGCTCTTCTGGAGCCCGAGCTGTCCGAGCGGGTACTCCCACAGTCCCGCGGCGCGCACCTTCACCACGAAGTCGCGGTCGCCCTCGGTGAGCGGGCCCCACTGGGTGTTGGCGATCACACGGTCGGTCGAGGTCGACACGGTGCTGAGTCCGAGCATGGATGGGTAGGCGAGTGCGCTGAGTGTCACAGCGAGCGCACCGCCGACGAACAGGGTTCCCATCATGTTTCGCGAGAGTGGCACCGTTCCTCCTGCCCGGTCGGGTATGTCCGCCGATATGTCGATGTGCCGCGCACCCGGTGGGGGCCGGCACACGAGAGTACGGACGCGGAGCCGATCCGACTCAGCGGTGATCGCGCGAACTTGACGGACGCGGTGGGTCCTGCGCCCGGCCCGGCCGGGGTATGACGGTGTCGGGACCGCGCTGGTGACGGACCGACGAAGGGGGCACGCGGATGACGGCCGCGACACTGACGGGGATCACGTACTACCCGGTGAAGGGATGCGCGGGGACCGCGCTCACGGAGGCCACGCTGACGGACGGCGGCCTGCCGCACGACCGGACCTGGGCGATCGCCGACGAGAAGGGCGACCTGCGCTGGCAGGGGGGCGACCCCGCGCTGGCCCTGATCACCCCCGAACGCACCGAGGGCGGGCTGACGTTGAGGGCGCCGGGCCGGG
>JBFARE010000180.1:0-1715 GCA_040674215.1 Nocardia sp. NPDC050193 | reverse complement strand
GTCGACCGGGGGCAGCTCGTCGCTCTCGGCGTCGTCCGAGGACGAAGCGCTGGGCGACGCGCTCTGCGGGGCTGAGGCCGTCGGGGAGGTCTGGGTGTCGGCCTTGTTGTCGTCGGCGCCGGAGTCGCCGTTCGCCATGACCGCCACGATGCCGATGACGACCGCAGCGACCACCACGACCGCGCCGATCAGCAGGCCCTTGGTGTTGGGGCCGCGGCCGCGGCCACCGCCGTTCTGCGCGGCCTGGCGGCCGGTGGAGGGGCCCCCGCCCGCGCCGAAGTTCTCGGGCGCGGCGTAGTGCGCGTTCGGCTGGCCGTACGCGCCCTGCTGCTGGGGGACCGTCTGCGACTGGCCGTACTGCCCGTACTGCGCGGTCTGCTGCTGCGACTGCTGTCCGTACTGGCGCTCGCCGACCGCGCGCACTCTGCTGACCGAGTTGGGGTAGCCGTAGCCACCCCCGGACGGCGGCTGGGCGCCGTTGGCCTGGCCGTCGGCGTAGAGGTAGCCGAACGGGTCGTCGTCCTCGGGCGTGCTGGCCCCGTTGTTGCCGGACGTCATCCCTTGGTACTCCTCAGCAGGTGCGGGTCGGATGCGATGATGCGGTCAGACTCGCGAGCCTACCCCCCTCCGCTGGCCCAAACGGGTGAGTCCGCTCGCATCAGCCCGCTGACCTGGTGATCATCCGGCCCGTCTGTGCTGTTTGGGACGAGATCGTTTCTCGACGTACATACGCTCGTCGGCCGACTTCAGCACTTCGTCCGCGGTCATCCCGCAATGTGCCCAGCCGATGCCGAAACTGGCCCCGACCCGCACGGCCCTGCCCTCGGCGCGGATCGGCTGGATGATCTCGTTGCGCAGGCGTACCGCGAGGTCGGCGGCGTCGGCGCGGCCGAGACCGTCGGCGAGGATCACGAACTCGTCGCCGCCGAGCCGGGCGACCGTGTCGCCGTCGCGGACCTGGCGGGAGAGCCGGCGGGCCACTTCGATGAGGACCGCGTCGCCGGCGTTGTGGCCGAACCGGTCGTTGATCGACTTGAAGCCGTCGAGGTCGCAGAAGAGGACCGCGAGCCCCTTGGTGCCGTCGTCCTGGCCCTCCTCGGGCGCCGCGGTGTGCACGTGGTGGTCGTAGCCGTCGAAGGACTCGGCGCCGCCGGGCCGGTAGTCGAAGCCGTGGCCGTTGGTGTCGAAGGCGGCGTGGCCGTAGGCCGTGTCCATGGCGTCGACGGCGGCGGGGTGGGTCGACTGGGGGCGCTGGCAGAGCCGGGCGGCGAGGCGCGAGCGCAGTTCGGCGGAGTTCGGCAGGCCGGTGAGGGAGTCGTGCGAGGCGCGGTGCGCGAGCTGGAGCTCGCGGCGCTTGCGGTCCTCTATGTCCTCGACGTGGGTGAGGAGGAAGCGGGGCCCGTCGGCGGCGTCGGCGACGACGGAGTTGCGCAGGCTGACCCAGACGTAGGTGCCGTCACGGCGGCCGAGGCGCAGTTCCGCGCGCCCGCCCTCCGCGGAGGTGCGCAGCAGGGTGCCTATGTCCTCGGGGTGGACGAGGTCGGAGAAGGAGTACCGGCGCATCGCGGAGGCGGGGCGGCCGAGCAGCCGGCACAGGGCGTCGTTGGTCCTGAGTATTCGGCCGTGCTGGTCGCCGCCCATCTCGGCTATCGCCATGCCGGAGGGGGCGTACTCGAAGGCCTGCCGGAAGCTTTCCTCGCTGGCGCGCAGCGCCT
>JBFARE010000179.1:0-1741 GCA_040674215.1 Nocardia sp. NPDC050193 | reverse complement strand
CGTACGCCATCGACCGCGCGGTGCCGGCGTTCCGCGCCGGCGACGACGGCCCGCTGGTCGCGGTGGGCGTCGGCTACCTGCTGTGCGCGCTGGCCTCCGGCGGACTCCAGTACGCGTTCCTGATCGCCTCCGCCCGCGTCAACCAGGACGTGCTCCTGGACCTGCGGGGCCGGATCTTCCGGCACGCGCAGGCGCTGAGCCTCGACTTCCACGAGCGCTACACCTCGGGCCGGCTGATCTCCCGCTCGACCAGCGACGTGGAGGCCCTGCGCGAGCTCCTCGAGGAGGGTCTCCAGGAGCTCGTGACGGTCGTGCTGTCCTTCCTGTTCATCTCCGCGATGCTGCTCTGGCTGGACCTCGGGCTGGGCGCGGTCGCGGTGGCCTCCTTCGGTCCGCTGTACCTCCTCGTCCGGCTCTACCAGCGGCGGGCCGGCCGGGTGTACACCGCCCGCTCCACCGCGATCGCGGCCGTGATCGTGAAGTTCGTGGAGACGATGAACGGGATCCGGCCGGTGCGCGCCTTCCGCCGCGAGGCCGTCAACGACGCCGGCTTCCGCGTCCTGAACCGGCGGCACGAGCGCAGGAACGGTGACGCCCTGCTGGAGATGGCCCGTTACGTCGTCGGATCGCGGCTGGTCGCCAACACGGCGGTCGCGGTGATCGTCCTGTGGGGCGCGACACGGGTGGCGGACGGCTCGCTGGAGCTGGGGGTGCTGGCCGCGTCCGTGCTCTACCTGCGACGGCTGTACGACCCGATCGACCGGCTGGGCATGTTCCTCAACTCCTACCAGTCGGCGGCCGCCTCGCTCCAGAAGATCGCGGGGCTGCTCGCGCAGAAGCCGTCCGTCCCCGAGCCGGCCGCTCCGCGGCCGCTCCCGCCCCTGGAGAGCGAGCTGCCGGGCCGCGAGGTCGTCTTCGACGACGTCTCCTTCGGGTACCGCACGGGCGGCGAGGTCCTGCCCCGTTTCGCCCTCACCCTGCCCGCCGGGCAGACCGTCGCCGTGGTCGGCTCGACCGGCGCGGGCAAGTCCACGCTGGCCAAGCTGCTCGCCCGCTTCTACGACCCGTCCGCGGGGCGGGTGCTGCTGGACGGGGTCGATCTGCGCGACCTCGGCCTGCCCGAACTGCGGCGCGGGGTGGTCATGGTGACGCAGGAGGCGTTCCTGTTCTCCGGCACGGTCGCCGAGAACATCGCCATCGGACGGCCGGACGCGGACCGGGAGGAGATCGAGCGGGCGGCCAAGGCGATCGGCGCGCACGAGTTCATCAGCGCCCTGCCCGACGGCTACGACACCGACGTCCGCAAGCGCGGGGGCCGTATCTCGGCCGGTCAGCGTCAACTGGTGGCCTTCGCAAGGGCGTTGCTCGCCGACCCGGCGGTGCTGATCCTCGACGAGGCGACCAGCTCGCTCGACGTCCCGGGCGAGCGGGCCGTACAGGCGGCGATGACGACGGTGCTGAAGGGCCGCACGGCGGTGGTGATCGCGCACCGGCTGTCGACCGTGGAGATCGCCGACCGGGTCCTGGTCATGGAGCACGGCCGGATCGTCGAGGACGGCAGCCCGGACGCGCTGATCGCCGGCACCGGCCGGTTCGCGGACCTGCACCGGGCCTGGCGGGACAGCCTCGCCTAGAGGTCCGCGGGACGGGGGAACCACGGGGACCACAGGGGTCACGGCGCCGGAAGGACGGGTGGATGATCGACGCGTACGAGGATCCCGGTACGCCCGACCGACGCGGC
>JBFARE010000178.1:0-1749 GCA_040674215.1 Nocardia sp. NPDC050193 | reverse complement strand
GCCCGCGCCGTGTCCGGCGGCCGGCTCCGCGGTGCCGTGCCCCGCCCTACGCGGGCGTCATCAGCAGGGGACGTGCCCGCTCCCGTAATTCCACCACCCTCGGTTCGTCGCCGTAGGGCTCCAGCCGGTGCAGGAGGTCCTTGACGTACTCCGTGGTGCGGGCCGAGGAGATGCGCCCGGCCACCTCCACGGCCCGTACCCCCTGCGCACAGGCGGCGTCGAGGTTGCCGGACTCCAGCTCGGCGACGGCCGAGACGACGAGACGCAGTCCGTGCGAGCGCACGAACTCCTCCGTCGGCTTCGACAGCGCCTGCTCGGTGAAGCGCCGTACCTGACGCGGTGCCTTCAGGTCGCGGTAGCACTCGGCGGCGTCGGCGGCGAAACGGTCGTAGGAGTAGAAGCCGAGCCAGGACGGGTCGTGGTCGCCCTCCCGGGACCGCTCGAGCCAGCCCTCGGCGGCCTTGAGGGCGGCGCCGGCTGCCTGCGCGTCCCCCGCGCGGGCGTGCGCGCGTGCCTCGACGAGCCGGAAGAAGCTCATGGTGCGTGCCGTGGCCAGCCCCCGGTTGCGCTCCAGCGCCGCCTGCGCGAGGTCGACGCCCTCGTCGCCGAAACCGCGGTAGGTGGCCTGGAGGGACATGGAGGCCAGGACATAACCCCCGAGGGGTACGTCGGCCGCCGCGCGGGCCAGCCGCAGCGCCTGGATGTAGTAGCGCTGCGCCGCCTCCTGCTGACCGGTGTCGAAGGCCATCCACCCCGCCAGCCGCGTCAGTTCGGCGCTCGCCCCGAACAGGGCCCGCCCGACCTCGTCGGAGTACGAGCCGAGCAGCAGCGGGGCCGCCTCCACCCGCAGGCACTCCGGGACCATGGAGGAACGCCAGTCGCCGCCCCCGTACTTGGAGTCCCAGCGTCTGGCGTCCTCGGCGGCCTCCCGCAGCTTCTGCACATCGCTGTGGCCGACTTTGAGCGGTGCGCCGGAGTCCTCCACGAGGTGGACGTCCCGCGCCACCGAACTGTCGGCCGGGGTTATCAGCCACCGCGAGGCGGGCGTCGCGTACGCGCTTACTGCGAACGATCCGGCCAGCGACTGCCAGATGCCCCCGGAACCGGCCCGGCGGCCGGCGAGGTCGAGGCGGTAGAGCTCCGTGGCCGAGCGCACGGCCTGGTTGACGTCCCTGGGGAAGGCGAGCCCCACCTCGGGCGCGGGGTCCGCGTCCGCCAGGCCGATCTCGTGGAGCGGCACCGGGCGGCCGAGCTTCTGACCGATGGCGGCCGCGATGAGGTGGGGCGCGGCGCCCTGCGGCACCATGCCCTTCGACACCCAGCGCGCCACGGACGTCTTGTCGTAGCGAAGAGTCAACCCGCGTTGGGCGCCAAGGTCGTTGACGCGTCGCGCGAGTCCTGCGTTGCTGATTCCCGCGAGGGCGAGAACGGCGCCGAGTTTCTCGTTCGGCCCGCGTTGCTCCCTGGACATTGCGCCACCCCTCGACACAGACGGCTGCCGCGCTGGCATAACCATGCGGCATTCGTAAACCCAGCGTAGTTCGCCGCATCCCAAGCGTTAAGGGGCATTCTTCCGGTTGGCGGGATTGTGGTCCGTACGAAAATCCGGACGCAGGTACGGACCGTCGCGGCGTGCCCCCGCTGTGTGGCCGTGCGCCCGGCCGTGCGCTCTTCTCCGGCCACGCCGGGAGCGGTTGCATGGGCCGTGCGGGGGTCGGCCCGCTGTACTGGATCCAGTGGGCTGGGGGA
>JBFARE010000177.1:0-1754 GCA_040674215.1 Nocardia sp. NPDC050193 | reverse complement strand
CCCGGAGCGGGCCACCGAATACCTGACCGGTGCCTGGTCGGCGCCGCACGGTTACCCGGCCATGCCGCTGGACGGTGTGCTGGTGGGTACCGCGGTAGGAGTTCCGGCTCCAGCGCACCCGCTGCTTGACGAACGCCCGGAACGACGAGGGGAACATCGACATCGCCCGCGCGGAGGACTGGTGCACGGTCTTGTAGCCGGAGGCCAGCACCAGCCAGGTCAGCCGTCCGTCGTCACCGGCGACGCACCGGCGGCCCAGGAAGAACTCGTTCTCGAGGTTGTCGAGGACCGGCTCGATCGCGGCCCGCCGGTAGGCGGCGGTACGGCCGGACAGACAGGCCACGGCGCCCGCGCGCCCCATCGCCGGGACGTAGTCGTAGTAGCGGAGGTTGACCAGCCAGTCGGCGATGCGCCGCCAGACGCTGGTCCGGCGCTGGTACACGTTCTGCTGGGTGCCCACCCCGCCGACCGCCGGGTCGACGAACGGCATCTGCACGGCGGCGAGCAGGCCCGGCTCCCAGCGCGTGTCGGAGTCCACCAGCACCACGAGCTCGCTCGTCGCGGCGCGGATGCCCACGCCCAGCGCCGACCGCTTGCCGCGGTGCTCGAACGCCAGCACCCGGACGCGGGGGTCCTCCACCAGCGCCAGCCTCCGCAGGACCTCGGCGTCGTCCACGTCCGGGACGATGATGACCTCGGTGGGATCCTGGGCCAGCCAGGTGTCCAGGCAGTCGAGCAGGATGTCCGCGTCCTCGCGGTAGGCGGGGACCACCACGGACACGGTCGTGCGGTAGTTGTTCACCACCGGCTTGGCGAACCGGGAGAGCACCGCCCGGGAGAGCCACAGTCCCCAGACGAAGACGCCGGCGAGGCCCAGGGGCATCAACTCGCGCCAGGACGTCTCGGCGGTCACCGTGACCACCCATGACCAGAAATCGTCGAAGAAGCTCGACACGAACCCAGACCCCCCAGTCGGAGCGTTGCCCAACACATGGGCGAATGTGCGATGTTCGCGCTTTACACGGCGAAATCTAGAGCCGAAACGATCCCTCACGACACACGGGCAACACAAAGTTCACCTGCCACATCCACAAAACGTTCACAAGGCGACCGGCGCCGCGACGGCCGTTCCCCCGCCGGACCACCCGCTCCGGCGCGTCGACGTCTTGCCTGACGGATCGTCACTACCGCTTCCGAACAGGGAACTTGAACCCTCACGCACCGGGTTCCGCACCGTGCGCCGACCGTCCGCAGCAAAGGCGTTCACCGTCTTCACGAAAGCAAATCACATGTGATGCAGATCACAAGGGTGGGTCCGAGGTGGGTGAACGAAGGAAACAGCCGGCTCACCGGAACGCCATCTCGCGTGCAGCTTCCGAAACCCGCAAACCGAGGAACGGATCCGGGCCACGACCCCGCCCGCGCCCCTCACGCCCGGGCGCCCCGCCCACGTCGCCCGCGGCCGCGTGGACCCCCCGGGCAAAGCAAAAGCCCCAGATCACGGCGAGTGAGTTCTGGGGCTTCCACAGAGCCGCCTTCGGGATTCGAACCCGAGACCTACGCATTACGAGTGCGTTGCTCTGGCCATCTGAGCTAAGGCGGCGCGCTGTCCGCACCATGGTGCGATCAGCAACGTCGGTAAGTCTACACAGTTTCCGGGGGTGCTCCGAACAGGCCCCGGAAGCCCTGCCTCCGGGGCCTGTGACCAGCCGCTATGTGCAGCGCTTGCCCTTCGCCGGAGGGGTCCCCCGGAG
>JBFARE010000176.1:0-1769 GCA_040674215.1 Nocardia sp. NPDC050193 | reverse complement strand
GTCGGCGGCGGCCTCCGTCGACGCCGACACGGGTCCCACCGCCGAGAGCGCGACCACCGAGGGCGCCGGTGCCGGGACCGCGAGGCCGTTCCGGATCGTCGCCGTCACCTCCTGCCCCACCGGCATCGCCCACACGTACATGGCGGCCGAGTCGCTGGAGAAGGCGGGCCGCGAGGCAGGCGTCGACCTGGTCGTCGAGACGCAGGGCTCGGCCGGGTTCACCCGGCTCGACCCGGCCGTCATCGCCGCCGCGGACGGCGTGATCTTCGCCCACGACGTCCCCGTGCGCGACAAGGACCGCTTCGCCGGCAAGCCCACCGTGGACGTCGGCGTGAAGGCGGGCATCAACCGCCCCGCCGCACTCATCACCGAGGTGCGCGGGAAGGCGGCGCGCGGTGAGCGCAGCGCTGCGGCGGCCGGCGGGGCGACGCCCGTCGATCGCACCGGCGAGTCCGGCGACAGCTACGGGACCAAGCTGCGCAAGTGGCTGATGACCGGCGTCAGCTACATGGTCCCGTTCGTCGCCGCGGGCGGTCTGCTGATCGCTCTCGGCTTCGCGATCGGCGGCTGGGAGATCAACAAGGCGCCCTCGGTCATGGAGCACTTCTCCTGGACCCAGGTCGACAGCTGGGGCGCCCTGCTGTTCCAGATCGGCGGCGTCGCCTTCGGCTTCCTCATCCCGGTCCTGGCCGGCTACATCGCGTACGGCATGGCGGACCGGCCCGGCCTCGTGCCCGGCTTCGTGGGCGGCATGATCGCCTCCAACATCGCCGCCGGCTTCCTCGGCGGCCTGGTCGCCGGTCTGCTGGCGGGCGGCATCGTCCTCGCGATCCAGCGGATCAAGATCCCGCCGGTGTTCCGCGGCATCATGCCGGTCGTGGTGATCCCGCTGATCTCCTCGCTGATCGTCGGCTTCCTGATGTTCGTCGTGGTCGGCAAGCCCATCGCCGAGGCCCAGAAGGGCATGACCGACTGGCTGGCCGGTCTCTCCGGCACCAACGCCGTGCTGCTCGGCGTGCTGCTCGGCCTGATGATGTGCTTCGACCTCGGCGGCCCCGTCAACAAGGTCGCGTACGCCTTCGCCACCGCCGGTATCGCCGTCCAGGACCCGAGCGACTCCGCGATGAAGGTCATGGCCGCGGTGATGGCGGCAGGCATGGTCCCGCCGCTGGGCATGGCCCTCGCGACCACCGTCCGCAAGAAGCTCTTCACCCCGACCGAGCGGGAGAACGGCAAGGCCGCCTGGGTCCTGGGCGCGTCCTTCATCTCGGAGGGCGCGATCCCGTTCGCGGCCGCCGACCCGCTGCGGGTCATCCCGGCCTCGATGGCGGGCGGCGCGGTCACCGGCGCCCTGTCGATGGCCTTCGGCGCCACGCTGCGTGCCCCGCACGGAGGCATCTTCGTGGTCCCGCTGATCGGCAACCCGTTCCTGTACCTGATCGCCATCGCGGCGGGCGTGTGCGTGACGACGGCCGTCGTCGTCGTCCTCAAGGGCCTGCGCAAGCCGGTCCCCGGCGCCGCTGAGCCCGAGACGTCACAGGAACCCGCTGCCGCCACGACGTCGGAGCCGAAGCAGCCGGTGGCCGCGTAGGGACCACCGACCGAGGCTGCACACCACCATGGTCACCGGCTGCCCCTTCTCATCGAGGTGCGGCCGGTGACCATCTGTGGTGATTCGTCGATCTGCGTATCGAAAGGGCCTATCGCGCGATCTGCGCGATAGGACCGTCCTGCGAGATTCGTCACGGTCCGGCGCGCGGGCCCCGGAC
>JBFARE010000175.1:0-1776 GCA_040674215.1 Nocardia sp. NPDC050193 | reverse complement strand
GCGGCGGCGCGCGGGCCGGCCGGTCCGGATGCGCGTTCCTCGTCGCCGACGGGCCCTGCGGACGCCATGGCCAGCGGCAGTGCGATCGCGCCTGCCACGGCGCCCCCGAGGGCGAGGAGACGAAGGTTCATGTAGCGGAAGATAGAGGGCGCGGACCGGCGTCCCGTCCGGCGCGCGCCCGACACCCCTACAACTCGGGCGCGCTCACACCCGTACGAGTGAGGGCGTCGACGACGGCGTCCACCACGGCCTCGACGTCGGGCACCCAGGGGGAGGCCGAACCGGGCAGCGGCGCGCGCTCCCACCGGATGTCGCCGCGGCCCGTCTCGGACGGGGGCAGGGCGAGGTAGCCGCCCTCGCCGTGGAAGCGGAGGGAGCCGGGCACGAAGTCCTTGGCGTAGAGCAGCTCACCCAGCTGCTCCATCGTGTAAGGCCGGACCAGTACCGCCCAGCGCGTGGGCGAGGCGACGACCGGACCGAGACGGATGCCCTGCCGGTCGAGGGCCACGAGCGCCCGCGAGGCGGCGAGGGCGGGGAGGCTGACCGCGCAGGGTGCCGTGCCCCCGGTGGCCAGGATGATCGGTGCGGCCGGCCGGTTGGTCCACCACCAGCGCACCATGCGCGCCTCGGTGGTGGCCGCGAGCAGGCCGGGGTCGAAGGGGTGGGCGCCGGGGACCGTGCACTCCGGGTCGGGGCAGCCGCAGCGGGAACGCCCCTGCGGGTCCGGCGTCACGCCCGGGAGGACGGGCCACTGCCATTCCGTCGCGAAGGCCAGGGCCGAGTCGATCAACTCAGGTCCTCCGTCGCCGGAGCGGGACAGGAGCCTGCGTCGCTTTCCGAGGATCTCGCGCATGAGCGCTCGTTCCTTTCCGTTGCACCGCTGGCAACACCGTGGGCCACATCACATCATGTGTCGATCACTTCACTGTGCGTACCTGTTGGCGCATCACACCCCTGCATGAGACAAGGGGGACCCCTCAGGGTCGGGCGGTGGCTGCTTCCGCGGCCACTCCGACCGACTTGCGTCCATCTAATGCCTGGGCGTGGCGC
The DNA here is from genome assembly GCA_040674215.1 of Nocardia sp. NPDC050193. Lineage (GTDB taxonomy): Bacteria > Actinomycetota > Actinomycetes > Mycobacteriales > Mycobacteriaceae > Nocardia. Next base: position 726 of record JBFARE010000175.1, on the reverse strand, counting down.
GGGGTGGCGAAGTCTGGCGTTTGGCGTCGCGCGTATTTCTCTTCGCCTCCACCACGGGAGGATGGGGCACGGTCGTCGATGACTATGACGCCCGGACCGGTCACCAGGTTCCGGGAGACTCCCTGCGAGCTCCCGACGACCCCTGGCCCTTACCGAGTACGTACCCATCACGACCGCTGTGACGCTCCGTGGAGCAAGGCCAGTCGACCGCAAACACCCGTTACCCGAGGCAGTTTTAAGCCAAGTTTACAATTCCGCAAGGGAGCCGGAAGAACTGTGCCCGATTCTCCCAAAGAGCCCACGGACACCAGCAAGCCCAGCAGGACAATGCTGGACATCCCCTCACGAGTGCGTGTACATGTGGAGACACCGCTAGCGGCGCAGAATGACATGGGGGTTTGCGATGCTTTTGAGCAATACGCTCCGGTCCGAGAGCCGGACACCATGAACGCCCCTCACCCTCCGAAAGTGGCCGGAATCGATTCAACGGTTCCCTCGCCCGCACACACTGTCGCGCCCGCGCCCGTGACCACGGGCCCCCCGACGGTCCCCGCGGCCCCCTCCGGTTCCTCCGGTCCCGGAGCCCTGCTGACCGACCGGCTCGCCGGCTGGGTCTCCGACCTGACGACCCTCCACGAACTCACCGAGCGCCTGGCCCGCACGGACACCCTGGCCGACGCGCTCCAGGAACTGCTGCGCGCCGGCGCCGCCCTCGTGGGCGCCCGG
>JBFARE010000174.1:0-1809 GCA_040674215.1 Nocardia sp. NPDC050193 | reverse complement strand
GATCGGCGCCGGCTGGCAGAACTACAAGGGCATTTTCTAGCCAAGTTGTGACGTGTGTCACGCCCTCGGCAAGGGAATTGCTGGGGGCATGACAGATGACGGCACAGTGGGCGGCCGGTCCTCCGGGAACCTCTCGGACGAAGAGCGGCTGGCCCAGCTCGGCTACACCCAGGTCCTCGCCCGCCGCATGTCGGCGTTCTCCAACTACGCGGTCTCCTTCACGATCATCTCGGTCCTGTCCGGCTGTCTGACGCTCTATCTGTTCGGCATGAACACGGGCGGCCCGGCGGTGATCACCTGGGGTTGGGTCGCCGTCGGGCTGATGACCCTGTTCGTCGGCCTCTCCATGGCCGAGATCTGCTCGGCGTACCCGACCTCGGCGGGCCTGTACTTCTGGGCGCACCGGCTGGCGCCCCCGCGGTCGGCGGCCGCCTGGGCCTGGTTCACGGGCTGGTTCAACGTCCTGGGCCAGGTCGCGGTGACCGCGGGCATCGACTTCGGGGCCGCGTCCTTCCTCGGCGCCTACCTGAACCTCCAGTTCGACTTCGAGGTGACGCCCGGACGGACGGTCCTGCTCTTCGCCGGGATCCTGGTGCTGCACGGCCTGCTGAACACCTTCGGGGTGCGGATCGTCGCCCTCCTCAACAGCGTGAGCGTGTGGTGGCACGTGCTGGGCGTGGGCGTCATCGTCGGCGCGCTGGCCTTCGTTCCCGACACCCATCAGTCGACGTCCTTCGTGTTCGGCGAGTTCGTCAACAACACGGGCTGGGGGAGCGGGGTGTACGTCGTCGCGCTGGGCCTGCTGATGGCCCAGTACACGTTCACCGGTTACGACGCCTCCGCCCACATGACGGAGGAGACGCACGACGCGTCGACGGCCGGCCCCAAGGGCATCGTGCGGTCCATCTGGACCTCCTGGATCGCCGGGTTCGTCCTGCTGCTCGGCTTCACCTACGCCATCCAGTCCTACGACGCCGCACTCGCCTCGCCGACCGGCGCGCCGCCCGCCCAGATCCTGCTCGACGCGCTGGGCGCCACGGCGGGCAAACTGCTGCTGCTCGTGGTGATCGGCGCCCAGCTCTTCTGCGGGATGGCGTCGGTCACGGCCAACAGCCGCATGATCTACGCCTTCTCGCGGGACGGCGCGCTGCCGTACTCCCACGTCTGGCACACCGTCAGCGCCCGCACCCGCACACCCGTCGCGGCGGTCTGGTTGGCGGCCGGCGGCGCGCTGGTGCTGGGCCTGCCCTACCTGATCAACGTCACCGCGTACGCGGCCGTGACCTCCATCGCCGTCATCGGCCTCTACATCGCCTACGTCATCCCGACGTTGCTGCGCGTGCGCAAGGGCGAGGCCTTCGACCGGGGGCCGTGGCACCTGGGCCGCTGGTCGAAGGCGATCGGCGTGGTGTCGGTGGCGTGGGTGGCCGTCATCACCGTCCTGTTCATGCTGCCCCAGGTCTCACCGGTCACCTGGGAGACCTTCAACTACGCCCCGGTCGCCGTCCTCGTCGTCCTGGGCTTCGCGGGCGGGTGGTGGCAGGCCTCCGCCCGCAACTGGTTCCTCAACCCCGAGCACGAACGGACCATCGCCCGGGAGGCGGCACGGGCGGGCGCGCCCGCCGAACTGCCCCCGCAGTGACCGATCCCGACCGCTCCGCTGCACCCGGCGCGCCCGTGTCTCCGATACCCGATCGGAGACACGGCCACCTCCCGCTATGCTCGGGGAGGCAACATCGCCTGGGCCCTTAGCTCAATTGGCAGAGCAGTGGACTTTTAATCCATTGGTTGTGGGTTCGAGTCCAGATC
>JBFARE010000173.1:0-1823 GCA_040674215.1 Nocardia sp. NPDC050193 | reverse complement strand
CGGACCGGGCCGCGGTGCCGAACTCGGCGAGCAGCGCCTTGGCCGCCGCGCCGAAGTCCGTCCGGTCGATGTAGCCGCTGCCGTCCTGGTCGAAGGTGGCGAACCGGGCGGCGATCCTGCGTTCGTACTCGCTGCTGACCATGTCTTCTCGGACCGCCTTACGTGTTCGCGTGGTGATGCTGCCGGGAGTGCTTCCGGCAGGGAGCGTACGTCGCCGGACAGGCCCGGGCGGCGGGAAAGCGACGTCTGTGCCAGGACCGGGTGAATTCCGGGACAAGGGTGTGGCGGAGCGGGACCTCACCGGCCCCGGGACGAACATGCGTCACGGCCGCTGCGGTGAAGCAGCGGTGAGGCGGCGGGAATCACGCCCCTAGGCCGAGAGCGGTTCCGTCCCCTCGTCCACGGCGGCCGCCAGATCGCCGTAGACGTCGAAGAGCCGGCGGACGCCCAGCGCGCCCAGCACCCGGTTGACGTGGGAGCCCTCCGCAGCGCCGCGGGCGGGCAGGATCAGCCGCAGCCGCCCCCGGCACGAGCGGATGAGGCGGCGCGAGGCGATGAGCACGCCGACACCGCTGGAGTCGCAGAAGTACACGTCGGAGAGGTCCAGGACGAGACTGTGCCGGCCTTCGGCCACCTCGTCGTGGACCTTCTGCCGCAGCACGGGCGACGTCACCAGGTCCAGTTCGCCCGACACATGGAGCACGGCCCATCCGCCCTGCTCCCCGCCGGTCACTTTGAAGGCCACCACCACGCCCTTCGCTCGCTGTAGCTAGCGGTAATCGGAAGCTGTCCCTTCGCTTCCTTGCAGCGCGGCTGCCCAGCGGCCGTGCCCCGAAACGCCGCGAGGAAAACAGAAACAGTGGTAAAGAGGCTTGTTCCAGTCACATCCGGTCCGGTTCGATCCTTTCCTGTCGGGTAGGTGCGGCCCATACCACCTCTTCCCGGGCAGGGGGCGCACATTGAAACAAAGGGGCGTGCGTTGTCGGACGCGCCGACTACATTCGAGGTGACGGTGGACGCCACCGGCACGGCCGCAGGGACAGGCACAGGCACGGCCGCAGGACGGGCACGGGTGAGGGGGCCGCATGACGAAGAAGGACGCACCGCCCCGCTGGGACCGCAGGATGCAGCAGCGACTCGCACGCGGTGAGGCGGCCGCCCTCGGCGAGCTCTACGACCGCTTCGCCTCACTCGTGCACGGACTCGCCCACCGCGTGCTCGGGGACGAACGGGCGGCCGACGGCATCACCCGCGAGGTCTTCGCCCACCTCTGGGAGCACCCCGACGCCTACGACCCGAAACAGGGCCCGCTGCGCACCTGGGTCGCCGGACTGACCCACCACCTCGCCGTGCAGCGCCTGCGGGCCACCGAGACCGCCGCGCTGACCGAGGCGGGCCACGGCTGCGCCGAGGCGGGCGAGGAACTGGAGCGCCGGGTGCGGCACGCCTCCGTCGCCGCCCGCGCCGATTACATCGTGCAGGCCATGCCCGCCCCGCTGCGCGCCGCCCTGGAGCTGGCCTACTTCCAGCGGCGCGACTACCGGCAGACCGCGGTCGACCTGGGCGTCACCGAGGACGAGGCCCGCCGGCGGCTGCGGCTCGGCCTCCAGCTGCTGTCCACGGCGCACGACTCCGCCGCCCCCGGAGCACCGCCCGGCTACGGAGGTGCGGCGTGAGCGCCGGTGACGACGGCGCCGGGAACGGCGCCCACCTGCCCCGCGAGCCCGACCGGCCGCCGCGCATCCCGCCGCCCCGCGCCTCCGTGGAGGACGGCGGTCTGCCGCTGCCCCCGGCGGAGCCGGCCGGCCCCGGGCCGCTCAGGC
>JBFARE010000172.1:0-1831 GCA_040674215.1 Nocardia sp. NPDC050193 | reverse complement strand
CTCCGGCTCTCGCGCCGAAGCCTACTGCGCCTCGCGAGCGGCCTGACTGGGCGTACGGAACCTTCGCCCCGGCCCGTGCGCGGCCGGGGCGTTCCGTCCTGATTCGTAGGTGTCCTACGTGCCGTCCGGCGCGAGCGGGGTCCGTGGTGCGTACCCCGGCGCCGCCGGGCTCACCAGAGTCCGCCGAAGAGGCCGCCGTTGGCCATGCCGATGAAGAAGCCGACGCCCGAGGCTCCGAGACCCAGGATCAGACCGAAGCGTTCACGGGTGGTCTCGGAGATCCACTGCCCGTACGCGCCGGTCAGGATCCCCACCAGGCCGGCCCACGAGCTGAGCAGATGCAGGCTGTGGAAGAACGAGGTGACGAAGGCCGTCACCCCGAGGACCAGCGTCACCGCGAGCAGAGCGTCCTGGAGCGGATGAGGTCGGCCGTCGGTGGCGAAGAGAGATCCGGCGGTATTGGGTCGCAATGCCTGTGCCATGGGGCACCTCCTGCGGAAGGCGGCGCATCGTAGCGCCATACACACCCGACGTGTACAGACTGACGGTCATCCACGCCGGATTTCAACCGGAAGCGTGTGTGCAGGTAGTCTGTACCGTCTGCACCGGTGTCTGCCCAGGCCTAGCCAGGGTGTCCGTCCAGGTCACAGCGGGGAAGTCGGTCACCGACCCCCGATTGTCAGTGGCGGCCGATACCGTTGCGTACGCATCACAACCCTCCTGCCACGGATCGACCGTGGCCGCTGAGTCCAAAGGAGGTGGGTTCCACATGCGTCACTACGAAGTGATGGTCATCCTCGACCCGGATCTCGAGGAGCGCGCTGTCTCCCCGCTGATCGAGAACTTCCTGTCCGTCGTCCGCGAGGGCAACGGCAAGGTGGAGAAGGTCGACACCTGGGGCCGTCGTCGTCTCTCGTACGAGATCAAGAAGAAGCCCGAGGGCATCTACTCGGTCATCGACCTGCAGGCCGAGCCTGCGGTCGTCAAGGAGCTCGACCGCCAGATGAACCTGAACGAGTCGGTCCTCCGGACCAAGGTCCTCCGTCCCGAGACCCACTGAGCTCTCCAGCTCAGCTGATCTCGGGATTCTGAGTAGCAGCACTAGCAGCCAGCAGCAAACCCGCCGAGAGGTTCCCCCATGGCAGGCGAGACCGTCATCACGGTCGTCGGCAATCTTGTCGACGACCCCGAGCTGCGCTTCACCCCCTCCGGTGCGGCGGTCGCGAAGTTCCGTGTCGCGTCCACTCCCCGCACCTTCGACCGTCAGACGAACGAGTGGAAGGACGGCGAGAGCCTGTTCCTGACCTGCTCGGTCTGGCGTCAGGCGGCGGAGAACGTCGCGGAGTCGCTCCAGCGAGGCATGCGCGTCATCGTGCAGGGCCGGCTGAAGCAGCGGTCCTACGAGGACCGTGAGGGCGTCAAGCGCACGGTCTACGAACTGGACGTCGAGGAAGTCGGCGCCAGCCTGCGCAGTGCCACGGCCAAGGTCACCAAGGCCTCCGGCCGCGGTGGCCAGGGCGGCCAGGGTGGTTACGGCGGCGGTGGCGGCGGCCAGGCCGGCGGCGGCTGGGGTGGAAACTCCGGCGGCGGCCAGCAGGGCGGCGGTGCTCCGGCCGACGACCCGTGGGCGACCGGCGCTCCTGCCGGTGGCAACCAGGGCGGTGGCGGCGGTGGCGGCTGGGGTGGAAATTCCGGCTCCAGCGGCGGCGGCTACTCGGACGAACCCCCCTTCTAGACCCCGTTCGGGCCCGGTTCCGGGCCCTGACAGGTCGAGGGCGGGTCGTATCCCCACTTCTTGATCACACAGGAGAAACACCATGGCGAAGCCGCC
>JBFARE010000171.1:0-1852 GCA_040674215.1 Nocardia sp. NPDC050193 | reverse complement strand
GTCACCCGGACTCGGGTGACCGCCCCATCGGCGTTCGCGTGACCGCTGCCGTTACCCGAGTGCCTTGCCGGGCAGCTCGACCTTCGCGCCGAGCTCGACGAGCTTCTCCATGAAGTTCTCGTAACCGCGGTTGATGAGGTCGATGCCGTGGACCCGGGAGGTGCCCTGGGCCGCGAGGGCGGCGATCAGGTACGAGAAGCCGCCGCGCAGGTCGGGGATGACCAGATCGGCGCCCTGGAGCTTCGTGGGGCCCGACACGACCGCGGAGTGCAGGAAGTTGCGCTGCCCGAAGCGGCAGTTCGAGCCGCCGAGGCACTCGCGGTACAGCTGGATGTGGGCGCCCATCTGGTTGAGCGCCGAGGTGAAGCCCAGCCGCGACTCGTACACCGTCTCGTGGATGATCGACAGGCCCGTGGCCTGGGTCAGGGCGACGACCAGCGGCTGCTGCCAGTCGGTCTGGAAGCCGGGGTGGACGTCCGTCTCCAGCGCGATCGACTTGAGCTGGCCGCCGGGGTGCCAGAAGCGGATGCCCTCGTCGTCGATCTCGAAGGCGCCGCCCACCTTGCGGTAGGTGTTCAGGAACGTCATCATCGAGCGCTGCTGGGCGCCGCGGACGTAGATGTTGCCCTCGGTCGCCAGCGCGGCGGACGCCCAGGAGGCGGCCTCCAGGCGGTCCGACAGGGCGGCGTGGTTGTAGCCGCCGAGCTTGTCGACACCGGTGATGCGGATGGTGCGGTCGGTGTCCATCGCGATGATGGCGCCCATCTTCTGGAGCACGCAGATGAGATCCTCGATCTCCGGCTCCACCGCCGCGTTCGAGAGCTCGGTGACGCCCTCGGCGAGCACGGCCGTCAGCAGCACCTGCTCGGTCGCACCGACGGACGGGTACGGCAGCCTGATCTTCGTGCCGCGCAGCCGCTGCGGAGCCTCCAGGTACTGGCCGTCCTCCCGCTTCTCGATCTTCGCGCCGAACTGGCGCAGCACGTCGAAGTGGAAGTCGATGGGCCGGCCGCCGATGTCGCAGCCGCCCAGGCCGGGGATGAACGCGTGCCCGAGGCGGTGCAGCAGGGGCCCGCAGAACAGGATCGGGATCCGGCTCGAGCCCGCGTGGGCATCGATGTCGGCGACGTTGGCGCTCTCCACGTAGGTCGGGTCGAGCACCAGCTCGCCCGGCTCCTCACCCGGACGGACCGTCACCCCGTGCAGTTGCAGCAGGCCGCGTACGACCCGCACGTCACGGATGTCGGGAACGTTGCGCAGCCGACTCGGCTCACTGCCCAGCAGGGCGGCGACCATGGCCTTGGGTACGAGGTTCTTCGCACCGCGGACACGGATCTCGCCCTCGAGCGGGGTGCCGCCGTGGACAAGCAGTACGTCGTCAGAGCCGTTGACGGTCATGTATCTCGCGTTCCATGGATGGTGGATTGGGGCAGGGGCCTTGGTGTCGGAGGCAGGGCCAGAGGAGACAGAGTAATCGCCGTCGCCCCCTGTCCCGTAAGCCCGAGGACCACCCAGGAACGTCATAGCTGTGTCACAACACGAACCGTTTCCCGTCGGGCACATGGGGTCACCGTCGGCCTCCTCGCGGGTGCGTGCGCCCGGACCGCTTCCGTGCGCCCGACCTGCCCTCACCCCGGTACCCCGGATTGCCGTCCCACTGCACGGGAAGATGCGGGATCATGTCAGGCATGACCGAGGTGTCCTCGCTCACAGGGCGGCTGCTCGTGGCAACGCCCGCCCTGGCGGACCCGAACTTCGACCGTGCGGTGGTGCTCCTCCTCGACCACGACGAGGAGGGCTCCCTCGGTGTCGTCCTCAACCGGCCCACGCCGGTGGGCGTCGGCGACATCCT
>JBFARE010000170.1:0-1870 GCA_040674215.1 Nocardia sp. NPDC050193 | reverse complement strand
CCCGCCTCTCCGTGAGCGGCCGGGACGCCCGGGCCGGGCGGGCCCGGATGCCGGGTCCGTTAGGCTGGAGGCGTGGCAGTCGTCGATGTATCCGAAGAGCTCAAGTCCCTCTCCTCGACCATGGAGTCGATCGAGGCCGTTCTGGACCTCGACAAGCTGAGGGCAGACATCGCCGTGCTCGAGGAGCAGGCGGCCGCGCCGTCCCTGTGGGACAACCCGGACGAGGCGCAGAAGATCACCAGCAAGCTGTCCCACCTCCAGGCCGAGGTCAGGAAGGCGGACGCGCTGCGCGGACGGATCGACGATCTCTCCGTGCTGTTCGAGATGGCCCAGGAGGAGGACGACCCGGACACCCTCGCGGAGGCCGAGTCGGAGCTCGCCGCCGTCAAGAAGGCGCTGGACGAGATGGAGGTCCGTACGCTGCTCAGCGGCGAGTACGACTCCCGCGAGGCGCTCGTGAACATCCGCGCCGAGGCCGGTGGCGTCGACGCCGCCGACTTCGCGGAGAAGCTCCAGCGGATGTACCTGCGGTGGGCGGAGCAGCACGGCTACAAGACCGAGGTCTACGAGACGTCGTACGCGGAGGAGGCCGGCATCAAGTCGACCACCTTCGCCGTGCAGATCCCGTACGCCTACGGCACCCTCTCCGTGGAACAGGGCACCCACCGGCTCGTGCGGATCTCCCCCTTCGACAACCAGGGGCGTCGGCAGACCTCCTTCGCGGGCGTCGAGATCCTGCCCGTGGTGGAGACGACCGACCACATCGAGATCGACGAGTCCGAGCTGCGGGTGGACGTCTACCGCTCCTCCGGTCCGGGCGGCCAGGGCGTCAACACCACCGACTCCGCGGTGCGCCTGACCCACCTGCCCACCGGCATCGTCGTCTCCTGCCAGAACGAGCGCTCGCAGATCCAGAACAAGGCGACCGCGATGAACGTCCTCCAGGCCAAGCTGCTGGAGCGCCAGCGTCAGGAGGAGCGGGCCAAGATGGACGCCCTCAAGGACGGCGGCAGTTCGTGGGGCAACCAGATGCGTTCCTACGTCCTGCACCCGTACCAGATGGTCAAGGACCTGCGCACCGAGTTCGAGGTCGGTAACCCCGAGGCCGTGTTCAACGGCGAGATCGACGGGTTCCTGGAAGCCGGAATTCGCTGGCGCAAGCAGCAAGAGAAGTAGTTTTGTCGACAAGGCAACCGCCCCTGAATCAGGGGCGGTTGCCTTTTTATGTCACATTCACAGCACCGACATAGCGCAAAGCGGCCCGACCTGGACATTGCGTACGCAACGGCCTTGACGATGCTTTGAAAGTTGGGGAGGGTGCAGTGTGGCATGCGTATCTCTGGGGCGCATGTGAACCGGGGGCTTCAGCACTACTCAGCTACCTCCGTCGATCACGGCCCCGGGCGCGGCCTCATCGACGATTCAGCTACTGGGGGTAGCAGCTATATGACCAAGAAGACGCGGATCCGGCTCGCGCGGATAGCCGCCGGCGCCGTGATCGCCGCGGGCGCCTCGCTGACGGTCGCCGGCGTCGCCTCGGCCGACGACGACGCTCTTGTCGACACGAGCAAGATCGTCCCCATGGACGGCGAGGACGACTGCACCATCGTCGTCACCCCGGAGTGCGAGACCGGCGGCACGGGGAACGGCGGTTCCGAGAACGGCGGCTCGGAGAACGGTGGTTCCGAGAACGGCGGCTCGGAGAACGGCGGCTCGGAGAACGGCGGTTCCGAGAACGGCGGCTCGGAGAACGGCGGTTCCGAGAACGGCGGTTCGGAGAACGGCGGCCGCGGCCGTGAGGCGCCCGGACTCCGGGTGCATGGGCATCTCCGTCAGGCCCGGGAAGTAGACGTGCAGGCTGACCGCCGGC
>JBFARE010000169.1:0-1871 GCA_040674215.1 Nocardia sp. NPDC050193 | reverse complement strand
AGTGCTCCGGCTCCGCAGACATACCCCTACTGGGTATATCGTAGCGAACTTCCCTGGGTATACGGCCCGAGCAGGGGTTTCGCCGGTCTTCTCGCTGCCGGTCGCCCCCCTCCCGGTCGCTCCGTGCGATGGGCGACACTGGGGGACGGCCCATTAGCCGTGGCCGGATGATGCGCCTAGCATCAGCCTGACCGAAACCGATGCATCCTGAGGACCCCACGTGCGCTTTCGTCTGACCCCCAGGGAGACGAGCTTCTACGACATGTTCGCCGCATCCGCGGACAACATCGTCACGGGCTCGAAACTCCTGATGGAACTGCTCGGGGCGGACCCCGCCGGCCGGGCCGAGATCGCAGAGCGTATGCGGGCCGCGGAACACGCAGGTGACGACGCCACGCACGCGATCTTCCACCAGCTGAACTCCTCGTTCATCACGCCGTTCGACCGCGAGGACATCTACAACCTCGCGTCCTCCCTCGACGACATCATGGACTTCATGGAGGAGGCCGTCGACCTGGTCGTCCTCTACAACGTCGAGGAACTGCCCAAGGGCGTCGAGCAGCAGATCGAGGTGCTGGCGCGGGCGGCGGAGCTGACCGCCGAGGCCATGCCGAACCTGCGGACCATGGCGAACCTCACCGAGTACTGGATCGAGGTCAACCGGCTCGAGAACCAGGCCGACCAGATCCACCGCAAGCTGCTCGCGCATCTCTTCAACGGCAAGTACGAGGCCATCGAGGTGCTCAAGCTGAAGCAGATCGTGGATGTGCTGGAGGAGGCCGCCGACGCCTTCGAGCACGTGGCCAACACGGTGGAGACCATCGCGGTCAAGGAGTCCTGAGCCCTTCATGGACACCTTCGCTCTGATCGTGACCATCGGCGTCGCGCTCGGATTCACGTACACGAACGGCTTTCACGACTCCGCGAACGCCATCGCCACGTCCGTCTCCACCCGGGCGCTGACGCCCCGGGCGGCGCTGGCCATGGCCGCGGTGATGAACCTGGCCGGCGCGTTCCTCGGCAGCGGGGTCGCGCATACCGTCAGCAAGGGGCTGATCGAGACGCCCGACGGCTCGAAGGGGATGGGGATCCTCTTCGCCGCGCTGATCGGCGCGATCGTCTGGAACCTCGTCACCTGGTACTTCGGGCTGCCCTCCTCGTCCTCGCACGCGCTGTTCGGCGGCATGGTGGGCGCGGCGCTCGCCGGTGGCACGGAGGTCATCTGGTCCGGCGTCCTCGACAAGGTCGTCATCCCGATGTTCCTCTCGCCGGTGGTGGGACTCATCGCCGGCTACCTGGTGATGACGGCCATCCTGTGGATGTTCCGGCGGGCCAACCCGCACAAGGCCAAGCGCGGTTTCCGGATCGCGCAGACCGTGTCGGCGGCGGGTATGGCGCTGGGGCACGGTCTCCAGGACGCGCAGAAGACGATGGGCATCGTGGTGATGGCCCTCGTCATCGGTGACGTGCAGGGGGCCGACGACCCGATCCCGGTCTGGGTGAAGATCGCCTGCGCGGTCATGCTCTCGCTCGGGACGTACGCGGGCGGGTGGCGGATCATGCGGACGCTCGGCCGCAAGATCATCGAGCTGGATCCGCCGCAGGGGTTCGCCGCGGAGACGACCGGGGCGTCGATCATGTTCACCACGGCGTTCCTGTTCAAGGCGCCGATCTCCACGACGCATGTGATCACTTCGGCGATCATGGGTGTCGGGGCGACCAAGCGGATCAATGCCGTGCGGTGGGGGGTTGCCAAGAACATCGTTCTGGGGTGGTTCATCACGATGCCTGCGGCGGGGGTTGTCGCGGCGTGTGCGTTCTGGTTGGTGAATCTGTTGTTCCTGTAGGTGGGGTGGGGGGTGTTCGGTGGC
>JBFARE010000168.1:0-1893 GCA_040674215.1 Nocardia sp. NPDC050193 | reverse complement strand
GCAGCTCCATCAGCTCCTTGTGCGAGACCACCGGCCGCCGCTCGGCGGGCAGCTCCAGCAGGTCGGCCTCGGCGTCCGGCCGCTTCCTGCTGTGCGCGATCTGCTTGGCCTGCCGCTTCTGGAGCAGCATCTGCACCTGGTCGGGTTCCAGCAGACCCGGGATGCCGAGGTAGTCCTGCTCCTCCTCGCTCCCCGGGTGGGCCTGCATGCCGAACTCGGCGCCGTTGTACATCACCCGGTCGAAGACGGCCTCGGACTCCAGCGCCTCGAAGGCGAACTGCTCCTGCTCGCCGGTGTCCTCGTCCTGCTCCTTGTTCGCCTCGTCCATCTCCTTCTCGGACTCGGCGTACGGATCCTCCTCGCCCTCCTTCTTGGGCTTGTCGAGGGCGTGGTCGCGCTCGACCTCCATCTCGTTGGCGAAGGTGAGCAGATCGGGCACGGTCGGCAGGAAGACGGACGCGGTCTCGCCGCGGCGCCTGGACCGCACGAAACGCCCGACGGCCTGGGCGAAGAAGAGGGGGGTGGAGATGGTCGTCGCGTACACCCCGACGGCGAGCCGCGGCACGTCGACGCCCTCCGACACCATCCGCACCGCGACCATCCAGCGGTCGTTGCCGCCGCTGAAGTCGTCGATGCGCTTGGACGCACCGGTGTCGTCGGACAGGACGAGCGTCGCCTTCGTCCCGGTGATCTCCCGGATGAGCTTGGCGTAGGCGCGGGCGGACTCCTGGTCCGAGGCGATGACGAGCGCACCGGCGTCCGGGATGGCCTTGCGCACCTCGGTGAGCCGCTGGTCCGCCGCGCGCAGCACGCTCGGCATCCACTCGCCGCGCGGATCCAGTGCCGTGCGCCAGGCCTGGCTGATCGCGTCCTTGGTCATCGGCTCGCCGAGCCGCGCCGCGATCTCGTCCCCCGCCTTCGTGCGCCAGCGCATGTTGCCGCTGTAGGAGAGGAAGATGACGGGCCGCACGACCTGGTCGGCGAGCGCGGACCCGTACCCGTACGTGTAGTCGGCGGCCGACCGCCGGATCCCGTCGTTGCCCTCCTCGTACGTCACGAAGGGGATCGGGTTGGTGTCGGAGCGGAACGGCGTACCGGTGAGCGCGAGACGGCGGGTCGCGGGCTCGAAGGCCTCGAGACAGGCCTCGCCCCAGGACTTGGAGTCACCTGCGTGGTGGATCTCGTCGAGGATGACGAGGGTCTTGCGCTGTTCGCTGCGGTTGCGGTGCAGCATCGGGCGCACGCCGACACCCGCGTACGTCACGGCGACGCCGTGGTAGTCCTTGCTGAGCGGGCCCGCGCTGTACTCCGGGTCCAGCCGGATCCCTATCCGCGCGGCGGCCTCCGCCCACTGCTTCTTCAGGTGCTCGGTCGGCGCGACCACGGTCACCTGCTGCACGACGTGGTGGTGCAGCAGCCAGGACGCGAGGGTCAGCGCGAAGGTCGTCTTGCCGGCGCCCGGGGTCGCCACGGCGAGGAAGTCGCGCGGCTGTTCCTGGAGGTACTTCTCCATCGCCCCCTGCTGCCAGGCCCGCAGCTTGCTCGCGGTGCCCCAGGGGGCGCGGCCCGGGAAGGCCGGTGACAGGTGGTGGGAGTGGGCGGTGGAGGAAGCGGCGGTGGTAGTCACGGTCTCCGGGTTCGGGGCTCTCGACTGCGTACGACAACCGGGCCACCCTACCGGCGGCCCCCCGCTGTCCACGCGTCATCGAGGCCGGACCCACCGCGGGTGGGACCCACGTCACAACCCGCCCCCGCCCCGCGGGCCCTCAGGTCGCGCGCCGTCCGCCGGCACCGGCGCCCGGTGTCACCGCGGGGCGGTCCGCAGTCGGGTCGTCACCCATGCGCCGAACAGGGCGACGGCCGCCATCGGCAGGAAGACGGCGGCGAAGGCCC
>JBFARE010000167.1:0-1902 GCA_040674215.1 Nocardia sp. NPDC050193 | reverse complement strand
GCGCCGGGCGCTCGCGCCCCAGCGGGCGTCGTCCGGGGCCAGCGCGGCGAGTGCCGGCCCGGTCAGCGGTTCGGCGCCCAGTTCGCCGGCCTCGCGCGGGTCGGGGTGGTAGGCCCCCTCCAGCAACTCCGTTCCGTGCGCGTTGACCAGACCGGGCGTCAGGATGCCGGGCCACCGGCGCACCCGCGCCGCCGGATGCGCGGCGACGAGGTCCTCCAGAGGTGCGGAACCGGCGATCCACGCGCCCCGGACGGCGAGCGCCCGGCCCCTGGAGTCCGCGTGGATCGTCAGCATGCGCGGGCTAGTTGGAGGCCAGGAGCTTCAGCTCGGGGTGGGCGGTGCCGCCGGCGATCGCGGTCGACGAGATGTGGGACATGACCCGCTCGTCCACCGGGTCGTTCGCCGGGTCGTCGTGCACGAGGAGGTGCTCGTACGTCGTGGCGCGCTGGGCCGGGACGCGGCCCGCCTTGCGGATCAGGTCGATGATCTCGAGGCGGTTGGAGCGGTGCTTGGCGCCGGCCGAGGAGACGACGTTCTCCTCCAGCATGATCGAGCCGAGGTCGTCCGCGCCGTAGTGCAGGGACAGCTGGCCGACCTCCTTGCCCGTCGTCAGCCAGGAGCCCTGGATGTGGCGGACGTTGTCGAGGAACAGCCGGGCGATCGCGATCATCCGCAGGTACTCGAAGAGGGTCGCCTGCGTGCGGCCCTTGAGGTGGTTGTTCTCGGGCTGGTACGTGTACGGGATGAAGGCCCGGAAGCCGCCCGTCCGGTCCTGCACGTCACGGATCATCCGCAGGTGCTCGATGCGCTCGGCGTTGGTCTCGCCGGTGCCCATCAGCATCGTGGACGTGGACTCGACGCCCAGGCCGTGCGCGATCTCCATGATCTCAAGCCAGCGCTCGCCGGACTCCTTGAGCGGGGCGATGGCCTTGCGCGGACGCGCGGGGAGCAACTCGGCGCCCGCGCCGGCGAAGGAGTCGAGCCCGGCGGCGTGGATCCGGGAGATGGCCTCCTCGACCGTCACCTTCGAGATCCGCGCCATGTGCTCGACCTCGGACGCGCCCAGCGAGTGGATGACCAGCTGGGGGAACGCCTCCTTGATGGCGGCGAAGTGCTTCTCGTAGTACTCCACGCCGTAGTCCGGGTGGTGCCCGCCCTGGAACATGATCTGCGTGCCGCCGAGTTCGACGGTCTCGGCGCACCGCCGCAGGATGTCGTCGAGGTCGCGCGTCCAGCCCTTGGCCGTGTCCTTCGGGGGCGCGTAGAAGGCGCAGAACTTGCACGCCGTGACGCACACGTTCGTGTAGTTGATGTTCCGCTCGATGATGTACGTGGCGATGTGCTCGGTCCCCGCGTACAGCCGGCGGCGGACCGCGTCGGCGGCGGCACCGAGCGCGTGCAGGGGCGCGTCGCGGTAGAGGTCGAGGGCCTCTTCGGGGGTGATCCGCCCGCCCGCCGCGGCGCGGTCGAGCACGGACTGGAGGTCGGCCTTCTCGGGCACCGGAGCGTCCCTTCGTCAGGGGTGGGGGCGGGCCGAACCAGCCTACGCCAGCCGTCCCGGCACCCGGACGTCAGGCCGCGTACGCGCCGATCAGCAGCCCGGCGAGGGTCCCGGCGAGCATGAACGGCCCGAACGCGATCACCGTCTTGCGGCCCGCCCTTCCCGCGACGGCCAGGGCACCGCCGTACAGCGCGCCCAGCAGGAACGCGGCGAACGTGCCCAGCATGAGCGTCGGCCAGCCGTACCAGCCGAGGACGGCGCCCGCCGGGAGCGCCAGCTTCACGTCGCCGAACGCCATGCCGCCGGGGTTGAGCAGATGCAGCACGAGATAGCCGGCGCCGAGGGCGAGCGCGCCCAGCAGGGCCGTCGTGAAGTCGCCCGCGTGCTCGGGCAGCAGCGCG
>JBFARE010000166.1:0-1915 GCA_040674215.1 Nocardia sp. NPDC050193 | reverse complement strand
TGGTCCTGACCCGCGCGGTCTCCCGCCTGGACGTCGTCCACGAACAGGAACTCCCCTGGGAGGCGTGAGCCCCGGAAGTCCCGCGCGTCGCGGAATCCGATGGACACGGGTCCGTGCGTCGCCGAGGATTTCCGGCATGATCCGTGCCGCCACCGTGGACGACGTCGCCGAGATCCGCTCGATGATCCGCGAACTCGCCGCGTACGAAAGGTCCGCCGACCAGGCCCGGGCGAGCGCGGAGCAACTGCGCGAGGCGCTGTTCGGCGAGCATCCCGCCGCGTACGCGCTCCTCGCCGAGGACGACGGGACGGGCGCCGCCCTGGGCTTCGCCCTGTGGTTCCCCCGCTTCTCCACCTGGACCGGCACCCGCGGCATGCACCTGGAGGACCTCTACGTGAGGCCCGGCGCCCGGGGCGCGGGACACGGCAAGGCGCTGCTCGCCGCCCTGGCCGCGATCTGCGAGCGCCACGGCTACGAGCGCTTCGAGTGGTGGGTCCTGGCCTGGAACGAGCCGACGATCGGTTTCTACCGGTCCCTCGGCGTGGAACTCCTGGACGAGTGGACGGTCTGCCGGCTGAGCGGCGAACCCCTCAAGAGACTCGCCGCCACCTCACCGGCAGCGGCGGAGAACCTCCCGGCGCCGTGACGCGACACACTATTGCAAGCAGGTGCTTGCAATAGTTAGCGCGATGGGTGCACAGTGGAGACATGGCATCGCTCAACGTCGGCAATCTCGGTGAGTACCTGCGCGAGCAGCGGCGCAACGCGCAGCTGTCGCTGCGGCAGCTCGCCGAGGCCGCCGGGGTGTCCAACCCGTACCTGAGCCAGATCGAGCGCGGGCTGCGCAAGCCGAGCGCGGAGGTGCTCCAGCAGGTCGCCAAGGCCCTGCGGATCTCCGCGGAGACGCTGTACGTGCGCGCCGGCATCCTCGACGCGGAACGGGACGGGCAGGAGCACCGCAGGGACGGCGCGACCCGCGCGGCCGTCCTCGCCGATCCCACCCTGACCGAGCAGCAGAAGCAGGTGCTGCTCCAGATCTACGAGTCCTTCCGCAAGGAGAACGGATTCGTGGACGGCGACGGTGCGGCGGGCCCGCGGGACCAGGAGAACGAACCCGGTCCGCAGCAGACGGCCGGTTGACCGGACCAGGGGACCGACCGCCCCGCTGCGAACCTCCATGACCCTCAGCCGAACAACGACGTAAGTGATGTACACGCCGTACGCGGTACCTGTGGCGCATACGGCACACGCGACCCACACGACGAACGTGAATCCGGGAGGACCTTCACCATGGCCATCACCGACGACCTGCGCAAGACCTTCAGCGACCCGACTCCGTTCTACTTCGCCGCGGGCACCGCCGATCTGGCCCTCCAGCAGGCGAAGAAGGTGCCGGGTCTGGTGGAGCAGCTGCGCACCGAGGCCCCGGCCCGTTTCGAGGCCGTCCGCAACACCGACCCCAAGAGCGTGCAGGAGAAGGCCGGCGCCCGCGCCAAGGAGGCGACCGCCAGGGCCAAGGAGGCGCAGGAGACCCTCCAGGCCAAGGTCACCGGCTTCATCAGCAACCTCGACGGCGACCTCAAGAAGATCGGCAGCACCCTCGACGCCGACCTGAAGAAGTTCGGCGAGTCCGCCCAGGACCTCGCGCTGCGTGGTGTCGGCGTCGCCGCCGAGTACGCCGTCAAGGCCCGTGAGACGTACGAGAAGGTCGCCGAGCACGGCGAGCAGGCCGTGCGGACCTGGCGCGGCGAGGCCGCCGAGGAGATCGAGGAGCTCGCCATCGCGGTCGAGCCCGACGCGGCGCCCAAGCCCCGGCCCGCGGCCGCCCCGGTCGTGGTCAAGGAGGAGCCGAAGCCCGCTCCGGCCGCCGCGACCGAGCCCGCCGCGGTGAAGAAGCCCGTCGCCAAGAAGGCCC
>JBFARE010000165.1:0-1922 GCA_040674215.1 Nocardia sp. NPDC050193 | reverse complement strand
GGGTGGTACCGCCCTCGGTCCGAAGGACAGGCGATCGACCGTGGGATCGATCAGAAGTCCATGTCACCGCCCGGCATGCCGCCGCCGGCGGGCGCGGCGGCCTTCTCCGGCTTGTCGGCGATGACGGCCTCGGTGGTCAGGAACAGCGCGGCGATGGAGGCGGCGTTCTGCAGGGCAGAGCGGGTCACCTTCGCCGGGTCGATGATGCCCTCGGCGATCATGTCGACGTACTCGCCGGTCGCGGCGTTCAGGCCGTGGCCGACCTGGAGGTTGCGGACCTTCTCCACGACGACGCCACCCTCGAGACCACCGTTGACGGCGATCTGCTTCAGCGGGGCCTCGAGCGCGATGCGCACGGCGTTGGCGCCGGTCGCCTCGTCACCCTCGAGCTCCAGCTTCTCGAAGACGGCGGACGCCTGGATGAGCGCGACGCCACCACCGGCGACGATGCCCTCCTCGACGGCGGCCTTCGCGTTGCGGACGGCGTCCTCGATGCGGTGCTTGCGCTCCTTGAGCTCCACCTCGGTGGCGGCGCCGGCCTTGATGACCGCGACACCGCCGGCGAGCTTCGCCAGGCGCTCCTGCAGCTTCTCGCGGTCGTAGTCCGAGTCGCTGTTCTCGATCTCGGCGCGGATCTGGTTGACCCGGCCGGCGACCTGGTCCGAGGACCCGGCACCGTCGACGATGGTCGTCTCGTCCTTGGTGATGACGACCTTGCGGGCCTTGCCGAGCAGGTCGAGGGTCGTGTTCTCGAGCTTGAGACCGACCTCCTCGGAGATGACCTCGCCACCGGTGAGGATGGCGATGTCGTTCAGCATCGCCTTGCGGCGGTCGCCGAAGCCCGGGGCCTTGACCGCGACGGACTTGAAGGTGCCGCGGATCTTGTTGACGACCAGCGTGGACAGGGCCTCGCCCTCGACGTCCTCGGCGATGATCAGCAGCGGCTTGCCGCCCTGCATGACCTTCTCGAGGAGCGGGAGCAGGTCCTTGACGTTGGCGATCTTGGAGTTCGCGATCAGGATGTACGGGTCGTCGAGGACGGCCTCCATACGCTCCATGTCGGTGGCGAAGTACGCCGAGATGTAGCCCTTGTCGAAGCGCATGCCCTCGGTGAGCTCCAGCTCCAGACCGAAGGTGTTGGACTCCTCGACGGTGATGACACCGTCCTTGCCGACCTTGTCCATCGCCTCGGCGATGAGCTCGCCGATCTGCGTGTCGGCGGCGGAGATGGAGGCCGTGGAGGCGATCTGCTCCTTGGTCTCGACATCCTTGGCCTGCTCGAGCAGGGCGCCGGAGACGGCCTCGACGGCCTTCTCGATACCGCGCTTGAGGGCCATCGGGTTGGCGCCGGCGGCTACGTTGCGCAGGCCTTCCTTGACCAGGGCCTGGGCGAGGACGGTCGCGGTGGTCGTACCGTCACCGGCGACGTCGTCCGTCTTCTTGGCGACTTCCTTGACCAGCTCGGCGCCGATCTTCTCGTACGGGTCCTCGAGCTCGATCTCCTTGGCGATGGAGACACCATCGTTGGTGATCGTGGGGGCGCCCCACTTCTTCTCGAGGACGACGTTGCGGCCCTTGGGACCGAGCGTCACCTTCACGGCGTCCGCGAGCTGGTTCATGCCGCGCTCGAGGCCGCGCCGTGCCTCCTCGTCGAACGCGATGATCTTGGCCATGTGAAGTGGTCCTCCCGGACTGGGGTGGATTGCTCCGGACCGCGCTGGCGCCCGCGACGGACGGCTCGCATGCCTCGTGGTTCCTTGCCCCACCTGGCCTGCGGGCCTCACCGACCCGGTCCTCGTTGTCACTCTCACCTTCAGAGTGCTAACGCCAATGATTAGCACTCGACCCAGGAGAGTGCAAGCGCCTTCGCCGGACCGGGGGCCCCTCGCGGGTGTCCGCGGGCCCCCGCGGGCAGAGCGAAG
>JBFARE010000164.1:0-1972 GCA_040674215.1 Nocardia sp. NPDC050193 | reverse complement strand
GTCGTCCGCGCCCTCGACGTACGCCTTCAGGAAGCCGTGGAAGGTGATGGTCTTGCCGGAGGCGCTGAACTCGGCGTCCCGGCCGTCGGCGGCGGTGCCGGCGATCTTCACGGTGACGCTGTTGCCGGTCGCGTCCTTCATCTGGGAGGCGACGGTCCGCTTCCAGATGAGTTCGTAGAGCTTGAACTGGTCGCCGGTCAGACCCGTCTCGGCGGGGGTGCGGAAACGATCACCCGAGGGGCGGATCGCCTCGTGCGCCTCCTGCGCGTTCTTGACCTTGCCGGCGTACGTGCGCGGCTGGGCCGGCAGGTAGTCGGCGCCGTACAGCTGCGTGACCTGGGCGCGGGCGGCGGTGATCGCCGTTTCGCTCAGCGTCGTGGAGTCCGTACGCATGTAGGTGATGAAGCCGTTCTCGTACAGCTTCTGCGCGACCTGCATGGTGGCCTTAGCGCCGAAGCCGAGCTTGCGGCTCGCCTCCTGCTGGAGGGTCGTCGTACGGAACGGGGCGTACGGCGAGCGGCGGTAGGGCTTGGACTCGACGGAGCGGACGGCGAACCGCGTGTTCTCCAGGGCGGCGGCCAGGGCGCGGGCGTTCGCCTCGTCGAGGTGGAGGGTGTTCGCGCTCTTGAGCTGTCCCAGGGAGTCGAAGTCGCGGCCCTGCGCGACCCGCCTGCCGTCGACGCTCTGGAGGCGGGCGACCAGCGACGACGGGTCCGACGGGTCACCGGCGCGACCGGTCGTGAAGGTGCCCGTCAGGTCCCAGTACTCGGCAGAACGGAACGCGATGCGCTCGCGTTCCCGCTCGACGACGAGACGGGTGGCGACGGACTGGACACGGCCGGCCGACAGACGCGGCATGACCTTCTTCCACAGGACCGGCGAGACCTCGTAGCCGTAGAGGCGGTCGAGGATGCGGCGGGTCTCCTGGGCGTCGACGAGCTTCTGGTTGAGCTGGCGCGGGTTGGCGACGGCGGCCCGGATCGCGTCCTTGGTGATCTCGTGGAAGACCATCCGCTTGACGGGGATCTTGGGCTTGAGGACCTCTTGGAGGTGCCAGGCGATCGCCTCGCCCTCCCGGTCCTCATCGGTGGCGAGGAAGAGCTCGTCGGACTCCTTCAGCAGGTCCTTGAGCTTCTTGACCTGGGCCCGCTTGTCGGCGTTGACCACATAGATCGGCTGGAAGTCGTGTTCGACGTCGACACCGAGGCGACGGACCTCGCCCGTGTACTGGTCGGGCACCTCGGCGGCGCCGTTGGGAAGGTCGCGGATATGCCCGACGCTGGCCTCGACGATGTAGCCGGGGCCGAGATAACCCTTGATCGTCTTCGCCTTGGCAGGCGACTCGACGATCACGAGTCGGCGGCCGCCCTGTGCGGTCTCGCTGGTCGGGGACAACTTCGCTCTTCTCTCCGGTCGACGCTGGGGGCCTCCCCAGGCCTTGCTCCCGGGGTCGGGTCATGGTGACGCTGCGGAGTGTGACGGTACATCCCGCCCCCGTGTCAAACGGGAAAAGCCCGCAACGGCCACTCGAACGGTAACCCGACTACCGCCATTCCTGCCGCCCGGAGTACCGACCGGCCCATTTCCGGGTGACCGGAACCCGTCCTCCCCTTTACCGGGGCGGTCGCGCGGCCGTCGTGCGCACGGGGATCCGGCCCGATCGGCGAAGGGTGCCTCGTCGGCGGCCTCGTGGGGCACCTGGGCGGCGGCCCCGCGGACGGTCTCAGAGGCGGGTGAAGCACCACACGCCGAGGGCCAGGGCCCCCACCGAGGACAGTGTCGCCAGGGCGGCCGATGCGACGGGGCTCACACCGTGGGCCACGGGTCGGCGGTGCCACACCCGGACCCCGGTCCACATCAGCAGCGCACCCCCGAACAGGGCGAACACCGTCCCCGCGAAGATCGCCGGCGCGCTCTCCATGATCGTCCCCGCCCCCTTGCTCCCACCCGCGCGGGCCCTCGTCTCGGGAGG
>JBFARE010000163.1:0-1996 GCA_040674215.1 Nocardia sp. NPDC050193 | reverse complement strand
GCCGGCGCCGGGACTTCTACGTACGGCAACTGCGCGACTGGAAGTGGGTCGCCACGGCGGAGGACATGGTGCCGCGGGGCATGCGCACCTTCGGCGCCCTGTGCGGCGCGACGCTGGCCCGCGCCCACGCGAGGTCCGGCGACCGCATCGCCATCGCCGCCTACCTGGGCGCCGGCGACAGCTTCGACCGCGCGCTGACCACGTTCGCCGAGCAGTACGCCGACCAGAACGAACGCGACCACCAGTCCCTGGTGACAGCGATATCCCAGGGCAAACTCCCGTCGAAACCGACCTGAGCGGGCCGGGGCCGAGGCTGTCGGCTAAGGAAGGGGATCACACAGGGCGTGCACGAGCCCTTCCAGGCTGTCGACCTCTTCCTCAGCCGCTTCCAGGGACCTCCGGTCGACGGCGACCACCCGTTCCTGCGCCTCGATCGCCGCGGTGTCCGGATGCGGTTCGGCCCGCAGATGGGCGAGCTTCGTCTCGTCCTCCGTCAGCTCCTTGAGCCGCCCGTGCCGCCGCTGCTTCGCACGCTCGAGCTTGGCCCTGGCCGCCTTGCACTGTTCCGCAGGCATCTCACTCCCCATCGCCGACCGGTCCCCCTCACCCTCCCGCCCCACCCCCCACCCCGCACGCGGAGCAGGCCCACACGTGCGTTCACGCGGTCAGTCGGCGATGTCGACCCCGTAGCCGCGCGCGAGGGTGTCGAGGCCGTGGTCGTAGCCCTGCCCCACGGCACGCAGACGCCAGAGCGGCCCCCTGCGGTAGACCTCCACGAGCAGCATCGTGCGTTCGGTGGTGGCGGCGTCCAGGGTGGCCCGGACGAACGGCGCCCCGCTGCTGCCGGGGGCCGCACCGATCTGGACCGCACCGACACTCCCGAAGGTGACGGCGCCGTCGATGGCTGCGGCGACGACGACTTTCCGCGTCGCGGGAGGCAGGGATGCCAGGTCGACAGTGATGGTCTGTTCGGCAGGACCACCGGTCAGCAGACGCGTCGTCCCGGCGGGAGTCTCCGGGCTTCCGTAGAAGACGAAGTCCTCGTCGAGGACGACCTGTTCGTCGTCGTCCAGGAGAAAGGCGACGACGTCGATCTCGCATCCGCTCCGTGGGACCCAGCCGGCGGTGATGTGCCATTCCGGCGCGGGTCCGCCGTGCGGCACGGGCAGGTCGATGACACCGCCCCGCGGAATCACGTGCGGCTCCTGAACCCGGAAAGCCGACGCCTTGTGGTCGGTCACGGTCGGAGAGGCGAGCCAATGCAGGTCGTGCACGGGAAGTGCGAGGGCGTTGATGCGTCCCATGCGTCGGTCGTCCTCCCCTCCCGGCAGCAGTACGACGTCGGTGACGCCGGCGGACAGATTGATCGCCGCGGACGCACCCAGCTCGACGACGCGGGTACGTGCCGCCGCGGCATCGGCATGGATGCCACCGAGCACCAGAACCCGGCGCCCCGCCAGGGGTTTGTCCAAGGTGCCGGCGACAGGCTCGGACCGGCGTGGCGCCGGGACCGGCACGCCGGGGGAGGCCGAGGAGGGATCCCCCGTTTCCGGGGTGGCGCCGGCAGAACTCGTGCCGGACACCGGCGCCATGGGCCGGACCGCCTGTTCCGCATCCGGCTCGGTCGCCGGGGCGGTCCTGACCGCCGTCGCCTCGTGCGGTGTCCCCGGCCGTACGTCGGCCAGCAGCCGCAGGAAGGTCTGCTCGTCGATGACCGGCACGCCTTCGGCGAGTGCGCGTCGGGCTTTCGCCGAACGGGCCGCCGGTTCGTCGGTGATCAGCACGCTGGTGTGCCGGCTGACGGAGGTCATCATGTTCAGCCCTGCGGCGACCGCCCGCCCGACCAACTCGGCGCGGGCGTGGGCCGTCTCGCCTGTGATCGCGACCTTCATCCCCTGTTGGAGCGGTCCGCCGGGAGTCAGCCGTCCCGGATTGCGGTAGGCGCAGGGAGTCTTCGGCGGCTTCGGCGTGAACGGGGATTCCGCCCTTGGTGGGC
>JBFARE010000162.1:0-2019 GCA_040674215.1 Nocardia sp. NPDC050193 | reverse complement strand
GTCTTGAAGACGGACAGGCGATCAGACATCGAGGTATGCCTCCAGGCCGTGACGACCGCCCTCGCGGCCGAAGCCCGACTCCTTGTAACCGCCGAACGGCGAGGTCGGGTCGAACTTGTTGAACGTGTTGGACCAGACGACACCGGCCCGGAGCTTGCCCGCCACGGCCAGGATCCTGGACCCCTTCTCGGTCCAGATGCCCGCCGAGAGCCCGTACTGGGTGTTGTTCGCCTTGGCGACCGCCTCGTCGGGCGTGCGGAAGGTCAGCACCGACAGCACCGGGCCGAAGATCTCGTCGCGCGCGATGGTGTGCGCCTGGGTGACGTTGGTGAACAGCGTCGGGGCGAACCAGTAACCCGAGGACGGCAGTTCGCACTCCGGGGACCAGGACTCGGCGCCCTCCGCGGTGCCCTTCTCGACGAGCGAGGTGATCCGCGCGAGCTGCTCGGCGGAGTTGATCGCGCCGATGTCGGTGTTCTTGTCGAGCGGGTCGCCGAGGCGCAGCGTGGACAGCCGGCGCTTGAGGGAGTCCAGCAGCTCGTCCTGGATCGACTCCTGGACCAGCAGCCGCGAGCCCGCGCAGCAGACCTGGCCCTGGTTGAAGAAGATCCCGGTGACGATCCCCTCGACCGCCTGGTCGATCGGGGCGTCGTCGAAGACGATGTTGGCGCCCTTGCCGCCCAGCTCCAGGGTGAGCTTCTTGCGGGTGCCGGCGACGGTCCGCGCGATCTGCTTGCCGACCGCCGTGGAGCCGGTGAAGGCGACCTTGTTCACGTCCGGGTGCGCGACGAGCGCGGCGCCCGCGTCGCCGTAGCCCGGCAGGATGTTGACGACGCCCCTGGGCAGCCCGGCCTGACGGCAGACGTCCGCGAAGAACAGCGCGGACAGCGGGGTCGTCTCGGCGGGCTTGAGGACCACGGTGTTGCCCGTCGCCAGCGCCGGGGCGATCTTCCACGCCAGCATCAGCAGCGGGAAGTTCCAGGGGATGACCTGGCCGGCCACGCCCAGCGGCCGCGGGTTCGCGCCGTAGCCGGCGTGGTCGAGCTTGTCGGCCCAGCCCGCGTAGTAGAAGAAGTGCGCGGCGACCAGGGGGAGGTCGGCGTCGCGCGTCTCCTTGATCGGCTTGCCGTTGTCCAGCGTCTCCAGGACGGCCAGCTCGCGGCTGCGCTCCTGGATGATCCGGGCGATGCGGAACAGGTACTTGGCGCGCTCGGCGCCCGGCAGCGCGGACCACTTCTCGAAGGCCTTGCGGGCGGCCGCCACGGCACGGTCGACGTCCGCCTCGCCCGCCCGGGCGATCTCGGAGAGGACCTCCTCGGTGGACGGCGAGACGGTCTTGAAGACCTTGCCGTCGGCGGCCTCGACGAACTCGCCGTCGATGAACAGGCCGTAGGAAGGGGCGATGTCGACGACCGAGCGGGACTCGGGAGCCGGCGCGTATGCGAACAGGGAAGCCATGGTGATCAGTCCACCGTCACGTAGTCGGGGCCGGAGTAGCGGCCGGTGGCCAGCTTCTGGCGCTGCATCAGCAGGTCGTTCAGGAGCGAGGAGGCGCCGAAGCGGAACCAGTGGTTGTCCAGCCAGTCCTCGCCCGCCGTCTCGTTCACCAGGACGAGGAACTTGATCGCGTCCTTGGTGGTGCGGATGCCGCCGGCGGGCTTGACGCCGACCTGGACGCCGGTGCGCTCGCGGAAGTCGCGCACGGCCTCCAGCATCAGCAGGGTGTTCGCCGGGGTGGCGTTCACGGCGACCTTGCCGGTCGAGGTCTTGATGAAGTCGGCGCCCGCGAGCATGCCGAGCCAGCTGGCGCGGCGGATGTTGTCGTACGTCGACAGCTCGCCCGTCTCGAAGATGACCTTCAGCCGGGCGGACGTCCCGCACGCCTCGCGGACGGCCGTGATCTCGTCGTACACCTTCAGGTACCGGCCGGCGAGGAACGCCCCGCGGTCGATGACCATGTCGATCTCGTCCGCGCCCGCGGCGACCGCGAACCGGACATCGGCGAGGTTCACTACGTTG
>JBFARE010000161.1:0-2029 GCA_040674215.1 Nocardia sp. NPDC050193 | reverse complement strand
GACGATCCAGTGCCTGCCCCAGGGGATGACGAAGAGCACGGACTTCTCGGTGCGCAGGATGAGCCCGGTGGTGGAACTGATCCGGTCCCTGGGCACGACGAGGTGGACGCCCTTGGAGGCGCGGACGTGGAACTGCCCGCGCTCGCCCACCATCGCCTGTGTGTCGTCGGTCCACACGCCCGTCGCGTTGACGACCTGCCGGGCGCGGACCTCGTACTCCCCGCCGCCCTCGACGTCCTGGACCCGGGCGCCGACCACGCGCTCGCCCTCGCGCAGGAAGCCGGTCACCCGCGCGCGGTTGGCCGCCTTCGCCCCGTAGGCCACGGCCGTGCGCACCAGGGTGGCGACGAAGCGGGCGTCGTCCATCTGGGCGTCGTAGTACTGAAGGGCTCCGACCAGCGCGTCCTTCTTCAAGGCGGGCGCGACGCGCAGGGCGTGACTCCTGGTCAGGTGCCGGTGGATCGGCAGGCCCCGGCCGTGCCCGCGGGCCATGGACATCGCGTCGTAGAGCGCGACGCCCGAGCCGGCGTACAGCCGTTCCCAGCCCTTGTGCTGGAGGGGGTACAGGAAGGGCACCGGCTTCACGAGATGCGGGGCGAGCCGCTCCAGCAGCAGTCCGCGTTCCTTCAGCGCTTCCCGGACGAGGGCGAAGTCGAGCATCTCCAGGTAGCGCAGTCCACCGTGGATCAGCTTGCTGGACCTGCTGGAGGTGCCCGAAGCCCAGTCGCGCGCCTCGACCAGTCCCGTGGACAGGCCGCGCGTCACGGCGTCCAGGGCGGTGCCCGCGCCCACCACACCGGCTCCCACCACCAGCACGTCGAGTTCACGCTCGGCCATGGCTGCCAGTGACTCGGCTCGCTGCGCCGGCCCCAGTGTCGCTGTCCTCACCGCTGCCTCCCGCTGTAGATCGCGCCGGCCGCACCCTCAGGGCGAGATCCGGTTCGTTTCCCCCATGCCCAGATTCTGACCGCGTTGCCCGACTTCAGCCACCACGCGCCCCCAGCCTGTGGACAACTCTCACGGAACCCGGACGGGTCCTCCGGAGAACTCCGCCGGTTCCGGCCCGGTCCGCCGCCGCCCGAGGCGGTCGGCCGACACGGCCCGGTCAACACAGTCGATCAATCCCGCATAACGGTCATATTTACTCCTAGTCTGACATTGCGCTCGTCCACTCTGTCCACAGGGCTTGCGCACCTGTCCCACCTCGGTTACTGGGAAGGACGGCATACGCCATGCCCGCAGATCTCGCCGTCATCGGACTCGGCCCGTTCGGCCTGCCCCTGGCCCAGGCCGCCGTGGCCGCGGGAATCCCCACCCTCGGCTACCGCACAGGGCCCGAGGCCGGCTCCCTCAGCCCCGCCGAACTGCGCAGGATGCTCTCGGGCGGCTTCCGGCCCGCCACCAACCCCGCCGAACTGGGCCGGGTGCGCACCGCGGTCATCTGCGCCCCCACCCCGCGCGACGCGGACGGCGGACTCGATCTGAGCCAGCTGGAGGCGGCCGCCCGCACCCTCGCCGGGCACCTGCGTCCGCACACCACCGTGATCCTCGAGTCCCCCGTGTACCCCGGGGCCACGGAGGAATTCCTGCGGCCGCTGCTGGAGGAGACCTCGGGCCTGCGCGCGGGACGCGACTTCCACCTCGCCTACTCCCCCAGCCGCGTCGACCCCGGCGGCCGGGTCTTCAACCCGGCCAACACCCCGAAGGTCATCGGCGGCCTCACCCCGGCCTGCACCGAGTCCGCCGCCGCCTTCTACGGCCGGCTCACCGACAAGGTGGTACGCGCGCGTGGCCTGCGCGAGGCCGAGACCGTGCAGCTGCTGGAGACCAATTTCCGGCACGTCAACATCGCCCTCGTCAACGAGATGGCCGTCCTCTGCCACGACCTGGGCGTCGACCTGTGGGACGTCGTGCGCTGCGCCGAGACCAAGCCCTTCGGCTTCGAGGCGTTCCGCCCCGGCCCCGGCGTCGGCGGCCACTCCGTCCCCCTGGACCGCACCGGCCGCACCGGCAGCCCGCTGCGCATGGT
>JBFARE010000160.1:0-2064 GCA_040674215.1 Nocardia sp. NPDC050193 | reverse complement strand
GGGAGGCACTCCCCTCCCGGGGTTCACGCCTTGGGCGCCACCTTGCTCAGGCCGTTGATGATGCGGTCCATCGCGTCGCCGCCCGTGGGGTCCGTCAGGTTCGCGAGCATCTTCAGGGTGAACTTCATCAGCAGCGGGTGGGTCAGGCCGCGCTGGGCCGCGATCTTCATGACCTTCGGGTTGCCGATGAGCTTCACGAAGGCCCGGCCCAGCGTGTAGTAGCCGCCGTAGATGTCGGCGAGGATCTGCGGGTAGCGCTGGAGGGCCAGTTCGCGCTGACCCGGGGTGGCGCGGGCGTGGGCCTGGACGATGACGTCGGCGGCGATCTGCCCGGACTCCATGGCGTAGGCGATGCCCTCGCCGTTGAAGGGGTTCACCAGACCGCCGGCGTCACCGACCAGCAGCAGGCCCTTGGTGTAGTGCGGCTTGCGGTTGAAGGCCATGGGGAGCGCGGCGCCGCGGATCGGGCCGGTCATGTTTTCGGGGGTGTACCCCCAGTCCTCCGGCATGGACGCGCACCAGGCCTTGAGGACCTCGCGCCAGTCGAGCTCCTTGAAGGAGTCGGAGGTGTTCAGCACGCCCAGACCGACGTTGGACGTCCCGTCGCCCATGCCGAAGATCCAGCCGTAGCCGGGCAGCAGCCGGTCCTCGCCCGGGCCGCGGCGGTCCCACAGTTCCAGCCAGGACTCCAGGTAGTCGTCCTCGTGGCGCGGCGAGGTGAAGTAGGTGCGGACCGCGACGCCCATCGGGCGGTCCTCACGGCGGTGCAGGCCCATCGCCAGCGAGAGGCGGGTGGAGTTGCCGTCGGCGGCCACCACGAGCGGGGCGCGGAAGGTGACTTCGCGCTTCTCCTCGCCCAGCTTGGCGTGCACGCCGACGATACGGCCGGTGCGGTCGTCGATGATCGGCGCGCCCACGTTGCAGCGCTCGTACAGGCGGGCGCCCGCCTTCTGGGCCTGCCGGGCGAGCTGCTCGTCGAAGTCGTCCCGCTTGCGGACGAGCCCGTAGTCGGGGAAGGAGGCGAGATCGGGCCAGTCGAGCTGGAGACGGACGCCGCCGCCGATGATGCGCAGGCCCTTGTTGCGCAGCCAGCCGGCCTCCTCGGAGATGTCGATGCCCATGGCCACGAGCTGCTTGGTGGCCCGCGGGGTGAGGCCGTCGCCGCACACCTTCTCGCGCGGGAACTCGGTCTTCTCCAGCAGGAGTACGTCGAGTCCGGCCTTGGCGAGGTAGTACGCGGTCGTGGAACCGGCCGGTCCCGCGCCGACGACGATGACGTCCGCGGTGTTCGCGGAGAGCGACTCGGAGGCGGACTCGGAGGCGGACTCGGAGTGGGGCTCGGTCACGGCGGGATCTCCCCAAGTTCGTAATCTGCGTGCCGGCCGGCACTGGACATGGGCAGTCTATTCAGCAGAATTGATCACCCGGCTGAAGGGCTGCCCCGTGAACCGAGCTCTCCCCGTTGTACGGCTGCGTGTCCCCACGGACGAGGACGCGGTCGCCTGGCACCGGGTGTTCGACGACCCGGACGTGATGGAGTTCCACGGCGGACGGTCCGCGGAGCTGTCGGCCTACGAGGAGCTCACCGCCCGCCAGCGCCGGCACGACGCGGAGCGCGGATTCTGCCTGTGGACGATGCTCGACCGCGACGACCGGGTCATCGGGTTCACGGGCGCCCAGCCGTGGCCGCAGGACTGGGGCCCCAAGGGCGAGATCGAGATCGGGTGGCGGCTCGGACGCGAGCACTGGGGCCGGGGCTACGCGACGGCGGCCGCGCGGATGACGCTGGAGCGGGTCCGGGCTGCCGGGGTGCCCGGGGTGGTGGCCATGGTCGACGCGCGCAACGCGCGCTCCATCGCCGTCACGGAACGGCTGGGCATGCGGCTCGCGGAGGTGTTCACCACGCCGAGGTCGCAGCGGGAGGGGCGCTGCTACCGCCTCACCTGGTGATCCGCGCCGCACGCCCCGCGTGTGACTCCCCGTAGCCGTCGGCTACAGAAAGACACCCGCTACTTCCGGACGGCACCCCCGGGCGGTTACCCTTCCAGTACCGCTGGGGGTGAC
>JBFARE010000159.1:0-2080 GCA_040674215.1 Nocardia sp. NPDC050193 | reverse complement strand
GCCGCAAGGAGGCCGAGCGCAGCAAGAACATGTTCGCGCTCGGCCTGCTGTCGTGGATGTACCACCGGCCCACCGAGGGCACCGAGAAGTTCCTGAAGGCGAAGTTCGCGAAGAAGCCCGAGATCGCGGCCGCCAACCTCGCCGCCTTCCGTGCCGGCTGGAACTTCGGGGAGACGACCGAGGACTTCGCCGTCAGCTACGAGGTCGCTCCGGCCGCGAAGGCGTTCCCCGTCGGCACCTACCGGAACATCTCCGGGAACCTCGCGCTGGCGTACGGGCTGATCAGCGCGTCCCGGCAGGCCGATCTGCCGCTGTTCCTGGGGTCGTACCCGATCACGCCGGCCTCCGACATCCTGCACGAGCTGAGCAGACACAAGAACTTCGGCGTGCGGACGTTCCAGGCGGAGGACGAGATCGCCGGGATCGGGGCGGCGCTGGGGGCGGCCTTCGGGGGGTCCCTCGCCGTCACCACCACCTCCGGGCCGGGGGTCGCGCTGAAGAGCGAGACCATCGGGCTCGCGGTCTCGATGGAACTGCCCCTGCTGATCGTGGACATCCAGCGCGGCGGGCCGTCGACCGGTCTGCCGACCAAGACCGAGCAGGCGGATCTGCTCCAGGCGATGTTCGGTCGCAACGGCGAGGCGCCCGTGCCGATCGTCGCGCCCCGCACGCCGGCCGACTGTTTCGACGCGGCCCTGGAGGCGGCCCGGATCGCGCTGACGTACCGCACGCCGGTGATGCTGCTGTCCGACGGCTATCTCGCCAACGGCTCCGAGCCCTGGCGGATCCCCGAACTCGACGAGCTGCCGGACCTGACCGTGCAGTTCGCCCAGGGGCCCAACCACACGCTGACCGACGGCACCGAGGTCTTCTGGCCCTACAAGCGTGATCCGCGGACCCTCGCCCGGCCGTGGGCGGTCCCGGGGACGCCGGGGCTGGAGCACCGCATCGGCGGGATCGAGAAGGAGGACGGGACCGGGAACATCTCCTACTCCCCGGCCAACCACGACTTCATGGTCCGCACCCGCCAGGCCAAGATCGACGGGATCGCCGTCCCCGATCTGGAGGTCGACGATCCGCACGAGGCGGACACCCTGGTGCTCGGCTGGGGCTCCACCTACGGGCCGATCACCGCCGCGGTACGGCGGCTGCGCACCGCGGGAGAGGCGATCGCGCAAGCGCACCTGCGGCACCTCAACCCGTTCCCGCGCAACCTGGGCGCGGTGCTGAAGGGCTACGACAAGGTCGTCGTCCCGGAGATGAACCTCGGCCAGCTCGCCACGCTCGTACGGGCGAAGTACCTGGTCGACGCGCACTCGTACAACCAGGTCAACGGCATGCCGTTCAAGGCGGAGCAGCTCGCCGCGGCGCTCAAGGAGGCCATCGATGGCTGAGACGTCCAGGGAAGGCACGGGCACGGTCGAGGCGCTCTCGCTCGTCCCCAAGGCCGAGGGCCGGCAGTCCATGAAGGACTTCAAGTCCGATCAGGAAGTGCGCTGGTGCCCCGGCTGCGGTGACTACGCGATCCTCGCGGCTGTCCAGGGCTTCATGCCGGAGCTGGGCCTGGCCAGGGAGAACATCGTCTTCGTGTCGGGCATCGGCTGCTCGTCGCGCTTCCCGTACTACATGAACACGTACGGCATGCACTCCATCCACGGGCGGGCGCCGGCCATCGCGACCGGTCTGGCCGCCTCGCGGCGGGACCTGAGCGTGTGGGTGGTCACCGGGGACGGCGACGCGCTGTCCATCGGCGGCAACCATCTGATCCACGCGCTGCGGCGGAACGTGAACCTGAAGATCCTGCTGTTCAACAACCGGATCTACGGGCTGACCAAGGGCCAGTACTCGCCGACCTCCGAGGTCGGGAAGATCACCAAGTCGACGCCCATGGGTTCGCTGGACGCGCCCTTCAACCCCGTGTCGCTGGCGATCGGCGCGGAGGCGTCGTTCGTGGCGCGGACCATCGACTCCGACCGCAAGCACCTTACGGAGGTGCTGCGCCAGGCCGCCGCCCACCCGGGCACCGCGCTGGTGGAGATCTACCAGAACTGCAACATCTTCAACGACGGCGCGTTCGAGG
>JBFARE010000158.1:0-2084 GCA_040674215.1 Nocardia sp. NPDC050193 | reverse complement strand
CGCGGCTCCGGGACCGCCGCGGCCGCCGAGCCCGCGTCGCCGTCCCCGTCCGTGTTGATCCGCTCGATGATCGCGAGGCGCTCCGGGGTGTCCTCGGGCTTGAGGAAGCCGATGAGGACGTAGAGGACCAGCGACACCGCCAGCGGGATCGACACCTGGTACTGGAGCGGCACTCCGCCGTCGACGTTCCAGTTGATCGGATAGTTGACCAGCCAGAAGGCCAGCAGACCCATCGCCCAGCTGGTGAGCGCGGCCGTCGGGCCGGAGCGGCGGAAGGGGCGCAGCAGACCCAGCATCATCGGGATCGCCATCGGCCCCATCAGACCGGCCACCCACTTGATGACGACGGTGATGATGTCCTTGAACGCGGGGGAGTTGACCTGGGTGGCCGCCGCCATGGACAGGCCGAGGAAGACGACGGTCGTCACCCGCGCCGCGATCAGCCCCGACCGCTGGTTCCACGCCCGTGCCCGGGACCAGATCACGGGCGCGCAGTCCCGGGTGAAGACGGAGGCGATGGCGTTGGCGTCCGAGGAGCACATGGCCATCGTGTGGGAGAAGAAGCCGACGATGACGAGGCCCAGCAGGCCGTGCGGCAGCAGCTGTTCGGTCATCAGGGCGTAGGAGTCGGAGCCGTCCGGCTTGTTCGACGTCACCAGCAGCGGCGACATCCACATCGGGAAGAACAGCACGACCGGCCAGACCAGCCACAGCACCGCAGACAGCCGCGCCGACCGCTCGGCCTCCTTCGGGGTGGCGGTGGCCATGTACCGCTGGGCCTGGTTGAGCATGCCGCCGTTGTACTCGAAGAGCTTGATGAAGAGGAACGCGAGCAGGAACACCGTGCCGTACTGCGCCACCAGGGGCTTGTCGTGGCCTTCGAGCGCCGGCTGGTCCCAGGCGTCGAGGAACCCGATGCCCTTGTCGTTCAGTTTCAGCACGACGGCGACGAACATCGCGACACCGGCCAGCAACTGGATGACGAACTGCCCGAGTTCGGTCAGCGCGTCGGCCCACAGACCGCCGATGGTGCAGTACACGGCGGTGATCGCGCCGGTGATGAGGATGCCCTGGTTGAGGGAGAGCCCGGTGAAGACCGACAACAGGGTGGCGATGGCGGCCCACTTGGCGCCGACGTCGACGATCTTCAGCAGCATCCCGGACCAGGCGAGCGCCTGCTGCGTCTTGAGGTCGTAGCGGTTCTTCAGGTACTCCAGCGGCGAGGCGACGTGCAGTCGCGACCGCAGCCGGTTGATGCGCGGCGCGAACAGCTTCGAGCCGATCGCGATCCCCAGCGCGATGGGGAAGGACCACGTGATGAACGAGGTCACGCCGTAGGTGTAGGCGATGCCCGCGTACCCGGTGAACATCACCGCGCTGTAGCCCGACATGTGGTGCGAGATGCCCGACAGCCACCACGGCATCTTGCCGCCGGCGGTGAAGAAGTCGCTCACGTCGTCGACGCGCTTGTGCGACCAGACACCGATGGCGACCATCACGCCGAAATAGCCGATGAGCACGGCCCAGTCGAGACCGTTCATGTGCGCCCTCCCTTGGTTCATCCCGGCGTTCAGCCCGGCGCTCATCGTGGGCGCTGCCGCGTGAACACGACAAGTAACCGTAAGGTCAAGGGAAGGTAAAGGAATTCGGTATGGTGGTCCGCGTTCATCCATGTGAACTCAGTGCATCAGCTCCCCCGCGTTGACCAGCAGCGATTGTCCGGTGATCGCCCGGGCCCGGTCCGACGCAAGGAACACCGCCGCGTCCGCCACATCCGCGTCCGTCGCCAGCCGGGGCAGCGCCATCCGGTCGGTGAGCCGCCCCAGCACCTCCTCCTGCGACACCCCCTCCGTCTGCGCCGTGAACTGGACGTACGCCTGCACCGGCGGCCCCCACATCCAGCCCGGGAGCACGGTGTTGACCCTGATCCCGTGCGACCCCCACTCCCTGGCCAGCGAGTACATGGCACTGGTCAGCGCCCCCTTGGAGGCCGCGTACGCCGCCTGCCGCACCTGCGAGGGCGCCGCCACGGCGGACTGGGTCCCGATGAACACCACCGACCCGGCGCTCGCCTTCAGCCCGGC
>JBFARE010000157.1:0-2085 GCA_040674215.1 Nocardia sp. NPDC050193 | reverse complement strand
GGCTCGCCACCACCATGGGGGAAGCGGCCCCATCGCGGCCGCGCCCGGCTCGGCCGAGCCGGTCTCGGACGGGGCCGAGGGGGTGGACGGCGCGGGATGGCGCAGTTCCTCGCGGACCTTGACGTAGTGCTGGTACTCGGCGGCCGCCGCCACGGTGATGAGGGCGGAGGCGTTGAGGGCCATGGTGCGCAGTTGTTCGGGGTTGAGCCGCTGACCGACAGCAGCCAGTTCCGGGTGGTGTGGGGCGGAGCGCAGCGCCTCGTCGAGGATCCGCTCGTACTCCTGGCGGTCCTCGCTGTTCAGGTGCTGCGGAACGCTGTTCATCTGCATCCCCCGATGCTCCGTAGGGCTTGGGGCTCGCATGCCAACGAGCCGTCGGGCAGAAACGGAGGGGAGCCTGCTACGGATAACCCGATGGTAGAGCGGCGACGGCATGGGGTGACAGGGGGTTTGCCGAAATTGGCCCCTGGCCTGCGGTGTCGCCGAAGGGGCCGGCGTGGGGAACGTGTGCCGCAGGAATGCTCAGGATTCCAGGGGCAGTTGCTGGACCAGCAGTTTTCCGGCCATCGTCACGCCGCCGTCCATCGCGATGGCCAGCCCGTCCGCGTAGACGTGGGGCCCTTCGACGTGCGGGCCGCCGCTGTCCTCGCCCTCCTCGGAGCCGACTTCGCCCAGAAGGTAGGGAATCGGGCTGTGGCCGTGAACGATCCGGGTGCCGCCGTACGTATCGAGCAGTGAGCGCACGGCGTCGGCGCCGCCCTCGTCGC
Organism: Nocardia sp. NPDC050193; assembly: GCA_040674215.1. Lineage (GTDB taxonomy): Bacteria > Actinomycetota > Actinomycetes > Mycobacteriales > Mycobacteriaceae > Nocardia. The sequence goes on along the minus strand of JBFARE010000157.1, from coordinate 1,318 downwards.
GGAAGGAGAAGCGCTTGGTGAACTTGCGGAACAGGTCCCACACCTCGTCCGCGTCATTGCGCGTGATCGTCTCGCGGACGGTGTCGTTGACCGCCTCGATCGAGTCGCCGTAGTCGAGATAGGCGGTGGTGTCGGAGTGGACGAGCAGATGACCGTCGACCTCCTCGACGGCGTCGAGGCGGGCCATCCACTGAAGATGGTGGTCCTGGAGACGGTCCATGTCGTACTTCTGGCCGCCGTTGAGCAGCCAGGCTGCCTGGAAGGTGGCGGTGCCGGCGCCGGAGTTGACGGGAGTGTCCCCGAAGCGCTTGGCGCCGAGCAGCAGCAGTTCGTGGTTGCCCATGAGGGCCTTGCAGTAGCCGCCTGCCGCGGCGGCTTCGGCGGAGAGCCGCATGACGAGGTCGATGACCCCGATGCCGTCCGGGCCGCGGTCGGTGAAGTCGCCGAGGAACCACAGCCGGGCGGTGCCCGCGCACCAGTTGCCCGCGGAGTCGACCAGGCCCTTCTCCTGGAGTGCGGCCACCAGTTCGTCGAGGTAGCCGTGCACGTCGCCGACGACGAACAGCGGTCCCGGACCGGTCGCGGCAAGCGGGGCGCCGGTCGTCGCGGGGTCGACGGCCACCTGGAGGGTGTCGCCGCGCCGGCTGATGACGGGCAGGTCGCGCTGGGTGGGCGTGTAGCCGTCCGGATGTTCCAGCGGTTCCTCGAGGGGCGGCGCCGCATTGCCGGGGTCCGTGCCGTGGTCGTACGGACCGGTCTCGTTGACGTAACCGGGCACCCGGAAGTCGCGCAACGTCGCCGTACGCTCCACCTCGGGTCCCTGACCGGCCCCCTGAGTCATCAGACCCCTCCACCATCGCGCCGCATCTGCACCCTTCGGGCTGCCTGGTCGCAGCGGCCCGCGGTGCCGTGCGCCCATCATAGGAATGCGGATCGTGCCGTGTGATGACCCAGGGGTGGTGAATCGGAGCAAGGCTCCAGTTCATCGCGGCTTTCGCCCCGATTGGGCCGGGCTTCGGCAGTGCGCTCCGACTGCGGTGACACCTCGTCCACGTCGGCACCCCGCTCCCGCGGTGTGCTCGCGAGGCACAGTCCGGACCACGGCACGGACCGGGGGAGCGGGATGCGCGTGAGCCGGAAGGGCACGAAGAGGCCTGTGCGGCGGGTGGGGCATCCGGGACCACCGGGGTGATCGCGGTCCACCTGATGCCGGATACCGCCAACGCGCCGGAAATCGCCCGTACGTGATGTTTGCCGACTCGCGTTGACGCCGCCCCGCTATGACCCCGGACGCCGCTCCCCGCTCCCTCGCGTGGGC
>JBFARE010000156.1:0-2111 GCA_040674215.1 Nocardia sp. NPDC050193 | reverse complement strand
GGCTCGCCGGCGCCGGGCGCGGCGGCCTGCGGGGAGGCCGAGGGAGATTCCACCGGCACGGGGGGTGCGGACGGGGCCGGGGGTACCTGGGTGCCCTCGCTCTTGCCCTCGTTCTCGGTGCTCACAGCTCTTCTCCTCGATCCACGGCTGTTGTCGTCGGTCGCACTGGGTCACGCTCGTCCGCGCTCGGTCACGCCTGCCGCGCTGTGCGGCCCGCCTCGTCGTCGTTCCGGCGTGCCGCGGCTGTGCGTGTCCTTTTGTACGTCTCAGCTTTTCCCACGGGCCGTCAGAGCACCATAAGCGGTGGCTGTGGGTCCATGGCCATTCCTTATATGGGTCATTACGAACAATAAGTGCGCATCATCGAAACATCTCAGAGGGTTCTCAGACGACCGGGCGCCGGTGGCACCATGACGCGGTGACCCACGCACGGCAGCACCACATTCAAGTCGTCGCCCACCGCGGGGCTTCCGAGGAGGCCCCCGAGCACACCCTGGCCGCGTACAAGAAGGCGATCGAGGACGGTGCGGACGCCCTCGAGTGCGACGTACGACTGACGGCGGACGGCCATCTCGTCTGCGTCCACGACCGTCGCGTCAACCGTACGTCCAACGGCCGCGGGGCGGTCTCCGCCCTGGAACTGGCCGATCTCGCGGCGCTGGACTTCGGCTCCTGGAAGACGCGGGAGGCCCGCGAGGCCTGGCACGCGCGCGAGGAGGACCCCGACTGGGAGGTCCGGCCCGAGGACCGCGCGGAGACCTCCGTACTGACCCTGGAACGCCTGCTGGAGCTGGTCTCCGACGCGGGCCGCCGGGTGGAACTCGCCATCGAGACGAAGCATCCGACCCGCTGGGCCGGACAGGTGGAGGAGCGGCTACTGGTCCTGCTCAAGCGGTTCGGCCTGGACGCGCCCGCCTCGGCGGCCGGGTCCCCGGTGCGGATCATGAGCTTCTCGGCCCGATCGCTCCATCGCGTGCGTGCCGCCGCGCCCACCGTGCCGACGGTGTACCTGATGCAGTTCGTCTCGCCCCGGCTGCGGGACGGACGGCTGCCCGCGGGGGTCGGGACCGCGGGCCCGTCCATCCGGATCGTGCGCAACCACCCGGCGTACATCGAGCGGCTGAAGGCGGCCGGCCACCAGGTGCACGTGTGGACCGTCAACGAGTCCGAGGACGTCGACCTCTGCGTCGAACTGGGCGTCGACGCCATCATCACCAACCGCCCGCGGGAGGTACTGCGGCGGCTGGGGCGCTGAACCCCGCCTGGAGGAAGTCACAGAAGTCCCAGAAGCCCCATCCACACCTCTTGACCACACAGCTCCGCTACAGCATCCTCCGATCTCAGCCATACCGTGCAGATTCAGCCACTCACTGACAGGCCCCTCACAGGGAGTGCTCCGGCGCGTTCGGTCCGTGTTCGGTCATCACGAATGCGTCGCCGGGGCCGCATTGGCCGGTTTCCGGTACAGGCCAATGGGGCATCCACACCGTGGCGTGGGGCGAAGGAGGTCTCGGGGGTGGCGTTGGTGGTGGCACAGGAGGTGCCCGCGTCGTCGAGCATGGCCGTACCCCATGGCCCTGCGGGCGTGGGGAACGCGAGACATCGCATGCGCGATCAGCTGCGCAGTGGCGGAGTGTCGGAATCGGTCATCGACGACGCCGTACTCATCCTTTCCGAGCTTCTGAGCAATGCGTGCAAGCACGGCAGGCCGCTGGGCGACGCCCTGGCCGGTGACGGCGACGTCCGGGCCGCGTGGCGTGTCGATCCGGCCGGCCGGCTGATGGTCGAGGTGACCGACGGCGGCGGCCCGACCCGTCCGGCCCCGGCCACCCCTTCCGTCACCGCGCACGGCGGCCGCGGTCTCAACATCATCACGGCCCTGGCCGACGACTGGGGCGTACGCGACGACGCCCGCGGCGAGGTCACGGTGTGGGTCGTCGTCCACACGGACGTCCACGACCCCGACGCCGGATGCCGGCGGGACGACTTCGCCTCCCGGGTCGCGGCACCGCCGGTGGCGTCCATCCCCGGCCTGGGCTTCGCGGACGTCTTCGACGACCTGGACTAGTTGCGGGGGCGGACCGGCGAGGACCGGCGGTCGGCCGCCGTCC
>JBFARE010000155.1:0-2144 GCA_040674215.1 Nocardia sp. NPDC050193 | reverse complement strand
AGTTCCGGACTTTAACCGCCTGCCACCGCTCACAGACTGGCTGTCAGGGAAACTTCCCCCGGCCGAGGGAACCCGCGCTCCGTGTTACCGATCGCCGGCCTCCCGCACCGCTCACCAGTCGCTGCGCGACGAGGAACCCGAAGTGAACTTCCTGACGATGTAGACGAGTCCGCCGACCAGTGCCACGAAGATCAGCAGCTTGAACAGCAGGCCGATCACGAAGCCGACGATGCTGGCTATCAGGCCGCCGAACACGACCAGGGCGATGACCGGCACCGCGACCCACTTCACCCACCACGGCAGTCCCGAGAAGATCTCTTGCATCGCCCTCGTCCTCATCCTTCGCGGTCGCTGTCCGGTACCTCTGGCGGGCCGGGCATCACGATGTCCTGTCGTCGATGCTAGGGCCGAAGCAGGTGCTCGCGGGGCCCTCGGAGCCCTTGTCCTCCCCTGATCGATCCCTGAGGGAACCCCGAGACTCCCGGTCGCCCGGCGGTCGGAGAGACACCGCGCCGCGCGGGGAGCCGTTCAGCTCTCGGGAGGCGAGAACACGACCAGGACCCGCAGGTCCTCGCTGATGTGGTGGAACTTGTGGGCGACCCCGGCCGGGACGTACACCACGCTGCCGCGCGCCACTTGTGTGGTCTCCAGGCCGACGGTGATCGAGGCGCGTCCGCTCACCACGAAGTACACCTCGTCCTGGTTGTGCGGGTTCTGGGGATCATGCGTGCCCGCGTCCAGGGCGTACAGCCCGACCGACATGTTCCGCTCCCGCAGGAACTGCAGGTAGGCGCCGTCGTTGGCGGCTCGTTCCGCCTCCAGTTCGTCCAGCCGGAATGCCTTCATCGACCTTGTCCGCCCCTGTCCGGTGCTCGTTCACGATCTCTCTGCCACGATCAGACACATGAAGAATTTCGTAGTCAAGACGATCGCCAACGCGGGCGCCCTGGCGGTCGCCGTCTGGCTGCTCGACGACATCACCCTGACCGGTGACAGCACGGGCAAGAAGGTCGGCACCCTCATAGTCGTCGCACTGCTTTTCGGCCTGGTGAACTTCCTTGTGAAGCCCGTCGTGAAGGTGCTGACCTTCCCCCTGTTCATCCTCACGCTCGGTCTGATCACCCTCGTGGTCAACGCCCTTATGCTGCTGCTGACCTCATGGCTGGCCGACAAACTGGACGTGAGTTTCCACGTGGAGGGCTTCTGGACCGCGGTGCTGGGCGGTCTGATCATCTCCGTGGTCTCCTGGGCGCTCAACGTCGTCCTGCCCGACGAGGACTGAGTCCTCGATGACCTTTCGCGTCTGCTTCGTCTGCACGGGCAACATCTGCCGCTCGCCGATGGCCGAGGCGGTTTTCCGCGCGCGTGTGGACGAAGCCGGACTCGACGGGCTGGTGGAGGTCGAGAGCGCCGGCACGGACGGCTGGCACGAGGGCGAGAACGCCGATCCGCGCGCACGGTCCGTGCTGGAGGAGCACGGGTACGCCCTGGAGCACACGGCCCGGCGCTTCGAGCCCTCGTGGTTCGCCCGTCTCGACCTCGTCCTGGCCCTCGACTCCAGCCACCTGGAAGCCCTGCGGCTCCTCGCACCCACCGAGGAGGACGCGGCGAAGGTACGGCTGCTGCGCTCCTTCACCCGCCCGTCGGCCGACCACCCCTCGCAGGACCCCGCACGCTCTCCCTCCGCTCCGCAGGTCGACGACCTGGACGTTCCCGACCCCTACTACGGGGGGCGGCGCGGCTTCGTGGAGTGTCTTGAGATGGTGGAGGGGGCGAGCGAAGGTCTGCTCGCCGCCGTACGCAACGACGTGGAAGGACGAGTGGCATGAACGATTTCACCGAGGAGGAGCTGCCCGGCGGGCCCGGCGAGGGCACGCGCGCGGTGCGGGCGGGGCTGCCCGAACCGGTGAAGCACGAGCCGACCCTGCCCGGGCCGGTGTTCGCCGCACACTTCCACCTGCCGGGCGAGCCCACCGGCCCGTACACCTACGGCCGCGACGAGAACCCGACCTGGACCCATCTCGAGGGGGCCATCGGCGAGCTCGAGGCGCCGGGCCGCGGCGGGGTCGAGACGCTCGTGTTCGCCTCCGGCATGGCCGCGATCTCCGCGGTGCTGTTCTCGCAGCTGCGGGCGGGGGACGCCG
>JBFARE010000154.1:0-2172 GCA_040674215.1 Nocardia sp. NPDC050193 | reverse complement strand
CCACCCGGCGGGTCTGCCGGGTGTTGGTTACAAGTCTAATGGGCGTGAGTGAGGGGGCGGGACGCGCCCGCCCCCTCAGACGTGAGCCGTAGGACTCACTTCGAACTCAGGGAGTTCAGGAGACGCCCAGCTCCTTGGCGTTGGCCTTCAGGTCCTCGATGCCACCGCACAGGAAGAACGCCTGCTCCGGGAAGTGGTCGTACTCACCGTCGATGATCGCGTTGAACGCGGTGATCGACTCGTCGAGCGGCACGTCCGACCCGTCGACGCCGGTGAACTGCTTGGCGACGTGGGTGTTCTGGGAGAGGAAGCGCTCCACACGACGGGCGCGGTGGACGGTGAGCTTGTCCTCCTCGCCGAGCTCGTCGATACCGAGGATCGCGATGATGTCCTGAAGGTCCTTGTACTTCTGCAGGACCGTCTTGACGCGCATCGCGGTGTTGTAGTGGTCCGCCGCGATGTAGCGGGGGTCCAGGATCCGGGACGTGGAGTCCAGCGGGTCCACGGCCGGGTAGATGCCCTTCTCGGAGATCGGACGGGAGAGAACCGTCGTCGCGTCGAGGTGGGCGAACGTGGTGGCCGGGGCCGGGTCGGTCAGGTCGTCCGCGGGGACGTAGATCGCCTGCATCGAGGTGATCGAGTGACCACGGGTCGAGGTGATGCGCTCCTGGAGGAGACCCATCTCGTCGGCCAGGTTCGGCTGGTAACCCACCGCGGAGGGCATACGGCCGAGCAGGGTCGAGACCTCGGAACCGGCCTGCGTGAAGCGGAAGATGTTGTCGATGAAGAACAGCACGTCCTGCTTCTGCACATCGCGGAAGTACTCCGCCATGGTCAGACCGGCGAGGGCCACGCGCAGACGGGTGCCCGGGGGCTCGTCCATCTGGCCGAAGACCAGGGCGGTCTTGTCGATGACGCCCGAGTCGGCCATCTCCTCGATGAGGTCGTTGCCCTCACGGGTGCGCTCGCCGACACCGGCGAACACGGAGACACCGTCGTGGTTGTTGGCGACGCGGTAGATCATCTCCTGGATGAGCACCGTCTTGCCGACGCCGGCACCACCGAACAGACCGATCTTTCCACCCTTGACGTACGGGGTGAGAAGGTCGATGACCTTGACGCCGGTCTCGAACATCTCGGTCTTCGACTCGAGCTCGTCGAAGTTCGGGGCCTTGCGGTGGATGGACCAGCGCTCGCCCTCGTACTGCTCGTCGACGTTCAGCACCTCACCGAGGGTGTTGAACACCTTGCCCTTGGTGAAGTCGCCGACCGGGACGGTGATGCCCGTGCCGGTGTCGGTCACCGGGGCCTGGCGGACCAGACCGTCGGTGGGCTGCATCGAGATCGTGCGGACCAGGCCGTCACCCAGGTGCTGGGCGACCTCCAGGGTCAGCGTCTTCTTCGCGCCGTCCTGGGCCGGGTCGGCCACCTCGACGTGAAGGGCGTTGTAGATCTCCGGCATGGCGTCGACGGGGAATTCCACGTCGACGACCGGGCCGATGACCCGGGCGACGCGGCCCGTGGCAACGGCCGTCTCAACTGTCGTCGTCATTACCTGTCACTCCCCGCGGTCGCGTCGGCCAGGGCTGCGGAGCCACCGACGATCTCGCTGATTTCCTGGGTGATTTCGGCCTGGCGGGCCGCGTTGGCAAGGCGGGAGAGCGTCTCGATGAGCTCGCCCGCGTTGTCGGTCGCCGACTTCATCGCGCGCCGCGTGGCGGCGTGCTTCGAGGCTGCCGACTGGAGAAGCGCGTTGTAGACGCGGCTCTCCACATAGCGCGGCAGCAGGGCGTCGAGGACGTCCTCCGCCGAGGGCTCGAAGTCGTACAGCGGAAGGATCTCGCCCTTCGGCGCCGACTCCTTGGCCACCTCGTCGAGGCTGAGCGGCAGCAGACGGTCGTCGAGCGCCGTCTGCGTCATCATCGAGACGAACTCGGTGAACACGATGTGGAGTTCGTCCACGCCGCCGTCCGCCGTCTCCTTCTCGATCGCCTCGATCAGCGGACCCGCGACCTTCTTGGCGTCCGCGTAGGTGGGCTCGTCGGTGAAGCCCGACCACGACTCCGCGACCTTGCGCTCACGGAAGTTGTAGTGGGCCAGACCGCGGCGGCCGACGATGTACGTGTCGACCTCCTTGCCCTCCGCCTCGAGGCGCGCCGTCAGCTGCTCGGC
>JBFARE010000153.1:0-2220 GCA_040674215.1 Nocardia sp. NPDC050193 | reverse complement strand
CGTCGCCGGACGCGGTGAGCGCGAGCACGGCGTGCCGGGGGGCGAGCCGGAGCACATGGCGCAGGACCGCGAGTTCGTCGTCGGACCCGCCCGCCCTGCCGGGGGCCGGCAGCGCGAGGTCCAGCAGGATGCAGTGGACGTCATGGGTCAGCAGCCGCTCGGCCTCGGTGAGGTTGCGGGCGGTGCGCACCCGGATCGGCCTGCCGTCCGCGTCGAGCAGGTCGTGCACGATCGGCGCGGCCGTGGGGTCGTCCTCGATCAGCAGCAGGGTGAGGGTGGTGTGGGCGGCGGTGGCCACACCGGCGGTGCTCGTGCCGGGGTTGCTCACGCCGGCGCCCGTGCCGGTGGTGGTCACCCCGAGAGGGACGCCGTCGGCGGGCGTGGCGTTGAGCGCGGTGCTGCGCGTGGTGCCGTCGTGCGTGGTGTGGTTCTCGGCCGTCGTCGCCTCGTTGCGAACGGTTTCCTCTTCGGAGGGGCCGCCGACTGCGGGCGCGGCCTGCGCCTGACCACTCTCCACGGCCGGGATCGCTCTCTGCCGCGGTACGGGTACGGGCATCGTCCTGGTTCCTTCCCTCCCCCCGAGGGCATGGCGGGGACGAGGGACCTCGACCCACCGACGGGGACCATAGCGGCAGAAGGCGCCGCAACGGAATGGTGTGAGACAGGGGTCTTGATCTCTGGCCACTGTCATATGCCGCGTTCTGTACCGCATTTGGGCACCGTGGGTGTGGCGCGGGGATGACGAACGTCACGTCGGCACGGCGTTTGCCGAGGGGGCGAGGTGCCCTGGGTCACGTGGCGGCGGTCACCCGGCGAGAGGCGTCGGCGCGAGGCGTCGGTACACGGAATCCGTGAGCGGCGTCCGTGCCGCCGCCGGACCTCACGCGTCCGGCCGGACCACCCCGAGTATCGGCATCGAACCCGCCCCCGCGAGCGTGACCGTGCGGCCGGGACGCGGGGCGTGGACGATCGAGCCGTCCCCCACGTACAGCGCGACATGGCTCGCGTCGCCGAAGTAGATGATCAGGTCGCCGGGACGCATGTCCTCGACGGCGATGTGCGGCAGCTGCTTCCACTGCTCCTGCGAGGTACGCGGGATCGGCCGGCCCGCGCTCCGCCAGGCCTCGGAGGTCAGCCCGGAGCAGTCGAAGGCCTTCGGGCCCTCCGCGCCCCACACGTACGGCTTGCCGATCTGCGCGGTGGCGAACTGCACGGCCTGCTTGCCCTGTACGGACGCGGCGCTGTTGATCTCGTCGAGGATGCCGGTCCCCAGCCAGGCGGTCTGCGCCTCCTGAGCGACCTTCGCCTCCAGCTGCTCGAGGCGCTCCTTCTCCGCCTTCTCCAGCTGGGACCGGAGCTTCTCGGCGGCCGAGATCTGCTTCTCGATCCGCTTCTGGGCGGTCGCCTTGGTCTTGCGGCCCGCCTCCAGCTTCCTCCACCGGTCGGAGGCGTCCTTGGAGTACTGCACCAAGTCCTGCTGAGTACGGCTGAGTTCGCCGATCAGGCCCTTGGTGGCGCGCTCGCCCTGGCGCACCCGTCCGGCTCCGTCCAGGAACTCGGACGGGTCGTCGCTCAGCATCAACTGCGCCTCGTCCGGCAGGCCGCCGGTGCGGTACTGGGCCCGGGCCGCGGCGCCCGCGCGGTTCTTGAGGTCGTCCAGTTTCGCCTGGCCCGCGACGATCTTCTTGGCCAGCTCGACGATCTCCGAGGACTGCTTCTTCGCCGCTTCCTCGGCCGCGTTGTAGGCGTCGGTGGCCACCGCGGCGTCGTGGTAGAGCGCTTCGAGCTTGGTGCGGACGGCCTCGAGGTCCTTGTCGGACGCGGTGGAGGGCAGCGGCGGGGCCGTCGTACCGGCCGCCGGTGACGGTGTGGGGCCCGGAGCGGCGAACGCGGCGCCGGGTGCGCCCAGCACGGTGACCGCGCAGACCACCGCCACAGCAGCCGCGAGCAGGCCGCGCTTGCCCGTACCCATACCCCGTCCCCCCACCCCTGATTAACCGTCAGTAACTTACGGTGCCCGGGGGATCGTGCCACGTCACGGCCGAAAACTACAGAGGCGGCGACGGAACGGCGGAGCGCTCCACGGCCGAAACAGTCCTTCCCCTCTTCCCCACCCGCCCATGACGATCTCCCCGCCTGTGTGACGAACGACTCACACAGATCGTTCCCGGCGGTCGTGCACCGGGGCCGGCCGACGGGCCTCCGCGGGCTTATATCGGA
>JBFARE010000152.1:0-2222 GCA_040674215.1 Nocardia sp. NPDC050193 | reverse complement strand
CGGGATGGGGGGCTCGGGCCGAAACCCCGGGGCCTGAGGAAGTCAGCGGCTCAGCGGCTCAGTGGGCGTGTCCGCTGCCCGCGGGCTGCTTGACCGTCAGCGGCAGCAGCTTCTTGCCCGTCGGGCCGATCTGGATGTGGGTGTCCATCGCCGGGCACACCCCGCAGTCGAAGCAGGGCGTCCAGCGGCAGTCCTCGACCTCGGTCTCGTCGAGGGCGTCCTGCCAGTCCTCCCAGAGCCAGTCCTTGTCCAGGCCCGAGTCCAGGTGGTCCCAGGGCAGGACCTCCTCGTAGGACTTCTCACGGGTGGTGTACCAGTCGACGTCCACGCCGAAGGCGGGCAGCGTCTTGTCCGCGCAGGCCATCCAGCGGTCGTACGAGAAGTGCTCGCGCCAGCCGTCGAAGCGGCCGCCGTCCTCGTAGACGGCGCGGATGACGGCGCCGATACGGCGGTCGCCGCGCGAGAGGAGGCCCTCGACGATGCCGGGCTTGCCGTCGTGGTAGCGGAAGCCGATGGAGCGGCCGTACTTCTTGTCGCCGCGGATCTTGTCGCGGAGCTTGGAGCCGGGCGTCCGTCTCCTCGGCGGAGAGCTGCGGCGCCCACTGGAACGGGGTGTGCGGCTTCGGCACGAACCCGCCGATCGAGACCGTGCAGCGGATGTCGTTCTGGCCGGAGACCTTGCGGCCCTCGGCGATCACGTTCATCGCCATGTCGGCGATCTGGAGGACGTCGTCGTCGGTCTCCGTCGGCAGACCGCACATGAAGTACAGCTTCACCTGGCGCCAGCCGTTGCCGTACGCGGTGGAGACCGTCCTGATGAGGTCCTCTTCGGAGACCATCTTGTTGATGACCTTGCGCATGCGCTCCGAGCCGCCCTCGGGGGCGAAGGTCAGGCCCGACCGGCGGCCGTTGCGCGTCAGTTCGTTCGCCAGGTCCACGTTGAAGGCGTCGACGCGGGTGGAGGGGAGGGACAGGCCGATCTTGTCCTCCTCGTAGCGGTCCGCGAGGCCCTTGGCGACCTCGCCGATCTCGCTGTGGTCGGCGCTGGAGAGCGAGAGGAGGCCCACCTCCTCGAAGCCGGTCGCCTTGAGGCCCTTCTCCACCATGTCGCCGATGCCGGTGATCGACCGCTCGCGCACCGGGCGCGTGATCATGCCGGCCTGGCAGAAGCGGCAGCCCCGGGTGCAGCCGCGGAAGATCTCCACGGACATGCGCTCGTGGACCGTCTCGGCGAGCGGGACCAGCGGCTGCTTGGGGTAGGGCCACTCGTCGAGGTCCATGACCGTGTGCTTGGACACGCGCCACGGGACGCCCGACCTGTTCGGCACCACGCGGGCGATCCGGCCGTCCGGCAGGTACTCGACGTCGTAGAAGCGCGGGATGTACACCGCGCCGGTCTTGGCGAGGCGCAGGAGGACCTCGTCGCGGCCGCCCGGCCGGCCCTCCGCCTTCCACTCGCGGATGATCTTCGTCATGTCGAGGACGGCCTGCTCGCCGTCGCCGATGACGGCCGCGTCGATGAAGTCGGCGATCGGCTCGGGGTTGAAGGCCGCGTGGCCGCCGGCCAGCACGATCGGGTCGTCGAGGCCCCGGTCCTTCGCCTCCAGGGGGATCCCGGCCAGGTCCAGGGCCGTGAGCATGTTGGTGTAGCCCAGCTCCGTGGAGAAGGACAGCCCGAACACGTCGAAGGCGCCCACGGGGCGGTGACTGTCGACCGTGAACTGCGGGACGGAGTGCTCCCGCATCAGCGCCTCCAGGTCCGGCCACACGCTGTACGTGCGCTCGGCGAGGACGCCCTCCTGCTCGTTCAGCACCTCGTAGAGGATCATGACGCCCTGGTTGGGCAGGCCGACCTCGTAGGCGTCCGGGTACATGAGCGCCCAGCGGACGTCGCAGGACTCCCACGGCTTCACGGTGGAGTTGAGCTCGCCGCCCACGTACTGGATCGGCTTCTGCACATGCGGGAGCAAGGCTTCTAGCTGCGGGAAGACCGACTCGACAGACATCGCGGGATTACCTTCGTGAGCTGGCGGGGGGCGCCCCGGCCGAGGGCCGGGGAAGGGAGACCATCAAGCGTAACCCGACCGGAGCACTCCCCCGCCCCCGCGAAAGCCCGCCGCGGACGGGCTAAACCTCCATCGACGCCTGTGTGGCCTTCCACACCCGCGGCAGTGCCTCCTCCGCCAGCTGGGCCCGCGCTTCCTCACGGCCGTACAGCAGTC
>JBFARE010000151.1:0-2229 GCA_040674215.1 Nocardia sp. NPDC050193 | reverse complement strand
CCTCACCGTCCCGGACGACCTCACGGCGCCCGGCGACCTCACGGCGCCCGGCGCGGACGGCGCGGACGCGGCGGGCTCCGGCGGCGACCCCGGAGGCGACGGCCCTCCCGCGGGCGAGGCCGAGGTCACCGAGCTGGTCGCCTCCGTCAACGGGCCCGTGCGCGACCTGGCCTTCTCCCCCGACGGCGGCTGGCTGACCTGGTCGCACCCGGGGATCGGCCGGTCGCTGCGGCAGATCAGGATGGCCCGGATGAAGGACCGGCTCGTCGTGGACGTCACGGACGGCCGCTTTGAGGACGAGAACCCGGTCTTCACCCGGGACGGCCGCTACCTGGCCTTCCTCTCCTGGCGCGGCTTCGACCCGGTGTACGACGTGCACACCGGCGACCTGTCCTTCCCGCTGGGCTGCCGCCCCTACCTCGTGCCCCTGTCGTCGGCGACCCCGTCGCCCTTCGCCCTCACCCCGGAGGGCCGCCCGGCCGCCGGAGGCCTGGACCCGGTGGCCGACGACGACGGCGGCGACGGGACCGTGACCGTCGAGACCGAGGGGCTGGAGAGCCGGGTCACGCCGTTCCCGGTCCCGGCGTCCAAGTACTCGGCGCTGTACCCGGTGGCGGGCGGCGGGCTGGTGTGGCTGCGCTGGCCGATCTCCGGCGCGCTCGGCGAGACCTTCGCCAACCCGGACGACACCAGCGGACGGCCGACGCTCGAGCACTTCGGGATCGGCAAGGCGAAGCGGACCGAACTCGTCGACCACCTCGACTGGTTCGCGCTCAGCGGGGACGGCTCCCGGCTGGTCGTGGTCGACGAGGGCGACCTGCGGGCCGTGCCGTCCTCGGAGAGCGGCGACCTGGACTCCACGGTCTGGATCGACCTGCGGCGCATCCTGCACGAGGTGGACCCCGGTGCCGAGTGGCGCCAGTCCTACGAGGAGGCCGGGCGGCTGATCCGGGCGTACTTCTGGGACCCGGGCATGTGCGGCATCGACTGGGACGCGATCCTCGGCCAGTACCGGCCGCTCGTCGAACGGGTCGCGTCGCCGGACGAGTTCGCCGACCTGCTGCGTGAGGTGCTGGGCGAGCTGGGCACGTCCCATGCCTACGTCACCGCCGCCCGCCGCAACGAGGGCCCGCCGCACTACCAGCGCCTCCAGGGCCTGCTGGGCGCCAACCTCGTGCACCGCGAGGCGGGCTGGACGGTACGGCGGATCCTGCCGGGCGACTCCTCCGACTCCAAAGCGCGCTCCCCGCTGGCCGGTACCGGGATCCGGGAAGGGGCCGTGCTCACGCACGTGAACGGCCGCGCCGTCGATCCGGTGACCGGCCCGTACCCGCTGCTGGCCGGCGCGGGCGGCACCACCGTCGAGCTCACCTTCACCCCGGCCGAGGGCGAGGGCGGCCGCCCGCGCCGGGTGGCCGTGGTCCCGCTCACCGACGAACGGACCCTGCGCTACCAGGACTGGGTGGCCAAACGCCGGGCCGTGGTCCGGGAGTTGAGCGAGGGCCGGTGCGGTTATCTGCACATCCCCGACATGGGCGGCTCAGGCTGGGCCCAGTTCAACCGCGACCTGCGGATGGAGATGTCCAGGCCGGCGCTGCTGGTGGACGTGCGCGGCAACGCGGGCGGCCACATCAGCGAGCTGGTGGTGGAGAAGCTGACCCGCAGGATCCTGGGCTGGGACCTCACCCGCGACGCGCAGCCGGTGTCGTACGCCTCGAACGCGCCGAGGGGCCCGGTGGTGGCCCTCGCCGACGAGGCGACCTCCTCGGACGGCGACATGATCACGGCCGCCTTCAAACTGCTGGGGCTCGGCCCCGTGGTCGGCCAGCGCACCTGGGGCGGTGTCGTCGGCATGACCGGACGCCACCGGCTCGGCGACGGCACCGTCATCACCGTCCCCATGAACGCCGCCTGGTTCGACGCCTACGGCTGGTCGGTGGAGAACGAGGGCGTCACCCCCGACCTCGAAGTGCTGCGCACCCCCCTCGACTGGGCCGAGGGCCGCCACGCCCAACTCGACGACGCCGTACGGCTGGCCCTGGACCTGCTCACCGACAATCCGCCCGCCACCCCGCCCGGTCTCGAGAACGTCCCCGACCGCTCACGGCCCCCGCTGCCCCCGCGCGAAACCGGCTGACCCGCCGGGCGACGCGCCTCGACGTGACGCCACGGGACGCAGGGGCCCGGACGCGGGCCGCGAAACGCAGGGGCGCCCTCCCGAGGGAGGGC
>JBFARE010000150.1:0-2240 GCA_040674215.1 Nocardia sp. NPDC050193 | reverse complement strand
TCCTCGGCGCCCGGCGGGAGCTCGTAGCCCTCCTCGACGCCCTTGAGGCCGGCGGCGAGCAGCATGGCGTACGAGAGGTACGGGTTGGTGCCGGAGTCGAGGGAGCGGACCTCGATGCGCGCGGAGCCCGTCTTGCCGGGCTTGTACATTGGCACGCGGACCAGCGCGGAGCGGTTGTTGTGGCCCCAGCAGATGTACGACGGCGCCTCGCCGCCCGCGCCGGCCGTGCGCTCGGAGCCGCCCCAGATGCGCTTGTAGGAGTTGACCCACTGGTTGGTGACGGCGGCGATCTCCGCGGCGTGCTTGAGCAGGCCGGCGATGAAGGACCGGCCGACCTTGGAGAGCTGGTACTCCGCGCCCGACTCGTAGAACGCGTTGCGGTCGCCCTCGAAGAGGGAGAGGTGGGTGTGCATGCCGCTGCCGGGGTGCTCGGAGAACGGCTTGGGCATGAAGGTCGCCTGGACCCCCTGCTCCAGCGCGACCTGCTTCATGACCAGGCGGAACGTCATGATGTTGTCGGCGGTGGAGAGCGCGTCGGCGTAGCGCAGGTCGATCTCCTGCTGGCCCGGGGCGCCCTCGTGGTGGGAGAACTCGACCGAGATGCCCATCGACTCGAGCATGGTGATGGCCTGGCGGCGGAAGTCCATGCCCACGTTCTGCGGGGTGTGGTCGAAGTACCCGGAGTTGTCGGCCGGGGTCGGGCGGGAGCCGTCGGTCGGCTTGTTCTTCAGCAGGAAGAACTCGATCTCGGGGTGGGTGTAGAAGGTGAAGCCCAGGTCGGAGGCGCGCGCCAGGGCCCGCTTGAGGACGTAGCGCGGGTCGGCGAAGGACGGGGAGCCGTCGGGCATGAGGATGTCGCAGAACATCCGGGCGGTGCCGGGGGCCTCCGCGCGCCAGGGCAGGACCTGGAAGGTGGAGGGGTCCGGCTTGGCGATCATGTCGGACTCGTAGACCCGGGCGAAGCCCTCGATCGCGGAGCCGTCGAAACCGATGCCCTCGTCGAACGCCTGCTCGAGCTCGGCCGGGGCCACGGCGACGGACTTGAGGAAGCCCAGCACGTCCGTGAACCACAGCCGTACGAACCGGATGTCGCGCTCCTCCAACGTCCGGAGCACGAACTCCTGCTGCTTGTCCATCTTCCGCTTCCCCATCCTTGCTGGTCAGGCCGCCTGGATCCCGTCCCACGGAGAGGCGGTCGGGCACCCGAGCATCACACCACAACACCGTTTCGTCCGCGTTGCCGACCATGATCGCCTCGGCGACCCAGGCCTGAACGCGGCGCGTCCGGCAGATGTACCGCCGTACGTCCGGCGTGCGGCGGGTGTGCTGCTCTGCCGCCCATCTTGCCTGCTCGCACCGTCATCCGTAATGCCCCACCCCTTCCGTCCCTCCCGGCCATTTAATTTGCATCTCAGATGCAAGTTTTACTAGCGTGCGGGACGGTAGAACGCCCAGTGAGCCCCGAGGAGCCCTGATGCTGTCCGAACAGTCCGCAGCCACCGTCCGTGCCACCCTCCCCGCCGTGGGAGCGGCCATCGGGGAGATCACCGAGCGCTTCTACGCCGGGCTCTTCGCGGCGCACCCGGACCTCCTCCGCGACCTGTTCAACCGCGGCAACCAGGCCGCCGGCACCCAGCGCCAGGCCCTGGCCGGGTCCATCGCCGCCTTCGCGACCCGCCTCGTCGAGCGGACCGGGGACACCCCGGACGACCGCCCGCAGGACCGCCCCGACGCGATGCTCACCCGGATCGCCCACAAACACGCCTCGCTCGGCGTGACGCCGGAGCAGTACGAGGTGGTCCACGAGCACCTCTTCGCCGCCATCGCGGGCGTCCTCGGCGAGGCGGTCACCCCCGAGGTCGCCGCCGCCTGGGACGAGGTCTACTGGCTGATGGCGAACGCGCTGATCGCGATCGAGCGCCGCCTGTACGAGGAGAGCGGCGGCGCCGTCTGGCGGGAGTGGGAGGTCGTGGAGCGGGTCGAGGAGACGGCGGACGTCGTCACCTTCTCGCTGCGTCCGCGCGACGGCGCCCCGGTGCGGGACTTCCGCGCGGGCCAGTACGTGTCCGTCCGCACGCAACTGCCCGACGGCGCGCGCCAGATACGGCAGTACAGCCTCTCCGGGGCACCGGGCGCGGACCTGCGCCGGATCAGCGTCAAGCGGGTCGGCGGGGGCCCGGCGACCCCGGAGGGCGAGGTCTCCGACCACCTGCACGCGCGGGTGCGCGAGGGCGCCGTGC
>JBFARE010000149.1:0-2242 GCA_040674215.1 Nocardia sp. NPDC050193 | reverse complement strand
AGGACGGCGTGGCTGCCGTCGGGGGTCTCGGCGAGGTGGACGTCGCGCAGGCCGGCGTCCGTGAACGCGTCGGCGACCCACCGCGCGGCCCGG
Organism: Nocardia sp. NPDC050193; assembly: GCA_040674215.1. Lineage (GTDB taxonomy): Bacteria > Actinomycetota > Actinomycetes > Mycobacteriales > Mycobacteriaceae > Nocardia. Next base: position 2,149 of record JBFARE010000149.1, on the reverse strand, counting down.
GCGCACTCCTCGGGCGGGTACTGGCGGGGGTCCGCGACCGAGGGCACCGCGACCAGCTCGGTGAGGTCGGTCTTCGCGCGGGGCATCAACGAGGCGATTCGCGCGCCCAGTCCGTCCGCTCCGGTCGGCGAGGAGGTCATCGCCGTCACCGCCTCACCGTGTCGTCGGTCTCCAGGTCGTCGAGCCGGTCCCTGAAGTCGTCCAGTCGGTCCGGGCAGTAGATCTCCAGGATCTTCGCCTCCGCCCGCAGGGCGCGTGTGTCGCCGACGACGGGCCGCTGGCCGACGAACGCGGCTCCGTTGGAGACGTCGATCTTCCACAGGGCCGATTTCAGGGCGCTGCCGGGGTTCTCGCACACGAGGCCCCCGTCGGTGCCCAGGGCGCGGACGACGGCGTCGGTGTCGGGACGCGGGTAGCCGGCGTCGACCGCCGCGTCGGCGAGCTGGTTCGCCTTCTCGGTGGCCTTGTTGGTCTTCTTGACCGTCTCGTAGTTGACGAGGCCGATCACGACGAGCGCGAGCAGCAGGACGATCGCGCCGAGGTAGATCCACTTGTGCTCGGACGCGAACCGGGTCGGACTCATGACCCCTCCTCCTCGCGGGCGGCCTCCGTCTGCCAGTCGGGTTTGCGGAACCTGAGGAAGGCCCACGGGATCAGCAGCCCGAGGATGCCCAGGCCGCAGCCGATGATGAGGACGTACGACCAGACGCTGCCGCCCCCGAACTGCGAGGGGGGCACGAAGCCGATGACCATGGCGGCCGCCGAGGCCAGCAGACCGACCGAGCACAGCACGTTGAGGGCGGGGACCCGGTAGCCGCGAGGGTGTTCGGGCCGGTTCTTGCGCAGGCGCATCGCCGCGACGAACATCAGCAGGTAGACGATGAGGTACACCTGCGTGGTGATCGTCGAGAAGATCCAGTACACGCTGGAGACGTTCGGGATGAACGCGTACCCCAGCGCGATCACGGTGGTCACGATGCCCTGCGTCACCAGGATGTTCTGCTGGACGCCGAACCGGTTCAGCCGTTGCAGGAACGGCGGCAGGTAGCCCTCGCTGCGGGAGATCTCCAGCAGGCCCTTGGACGGTCCGGCGAGCCAGGTCAGCATGCCCGCCAGCGACGCGGAGATCAGCATCACGGCGGCGATCGGCGTCATCCAGCCGATGTGGAAGTAGGCGAAGAACGAGTCGAACGCCTGCATCACGCCGGCGGTCAGGCTCGTCTGGTCGGCCGGGACGACCCAGCTGATCGCGAGGGCCGGGAGGATGAAGATCAGCAGGACCAGCGCCATCGCGAGGAACATCGACTTCGGGTATTCCTTCGCCGGGTTCTTCAGCGACGACACGTGGACGGCGTTCATCTCCATGCCGGAGTAGGACAGGAAGTTGTTGACGATCAGCACCAGGCTGGCCAGCCCCGTCCACTGCGGCAGCAGATGACTGGCCGTCATCGGCGCGGCCGACGGGTTGCCCTGCGCGAGGAAGACCATCCCGAGCACGACGAGGATCGTGCCGGGCACGAGGGTGCCGATGACCAGACCCCAGCTGGACAGTCCGGCGAGGGCCTTGGTGCCGCGCGAGGAGACCCACACGCCCGTCCAGTACAGGACCATGATCACGATCGCGGTGTACAGGCCGCTGGAGGCGAGGGACGGATCGATGATGTACGCGATGGTGCTCGCCACGAAGGCCAGCAGACTCGGGTAGTAGAAGATCGTCATCGCGAACTGGCACCACACGGCCAGGAACCCGAGCGGCTTGGAGAGGCCCTCGCTCACCCACCGATACACGCCGCCGTTCCAGCCCGAGGCGAGTTCCGCCGACACCAGCGCCGTCGGCAGCAGGAACACGATCGCCGGGACGAGGTAGAGGAACACGCAGGCCAGGCCGTAGACGGCCATGGTGGGGGCGGCCCGCAGGCTGGCGACCGACGCCGTCGTCATCAGGGCCAGCGTGAGCCAGGTCAGCCTGGGGGCGTCGACCGCTCTCGCCTGCGTCTTCCTCGCCGTGGCCGAGGGCCGGTCGGCGGGTAGGTCCATCGAGGCCATGCGTCCTCCCCGGATGCTGGTGCGGCTGCTGCCAGCGTGCGGGGACGCGCGGCGGCGCGCAGGGCGGGCGGGGCCGTCCGGGTGACGGGCCGCGCGGTACGGC
>JBFARE010000148.1:0-2269 GCA_040674215.1 Nocardia sp. NPDC050193 | reverse complement strand
GCTCCGCCAAGGAGAAGATCACCGCCGCCGGCGGTACCGTCACCGAGCTCGTCTGAACACCACAGGCGCCTCGATGACTTGAGCGATCCCGACCGGGGATATCCCACATATGGGGTATCCCCGGTCGGTCGTTCCTAGGGCGGTACCTTCGCCGGTAAGGTGACCTCCACTGCCTACTTTCACAAGATGCTTCCCATGGGGCACCTTGAACGGCAGTCGACCGTTACACATGTCGTTGTCGTTGTCGTTGTTCTTATTGGACCCTCAAGACCGTCACCCTTGACGCAGATGCGCGGGGGTCGCAGGAGGCACCGTGCTCACCGCGTTCGCCCGGGCGTTCAGGACGCCCGACCTGCGCAAGAAGCTGCTCTTCACGCTCGCCATCATCGTCATCTACCGGGTCGGTACGCACATCCCGATCCCCGGTGTCGACTACACGTCCGTTCAGCGGTGTGTGGACGAGGCGTCCGGCAACCAGGGCCTCTTCGGTCTGGTGAACATGTTCAGCGGCGGCGCGCTGCTGCAGATCACCATCTTCGCGCTGGGCATCATGCCGTACATCACGGCGAGCATCATCCTTCAGCTGCTGACCGTGGTCATCCCGCGTCTCGAAGCCCTCAAGAAGGAGGGCCAGGCCGGCACCGCGAAGATCACGCAGTACACCCGTTACCTCACGGTGGCGCTCGCCATCCTCCAGGGCACCGGCCTGGTGGCCACCGCCCGCAGCGGCGCCCTGTTCTCCGGCTGCTCGGTCGCGTCGAGCATCGTCCCGGACCAGGCGATCTTCACGACCATCACCATGGTCATCTGCATGACCGCCGGTACAGCCATGGTCATGTGGCTCGGTGAGCTCATCACCGACCGCGGCATCGGTAACGGCATGTCGATCCTGATGTTCATCTCGATCGCCGCGACCTTCCCCTCGGCCCTGTGGGCCATCAAGAAGCAGGGCACGCTCGCGGGCGGCTGGATCGAGTTCGGCACCGTCATCCTCGTCGGCCTGGTCATGGTCGGCCTGGTGGTCTTCGTCGAGCAGGCCCAGCGCCGTATCCCCGTGCAGTACGCGAAGCGCATGATCGGCCGCCGTTCCTACGGCGGTACCTCGACGTACATCCCGCTCAAGGTGAACCAGGCCGGTGTGATCCCGGTCATCTTCGCCTCGTCGCTGCTCTACATCCCGGCACTCGTCGCCCAGTTCTCCAGCGGGACCTCCGGCTGGAAGACCTGGATCGAGACGAACCTGACCAAGGGTGACCACCCGATCTACATCAGCATGTACTTCCTGCTGATCGTTTTCTTCGCGTTCTTCTACGTGGCTATCTCCTTCAACCCCGAGGAAGTAGCCGACAACATGAAGAAGTATGGTGGCTTCATCCCGGGCATCCGGGCTGGCCGACCGACCGCTGAGTACCTCTCGTACGTGCTCAACCGGATCACCTGGCCGGGTTCGCTGTATCTGGGTCTGATCGCTCTCGTACCGACGATGGCGTTGGTTGGCTTCGGGGCAAGCCAGAACTTCCCGTTCGGTGGTACCAGCATCCTGATCATCGTGGGTGTCGGTCTCGAGACGGTGAAGCAAATCGAGAGCCAGCTCCAGCAGCGCAATTACGAAGGGTTCCTCCGCTGATGCGTATCGTCCTCGTCGGGCCGCCGGGCGCCGGAAAGGGAACGCAGGCCACACGGCTGGCCGAGAAGCTGCGCGTTCCGCACATCTCCACGGGCGACCTGTTCCGCGCCAACATCAGCCAGCAGACGGAACTCGGGAAGCTCGCGAAGTCCTACATGGACGCCGGCAACCTCGTCCCCGACGAGGTCACCATCGCCATGGCCAAGGACCGCATGGAGCAGCCGGACGCCGAGCGCGGCTTCCTGCTGGACGGTTTCCCGCGCAACGTCTCGCAGGCCGAGGCGCTCGACGAGCTCCTCACCACCGAGGGCATCAAGCTGGACGCGGTACTGGACCTGGAGGCCCCGGAGGAGGAGGTCGTCAAGCGGATCGCCGGCCGGCGCATCTGCCGCAACGACTCCTCGCACGTCTTCCACGTGACGTACAAGAAGGCCGCGGTCGAGGGCGTCTGCGACGTCTGCGGCGGCGAGCTGTACCAGCGCGACGACGACTCCGAGGACACGGTCCGCACGCGGCTCGAGGTCTACCACACGCAGACCGAGCCGATCATCGACTACTACAAGGCCCAGGGCCTGGTCGTGACCATCGAGGCCATGGGCCCGGTGGAAGAGGTCACCGCACGCGCGCTGGCCGCCCTGAAGC
>JBFARE010000147.1:0-2269 GCA_040674215.1 Nocardia sp. NPDC050193 | reverse complement strand
CTCGAACAACCGCCGCGCGATGGTGCGCGCCGCCGCGGTGGTGTCCGTCGCGGCCGCCACCGCGGGGACCCTCGGGGCGGGGGCGGCGCCCGCCGCGGCCGCGCCGGCCGGGACGTCGGGGAAGCCCTCCGGGAAACCCGGCGGGAAGCCCGCGGCCAAGGGGGCCCGCGGACTGCGGTACAGCTCCGTCGCGCCGAACACCGCCGACGCCGTCACCGTCCCGGACGGCTACGCGCAGAACGTCGTCATCCGCTGGGGCGAGCCGATCCTGCGCGGCGCCCCGGCCTTCGACCCGGAGCATCAGACCGCCGCCGCCCAGGCCGGGCAGTTCGGCTACAACAACGACTTCCTCGCGCTGCTGCCCCTGCCGGGCGAGTGCGACCGGCAGCTGCTCGTCGCCAACCACGAGTACACCGACGAAGTGCTCATGTTCCGCGGCTACGACCCCGCGAACCCGACCCGGCAGCAGGTCGAGGTGGCCTGGGCGGCGCACGGGCTCGGTGTCGTCGTCGTGGAGGAGGACCGGCGGACCGGCAGGCTGACCGCTGTGCCCCGGCACCACCTCAACCGGCGGGTCACCGCCACCACCGAGTTCCGGCTCACCGGGCCCGCCGCCGGGTCCGGCCTGCTGAAGACCTCCGCCGACCCCACCGGGACGAAGGTCCTCGGCACGCTCAACAACTGCTCCGGCGGCACCACGCCGTGGGGCACCACGCTGCACGGCGAGGAGAACTTCAACCAGTACTTCGCCAACGGCGGCCGGGCCACGGACAAGCGGTACGGGATCGGGACCGGGGCCACCGAACGCAAGTGGGAGCGGTTCGACGAGCGGTTCGACGTCGCCCGGGAGCCGAACGAGGTGCACCGCTTCGGGTACGTCGTCGAGCTCGACCCGTACGACCCGGCCTCCACGCCCCGCAAGCACACCGCCCTCGGCCGGTTCAAGCACGAGGCCGCGACCGTGCGGCTGACCGACGACGGGCGGCCGGTCGTCTACTCCGGTGACGACGAGCGGTTCGACTACTTCTACAAGTTCGTCGGCAGCAAGCGGATGAGGAAGGGGTCGGGCCGGGCGGTGCGCGAGCACAACCTGTCGCTGCTCGACGAGGGCACGCTCTACGTCGCCCGGCTCACCGGCGACTCCCCCGCCCTCGAGATCGACGGCACCGGCAAGCTGCCCGCCGACGGCGAGTTCGACGGCAGCGGCGAGTGGATCCCGCTCGCGACCGCCACCGCGAAGGGCGCCGTCTCGCACGTCGAGGGGATGAGCGCCGAGGAGGTCTTCGTCTTCACCCGCCTCGCCGGTGACAAGGCCGGCGCGACGAAGATGGACCGGCCCGAGGACATCCAGCCCTCGCCCGTCACCGGCAAGGTGTACGTCGCCCTCACCAACAACACCAACCGCGGGGTGGGCGCGAACGCCAAGGCCGACGAGGCCAACCCGCGCAACGCCAACAAGCACGGGCACATCCTGGAGCTGACCGAGCGGCGGGGCCGTCCCGAGAGCACCTCGTTCGCCTGGTCGCTGTTCCTGGTCGCCGGTGACCCCGACGACCCGGCCACCTACTTCGCGGGCTTCCCGAAGGACGACGTCAGCCCGATCTCCTGCCCGGACAACGTGGCCTTCGATCCCCACGGCAACCTGTGGATCTCCACCGACGGCAGCCAGCTCGGCTCGCACGACGGCCTCTTCGGCGTCGCCACGCGCGGCTCGCGGCGCGGTGAGCTGAAGCAGTTCCTGACGGTGCCGACCGGGGCGGAGACCTGCGGCCCGGTCATCCAGGACCGGCGGGTGCTCGTCGCCGTGCAGCACCCGGGCGAGGTCGACGGCGCGACCGTGGACAAGCCGGCGAGCACCTGGCCGGACGGTCCGGGGAAGATCGTCCGTCCGGCGGTCGTGGCGGTGTGGCGCAAGGACGGCCGCGACATCGGCGTCTAGGCGCCCGTGCCGCCGGGTCGTCCGGGGGCGTGGGTGTGCTGGCCGGCGGCGTGCGGTGAGGCTATGGCCCGTGCCGCCGCGACCTCCTGGCGCAGGGGTTCCAGGACGCTGCCGGGCGGACCGGTCAGGTCGGTGCGGACCGGGTACAGCACGTCCGTGTCGCGCAGGCCGTCGGCCAGCTCGCGCAGTTGCAGCGTGACCTGGCCGACCTCCGCCGCCGACGGCGGTCCGGCTCCGTGCCGCACGCGGACCCGGGCCGCCGTCGTCGCGTCCACGAGCCGTTCCACCGCGACGACCAGCGGCCACCAGGCGGCGGCCCGGCGTCCGGTG
>JBFARE010000146.1:0-2312 GCA_040674215.1 Nocardia sp. NPDC050193 | reverse complement strand
TTGGGGAACGGGACGGGCCGTACGGTCGGTTGACCGTACGGCCCCGGGGGGCGTGCGTCACACCTTCAGGTACTTGCGCAGCGCGAAGAACGCGGCCAGCGCGGGCATCAGCAGGCTCGTGGCGAGGATGAGCGGGAGCTTGGTCAGCACCGCGTCCCAGCCGATGAAGTTGATCAGATTGAGCTTCTCCGACAGCGCCAGTCCGTGATCGATGATGAAGTACCGGGCGATCACCAGGAATCCGCAGGCGACCGTGCCTCCGATCAGTCCGGCGACGGCCGCCTCGGCGATGAACGGGGCCTGGATGTAGAAGCCGGAGGCGCCGACCAGCCGCATGATCCCGGTCTCACGCCGACGGCTGAACGCGGACACCCGCACGGTGTTGACGATCAGCATCAGGGCGACGACCAGCATCAGCGCCATCACGGCCCGCGCCGCCCAGTTCATGCCGTTGAGCAGCCCGAACAGGTTGTCCAGGATGCCCTTCTGGTCCTGCACGGACTGCACGCCGTCCCGCCCGTCGAAGGCGGTCGCGATGACCTTGTACTCCTCCGGGTCCTTCAGCTTGATCCGGTACGACTCCTGCATCTGGTCCGGGGTCAGGGAGCTGGCCAGCGGGGAGTCGCCGAACTGCTCCTTGTAGTGCTTGTACGCGTCGTCCTGCGACTCGTACGTCACCTTCTCGACGACCCCCATCTTGTCGAGGTCGGACTTGATCTGCTTCTTCTGGTCCGCGGTGACCGCGCCCTTGGCGCAGTTCGGGTCGGACTCGGCGTCGCTCTTGTTGCAGAGGAACACCGAGACGTTGACCTTGTCGTACCAGTAGCCCTTCATGGTGCTGACCTGGTCGCTCATGAGCAACGACCCACCGAACAGGGCGAGCGACAGGGCCACCGAGACGACGACGGCGAAGGTCATCGTCAGGTTGCGGCGGAGACCGACGCCGATCTCCGACAGTACGAACTGGGCGCGCATGGCGAGTTGTTCAGGCCTTTCCGGGGACGTCCGCGGCTGCGGGCGCGATGGCGGGGGCGGTCAGTGCTGGTAGCCGTAGACGCCGCGTGCCTGGTCACGCACGAGGCGGCCCTGCTCCAGCTCGATGACGCGCTTGCGCATCTGGTCCACGATGTTCTGGTCGTGCGTGGCCATCAGCACGGTCGTGCCCGTCCGGTTGATCCGGTCGAGCAGCTTCATGATGCCGACGGAGGTCTGCGGGTCGAGGTTGCCGGTGGGCTCGTCCGCGATCAGCAGCTTGGGCCGGTTCACGAAGGCGCGGGCGATGGCCACCCGCTGCTGCTCACCACCGGACAGCTCGCCGGGCATCCGGTCCTCCTTGCCGCCCAGCCCGACGAGGTCGAGCACCTGGGGCACGGACTTGCGGATCTCGCCCTTCGACTTGCCGATGACCTCCTGCGCGAAGGCGACGTTCTCCGCCACCGTCTTGTTCGGCAGCAGCCGGAAGTCCTGGAAGACCGTCCCGAGCTGGCGCCGCATCTGCGGCACCTTCCAGTTGGACAGGCGCGCGAGGTCCTTGCCCAGGACGTGCACCTGACCGTGGCTGGTGCGCTCCTCGCGCAGGACCAGTCGCAGGAAGGTGGACTTTCCGGAACCGGAGGATCCCACGAGGAAGACGAATTCGCCCTTCTCCACCTCGAGGGAGACATCCCTGAGTGCGGGGCGGGTCTGCTTGGGGTAGACCTTGGAGACGTTGTCGAATCGGATCACGGATGCACCACGGGTCGCCGGGGGTAGATGAGCGTGACCATACGCGAACCGGGGAGGGCGGCGCAGGCGTCGCGAGGGGTTGAGTGGGGCTTGTGCGTTTTTGTACGGGCCTTTGTACGTCCCCCGGTCTCCGGGTGAGCCGCGCGGCCCCCGCGGGAACCTGGCACAGTGGAGGGGGAACGTTCCCGTTCCCCGAGGCGTTGTGTACGTGGAACCGGTGCAAGGAGGGCGAGCGCATGACGTACGACCGGCTGGTGTGCGCTAACTGCGCCGCGCCCGTGAGCGAAGGCCGGTGCCCCGTGTGCCGCGCGAACCGCGAGCGGATGCAGCAACAGGAGAACCTCTTCGCGGGGCTGAACCCGATGGCGCTGATCGCGCTGCTGGCGGTACTGGTCGCGGCGCTGGCGCTGCTGGCCCACCAGACCGCGTAGCGCGGGACAGACACCACGAAGGGCCCGGAGCCGAGTGCTCCGGGCCCTTCGCGTGTACGTCACGTACGGGTTCGGCTACCCGGCGTCAGGCAGCGGCCCCGCCGCGGCCGACCACCAGGCGGGGGAGCACCCGGAAGCCGATGCCGCCGGCGATCA
>JBFARE010000145.1:0-2330 GCA_040674215.1 Nocardia sp. NPDC050193 | reverse complement strand
CAGGGGGCGACCGTCCTGCTCGCCGCCGCCGCCTTCTCGGCGGTGCTCGTCGGGGTGCTGGTGCACGCGGGACGGGCGGACGCGCGGGCGGTGTGGTGGGTGGCCGGCGGGGCACTCGTCGCGGTGTTCGGTCTGCTGCGGGTCGCGGTGTACGGCCCGCCACGCGCGCGTGGCCGTCGCGCCGCACGGGCCGGGCGTACGTCACGCGCGCGTGGTGCCCGCGGTGGGCGCGCGGCCGGTACCGGTGGCGGGGTCTGGACGGCGGACGGCTCTCAGGAGATCCGCCCCGCCGCGCGTCCCGGGGTGGGTCCGGCGCCCGTCTACGCGCCGCGGCGTCAATCCGAGGACCCTGCGCATCACCCTGTTTCCGGGGAACGTCGGGCCGGGAGAACTGTATCTCCGCAGGTCAAAGCGTCCTTGCGCGTAAGGAACGGATAAGACTTGAGTGGATGCGACTCAGGTCTGTTGACCGCAGGGCCCGGCTCGTGCACACTTGAGTCCGTTCCACTCAAGTCAGCTGGAGGAAGATCACCATGGCACGTGCGGTCGGCATCGACCTGGGCACAACCAACTCCGTCGTAAGCGTTCTGGAGGGCGGCGAGCCCACCGTCATCACCAACGCCGAGGGTGCCAGGACCACGCCGTCCGTCGTCGCCTTCGCGAAGAACGGCGAAGTCCTCGTGGGCGAGGTCGCCAAGCGGCAGGCGGTCACGAACGTGGACCGGACCATCCGCTCGGTGAAGCGTCACATGGGCACCGACTGGAAGATCGAGCTCGACGGGAAGCCGTTCAACCCGCAGCAGATCTCCGCGTTCATCCTGCAGAAGCTGAAGCGGGACGCCGAGGCCTACCTGGGCGAGAAGGTGACCGACGCGGTCATCACCGTCCCGGCCTACTTCAACGACTCCGAGCGCCAGGCGACGAAGGAAGCCGGCGAGATCGCCGGTCTCAATGTCCTGCGCATCGTCAACGAGCCCACCGCGGCCGCGCTGGCGTACGGCCTCGACAAGGACGACCAGACGATCCTCGTCTTCGACCTCGGTGGCGGCACCTTCGACGTGTCCCTCCTGGAGATCGGTGACGGCGTCGTCGAGGTGAAGGCCACCAACGGCGACAACCACCTCGGTGGTGACGACTGGGACCAGCGTGTCGTCGACTACCTGGTGCAGCAGTTCAAGGCCGGCCACGGTGTGGACCTCGCCAAGGACAAGATGGCGCTCCAGCGTCTGCGCGAGGCCGCCGAGAAGGCGAAGATCGAGCTGTCCTCGTCCACCGAGACCTCGATCAACCTGCCCTACATCACGGCGTCCGCCGAGGGCCCGCTGCACCTGGACGAGAAGCTCACGCGCGCCCAGTTCCAGCAGCTGACCGCCGACCTGCTGGAGCGCTGCAAGACGCCGTTCCACAACGTCATCAAGGACGCCGGCATCAACCTCTCCGAGATCGACCACGTCGTTCTCGTCGGTGGTTCGACCCGGATGCCCGCCGTCGCCGAGCTCGTCAGGGAGCTGACCGGCGGTCAGGACGCCAACAAGGGCGTCAACCCGGACGAGGTCGTCGCCATCGGTGCCGCGCTCCAGGCCGGTGTCCTCAAGGGTGAGGTCAAGGACGTCCTGCTCCTCGACGTGACCCCGCTGTCCCTCGGCATCGAGACCAAGGGCGGCATCATGACCAAGCTCATCGAGCGCAACACCACGATCCCGACGAAGCGTTCGGAGATCTTCACGACGGCCGAGGACAACCAGCCGTCGGTGCAGATCCAGGTCTACCAGGGTGAGCGCGAGATCGCGGCGTACAACAAGAAGCTCGGCATGTTCGAGCTGACCGGTCTGCCGCCGGCGCCGCGTGGCGTCCCGCAGATCGAGGTCGCCTTCGACATCGACGCCAACGGCATCATGCACGTGACCGCGAAGGACCTGGGCACGGGCAAGGAGCAGAAGATGACCGTCACCGGCGGCTCCTCGCTGCCGAAGGACGAGGTCGACCGCATGCGCCAGGAGGCCGAGCAGTACGCGGACGAGGACCACCGCCGCCGCGAGGCCGCCGAGGCCCGCAACCAGGGCGAGCAGCTCGTCTACCAGACGGAGAAGTTCCTCAAGGACAACGAGGACAAGGTCCCCGGCGAGGTCAAGACCGAGGTCGAGGCCGCCGTCGAGGAGCTGAAGGCCGCGCTCAAGGGCGAGGACACCGCCGAGATCCGCACGGCCACCGAGAAGGTCGCCGCCGTCTCGCAGAAGGTCGGCCAGGCCATGTACGCCGACGCCCAGGCCGGTCAGGCCGCCGACGCCCCCCAGGGTGACGCGCCCAAGGCCGACGACGACGTCGTGGAC
>JBFARE010000144.1:0-2344 GCA_040674215.1 Nocardia sp. NPDC050193 | reverse complement strand
GCGCGAGCCGGGCCAGTTGCCGGGCGGCGCGGTTGGGGAACATCTCGCCGAGGAAGACCCAGACGACCACACCCCACGACAGGGCGAAGAAGAGGACGAAGACGTGGGCGGCGATCAGGGCGATCCAGCCCTGGGTGGCGGGCAGCTTGCCGTCGACGAGGTCGAAGGAGAAGGCCCAGGCCTCCAGCGCGAGGCCGACGACCATGCCGGCCGAGCCGATGAGGGCGAGCGGCCTGCGGCCGACGCGGTCCACGAAGATCATCGCGATCACGGTGCCGATGATGTTGATGATCGACGTCGTGAAGGAGTAGAAGAACGAGTCCGTCGGGTCGACGCCGACCGACTGCCACAGCGTCGAGGAGTAGTAGAACGCGACGTTGATGCCGACGAACTGCTGGAAGACCGACAGGCCGATACCGACCCAGACGATCGGCTTGAAGAAGAAGGAGCCGCCGAGCAGGTCCTTGAAGCTGGACTTGTGCTCGCTCTTCATCGCGTGCTCGATCTCGGCCACGCGGGCGTCGAGGTCGATCTTGTCGCCCTCGACCTCTTCGAGGATGGCACGGGCCCGCTCGCGCTTGCCGACGGAGATGAGGAAGCGGGGGGACTCGGGGATGGCGAAGGAGAGCAGACCGTACAGGACGGCCGGGACGACCATGACGCCCAGCATGACCTGCCAGGCCTCCAGGCCCATGAGCTCGCCGCGCTGGTCGCCGCCGGCGGAGTTCAGCAGACCCCAGTTGACCAGCTGCGAGACGGCGATGCCGATGACGATGGCGGCCTGCTGGAAGGAGCCGAGGCGGCCGCGGTAGGCGGGCGGGGCGACCTCCGCGATGTAGGCCGGGCCGATGACGGAGGCCATGCCGATGGCGAAGCCGCCGACGACCCGCCACAGGGCGAAGTCCCACAGCGAGAAGGGCAGGGCCGAACCGACGGCGCTGACCGTGAACAGCAGGGCGGCGATCTGCATGACGCGGATGCGGCCGATGCGGTCGGCGATGCGTCCCGCGGTCGCCGCGCCGACGGCACAGCCGATCAGGGCGATGGCGATGACCTGCGCCAGGGCCGCGGAACCGACGTCGTAGCGGTCCCGGATGGCTTCGACGGCACCGTTGATGACGGAGCTGTCGTAGCCGAAGAGGAAGCCGCCCATCGCGGCCGCCGCGGCGATGAAGATGACGTGCCCGAGATGATCGGGGTGAGCCGTGGCGGCTCCTGACTTCTGTGCCTGCTCTGTGCTGGTCACGTTCAACTCCTCGGGCCGTCGGCAACGCCGCCGACGGGGACTCAACCCCTCCAGATAGGTGGTACCTGAAGGTAAAAGCAACGGTGCCGAGACTATGCCTTCAAGTGTCGAAGTCAAGAGGGGGTGACTGTGACGTTTCAGCGCACAGGCGAGGGATTCGTGTTCAACTCTTGAAGGGACAGTCGGAGCTTCACTCCGGGTACCCGCTCAGCGGCGGTTCAGCGCAGGCGCTGGCTGATGACCTTCGACACACCGTCGCCCTGCATCGAGACGCCGTACAGCGCGTCGGCGACCTCCATCGTGCGCTTCTGGTGCGTGATCACGATCAGCTGCGAGGACTTCTGGAGCTCCTGCATGATCCGGATCAGCCGCTGGAGGTTGGTGTCGTCGAGGGCGGCCTCGACCTCGTCCATGACGTAGAACGGGCTGGGCCGGGCCTTGAAGATCGACACCAGCATGGCGACGGCGGTCAGCGACCGCTCGCCGCCCGAGAGCAGGCTGAGCCGCTTGACCTTCTTGCCGGGCGGCCGGGCCTCGACGTCGACGCCGGTGGTCAGCATGTTGTCGGGGTCGGTCAGGATCAGCCGCCCCTCGCCGCCGGGGAAGAGCCGTCCGAAGACGCCCTCGAACTGGCGGGCGGTGTCCCGGAACGCCTCGGTGAAGACCTGCTCGACCCGCTCGTCCACGTCCTTCACCACCTGAAGGAGGTCGGCACGGGTCTTCTTGAGGTCCTCGAGCTGCTCGCTGAGGAACTTGTGGCGTTCCTCCAGCGCGGAGAACTCCTCCAGCGCGAGCGGGTTCACCTTGCCCAGCTGCTGGTAGGCCCGCTCGGCCGCCTTCAGCCGCTTCTCCTGCTCGGCCCGCAGGAACGGCCTCGGCCGGTTGCGCGGGTCGTCGGGGTCCTCCGGCAGCACCTCCCCCTCGGCCGGCAGGGAGGGCGGCACCGGCTGGTGCGGCCCGTACTCGGAGACGAGCCCCGCGGGCTCCACCCCGAGCTCCTCCAGCGCCTTGGTCTCCAGCTGCTCGATCCGCATCCGCTTCTCGGCGCCCAGCACCTCGCCCCGGTGCACCGAGTCCGTCAGCTTGTCCAGCTCGGCC
>JBFARE010000143.1:0-2372 GCA_040674215.1 Nocardia sp. NPDC050193 | reverse complement strand
GCGAGCCCCTTGACCGCACTGGGCCGGCACTCCTCCATGGCCTTGGCCCACGCGTCGATCACCTCGTCCCACTGGTGGTCCGGGTAGCGCATCCGCACCAGGTGGGTGGCGAGGTCGTGCAGCGGGTCGCCGTAGGTGGCGAGTTCCCAGTCGACGCAGACGAGCGGGGGGTCGCCGTCGTAGGACACGATCAGGTTGTCCCGGTGCAGGTCGGCGTGGAGCAGGCTGTACGGCCGTCGGGTCATCGCGGGCACCCGTTCGGCGAGCCGGAGCAGGGCGTCGTCGGCGATGCCCAGCGCCTTGAACAGGCCCCCGAACTCCTGCCAGTTGGGCTTGCGGATCTGTTCGTCGGCGCACAGGGCCAGGGTCTTCAGGAAGGCCCGGCTGTCGCTGTGGTTGGCGGGCCAGACGGCGGGCAGCGGCGGCAGTGCCTGCCGGCGCACCCGGGTCATCTGGGCCAGCAGCCCCGCCAGCGCCTTCATCAGCAGGGTGTCGACAGGTTTACCGTTTCCGCAGATCGTGGAGAGCGGGACGCCTTCCACATGGCTGTGGATGGAGTAGTCCGGCGTCTTGATCAGGCAGGCGGGCGCGTGAGGCAGCACGCTGCGCACGGCGTCCAGGATCGCCGCCTCCTCCTGCCAGGTCCTGATCACCACGGGCAGGGCCTCGGACCGTCTGATGCGCACGATGACCGAGGTCCCCGGGGCGCGGCCCACGCAGGGCGCGACGGCCTCCGTCAACGGCAGCACATAATTGCGATTGTGATGGCCGCTGATCTCCTGGGTCGATTCGGCCGCCCTGACGAACGTGCGCAGCACCGCGGGCACGTCCTCGGCGGCTCGTTCCCCGAGGTGACGAGGGGGAACAAGGTGGTCGACCACTGGCCGCTCCGGTACTCGCGCTGGGCAGGGTAGGGCAAACGGTAAACGCGCCGCACGACCGGAGTGATGATCGGCTGAGCCGTTCGGTGGTTTTGCCACTCACCCACGTCGGGCCGTCGAGGACCGGCTTGTTCGCCTACTCATACGGATGGACGGGAGCGATTGCTCGCGCGATTGAGGAATGCTAGCGCACCCGCACCCCGCTATTCGGCGAGGAAGCTCCAGACCGAGTCGAACCACGACTGCCAGGTGTCGACGAAGACCGTGCCCGGGGAGTTGGGGTCGGCGTCCTTCACCTGATGGCTGAGGGTGGCGCCGAGACCCAGGACGTCGAGGGCGGTGATCTCCTCGATCTCGCCGTCCGCCCCCACGTCGATCTGCCGCTGGATCACTTCGTACGGGCCGTGCAGCGCCTCGACCCCGTTGAAGAGGTAGAGCTTGAAGGTCGGGGTCAGCGGCGCGTGCCGGATCCGGATGTCCACGGACGGTACGAGCTTCTCGGTCCGCAGGTCCCTCAGCACACCGCGCAGCGACTCCGTGTGCCGTCCGGTGATGTCGTGCAGGCGGTTGCGCAGCCGGTCGTCGTCCTTGTCGTCCTTGACCCGCGGGTAGGGCAGGACCAGTTCCTCGGAGGGCAGGATCATCCGCAGCCCGATGTGCTGGGGAGCGATGGAACGCTGGTGGATCCGTTCGGCCTGCAACCGGATGTGCGCGTCCAGCGACTCGGACGTCAGCGTGTAGACGTCCAGGGTGACCTCCGGCTGCTCGAACGCCTCGCTGAGCAGGGGCCCCAGGGTGGCTCCCTGGAGCTGCCGGGTGGCCTTGGGCGTGGAGGACTGTATGCGCTGCGTCTTGACCACCCGGGACCCGCTGCCTTGACGGGACTCGATCCAGCCCTCGTTGGCGAGTTCCCGCATCACGCGCGAGACGGTGTCCCGGGAGACCCCGAACTCCTCGGCCAGGTCCCGCTGGGACGGCAGGAACGAACGCAGCGGATACGTCCCGTTCGTCATCCGGGCGCGCAGATCGTCGGCGACCCGGTGGAACTCCCGGCCGCCGCTGTCGGCATTCGTGTGCGTCTCCACAGGGCGACCGTACCGCCACCCGTCCAGTGGCAAACCAATCCCCGACAAGTACCGGACAAGTCCGCCGTCGGCCACAGGACAAGTCCCCACCGGAGCGCACCGATTAAGGATCAACCGGCCAGGGGAAATCCACTTCACGACAACCAGTCCAATTGGACCGGTACTTGCAGGCTTCACTGAGAATGGCAAGGAGGTGGAAGGTCGTGCTCCTGTTATCGGCGCTCTGGGAACTCCTCGCGTTCTTCGCCGGGCTGACCGTCCGCGCGAGATTGGGGGCGGTGGGCGTGATGCTGATGTTCACCCTGGCCGTGGGCGTGCGGGCCCGGCACGACGTGCTCGCCCTCGGGGCGGCCGTCGTGCTGGTGCTCCTGCTGATCAGGCCGGTCTGACCGCCGTCAGCACCGTC
>JBFARE010000142.1:0-2399 GCA_040674215.1 Nocardia sp. NPDC050193 | reverse complement strand
GCTGCCGTTTTGCGATGTCGCCCCGCGCACCCCCTTGCCGCCGCGCTTCTGGGAGCGGTAGTCGTCCGTCTTGGTGCGCTTGACGTAGCCACCGCGCGAGATGGTGACGACGATGTCCTCCTCGGCGATCAGGTCCTCGATGGACATGTCACCGTCGTAGGGCACCAGCATCGTCTTGCGGTCGTCGCCGTACTTCTCGACGATCGCGGCCAGTTCCTCGCTCACGATGCCGCGCTGACGGACCGGCGAGCCCAGGATCTCGTTGTACTCGGTGATCTTCGCCTGGAGCTCGTCGTGCTCCTGGATGATCTTCTGACGCTCCAGGGCGGCCAGCCGGCGCAGCTGCATCTCGAGGATGGCGTTCGCCTGGATCTCGTCGATCTCCAGGAGGTCCATCAGGCCCGTGCGCGCGATGTCGACGGTGTCGCTGCGCCGGATCAGCGCGATGACCTCGTCGATGGCGTCCAGGGCCTTCAGCAGGCCGCGCAGGATGTGCGCCCGCTCCTCGGCCTTGCGCAGCCGGAAACGCGTCCGGCGGACGATGACCTCGATCTGGTGCGTCACCCAGTGCCGGATGAACGCGTCCAGCGAGAGCGTGCGCGGGACACCGTCGACCAGGGCCAGCATGTTGGCGCCGAAGTTCGACTGGAGATCCGTGTGCTTGTACAGGTTGTTCAGGACGACCTTGGCGACCGCGTCCCGCTTCAGCACGATGACCAGGCGCTGGCCCGTACGCGACGAGGTCTCGTCACGGACGTCGGCGATGCCGCCGATCTTGCCGTCCTTCACCAGGTCGGCGATCTTCTGCGCGAGGTTGTCCGGGTTCACCTGGTAGGGCAGCTCCGTGACCACCAGGCACTGGCGGTTCTGGATCTCCTCGACCTCGACGACCGCGCGCATCGTGATGGAGCCGCGGCCCGTGCGGTACGCCTCCTCGATCCCCTTGCGGCCGACGACGAGGGCGCCGGTCGGGAAGTCGGGGCCCTTGATGCGCTCGATGAGGGCGTCCAGCAGCTCCTCGTGCGAGGCGTCCGGGTTCTCCAGGTACCACTGGGCGCCCGACGCGACCTCGCGCAGGTTGTGCGAGGGGATGTTGGTCGCCATGCCGACGGCGATACCGGCCGAGCCGTTGATCAGCAGGTTCGGGAACCGGGCCGGCAGGACGGTCGGCTCCTGGGAGCGGCCGTCGTAGTTGTCCGTGAAGTCGACGGTCTCCTCGTCGATGTCGCGGACCATCTCCATGGACAGCGGCATCATCTTGCACTCGGTGTACCGCATGGCGGCCGCCGGGTCGTTGCCGGGAGATCCGAAGTTTCCGTTGGAGTCCACCAGCGGCATCCGCATCGACCACGGCTGCGCGAGACGGACCAGCGCGTCGTAGATCGAGGAGTCGCCGTGCGGGTGGTAGTTGCCCATGACGTCGCCGACGACGCGGGCGCACTTGTAGAAGCCCTTCTCGGGCCGGTAGCCGCCGTCGTACATGGCGTACAGGACGCGCCGGTGGACGGGCTTGAGGCCGTCCCGGACGTCCGGCAGGGCACGCGAGACGATGACGGACATCGCGTAGTCGAGGTACGAGCGCTGCATCTCCGTCTCGAGCCCGACGGGCTCGATCCGCATCGCGAGGTCGCCGCCCTCTTCAGGGCTGACGGGAGTGTTCTCGTCGGTCATTGCTGGAAAGAATCCTTTCTGACGCGGTCAGCTGAGACCGACTCAGATGTCGAGGAACCGGACGTCCTTGGCGTTGCGCTGGATGAAGGCACGGCGCGCCTCGACGTCCTCGCCCATCAGGACCGAGAACAGGTCGTCCGCCTGGGCGGCGTCGTCGAGGGTGACCTGGCCGAGGACGCGGTGCTCCTGGTCCATCGTCGTGATGCGCAGCTCCTCGGCGTTCATCTCACCGAGACCCTTGAAGCGCTGGATCGAGTCCTCGCGCACCCGCTTGCCGCGCTGGCGGCCCATCTCGAGCAGCGCGTCGCGCTCGCGGTCCGAGTACGCGTACTCGATGTCCTCGCGGCCCCACTTGATCTTGTACAGCGGGGGGCGGGAGAGGAACACGTGCCCGGCCTCGACCAGCGGCCGCATGAAGCGGAACAGGAAGGTCAGCAGCAGGGTGTTGATGTGCTGGCCGTCGACGTCGGCGTCCGCCATCAGGATGATCTTGTGATAGCGGAGCTTGGAGATGTCGAAGTCCTCGTGCACACCGGTGCCGAAGGCGGAGATCAGCGCCTGGATCTCCTGGTTCTGCAGGATCTTGTCGATCCGCGCCTTCTCCACGTTGAGGATCTTGCCCCGGATCGGGAGGATCGCCTGGTACTGCGGGTTGCGGCCGGACTTGGCCGAACCGCCGGCGGAGTCACCCTCGACGATGAAGATCTCGCACTTGGTGGGGTCGTTCG
>JBFARE010000141.1:0-2406 GCA_040674215.1 Nocardia sp. NPDC050193 | reverse complement strand
GCCCGCCTCGCTCAAGGTGTGCACGCTGCTGCGCAAGCCCGAGGCCGCCAAGGTCGCCATCGACGTCGAGTGGGTCGGTTTCGACATCCCCAACGAGTTCGTCGTCGGCTACGGCCTCGACTACGCCGAGAAGTACCGCAACCTCCCGTTCGTCGGTACGCTCGCGCCCCACGTCTACGGCGGCTGAACCCGAAGGGCCCAACCCCCGTACGAAGATCGGGAACCCCGGCGGGCCTCGCGCCGTTAAGGCATGCAGACGGGTGCGACAGCCGTCCCGTGCGGCTTTGCGTGACGAAGCTGGGGTACCGTCAGAAGAACTGTCTTATCAAACTCACTATGGCAGGAGGGACGGGGCGACACCGCTCCGTATGGATGGACGTGAAGCGATACTTCCGTGGGCCGGTCATGTGGATCGTGCTGGCCGTCCTTGCCGTGGTCGTGTTGATGCAGGTCGTCGGCTCGTCCGGCGGCTACAAGACGGTGGACACCGGCCAGGTCATTGCAGCGATCAACGACAACAAGGTCGAGTCGGCCAAGCTCACCACCGGTGACGAGCAGACCATCAAGGTCACGCTCAAGGACGGCGAGAAGGTCAAGGACAGCTCGAAGATCCAGGCGAGCTACATCGGCGACCAGGGCGTGACCATTGCGAACACGCTGCAGACCAAGTACCAGGACAAGCAGATCCCGGACGGGTACACAGTCTCGCCGACGAAGCAGAACGCCTTCGTCGGGATCCTGCTGTCCCTGCTCCCCTTCGTCCTCATCGTGGTCGTCTTCCTGTTCCTGATGAACCAGATGCAGGGCGGCGGCTCCCGGGTCATGAACTTCGGGAAGTCCAAGGCCAAGCTCATCACCAAGGACACCCCGAAGACGACGTTCGCCGACGTGGCGGGCTCGGACGAGGCCGTCGAGGAACTGCACGAGATCAAGGAGTTCCTCCAGGAGCCGGCGAAGTTCCAGGCCGTCGGCGCCAAGATCCCCAAGGGCGTACTCCTGTACGGCCCGCCCGGTACCGGCAAGACGCTCCTCGCGCGCGCCGTCGCCGGCGAGGCGGGAGTCCCCTTCTACTCGATCTCCGGTTCCGACTTCGTCGAGATGTTCGTCGGTGTCGGTGCCTCCCGGGTCCGTGACCTCTTCGAGCAGGCCAAGGCGAACGCCCCGGCGATCGTCTTTGTCGACGAGATCGACGCGGTCGGCCGCCACCGCGGCGCCGGCCTCGGCGGTGGTCACGACGAGCGCGAGCAGACGCTGAACCAGCTGCTCGTCGAGATGGACGGCTTCGACGTGAAGGGCGGCGTGATCCTCATCGCCGCCACGAACCGCCCCGACATCCTCGACCCCGCGCTGCTGCGCCCCGGCCGTTTCGACCGTCAGATCGCGGTCGACCGTCCGGACATGCAGGGCCGTCTGGAGATCCTCAAGGTCCACCAGAAGGGCAAGCCGGTCGCCCCGGACGTCGACCTGTCGGCCGTCGCCCGTCGCACCCCCGGCTTCACCGGCGCGGACCTGTCGAACGTGCTGAACGAAGCGGCGCTCCTCACGGCGCGCAGCGAGAAGAAGCTCATCGACAACCACTCGCTGGACGAGGCCATCGACCGCGTCGTGGCGGGCCCGCAGAAGCGGACCCGGATCATGTCGGACAAGGAAAAGAAGATCACCGCGTACCACGAGGGCGGTCACGCCCTGGTCGCGGCGGCCTCGCCGAACTCCGACCCGGTCCACAAGATCACGATCCTGTCGCGCGGCCGGGCCCTCGGCTACACGATGGTCCTGCCGGACGAGGACAAGTACTCGACCACGCGCAACGAGATGCTCGACCAGCTGGCGTACATGCTGGGTGGCCGCGCCGCCGAGGAACTGGTCTTCCACGACCCGACCACCGGCGCCGCGAACGACATCGAGAAGGCCACCGCGACGGCCCGTGCGATGGTCACGCAGTACGGCATGACCGAGCGTCTCGGCGCCATCAAGTTCGGTGGCGACAACACCGAGCCGTTCCTGGGCCGTGAGATGTCGCACCCGCGTGACTACTCGGAAGAGGTCGCCGCGCTGGTCGACGAAGAGGTCAAGAAGCTGATCGAGACCGCGCACAACGAGGCCTGGGAGATCCTGGTCGAGAACCGCGACGTCCTCGACCAGCTGGTGCTCCAGCTGCTGGAGAAGGAGACGCTGAACAAGGAGCAGATCGCCGAGATCTTCGCTCCGATCGTCAAGCGTCCGCCCCGGCCCGCCTGGACCGGCTCCTCGCGGCGTACGCCGTCCACCCGCCCGCCGGTGCTCTCCCCCCGGGAGCTCGCACTGACGAACGGCGCGAACGGCGCGACGCCGGCCATCTCCACGGCGAAGACCACCGCGGTGGAGTCCACCCCGGTGACCGAGCCGGCCCCGGAGGACCGCCCCGAG
>JBFARE010000140.1:0-2421 GCA_040674215.1 Nocardia sp. NPDC050193 | reverse complement strand
CGAGTTCCCTGCCCAGACCGGCCAGCAGCGAGGGCTGACCGCCGTTTACGGGGTAGGACAGCGGGCTGGTGAACTCGGCGTTCGTGACGCCGTAACCCCCTATGTAGGGGATGCCGGCGCCCTCGAGGTGCGGGAGGAAGGCGTCGGAGTGCTGGCTGTAGGAGCCGACGACCGCGACCGCGTTCTCCTTGACGGCGCGCCGGGCGCACGCCGCGGCGGCCACCGTGTCGTTGTGGTCGTTGCAGGTCAGGACCTTGAGCTTGCGGCCGTTGAGACCGCCGTTCGCGTTGATCCAGCGGGCGTACGCGCTCGCGAAGGCCGGCATGCCCGGCTTGTTGGTGGCGGAGGTGTCCTCGGGCGCCCAGGTCATCACGACGATCGGGTCGTCCCCGGAACCCCCCGGAACACCGGGGACGACCCCACAGCCGACGGCCAGCGACGTACAGGCGGTCAGGACGCCCGCCGCGAGGGCGGCCGTTCTGACGGGCCTGGGGAGGCGGAAGGACCTGGGGAGGAAGGTGCTTCGCGTGGGCGTGCGCCGCTTGCCGGTCATGCACACGCACGATTCCGTCACCTCACCAACCCGGAAGTGACTCACGGTCAACGGACGGTGACGGCAAGGTGAATTGCCGGGGTACGTGCGGCGGGCGGAACGGGGAAACGTACGATCGACCACCGTGCAAGGTTCGGAGAACTCTTCCCGTCGCGGCCGTCGCTCCTCCACCATGGGCGGCATGCCACTCAACGACATGCCGTGGTGGCGCTGGCGCAGCAATGTGCGCTCCGCGCTGCACATGCTCTCCGACCCCGCGTTCCAGCAGAACGTCTGGCTGGCCGGCGCCGAGGGGTACGGGGACGTCACCGACGCCGTGTACCGCCTCGTCGAGGACACCTGGCTCGACAACTGGTCCGCCGAGAAGTACGTCGGCACGATCTTCCGTGACTCGCAGGAGGCGGCCCTCGTCGACACCGCCGTGCTGCGCGTGCTGCGGATCATGCACCAGGTCGGTCCTGACGCCCCGGTCTCCGCCTACGTCGACCACCAGGGGTGGCCGGACGCGGTGCGGGCGGCCCGGGACGCGCACGTGCGGATGGCGGCGAGCGACGGCGACGACGCGGACGCCCCGCCGCGCACCCTCGAGGTGCTGCGCATCATGACGCGCGCCGCGTAGCGGCCGCGGGCCCCGGCCGTGCCGTGAGCGCCGCGGCCGCGGTGTTCCGCCCTGCGGGACGGTTGTCCACGGCCGTGGCCGGTGTGGGACCCTGTCGGGCATGAACGCGCAGCCCACCCGAGCCGCGGCGGCCGCCGCCGACCAGTACGTCCTCACCCTTTCCTGCCCCGACAAGCAGGGCATCGTGCACGCCGTGTCGAGCTACCTCTTCATGACCGGCTGCAACATCGAGGACAGTCAGCAGTTCGGCGACCACGACACGGGCCTGTTCTTCCTGCGCGTGCACTTCTCGGCCGAGTCCCCGGTGACAGTGGACAAGCTCCGGGCGAGCTTCGCGGCGATCGGCGACTCCTTCCACATGGACTGGCAGATCAACCGCGCCGACGAGAAGATGCGCATCGTCCTCATGGTCAGCAAGTTCGGGCACTGCCTGAACGACCTGCTGTTCCGCGCCAGCATCGGCGCGCTGCCGGTGGAGATCGCGGCCGTGGTGTCCAACCACACCGACTTCGCCGAGCTGGTGGGCTCGTACAACATCCCCTTCCACCACATCCCGGTGACCCGGGAGAACAAGGCGCAGGCCGAGGCGCAGCTGCTCCAGCTGGTCCGGGAGCAGGACGTCGAGCTGGTCGTCCTGGCCCGCTACATGCAGGTCCTCTCGGACGACCTGTGCAAGCAGCTCAGCGGGCGGATCATCAACATCCACCACTCCTTCCTGCCGAGCTTCAAGGGCGCCAAGCCGTACCACCAGGCGCACGCCCGGGGCGTCAAGCTGATCGGGGCGACCGCGCACTACGTGACGGCCGATCTCGACGAGGGGCCGATCATCGAGCAGGAGGTCGAGCGCGTCGGGCACGGGGTCACGCCCGACCAGCTGGTCGCCGTCGGCCGGGACGTGGAGTGCCAGGCGCTGGCGCGGGCCGTGAAGTGGCACGCCGAGCGGCGGATCCTGCTCAACGGCCGCCGCACGGTCGTCTTCCCGTAGCCCGGCTACATGCGGCTCAGGGAAGCCGCCGCGAACAGCACGTCCCTGATCGCCTCGCGGTCGCCCAGCTGACCCGCGGCGGCCTCCTCCGGGGAGACGTGGCCGGCGGCCAGGCGGCAGAACTCGACGTCGTCCAGGGCGACATGGGCGACCTCGTGGTCGGCGGAGCCCACCGCGCCCGGTGAGTCCAGCGGGATGAGCCACTCGCCGCCGCCCGAGCCCTCGATCTCCAGCCGCAGACTGCGGCCGGGCCGGCCGGCGGTC
>JBFARE010000139.1:0-2443 GCA_040674215.1 Nocardia sp. NPDC050193 | reverse complement strand
GGGGGGGGGGGGGGGGGGGGGGGGGGCGGCAGCGGGCGGTGCGCTACGGGGTCAGCGGGACCGGGGGGCGGACGTCCCCTAGGACCCGGCCTCGGCGGGCTGCGGGGTCAGCTCGCGCAGGTCGGCGGGTTCCGTGTCGTCCGGCGCGAGCGGGCCGTGCCGCGGTTCCCGGCGGACGGGGACCTCCTTGACGGCACCGGCCAGCGGCCGCTTGTCCGCGTACGGGTGGCCGCCCGGCGTTCCCCGGCCCGTGCCACGACGGCTCTGCCGGCCGCCCAGCGCCGCGGAGACCAGGATGAGCAGCAGGATGCCCGTCCAGAGCAGGGTCATGGGGCTGGCGTAGTGCCGGAACTTGATCCAGAAGGAGCTGGTGTCGTGCCAGGCGAACGTCTGGTTCTGCTTGACGGTGATGCCGCCGTGGGCACGGGTGGTGTCCACCGCGCTCGGACCCACCCCCGAGATGACGTTGTACGAGACCAGCGAGTCGTCCACCGACCCGACGAGACTGATGCCGTGGTTGGTGCCGTCCTGGACGGTGTTGCCGCGTATCTCGCCGACCGAGTCCCGGACGTAGATGCCGGTGTCGGTGCTCTCGACGATGTTGCCGGTGATCGTCGCGGCCGTCACCCCGTCGCGCACCGAGATGCCCTGCCGGGACTGGCCGCTGAGGTGGTTGCCGGTGATGGCGACCTTGGTGGCGTCCTTGCGGGCCACGATGCCCATGTCACCGCCGACGACCCGGTTGTTCTGCACGCCGACGTCCGTGCCGCCGAAGATCTCGATGCCGTAGTGGCCGTTGTCCTCGGCGGTGCTGTCGGACACCGAGTTGGAGCCGTAGCTGCTGATGGACTCGCCCGAGGCCGAGGGGCCGCTTGCCAGCGGACGGCCGCTGAGCGTGAAGCCGTTGCCGCCGTTGCCCGTGGCCGTGGAGCCGCTGATCCGGACCTGCTCGGTCGCGCGCGCCAGCACGAAGCCGT
This sequence comes from Nocardia sp. NPDC050193, assembly GCA_040674215.1. Lineage (GTDB taxonomy): Bacteria > Actinomycetota > Actinomycetes > Mycobacteriales > Mycobacteriaceae > Nocardia. The sequence continues at coordinate 1,466 of JBFARE010000139.1, read as the reverse complement.
CGCCGCCGTTGTCCTTGGAGACGGTCCGCTCGACCACCGCGCTGGTGACGAACCGGTGCAGGACCACGCCGTGTTCGAGACTCCGCTGCACGGTGCTGTCGCTGATGCTGACCCCGTTGGCGCCGGAGATGAACATGCCGTACGCGTTGCCGGTGAGGGTGGAGTGCCCGATCTCCGCGGAGACGTACGACAGGCTGGGCACGGAGAACCGGGTGTCCGGGGTGGCCAGCGACCCGGAGGGCTGGGCCACCACGTCACCGCTGCTCGCGTCGGAGTCCGAGGACGCCTTCGAGTCCCTGATGTTGCCGGTGTCGGGGCGGTCGGTGCCGGTGAGGCTCAGGCCGCCGGTGCGACCGCTCCAGAACCCGAGGTCGCTGACCTTGGCGTACGTCATGGAGAACTGGCCGCCGATGGCACGGATGTAGGCCCGGCCGTCCCGGACGTCCGTGTCGGGCTTGTTCCTCCTGTCGTCCCAGGCCGTGATCCGCATGGGGGCCTGCGGGGTGCCCTCCAGGGTGAGGCGCCCGCCGAAGGACACGATGCTGACGAAACCCCGGTTGCTGCTGGCCATGCGCAGCGTCAGTCCGCCGGGGTTGGACAGCTTCAGCTTGGCCCCGGCGTTGAGGTACAGGTTCTCGGTCAGCAGGTAGGAGCCGTCCCGTTCGCGGACGAAGGTCTGCGGGGCCAGCCGGAGCAGGTCGGAGACGGTGTAGGCGTTGCTGCGCTGGGTGAGGACCAGCGTGTAGCCGCTGCCGGTGTCCAGCCGGTACGGCGCCTTCCACTGGCCGCCCTTGAGCGGGGCGACGGCGGCCACGGCGCGGACCTGGTCGAGTCGGTGGTCCTCGGCGGCGACGAGCGCCGTCTCGTTCTCCGCGTCCGTGGCGTTGACCTGCGGCTTGTCGTCGTCGGCGGCGGAAGCGCCGGCGGCGGAGGCGAACAGCGCACCGGCCGCGAGGGCGAGGACGGCCACCGCGCGTACGCCGGAAAGGAGGTGACGTTGTGTCATGACTGCTGCACCTCCGCGAAGGAGGGCGCCGTGGCCGTGCGCGCGGCGCCGCCGAGGGACGCGGAGTCCTGCCCCTCGCCGCCGACGCTGTCGCTGGTACGGGTCAGCCAGCCCTGCTTGTTCATGGTGACGAACGCGTACAGCTTGATCGGCAGCGAGATCATGATGACCACGAGGGCCAGCACCGGCAGCAGCAGCACCTCCTGCGGATGCCTGCGCAGGTGGGAGTAGCCGCGGATGCCGCGCCCCACGAGCAGCCAGATCAGTACGAGGACGACACCCCGGCCGGTCAGCTCCAGGCGGCTGAAGAGCAGGTACCCGAGCGCCATGCCCATCGTCACCGGCGTCAGCAGGATCTGGAGCACGGTGATCTTGGTGACGAGCGGGACGCGCCACAGCCAGCCCTTGTACAGCGCGGTCAGGTAGCAGCGGTAGGAGTTCCGGCAGTTCCGGCCCCGGC
>JBFARE010000138.1:0-2489 GCA_040674215.1 Nocardia sp. NPDC050193 | reverse complement strand
GCCGAACTCGTCGGCGAGCTCTGCCTGGGTCGGCAGCCGGTCGCCGGCCCTGAGTTCCCCGGCGCGGATGCGTTCGCGCAGGGCATCGGCGATGTCGCGGGGTGTGAACCTGCTGCTGCCGTTCACTGCCACGTTCTCCTGGGTCACGACCAAACGCTACAACTTACATCCAGCTGGCGGGAGTTGTTTGGAAGTTGTTTAGCAGTTGCCACCAAGTGGGGACAACATAGTCATAGTTGGCAACCAACTTGAGTGAGTTGGCGAAAGGTTTGCCCTCCACTCCCGTCTCCGAAGGGGGGAACCACCATGCCCGTCCTCGTCCTCCTCTGCGCCGCCTTCGTCGTCGGCGTCGAGCAGACCATCCAGTGGAAGTACGGCACCGCCGGCGCCGTCGGCCTGCTCCTGCTCAGCATCGGCATCAAGGCCAAGAGCCCCGTCGTCAGCTCCGCCGGCGCCGTGATCCTCGCCCTCCTCGCGACCGGGCCCGCCGTCAGCTCGTGAGCACCAGCTCCGAACTGATCGTGTCCCACAGCGCGTCGAACCACAGGTGGGACTGCTCCACGAACGTCGTGTCACGCGGGCCGGCGCCCTGTTCGAAGGCGAACAGCACCGACCGCGTGCCCTCGGCGTCGTACATCTCCAGGGGGCGCTGGTCGACCGTCTGCTCGCGTCTTTTGACCGTGTAGTAGGCGAACAGCGCTTCCGTCCCGTTGAGCAGGTACAGCTTGACGGGCGGGGTGAAGGGCAGCGCCCGGAACGTCACGTGCACGTCGATGCCGTGCGTGGAGCGCAGCGTGAGCAGGTTGTGCCGCAGGACCTGACCCTGGGCGTTGCGGTGGGACAGCCAGCGCCGCTGGAGGCGCCCGGTCTCGGAGATGTCCACCGGCGCCGGGAACGCCAGGTCGATGTTGCGGGACGGCAACAGGACACGGACGTCGATCTTGGCCGGTTTCAGCTGCCCCGCGTGGATCCGCCGCAGGGGCTCGCTGATCGCGGCGGTGAGCGAGACCGCGGTCAGGCACAGGGCGTCGACCTCGACGTGTTCGGCCGCGAAGGCCTCCGTCATCCGCGGCGGCAGCCCCACCATCGCCGGCTGCGGGGCCACGGCGGACCCGGCCGGGAAACCCGCCGCGCCGGGCTGCGGGGCGACCGTCGCCGGGCTCCCCTTGGAGACGTCGGTGAGCAGCCGCTCCGACTGGAGGATGCGCAGCGCCTGGCGCACGGCACCGCGCTCGACACCGAACTCGTCCGCCAGCTTGGCCTGCGTCGGCATGCGCTCCCCCGGCCGCAGCACCCCGGTCCTGATCCGGGTGCGCAGCTCGTCGGCCACCTCGCGGTGCGAGCGCTGCGGCCGCTCCGCCCTCCTCCGCCCATTGACGGAGGCATGTTCCGGCTCCACGTCCGCACAGTACAACTTCCCGCCATCTTTGGGCAGTTCAAAGAGAGATGGTTATAGGACGCTTCCAAACGGACATAAGTACAGTGAAGTTGGCAGCCAACTTCAACAACATGGTCAAACTTTCAGACGGTTGGCCGGTCGGGCTTCCTTCCGGAGGGGAGCCGGGAGCCCGAGCAGTCGGCACCGACGTACAGCCACAACTGAACATCACCCGCACAGCCACAACTTCAGACCGATCGCACAGCCACAACCGAACAGCTACGGATACCCGCACCACACCGGCACCGGTGACCGGGCGGACCGGCCCTCAGGCACGCCGGTCCGCAGGCACCCGAGGCAGCAGGAAGGAGCCGTCAGAACATGTCCGGGCACCAGGGGCGCCCGGACGTGCGCAGCAGGGCGTCGGCCTCCCGGGCGGCGCCCGCTCGTTCTTCCCGGATCCGGCCCAGCGACACCAGCCGTCCCACGCTCTCGTCGCCCAGCCACAGCGTGGCCAGGTCGGCCACGTCCAGGGTGAGGTCGGCGTCCCGGGTGGTGGGCGTGCAGGAGGCGCCGTCGGGGGTCGCGTCCAGCAGGAAGCGGCCTCCGGCCAGGCCCGCCCGGTCGACGACCTCGAGGACCGAGACGCCCGACGCCGCGTACGTGCGCGCCTCCAGGGCCCTGACGACGTCCAGGACGCGTACCCACAGCCAGTCCGCCTGCGTGGTGATGCTCGCCGCGCGCGGGTCCGGCAGATGGAGCGGCAGCAGGTCGTCCGGCGCGCGCCACCCCGTCTTCACCGTGGCGATCCAGTCGATGGAACACAGGTAGTGCCACAGCGCGCGCTCCGCGGCGGGGGTGACCGCCGTCAGCCAGTTCACCGTCGCCGTGTTGAGCGGCTGCTTGGCGTCGCTCCACTCCTCGTCCGTCCGGTAGGACGCCATGCCCTCGACCACGCCGTCCGCCGAGCGGTAGACCACGAAGAACGGCTCGACCCAGGCGTCGCCGTGCAGCCACAACCGCCCGGTGCGCGCCGCCCACCAGTGCTCGTTCCGGTCGATCACGCCCGCCCGCTCGCGGCGCAGCCGCTCGTGCAGCGGCGGACCGGTCC
>JBFARE010000137.1:0-2507 GCA_040674215.1 Nocardia sp. NPDC050193 | reverse complement strand
CGGCGGCGACCTGGCCGGCCGTGTCGTCGTGCCGGACGGCGATCTTGGCGGCGACGAGGAGTTCCTCGGGGCCGAGGTGGAGGGTGCGCATGTGGATGACGCGGGTGACGGTGTCGCCGTCGACGAGGGCTGTCTCGATCTTGCCGAGGTCCTCGTTGTTGGCGGCCTCGCCGAGCAGGAGGGACTTGGTCTCGGCGGCCAGGACGAGTGCGATCAGGATGAGCAGGACGCCGATGCAGAGCGTGCCGATGCCGTCCCAGACGCCGTCGTCGGTGAGCAGCGCGAGGCCGACGCCGCCGAGCGCGAGGACGAGGCCGACGAGGGCGCCGAAGTCCTCCAGGAGGACGACGGGGAGTTCGGGGGCCTTGGCGCGGCGGACGAACTCCTTCCAGGAGTGGTCGCCCCGCAGGGGGTTGGACTCCTTGATGGCGGTGCGGAAGGAGAAGCCCTCGGCGATGATCGCGAAGACGAGGACTCCGACGGGCCAGTACCAGTGCTCGATCTCGTGCGGGTGCTTGATCTTCTCGTAGCCCTCGTAGATGGCGAACATGCCGCCGACCGAGAAGAGGACGATGGAGACGAGGAAGGCGTAGATGTAGCGCTCGCGGCCGTAGCCGAAGGGGTGTTGCGGGGTGGCCTCGCGCTGGGCCTTCTTGCCGCCGATGAGGAGCAGGGCCTGGTTGCCGGAGTCGGCGAGCGAGTGCACGCCCTCGGCGAGCATCGACGACGAGCCGCTGAACGCGAACGCCACGAACTTCGATGCCGCGATCGCGAGGTTGGCGCCGAGTGCCGCCACGATCGCCCTGGTGCCGCCTGACGCGCTCATGTGTTCGCGTTGTCCCTTCGCTTCCGGGTGCGTACGCCGTGCCGGGGGCGCGGCGCGGCCCGTCTTCGGTTTTGCCCGTCCTTTGCCGGGGGGTCATTCTTGCAGCCCGGTGCGGCGGCGGTGTGTCAGGGCGTCGCGGCCCCGGTCATGCGACGACCGTGGCCCGGAAGACCGTACCCGCACCGGTCACTTCGGCCTTGTGCCCCGCGGGAACGAAGACAGACGTGCCGGGTGTGAGCGTGTGGTCGCCCGCCCGGACGGTGCCCGCGGTGCACAGGAGGATCTGGGGGGTCGGCAGGGTGAGGTCGTGGGCGGGGGCGCCCGGCGGGAGGACGTGGCGCGACAGCCGGAACTCGTCGATGGGGGTGTCGTAGACCTCTTCGCCGTCGGGGGCGGCTTCGGGGCGCAGGACGCCGGGGTCGGCGGGCTCGAAGCGGACGACGCGCAGGAGTTCGGGCACGTCGACGTGTTTGGGGGTGAGGCCGCAGCGCAGGACGTTGTCGGAGTTGGCCATGATCTCGACGCCGAGGCCGTCGAGGTAGGCGTGCGGGATGCCGGCGCCGAGGAAGAGGGCCTCGCCGGGCTGGAGCCGGACGTGGTTGAGCAGCATGGCGGCGATGACGCCGGGGTCGCCGGGGTAGTGGTGGGCGATGCCGGCGTAGGGGGTGTAGTCGCCGCCGAGGCGGTCGCAGGCGGCCGCGGCCTGGGCGACGGTGTGGGCCGTCTCGTCGCGGTCGGCGGTGAGGATCGCCGTGAGGACCTCGCGCAGGGCGGCTTCCTCGGGCTGGGCGCGCAGGATGTCGACGTACGGCTTGAGGGAGTCGACGCCGAGGCCTTCCAGGAGGTCGGCCGCGTGCGCGGGGGCGCGGAAGCCGCACAGGCCGTCGAACTCGGTGAGGGCGCAGATGAGTTCGGGTTTGTGGTTGGCGTCCTTGTAGTTGCGGTGCGGGGCGTCGAGGGGGACGCCCCTGCGCTCCTCGTCCTCGTACCCCTTCCTGGCCTGGGCCAGGTCGGGGTGGACCTGGAGGGAGAGGGGCGCTCCGGCGGCGAGGATCTTGAGGAGGAAGGGGAGCCGGGGGCCGAATTTGGTGACCGTCGGTGTGCCGAGTTCGCGTTCGGGGTCGGCGTCGATGATCTCGACCAGGGTGCCGCGGCCGGTGCGGGAGGGTGCGCCGGGGTGGGCGCCCATCCACATCTCGGCCTGCGGTTCGCCGGTCGGCTCGGTGCCGAGCAGGTGCGGGATCGCGGTCGTGGAGCCCCAGGCGTAGGGGCGGACGGTGTTGTCGAGGCGGTCCATGCGGTTCTCTCTGCCTGCCGGTGTGCGGTCTGCCGTTTCGGGGAGCGGGCGGGGGCTGGGCTGGTCAGGCGCCCGAGGCGAGGGCCAGGTAGACGGCGGCGAAGTCCGTGGTGGCGATGAGTTCGGCGAGGGTGACGAGTTCGTCGCCGGCTTCGGGTTCGAGTTCGCTGATCGGCGTGTCGTGGCTGAGTGCCAGGTCACGGGCGGCCGGGGCGGCGGTGAGGCCGCCGATCGGGCGGTCGCGCAGCAGTACCACGCGTGCGTGCAGCGCGGGGGCTTCCTCGACGCGGTCGCGGAAGAAGTCGTCCGGGTCGGCGCTGGCGGCGAGGGGGCCGGCGAGGATCGCGTTGTGTTCGGCGAGGGCCTCGGGGAGTTCGGCGACGA
>JBFARE010000136.1:0-2526 GCA_040674215.1 Nocardia sp. NPDC050193 | reverse complement strand
AGCGGGCCGTCGTGGCGCCCCGGCCGGTCCCGGGCGGGGCAGAGGGCGCCCGGCGCCCGACAGCAAGCGACTGATCGACTACCCCCGCGCCGGCAAGTACGGCTGGCAGCGCTGGGTGCCGTCCTGGAAGCTCGTCACGGGCCTGTTCGTCGGCTTCGTGGGCAGCCTGGTGGCCGTGGCGGGCATCGGGTACGCCATGGTGGGCATCCCGGACGTCGCCAAGACCGCCACGGCGCAGAACAACGTCTACTACTGGAAGGACGGCAGCCAGATGGTTGCCACCGGTGGTGAGACGAACCGGCAGAACATCGACCTCTCGCAGATCCCCGAGGAGATGCGCTGGGCGGTGATCTCGCAGGAGAACAAGACCTTCTACGACGACAGCGGCATCGACCCCAAGGGCATCGCCCGTGCCGTGTTCAACATGGCCCGGGGCGGTCAGACGCAGGGTGGCTCGACGATCACCCAGCAGTACGTCAAGAACGCCATGCTGAACGACCAGTCGCAGACGATCTCCCGGAAGTTCAAGGAGATCTTCGTGTCCATCAAGGTGGGCGCGGAGGTCGACAAGGACCAGATCATGGCCGGCTACCTGAACTCCGCGTACTACGGGCGCAACGCCTACGGGATCCAGGCCGCCGCTCGCGCCTACTTCAACAAGGACGCGATCAAGCTCAACCCGGGCGAGTGCGCCTTCCTGGCCGCCATGCTGAAGGGCGCCACCTACTACGACCCGGCCGGCGCCAGCTCCGTCGACCCGGTCGGCGCCACCCCCGCTGCCAACAGCAAGCGGGCCCTGCTCCAGATGCAGGACACCCTCGACAAGATGGTCGAGTACGGCCACCTCCAGGCCTCGGTGCGGGCTCAGTACACGAAGCTGCCCTCCTGGCAGAACCCCCGGTCGAACACCGACCTCAAGGGCCAGGTCGGCTACCTCGTCGACCTCGCCAACGGCTACCTGGTCACCAACAGCAAGAAGACCGGGATCACCCAGGACCTGCTCCAGCAGGGCGGTTACTCGATCTACACGACCTTCGACAAGACCAAGGTCAAGGCCCTCAACGAAGCGGTCACCAAGGTCCAGAAGGCCAACATCAAGCCGAAGCAGCGCCCGGACACCGATACGCACGTCCAGTTCGGCGGCGCGTCGGTGGAACCGGACACCGGCGCCATCCGGGCCATCTACGGTGGCGAGGACGCCACCAAGCACTTCACCGACAACGCCGACCAGACCGGCGCCCAGGTGGGCTCGACGTTCAAGCCCTTCGTCCTGGCCGCCGCGATGACGTGGGGCGTGCGGGATCCGGACGGCGGCTCGTCGCAGGCGCAGGACGAACGCACCATCGTGTCGCCCAAGAGCCTGTTCAGCGGCAAGAACAAGCTCAAGATCGAGAACTATGACGGGTCGGTCTGGAAGAACGAGAAGGGCGAGGAGTGGCTCCAGACCAACGACGGCAACGTCTCGCTCGGGACCCCGCCCAATTACAAGATCGACCTGCGTGAGGCGATGCGCGAGTCGGTGAACTCCGCCTTCGTGCAGCTCGGTATGGACGTCGGCCTGGACAAGGTCAAGGAGTCCGCCATCAGCGCGGGCCTGAAGGAGTCCAGCCTCACCAACAGCGGCTTCCCGTCCTTCTCGATCGGCATCTCCGACCCGAGCGCGATCCGTATGGCCGGCGCCTACGGCACCTTCGCCGCCAGCGGCAAGCAGCGTGACCCGTACTCCGTCGAGAGGGTCACGAGCGAGAAGGGCCAGATCTTCACCCACGAGACGGAGACCAAGCAGGCGTTCACCTCGAAGGTCGCCGACAACGTCACGGACATCCTCAAGACCGTGGTCGAGAAGGGCACCGGTACCAACGCCCAGCTGCCCGGCCGGGAGGTGGCGGGCAAGACCGGTACCACCGACGGCAACAAGTCGGCCTGGTTCGTGGGGTACACCCCGCAGCTGTCGACCGCGGTCACCATGTTCCGCTACGACGACGACGAGTCGAACAAGAACCGCACGTTCTTGAAGATGTTCGGCACGGGTGGTCAGGAGAAGATCCACGGCGCATCGTTCCCGGCGCAGATCTGGCACGACTACATGGCCGAGGCGCTGAAGGGCACCAAGGCGGAGGGCTTCCCCGAGCCCCAGCCCATCGGCGAGGTCGTCAACGCGGAACCGTCCCCGACACCGACTCCGTCGGCCGTCGAGACCGAGGAGGAGTCGCCTTCGCCGACCCCGTCCCCCAGCAGGACGCGGGTGGAGCCCTCTCCCTCCGCGAGCGAGACGTGCTCCAACTTCTTCGACTGCAACGACAACACGGCAGGCACGTCCAACGGCAACGGAAACGGCGGCACAGGGGAGAACAGTCCGTCCCCGAGCGCCACGGAGTCGGACGGAGACGTCAGAGGCAATACGAGCAACGGCGGCTTCTTCGGAGGAGGCAGCGGCTGAGCTTGCTGTCGCCCGTCTTGGGTGTTTCACGTGAAACATGCGGATGTTTCACGTGAAACGAGGGCCGCCCCACCGAACGAGTGGGG
>JBFARE010000135.1:0-2577 GCA_040674215.1 Nocardia sp. NPDC050193 | reverse complement strand
CGTGGACGGCAGACACTGCCGCCCACCCGCCCGCCCGGGCGAGGATCGCCGTATGACGACGACAGCACCGGTGGTCGGGTTCGACCAGGTGAGCAAGAGGTTCGGGGACGTACGGGCGGTGGACGCCCTGACGCTCACCCTGCGCCCGGGGGAGACCGTGGCGCTGCTGGGGCCCAACGGGGCGGGCAAGTCGACCACCCTCGACCTGCTCCTGGGCCTGAAGCAGCCGGACAGCGGCACCGTCCGCGTCTTCGGCACCGGACCGCGCGAGGCGATCGTCGCCGGCCGGGTCGGCGCGATGCTCCAGAGCGGCGGGCTGATGGACGAGGTCACGGTCGCCGAACTGGTGGGCCTGGCCTGCGGTCTCCACCCGAGGCCGTACCGGCCCGCCGACGTGCTGGCCCGCGCCGGCATCACCCAGATCGCCGACCGCAAGGTCGACAGACTCTCCGGCGGCCAGGCGCAGCGCGTGCGGTTCGCCCTCGCCACCGCCGGTGACAGCGACCTGATCGTCCTGGACGAGCCGACCACCGGCATGGACGTCACCACCCGGCAGGCCTTCTGGGCCACCATGCGCGAACAGGCCGACCAGGGACGCACGGTCCTGTTCGCCACCCACTACCTCGAAGAGGCCGACGCGATAGCCGACCGGGTGCTGGTCCTGCACCGGGGAGGGCTGCTGGCCGACGGCACGGCGGCCGAGATCAAGGCGAAGGCGGGCGCCCGCCGGATCGCCTTCGACCTGGAGGGCGACCTCGACGAGGCCGCGCTGCGCGCGCTGCCGTTCGTCACCGCCCTGACCCTGTCCGGCGGCACCGCCGCCACCGGCGCCGGCCCCTCCGGCCGCACCGTCCGTATCCAGTCCACCGACGCCGACGCCACCGTCCACGCGGTCTACGGCCTCGGCCTCTACCCCCGCAACCTCGAGGTCGCCGGGCTGGGCCTGGAGCAGGCCTTCGTCGCCCTCACCACCGCCGAGGAGGCGAAGTCCGAGTGAACGGCCTGATCAAGCTGGAACTCACCCGCGCCCTGCGCAACCGCAAGTTCCTGTTCTTCTCGGTGATCTACCCGTCGGTCCTGTTCCTGCTCATCGCGGGCAGCGCGTCCGCCACGGAGAAGGTCGACGGCACGGGCCTGACCCTGCCCACCTACATGATGGTCTCGATGGCCTCCTTCGGGGCGCTCACGGCCGTCCTGATGGGCAACAGCGAACGCATCGCCAAGGAGCGCCAGAGCGGCTGGGTCAGGCAGTTGCGCCTGACCACGCTCCCGGGCCGCGGTTACGTCCTCGCCAAGACGGCGAGCGCGGCCGTGGTCAGCCTGCCCTCGATCGTCGTCGTCTTCGCCGTCGCCGCGGCCGTGAAGGACGTCCGGCTCGACGCCTGGCAGTGGGCCGCCCTGACCGGCGCGATCTGGGCCGGCAGCCTCGTCTTCGCCGCCCTGGGCGTGGCGATCGGCTACCTCGCGACCGGGGACGCGGTCCGCCCGATCACGATGATCACCTACTTCGGTCTGTCGATCCTCGGCGGCCTGTGGATGCCCACGACGACCTTCCCGGCCTGGTTGCAGGACGTGGCCAGGTGGGTGCCGACGCACGCGTACGCTGCCCTGGGGCAGTCCATCGAACAGAGTCGGGCCCCGCAGGCCCAGGACATCGTCATCCTGGCCGTCTCCTTCGCCCTGTTCACGGGCGGCGCGGCCTGGCTGTACCGGAAGGACACGCTGAAGGCGTGAACGCCATGACGGACGACCCGCTCCGCGAGAACCCCGCCCGGCGGTTCTCGCCGATCGCGCTCGGCGAGACCGCCCGCACCCCGGGCGAGCTGTGGCGGCGCAAGCTGCTGTGGATCGGCGTCTGGCTGGTGTTCCTCAGCTCGCCGGTCCACGACCTCCTGTCGGGCCACCACACCACGGGCGGCACGGTGGCCGGCTGGCTGGGGCTGGCGGTCTTCGTCGCGCTCTACCTGTCGCTGCTCTTCCGCAACATGGGGGCCGCGCCCTTCGCCGACGCGACCGTCTCCGCCCTGATCGCCTCCATGGCGGTGCTCGCGACCGTCCTCGGCCTCGGCCTCGGCTCCGCCTGGCTCGGCCTGTACTGCTACGTCTCCGTGGCCTGCGGGATGGTGCTCCCGCTGCGGACGGCGTTCTGGACGATCCCGGGCACGGCCGCGGTGCTCCTCCTGGTCGGACTGCGCACCGACGAGGAGGAGGCGCTCAACCTGCTCCTGCTGGTCCTGCTCATCGGCTTCGCGATGACGGGGGTGAGCCAGCTGGTCCGCACGACGGTGGAGCTGCGCAAGGCCCGGGCCACGGTCGCCCAGCTCGCCGCGAACGAGGAACGGCTGCGCCTGGCCAGGGACCTGCATGACCTGCTGGGCCACTCGCTGTCGCTGATCACGCTCAAGAGCGAGCTGGCCGGCCGGATGCTTCCCGGGCACCCCGACAAGGCCGCGCAGCAGGTCGCCGACATCGAACAGGTCAGCCGCCAGGCCCTGGTGGACGTCCGGGAGGCCGTCACCGGCTACCGGCGCCCCCGGCTGGCCGCCGAACTGGCGGGCGCGCAGGTCGCGTTGACCG
>JBFARE010000134.1:0-2580 GCA_040674215.1 Nocardia sp. NPDC050193 | reverse complement strand
TCCCGGCCCGCTTACGGCACCCGCACGGCCGTACGCTGTTCACCCTGACGCGTCCGTATATCGGAATCGGGTCGGTCAAGTTGCCTGCGTGTTAACGCGGTTGCTGCGCATATGCGGCGCTATGCCCCCTCGCCGGGCCGCTCACCGGGCGGTTCCCGCGGCGGTTCCTCCGGTGGCACCACCCGCTTCTCCTCCGCGAAGTGGCAGGCCGAGTCGTGCGCCGCCGGACCGCTCGCGTGCCGGAACTCCGCCGGGACCGCGAGCGCCGGCACCTCCTGCGCGCACCGTTCCCGCGCCTTCCAGCAGCGGGTACGGAAGCGGCAGCCGGAGGGGATGGCCGTCGGGGAGGGGACGTCGCCCGCCAGGATGATCCGCTCCCGGTGCTCCCGCGCCTCCGGGTCCGGCACGGGGACGGCGGACAGCAGCGCCTGGGTGTAGGGGTGCGTCGGATGGTCGTAGATCTCGGCGTCGCGGCCGATCTCCACGATCCGGCCGAGGTACATCACCCCGACCCGGTCCGAGATGTGGCGGACGATCGACAGGTCGTGTGCGATGAAGAGGTAGGAGAGCTCGAACTCGCTCTGCAACCGGTCCAGCAGGTTGATGACCTGCGCCTGGACCGAGACGTCGAGCGCGGAGACCGGCTCGTCGGCGACGATCACCTCCGGGCGCAGGGCGAGGCCCCGCGCGATGCCGATGCGCTGCCGCTGGCCGCCGGAGAACTGGTGCGGGTAGCGGTTGATGTACTCGGGGTTGAGCCCCACGACGTCCAGCAGGTCCTGGACCTTCCTGCGCCGGTCCCCCTTCGGCGCGACCTCCGGATGGATCTCGTACGGTTCCCCGATGATGTCGCCGACCGTCATCCGCGGGTTCAGCGAGGTGTACGGGTCCTGGAAGACCATCTGGATGTTGCGCCGGACCGCCCGCATGGCCTTGCCCGACAGCGCGGTGATGTCCTCGCCCTTGTAGCGGATCTCACCCGCCGTCGGCTTCTCCAGGTTGACGAGCATCTTGGCGACGGTGGACTTGCCGCAGCCGGACTCCCCGACGATGCCCAGCGTCTCGCCGCGGTGGAGCGTGAAGTCGACGCCGTCGACGGCCTTCACGGCGCCGACCTGCTTCCTGAAGAGGATGCCCTGGGTCAGGGGGTAGTGCTTGACCAGCCCGCTGACCTCGAGGATCGGCTCGGCGGACGAGACCGTCGCGGAACTAGCCATGCAGGCACTCCCTCCAGAAGTGGCACGCGCTCGTACGGCCGGCGGCGGTCCCCTCGGGGCCCTCCACCTCGTAGAGCGGGGGTACGTCCGTACGGCACACGTCCTGGGCCATCGGACAGCGCGGGTTGAAGGCGCAGCCGGGCGGGATGTTCATCAGGTTGGGCGGGAGGCCCTTGATGGCGTAGAGCTCCCGGCCCTTGTGGTCCAGGCGCGGGATGGAGTCGAGCAGGCCGCGGGTGTAGGGGTGGGCCGGGGCCTTGTAGATGTCGTGGACCGGGGCCGCCTCGACGATCCGGCCCGCGTACATGACGGCGATCCGGTCGGCCACGTCCGCGACCACGCCCAGGTCGTGGGTGATGAGGATCAGCCCCATGTGGTACTCGCGCTGGAGCTCCGCGAGCAGGTCCATGACCTGGGCCTGCACGGTGACGTCCAGGGCGGTGGTGGGCTCGTCGGCGATGATGAGCGCCGGTTCCAGGGCCATCGCCATCGCGATCATGATGCGCTGGCGCATACCGCCGGAGAACTGGTGCGGGTAGTCCCCGACCCGTGACCGGGCGCCGGGGATGCGGACCCGGTCCATCAGCTCGACGGCCCTGGCCCGCGCGTCCTTGCGCGACATCCCGCGGTGCACGACGAACATCTCGCCGAGCTGGTCGCCGACCGAGAGCACGGGGTTCAGGGAGGACAGGGCGTCCTGGAAGATCATCGCCATCTCGGCGCCGCGGACCTTACGGCGTTCGTCCTCCTTGAGCCGCAGCAGGTCACGGCCGCGGAAGAGGATCTCGCCGCCGGTGATCCGGCCGGGCGGGATGTCCAGGATGCCCATGATCGCCTGCGCCGTCACGGACTTGCCGGAGCCGGACTCGCCGAGCACGGCGAGGGTCTCGCCGGCGTCCAGGCCGTAGCTCACGCCGTTGACGGCCCGGGCGATGCCGTCCCGGGTGCGGAACTCCACGTGCAGATCGCGTACTTCGAGCAGCATCCGGCCGTCACCTCAGCTTCGGGTCGAGGGCGTCGCGCACCGCGTCGCCGAGCATGATGAACGCCAGGACGGTGAGGGCCAGGGCGCCGGAGGGCCACAGCAGGGCGTGCGGGGCGTTGCGGATGTAGGGCGAGGCGGCGGAGATGTCGATGCCCCACGAGACGGTCGGCGGTTTCAGTCCGACGCCGAGGTACGACAGGGTCGCCTCCAGCGCGATGAACGTGCCGAGCGCGATGGTCGCCACGACGATCACGGGTGCGACCGCGTTGGGCGCGATGTGCCGCATCAGCAGCCGGGAGTTCCCGGCCCCGAGCGCCCGGGCCGCCTGGACGTAGTCGTTCTGCTTGGCGGTGATCACCGAGCCGCGGGCGATCCGGG
>JBFARE010000133.1:0-2593 GCA_040674215.1 Nocardia sp. NPDC050193 | reverse complement strand
CGGTGGGGGTCAGCCCCTCGGTCTGGAGCATCACACCGGCCTTGGTGATCTCCTCGATCAGCTCGCCCATCCGCTGCATCAGCTCGGGGCTCGGGCCCTCGGCGGGGGCGGTGGCCTCGTCGATCCTCACGAGCGACAGGTAACGGGGCATGGTGACTCCTCGGGTGCGGCGGGCCGGGTCCTTCCCGGCCTCTCACCCCTGCGTCGAACGGCACCGGCCCGGATCGACACGGTCGCCGGAACTTTTTCCGGGCCGTCCCGGCGGCCTCAGCGCAGCGACTTCCACAGATCGCTCGCGGCCGGTTCCTCGGCCACCACCCGGTTGGGATCGGAAGGGGCCGTCACGACGGGCATGGTCACCGTCCTCAGACCCGTGGCCGACAGGCCCTCCAGGCTCCGGGCCAGGTCCGTCAGCTCGCCCAGGGAGTCGAGGCCGGTGTCCGTGGTGAGGCTGCCGGTGACCGCGTCGGCGACCGTGTAGAGCCGGGTGGGGGAGGTCAGCAGGTCGGTGGAGGCGATCTGCCGGAGCAGGGCCTTCACCAAGTTCTGCTGGAGGCCTATGCGGCCGAGGTCGCTGCCGTCGCCTATGCCGTGCCGGGTACGGGCCAGGGCGAGTGCCCGGGTGCCGTCCAGACGGTGGGTGCCGGCCGCGAGGTGCAGATGGCTGTCGTCGTCGTCGATGTCCTCGGCGGTGGTGACGGTGACCCCGCCGAGCGCGTCGACGAGCTTCGCGAAGCCCGAGAAGTCGACCTCGACGTAGTGGTCCATCCGGACGTCGGTCATCGCCTCGACCGTCTTCACGGCGCAGACCGGACCGCCGACCGAGTAGGCGGTGTTGAACATGACGCCGTACGCGACCCCCGTGGAACCGCCGCCCGGCAACGGGCACGCGGGGCGGGTGACCAGGGTGTCGCGCGGCACGGAGACGACGGTGGCCGTCGTGCGGCCCGCGTCGACGTGCACGACCATCGCGGTGTCGGAGCGGGCGCCGGTGCTGTCGCCGCCGCCGAGTTCCCGGTTCTCCTTGCCGCTGCGCGAGTCGGAGCCGAGCACCAGGATGTTCACCGCCCCGGTGGGCAGCGGGGAGGCGGACGCGGAGCCGGACGGGGACGGGGTGGTGACCGCCCGCGCGGGACGGTTGTCGCCGAGCGCGTTGTCGATGTCGACGCTCTTGATGTTGCCGTTGAGGTGCCAGTAGGCCCAGCCCGCCGTCGCGGCGCCGGCCACCAGGACGGCGGCCAGGGTGAGACCGGCGGCCTTCAGCACCCTCGCCCGCCGCCCGGCCGGTCCGGCCGTCCCGCCGTCCGTTCCGCCGTCCGTCCCTCTGCCCGCGTCGTCCTGTTCCTCGTGTCGCGTCACGGACAAGAACGTAAGTCCGAATTATGAGCGCACTGTTAGGACGGCGGCCCCGTGGAGTATTTCTCGTGGAAATCTCATGCTCCCCGGGCGCGGAGCCGCCGTCGGCACCGCGGTCCGTCAGCCCAGGGTCACCACCGGCACCGGATTGCCGCCGCTCCAGCTCGCGTTGAACCCGAAGGACACCGAACCGCCGTCCGGCACCGAGCCGTTGTACGAGGCGTTCACACAGGTCACGGCGGCCCCGGACTGGGTGCAGTTCGCGTTCCAGGCCTGGGTGATCTGCTGGCCCGCCCCGTACGTCCAGGTGACCTTCCAGGAGGACAGCGACGCACCCGAGCAGGAGATCGTCACGTTCCCCGTGAACCCGGTGTTCCACTGGCTGCCCACGCCGTACGACGCCGTGCACGCGCCGGTCGGCGGAGGTGTCGTGGTGCCGCCCAGCGCCTCCGCGATGCCGTAGTACGCCGGTTTCGGCGCGTAGTTCGCGTCGTACGGCGTCGCCGCCCCCTGCCCCGGGAAGGTGCTCTCCACCCAGGAGTCGGAGTCGGTGAAGCCCCAGACGGTGAGGTTGACGCAGCGCGCCACCGCCACGCAGGCCGCGGTGACCGCCTTGTAGTCGGCCTTCTGCCGGTCCAGCTTGGCGCTGTCCGACGGGAGCGTCATCCGGACGTCCAGCTCGGTGATCGCCACGTCCACGCCCAGGTCGGCGAAGCGCTGGATGTTCTGCTGGAGCGTCGAGGGGACCTGCCCGACGACGAGATGGGCCTGGAGGCCGACGCCGTCGATCGGGACGCCCCGCTCCTTCAGCGACCTGACCAGGTTGTACAGGGCGGTCGACTTCGCGTTGATGCCCTCCACGTTGTAGTCGTTGACGTAGAGCTTCGCGGCCGGATCGGCGGCCCGCGCCCAGGTCAGGGCGTTCGCGATGTAGTCGGCGCCGAGGCCGTCGTACCAGAGGGTCGAGCGGTAGGTGCCGTCCTCGTTGAAGGGCTCGTTGACGACGTCCCAGGCGGCGATCTTCCCCTTGTAGCGGCCGGCCTCGGTGGCGATGTGGTTCTGGAGCAGGGTGCCGAGCTGGACTGAGGTCCAGCTGCCGTTCGTCAGCCAGTTCGGGTTCTGGTTGTGCCAGACGAGGGTGTGGCCGCGCACCTGCTGGCCGTGCGCCTGCGCGAAGGCCACGATCCGGTCGGCCTCGGCCCAGTCGAAGGAGTCCCGGGCCGGCTCCACCGAGCCC
>JBFARE010000132.1:0-2641 GCA_040674215.1 Nocardia sp. NPDC050193 | reverse complement strand
GCGCCGGGACGGGCGTCGGCGCGCCCGGACGGGCGTCGCGGGTCCGGCCGGGGCCGGGTCGCCCGGGTCGGATGCCTTTGGGGCTGGACATGCGCGGGGTCACACTCCCATCCCTGCGTCATGTGACTGCTCGGGGGCCGGGGGCGCCTGCGAGGGGGTCGCGGGGGCGCTGTTCACGGGCGCGGCGGCGATCGGCTTCACCTGCGGGACGACACCGGGCAGGAAGGCGTGCGCGCCCACGGCGGCCTTCTCCGGCGTGGGGAGGGTGAGCGATTCGAGCGGGGCGGGACCTGTTCTGGCGTTCACGGTGACGCCGGGGAGGTACTGGCCGTGGGTGCTGACCGTGGGCGCGGAGAGCTTCGGCGCCTGCTGCTCTTCCGTCGGCGGGGCTTCCCGTTCTACCTCGTCCTCCGCCGCAGGGGTCTCTCGTGCCTGCTCGGTCCTCAGGGACAGGACTTCCGAGGTGAGCCGCTCGACGTCCGCGGTGCGTCCGTCCAGCTGGGCGACGCGTGCGCACGCATCGAGGACGGCGGCGCGCTGGGCCTCAGGGGTGGTCAGGGACCTGAGCATCGTGAGGTCCACATAGCCGGCCTCCGCCGTCCTGGCACGCTTCGCGTCCGGCTCCTCGTACCGCATGTAGTGGACCTGCGCGCGGACGCGGTCCTCGGACAACAGGGCCTGTGTCTCCGGCAGGAGGCCTTCGAGATCCCTCTCCGGAACGGGGTACATGAAGTGGATGTTGTCGAGGCCGGTGCCCGTGCGGAGTTCGGGCAGCTCCGTCTGGTAAGCCACCGACCAGGGGGCGAGGCCCCCCGCGAAGAAGGCGGCCTCGCTCCGGGTGGCAATGGCGTACTCCTGGGAGAGGGCGGACCAGGCGGCGGAGGCGAGAGCCTTGCCCTCGTCCTCGTCCAAGCGGAGCCCGTCCTGAACCGCCTTGTCCCAGAGGCGGAGTGCGGCCAGCTCCTTGCCACCCTGGGTGCCCTCGAGGAAACGAGTGCTTCCCTCCGGCTGGGCCGCGGTGTAGGCGCCGGCGATGTACTCGTTGCTGAGTGTCTCGTTCTCCTCCAGGTGGGGATGGTTCTCGACGACGTGAGACCAGAAGGCCGACCTGATGTCGGGGTCGGGTGTCGTGACGTGCGGGCCGAGTTCCTCGTGGACGTAGTCGACGAGGTATTCCGTGAGCCCCTTGTCGGCGGACTGGGCTGCGGCCCTGAGTCTCTGGGCGATCGCCAGGCCCTCCGCGGGCGTCAGCGGACGGGCGTTCTCGTTCCTGAGTTTCCGCGCGGCGTCGATGACCTCGTTGGGCAGCGGCTCCTGGTTCACATGGCCTCCGGCGGATAGCAGTCGATTTTGATCAGTGCGCCTCGCTTCTCCCCCGCCAGCGGAGCGAGGCCGAGATTGACCCAGAGCACGGTCGTGCGCCCCTCCGGCCCGGTCGCAGGCCAGATGGCCAGGCGGTAGGGACTCTGGTTCTCCAGCCGCAGCTCACGAGGCATGAGCCAGTGCCCTTCGGACGGGGGCTCGGGGAAAGCCGGGTCGTCCCAGGCCCCGGAGAACTGGGGCTCACCGAGCACCGAGCGGGCAGCCGCCTCGTACGCGGTCCACATCTCGGCGGAGCGTTCCAGCACGGTCTCGTTCTCGGCAGGGTCGTCAGCGCGCAGATGCCAGGTCGTCCAGGAGAGGCTTGCCACCGGAGCCCAGCCCCCGCCGATGACCGGGTACAGCGCCATGTGCTGGCCGGTGGCGGTCTCGATGCTCAGGGTCCGCTCGCTCGGTACGGCCTTCCAGCCCAGGAGCGTGCACCAGTCGTCGAGCGCTTGACCGTGGCCAGGCGGGCCCGCCCAGACCGACGGCCAGTCCACATTTTCCAGTCCCCTCAGTTCGTCGGTGAACTGCTCGGGAGATCGCTGGATCTTCAGAGTCGTCATCGTGCGTCGCTCTCCTCGTCTTCCTGCTGGTTGCGGTCATCCGAGCCAGGACGGACCGTGGTCCTCCGGGTCGGAGGGGCCGTGGCAGGCGAGGCTGATCCTCGCATCGGCCGGGACCGGATCTGTCGATGAGCCCAGTCCCAGAGCCAGCTTCATCTCGATGACGGGTGCTCCCGGTGTGCGGAAGCGCCACACCGCTACCCGGTACGGGTCCCGGTGCTCCAGTCGTCCTTCCCTCCCGGCCCACGAACGGCCGGGCAGGTCCGGGAAGTCCGGAGCGTTCCACATGCCCTCCCAGCGGGGCATACCCATGAAGCGGAGCAGCGCGGCGCTGTAGGCCGCCCAGCGGGCCTCCGCCAGGGCCACGACCCGGGGGTTCTCGTCCGTGTCGCGGGCACGGACAGACCACGCAGAGTGCTCTACCCGGGTCACCGGTCGGCCGGGAGCGACCGTGGCGAGGTACAGACGTCCGCCCTCCACGGTTCGGACGTGCATGCCGCCCTCGAACCACAAGGGGCGCCACTCGAAGCCCTCGCACCACCTCGTCCGCTTCTCCCGGTCCTCCGGGACGCCCGCCCACACCGTGGGCCAGTCGATGCCGATGAGCCGCTCCAGTTCCGCGACCAGCTGGTCGGGGGTTCGGTCGGCGGTCAGGGCGGGCATCGGGTGGCTCCTCGGTGGGGGTAGGGCTGCGGGGCGGGACTAGACGCGGC
>JBFARE010000131.1:0-2642 GCA_040674215.1 Nocardia sp. NPDC050193 | reverse complement strand
GCCTTCTCCAGGAGTTCCTTGGCCTTGGCCGGGTCACCGGCGGGCTTCTTCTTCTTGCCGAAGGGGTCGAAGGACGGGTTGTAGCCGGAGACGGTCGGGCTGATCAGACCGCCGGCGACCTCGCGGGCCGCGGTGCCGCCGTAGGCACGCACGAACGGGGTGATCGGCAGGGCGTAGGCGATGGCCTCGCGGACCGTCTTGTCCTGCATCTCCTTCTGCGACAGGTTGATGTCGATCTGGCCCACGTACGGCTGGTAGCCGGAGACGGTACGGGACTTCAGCGCCGAGTCGGCGAGGATCTTGGACAGGTTGCCCGCGTCGACCTCGTTGTTGAAGCTGACCGCGGTGGCATTGGCCCCGGAGTCGTCGAGGATGGCCTTGGTGGAGTCCTCGTACTGCTTGTTGAAGGCGATGGAGAACCGGTCGACGTACTGGTGCCGGATCGGGTCGGTCTTCGGGTCCCACTCGGTGTTCTTCACCAGGACCATCGTCTTGCCGGACTTGAAGTCCTGGATCTTGTACGGGCCCGCGGTCATCGGGGCCTTGTCGTACTTCTCCTTGGTGTCCTTCTTCTGCGAGACGAGCGAGTAGCCGGCCATGGCCAGCGCGTACGGCAGGTCGGGCCGCGGCTTCTTGAACTTGAAGACGACCGTTTTCGCGTCCGGCGTCTCCAGGACGCTGTCCGGCAGGTGCTGCCCGCCGTAGGGGCCGCCCTTGAGCAGGCTGCGGTACTCGGTGCCCGGCGTGTCGGCGAGCCACTGCTGGATGTAGGTCGGGCCGTTGGCGACGAACGGCGCGAACAGCCGCTCGAAGGTGTGGCGCACGTCGGTGGAGGTGATCGTGGCGCCGTCGGCCCACTTGACCCCGTCCTTCAGCGTGTACTTCCAGGTCTTGCCGCCGTCGGTGGTGGTCCCGCTGTCGGTCGCCAGGTCGCCGACGATCTCGTGCTTCTTGCCGTCCTCACTGGTCGGCTTGTAGCCGGTCAGCCCCCGGTGGATGAGCTGCGACAGGGCCATCTCGTCGGAGACGTAGATCTGTGCGGGGTCGAGGTGCGCGTAGCTGTCTCTCTGGAGAACCGTGACCGCGCCTCCGGGTTTGGCTCCGGGGACCTCGGCGGCCGGGCCGGTCGACGCCTTCACGTCCCCGAAGTCGATGGAGGACTGCTGCCGTTGGGCGTTCTCCTTGTCGTCCTTGCTGTCGCCTTCCTTGCTGCCGCCCTCGCTGCAACCGGAGAGCACGAGCGCTCCCGCGGCGACCAGCGAGAGAGCGGCGTACGCGCGGCGTCCACCCTTACCCATCACTCGTTTCCCACCCATCTGTGAGTCCAGCACTGCGTGCGTTCACGAACCGTGAGTACGAAAAGCCGTGTGTCCGAAAGAGGTGATGTGCGGGTCAGCGCGCCGTCTTGGGGTCGAAGGCGTCCCTGACCGAGTCCCCGAGCAGGTTGAAGGCCACGATGAAGATGATCATCGAGACGCCGGGGAAGAACATGTAGGTGATGTCGTTCTGCATCACGAGTTCCGTCGCCGCCTTGGAGAACATCTGGCCCCAGTCGGGCGTCGGTTCGACGAGCCCCACGCCCAGGAAGGACAGACCGGCCTCGGCGGTCACGAAGTTGGGCAGCATGTAGGTGGCCTGCACCAGGATCGGCGTGACCACGTTGGGCAGGATCTCCCGGCGGATGATGCGGCCCGGCGGCGCCCCGCTCACCTTGGCCGCCTCGATGAACTCCCTCTCCCGCAGGGCGAGACTGGTGCCGCGCAGGATGCGGCCGAGGCTCATCCAGCCGAGGAACCACTGCACCGAGATCAGCGCGACGACCCGGACGTAGACGGGTGTCTCGTCACGAGGGCTGACGAACAGGGAGACCACGACCGGCATGCTCGCGATGAAGAACAGCTGGGCCGGGATGGCGAGCAGGAAGTCGATCACCCGGCTGATCAGGAAGTCCGTACGGCCGCCGAGATAGCCCGCCGCGACCCCGAGGACGATGCCGGTCAGCACGGTGGCGAAGGTGACCGCGAGGGAGATGCCGAGCGAGTTGCGGATGCCGTAGAGCAGTTTGGTGAAGACGTCGTAGCCGTTGCCGGGTTCGAGGCCGAACCAGAACTCGCCGCTGATCCCGCCGTTGGGCTGCACCGGCACCCCGGCGCTGTCGAACAGCTCCGGCCGTTCGTCCGCGAACACGGTGTACGGGTTCTTGCCGTAGAGCTTCGCGATCAGGGGGGCGAGAACGCCGATCAGGAAGAAGAACAGCACCACGTAGGCCGAGATCACGCCCGTGCGGTCCCGCTTGAAGCGGAGCCACATGAGCTGACCGGGGGAACGGCCCACGGGAGTCCTGGCCTCGGGTACCGCAGCCGGCCCCTGGTCGCCGTCGACGACGACCGACGTACCGCCGCCCTCGATGTCGGTAGGACTTGTCACAGTTCGCCCATCTCGCTTCACGGATGTGGATGTGCCGAGCCGGCGGCGGGCGCGACGTGGGCGCGGTCGCCGGTCGGTTCATGAAGGGATGCCGGAGCGCGCCGGACGCGGAGCGCGAGAGAAGCGCAGCCGGACGCGCGTAGCCGGACGGCCGCGGTCGGCGGCGGCGGGGAAACGACCCGGGGGGCGGGGGGGGCGGCGACGGGCGGGGCAGG
>JBFARE010000130.1:0-2643 GCA_040674215.1 Nocardia sp. NPDC050193 | reverse complement strand
GGAGCTGGGAGGCGTCGGAGGGCACACCGGTCGCCGCGGGTTCGTCGCCCTCGCGCCGGTCGGAGAACACCCACACCCGGAAGAGCAGGAAGCGCAGCACGGTGGCCGCGAGGTTCGCGGCGATGAGCACCGCCAGCTCGGTGGAGTGCGCGGGGCTGGACGTCGCCGTGTTCAGGGCGAACAGCGAACCGCTGGTCAGCGCGAGTCCGATACCGAAGACGACCAGGCCCTGCGCCTGGTGCTTGACGGCCCCGCCACGCCCGCGCACCCCGAAGGTGAGCCGGCGGTTGGCGGCGGTGTTGGCGACGGCCGACACCAGCAGCGCCAGCGCGTTGGCCGCCTGGGACCCCGTGAACTGGCGGAAGCCGCTGTACAGCAGCAGGTAGAAGAGGGTGGAGAGGCCACCCACCACACAGAAGCCGACGAGCTGGCGGGCCAGGCCCTTGGGTACGTCCATGATGTCGCGGTCGCGGGGGTCGTCGCCGAACGGCCTGGTCAGCCGGTCCAGGGAGAGCGAACCGGTGGCCAGCGCCCGGCCCACGCGCCATACCCCCTTCAGGTCGTCGGTCGCCGTCTTCACGATATGGACCGTGGAGTCCGGGTCGTCGACCCAGTCGACCGGCACCTCGTGGATACGGAGACCGGCTCGTTCGGCGAGCACCAGCATCTCAGTGTCGAAGAACCAGCCGGTGTCTTCCACCAGGGGGAGCAGAATCTGTGCGACGTCACGCCGGATCGCCTTGAAGCCGCACTGCGCGTCCGAGAAGCGGGCCTGGAGCGAGCCGCGCAGGATGAGGTTGTAGGCGCGGCTGATGAACTCCCGCTTCGGCCCGCGCACCACCCGTGAGCTGCGGGCCAGCCGGGAGCCGATCGCCAGGTCCGAGTGGCCGGAGATCAGCGGCGCCACCAGCGGCAGCAGCGCGTTGAGGTCGGTGGACAGGTCCACGTCCATGTACGCGAGGATCGGGGCGTCCGAGGCCGACCAGACGGTCCGCAGCGCACGGCCGCGGCCCTTCTGTTCGAGGCGGAAGTTCTCCACCTGCGGGATCCGCGCCGCCAGCCGCTCCGCGACCAGGGGGGTCGAGTCGGTCGACGCGTTGTCCGCGATCGTGATGCGGAAGGAGTACGGGAACGTACGCGTCAGGTGGTCGTGGAGTCTGCGGACGCAGGGCTGGAGGTCCTTCTCCTCGTTGTAGACGGGGATCACTACGTCCAGGACAGGCGTACCGGCTGTGGCGGCCGGGAGGTGCTCCCGCGCCGGCAGGGTGCCGGGAGAAGAGTCGGTTCGCATGGCATCGACTTTCGTCAGGCGCCCTGTTGCACCCATGTGGTGGCACTGTGCTCGACCTGTGAGTCGAGTTGCCAGTTCGTTTCGGGGGCCGGGTGGGGCACGGCGGGGGCGAGGGCCGGCAGGTGCACCGTGAAGACGGTCTGTCCGGGCACGCTGTCCACGGTCACGGCGCCGCCGTGCGCGGTGGCCACGGCCTGCACGATGGCGAGACCCAGTCCGGTCGAGCCCGTCGTACGGGAGCGTGCCGAGTCGCCGCGCGCGAAGCGTTCGAACACGTGCGGCAGCAGATCGGCCGGGATGCCCTGGCCGTTGTCCTGGACGTCCACGCACAGCCACGGCCCGCGCCGCTGCACACGTGCGGTGACCGTCGTACCGGGCGCCGTGTGGGTGCGGGCGTTGGCGAGGAGGTTGACGAGGACCTGCTGGAGGCGGGCCGCGTCGGCGGAGACCAGCGCGGGCTCGTCGGGGAGCTCCAGGCGCCAGACGTGGTCGGGTCCGGCGGCCCGCGCGTCGCTGACGGTGTCGATGACCAGCGGGACCAGGTCGGTCTGCTCGAACTGGAGCGGGCGGCCCGCGTCGAGCCGGGCGAGCAGGAGCAGGTCCTCGACGAGGAAGGTCATCCGGCCTGCCTCGGACTCGATGCGTCCGAGGGCGTGCCGCGTGTCCGGCCCGACCTCCTCCCGTCCGCGCCGGGTCAGCTCCGCGTAGCCCCTGATGGAGGCGAGGGGCGTCCGGAGCTCGTGACTGGCGTCCGCGACGAACTGGCGGACCCGCATCTCGCTCTCCTGGCGGGCGTGCAGCGCGCCGTGGACGTGGTTCAGCATCCGGTTGAGCGCCGCCCCGACCTGCCCGACCTCGGTGTGCGGGTCGGTCTCGGACTCGGGCACCCGCTCGCTGAGGTTGACCTCGCCGGTGTGCAGGGGGAGTTCGGAGACCCGGGTGGCGGTCGCGGCGACCTTGCGCAGGGGGCGGGTGGCCACGTTGACCATCACGGTGCCCGCGAGGGTGGCGGCGACCAGGCCGGCGAGGGTGAGGCTGATCTCGACGAGGATCAGGGTGTCGATGGTGTTGTCGACCTCGGCCGTGGGGATGCCCACGTAGTACGCGGCCAGGTCGTTGCTCGCGTACTTGACCCGGTAGTCGCCCAGCCCGGGGATCTCCACGGTGTGCATCTTCCCGTCCTGCGAGACGGAGTTGAGCACCTTGATCTGGGCTTCCGTGAGCGGCTTGCTGCCCATCGAGAAGTCCTCCGACTTCACCCCGCGCTCGGCCTCGGTGACGGAGCCGTCCACGACCTTGGCGGCGATGGTGCTGTCCGACTGGGGACCCTGAACCAGTTGCGCGAGACCGGC
>JBFARE010000129.1:0-2645 GCA_040674215.1 Nocardia sp. NPDC050193 | reverse complement strand
TGGCTCGGGGGCACCCCTTTTTTCGTCGTGTGCGGGCGTCCCTGGTCGGGCTGTCCGTCCGGCGTTCCGTCCCGCGTCCCGCCGGGTGTCCCGCCGGTTGTTTTCCGTCAGGCGGGCTTCGGCTTGGCCTTCTTCTTGTCGCCGGTGAACGCCTCGTAGGCCTCCAGGACCTCTTCCGTCGGGCCGTCCATGCGCAGTTCGCCGCGCTCCAGCCACAGCACCCGGTCGCAGGTGTCGCGGATCGCGGCGTTGCTGTGGCTGACGAGGAAGACCGTGCCCGCGTGGGCGCGCATCTCCTGGATGCGCTCCGCCGAACGTGCCTGGAACCGCGCGTCGCCGGTCGACAGGGCCTCGTCGATGAGCAGCACGTCGTGGTCCTTGGCGGCGGCGATGGAGAAGCGCAGCCGGGAGCCCATGCCGGAGGAGTAGGTGCGCATCGGCAGGGAGATGAAGTCGCCCTTCTCGTTGATGCCGGAGAAGTCGACGATCTCCTGGTAGCGCTCCTTGATCTGTTCTCGGGTCATGCCCATGGCGAGGCCGCCGAGGTAGACGTTGCGCTCGCCGGTCAGGTCGCCCATCAGGGCCGCGTTGACGCCGAGGAGGGAGGGCTGTCCGTCGGTGTAGATCTTGCCGTTCTCCACCGGCTGGAGGCCCGCGATCCCCTTGAGCAGGGTCGACTTGCCGGAGCCGTTGGTGCCGATGAGGCCGATCGCCTCGCCCTTGTAGGCGACGAAGCTGACGTTCTTGACGGCGTGCACCGTGCGCATGCCGGCGGCCTTCTGGGCCTGCTTGGGGCGCAGGATGCGGTTGAGGGCGGCGGTGGCGCTGCCCCGGCCGCTGCCGGTGCCGTTGATCCGGTAGACGATGTCGACGCCGTCCGCGATGACGGTGGGGGCCCGTTCGTCGACGGGCTCGGTGAGCGCGGTGCGCGTTGCGTTGTCAGCCACGGCCGTACGTCTCCTCAGCCTTCCAGAAGTAGATGAACCCGCCGACGCCGGCGAGCAGCGCCCAGCCGGTCGCGACCAGCCACACGTGGGGCGGCAGCTGGCTGGCGTGGAAGCTGTCGATCAGCGCGAAGCGCATGAGGTCGATGTACACGGCGGCAGGGTTGGCCCGCAGCAGGTCGGCGACCCAGGTCGGCATGCCGTGGTGCTTGTCGATCAGGTTGTCGATGCTCCACATCACACCCGAGATGTACATCCAGGTGCGCAGGATGAACGGCATCAGCTGCGAGATGTCCGGCGTGTTGGCGCCGAGCCGGGCCAGGATCATCGAGACGCCCGCGTTGAAGACGAACTGGAGCGTCAGGGCCGGGACGACCAGCACCCAGGACAGCGCCGGCGGCACGCCCACGGCGAACAGGATGATCAGCAGGGCGGCCATGGAGAACAGCAGCTGCTGGAGCTGCTGGAGGCAGAAGGAGATCGGCAGTGCGGCCCGGGGGAAGTGCAGGGCCCGCACCAGGCCGATGCTGCCGCCGATGGCCCGGGTGCCCGCCATGATCGAGCTCTGCGTGAACGTCCAGACGAACACGCCCGTGACCAGGAACGGGATGAAGTCCGCCACGCCCTTCTTGGTCTCCAGCAGGACACCGAAGATGAAGTAGTACACCGCCGCGTTCAGCAGCGGGGTCATCACCTGCCAGACCTGGCCCAGCTTCGCCTGGCTGTACTGGGCGGTCAGCTTGGCCGTGGCGAACGCGGTGATGAAGTGGCGGCGCGCCCAGAGCTGACGGATGTACTCGGGCAGGGACGGGCGGGCGCCGCTGACCGTCAGGCCGTGACGGGCGGCCAGGGCCGCGAGGTCGCCGTGGGGGGCGGCCTGGGTCGGCGGTGTGTGGAGGACCTGACTCACATCCGCTGCTTTCGCTCGGGGGAAGGGTGCTGGCGGCGGCGTTCCGCGGCTGTCCGACGGTTTCCTTACGCTTTTCTTTACTTCTTCTTACGTCGGGACGGGACCGTATCGTCGCAACGTGAGAGTAGGCCGATCTGACGTCGGAACGCAACCGTTTCGTCGTAACGCCCTATGCTGGACGGCATGACGACGAACGCGACGAACGCCGACGGGTCCCAGGTGCGGCCGCGCCGCCGGGCCCCCGCGGGCGCGGCCGTGCTGCGCGAGGATGTGACGGAAGCCATCCGGGGCGCTGTCTTCGCCGAGCTCGCGACCGTCGGCTACGCCCGGATGTCCATCGAGGGCATCGCCCGTCGCGCGGGCGTCGGCAAGACCGCCGTCTACCGGCGCTGGCGCTCCAAGCTGCACCTCGTCCTCGACATCGTCTCGGCGATCGCCGTGCAGGGGCTGCCGGCCCCGGAGACGGGCAGCCTGGAGGGCGATCTGCGCATGCTCTACGAGGTGACCTCCCGGGCGCTGCGGCACCCGGTGGCCTCGCAGATCATTCCCGACCTCCAGGCCGAGGCGGCCCGCAACCCCGAGATCGCCGACGCGCTCCAGAAGGCGCTGAAGGAGGGGCAGGAGGAGGTCGCCCTGAAGATCGTCGCGGCGGCGGCCGGGCGCGGCGAGATCCGCGAGGGCCTCGACGGGGAGCTGGCGCTGGACCTCATCTCGGGGCCGCTCTACTGGCGTTCGGTGGTGATCCGCAACCCCGGGCTGCCCAAGGGGTATCTGGGCTCGCTGGCCAGGGC
>JBFARE010000128.1:0-2719 GCA_040674215.1 Nocardia sp. NPDC050193 | reverse complement strand
TGGATGTCGACCTCCACGGGCGCGTCCAGCGGCAGCACGGCGACGCCCACCGCACTGCGCGCGTGCACGCCCTTGTCGCCGAGGACCTCGCCCAGCAGCTCGCTCGCACCGTTGAGGACGGCGGGCTGGCCGGTGAAGTCCGAGGCGGACGCCACGAAGCCGACGACCTTCACCACGCGCGCGATGCGGTCGAGATCGCCCGCGACCGACTTGACGGCGGCCAGGGCGTTCAGCGCGCAGGTGCGGGCCAGCTCCTTGGCCTCCTCCGGTGTGACCTCGGCGCCGACCTTGCCGGTGATCGGCAGCTTGCCGTCCACCATGGGCAGCTGACCGGCCGTGTACACGTACGGGCCGGACTGCACGGCCGGCTGGTAGGCCGCGAGGGGCGGCACGACAGCGGGCAGGGTCAGACCCAGCTCGGCGAGCCTCGCCTCGACCGCGCTCACGCCTTCGCCCGCTTCAGGTAGGCGACGAGCTGCTCCGGGTTGTTCGGCCCGGGCACGACCTGGACGAGCTCCCAGCCGTCCTCGCCCCAGGTGTCCAGAATCTGCTTCGTGGCGTGGACGAGCAGCGGCACGGTTGCGTATTCCCACTTGGTCATGGGGCCGACTGTATCCGCTGTGCCGGAGGGCCTCCTCCACAGGCCATGTGGCCGATACCGCCCCCTGTTGTCCACAGTCTCCCGATTGCCTCGGGCGCCGAATGGTTACGCTCGAAGACGTGAGCAGGCTCCAGGTCGTCAGCGGCAAGGGCGGGACCGGTAAGACGACGGTCGCCGCGGCACTCGCCCTCGCCCTCGCCACGGCAGGGAAGCGGACGCTTCTCGTCGAGGTGGAGGGCCGGCAGGGCATCGCACAGCTCTTCGAGACGGAGGCGTTGCCCTACGAGGAACGCAAGATCGCCGTCGCCTCGGGCGGCGGTGAGGTGTACGCACTGGCCATCGATCCCGAACTGGCCCTTCTGGACTACCTCCAGATGTTCTACAAGCTGGGGGGCGCCGGGCGGGCCCTGAAGAAGCTCGGCGCCATCGACTTCGCCACCACCATCGCGCCCGGGCTGCGGGACGTGCTCCTCACCGGCAAGGCGTGCGAGGCGGTCCGGCGCAAGGACAAGAACGGGCGCTTCGTGTACGACTACGTCGTCATGGACGCCCCGCCCACGGGACGCGTCACCCGCTTCCTGAACGTCAACGACGAGGTCGCGGGACTGGCCAGGATCGGCCCGATACACAACCAGGCACAGGCCGTCATGAGGGTGCTGAAGTCGCCGGAGACGGCCGTGCACCTGGTGACGCTGCTGGAGGAGATGCCCGTCCAGGAGACGGCCGACGGCATCGCCGAGCTGCGGGCGGCCAAGCTGCCGGTGGGGCGGGTCATCGTCAACATGGTGCGCCCCGAGGTGCTGGGCGAGGACGAGCTGGAACTCGTACGGACCGTGGCTCGTTCTTCTGTCGCCCGGTCGCTGTCCGCCGCCGGGCTCGGTGGGGCACGGCGCGGCGGCCACGCCGAGCGCCTGGTGGATCCGCTCCTCCAGCAGGCCGAGGAGTACGCCGAGCGGTACGCGCTGGAGCACGAACAGCGCGCGGTCCTCGGTGAGCTCGATCTGCCGCTGCACGAACTGCCGTTGCTCGCCGAGGGAATGGACCTCGCGGGCCTGTACCAGCTCTCCAAGGAACTGCGGAAGCAGGGGATCGCATGAGTGAGGACCAGGCTCACGACCGCAAGGGCACCCGGCACCGTCTCTCCCCCGCGCCCGTGCTGGACCTCGATCCGCTGCTCGACGACCCGGCGACCCGCATCGTGGTGTGCTGCGGCTCGGGCGGTGTCGGCAAGACCACCACGGCCGCGGCGCTGGGGCTCAGGGCGGCCGAGCGGGGCCGCAAGGTGGTGGTCCTCACCATCGACCCGGCGCGCCGGCTCGCCCAGTCCATGGGCATCGACTCGCTGGACAACACCCCGCGCCGCGTCAAGGGCGTCGAGGGCGACGGCGAACTGCACGCGATGATGCTCGACATGAAGCGCACCTTCGACGAGATCGTCGAGGCGCACGCGGACGCCGACCGGGCCAACGCGATCCTGGGCAACCCGTTCTACCAGTCGCTCTCGGCGGGCTTCGCGGGCACGCAGGAGTACATGGCGATGGAGAAGCTGGGACAGCTGCGCGCGCGGGACGAGTGGGACCTGATCGTCGTCGACACCCCGCCGTCCCGCTCCGCCCTCGACTTCCTGGACGCGCCGAAGCGCCTCGGGTCGTTCCTGGACGGCAAGCTGATCCGCGTCCTGCTCGCGCCGGCCAAGGTCGGCGGACGCGCGGGCATGAAGTTCCTGAACGTCGGGATGTCGATGATGACCGGCGCCCTCGGCAAGCTGCTCGGCGGACAGCTGCTGAAGGACGTGCAGACGTTCGTCGCCGCGATGGACTCGATGTTCGGCGGCTTCCGCACGCGCGCGGACGCCACCTACAAGCTGCTCCAGGCGCCCGGTACGGCGTTCCTCGTGGTGGCGGCTCCCGAGCGGGACGCGCTGCGGGAGGCCGCGTACTTCGTGGAACGGCTGGCCGCCGAGGACATGCCGCTGGCAGGCCTGGTGCTCAACCGGGTGCACGGCAGCGGCGCCGCCCAGCTGTCCGCCGAGCGCGCCCTGGCGGCGGCGGAGGACCTCGACCTGGCTCATGCCCGTGCGGCAGAAAATCTTGAAGAGCCCGGCATTGTGGATCAGGA
>JBFARE010000127.1:0-2730 GCA_040674215.1 Nocardia sp. NPDC050193 | reverse complement strand
GTCCGGCCCTCGACACGACCGCGTCCGTGCGGGCACGGCCCCGTCGTTCACCTAGATGTTGCCGCAGGTGCGGGCGTTGCTCCGACGCGACCTCATTTTGCTTCCCTTTTATGCCGGTTGGGCGTAAACCGGCCCCGTCTCGGCGTCAGAAGGCGCGGACGCCGGGGGCGGTGTCCCAGAGCATGTCGCCGTTCGGGCCGCCGATGGAATCCCGGCCGGTGCCGACACCATCCGGTTCAGGGGGTTCCAGCCGATGCCGGCGAGCCAGACGCCCCGTCACCCGGTCTTGCGAACTCACCGGGTCAGGGGGCGCCGTCGCACGGCCGTCCTTCGTGCGTCAGGGCGGGCCCTCAGGGGCGGCCCAGCGCACGGTACTCCCAGCCCGCGGCGCGCCACCGGGCCGGGTCGAGGGCGTGCCGTCCGTCGACGATCCGGCGTCCGGCGACGACCTCGCCCATGGCCTGCGGGTCGATCTCCCGGAACTCGGTCCACTCGGTGAGCAGCACCACGACATCGGCCCCGGCGGCTGCGTCGAGCGCGTCCGTGGCGTAGGTCAGCTCCGGGTAGGCGCGCCGGGCGTTCCCGGTGGCCGCCGGGTCGACGACGGTCACCACCGCGCCGGCCCGGTGCAGGGTCCGGGCCACGTCCAGCGCCGGGGCGTCGCGGATGTCGTCGGAGTTCGGCTTGAACGCCGCACCGAGCGCGGTCACCCGGACACCGGCCAGGTCGCCGCCGGCCAGCTCGCGGACCAGGTCCACCGTGCGGGCCCGGCGCCGCTGGTTGATGGCGTCGACCTCGCGCAGGAACGACACGGCCTGGCCGACGCCCAGTTCCTCGGCGCGGTGACTGAACGCCCTGATGTCCTTGGGCAGGCAGCCGCCGCCGAAGCCGAGGCCGGGCCTGAGGAACCGTCCGCCGATCCGGTCGTCGTAGGACAGCGCCTGCGCGAGACCGGTGACATCGGCGCCGGTCGCCTCGCAGACCTCCGCCATGGCGTTGATGTAGGAGATCTTGGTCGCCAGGAAGGAGTTGGCGGCGACCTTGACCAGTTCGGCGGTGGGCAGGTCGGTGACGACCACCGGGGTGCCCTGCTCGATCACCGGGGCGAACGCGGCCCGCAGCTGCTCCTCGGCCCACGAGGACTGCGTGCCGAAGACCAGGCGGTCCGGCCGCAGCGTGTCGTCCACGGCGTACCCCTCGCGCAGGAACTCCGGGTTCCAGGCGAGTTCGACGTCCGTGCCGGCGGGCGCCGTCCGCTGGACGAGCTCCGTCAGCCGGGCGGCGGTGCCCACCGGGACGGTGGACTTGCCGACCACCAGGGCGCGCCGGCGCAGATGCCGGGCGAGTTCCGTCACCGCGCCGTCGACGTAGGTCAGGTCCGCCGCGTGGGAGCCCTGCTGCTGGGGGGTGCCCACGCAGACGAAGTGGATGTCGCCGAACTCGCCCGCCTCCTCGAAGCTGGTCGTGAAGCGGAGCCGGCCGGTGTCGAGGGCCTTCGCGAGCAGTTCCGGGAGGCCGGGCTCGAAGAAGGGCACCTCGCCGGAGCCGAGCCGATCGATCTTGTCCGGGTCGACGTCGACGCCGAGGACGTCGAAGCCCAGGACGGCCATGCAGATGGCGTGGGTGGCGCCGAGGTAGCCGGTGCCGATGACGGTGAGGCGGGGTGCGGGTCCGCGGGTGTCGTCCGCAGGGGTCACGGTGGTCTCCAGGGGTGTCGGGGCGTGTCGGCCCACCGCACGGGCCGGTCGGGGCGGCCTGCGGAAGGGTGGAGGAAGCCGGGGAGGGAGGTGCCGTCAGGAGGTGCAGGGGGTGTTGGACAGGCCGTCGGCCGCGCCGTTCGCCTTGTTGTCGCAGGTGACCTTGTTGCCGTCGGACGTCAGGTGGAAGCCGTAGCCGGGCCCGTCCACGTCGGCGGTGTTGCCCCGGAAGGTGTTGCCGGTGCCCCAGCCGTCGACGATGCGGTGGGTCTGGAAGCCGTCAAGCGGGGAGTGGCTTCCGGTGTTGTTCTGCAACAGCCAGCCGTTGCCCTTCACATCGACCCAGGAGTCGTTGTTGTGGGAGCCGCTCAGTTTGGATCCGTCGAAGGTGTTGCCGACGACCTTGCCGTCGCTGGTGCCCTCCTTGATGTCGACGGACTCGGCGGTGGTGTCGCTGATGTGGTTGTTCAGCACCACGTTGCGGTCGCTGGTGTCGGGCTTGCAGGCGGTCACCGTGCACCAGTTGGACTCGGCGGTGCCGATGTAGACGCCCTCGCCGTACTTCTCGCGGCGCAGCCCGGTGGTGCGGACGGTGTTGTCCCGGACCATGTTGTCCGAGCTGAATCCGCGCAGGTGGATGGCCTCGTCGCCGATCTGTTCGACGGTGAGTCCCTGGATGACGGTGCCCACCACACCGTCCGCCATGACGCCCTTCTGCGCGTCGCGGACCGTGAAGCCGACCAGCCGCCAGTAGGCGACGTGGTTCAGGTGGAAGGCGTATCCGTCGTCGGTGCCGCCGCCGTCCAGGACCGCGCCGGAACCGCCGCACAGGAACACCGGCTTGGCCGCCGTACCGGACGCCTCGGCGGTGAAGTTGCCGAGGTAGGTGCCGTCCGCGAGGGCGATGCTGTCGCCGGGCCGCGCCTGCGCCAGAGCCTGTTCGAGGGTGGCCGCGTCACTCACCTTGACGTCCGGCGCGGGGCAGGTGACCGCCGTGTCGGGAACCGAGCCGCGGGTGGCCTGCGAGCTCTGC
>JBFARE010000126.1:0-2770 GCA_040674215.1 Nocardia sp. NPDC050193 | reverse complement strand
GCTAGCGTTTCGTTCCACTCGCTATCCGTCAGGGTGGCGCCTGAGTCGATGAACTGGCGTAGGCGGCGCCCGGTGGTTACGTGCTTGATCGTAGGTTGGGGGGTGGCTGGCGG
Organism: Nocardia sp. NPDC050193; assembly: GCA_040674215.1. Taxonomy (GTDB): domain Bacteria; phylum Actinomycetota; class Actinomycetes; order Mycobacteriales; family Mycobacteriaceae; genus Nocardia. The sequence goes on along the minus strand of JBFARE010000126.1, from coordinate 2,657 downwards.
TGATGTCCGGGCCGCCGCGGTTCCCACCACCCCTCCGGCTTGCGCGTGGTTCTGGGCCGTCATCATCTCGGTCAGGCGCTTCTTGAGGGTCACGTAGCGGATGTCGGAGTGTGAGGCAGGCTGGACGATCTCGGAATGCCCACCAGGCAATGTGCCGACATGACGAAAGGGCCCGTGGGCTGATGCGGGCTGCACGATGGCGTCGCTGGAGCCGGCATAGACGTAGATAGGGATCGGGCACGACACGTTTGTCGTCTCGTTGGTATAGGCAAAGTTCTGCACGACCGTCTGCTCCGCCTCCTTCACCTCGGGATCCAGCGGCCGCAGGGCTCGCTCTTGAGGTGAGCGCATCAGCTGTAGCCAGCGCAGGACCCCGCGGCTCTTCAGGCCGAACGCAGAGCCAGCGGTCGGGCAGGCAAACATGATCACGCCTTTGATGTGCCTGAGCTGGTCCGCCTCACCACGGCGGGAGGCCTCAGCAAGAAAGCGCTGTGCGAGCAGGCCCCCTTGGCTATGGGTGACCAGGATGAGGTCTTCCCCCGTGCGATCCACGTGGGAGTCCAGGTAGGTGGCCAGCTCGCCGGCGAGGTCCTTGTATTGAGGGATACGCCTATAGGGGCGGCTCCTCCTCCAGGGGGAGCGGTACTCGAAGTACAGCTGCCGCAGTTCGGAAAGTTCCTCGTCCTTCTCCAGCAGCTCGCGCATGACGCCCCAGGCACCGCCCGCGCTAGAAAACAGCCCATGGATGAATACGGCCACGGCGCGTCGTTCGGTCACCAGTTCCCCCTCTATGTCACGGCAGTACGGACCGACATTACTGCCACGGGTGACCGATGGCAGAGCTCTCGGCGGTGACCAGTCCGCACTGCGCACCCTGGCAGCAACCACGCCACAGCTCCGCTAGAGGTTGTCCCGTAACCCATGTGGCGGTTGCTGCGTTGCCTGGGCATGGGTGGGGTGATCTCAGCGGATGATCCGAAGTGGATCGAGCCGTTCACCGGGCTGACCGAGGTGCAGTTCGCAAGTCTGGTGGCGTTGGTGCGGCGCCGTGGCGGCGATGTTCAGCGCGGCCGTCCCTGGCGACTGCCGCTGGAGGACCGGGTGCTGCTGGTGGCCACGTACTGGCGCACGAACCTCACATTGCGGCAGGTAGCGCCGCTGTTCGGGATCTCGAAGTCCGCGGCGGACCGCATTCTCGATCACCTCTCACCCCTGCTGGCCATCTCCCCGGCCCGCCGACCGCGCAAGGACACCGTGTACATCGTCGACGGCACCCTGGTGCCCACCCGCGACCGCAGCATCGCCGCTTCCAGCAGGAATTACCGGTTCTCGACCAACCTGCAGGTCGTCATCGACGCCAACAGCCACCTGGTCGTGGCGATCGGGATTCCGCTGCCTGGCAGCCGCAACGACTGCCGGGCCTTTGCGGAGTCCGGTGTCGACCGGGCCTGCCGCGGCGCCCCGGTCATCGCCGACGGCGGCTACCAGGGCACCGGTCTGCTCATCCCACACCGCAAACAACGTGGCCAGACGCATCTCAGCCCGCAGCAGGAGGCGGAGAACGCCGTCCACCGCCGGGCACGCGCCCGGGTCGAACACGCCCTGTCTCGGCTGAAGAACTGGAAGATCCTGCGCGACTGCCGGCTCAAGGGCACCGGCGTTCACCAGGCCATGCTCGGCATCGCCCGACTTCACAATCTCGCTCTTACGAGATGAGCTGACTCTGGTTCACAGCGAAGGTGTCCCGTCCATCCGGCGTCGTTACCCCGTCCGGCGAAGTGGAGACGGTCACGACTCCGTCGCCGCCCATCGCCTCGATGTCGCCCTGGACCTCGCACGCCACCGTGACCTTCACCGGGTAGACCGACTCGGGAGTCAGCTCAGCGAACTTCGCGAAGATCGAGCTCTTGTCGATCAAAGACCAACGCTGGCCCGCAGCGTCAACGAACTGAACCTCGACGATGCCGGGAAAGGGCTCGTCATCGACCCAACGAACCGCTTCACACCGCAGCTCAGGCACTCAGGCTCCCCTCCTGGGTCCGGCCCCCAGCGACAAGAGCGCCAGTATGCCTGAGACCCCGGACCTCGTTACGGGACAACCTTTAGGTCCTGGACGAGCTGGGGGGCGTCTCTCGCCGCACCTTCTACCGCTGGCGGGAGCTGGGATACGGGCCAGCCGCGTTCAAGCTGCCCAATTGAGAACTCCGGGTTTGGCGGAACGACGTCACCACGTGGCTGCGACAGCTGGAGGCAGCGGCGTGAAGTCCCTTGACGTGAAAGTTTGGGCGGTTCGCAAGCGGGACACCAAAACGCCCTCGTACGGTGTTCGCTGGTCCGTTGTCGGCAATGTGCTCTCGGAGTCATTCCGCACGAAGGCGCTCGCCGACCACTTCCGCACGAAGCTCATGCGAGCCATGCGCGACGGTGAAGAGTTCGACACCGAGTCGGGCCTTCCGGCCTCGATGGAAGAGAAGAAGTCGGCCGTGTCCTGGTACGCCTTCGCCCTTAGGCGCTGTTTCTCGGATCATGTGCGGAGCCAGATGATGAGTGCTGCGACGGTGACGGTGCCGAGGTAGGTGTAGGCCCGTTTCTCGTAGCGTGTGGCGACCGCGCGGAAGCCTTTGAGACGGTTGATGGCTCGCTCAACGGTGTTGCGT
>JBFARE010000125.1:0-2893 GCA_040674215.1 Nocardia sp. NPDC050193 | reverse complement strand
GTGGGTCGCTCGGATTTCCAGGTGAAGGTGCGTGGTCAGCGCATCGAACTCGGTGAGATCGAGTCCGCGTTGACCGAGCACGCATCGGTGGCGCGCGCGGTGGTGACCGCCAAGTCCGATCCGCAGACCGGTGACCGGCTGGTGGGTTATGTGGTCCCCGCGCAGACCGCGGTCGTCGACACCGACGAACTGCGCCGCCACCTGACCGATCGGCTGCCCGCCTATATGGTGCCGACGGTGCTGATGGTGCTGGACGAGTTCCCGCTCAACGCCTCGGGCAAGCTGGACCGGAAAGCGCTGCCGGAGCCGGTGTTCGAGGCGCAGGAGTTCCGGGCGCCGTCGACTCCGATCGAGGAGATCGTGGCCGGCGTGTACGCCGCGGTCCTGGGCGTCGAACGGGTGGGTGCCGACGACGACTTCTTCGCCCTCGGCGGTAACTCGCTGGTGGCGACGCAGGTCGCGGCTCGCCTCGGCGCCGCACTCGACACCACGGTGCCGGTGCGAGCGCTGTTCGAGGCACCGACCGTGGCCGGGCTGGCCGTGCGGGTCGAACAGCATGCCGGAACCGGTGGCCGCCGGGCCCTCGAGGTCGGGCCGCGGCCGGAGCGGCTCCCGTTGTCGCTGGCCCAGCAGCGGATGTGGCTGATCAACCAGTTCGATCCGAGTTCGGCCGCATACAACATCCCGCTGGCAATCCGTCTGTCGGGTGCCCTCGATGTCGCGGCCATGCGCGCGGCGGTCTCGGATGTGCTGGAGCGGCACGAATCGCTGCGCACCCGATACCCGGCCGATGCCGACGGCCTCCCGTACCAGGAGATCCTGCCGGTCGCGGAGGTACTGCGCGGCGGGCTGATCACCGCGTCGGCCACCGACCCGCTCACCCGGATCGGCGAGCTGATGTCGGCCGGATTCGATGTCACCCAGCAGGTCCCGGTCCGGGCGTTGCTGCTCGAAACCGGGCCCGACGAGCACGTGCTCGCGTTCGTCGCGCACCATATCGCGGCCGACGGCGCCTCCATGGCGCCACTGGCGCGGGATCTGGTGACGGCCTATCTCGCCCGCGTGGGCGGCGATGCGCCGGGCTGGTCGCCGTTGCCGGTGCAGTACGCGGACTTCGCGCTGTGGCAGCGGTCGGTGGTCGGCGACGTTACCGATCCGACCTCGGTGGCCGCCGGTCAGCTGGCCTACTGGCAGAAGCAGCTCGACGGCGTCGCCGGGGATGTCGAACTCCCGCTGGACCGGCCGCGGCCGCCGCTGCCGTCCCTGCGTGGTGGGCTGACGAGTTTCGCGGTGGACGCCGAGGTGCACCGGTTGCTGGACGAGGCCGCGCGGGCGCGTGGCGTGACCTTGTTCATGGTGATGCACGCCGCGGTGGCGGTGCTGCTGTCCCGGCTCACCAATGCCGGCGACATCGTGGTCGGCACCCCGATCGCCGGACGCGGCGAGCAGGAACTCGACGATCTGGTCGGTATGTTCGTCAACACCCTGGCCCTGCGCACCCGGGTGGAACCGACGATGACCTTCGCCGATCTGCTGGAGCAGGCCCGCGAAACGGATCTGTCGGCCTTCGCCAATGCCGATATCCCGTTCGAACGGGTGGTGGAGTCGGTGCTGCCGGGCCGGGCGACCGCGCACAACCCGCTGCTGAGCGTGGTGCTGGCATTCCAGAACACCGAGCAGCCGACCCTGGACCTGCCCGGGCTGACCGTGCAGGCACTGGGCGAGCAGGCGCTCGCCGCGAAGTTCGATCTGCAGATCGGTATCGATCCGCAGCGCGACGCGGACGGCGGGTTCGGGGAACTGTGGTCGGTGTTCGGTTACGCCACCGACCTGTTCGACGAAGCGACCGTGCAGTCGTTCGGGCGCCGGTTCGAACGGATCCTCGCCGCGGTGGCCGCCGACCCGCAGATCCGGGTGGGCGATATCGATATCCTCGATACCGCCGAACGCGAGCGGATGGCCGCCCCCGCCCAGCAGGTGGCGCCCACGGCCACCACCGGTACCGCGCTGCCGCAGACGCTGCGCGCCTCGGTGGAGGACGATCCGGAAGCTCCCGCGGTGGTGTGGGGTGAGGAGGAGATCACCTACCAGGAGCTGGACCAGCGTTCGTCGCGACTGGCCCGGGTGCTCATCGCACGCGGCTACGGGCCGGGTACCGGTGTGGTGGCGCGGCTCGACCGCGGGGTCGACGCGGCCGTCGCCACCTGGGCGGTGCTCAAGTCGGGTGCGGCGCTGGTGCCGATGGACGCGGTCGATACGGCCGCCGGTCTGTCGGCGGTGGCCGGGATCACGGCGGGTGCGCCGCCGGAGGCCCCGGAGCTCGCCTGGCTGGTTCTCGACGATCCGGAGATCGCGGCGGAGATCGCGGCGCAGTCGTCCCGGCCGGTGACCTACGCCGACCGGGCGCGGCCACTGCAGGGTGGCGATCCGGCGAGTGTCACCGTCGGCGGCCGGATGCTCTCCTACGACGAGCTGGCCGCCGTGGTGGCCGAGGTGCACTCCGCCACCGAGCTCACCTACGAATCCCGCACCTTCCGGTACGGCCGCGCCGACGGCCCGGCCGCGGTGGTGGAGATCGTGGCGGCCGGCGCGGTGGGCGCGGCGGTGGTGCTGGTCACCGAGGTGACGAGCGAAGCGCTCGGTGACGAATGGGTCACCCACCTGTGGATCGACCGGGCGGGCCTGGACGCACTGGATCCCGGCGCCCTGGAGGATCTGTCCGCGCTGGTCCTGGAAGAGAAGGGGCAGCCGGACGGGCCGTGGGCCGAGGTCGAGCAGGTGCTGGATCTGAGCGCGCTCTTGTACGGCTTGAGCTTCCCGGTCTTGCTGTCCATGACGCCGTAGGCGTCCTGCCAGCCGCCACCTTTGCCGATCTTCAGTTCGCACGTCTTCG
>JBFARE010000124.1:0-2898 GCA_040674215.1 Nocardia sp. NPDC050193 | reverse complement strand
GGATGCCCATGCGCCAGATGCCGGTCGGGTGGAACTGGAAGAACTCCATGTCCTCCAGCGGCAGGCCCCGGCGGTAGACCGCCGCCTGGCCGTCACCCGTCAGCGTGTGCGCGTTCGACGTCACCTTGAAGAACTTGCCGGTGCCGCCGGAGGCGTAGATCACGGCCTTCGCCTGGAAGACGTGGATCTCGCCGGTCGCCAGCTCGTACGCGACGACGCCGGCGGACCGCTTCACCCCGTCGACCTCGGTGATCAGCTGGTCGAGGACGTAGAACTCGTTGTAGAACTCCACGCCCTCCTTCACGCAGTTCTGGTACAGCGTCTGGAGGATCATGTGGCCGGTGCGGTCGGCCGCGTAGCAGGACCGGCGGACCGGGGCCTCGCCGTGGTTGCGGCTGTGACCGCCGAAGCGGCGCTGGTCGATGGTGCCGTTCGGCGTGCGGTTGAACGGCAGGCCCATCTTCTCCAGGTCGAGGACGGAGTCGATGGCCTCCTTCGCCAGGATCTCGGCGGCGTCCTGGTCGACCAGGTAGTCACCGCCCTTGACCGTGTCGAAGGTGTGCCACTCCCAGTTGTCCTCCTCCACGTTGGCCAGCGCGGCGGCCATGCCGCCCTGCGCGGCGCCCGTGTGGGAGCGGGTGGGGTAGAGCTTGGTCAGCACGGCGGTGCGGCTGCGCTTCGTCGACTCGATCGCGGCGCGCATACCGGCGCCACCTGCGCCGACGATGACGGTGTCGTACTTATGGATCTTCATGAGTGGTTCTCTCAGTCCCTCGGTCCCGTGCGCCTAGCGGATGTTCGGGTCGAAGGTGAAGATCACCAGCGTGCCCAGCAGGATGGTGAACACCGTGGCGGTGTAGAGCAGGCCCTTCAGCCACAGCCGGGTGTTCGCGCGCTCCGCGTAGTCGTTGATGACGGTCCGCAGGCCGTTCGCCCCGTGCAGCATCGCGAGCCACAGCATCAGCAGGTCCCAGACCTGCCAGAACGGGGAGGCCCAGCGGCCGGCGACGAAGGCGAAGCCGATCTTGGAGACGCCCCCGTCCAGCACCAGCTGGATCAGCAGGTGGCCCAGGACCAGGACGACCAGCACGACGCCGGACAGGCGCATGAAGAGCCAGGCGGCCATCTCGAAGTTGCCACGGGTGGACTTCGGGGTCTTCTTGGTGCGCTTGCGCGGGGCCTCGATCAGGGGCGCGGGGTTGTCGACGTCGTAGACGGAACCGCCCTCGACGGGGCCGATCCCGGCCGCGGTGGTTTCAGTGGTGGCCATCGGTCTCAGCTCCCGAACAGTTCACGAGCGGCGTGGCCGAGGACGGGGTAGATCGCCCCGAGCATCAGCACCAGCCACAGGCCGACGACGCTCCAGAGCATCTGCTTCTGGTAGCGCGGACCCTTCGACCAGAAGTCGACGGCGATGACGCGCAGGCCGTTGAGTGCGTGGAAGAGGATCGCGGCCACGAGGCCGTACTCCAGGCACGCGACGAGCGGGGTCTTGTAGGTGGCTACGACCTTGTCGTAGTCCTCGGGGGAGACACGCACGAGCGCGGTGTCCAGCACGTGAACGAACAGGAAGAAGAAGATGAGGACGCCGGTGACTCGATGAGCCACCCAGGACCACATTCCTTCCCGGCCGCGGTACAGCGTTCCAGCCGGCACGGAAGAACCCTCCGGGAGCGGGGATTGGGGCCTGCCGGCTTGGGTGTCGGACGGGCCCGGCCGGGTACGGTCCACCGGCCCCCAGCATGCTATCGAGCCGTCGGCCCGGCGCTTACAGGGGGCCTACCGGTGTGATCAAAGTGGCACGCGTTTGGGTTAGTGGTCCCGGCTTCTGGGCGGTTTGTGCGGTGATGCGCCGCCCGTGGGAGCGTCGCCGCCGGTCAGGGGCGCGGCGCGGTGGTGCCGTTCACGCCCCGGCGCCCTGGAGGAGGCGCGTCAGCCGCTGCTTGGCCAGCCTGCGCAGTTCCTCGGCCGCGACGACCCGTTCGTCCTCGGGATCGTTCGTCAATCGTGACCGGATGCCCGTCAGGACGTGGTCGAGGGACTCGCCCGGAGGGACGGCCGACAGGCAGATGACGAACGCGTGTCCGAAGCGGGCCTCGTAGGCCGCGTGCGCCGCGTTCAGCGCCATGTGCGCCGCGCCGTACGCGTCCTGCGGCAGCGCGGGGAGGGATTCCGTGGCCAGCGCCTCCGTGAGATCGCCCGGGCCCAGGTCGTACGCGGCCTCGTCGCAGGCGGCCAGCAGCGCGTCGAGCGTCGGATAGGGACGGTGGTCGGCCACGCGCCGGGCCCAGCGGAGGCTGCGGAGACAGCCGAGGAGGGTGTGGTGGGCCTCTTCGGCGGCGGCGGTGTTGAAGCCGTCCAGCAGCGGTGCGGGGGAGGTCCGGGTCTGCGCCGGTATGGCGAGACGGCCGGAGAGGGCGGGGAGACGGTGCGCAGGCAGCGTGGATCCTCACGTCACGTGTGATGTGGCAGGGGATGCAGTGAAGGGTGTGTCGTCACGTTATCGAGAGTGGTCATGGCGTGTCCGACCGATGCCTGAATTTCACCCGAACGAGAGAGTTTCGGAATGTGTCGTGGACCGCGTCACACCGGGCTCGGCGCGCTTCGGACGGCCGGGGGTCGTACGGTTGGCGGAGTGAGCAGGCACAGGCACCGGCGCCGGGCGCCGCAGAGGAAGCCGCAGCAGCAGGTGGTCACGCGGGCCCTGCTGGCCGGCGGACTGGTCGCCGCGCTCGGAGCGGGTCTCGGCGTGTGGGCGTCCTCCGACGACGACCCGTCCCCTGCCGGGTCCGCCGCCTCCCGGCAGGCCGGGGGGACGTCCGCCGCGGGTGACGGCGGTGCCTCCGCCGCCGTGGCCGCGACCCCCGCGCCCACCCGCTCCTACGCCCTGTCCACCAC
>JBFARE010000123.1:0-2899 GCA_040674215.1 Nocardia sp. NPDC050193 | reverse complement strand
TGGCTGTCGCGAGTGAGGCCAGCCTCAACGAAGGTAAGCTGTCCTCACTCTCTCACTGCGGTCCTGACGGGATTTGAACCCGCGGCCTCCACCTTGACAGGGTGGCGAGCACTCCAAACTGCTCCACAGGACCTGGAGCTCACCCGAACCCTTGCGGACCGGGGGAGTTTCGCGGCACTTGGTGTTGCGCTGTGCTGCGAGAAGGACTGTACAGGAGGGTGAGCCCGCCGGTCGAACTCACCCTCCGTACGGGAGCCGTTACGGTGCCAGCGCGTCGATCGCCTTCACGATCCGCTTGTCGGAGACGGGGTACGCCGTGCCCAACGCGTGGGCGAAATAGCTGACCCGGAGCTCCTCGATCATCCAGCGGATGTCCAGGGCCTGCTGGGGAACCGGCCGCCCCTGGGGCAGCTGCTCCAGCAGCCACGCGTACTCGTCCTGCATCTCGTGGACCTTCTCCATGCGGCTGGTGTCCCGCTGCACGGAGGTCGGCATCTGCTGGAGGCGCCGGTCCGCGGCCACCAGGTACCGCATGAGGTCGGGCAGCCGGCGCAGCCCCGCCCAGGTCACGAAGCCCGGCTTCACGAGGGCGTCCAGCTGCCCCCGCACGTCCGCCAGGTTGGCGAGCAGCACGGGGCTGCGTACGCCCTTCAGGCGGCGCTCGCAGGCCTGCCAGGCGGCCAGCACCTGCTGCACCTGCCCGACCGTGCGCACCGTCGTGTCGACGATCTCCGCGCGCACCTTCTCGTAGAGCTTGCGGTACGACTCCTCGTCCCAGGCCGGTCCGCCGAAGTCGGCGATCAGCCGGTCGGCCGCCGCCATCGCGCAGTCGTCGAAGAGCGCCTGGATCGAACCGTGCGGATTCGCGGAGAGCGCGAGCTTCTGAACGTTCGTCAACTTCTCGGATGCGAACTTTGCCGGGTTGACCGGGATGGTGCGCAGGATCAGCCGGCGCGTGCCCTTCCACATCGCCTCGGCCTGCTCGGCCTCCGTGTCGAAGAGCCGTACGGACACGGTGTCCCCGTCGTCGACCAGCGCCGGGTAGGCCTTCACCGGCTGGCCCGCGCGGCGGGTCTCGAAGACGCGGGTGAGCGTGCCGATCGTCCAGTCCGTCAGACCCGAACGCTCCAGGGACTCGCCGCCCTGCCGCTCGGCGGTGGCCGCGGCCGCCTGCGAGATGGCCTGCCGGGCCTTCGGTTTCAGCCGCAGCTTCAGGGTCTCGAGGTCCTTGTCCTCGGCGAGCTTGCGACGCCGCTCGTCGACGATCCGGAAGGTGATCTTGAGGTGCTCGGGCAGCCGTGACCGGTCGAAGTCCTCGGCCTCGAACGGGACGCCGACCATCCGCTTGAGCTCGCGGGCCATGGCGGTGGTGAGCGGCTCCTGCGAAGGCGCCGTCTGCTCCAGGAAACGCTTCGCGAAGTTCGGCGCCGGCACGTAGTGGCGGCGGATCGGCTTCGGGAGGGAACGGATCAGCTCCGTGACGACCTCCTCGCGCAGACCCGGGATCTGCCAGTCGAAGCCCTCGTCCGTCACCTGGTTGAGCACCTGGAGGGGGATGTGGACGGTGACGCCGTCCGCGTCCGCGCCCGGCTCGAACTGGTACGTGACCCGGAACTTCAGCGGGCCCTGCCGCCAGGAGTCCGGATAGTCGGCCTTGGTGACCGCCTCCGCCGACTCGCGGATGAGCATCTCCCGCTCGAAGTCCAGGTGGTCGGGCTGCTCGTGCCGCTTGCGCTTCCACCAGGAGTCGAAGTGCGCGCCGGAGACGACGTGTTCGGGCACCCGCTGGTCGTAGAAGTCGAACAGCGTCTCGTCGTCCACCACGATGTCCCGGCGCCGGGCACGGTGCTCCAGCTCCTCGACCTCGCTGAGGAGCCGGCGGTTGTCGGCGAAGAACTTGTGGTGCGTGCGCCAGTCCCCCTCGACCAGCGCGTTGCGGATGAACAGGTCGCGGGAGGTCTCCGGGTCGATCCGGCCGTAGTTGACCTTGCGCTGGGCGATGATCGGGACGCCGTACAGCGTGACCTTCTCGTCGGCCATCACGGCCGCCTGGTCCTTCTCCCAGCGCGGTTCGCTGTACGTCCGCTTCAGCAGGTGGCCGGCGAGCGGCTCGACCCACTCCGGCTCGATCTTCGCGTTGACCCGGGCCCAGAGCCGGGAGGTCTCCACCAGCTCGGCCGACATCACGAACCGCGGCTGCTTCTTGAAGAGCGCGGAACCCGGGAAGATCGCGAACTTGGCACTGCGCGCGCCCAGGTACTCGTTCTTGTTGCCGTCCTTCACGTCCTTCATGCCGATGTGCGACAGCAGCCCGGCGAGGAGGGAGACGTGCACGCTCTGCTCGGGCGCGTCCTCCTCGTTCAGGTGGATGCCCATCTGCTTGGCGACCGTGCGCAGCTGCGTGTAGATGTCCTGCCACTCACGGATGCGCAGGAAGTTCAGGTACTCCTGCTTGCACATGCGCCGGAAGGAGGAGGAGCCGCGCTCCTTCTGCTGCTCGCGGACGTACCGCCACAGGTTGAGGTAGGCGAGGAAGTCGCTGGTCTCGTCCTTGAAGCGGGCGTGCTGCTGGTCGGCCTGGGTCTGCTTGTCGGCCGGGCGTTCGCGGGGGTCCTGGATGGACAGCGCGGCGGCTATCACCATGACCTCGCGCACACAGCCGTTCTTGTCGGCCTCCAGGACCATCCGGGCGAGCCGCGGGTCGACCGGCAGCTGGGCCAGCTTGCGGCCGGTCTGGGTGAGCCGCTTGCGGGGGTCCTTCTCGGACGGGTCCAGCGCGTTCAGTTCCTGGAGCAGCTGGACGCCGTCGCGGATGTTGCGGTGGTCCGGCGGGTCGATGAACGGGAACTTCTCGATGTCGCCGAGGCCGGCCGCGGTCATCTGGAGGATGACGCTCGCC
>JBFARE010000122.1:0-2917 GCA_040674215.1 Nocardia sp. NPDC050193 | reverse complement strand
GACCCGGCCCGCCTGACGGCGGCCGCCGAGACCGTGCGCGGCCTGTGGGAGGCGGACGGGACGGCCAGGCCCTCGCTCGAGGTCATCGCCGTACTGGCCCGCGAGACCGCACCCGCGCCCGCCGCCCCCGACGCCCTGCCCGTCCCCGCGTACCGCGACGCCGCCGGCGAGTTCGCCCGCCTCTACCGCCCCGAAGGCCCAACGGCGTTCATCCTCCGCCCGGACGGCCACCTGGCCACCCGCTTCCCCCTGACAGAACCCACCACACTCCCGTCCCTCCACACCTGGCTGAAAACCCTGTCGACCGCACCGGCCCGCCCGTGACGGGTCTCCACGTTGCGACGGGCAGTGCCTGTCAGTGCGCCGCCATCGTCGAATTGACCCAATTCCGCAGGACGCCCTGCCCGACGTCGCTGTAGTTCCCGCCCGAGTCGTCGCAGTCCGCGCCCTTCAGGACGCCCACTTGGTACAGCCGGCCACCGATGACGACCATGAGCGGTCCGCCGCTGTCGCCGCCGCACGGGCCGGCGCTGACCGGGATCATCGGCCAGTCGTCGCCGTCGGGCACTGTCGGCATGATCGAGACGCCCTTGAACTGCAGGAAATCAGGCCAGCCGTTGCCGTTCGTTCCCCATCCCGCGATCACGCCGTCGTCATACCGAGTGAACGGGCCGCCCTGTTGACCGTCCCAGTACGCGTGCTGCGAAGGGGAGGCCAGCTGCATCGGCTGGATGTTCTGGGCCGGCTGATCGAGCTTCAGCAGTGCCACATCGTTGTGCGCTCCCCGATAGCCGGGATAGTCATAGACCCCGATGCCCGTGAACTGCTGCCCGGCTGCGTTTCGCTCGTGGGTGCCAAGGGTGATGGTGAAATTGCCGGCGTCAAATTCACCGCCGACGCAGTGAGCCGCCGTGAGTACCCACTGCGGAGCGATCAGCGTGCCCGTGCAGAACAGGCCCGAACTGTGCTGGACCTGAGCGACATAATCCATCGACGAGTCGGTGACATTATTGCCACCCCTGATGGAGTACGCAGATTGCGAGTCGACCGTCAACGCGCCGGCTGCGAGGAGAATCGCAGCGAGAGATATGCGAAGCTTCTTACCGCTTCCAGGGTGCCTGCGCGACATGGCATCACCTCTTCAGGCCTGCCCCAAGTCCCATTGTCGTCCCATGCACCCCACGACGCGACTGGATTCACAACGCTCACCCGGGCTGTTCCGGGCGCACCAGGCCCGAGTCGGCGGGCGCCCGTTGTGCGTTCTGCAACCGTTCGACCTGCCGTCCGACCAGATCCTCGGGGAAGGACGCGCTGCCTCCGACGTTCAGCTTCTGGAACGTCACGATGGCGTTCCCGGCCCGTACCACGGTGAACTGCTCTTCGCGGTCGCCCGGTGGCACAGGGCCCATGGGGATGGTCTCGTGGAAGCGCACGGCCTCGTCCCCAACGCCCGGTGCCTGTTCCATCGTGAGCCTGGCCTTGAACTTCCCCGCCCAGCCTGTGTCCTCATATGAGTGACAGGACGCGAGCGCCTGCTGGAGCTGTGCGAAGGCTTGCTCGGCCTTCCCGTCTTCGTAAGCTGCAAGCGTCGAGCCGCCACCCCAAATGTCCCCCTCCCAATTGAAGACTTGCAGAACGACGACAGACGCACCTCTCCCGTTGCGGATGTCGAGCATGGTCCGGCACGCGCGATCCGCCACCGGCGGGAAAGAGCGCTGCTCCTTCTCGGGCACGGGGTCCTGCACCCCGAGGCCGCCCTCAGGCGCGCCCGCAACCTCGCCGTCCTTGAAGGTGAGCGCCCGCAACGCCGCCCGCGTCAGCGGTGCCGCGACAGCCTTCTCCGATGCGGTCATCCGCGGCCCCACCGAGTCCGGCGGCGCATCCGAACCTGCGGAACATCCGGAAACCATCAGAATTCCGGCAACCGCGAACCCGACTCCCGACATGGGCCGCAACTTGCGGACGTGCATGAATGTCCCCCGAGGAAAATGAGATCGAGGACGCTGACGCTAGCCGCGCCGGGCAGTTCGATACCACGGACTTTCCACAGAACCGAGTCCCATCGAGCACCTCGGCCAATCGGATCCCGGGCCAACACTGCGGGTCTGCGCCCACCTCGTGCCCTCCGGCCGGGAACGTACGAGCAATACCGTGGCCGGCGTCCACCACCGCCGTTCCGACCCCGGGCCCTGCCGTTCGCGCGCTGTCCGGCAAGATGCTCGGACTTGTCATCGGGGAGGGAACCCATGGGCTCGACGGACGATGTCATCGACCTGATTCACCTGGCCGACCGGCCGGGTACCAGCCGACACAGCGTCTCCGTGCGCGTTCTGGGCCGCTCACAGCCCGGCAACCTGTTCGGTCACGACTTCCTCGAATGCGAGATCGTCATGGTGGCGGAGTCCCTCAGCGCCTCTTTTCCGGTGACCCTCCTTCCTGAAGATCTGGAGGACTGGGAGGACACCTTGCCGACCCTGGAATCCGGGCGGTCCGCTATGTGGCTCGCCTCCGGGCGGACACCGTCGTTGACATTCAAGCCCGACGGCCATGACCGGATGTCGGTGTCGGCCCACGACGAACCCTCCTCCGGGGTCTCCGTCGTAGTCCCGCTGTTCGCGCTTCCCACGGGCTGGGCCGACAAGCAACGCGACCTGCTCACCCGGGTGCACGAGGTCTACCCCCGCGAAGTCGTGGAGACATCGCCCGGCGCCTACGAGTGGCACCGGCGCAGCGACACCTGACAGCCCGGCCCCACCAAAAAGCCCCCGCCCACGAAGAAACCGCAGGCGGGGGCTTGCTGGTGTTCGGTTACTTCTTCTTGCCCTGGTTTTTGACCGCTTCGATCGCTGCTGCGGCTGCTTCCGGGTCGACCCTGGCGGGGGCGCGCGCCGATTTCGAGACCGTCACCCACCGGAGG
>JBFARE010000121.1:0-2931 GCA_040674215.1 Nocardia sp. NPDC050193 | reverse complement strand
GCAGGGCGACGAGGCGCTCGCCGGGACCCGGCACGCCGCGTACGCGCGCGTGTCGGCCGCCACGGCCGCCGAGGCGGGCGTCGGGGACGGCGACGTGCTCGTCGTGACCGGGCCCACCGGAGCGGTCGAACTCCCCCTGGCGATCACCGAGATGCCCGACCGGGTGGTCTGGCTCCCGCTGAACTCCACCGGCGCCGGCGTCGCGTCCGACTCCGGGGCCACACCCGGCACCCTCGTCCGTCTCGGCCCGGCGAAGCCCGCCGCCGACGCCCTCAAGGAGGTGGAGGCGTGAGTCCGTACGTCGCCGCTGAGGACCTCTCGATGTTCGGCCACGACCCCTGGTGGCTGGTCGTCGTCAAGGCCGTCTTCTGCTTCGCCTTCCTGATGGTGACCGTGCTGTTCTCCATCGTCTGGGAGCGCAAGGTCGTCGCCTGGATGCAGCTGCGCATCGGCCCCAACCGGCACGGCCCCTGGGGCATGCTCCAGTCGCTCGCCGACGGCGTGAAGCTGATGCTGAAGGAAGACCTCATCGTCAAACGCGCGGACAAGGTCGTCTACGTCCTCGCGCCGATCGTCGCGACCGTGCCGGCCTTCATGGCGATCGCGGTGATCCCCTTCGGGCCGGCGGGCAACGAGGTCTCGATCTTCGGCCAGCGCACCACCATGCAGCTGACCGACCTGCCGATCGCGATGCTCTACATCCTCGCGGTCGCCTCCATCGGCATCTACGGGATCGTCCTGGCGGGCTGGAGCTCCGGCTCCACCTATCCGCTGCTCGGCGGCCTGCGGTCCTGCGCGCAGATGATCTCCTACGAGATCGCCATGGGCGCCGCGTTCGCCTCGGTGTTCCTCTACTCGGGGTCGATGTCGACGTCGACCATCGTCGAGCAGCAGCAGGACCGCTGGTACATCCTGCTGCTGCCGGTCTCCTTCGTCCTCTACGTCATCACGATGGTCGGCGAGACCAACCGCGCCCCCTTCGACATGCCGGAGTCCGAGGGCGACCTCGTCGGCGGCTTCAACACCGAGTACTCGTCCATCAAGTTCGCGCTGTTCATGCTCGCCGAGTACGTGAACATGGTGACGGTCTCCGCGGTGTCGACCACGCTCTTCCTCGGCGGCTGGCGGGCCCCCTGGCCGATCAGCACCTTCTGGGAGGGCGCGAACCACGGCTGGTGGCCGATGCTCTGGTTCGTCCTCAAGGTCCAGCTGCTGCTGTTCTTCTTCATCTGGCTGCGCGGCACCCTCCCGCGCGTGCGCTACGACCAGCTGATGAAGCTCGGCTGGAAGGTCCTGATCCCGGTCTCGGTGACCTGGCTGATGCTCGTCGCGACCGTGCGGACCCTGCGCAACGAGAACTACGACTTCGCCGACATCTTCCTCTACGTCGGCGGCGGCGCCCTGGCGCTGCTGGTGCTCTCCTTCGTCGTGGACATGTTCCGCAACGGGGGCAAGAGCGCACCGGCGCCCGCCGAGCCCGCCGGCTTCGACCCGATGGCGGGCGGATTCCCCGTACCGCCCCTGCCGGGACAGGAACTGCCTCCGGTGCCCAGGCGCCGCTCGCGCCAGGAGCGGGAGCTCGTTGTCAGTGGTGGGACGGACACTGTGAGTGACGGATCGCGTGACGGAAAGGAGGCGTCCGATGGCTGAGGAGCCCAAGGAGGCCGGGCGGACGACGCCCGGGTTCCAGAACCCCGTGGCCGGCTTCGGCGTGACCTTCAAGGCCATGTTCAAGAAGCGGCTGACCGAGCAGTACCCCGAGCAGCAGAAGACCACGGCTCCCCGTTTCCACGGACGGCACCAGCTCAACCGCCATCCGGACGGCCTGGAGAAGTGCGTCGGCTGCGAGCTGTGCGCCTGGGCCTGCCCCGCCGACGCCATCTACGTCGAGGGCGCGGACAACACCGACGAGGAGCGCTACTCGCCGGGCGAGCGGTACGGCCGCGTCTACCAGATCAACTACGCGCGCTGCATCCTGTGCGGCCTGTGCATCGAGGCGTGCCCCACCCGGGCGTTGACGATGACCAACGAGTTCGAGCTGGCCGACTCCAGCCGCGCCAACCTGATCTACACCAAGGAACAGCTGCTCGCCGGTCTCGAGGACGGCATGGTCGACTCGCCGCACGCGATCTACCCGGGTACGGACGAGCAGGACTACTACCGCGGTCTGGTCACGGAGGCGGCGCCGGGCACGGAACAGCAGCCGGCCCTCTCCAAGGGCGAGGCCCCGCAGGAGGCCGCAGCCACCACCGGTACGGACGAGCCGGCGTCGGGGGAGGTGGTCGGACGATGAGCGCGCAGCTCGCCGCCTACTCCACCTCGACCGGCGAGGCCTTCCAGTTCTGGGTGCTTGGCACCGTCGCGGTGGCCGGCGCCCTGTGCACCGTGTTCCTGCGCAAGGCCGTGCACAGCGCGCTCTGTCTCGCCGGAACCATGATCGTCCTCGCGGTGTTCTACCTGGCCAACGGCGCCTATTTCCTGGGCATCGTGCAGATCGTCGTCTACACCGGCGCGATCATGATGCTGTTCCTGTTCGTGGTGATGCTCGTCGGCGTCACCGCGGCGGACTCCCTGAAGGAGACCATCAAGGGACAGCGCTGGCTCGCCCTCCTCAGCGGCCTCGGCTTCGGCATCCTGCTGCTTGCGGGCATCGGCAACGCCTCGCTGACGGAGTTCACCGGCCTCACCGAGGCGAACGCCAACGGCAACGTGGAGGGTCTCGCGGCCCTCATCTTCACCAAGTACGTGTTCGCCTTCGAGATCACCGGCGCCCTGCTCATCACCGCCGCCGTCGGCGCGATGGTGCTCACGCACCGCGAGCGCACCGAACGGGCCATGACCCAGCGGGAGATGGCCGAGCGGCGGGTGCGCGAGGGCAAGCACGTACCGCCGCTGCCCGCGCCGGGCGTGTACGCGCGGCACAACGCCGTC
>JBFARE010000120.1:0-2978 GCA_040674215.1 Nocardia sp. NPDC050193 | reverse complement strand
GGCGGCCGGAGGGCCGGGATGCTTCCGTCCCCGGGGAGCGGCTAGTGGTCGTTGACGTAGTAGTGCGTGGTCACGCTGCCGTAGTCCGGGCCCAGCCAGACCGCGACGCTGATCGAGGTGTCCTCGGGGAGGTCGTAGATGCCGCCCATCGAGGCACGGGCCGAGGCGCACGAGCCCTCTCCGCCGGAGGCGGTCAGGGTGTAGCGGATGTGGTACGCGCCGCTCGGGTACTGGACGGCTATCTGGACCCGGGGGGAGACGCCGTCGGCGTCCGTGTCGCAGACCGAGACGATGTCGCCGTACTCGGCGATGTACGCCGTGCCGCCCGGGTTGGAGTCCGAGGTGGTCCAGGTGTGGTCCCAGCCGCCGCTGGGCGGGTCGACGGTCGCCGACGCCGACGTGGCGTTGGCGAGTGCCCCGCCGGCGAGAAGAGCGGTGGCGGCCAAGGCCGCAATCTTATGACGCATTGTGTACCCCCTGTTTTGTATCCGCTCGGGCATTCCGGCGGGCCGCAGTGACCTTACGTCAGGGGGGCTGCAATTCTCGATCCCATTCTTCTCCGCGCCCTCGCGAAACGTCCCCTCGCGCCTTTCACCTCGTATTTCGCGCTTTCAAAAACCTTTCATTGTTCCCGTCGGCCATGTGCGTGCTCCGTTGACTCCGATGAGCACACCGCCAGTAAGATCGGCCGACTTCGAAGGGGCGGGGCCCGGCAGGGGAGCCGGTGGCACCGGAGTGCACGGTGCGGGTCCGCCTCACCTGTAGGGGGAGGGTGTTCTTGTCTCGTCACGCTGCTGCACGTCTGCGCATGGTCGTCGCCTGTGCGGTCGTGTCCGTGCCGCTGGTGGTCGGTCCGGCCGCCGGGACCGCGTCGGCGGACCCCGGGGGGTTCAGCGAGACCGTGATCCCCGCGACGATGCGCGTCGCACCGGGCACGGGCTTCGTCGCGTCCGTCGGACCGTCGGGGTTCCTGCACCTGTCCACGAGCGGTGTTTATGAGATGGAGTGGACGGGCGTCGACGGTACGAGCCGTAGGCTCGCGGGCACGGAGGCCCACGATCCGGTGGAGTACTACGGGGCGGCGTCCGACGTCGTGGCGCTGCCGCCCCGCGCCGGCGCCCGCGACGTCCGGTTGCGGAACATGGTCACGGACGAGACCACGACGGTCACCGTTCCGGCCGGCCAGACGTACAACAGGACGATCGGGTCCACGGTCGTGACGAGAGGCGGAATCCGCTCCGACAGCACCTGGACCGAGTTCCATCTGCTGACCGCCGGGAACGGCACCACGGCCGACCGCGTGGTGCAGGGTTTTCCTGAGGGGGCTTCCCTCACCTTCATCCTGCGGGCCGGCGCCCACGGGTTCCTCTCGGTCGCGACGGTCCCCGGAGAATCCACCGGCCAGTACTTCTGGATCGACGTCGACACCGCGCGGGCCACGCATCTGCCTCTGGGCACGGTGTACGGCAATTCCGTGGTGACCGCCCATCACCTCGTCACGCCCCAGGCCGGCGGCGTACGGATCTACGAGCAGGGCCGGTTCGACACGCCCGTGCAGGAGGTGCCGGTCCGCCTGGCGGATGCCAAGGTCATCGGTGTGGTCGGCGAAGCGCTGATCGTCGCCCGCCACGACGCCTCGCTCGGCAACAACATCTACGACGGGCCCCACTACAGGATCGTGGCGGTCCCGTTCGACGGTTCCGCCGAGCGCACCCTGCTCGCGCGCGCGGCGGCGGATCACGTGGCGGTCCGGCCGGACGGCGGCGTCCAGCTCCTCGGCGGCCGTGACGCGCAGGAGTACGGCTACCAGGCCGTCACCGCCGGGGCGGACGGGATCCCGTACGCGACACTCGCGGTCCGCATCCCGCCGGTCCCGATGAAGCTCCAGCGGCTGACGGTGGATCAGGGCACGGTCAGGACGACGGAGTACGGCGATCGGCTCACGTCCGCCTACGAGCGCCCGCTCACCGCGGCAGCGCCGGGATACGGCGAGCGCGTACGGATCGGCGGCATGACGTCCCCGTACCACTCGTGCGGCACCGACCTGCTGTGCCCCGAGCTGTTCGCGACCGGGGACGGACGGACCGTCTACCGCGGATCCGTGCCCACGGACAACGGCACGCGGCCCGCGGTGCTGGTCGTCGGCAAGGGCGGTCCGTTCCCCGGCACGCCGCTCGACACGGGACTCCAGGACTCCTACGGCGACGGGAATCAGGCGACGATCGTGGGGGTGTCCGGGAACCTGCTCCTGGTCGACGGCACTCCTGTGGGCGGCGGCCCGCGGGAGCTGCGCGTCGTCGACATCGACTCCGGCAAGGTCCTGCACCGGGAGCCCTACCGGCCGGCCGCGATCTGGGGGACCACCGTGTGGTCCGCGGGTACGGGCAACACGGTGACGGCCGAGGACGCGCGCACCGGGACCTCGCTGACGTCCTTCGCCGTCGACACCGGCTGCAC
Organism: Nocardia sp. NPDC050193; assembly: GCA_040674215.1. GTDB lineage: Bacteria > Actinomycetota > Actinomycetes > Mycobacteriales > Mycobacteriaceae > Nocardia. The sequence continues at coordinate 521 of JBFARE010000120.1, read as the reverse complement.
CTCCACGGCCGATCTCCGGGCCGTCGGCCGATGGGTGTACTGGCGGTGCACCAGCGACGCCGCTCCGTACGCCCGAGCGGGCGTCTACGACCTCCGGTCCCGCAGGAGCGTCCCGCTGCCGTCCACCGGGGAGGCGTTCCTCGGCGACGGACGCGTCGCCGTCCGCCGCGAGCGGGGGCTGAGCCTGTACGACCTGGAGAGCGGTACGGCCGTCCAGCGGTGGTCGACCGACGCCGCGGGGCTCGTGGCGCTCGACCCGCGCAACGGTGACCTCGCCTACTCGGCGCCGGACCAGACCGTCCACGTCCTGCGCACCGGCCGGCCCGAGGCAGCCCTGGTCTCGCCCTACCGGAACGTCACCTCGCGGGTGGAGACGGACGCCACCCCGGTCCCCTGGAGCGCGGAGTGGTGGCTGTCCGAGCCGGCTGCCTCCTGGAAGGCGGAGATCCGGCACCGGGCCACGGGCCGCGTGGTGGCCACGCGCACCGGTGGAGCGGCCGAGCACTCGATCGCCACGACGT
>JBFARE010000119.1:0-2979 GCA_040674215.1 Nocardia sp. NPDC050193 | reverse complement strand
GCCCCGCCGCGAGGTCCCCGGCTCCCCAGTAGCGGACGCGCCCGAGGTCGATGTCGAACGTGTCCGGCTTGCCGTCGGCCCCCCGGGCCAGCCATTCCCGCAGGTCGTCGCGCCAGTGCGCGTCCCGGAAGGAGATGCCGGTCTCGTCGAGCAGGGTGAGCCGCGAGGCCCGGCTGACCACCAGGTCGACGCTCTCGCCCCCCGCGAGCAGCGCACGCAGCACGGCGGCGGCATAGGGCGTACCGGACGCCCCGGACACCCCCACGATCCAAGGCACGCGCTGCGTTTCTCCTGCGTTCACACCTTGAGCGTACCGGTGGGCACGGAGGTCTTCAGGACCGGACTACACCGTGAGCCCGCGCACCAGCAGGTCGACGAGCGCACAGACGAACAGGCTGATGCCGATGAACCCGTTCGTCTGGAAGAACGCCCTGTTCAGCCGGGACAGATCGTGCGGCCGCACGATCGTGTGCTCGTACAGGAAGGCGCCCGCGACGATCACCAGACCCAGCCAGAAGAACGCGCCGGCGTCCGTGGCCAGCGCGTACCAGACGAACAGGGCCGTCGTGATCGCGTGGCAGACCCGCGCGCCCCACACCGCCGCCGGGATGCCGAAGCGGGCCGGTACCGACATGACGCCGATCTCACGGTCCGTCTCGACGTCCTGGCAGGCGTAGATCAGGTCGAAGCCGCCGATCCAGACGCCGACCGCCAGACCCAGGATCACCGCGTCCCAGGACCACTCGCCGGTGATCGCCAGCCAGCCGCCGATCGGGCCCATGGCCTGCGCCAGCCCCAGGATGGCCTGCGGGAAGTTGGTGAACCGCTTGCCGTACGGATAGACCACCATCGGGATCACCGCGATGGGGGCGAGCGCCAGGCACAGCGGGTTCAGCAGCGCCGCCGCGCCCAGGAAGATCACCAGGGCGATCAGCGCGCCGGTCCAGGCGTGCCGCACCGACATCGCGCCCGTGACCAGCTCGCGCTGCGCGGTACGCGGATTACGGGCGTCGATCTCACGGTCGATGATCCGGTTGACCGCCATGGCGAAGGTGCGCAGGCCCACCATGCAGACGGTGACCAGCAGCAGCCTGCCCCAGTGGATGTTGCCGTCCGTCTCGTACATCGCCGTCAGCGCGGCGATGTAGGCGAAGGGCAGCGCGAAGACCGAGTGCTCGATCATCACCAGGCGCAGGAACGCCTTGGTGCGTCCCGGCTGCGGCAGCGCCGCGGATGCGGAACTCACAGCCCGTACTCCTTCCAGCGGCGGTCGACCTTCGCCGCCGTCGCGGGGTCGGACAGCACCATCTCCGGCCAGCCGCCGTCCCGCGTGTACCCCTCCTCGGGCCACTTGCGGGTCGCGTCGATGCCCGCCTTGCCGCCCCAGAACTGCTGGTAGGAGGCGTGGTCGAGATGGTCGACCGGGCCTTCGACGATCGACAGGTCCCGGGCGTAGTCGGTGTTGCCGAGCGCTCGCCAGGCCACCTCGTGCAGGTCGTGGACGTCGCAGTCGGAGTCCACGACGACGATCAGCTTCGTCAGGGACATCATGTGGGCGCCCCAGACCGCGTGCATGACCTTCTGCGCGTGCTTGGGGTACTTCTTGTCGATCGAGACGATCGCGCAGTTGTGGAAACCGCCGGCCTCGGGCAGGTGGTAGTCCACGATGTCCGGGACGATGACCTTCAGCAGCGGCAGGAAGAAGCGCTCCGTGGCGCGGCCGAGCGGACCGTCCTCCGTAGGCGGCCTGCCGACCACGATCGACTGGAGCAGCGGCCGCTTCCGCATCGTCACGCAGTCGATCTTCAGCGCGGGGAACGGCTCCTGGGGGGTGTAGAAGCCCGTGTGGTCGCCGAAGGGGCCCTCCGGCAGCATCTCGCCCGGCTCCAGCCAGCCCTCGATCACCACCTCCGCCTGCGCGGGCACCTGGAGGGGCACCGTCTTGCAGTCGACCATCTCGATCCGCTTGCCGGCGATGAACCCGGCGAAGAGGTACTCGTCGATGTCGCCGGGCAGGGGCGCGGTGGAGGCGTACGTCACGGCGGGCGGGCAGCCGAAGGCGATCGCCACGGGCAGCTTCTCGCCCTTGCGCGCGGCGACCTGGTAGTGGTTGCGGCTGTCCTTGTGGATCTGCCAGTGCATCCCGATCGTGCGCTTGTCGTGCCGCTGGAGGCGGTACAGACCGAGGTTGCGGATCCCGCTCTCGGGGTCCTTGGTGTGCGTCAGACCGAGGTTGAAGAAGGAGCCGCCGTCCTGCGGCCAGGTGAAGAGCGCGGGCAGGGCGTCGAGGTCGACGTCGTCGCCGCGCAGGACGACCTCCTGCACGGGCGCGTCCTGCTGCTTCACCTTCTTCGGCGGCACGTGGGTCATCGCGCCGAGCTTCCCGAACGCCTCACGCACACCGACGAAGCCGTGCGGCAGCTCGGGCCGCAGCAGCCCGCCGATCTTCTCGGAGATCTCGCCGTACGACTTCAGCCCGAGGGCCTTCAGCAGCCGCCTGTCGGTGCCGAACACGTTCATCGCGAGGGGCATGGCGGAGCCCTTCACGTTCTCGAAGAGCAGCGCGGGGCCCCCGGACTTCTGGACCCGGTCGACGATCTCCCCGACCTCCAGATACGGATCGACCTCCGCCTTGACGCGCTTGAGGTCGCCTTCGCGTTCCAGTGCCCTGAGCAGGGAACGAAGATCGTCGTAAGCCATGTGTCCCAGTATCGGCCACCCGCTACCCTGACCCCGTCACCGGGGCTGCCCAACGCTCCGCCACCGTCCTCTGGGAGAGCCCGCCACCATGCTCAGGTATCTGCCGTTCCTGCTGGTCCTGGCACTGTGGATCTATGCCTTCATCGACTGCCTGAACACCCCCGAGGAGGAGGTGCGCGGGCTGCCGAAGGTGGTCTGGGTCATCATCATCCTGCTCTTCGGCGAGGTCGTCGTGGGCCCGGTCGCCTGGCTGGTGGCCGGCCGGACCCGCCGCGCGCC
>JBFARE010000118.1:0-3061 GCA_040674215.1 Nocardia sp. NPDC050193 | reverse complement strand
GACGTACCCGTGCCCGCCGTCCGGGTAGGGCTTTGCTGCCGAGCTGTGACATCCCCTAAGGGGAGCGGCGGGGCGGGACCCGATGGTTCGTCAGGGGTGTCCCGTCGGGGTTGTGAGGTGAGCGCGGGGGGGCGTGGACGTCGTGGCCGCCGGGGACGGAGGCGGACACGGCGTAACCCCCGTGTCCGGTGGGACACGGGGGTTCCGGGGGCCGTGCGAGGAGACCGGTACGGGCCCGTACGACGGAGTACGGCCGTTCGGGCTACTTCACGGGCTGGGGTTCGGGCTCGTTCTCGGCTTCGGTGGTGCCGGTGGGGGGTTCGTCGTCGGCGGGGGTCTTGACGGATTCGAGCAGGAGCTGGGAGACGTCGACGACCTGGATGGATTCCTTGGCCTTGCCGCCCGTGGCGGAGCCGCTGTCGGACTGGGCCTTCTTGCCGTTGACGGAGTCGGTGAGCATGACGAGGCAGAAGGGGCAGGCGGTGGAGATGATGTCGGGGTTGAGGGAGAGGGCTTCGTCGACGCGTTCGTTGTTGATGCGTTTGCCGATGCGCTCTTCCATCCACATGCGGGCGCCGCCGGCGCCGCAGCAGAAGCCGCGTTCCTTGTGGCGGTGCATCTCTTCGTTGCGCAGGCCGGGGACGCTGGCGATGATCTCGCGCGGCGGGGTGTAGACCTTGTTGTGGCGGCCGAGGTAGCAGGGGTCGTGGTAGGTGATCAGGCCCTCGACGGGGGTGACGGGCAGGAGTTTGCCTTCGTCGATGAGGTGCTGGAGCAGCTGGGTGTGGTGGATGACTTCGTAGTCGCCGCCGAGCTGGGGGTATTCGTTGCCGAGGGTGTTCAGGCAGTGCGGGCAGGTCGCGACGATCTTCTTCGCCGACCTCGGCTTGGCGGACTCGGGGGTCGCTTTGCCGTCGTCGTCGAGTTCCTCGCCGAACGCCATGTTCAGGGCCATGACGTTGTCCGTGCCGAGTTCCTGGAAGAGGGGCTCGTTGCCCAGGCGGCGGGCGGAGTCGCCGGTGCACTTCTCGTCGCCGCCCATGATCGCGAACTTGACGCCGGCGATGTGGAGGAGTTCGGCGAAGGCCTTGGTGGTCTTCTTGGCGCGGTCCTCCAGGGAGCCGGCGCAGCCCACCCAGTACAGGTACTCGACCTCGGTGAGGTCTTCGATGTCACGGCCGACGACGGGGATGTCGAAGTCGACTTCCTTGAGCCATTCCAGGCGCTGCTTCTTGGCCAGGCCCCAGGGGTTGCCCTTCTTCTCCAGGTTCTTGAGCATCGTGCCGGCCTCGGAGGGGAACGCGGACTCGATCATGACCTGGTAGCGGCGCATGTCGACGATGTGGTCGACGTGCTCGATGTCGACGGGGCACTGCTCGACGCAGGCGCCGCAGGTGGTGCACGACCACAGCACGTCGGGGTCGATGACGCCGTGGTCCTCGGCGGTGCCGATCAGGGGGCGTTCGGCCTCGGCGAGCGCGGCGGCGGGCACGCCGGCGAGCTGTTCGGCGGAGGCCTTCTCCTCGCCCTCCATGGTCTTGCCGCCGCCGGCCAGGAGGTAGGGGGCCTTGGCGTGGGCGTGGTCGCGCAGCGACATGATCAGCAGCTTCGGCGAGAGCGGCTTGCCGGTGTTCCAGGCCGGGCACTGCGACTGGCAGCGCCCGCACTCGGTGCAGGTGGAGAAGTCCAGCAGGCCCTTCCAGGAGAACTGCTCGACCTGCGAGACGCCGAAGACGTCGTCGTCACCGGGATCGGTGAAATCGATCGGCCTGCCCGCCGAAGTCATCGGCTGGAGCCCGCCCAGCGCGGTCGCACCGTCGGCGTTGCGCTTGAACCAGATGTTCGGGAACGCCAGGAAACGGTGCCAGGCCACGCCCATGTTCGTGTTCAGCGAGACCACGATCATCCAGATGAAGGACGTCCCGATCTTGATCATCGCGACCAGGTAGACCAGGTTCTGGAGCGCGGTGACGCTCAGTCCCTTGAAGGCCAGCACGAGCGGGTACGAGGCGAAGTAGCCGGCCTCGTAGTGATCCACGTGGTGCAGCGCGCCCTCCAGGCCCCGCAGGACGTAGATGGCGAGGCCGATGGTGAGGATGACGGACTCGATGAAGTACGCCTGGTTGGCCTTGGAGCCGGCGAAGCGTGACTTGCGGCCCGCGCGCGAGGGCAGGTTCAGCAGCCGGATCGCCATGAGGACGACGATGCCCAGGATGGTCATCACACCGATGAACTCGATGTAGAGCTCGAACGGCAGGAAGTCGCCGATGACCGGCAGCACCCAGTCGGCCTGGAAGAGCTGGCCGAAGGCCTGGGCGAGGGTCGGTGGCAGTGTCAGGAAGCCGATCGCCACGAACCAGTGGGCGAAGCCCACGATCCCCCAGCGGTTCATGCGCGTGTGGCCGAGGAACTCCCGCACCAGGGTCACGCTGCGCGCGTAGGGGTTGTCCGTCCGGGCTCCTGCCGGCAGCGGCTGGCCCAGTTTGAAGTACCGGACGAACTGGCCGATGGCACGCGCGATCAGCGCGACGCCGACCGCGGTCAGAAGCAGCGACACGATGATCGCGGCGAGTTGCATTCGGGGGCTCCTCGGGCCTGCGAGGGAAATTACTAAGCGGTAACTTATGCAGTCCGTCTGAGAGTACCCCGTATTCCGCATCGCACTGTAGCGGGATGCGGAGTGATCTCAGTCGCTGAGGGTTGCCTCAGGATCCGGCCGATTCGAGTTCCTTGCGGGCCGGGTGCGGAATGGGTGGGGGACGGGCGTCCGGCGGCGGACCGGGTGGGGCCCGGTCCGTAAAATCGGTCGAGTCATTCGTACCAAATTGGTACATTTATGACTAATTTATAGCCGTGCTCTACGGGATCGTCGCCGCCATCACCGCCCTGTTCCTCGCCGCCGTCCTGGCCGCGCTGCTGCGTGGACCCGCCCTGCGCCTGGGGCTGCTCGACAGACGGCAGCGGCACCGATCGGCCGACCTGCTTGCCGACGGGATTGTGGACAGAATCGTGCCCGAGTATCCGGATGCTGCCGAGGAGCCGGTGGATTTCGCACGTCGGA
>JBFARE010000117.1:0-3127 GCA_040674215.1 Nocardia sp. NPDC050193 | reverse complement strand
CAGGCGCCGACCCAGACGCCCGTCGACACGGGAGCGGCGTCGCCCGGACCGGGGGCCGCGGCGACGGCGGCCGCGCCGGAGCGGTGGCCGGGTCCGTGGTCGGCGGCGACGGAGACGTATATGGCGGCGGACAGGGCCACGACGAGGGTGAGGATCGCGGACAGGAGGGCGCCACCGTGCGGCCTGGTCATGGGGGTGGTTCTCCTCGGTGAGGGGAGCGGCTGTGCGGCTCCGGGTCATGCGGTCGTGCGGTCATGCAGGAGTTCACCGTCGAGCTCCCCCACCTGACAGACGCCGGGAACTCCTGTTCCGTTCCGGGAGTCGGTCAGGTAGGGACAATATCTGCGTGATCCGCGTGCGGGGCGGGTGGCACGGGGCGTCGACCGGAACGGATGGAGCGGATGGAACGTACGGAAGCGGAGCGGCCGGCCGGTACCGGGGCGGCGCGCGCGATGACCGTCTTCAGCGCCGCCGACGAGGAGAAGCGGCGCGGGGTGCGCCGGATGAAGCTCACCGCGGCGGGGCTGCTGCTGTTCGTGGCCGTGGTGTACGTCCTCGCCGAGTGGGCCTCGCACCACGGTGCGGGCGCCTGGGCGGGCTATGTGGGGGCGGCCGCGGAGGCGGGCATGGTGGGTGCGCTCGCCGACTGGTTCGCGGTGACGGCGCTGTTCCGTCACCCGCTCGGACTGCCGATCCCGCACACGGCGATCATCCCGAACAAGAAGGACCAGCTGGGTGTGTCGCTGGGCGAGTTCGTCGGGGAGAACTTCCTCTCCGAGGACGTCGTGCGGCAGCGGCTGCGCGCGGTCGGCATCGGCACCCGGCTGGGCGCCTGGCTGGCCGATCCGGAGCACGCCGACCGGGTGACGGCGGAGCTGGCGACGGCGCTGCGGGGCGCGCTGACGGTGCTGCGCGACTCGGACGTGCAGGCGGTGGTGGGGGAGGCGATCACCCGGCGCGCGGAGGCCCAGGAGATCGCGCCGGGCATCGGGAAGATGCTGGAGAAGATCGTCGCGGACGGCGGTCACCGGCGGGCCGTGGATCTGGTGGTGGCCCGCGCGTACGACTGGCTGGTGCTGCACGGCGACTCGGTGATGGGCGCGGTGGAGGGCGGCGCCCCGGGCTGGACCCCCCGCTTCGTCGACCGGCGGATCGGGGAGCGCGTCTACAAGGAGCTACTGCGGTTCTGCGCCGAGATGCGGGACATGCCGTCCCATCCGGCGCGGGGCGCCCTGGACCGGTTCCTTGGCGACTTCGCCTCCGACCTCCAGTCCGACACGGACACCCGGGCGCGGGTGGAGCGGCTCAAGGGCGAGGTGCTGGGCCGGGGCGAGGTGCAGGACCTGATCGCGTCCGCCTGGACGGCCGTACGGTCCATGATCGTCGCGGCCGCCGAGGACGAGCGCAGCGAGCTGCGGCTGCGCGTGCGGGCCTCGCTGCTGTCCCTGGGGGCCCGTATGGCCACCGAGCGCAAGGTGCAGGAGAAGGTGGACGGCTGGGTGGAGGGTGCCGCCGTGCACGTCGTGACGACGTACCGGCGCGAGATCACCTCGCTGATCACCGACACGGTCGCGGGCTGGGACGCGGAGCACACGACCCGCAAGATCGAGGCGAACATCGGCCGTGACCTCCAGTTCATCCGGATCAACGGCACGGTGGTCGGTTCGCTGGCCGGCTTGCTGATCTACACGGTGGCGCACTGGCTCGGGGCTTGAAGACGGCGGCCGGGGGAACCCGAACCGCGTTCCGCTCGATGAGGAGCGTGCCGAGGAGGGAGCCCATGACCAGCGCCGAAGCTGCCGTGCCGGCCGAGAACGACCGCACGATCACGACCGACATCCCCGCCCGCCTCGACCGGCTGCCCTGGTCGCGCTGGCACTGGACCATCGTCTTCGGGCTCGGCACCGTGTGGATCCTGGACGGCCTGGAGGTCACGGTCGTCGGGAACATCGCGAGCCGGCTGTCGGAGCCGGGCAGCGGCCTGCCGATCACCTCGGGGCAGGTCACCGGTATCGCGGCCGCGCTGTACGTGGCCGGCGCGTGTATCGGCGCCCTGTTCTGGGGGCGGCTGACCGACAAGTGGGGCCGCAAGAAGCTGTTCATGATCACCCTCGCGGTGTACCTGGCGGCGACCGCCCTGACCGCGGTCTCCTTCGACACGTGGTGGTTCCTGCTGTTCCGGTTCCTCACCGGCTTCGGCATCGGCGGCGAGTACGCGGCCATCAACTCGGCGATCGACGAGCTGATCCCGGCGCAGTACCGCGGCCGCGTCGACCTGATGATCAACGGGAGCTTCTGGCTGGGCGCGGTCGGCGGTTCGCTGCTGTCGATCGTCGCGCTGAACACCGACATCTTCGCGGCGGACGTGGGCTGGCGGCTGACGTTCGCGCTGGGCGCCGTCCTGGCCCTGGTGATCCTGCTCGTACGGCGGCACGTCCCGGAGAGCCCGCGCTGGCTGCTGATCCACGGCAGGGACCGGGAGGCCGAGGAGATCGTCACCTCCATCGAGCGGAAGATCGAGGCGGACCAGGGGGAGCGGTTGCCCCGCGCCGAGGGCGAGCTGACGATCCACCAGCGCCGCAGCGTCTCCTTCGTCGAGATCGCGCGCACCGTGTTCTCCGACTACCGGCGCCGTTCGATCCTGGGCTTCTCCCTCTTCATCGGGCAGGCGTTCCTCTACAACGCGATCACCTTCGGTTTCGGCGCGATCCTCACGAAGTTCTTCGACGTGCCGAGCGGCAACACCGGCTACTACTTCGCCGTCATCGCGGTCGGCAACTTCTGCGGCCCGCTGCTGCTGGGCAAGCTGTTCGACACGGTCGGCCGGCGGGTGATGATCTCCTCGACGTATCTGCTCTCCGGGGTGCTGCTGTTCGGCACGGCCTGGCTGTTCGACCAGGGCTCGCTGAACGCGACGACGATGACGGCCTGCTGGTGCGCGGTGCTGTTCTTCGCGTCGGCGGGCGCCTCCAGCGCCTATCTGACGGTGTCGGAGGTCTTCCCGATGGAGACCCGCGCGATGTCCATCGCCTTCTTCTACGCGCTGGGCACCGCCGCCGGCGGCATCAGCGGCCCCCTGCTGTTCGCCGACCTCACCGACACGGGCAAGGTCGGCGACACGGGCCTC
>JBFARE010000116.1:0-3134 GCA_040674215.1 Nocardia sp. NPDC050193 | reverse complement strand
TGCGCCAGGGGCGCGCACTCCGCGCCGCGGACGAAGCGGTGCACGGGGATGCGGGCCGAGGGCGACCGCGGACCCTCGGCGGTGGCGACGGCCGCGAGCCGCTGGGTGCCCTGGAGACCGGTCTCCAGGTCCGTGCCGGCGGCCGTCCCGGACGGCAGGTTCTCGTCGGCCCGGACGCTCGCCGTGCCGGCGGCCGGGACCCCGGCCGGGGTCGTGCTCGCGGCCGTCTCCGCGGCGGGGGCCGCGGTCGGGGCCGCGGTCGGGGCCACGGTCGGGGCCGGGGAGTCCGCCGCCGCCTGGGCCAGCGCACCCTTGGTCCGCAGCGGGACCTCCTTGATGAACAGGGTGATCAGGAAGGCGAGCAGCGCCAGGACGGACGCGATCAGGAAGACGTCCGCGATGCCGTGACCGTACGCGCTCTCCATGACCGTGCGCAGCGGCGCGGGCAGCTTGTCCATGTCCGGGATCTCGCTGGAGGAGCTCGAGCCGGAGGCGAGGGAGGCGTACTGGGGGCCGAGGCCGGCGATGCCGTCCTTGGCGTAGTCGGTGATCCGGTGGGCCATCACGGCGCCCAGCGCGGAGACGCCGACCGCACCGCCGAGGGAGCGGAAGAAGGTGACCGTGGAGCTGGCCGCACCGAGGTCGGACGGGGCGACCTGGTTCTGCGTGGACAGCACCAGGTTCTGCATCATCATGCCGATGCCGAGGCCCAGCAGGGCCATGAAGACGGCCATCTTCCAGTAGTCCGTGTCGTACCGGATGGTGCCCAGCAGGCCGAGGCCGGCCGTCACCAGGACACCACCGCTGACCAGCCAGATCTTCCACTTGCCGGTCCGGGTGATGAACTGGCCGGACACGGTGGAGGAGATGAACAGACCGCCGATCATCGGGATGGTCATGACGCCCGACATGGTCGGCGACTTGTCCCTGGCCAGCTGGAAGAACTGGCTGAAGAACACGGTGCCGGTGAACATCGCGACGCCCACGAAGAGCGAGGCCAGCGACGACAGCGTGATGGTGCGGTTGCGGAACAGCCGCAGCGGGATGATCGGCTCACTGGCGCGGGACTCGATCAGCACGAACAGCAGGCCGAGCACGATCGAGCCGCCGACCATCGTGTACGTCTGCCACGACAGCCAGTCGTACTTGTCACCGGCGAAGGTGACCCACAGCAGGAGCAGGGAGACCGCGGCGGAGATGAAGAACGCGCCGCCCCAGTCGACCTTCACCTCGCGCTTGACGACGGGCAGGTGCAGGGTCTTCTGGAGCACGATCAGCGCGATGACGGCGAACGGCACGCCGACGTAGAAGCACCAGCGCCAGCCGAGCCACGAGGTGTCGGTGATGACACCGCCGAGCAGCGGGCCGCCGACGGTGGCGATGGCGAACGTCGCGCCGAGGTAGCCGGAGTAACGCCCGCGCTCACGCGGGGAGATCATCGCGGCCATGACGATCTGCGCCAGGGCGGACAGACCGCCGACGCCGATGCCCTGGACGACACGGCACGCGATCAGCATCGCCGGGTTCTGCGACAGGCCGGCGGCCGCCGAGCCCAGGACGTAGATGACGAGCGCTATCTGGACGAGCGCCTTCTTGCTGTACAGGTCGGAGAGCTTGCCCCACAGGGGCGTGGCCGCGGTCATGGAGAGCAGCGCGGCGGTGACGACCCAGGTGTAGGCGGACTGGCCGCCGCCCAGGTCGCCGATGATCTCGGGCAGGGCGTTGGTGACGATCGTGGACGACAGGATCGCCACGAACATGCCGAGCAGCAGGCCGGAGAGGGCCTCCATGATCTGCCGGTGGGTCATCGGAGCGTCGTCGGCGGAGCCGTGGGACCCTCCGCCGTGCTTCGCGTGGGCCCGCACACCGGCTGGTGTGGTCGTTGCCATGGACTTCCTTCTCTTACGTCGCTTGTGCGGGTGTACGGGTGGTCGGTGCCTGTTCGCTTACGGGAACGGGAGGCGGGGGCGCGGGCGGGGGCGGCGGCCGGTGCGCGATCGTCCGGCAGTCGCCGAAGCTGGCGCGCAGCCGGGTCAGCAGCCCGATGAGCTGGCCGACCTCGGCGTCGGTCCAGTCGTCCAGCCGCTCCGCGAGCAGCTCGGTGCTCCGGCGGGACAGCTCGACGAGCATCGTGCGGCCCTCGGGGGTGAGGTGCAGGATGCGGGAGCGCTTGTCCGCCGGGTCGGGGGAGCGTTCGACCCAGCCGCGGTCGGCGAGGTGTGCCGCATGGCGGCTGGTCACGGACATGTCCACGGCCAGCAGCTCGGAGAGCGCGCTCATGCGCATGTCGCCGTGGCGGCCGAGGAGCGCCAGCACGCCCGCCGAGCCGGCGGAGCAGTCCTGCGGCAGGATCCGCCCGAGGTCCCGCTTCACCGCCCCGACGGCGCTGAGCTGACGCGCCAGTTCTTCGTACTGCGCCTGCCCGGCCATCACACCTCCCGATTTGTTGCTTAGGGCAACCATAGGAGCGGTTGGTTGCTACAGGCAAATAAAACGGTGTGCGGGGCCGCAAAAAGTTGGCAAAGGCAAGTATTGCGGCGGTAAATGTGCAGGTGGGGGCGGGGTGAGCCCGCGAGGAGGACGGGAGCCCGCGCCTTGTCCCGCGCTTCCCTTCCGCGGTGCGGCGCGCCCCGTCCGCGGTGCGTCCCGCGGGCCCCTCGCCGTGTGTCCCGTGTGCCCGTCCGCGGGGCGTCCCGCGTGCCTCTCGCCGGTGCGTCCCGTGTGCCCGTCCGCGGGGCGTCCGGTGCGCCCCGATGTCCTCGGTCGTGACCCCCACTTGGGCGGTCCCGCGCGTTTTCGCTAGTGTCTCGGCCCATGGCTAACACGCAGGGCCCGCAGGGCAACCACGACCCCGCCGGCAGCACCCAGATGTTCCGCGCGTTCGTCGACGACGGCGCCCCCCGGGCCGCCCAGCCGGCTCCCACCCAGTCCGGGCCCCGCATCGGCCTGATCATCGGCGTCGTCGCCGCGGTCGTGATCGTCGCGGCGGTCGCCTGGCTGGCGCTGAAGTAACGGCCGCTCCGCACCGGACGGCCCGACGGTGTGCCCGGGTGCGCGGCCGGCGGCGTCCCGCCGCGGCACCTGCGCGCACCCGGCACCGCCGCACGCCCACGGCTTGGGCGGATGCCGCGTGC
>JBFARE010000115.1:0-3184 GCA_040674215.1 Nocardia sp. NPDC050193 | reverse complement strand
CGGCCTTGGCGGTCCTCAGGTCGTTCTGCGGGTCGGTGGCCGCCGGGCTCCCGGTGGCCACCTGGCGCCGCCCGGCCGCCGCGGGCCGCTCGGTGAGCTGGCCGTCGGCCGCGTTCCTGCGGCGCTCGCTCAACCGGCTCATCAGCTGGTCCTGGTCGAAGTAGCCCCGCGGGGCGGCCGCGAGCAGGGAGGCCGCCTTCTCGGGCGCGGAGGCGCCGGTGCGGTAGCGGGCCGCGGCCGAGGAGCCGGGCCTCTCGCGCGTCTCCACGCGCCCGCGGGTGCGTTGCGCCACGTCGTCCGGGGAGCCGTCGGCCTGCCTGCGCTGCCTGGGTGCCCTCTCCTTGGCGGTGCTGGACTTCTCGGTCGCCGACTCCGCCCGGCGGTAGAGGTCGTCGACCTTCTTCTCGACCTCCTCCAGGCTCGGCGTGCCGTCGTCCGACGGAGCGGCGTTCGCCGTCTGGGAGAGCAGGGCCACGGACGTGAAGGCGGCGGTGGCGAGGCCGGGGGTGCGGATGCCCGCCACGCGCGTGCCCGGGGAACGTGGCTTGCGGTGCTGCGACGCCAAGGGAGGCGACTCCTTCCAACGCTCCGCCCACCGGGTCGGCGGCGGGGTCCCTCCGGGCGGCCCGGGCACTCGGGGAGGGTGCCGGCCACTCCATCGGGAAGTCGTCCCACAGCCCGCCCCGCGGAGGGGGTCGGGGCCGGTCCGTCCTGGTTCGGCGGGTTCCCGGTTCCGGCCGGCGTGAGCGGACGCGGCGGACCGGGCGGAGGCCGCACGGTCCGGCGGGGTTCGCCGGTCGGGGGTCGTACGGCCCTTTCGGCACGGTAGCCAACTCGTGTGGCCCGTGTGAAGGTTGCTGGGCGATATGCCCGATACGTTTTCGTGACCTGAGGCGAGGTTCGGGCGCCGGGGCACGGTCCGTCGCGCTTGGTGACAGGGGTCTCCCGGAGGGTGAGGGCGGGAGATGTTCCGGGACGGCGGCCGGTTGTCGGTGGTGCCCCCTAGACTCGGAGAGCGATGAGCAGCCTCTTTGACGACAGCTTCCTGGCGGACCTCCAGGGCCCCCGTGCCCATGAGGAGGAGCCCCCGCCGCCGCCCGAGGACGACCACGGACCGGAGTCGGTCCCGGACGACCTGTTCGGCGGGAAGTTCGACGTGCCCCCGGACCGGGACACCCACTACCGTGACGGCGCCCCCCGCCCCGTCCTGGACGCGGCCGCGCTGCTCGAAGGGCTGAACGACAACCAGCGCGCCGCCGTGGCCCACGCGGGCACCCCGCTGCTCATCGTCGCGGGCGCCGGCTCCGGCAAGACGCGCGTGCTCACCCACCGCATCGCCCACCTCCTGGCCGAGCGCCATGTGCACCCGGGGCAGATCCTCGCGATCACCTTCACCAACAAGGCCGCCGGTGAGATGAAGGAGCGCGTCGAGCAGCTCGTCGGCCCGCGCGCGAACGCGATGTGGGTGATGACCTTCCACAGCGCGTGCGTGCGCATCCTGCGCCGGGAGAGCAAGAAGCTCGGCTTCACGTCGTCGTTCTCGATCTACGACGCGGCCGACTCCAAGCGCCTGATGGCCCTGGTCTGCCGTGACCTGGACCTCGACCCCAAGCGCTACCCGCCGAAATCCTTCAGCGCCAAGATCAGCAACCTGAAGAACGAGCTGATCGACGAGGAGGACTTCGCGGCGCAGGCGGCCGACGGCTTCGAGAAGACCCTCGCCCAGGCCTATGCCATGTACCAGTCGCGGCTGCGCGAGGCGAACGCCCTCGACTTCGACGACCTGATCATGACGACGGTCAACCTGCTGCGCGCCTTCCCCGACGTCGCCGAGCACTACCGCCGCCGGTTCCGGCACGTCCTGGTCGACGAGTACCAGGACACCAACCACGCCCAGTACGCCCTGGTGCGCGAGCTGGTGGGGACCTCCGAGCACCCCGTCGACGTCCCCCCGGGCGAGTACGACCTGCCGCCCGCCGAACTGTGCGTCGTCGGTGACGCCGACCAGTCGATCTACGCCTTCCGCGGCGCGACGATCCGCAACATCCTCCAGTTCGAGGAGGACTACCCGGACGCGACGACGATCCTGCTGGAGCAGAACTACCGCTCCACGCAGACGATCCTGTCCGCCGCCAACGCGGTCATCGAGCGCAACGAGTCCCGCCGGCCCAAGAACCTGTGGACCAACGCGGGCGCGGGCGCGCGCATCACCGGCTATGTCGCCGACACCGAGCACGACGAGGCGCAGTTCGTCGCCGAGGAGATAGACCGGCTGACGGACGCGGGCGACGCGAAGGCGGGCGACGTCGCCGTCTTCTACCGCACCAACGCCCAGTCCCGGGTCTTCGAGGAGATCTTCATCCGGGTCGGGCTGCCCTACAAGGTCGTCGGCGGGGTCCGCTTCTACGAGCGCAAGGAGGTCCGGGACGTCCTGGCCTACCTGCGCGTGCTGGCCAACCCCGAGGACTCGGTGCCGCTGCGCCGGATCCTCAACGTGCCCAAGCGGGGCATCGGCGACCGTGCCGAGGCCATGATCGACGCCCTTTCCCAGCGCGAGAAGATCAGCTTCCCGCAGGCCCTCAAGCGCGTCGACGAGGCGTACGGCATGGCCTCGCGGTCGACGAACGCCGTGAAGCGGTTCAACGCGCTGATGGAGGAGCTCCGCACCATCGTCGAGTCGGGCGCCCCGCCGGCGACGGTCCTGGAGGCGGTCCTCGAACGCACCGGCTACCTCGCCGAGTTGCAGGCCTCCACCGACCCGCAGGACGAGACCCGCATCGAGAACCTCCAGGAACTCGCCGCCGTGGCCCTGGAGTTCGAGCAGGAGACCGGCGAGGCGGAGGGCGAGGCCGCGGCCCCCGCCGGCCTCTCGGCGTTCCTGGAGCGGGTCGCCCTGGTGGCCGACTCCGACCAGATCCCCGACGAGGAGGACGGCTCGGGAGTCATCACCCTGATGACCCTGCACACCGCCAAGGGCCTCGAGTTCCCGGTCGTGTTCCTCACGGGCATGGAGGACGGCGTCTTCCCGCACATGCGCGCCCTCGGCCAGACCAAGGAGCTCGAGGAGGAGCGCCGGCTGGCGTACGTCGGCATCACCCGCGCCCGTGAGCGGCTCTACCTCACACGGTCCGCGCTGCGCAGCGCGTGGGGGCAGCCCTCCTACAACCCGCCCTCCCGGTTCCAG
>JBFARE010000114.1:0-3299 GCA_040674215.1 Nocardia sp. NPDC050193 | reverse complement strand
GCTCGCGGGAGCGCTGCTGGCGGCCCTGCTGTCGGTCACCGCCCTCAAGGACGCGCGCGGACGGCTCCCGGAGGGCGAGTTCTGGTTCCTGCTGCTGTCGTCCGCCGCCGGCGCCGCCCTGCTGCCCGCCTCCCGCGACCTCGCCACCCTCGTCGTCGCCCTGGAGGTCGCCTCCCTGCCGGCCTTCGCCCTCGTCGGCATCCGGCACGGCGACCGCCGGTCCTCCGAGGCGGCCCTGAAGTTCTTCCTGTCGTCCGTCACCGCCACCACCGTCAGCCTCCTGGGCATCAGCTTCGTGTACGCGACGACGGGCACCCTCTACCTGACCCAGGTCGCCGACCGGATCCAGCACGTCGACGGCCGGCTGAGCACCCTGGCCCAGACGGGCGTGGTCCTCACCCTCATCGGCTTCGCCTTCAAGACGGCCGCGGTGCCCTTCCACTTCTGGGTCCCCGACACCTACGTCGGCGCCCCGCTGCCCATCGCCGCCTACCTCTCGGTCGTCGGCAAAGCCGTCGGATTCTCGGGCCTCATCCTCGTCACCGTGATCGGCTTCCCCTCGTACGCCGACGTCTGGGGCCCCGCGCTCGCCGCGCTGGCGGCCCTCACCATGACCGTCGGCAACGTCGGCGCCCTCCGCCAGCAGGCCACGCGCGCGTACAGCGCCGTACGCCTGCTCGCCTGGTCGTCCGTGGGACAGGCCGGCTACCTCCTCGTACCGATCGCCGCCGCCGCGTACTCCGACGACGCGGAGCACGCCGTCGGCTCCACCGTCGCCTACGCCCTCATGTACGCCGCTGTGAACCTCGGCGCGTTCGCGGTGGCCGCCCTCGTGGGACGCCGCAGCGAGACGAACCGGATCACGGACTACCGGGGCCTCTACGCGAAGAACCCACTGGCGGCCCTGCTGCTGGCCTTCTTCCTGCTCTGCCTCGCGGGACTGCCGCCGGGCATCATCGGCCTCTTCGCCAAGGTGACCGTCTTCTCGGCGGCCGTGGACGCCGGCCTGGGCTGGCTGGCGGTCGTCATGGCCGTCAACGTCGTGATCGCCCTGTACTACTACCTCCAGTGGACGGCCCTGCTCTTCCGCGCGCCCGAGGGCGAGCCGGAGAAGCACCACGTACCCGTCCCGCTCACCCTCGCGATCAGTCTCACCGCGGCCCTCGGGATCGCCCTCTCCGGGGCGCCGCAGCTCGTCCTGCGGTTCGCCGACACCGGCCTCTTCTGAACCGTCACGCGCGTGCAGGGACCCGCCCTCACCCGAACGGGCCACCGCCCGCCCGCAGGCACCAGGGAACTCGTGTCTCCCGCCTGGCGTTGACCAGTACGGGAGGGTGCACTGGGTGTGACACCACGACACAGTGCCACCGGACAACGACAACGACAGGACTCGCAGGCAAAGGGTTCCCCTGCCGCACGATCTGGAGGGCGTACCGTGCACCGCCGGCACAACGGGCTCAGGACCGCAGTACTCCTCGGGGGGCTGTCCGCCCTCATCATCCTCATCGGCAGCTTCTTCGGCCGCACGGGGCTGATCGTCGCGGTCCTGATCGCGCTCGCCACCAATGCCTACGCGTACTGGAACAGCGACAAGCTGGCGCTACGCGCGATGCGCGCCCGCCCGGTGAGCGAGTTCGAAGCCCCCGCCCTGTACCGGATGGTCCGTGAACTCTCCACACAGGCCCGCCAGCCGATGCCCCGCCTGTACATCTCCCCGACCGAGGCGCCCAACGCCTTCGCCACCGGCCGCAACCCGCGCAACGCCGCCGTGTGCTGCACGGAAGGGATCCTGCGCCTGCTCGACGAGCGAGAACTGCGCGGCGTCATCGGTCACGAACTCAGCCACGTCTACAACCGCGACATCCTGATCTCCTCGGTGGCGGGCGCACTCGCCTCCGTGATCATGTTCCTGGTCAACTTCGCCTGGCTGATCCCGATCGGCCGCTCGGACGACGACGACGGCCCCGGCATCCTCGGCATGCTCCTGATCATGATCCTCGGACCGCTCGCCGCCAGCCTCATCCAGCTCGCCATCAGCCGCTCCCGTGAGTACGAGGCGGACACCTCCGGTGCCAGGCTCACCGGCGACCCGCTTGCCCTCGCGAGCGCCCTGCGCAAACTGGAGACAGGGACCAAGCAGCTCCCGCTGCCCCCGGAGCCCCGCATCGAGACCGCGAGCCACATGATGATCGCGAATCCGTTCCGCCCGGGTCAGGGGCTCTCCAAGATGTTCTCGACACACCCGCCGATGGCGGACCGCATCGCCCGGCTCGAGAAAATGGCAGGTCGTCACCAGTGAAGACCATTCTGAACGTCATCTGGCTTATCTTGAGCGGCTTCTGGCTGTTCCTGGCCTACCTGGCCGCAGGCGTGCTGCTCTGCATCACGATCATCGGCATTCCTTTCGGCATCGCCGCCTTTCGTATCGGGATCTACGCGCTCTGGCCCTTCGGCTACACGACGATCGAGCGCCGTGACGCGGGTGCGCCCTCCTGCGTCGGCAACGTGCTCTGGCTGGTCCTCGCGGGCTGGTGGCTGGCCATCGGGCACATCGTCACGGGGCTGCTGCTCTGTCTGACGATCATCGGGATCCCGTTCGGCGTGGCGAACTTCAAGCTGATCCCCGTCTCGCTGTTCCCGCTCGGCCGGGAGATCGTGCGCACCGACGAGCCGTTCGCGGCGCGCTGACGCGGCGGAACCGTCCACGTCCGCCGACCACGAGCCGGCGGTCCCTCGCCCGGCGGTTGTCCACAGCCGTCGGGTTGTCCACAGGCCGGCCCGGTTGTCGGTGGCGGCGTCCATCATGAACACATGACCGAGATCGAGCATTCGTGGGGGAGTGCGGCGGGCCCGCCCCCGTGGACGGAGTCCCGCATACGCACGAGGGCGGTGACCGGGGCGGGCGACACCCCCGGAGCGGTCCGCCGCCCCATACCCGCGTACGCCTAACCGCCGGTCGGTCGGCGGCGGCGTACCCCGTAGGCGAGCACGCCCGCCAGCAGTACTCCCGCGCCCACGGCGACGGAGGTCCCCGGCAGCGCGAAGGCGAGGACCACACAGCCGAGGAGCCCCAGCGCGGGCAGCAGTCGCTTCGCCGGCGACTGATCGAGCGTCCAGGCCGACGCGTTGGCCACCGCGTAGTACGTCAGCACACCGAAGGAGGAGAACCCGATCGCGCCCCGGACGTCCACCGTGGCGGCCAGGACGGCGACGACCGCGCCCACGGCGAGCTCCGCCCGGTGCGGTACCCGGAAGCGGGGATGGACGGCCGCCAGAACGCCGGGCAGATGCCCGTCACG
>JBFARE010000113.1:0-3325 GCA_040674215.1 Nocardia sp. NPDC050193 | reverse complement strand
GCCCGGGCCGATGGTCATGGTGATGTCGTTGACGGCGACCACGTTGCCGAACCAGCGGGAGACGTGGTCGATGCTGAGCGTGGTCACAGTCCGATCCTTCGGTAGCGGCGCACCAGGAGGCCGTAGCTCGCGGCGATGAGGCCGAGGACGACGAGCACGTAGACGGCGCCCTCCCCGTGGGACGGGCCGATCGCGCCCGGGAAGGCGGAGGCGGCCCCCAGGAACGCGGACTGCACGCCGTCGATGAGGGTGACCGGCGAGAACAGGCCGATCCAGGGGATGGACCCGGTGCTGTTCTGCGCGTCGGCGATGGCCTGGAGCGTGGAGACGGCGCCGTAGGAGATGGTCAGTACGGCGATGACGGCGGCGATGCCGAAGCCGCGCCGCGGGGTCACCGAGGCGATGACCAGGCCGAGGCCGGCGAAGAGCAGTGAGAGCAGTGCCACGGACACGATTCCCTGGGCGAAGCCCTTGGTCTGGTCGGCGAAGTCCAGCTTGGCCAGCAGCGCGCCGATGTACAGCACCAGCAGCGGGGCGGCGGTGAGCACGAAGAGCGCCGAGGCCAGCGCCGCGAACTTCGCGCGCACGTAGTCGGCCGTCTCGATGGGCCGCGAGAAGTACAGCGGCACGGTCTTGAAGCGCAGGTCGCGCGAGACGGACTGGGGTGCCTGCGAGGCGACGTACAGGCTGATGACGGCCTGCATGATGATCGCGTAGCGCGTGTAGTCGACGGGCAGTTCCTTGGCCTTGGTGGCGACCGCGACGGCGACCATGATCGCCGCGGGAACGCACATCACGACGAACAGCAGCATCGGCAGCACCTTGGACTTCACCGAGCGGCCGAGGCCGTAGGCGCCGCGCAGGGACTGCGAGTACAGGGAGCGGCGGGCGTAGGCGCGGCCCAGGCGGGGCCCGTCGTAGCTGCGGTAGCCGATGTTGTGGATGCGGGTCTGGTCGGGCCCGCCCGAGGGGGCGGCGACCGGGTGCTCAACCGCCATGGCCGACGCCCTCCTTGCGCTGCTGGTCGTTGCTGGTGCCGGAGTCGGTGAAGACCTCGGAGATGTGGTGTCTGCGCTGTTCCATGCGCACCAGGCCGAGGCCGAGGTCGGCGACCACGTCCCGGACGACGTCGTAGGTGTCCTCGCCGCGGGCGGTCAGGAGCAGGACGTGGCCCGCTCCCGGCAGGCCGCTGTCGGCGTCCAGGACCTCCACCCCGCGCGCGTGCAGCGCCTCGCGGACCGCGCGGGTGCCGTCGGGGTGCTCGTCGGTGTCGGTGACCTCGATGGCGAGGGTGGTGGTGGTCTGGGTGAAGTCGGTGGTGGAGCTGGAGCGCAGGAGCTTGCCGCCGTCCACGACGACGACGTGGTCGCAGGTGCGCTCGAGTTCGCCCAGCAGGTGGGAGGTGACCAGGACCGAGATGCCGAAGTCGGTGTGGATGCGGCGGATGAGCCCGAGCATCTCGTCCCGGCCGACCGGGTCGAGCCCGTTGGTCGGCTCGTCCAGGAAGACCAGCTGCGGGTCGTGGACGAGGGCCTGGGCGAGCTTCACGCGCTGCTTCATGCCGGTGGAGTAGCCGCCGATGGGCCGGTAGCGCTCCTCGTACAGTCCGACGTGGCGCAGGGTGTCGGCGGTGCGCTCGCGGGCGGCGGTCGGCGGCAGACCGGACATACGGGCCATGTGCACGACGAACTCGGTGGCCGAGACGTCGGGCGGCAGGCAGTCGTGTTCCGGCATGTAGCCGACGCGCTCGCGGATGGCGGCGCCCTTGGTCGCGACGTCGAGACCGAGCACCTCGGCTCGGCCCTCGGTGGCGGGCGACAGACCCAGCAGGATCTTGATCAGTGTGGACTTGCCGGCTCCGTTGGCGCCGACGAGCCCGGTCACACCGGGCCCGACGTCCACGGAGAGCCGGTCAAGAGCGGTCACCCGGGGGAACCGCTTGCTCAGGCTTTCGGTCACGATCACAGTCACGTCATCGAAAGTAGTGACGCACGCCACGATATTCGTCAGACCTCAGAGCCGTCTTCGCCTCAGACCTCAGATGTACGGGACCGTAGGGGAAGCCATGCCTGAGGGCTACGGGCGGCCGTCGGCGGCTTTTCCGCCGGCCCGGGGACCCGCCTGTTGACGCCGCCTCTAACAACTGCCACATTCGGCGATGCCGAGTGGCGGCGCGCGCCGCGTCCGTCGCGGACGGGGTACCCGGTGTCGTGGTGAGGGCGCCGGCGGCAGTGGCACACGGACTTCCCGCTCCCGGCCCCCTGCCGGAAGCGGACGCGGACGCGGAGGGAAGGCGGAGGGGACGTGACGTTGCCGGAGGGCGTGCGTGAGCGGCGGGTGCGAAGCGGCGGGATCGAGCTGTGCGTGGCCGAGCTGGGGGACCCCGGACAGCCGACGGTCGTCCTGGTCCACGGCTACCCGGACAGCAAGGAGGTCTGGTCCGAGGTCGCGTCCCGGCTGGCGGACGTCCACGGGCTGCACGTGGTGCTGTACGACGTCCGCGGGCACGGGCGGTCCGGCGTGCCGCGGCCGCTGCGGGGCGGGTTCACCCTGGACAAGCTCACGGACGACTTCCTTGCGGTCGTGGACGCGGTCAGCCCGGACCGGCCGGTGCATCTCGTGGGGCACGACTGGGGATCGGTGCAGGCCTGGGAGTTCGTGACGGTCGAGCGCACCAGGGGGCGCATCGCGTCCTTCACCTCGATGTCCGGCCCTTCCCTGGATCACTTCGGCCACTGGATCAACAAGCGCCTGGCGCGCCCCACTCCGCGCCGCGTCGGTCAACTCCTGGGCCAGGGAGCCAAGTCCTGGTACGTGTACCTGCTGCACACCCCGGCGCTGCCCGAACTGGCCTGGCGCGGACCGCTCGGCAAGCGCTGGCCGGGCATCCTGCGGCGGATCGAGAAGGTCCCGGCCGGCAACTACCCGACGCCCTCGCTGCCTTCGGACGCGGCCCACGGTGCCTGGCTGTACCGGGACAACGTGCGGCCCAGGCTGCGCCGTCCCCGCCCCGACGCGCACGCCCACGCGCCCGTGCAGCTCGTCACGCCCACCGGGGACCGGTTCCTGTCCGAGCGCCTCTACGACGAACTGGAGCAGTGGGTACCGCGGTTGACCAGGCGCTCCCTGCCGGCCGGGCACTGGGTCCCGCGCACCCGGCCCGACCTGCTGGCCACCTGGATCGACGACTTCGTCGCCTCGGTCGAGACGGACGAGAACGGCGCGGGTGGGCTGACGAAGGCCCTGGACAGCTCAGTCGGACCGGTGCGCACTCCGGTCGACGACCGGTACGCCGAACTCTTCGGCGGCCGACTGGTACTGGTCA
>JBFARE010000112.1:0-3428 GCA_040674215.1 Nocardia sp. NPDC050193 | reverse complement strand
CCCCCGGCGGCTACGACGACCGTCTCCTGATCTTCGACCCCAGCCACACCAGCGGGTCGTACTTGCGGTCGACCGCCCGTTCCTTCAGCGGGATGAGGGCGTTGTCCGTGATCTTGATGCCCTCGGGGCAGACCTCCGTGCAGCACTTGGTGATGTTGCAGTAGCCGAGGCCGTGTTCGTCCTGGGCCGTGCGCGAGCGGTCCAGGCCGCTCTCCCCGGCGGCGTCGAGGGGATGCATGTCCAGTTCGGCGATGCGCATGAGGAAGCGGGGGCCCGCGAACGCCGTCTTGTTCTCCTCGTGGTCACGGACGACATGGCAGGTGTCCTGGCACAGGAAGCACTCGATGCACTTGCGGAACTCCTGCGACCGGTCCACGTCCTCCTGGAACATCCGGTACTCACCGGGGCCGACGCCCTCGGGCGGCACGAACGCCGGAACCTCGCGCGCCTTGCGGTAGTTGAAGCCGACGTCCGTGACGAGATCGCGGATCACCGGGAAGGCGCGCAGGGGAGTGACGGTGATCGTCTCCTCGCGGCCGAACACCGACATCCGGGTCATGCACATCAGCCGGGGCCGCCCGTTGATCTCGGCGGAGCACGAACCGCACTTGCCCGCCTTGCAGTTCCAGCGGACGGCGAGATCGGGCGCCTGGGTGGCCTGGAGCCGGTGGATGATGTCCAGCACCACCTCACCGTCGTTGACCTCGACCTCGAAGTCCTTCAGGCCGCCGCCCTCGACGTCGCCCCGCCAGACCCGGAAGCGGGCCTCGTAGCTGCTCACTCGTACAGCTCCTCTTCGGTGAGGTACTTGACCAGCTCCTCCTTCTCGAAGAGGGCGAGCAGGTCGGGGCGGATGGGTTCGGTGGTCTCGCGGGTGAGGGAGATCCGGCCGGGGACGGGGTCCGTGGTCGCCGGGTCGCCGACGGGGCCGGCCGGCGCGCACAGCAGGTTGATGTTGCGCCAGGCCCGGTCCATCGTCGGGTGGTCCTCACGGGTGTGGCCGCCACGTGACTCGGTGCGTTCCAGGGCGGCGCGGGCCACGCACTCGCTGACCAGCAGCATGTTCCGCAGGTCGAGCGCGAGGTGCCAGCCGGGGTTGAACTGCCGGTGTCCCTCGACGCCGGCCCGCCAGGCCCGTACCCGCAGTTCGGCCAGCTTCTCCAGGGCGTGTTCCATCTCGCCCTGGCGGCGGATGATGCCGACCAGGTCGTTCATGGTCTGCTGGAGTTCCTGGTGGAGGGTGTACGGGTTCTCGGGCGGCCGGCCGTCCGGGGCGTCGGCTCCCTCCGCGGAGAACGGCCGCAGGGCCTCGGCGGCCGCCGCGTCGATCTGCTCGTCGTCCACCACGGGCCGCCGGCCGGCGAGGTCCGCCGTGTGGCGTGCCGCGTGCAGTCCGGCCCGGCGGCCGAACACCAGCAGGTCGGAGAGGGAGTTGCCGCCCAGCCGGTTGGAGCCGTGCATGCCGCCGGCCACCTCGCCGGCCGCGTACAGCCCGGGCACCCCGCGGGCGGCGGCGGTGTCGGAGTCGACCGCGATGCCGCCCATCACGTAGTGGCAGGTCGGTCCGACCTCCATGGCCTCCGCCGTGATGTCGACGTCGGCCAGCTCCTTGAACTGGTGGTACATGGACGGCAGCCGGCGCTTGATGACCTCGGCGGGCATCCGCGTCGACACGTCGAGGAAGACCCCGCCGTGCGGGGACCCGCGGCCCGCCTTGACCTCCGAGTTGATCGCGCGGGCCACCTCGTCGCGCGGGAGCAGTTCGGGGGGACGCCGGTTGCGGTCCGGGTCCTCGTACCAGCGGTCGCCCTCCTCCTCCGACTCGGCGTACTTCTCCTTGAAGACGTCGGGGACGTAGTCGAACATGAAGCGCCTGCCGTCGGAGTTCCTCAGCACCCCGCCGTCGCCGCGGACGGACTCGGTGACGAGGATGCCCTTCACGGAGGGCGGCCAGACCATGCCGGTCGGGTGGAACTGCACGAACTCCATGTTGAGCAGCGGGGCCCCGGCGAGCAGGGCCAGCGCGTGGCCGTCCCCCGTGTACTCCCAGGAGTTCGACGTCACCTTGAAGGACTTGCCGATGCCGCCCGTCGCGATGACGACGGAGGGTGCCTCCAGGACGAAGAAGCGGCCGCTCTCGCGCTCGTAGGCGAAGACACCGCTCACCAGCGAGCCGTCCTTGAGGACCCGGGTGACCGTGCACTCCTGGAAGACCTTCAGCCGGGACTCGTGGTCGCCGGTCTCGCGGTGGTCCTCCTGCTGGAGCGAGACGATCTTCTGCTGGAGCGTGCGGATCAGCTCCAGGCCGGTGCGGTCGCCGACGTGCGCGAGGCGCGGGTACTCGTGCCCGCCGAAGTTGCGCTGGGAGATCCGGCCGTCCGCGGTGCGGTCGAAGAGGGCGCCCCAGGTCTCCAGCTCCCACACCCGGTCGGGGGCCTCCCTGGCGTGCAGCTCGGCCATCCGCCACTGGTTGAGGAACTTGCCGCCGCGCAGGGTGTCGCGGAAGTGGACCTGCCAGCTGTCGTGCTCGTTGGCGTTGGCCATGGCCGCCGCGATGCCGCCCTCGGCCATCACCGTGTGCGCCTTGCCGAACAGCGACTTGCAGATGACGGCGGTGCGGGCGCCGCGTTCGCGTGCCTCGATGGCGGCACGCAGCCCGGCGCCTCCCGCGCCGACCACGACGACGTCCCACTCCTGGCGGTCGACCACGGACATCAGCAGGCCTCACTCATCGGGGTCGGCGGCATCTAGAAGAACCTCGGATCGTCGAAGACACCGGACGCGACCAGATAGACGTAGAAGTCGGCGAGCGCGACGCTCACCAGCGACGCCCACGCCAGCAGCATGTGGTGGGCGTTCAGCCTCCCCACGAACCGCCAGGCCCGGTAGCGCACGGGGTGCCTGGAGAAGTGCTTCAGCTGGCCGCCGACGATGTGCCGGCAGGAGTGGCAGGAGATCGTGTAGGCCCAGATCAGCGCGACGTTGAGCAGGAAGACCAGGGTGCCCAGACCCATGTGGCCCCAGGCGTAGTGCTCGTCGCGGAAGGTGAGCACGGTGTCGTACGTCAGGACCCCGGCGACGAGGATCGCCGCGTAGAAGAAGTACCGGTGGATGTTCTGGAGGATCAGCGGGAAGCGGGTCTCCCCGGTGTACCGGCGGTGCGGCTCGGCCACCGCGCAGGCCGGCGGTGACGCCCAGAAGCCGCGGTAGTACGCCTTGCGGTAGTAGTAGCAGGTCAGGCGGAAGCCCAGCGGGAAGACCAGGATCAGGACCGCGGGGGAGAGCCCCCACCAGCCGCCGAACACCTCCCAGTTGGGGCCCGCCCGCATGGTCCGGCAGTTCTCCGCCAGACACGGGGAGTAGAACGGCGAGACGTACGGCGCCGCGTAGTAGTGCGCGTTCGCGAAAGCCCGCCAGGTCGAGTAGAC
>JBFARE010000111.1:0-3428 GCA_040674215.1 Nocardia sp. NPDC050193 | reverse complement strand
GTGCGCCGGGCGAGCCAGGTGCGCCGGGCGAGCCGGGGCCGCCGGGCAGGGGTCGCGAGGTGTTCTGCCCGGCGGAACACGTGGGGACGGCCGATCCGGCGCCGGTGCTCGGAGCGGGGTGGCTCAGAGCCGCCCGATCCGGCGCCGGCGCTCGGAGGCGGGTGGTTCAGAGCCGGGTGACGTCCAGCTCGCCCTCCGCGTACTGCTTGCGCAGCACCTTCTTGTCGAACTTGCCGACGCTGGTCTTCGGCACCGACTCGATCAGCGACCAGCGCTCCGGCAGCTGCCACTTGGCGATGCGGCCCTCGGCGGCGAGGAAGTCGCGCAGGGACGCGAAGTCGGTGCTGGCGCCCTCCTTGAGGACGACCGTGGCCAGCGGCCGCTCCCCCCACTTGTCGTCGGGCACGGCGACGACGGCGGCCTCGGCGACGTCGGGGTGGGACATCAGCGCGTTCTCCAGGTCCACCGAGGAGATCCACTCGCCGCCGGACTTGATGACGTCCTTGGCCCGGTCGGTGAGGGTGAGGAAGCCGTCGGGGGAGATGGTGCCGACGTCGCCCGTCTTCAGCCAGCCGTCCGCGCTGAACTTGTCGGCGGGGCGCAGCGGTTCGCCGTCCGGACCGTTGTAGTAGGCGCCGGCGATCCATCCGCCGCGCACCTCCAGCTCGCCCGCGGACTCGCCGTCCCAGGGGAGGCGTTCGCCGCCGGGGCCGGTGAGGCGTCCCTCGACTCCGGCCGGGAAGCGGCCCTGGGTGAGGCGGTAGCCGAGTTCCTCGTCGGTGCCGACGGCGTGGGCCGGCGGCCGGGCGATGGTGCCGAGCGGGGAGGTCTCCGTCATGCCCCACGCGTGACAGACCCGCATGCCCAGCTCGTCGAACGCGGTCATGAGGGACGGCGGACAGGCCGACCCGCCGATGGTGACCTGGGTGAGGGAGGAGACGTCACGCGGCTTGGCGGTGAGCTCGGCGAGCAGTCCCTGCCAGATGGTGGGGACGGCGGCCGCGTGCGTCGGCCGCTCGCTCTCGATCATCTCGGCGAGGGGCGCCGGCTGGAGGAAGCGGTCCGGCATCAGCATGTTGATGCCGGTCATGAAGGTGGCGTGCGGCAGGCCCCAGGCGTTCACGTGGAACTGCGGGACGACGACGAGCGAGGTGTCCTGGTCGGTCAGGCCCATCGACTCGGCCATGTTGACCTGCATGGAGTGCAGGTAGATCGACCGGTGGCTGTAGACCACGCCCTTGGGGTCGCCGGTGGTGCCGGAGGTGTAGCACATGGCGGCGGCCTGGCGTTCGTCCAGCTCGGGCCAGTCGTAGGTCGTCGGCTTGTCCGCGATCAGCTCCTCGTACTCGTGCACGCGCGCGTGGGCGCCGTCGAGGAGCGAGCGGTCACCGGGGCCCGAGATCACGACGTGCTCGACCGTGGGCAGCTTGTCCAGCAGGGGCGCGAGCAGCGGGAGCAGCGATCCGTTGACTATGACGACCTTGTCGGCGGCGTGGTTGACGATCCACACCAGCTGCTCGGCCGGGAGACGCAGGTTGAGGGTGTGCAGCACCGCCCCCATGGAGGGGATCGCGAAGTAGGCCTCGACGTGCTCGGCGTTGTTCCACATCAGCGTGGCCACCCGGTCGTCGCCGCGGACGCCGAGGTCGTCGCGCAGGGCGTTCGCCAGCTGTACGGCCCGGGTGCCCGCCTCGGCGAAGCTGCGCCGCTGCGGCTCGCCCTCGCCCGTCCAGGTGGTGATCCTGGACCGCCCGTGCACCAGCACACCGTGCTCGAGGATGCGGGTGACGGTCAGCGGTACGTCCTGCATGGTGCTCAGCACGGCGTCCTCCTGGGCGGCGACATTGCCTACGCGGTGGTAACGGTTGTGCTGATTCTGCGCACATACCGCGCGGTATGTCACTAGGGAGCGGCGATCGATCAGGTCACGACGCGGCCCCCGGCACCCCCGGGCACCTCCCCGGCACCCCCTCGGCCCCCGATCGGGGCCGCCGTACGGCGTCAGCGCACCAGCACCAGCTCGGGGTCCTCGCGCAGCTTGCCGAGCGCACGCGACACCGCCGACTTCACCGTGCCCACCGAGACACCGAGGACCTCAGCCGTCTGGACCTCGCTGAGGTCCTCGTAATACCTGAGGACGACCATCGCCCGCTGCCGCGCGGGCAGCTTCAGGATCGCCCGCCACATGGCGTCGTGCAGCGCCTGCCGCTCGGCCGGGTCGTCCGCGGCGCCGACCGGTTCCGGCTCCGGCGGCTCGTCGCACACGAACTCGTCGACCTTGCGCTTGCGCCACTGCGACGTGCGGGTGTTCAGCAGGGCCCGGCGGACGTAGCCGTCCAGCGCCCGGTGGTCCTCGATCCGCTCCCACGCGACGTAGGTCTTGGTGAGCGCGGTCTGGAGCAGGTCCTCCGCGTCACTGGGGTTCGCCGTCAGCGACCGTGCGGTGCGCAGCAGCGCCGGCTGGCGGGCACTGACGTACGAGGCGAAGGACGGGTACGCCGGACACCGGGAAGGCCGCGTCATCGCGTTCGAGGCACTGGTGCAGACGGGTGTGGTCATGGCTCCACGCTAGGTTCGCGCCCCGCCCGGGCGGATCGGCCGCAGGTCCCGAAGACGCGTCCCTCTCAGGTTGTAGGGGTGGTGCCCGCCCCACCTCCTGTAGGTGGACGAGGAGCCGGGGACTACTCCGGGACGACCCCTGGGGGCTCCTCCCGGCGGCTCATCCGTCCGCGGTGAGGACCAGCCCGGACGTCGGCACGCCGGTGCCCGCCGTCACCAGCGCGCGAGCGGCCCCGGGGACCTGGTTGACGGACGTGCCGCGCAGTTGCCGTACGGCCTCGGCGATCCCGTTCATCCCGTGCAGGTAGGCCTCCCCGAGCTGGCCGCCGTGGGTGTTGAGCGGCAGCCGGTCCGCCGCGACGAAGGCCGCGGCCTCGCCGGGGGCGCAGAAGCCGAACTCCTCCAGCTGCATCAGCACGAACGGGGTGAAGTGGTCGTACAGGATCCCCACGTCGATGTCGGCCGGCGCCAGCCCGCTGGTGCGCCACAGCTGGCGGGCGACCACCGACATCTCCGGCAGGCCCGTCAGGTCGTCGCGGTAGAAGCTGGTCATCTGTTCCTGGGCCCGGCCCGCGCCCTGGGCCGCCGCGGTGATCACAGCGGGCGGCCGCGGCAGGTCACGGGCCCGCTCGACCGAGGTGACGACCAGCGCCTGCCCGCCGTCGGTCTCCTGGCAGCAGTCCAGCAGCCGGAGCGGCTCGGCGATCCAGCGGGACGCCGCGTGGTCGGCGAGGGTGATCGGACGCCCGTGGAAGTAGGCGGCCGGATTGGCCGCCGCGTGCCGTCGCGCGGTGACGGCGACCGGCCCGAAGGCCTCCTGTGCGCTCAGCCCGTACGCGTACAGGTAGCGCTGGGCCGCCATCGCCACC
>JBFARE010000110.1:0-3430 GCA_040674215.1 Nocardia sp. NPDC050193 | reverse complement strand
GAGATCGTCCCCGCCTTCGCCCGCTACTTCACGATCGCCGAATAGCGCGCGAGAGGGCGGGACCCGTCCGGCGGCCGCCGGGGCGCCCGCCCGGGGTCACCGCGAGAACCGCTCGCGCAGTCTGTACTTGAGCACCTTGCGCAGGGTCTCGTTGCGCGGCAGGGCGTCCACCACCTCGAGCCGCTCCGGCAGCTTGTGGACGGACAGGCCGCCCTCGCGCAGGTACGAGGTCACCGTCTCCAGCGTCAGGGGCTCCGTGGTCCCCTGCCGCCGCTCCACCACCGCGCACACCAGCTCGCCACGGTCCGGGTCCGGCAGGCCGATCACCGCGACGTCCCCGACGGCCGGGTGCGCGGCGAGCAGGTCCTCGATCTCCTTGGCCGACACGTTCTCGCCCTTGCGGATGATCACGTCCTTCAGCCGTCCGGTGAGGACCAGGTGTCCGCTCCCGGTCAGGTGCCCGAGGTCGCCGGTGCGCAGGAATCCCTCGTCGTCGAAGGCTTCGGCCGTTTGTGCGGGGTCCAGGTACCCCTGGCACACGGCCTCGCCGCGCAGCCGCACCTCGCCGTCCACCACGCGGATCCGCATGCCCAGCGGCGGCCGGCCCTCCGTCGTCGCGAGGTTCTCCGCGGTGTCGTCCGGCGCGCCCATGGTGATCATCGGCACCTCGGTCATCCCGTACCCGTGCGTGAGCTGCACGCCCATCTCGCGCACGACCGCGTGGTACACCTCGGGCGGCTTGGGCGCCCCGCCGCCCGCGAGCAGGCGCAGCGAGGGGATCAGCGGGGTGTCCGGCTGCTTGCGCTGCTCGGCGAGGAACATCGAGTAGAACGCCGTCGACCCGCCCGCGACCGTGACCCCGTGCCGCCGGTAGCCCTCCAGCGCGTCCGGCAGCGCGAAGTGCTCGAACATCACCGCCGGGAAGCCGTAGAGCAGCAGCATGACGGTGTAGTCGGGGCCCGCTATGTGGGCGTAAGGGAAGGCCATCGAGCCGACGTCGTCCGCGGTGAGGTGCAGCGCGTGGGCGAGGCAGGAGCCGCCCGCGATCAGTGAACGGTCGGTGTGCAGCACGCCCTTGGGATCCGACGTGGTTCCGGAGGTCCAGTAGATCCAGCGCACCGAGGTGCCCTCGGCCGGCGGTGGCGGAAGCACGGCCGGGTCCCCGTCGGGCAGGTCGTCGTACGCCTCGAAGACGCCCTTCGCGCCCAGCCGGCGCGCCATCGCGGTGTGGTCGAAGCCCCGCCACGTGCCCGGCACCGCGAAGAAGTCCGCCTTCGACTCGCGCAGCGCGAAGCCCACCTCGCGATCGCGGTAGAAGGGGATCACGGGGGACTGCACGGCCCCCAGCCGGGACAGCGCGAAGGACAGGACGGCCGTCTCGGGGCGGGTGGGCAGCTGCCAGGCCACGACCGTGCCGGGGCGTACGCCCATGTCGTGGAGGCCGGCCGCGGTCCGTTCGGCGCGGTCGCGCAGTTCGCCGAAGGTCAGCGCCCGATCGTCCTGGAGGAGGACCCGGCGCCCCGGAGTGAGGTCGGCGCGGCGCACGAGCAGGTCCCAGAGCGTGCGGGACGCGCTCAGCTCGTGGGCGGTGGCGGTGTCGTTCACGTCGGCCCCCTGACGTAACTGACGGGCTGTCAGATTTTGGGCAGAGCGTAGGGCCGGTCGCCTTGTCGGTCCAGGGGGCGGGGGCTAGCCTGCTGGGGAGAGCCGATCTGACGACCCATCAGATGACGGCCGGTGGGACGACTGGCGTTCCGCCAGGCGGAGGGGAAGCCATGAGCACCGAACTGCCGCGCATCGTCAGCGTCGACGACCACGTGATCGAACCCGCGCACCTCTTCGCCACCTGGCTGCCGAAGAAGTACCGGGACCGCGGGCCGCAGCCGCTCACCGCCGGGATCGGCGAGCTCGCCTACGTCGCCGGGAAGTACCAGATCACCATGGACCCGGACGGCCAGCCCACCGACTGGTGGATCTACGAGGACCTGAAGTTCCCGTACAAGCGCAACATCGCGGCCGTCGGCTTCGACCGGGACGAGATGACCCTGGAGGGCATCACCCGAGAGGAGATGCGGCGCGGCTGCTGGGACCCCAAGGCCCGCCTGGCGGACATGGACCTCAACCACGTCGAGGCCTCCCTCTGCTTCCCGTCCTTCCCGCGCTTTTGCGGGCAGACCTTCGCCGAGGCGCACGACAAGGAGGTCGCGCTGGCCTGTGTGCGCGCCTACAACGACTGGATGGTCGAGGAGTGGTGCGGCGACAGCGGCGGCCGGCTGATCCCGCTCTGCCTGATCCCGCTGTGGGACGTCGGCCTCGCCGTCGCGGAGATCCGGCGCAACGCGGCCCGCGGGGTGCGCGCGGTGACCTTCTCCGAGATCCCCAGCCACCTGGGGCTGCCGTCGATCCACTCGGGCTACTGGGACCCGTTCTTCGCCGTGTGCGAGGAGACGGGCACGGTCGTCAACATGCACATCGGATCGTCCTCGCAGATGCCGGCCGCCTCACCCGACGCGCCCCCGGCCGTCCAGGCCTCCCTGTCGTTCAACAACGCGATGGCGTCGATGATGGACTTCCTCTTCAGCGGGGTGCTGGTGAAGTTCCCGCGCCTGAAACTCGCCTACTCCGAGGGCCAGATGGGCTGGATCCCGTACGCCCTGGAACGCGCCGACGACGTCTGGGAGGAGCACCGCGCGTGGGGCGGTGTCCGCGACGTCGTGCCCGAGCCGCCGTCCACCTACTACTACCGGCAGATCTTCTGCTGCTTCTTCCGCGACCGGCACGGCATCGCGTCCCTGGACGCGGTGGGGCGCGACAACGCGACCTTCGAGACCGACTACCCGCACGTCGACTCGACCTTCCCGCACACCAAGGAGGTCGCCCTCGACCACGTCAAGGGCCTCGACGACGAGACCGTCCACAAACTGATGCGCGGCAACGCGATCCGCATGCTCGGCCTCGACCTCGACCGGTAGACCGGCGCCGGGACCAGGACACCGGGACCAGGACAGGGAGCGGGACCATGGACCTCTCGGACAGCCCCGAGGACGCGGAGTTCCGGGCCCGGTTACGCGAGTGGCTCGGCAAGGTACTGCCGACGCTCCCGCCGAAACCGTCCCCGGACGACTGGCCCGGCCGCCGCGCCCACGATCTGGGCTGGCAGCGCACGCTGTACGACGCCGGGTACGCCGACGTGCACTGGCAGGCCTCACCTGCCGTACGGCTGATCTTCCTGGAGGAGACGGAGCGGGCGGGCGCGCCCTACGTGGGGGCCAACTTCGTCGGACTGCTGCACGCCGGGCCGACGATCGCCGCCGAGGGGACGGCCGCCCAGCGCGCCCGCTGGCTGCCGCCCGTCCTGCGCGGCGAGGAGGTCTGGTGCCAGGGCTTCAGCGAGCCGGACGCCGGGTCCGACCTCGCGGCGCTGCGCACG
>JBFARE010000109.1:0-3437 GCA_040674215.1 Nocardia sp. NPDC050193 | reverse complement strand
AATCTATCTGCACCAGCTCGTCGTTCATCCGCATCCGGCCCATCGGCAGGTCGGAGGGGTCGCGGCTGGTCACCATGGCCCGAACGCGAACCGTCCGGCGACCGGTAACCGGGCGGCGGTACCGCCGCCCGGGAAGCCCGCGCCGGACCCGTCGAAGCGTCCGCCGACGGGACAGCGTCCCGCCGCGCCCCCGGTCGAGTCCGCTGATCCGACCACCGCCGTTCCGCAGCAACCCGACCCGGCTCGGGGCGGCCCTCGACCGGGTAGCGAACCGGCTCCCAAACGCTCCCGGCAATCTTCTGGCACACCTCGCCGTGGTCAGGGCGCGAAGGCGGTCGCCGAACCGCCCGAAACGGTCACCGATGTACTCGATCCGCTCGACGAGAACGACTCCCGGATCAGCGGCCGGACCGATACCGCCGGTTGGCCCACCTCCGGACCGGCAGCACCGGATACGGTCGGCAAACCGAAGCGGCGGCGCGCCCCCGAAAGCCGGCGCAACAGGCGGCTACGGATCGCGGGCCGGGCAGCGGTCGCCTTCTTCTCTGTCCTCGCGCTCCTGATCACCGGAGGTGGCTGGAGCTACCTTCGTGCCGCGGGCAACAGCTTCACGCAGGTATCCGCTCTCTCCGAGAACGAGGACGATGTCATCGACGCCCAAGCCCAGCTCGGCGACGAGAACTATCTGATCGTCGGTACCGACACCAGGGCGGGCGCGAACGGCGATATCGGTGCCGGCAGTGTGGAGGACGCGGAGGGAGCGCGCGCCGACACCACGATGCTGGTGCACATCCCGAAGGATCGATCGCGAGTGGTCGTGGTGTCGTTCCCGCGCGACCTCGATGTGACCCGGCCCGAATGCTATGGCTTCGACAACGAGAACAACAGCTACACCGAAGAGATGTACGACTCGGCCATGGGTGACAAGCTCAATGCCGTGTACGCGCTGGGTGGCCCGCGCTGCCTGCTGTCCACCATCCAGCGATTGACGGGCAGCACGATCAACCACTTCATCGGTATCGACTTCGCCGGTTTCGAGCAGATGGTGGACAAGGTCAACGGCGTCGAGGTGTGCGTGAGCAGACCTCTCATCGACGACACGCTGGGCCCTATCCTCCCGGAAGCGGGCCGCCATCGCATCGATGGGAAGACCGCGCTCAACTATGTCCGAGCACGGCATGTATACGGGGAAGAACGCAGCGACTACGACCGGATCAACCGGCAGCAGAAGTTCCTCGCCTCACTGTTGCGCGGGACTCTCTCCGGCAGAGTCCTGCTGGATCCGGGCAGATTGAACGGCATCATCGGGGCATTCAAGGATGCGACCTTCGTCGACAATGTACAGCCGAACGATCTGCTCATGTTGGGCCGTTCGCTACAGGACCTCGAGTCCGGTGCCGTCACTTTCCTGACCGTCCCCACAGCGGGCACGACCTCCTACGGCAACGAGATCCCCAGAACCGCGGATATCCAGGCGATCTTCCGCGCGATCCGCGACGACCAGCCACTTCCGGGCGAGAAAACCGCGCCCGCACCGCCGCCGACCTCGGAGGCGCCGGTCCCGCCGTCGCTCACCGCGGTGGACCCCAGCACCTTGTCACTGCTGGTATCCAACGGTTCGGGTATCTCGGGTCTCGCCAATCAGACAGCCAGCCAGCTGGCAAACGTCGGTTTCAATATCTATAACGCCGATAATTACACCGAGGGCAATTCCACCGAGACAAAAGTTCGCTACTCCCCCGGTCACGAGGCCGAGGCGGCGACGGTTGCCAGCGCTGTTCCCGGGGCCACCATGGAACTCGACGAGACGCTGGACAGTATCGTCGAGCTGGTACTGGGTGAGAACTTCCAGCAGGTGGTGAACGAACCCACCCTGGTCGGCAACCCGATCACCGATGTGCCCGCCGCGAGCGCTGCCCCGGTAGAGCTGCCCAGCGATCTCGAACATGTGAACGCCGCCGACGACCCCTGCGCCACCTGACCCGGGGACACCTATCGACCGACTGCCGTCGACCAGGACCGACGAACGGACGTGGTACCGGCGGCATCCTTCGGGCCGGGCCTCCTCGTGCCCGGCCGGGCAGATGGCCTGCCGGTCATGCCATACGTTCGAGTCGCCTTGATCGGCAAGGATTTTCGATTGAGGCATGACGCCACACCTGCTAGTCTGCGAGAAGTTGATCTACAGGGGGTTGATCAACTTCTGGGAGGGGTTTCAGTGGTACGCAAACTGGTTTTCGGTGCTTCTGCGGCGGTAGCGGTCCTGGCATTATTCGCAGGCCCGGCTCAAGCGGCGCCGAAATGGCATATGCATCCATCTCCGCAGGAGTGTGAGCAGGTGCGATCAAGCCTTCAAGCACAGGGTGTCAACGTGAGCCCGAGTTGTGAGTTCCGCGCGAAGGGCAATATGAACGGCGAGGACACTTGGCTTTTCTGGGTCTACTGACCAGGTCGTCCAGGCCTGACTCATAGCTGAACTCCGGGTGGTCCCGCACAGGGACCACCCGGAGTTTTTGTGAACGTACGCGGACTCCGTGGTCCTGTCGGGCAGAAATCATCGTCATCAGAACTGCGGCAACGGCGCCGGATATGAGCACCACTGATTCACCGCCTGTTGGTGACTTGGTCAGCACCGCCAACTAATGTCTGTTTCATGCGTGTCATCTACAACGAGCAAATGGCCGACCTCGCCCACCTGTTGGGCGAGATGGCCGGTATCGCCGGTTCGGCCATGGATCGCGCCACGCAGGCTCTGCTCCAGGCCGACCTGACCCTGGCCGAGCAGGTCATCGGCGAAGGCGACCGGATCGCCGAGATGATCGCCGACGCCGAAGAGAAATCGTTCGCGCTGCTGGCCCTGCAGGCCCCGGTCGCGGGTGACCTCCGGCAGGTGGTCAGCGCGATCCAGATCGTCAACGACGTCAACCGGATGGGCACTCTGGCGCTGCATGTGGCCAAGGTGGCCCGCCGGCGCCATCCGAACCACGCCCTGCCCGAGGCCGTCAACGGCTATTTCGCGGAAATGGGCCGGATCGCGGTCAGTATGGGCAACGGTGCCCAAGAGGTGCTCGACACCCGGGATCCCGAGCGCGCGGCCCAGCTGAACCAGGACGACGAGGCGATGGACGATCTGCACCGTCACCTGTTCACCCTGCTGATGGACCGCGAATGGAAGTACGGCGTGGCCTCGGCCGTCGATGTGACGCTGTTGGGCCGCTACTACGAGCGTTTCGCCGACCACGCGGTCGAGATCGGCCGCCGGGTGATCTTCCTGGTGACAGGTGTGCTGCCGGCGGACGAGGACACGGAGTCCTGACCCGAACGAAAAGGCCCGCACCCAAGGCTTGGGTTCACACGGTCGTCGCAACACTCTCGATTCGAGAGGTTGCGGCGATCGTGTCGTTTTCGGAGGATATGGCCCAGTTCGGTGAGCGACT
>JBFARE010000108.1:0-3447 GCA_040674215.1 Nocardia sp. NPDC050193 | reverse complement strand
CGAGTTCGTGACGCTGCGCGGCCCGGCCGCCGCGGTCGCCAAGAACATGAACGCCTCGCTGGAGCTGCCCACGGCCACGTCCGTGCGCGCCGTCCCGGTGAAGCTGCTGTTCGACAACCGCATCGTCATCAACAACCACCTCAAGCGCGCCCGGGGCGGGAAGATCTCCTTCACGCACCTGATCGGCTTCGCGATGGTGCAGGCCATCAAGGCCATGCCGTCGATGAACTGGCACTACGCGGAGAAGGACGGGAAGCCCACCCTCGTCAAGCCGCCGCACGTCAACTTCGGCCTGGCCATCGACCTGGTCAAGCCGAACGGTGACCGCCAGCTCGTCGTCGCCGGCATCAAGAAGGCCGAGACGCTGAACTTCTTCGAGTTCTGGCAGGCCTACGAGGACATCGTCCGCCGCGCCCGCGACGGCAAGCTGACGATGGACGACTTCACCGGTGTCACCGTCTCCCTGACCAACCCCGGCGGCCTCGGCACCGTGCACTCCGTGCCGCGCCTGATGCCCGGCCAGTCGGTCATCATGGGCGTCGGCTCGATGGACTACCCGGCGGAGTTCCAGGGCACCAGCCAGGACACCCTGAACAAGCTCGGCATCTCGAAGGTCATGACGCTCACGTCGACCTACGACCACCGGGTCATCCAGGGCGCCGCCTCCGGCGAGTTCCTGCGCGTCGTCGCCAACGCCCTCCTCGGCGAGAACGGCTTCTACGACGAGATCTTCGAGGCGCTGCGCATCCCCTACGAGCCGGTCCGCTGGCTCAAGGACATCGACGCCAGCCACGACGACGACGTCACCAAGGCCGCCCGCGTCTTCGAGCTGATCCACTCCTACCGGGTCCGCGGTCACGTCATGGCCGACACCGACCCCCTGGAGTACCGCCAGCGCAAGCACCCCGACCTGGACATCACCGAGCACGGCCTCACCCTGTGGGACCTGGAGCGCGAGTTCGCCGTCGGCGGCTTCGCCGGCAAGTCGATGATGAAGCTCCGCGACATCCTCGGCGTGCTGCGCGACTCGTACTGCCGCACCACCGGCGTCGAGTTCATGCACATCCAGGACCCCAAGCAGCGCCGCTGGATCCAGGACCGCATCGAGCGCGCCCACAGCAAGCCGGAGCGCGAGGAGCAGCTGCGCATCCTGCGCCGGCTGAACGCGGCGGAAGCCTTCGAGACCTTCCTCCAGACGAAGTACGTCGGCCAGAAGCGCTTCTCCCTGGAGGGCGGCGAGTCCGTCATCCCGCTGCTGGACGCGGTCATCGACAGCGCCGCGGAGTCGCGCCTGGACGAGGTCGTCATCGGCATGGCCCACCGCGGCCGTCTGAACGTCCTCGCGAACATCGTCGGCAAGTCGTACGCGCAGATCTTCCGGGAGTTCGAGGGCAACCTCGACCCGAAGTCGATGCACGGCTCCGGCGACGTGAAGTACCACCTGGGCGCCGAGGGCACCTTCACCGGCCTGGACGGCGAGCAGATCAAGGTCTCGCTGGCCGCGAACCCCTCCCACCTGGAGACGGTCGACCCGGTCATCGAGGGCATCGCCCGCGCCAAGCAGGACATCATCAACAAGGGCGGCACGGACTTCACGGTCCTGCCGGTCGCCCTGCACGGCGACGCGGCCTTCGCGGGCCAGGGCGTCGTGGCCGAGACGCTGAACATGTCGCAGCTGCGCGGCTACCGCACCGGCGGCACGGTCCACATCGTCATCAACAACCAGGTCGGCTTCACGGCGGCGCCGGAGTCCTCGCGCTCGTCGATGTACGCGACGGACGTGGCGCGGATGATCGAGGCCCCGATCTTCCACGTGAACGGCGACGACCCGGAGGCCGTGGTGCGTGTCGCGCGCCTCGCCTTCGAGTTCCGTCAGGCGTTCAACAAGGACGTGGTGATCGACCTCATCTGCTACCGCCGCCGCGGTCACAACGAGTCGGACAACCCGGCCTTCACCCAGCCGCTGATGTACGACCTGATCGACAAGAAGCGCTCGGTGCGCAAGCTGTACACCGAGTCCCTGATCGGTCGCGGCGACATCACCCTGGAAGAGGCGGAGCAGGCGCTCCAGGACTACCAGGGCCAGCTGGAGAAGGTCTTCACGGAGGTCCGTGAGGCCGTCACCGCCCAGCCGAGCACCGGCCCGGAGTCGGACCCGCAGGCGGAGTTCCCGGTCGCCGTCAACACGGCGATCTCCACGGAGACCGTCAAGCGGATCGCCGAGTCGCAGGTCAACATCCCGGACTACTTCCACGTCCACCCGCGTCTGCTGCCGCAGCTCCAGCGCCGGGCGACGATGGTCGAGGACGGGACGATCGACTGGGGCATGGGCGAGACGCTGGCCGTCGGCTCCCTCCTCCTCGAGGGCACCCCGGTCCGGCTCTCCGGCCAGGACTCCCAGCGCGGCACCTTCGGCCAGCGCCACGCGGTCCTCATCGACCGCGAGACGGGCGAGGAGCACACCCCGCTCCAGTACCTCGCCGAGGAGCAGGCGCGCTACAACGTCTACAACTCCCTGCTGTCCGAGTACGCGGTCATGGGCTTCGAGTACGGCTACTCGCTGGCCCGCCCCGACGCGCTCGTGATGTGGGAGGCGCAGTTCGGCGACTTCGTCAACGGCGCGCAGACGGTGGTCGACGAGTACATCTCGGCGGCCGAGCAGAAGTGGGGCCAGACCTCCGGCGTCACCCTGCTCCTCCCGCACGGCTACGAGGGCCAGGGCCCGGACCACTCCTCGGCCCGCGTCGAGCGCTTCCTCCAGCTCTGCGCCCAGAACAACATGACGGTGGCCATGCCCACGCTCCCGTCGAACTACTTCCACCTCCTGCGGTGGCAGGTGCACAACCCGCACCACAAGCCGCTGGTCGTCTTCACCCCGAAGTCGATGCTGCGCCTCAAGGCCGCCGCGTCCAAGGCGGAGGAGTTCACGAGCGGCCAGTTCCGCCCGGTCATCGGCGACACCTCGGTCGAGCCGAACGCGGTCAAGAAGGTCGTCTTCTGCGCCGGCAAGGTCTACTACGACCTCGAGGCCGAGCGGCAGAAGCGCGGGATCACCGACACGGCGATCATCCGCCTCGAGCGGCTGTACCCGCTGCCGGGTGCCGAGGTCCAGGCCGAGGTCAACAAGTACCCGAACGCCGAGAAGTACCTGTGGGTCCAGGAGGAGCCGGCCAACCAGGGTGCCTGGCCGTTCATCGCCCTGAACCTGATCGACCACCTGGACCTGGCGGTCGGCGCCGACATCCCGCACGGTGAGCGCCTGCGCCGCATCTCGCGGCCGCACGGCTCGTCCCCGGCGGTCGGTTCCGCCAAGCGCCACCAGGCGGAGCAGGAACAGCTGGTCCGCGAGGTCTTCGAGGCCTGAGCCTCCCGCCCCCGCGCCGGCCCGCAACACGGCGGAAGGGCCCGCCCCCGGAATGTCCGGGGGCGGGCCCTTCGCCTGGCCGG
>JBFARE010000107.1:0-3514 GCA_040674215.1 Nocardia sp. NPDC050193 | reverse complement strand
CACGATCCACATCGCGGTCATCAACCAATGGCTCCGACAATAGTGAGGGGCGGCCACTGGCCCACCCCTCACCACTTGGAGACACTGCCTAGCCGAGCCCGCATCACTACCAGTGCTGCAGCGC
The DNA here is from genome assembly GCA_040674215.1 of Nocardia sp. NPDC050193. GTDB lineage: Bacteria > Actinomycetota > Actinomycetes > Mycobacteriales > Mycobacteriaceae > Nocardia. The sequence continues at coordinate 3,390 of JBFARE010000107.1, read as the reverse complement.
GGAGGAACCGAATCATTCTGGGTGCGGTTCAGAACCCGATTCTCCAGCGTCGGCTCGGACGAGTTCCCCCTCGGCTGGGAGGCGATCGCGAAGCAGTAGGGTCAGCAGGAGCAGTACCAGTGCCGGCGGAAGCGCCCAGAGCAGCATGTCCGGAATGGCGTCGGCGGTTGTTGCCGGGTTCACCGGCTGCCCGGATAACTGGTGACCGAGAATGCTGCCGTAGATCGCAATCCCCATGGACATGCCGAGGCCGCGCACGGACAGGACCGCGGAGGTCACCGCGCCGAGATCCGAGGCCGCGACGCTGTTCTGCGCAACGGTAACCAACAGTTGCAAAATCATCCCGACACCGATACCCAGCACGAGCAAGCTCGCCGCGACTACAAGGTAGCCAGACTCGGCGTCGAGCAGGCCCAGCAACACGAGACCGATCACGATCACCGCAGCGCCGGCGGAGATGACGGCGCGGTATCGACCTGTCTTGCCGGCGATACTGCCCGACAGGAACGAGGCGATCATGAATGCGATGACATACGGGTTCAACGCCAGCCCGGCTTCCGTCGCGCTCATATCGAACGCACTGCGTAGGTAGGTCGGCATGTAGACGATCGACGCGTACATCAGCGCGCCGAGCAATAGGGTCGCGGCGAGGACCACGCCGGTCGCCCTGGTGGTAAAGAGGTGCATCGGCAGTACCGGATCGCTGAAACGCCGTTCCTGCCGGATGAAACCGGCCAGTAGCATCGCCACGGCCACTGATAGGGCCAGGATCGGGCCGACGCCACCCGAATGGATGCCACCGATCCACTCGGTGATCAGCAGCACCCCGACGACCATGCCGACAAGTAACAACGACCCGACGATATCCAACCGCACAGTGTGCGCACTGCGTGGCAGCCGGAGCGCGATCCAGACCAGAATCATCGACAGTAGGCCGAGCGGAACATTGACATAGAAGATCCAGCGCCAGCCCGCTGCATCGGTGATGACCCCGCCGACCAGCGGACCGCCCACCGCGGCCAGGGCGAAGATACCGCCCACCGCGCCCTGTACCCGGCCCCGTAGCTCGACCGGGAACAATTCGGCCAGGGCGATCGTCGGGATCGTGAACAGAGCGCCCGCACCGATGCCCTGGAGGGTGCGGAAGGCCACCAGCTGGGTGAGCGAATCCGCCATCCCGCACAGTGCCGACGCGACGGTGAATACAGCGACGGCGGCAAGGAATACAGGTCGTCGACCGAACCGGTCGCTGAGCTTTCCATACAGTGCGCCGGTCGCCGTGGATGCGAGCACGTAGCTGGTCACGATCCAGCTCAACGAGCCGACATCGCCCAGATCGGCCGCAATGTCCGGCAACGCGATACTGACGATGGTCTGATCCAGCACCGACAGCAGCATGCCGAGGCCGAGGCCGGCCGCAGCGAGCGGAACACTGCCGGTCGGCACGGCCGGCGCTGTCCCGGAAGTGGTTGTCGCCATGGGTCAGCGCTCCTGTACAGCAAAAGGATTCGGCAGGTCGAAGTCTGCACTCAGCAGGTCTTGATCGATGGCCCCCGCAGCGACGGTCCCGGCGGAAGCAGCCGCGATCACCGCGGAGAAAGGTATGGGCACGGTCGCCCGTCGCGCCATGTCACCGGCGGCGTACACCCCGGGCACGCTGGTCTGATGGAACTCACTCACCTCGACGGTCGCGTCAGGGAACACGCCGCAGCCGAGCAGGCTCGTCAGTGGGGAGCGTTGCGCCGGGGCACTTTTGACGAACACCACGTTACGCGGCAGAACCGGACCTTCCGCAAAGTTGATGGCGTCCAGCTTCGGACCCGTCGCTTCGAATCCGGTGATCGGTTCGCAACGGACGGTCACACCCGCGCGGGACAGCACCTGTGCCGCCGGCGACGCAAGGTCGGCCGGGCCGTTCGTGCACAACACAACATCGCTGCTGAACCTGCTCAGGTGCAGAGCCAGCCGGATCCGATCCGGGTCACCACCAAGGACAGCGATCGACTGTCCGCTGATCTCGAACCCGTGGCAGTACGGGCAGTGGAAGGCCGACAGGCCCCACAGGGGCGCCAGACCGGGGATCGACGGCAATCGGTCGACCATCCCGCTGGCCAACAGCAGCCGGCTGGCCGGGTACTCGGCGCCGTCCGCGGTCCGCACAGTGAAACCGTGGCCGTCGGCGAAGGGTTCGACGTCGACCGCCTCGGCATCACGCACTTCGACGGTCGGGTAGGACGCCAACTGGGCACGTCCGATCGCTCGGAACTCTGCCGGGGCAACGCCGTCTCGGGTCACAAAATTGTGGACCGCAGCAGCAGGCGCATTGCGTCCCGACCCGGAATCCAGCACCAGGACGCTGCGGTGAACCCGCCCCAGGGACAGTGCGGCGGACAGTCCCGCCGGCCCGGCTCCGACAATGACTACCTCGAACATTCGGTCCTCCTTGTGGTGTCAACGCTTGACAGCACGGACCACTCTGCATGTTAATGTCAACATGAAGTCAATAGCCGAGCCTGAGCGGCGACCCGACCGACCCGCGACCGACCACCTCACGATCGGCGAGCTGGCAACCCGCTTCGATCTCGCCACACATGTACTGCGCCATTGGGAATCGGTGGGGCTACTGCACCCCACAGAGCGGGTGAACGGTAGGCGAAAGTACAACCGAGACCATGTGCTCCGCGTCGCTATGATCGTGCGCGGTAAGGCAGCAGGCCTGAGCCTGGAGCAGTTACGCGAGTGGCTGGACGCACCGAGCCGCGCCGCTCGCCGGCGCATACTGGCCGACCAGCATGCGAAGTTGGCCGATCACATTGCCGCGGCGCGCGCGTCACAACAGATGATCGAGCACGCGATGGACTGCGAAGCCGAGACGCTCACCCAGTGTCCTGCTTTTCGCCGCCTGGTCGAAGATCTGATCGACGAACAGCCGATCACCACCGCACCAGGGTCGTAACAAGAATTAGTGCCGATTGAGCAACTTCACAGAGCGTGCGACCCCTGGACTGATTACCTGCCCCTGATGAACAGGCATTTCCCAGTTGCCCATGTTCTGCGTGCCCAGCCGAGGGCACGTAAACACGTTGCTCGCCGTGACGTCGCGGACGTGGTGCTCGATCCCGGCCACGCAGCGTGATAGCGCCTTCGGTGCGGGCATATGCCCTTGCACAAAGAACTCGTAGTCACGGGCGCCGATTCCGCCGACCACACTGCACCCGAGTCCCGGCGGCACAGGCGCAGGCTGCGTTGGAGCCGCGCCGAATGAGCGGTGCCATGGACAGTGTGCGGCGGCTCGTGGTTGCGTCCAGCAGGATGGTGTACGACCCGGACGCCAGACCGAGTCTGAGCGTGTCGTAGCCGGGAAAGGGGTGGCCACCGCGTGATCCTTCA
>JBFARE010000106.1:0-3536 GCA_040674215.1 Nocardia sp. NPDC050193 | reverse complement strand
GCACCGATTCCTCCGACACGATGATCCCTTCCGCTGAAGCAAGCCGCCTCAGCCTCTCCGATCACCGCCCCGCCCACAAGATCTCAGACAGTCCCGAAATCCCCAGGTGGGACCCGCGATTTTGCCTCGGTGGCGCGATCCGATACTCTTGCTGAGCACACCGGTCCGGGTGGCGGAATGGCAGACGCGCTAGCTTGAGGTGCTAGTGCCCGTTATAGGGCGTGGGGGTTCAAGTCCCCCTCCGGACACGACCACTACGCCCACGGGCGGTTGGGGGATAGCTTCGGCTTCTACCGTCCGTGTGGTGTGGTCGAAGGTGAGTTTCAAGCCGAGGCGCCGGTAGACTTCCTGCTTTTCGCCCGGTTCTGCCCTGCGGAGCACCGGGGTGAGGCCGCCGAAGACTTCGATGAGTCGTTCGATCTCCTTCTTGCTCAGCTGTCGCTGGGTGCCTCGTGTCGCTTCGAGCGCCGCTATCTGGGCGGAGACGAGTTCCCGTTGGTCCTGTACCTCTTTGATCCAGGTTGCGACAACGGCCGGGTCGGTTCCGGCTTCCAGTGCGGCGCGGTATTTGTTCAGTTTCTGGTCGAGTCCGCTGAGGGTGCTTCGTGCCGTCGCCAGGGCGGGTGTGGTGTCGGGTTGGACTTGTTCGAGCATGGTGAGTGAGTGTTCGATGTGGTCGGGGTGGAAGACCTCGGCGAGCCAGGTGTCGAGGGGCCCGGTGAGGTGGTCTTCTCGTAGGTAGACCGATGGGGGATGGTCGAGGTCGTTGGCGAGGGCGTATTCGGAGGGGTAGCGGCAGCGGTAGTGGGCGCGGTCATGGTTCCAGGTTCCTTGCATCCGTCGCCCGCATGCGTGGTGGAACAGCAGCCCGGTGTAGCAATAGGTGTGTTTGGTGCGGGTGACGACCCGGCCGCCGGATTTCGGTCCGCAGGAGGCCAGGCGTAGCCGGACGTTGTCGAGGTCGGTTTTGCTGACCAGTGCGGGGTGTACCGGGTGGTCGGAGTAGACCCACTCGGATTTCTGGTTCCAGGTCAGACGGGTCTGGTGACCGAGGGCGACATCCTCGACGTCGATGAGGGATTCGTGTTTGTGTTGCTTGTTCCAGACCGCATAGCCGGTGTAGCGGGGGTTGGTCAGGATGGTGCGGACGGCGCCTTTGGACCAGGCGATGCCGGCGCGGTGCGGGTTGCGCCGGCGGTCGTGGGCCGATGGGCAGGGGATGCCTTCGGCGGTGAGGCGTTGAGCGATGGCGAAGATCCCGATGCCGGAGAGGTATTCGCGGTAGATGCGTTGCACGATCGGTGCGGTGTCGGGGTGGGGTTGGAGTTGGTGGAGTCGTTTGCCGTCGGCTGCTTTGCTCGGGTTGGGGTGTGGGCCGGCGTCGATGAGGCGGTAACCGTAGGGCGGACGCCCGCCGAGGTAGCGGCCTTCGACTTTGGCTTGGGCGGCCATGGCTGCGCGGACGCGGATCTTGATGCGGTTGCGTTCGCCTTTGGACATGCCGCCGAAGACGGACATGATCAGGTCGTGGGCTTCGGATTCGGGGTCGACCGGGCCGCCGACCTCGGGCACCCACAACTCGACGCCGTAGTGGACGAACACGGGAAAGGTCAGCCCGAACTGGTTGCCGTAGAACGCGCGCTGTGGTTCGCCGATGACGACAGCGTCGAATCCGCGGTCGGGCTGCTTGAGTAGGTCGAGTAGTTGTGCCGCTGCGGGTCGGCGTTTCCAGGGGATGGAGCGGGACTGGCCGACATCGAAGAATTCGGCGACGATCTGGCCCTGTTGTGTGATCAAGGCTTCGGCGCGGCCGCGCTGCCAGTTGCGGGAGGCTTCAGGGTCCTGTTGGTCTTCGGTGGAAACTCTGCCTGCGAAAGCGAATCTGATCATCGCCGGGGGTCCTCCTGGTCGTCGTGGTCGGTCTCGCGGCCTGGCGCTGGACCGCTGCGGGGTGTGCGTGTGCTGGATGGGTCGGGGAAGGGGTTGGATTTCTGGGCTTCGGCGGACTCGTTCTCGTGTCTGCGGGCGTGCGCCAGAATCAGTCGGAGGAGTGCCTCGGCTGCGGGCGGGTTCAGCTCTGGCGGGGCGTCGGGTACCACGACCTCTATGTGGTCCTGCGCGGGCTCATCGGGTCTACCAGCGGAATCGCGGGAATCAGAGTACACCGCGATACCCCTCGAACCCGAAACCGCGGAGGACACCGGTACAGCGGTGGTACCGATCAACCGGAACAGAAGCGCCGCAGTTGTGGTCAACGTTCAGCCGGGCGGCGGCGAATGACGTGATGGCCGATGTCCCGAGCCTGGACTGAATGGGCTGTGCTCTGTGGCCGGGACTCGGTGAGATAGGTGATGTCGGCATGGCTCTCTCCACCAGCCTGCCGACGATTCCCCACCTCACTGTAAGCGGACTTGCGGCGGTTGTGCTACCCATACAACCCGCTGCCTGCCGGGTCGTTGCTGTTCACCGACTATGAAGAGCAGGGCCACCGGGTCGGCGGAGGGCTGCCTTTGACCGGATTACACAGGACCTATCTCGGCGACGCGGTAGCCCGCTTCGGGTAAACAGAGTCGGCACCCTCGCGGGCGATCGTCGATCGGCCGTCATCTCGCAGTCAGCGGTGCCGGAGGAATTCACTACTCCGCGTGGTCGCCTGGCGGTCGGGTCCGAGGGGATGAGGTTCGCCGGTGAGTCCCGATAGCGCACAGGCGACGTCGGTGAGGTCTGCTTTGACGTATGTGGCATTGGTGCCGTGCGTGTTGTCGTTGTGTCATGCGTAGGCGCGGGCGACGGCGTGGCTGAAGTTAGTTCTTACGGACCGTGGCCTGTTGCCGGGTTTGCTCGACGAGTTCTCGTAATTCGAGGACAGTGGGGGCGTCGAGCCTGCGGTCACCCCAGACTTCGTTTATTCGCCGCCAGTAGGGCGAATAGGTGCGCAAGCTACCTGCGGGCACCGCCTTCTCGACCTGCGGAATGTAGTCCGCGAAGGTGGGCATGTTCTTCTGGGGCGCCCCTGTCAGAAGATCTTCGGGCAGGCTTCCGAGACCGGCGAGCAGGAGGCGGGCGGCTGCGAGTTGCTTGGAACTCATGCGGTGCCGCCGAGTCGGACGATGAGCGGCTGGAGCAGATGATGCAGCGAACCGGGAGGACAGACAGCGAGAACCCCGAGTTCGGAAACTCCGGCAACGAGAACTCGATCACCTAACGCTATACCGGTGGCATGGCGCAGTGACGCGGGAAGACGCAGATAGCCTCGCCCCGGAATCGTGAAGTGGCTGTTGGGTGCTGTCGCGGGTCTGACGGCGATTGCGTAGTCGGCCAAAGCGAAGCAGACTTGCTGGCCGGCGGTCCAGTGCATGCGACTGAGAAGTTTCTGGCAGTAGATTCTTGCGCGGTCGTTTACGGTGGTGACGGCCACCAATTCCCTGTGCAGTGAGAGCGGCGGTCAAGTCCCGGCAGGTGGTGTAACTGGGGCGGTCACCGCTGATCCGGTGTCGGTCAGGCGGTGAGTGCTGCGGGGGCGGTGTCCTCCTGGT
>JBFARE010000105.1:0-3731 GCA_040674215.1 Nocardia sp. NPDC050193 | reverse complement strand
CGCCCCTGGGAGCGTCGACCGCAGAAACGCCGAGCGGTCAGCCGATGCTGCCGAGCGTGGTGCCGCCCTGGTCCGCACCGGTCGTGGTACCGCCCGTCTCGCCCGTTCCGCCGTCCGTCCCCGGGTCGCTGGTCTGCGGGTCCGAGGGCTCGTCCGACGGGGTCTCGGACTGCTCGTCGCTCGGCTCGCTGCTGGGCGACGGGGAGAAGGAGTAGGACGGCTTGGACGAGGGCGAGTACGACGGCGTCCAGTTCGAATCCGAGTTCGAACCGGAGTTGTCGTCCGAGCTGTCGTCCGTGGCCGTGTCGCTCGGCTCGTCGCTCGGTGTCTCACTGGCGGTGTCGTCCGGCGCCGACTGCGAGGCGGACGGCGTCGGCGAGGTGCCGGTGTCGCCGCTGCCCTGTCCCTTGCCGTTCAGCGCGAGCGCGACGCCCGCGGCGATGGCGATCACCGCGAAGACGGCGAGGATCCACAGCTTGCCGCGACCGCTGCCCTTGTTTCCGTGTCCTTCGAAGCCGCCGTCGTCACCGCCGCCGTAGCCGGTGGGCAGGATCGGCTGCGGGATCTGCGAGGTGCTGGCGCCGTCGCCGCCGTGCGGCAGCACGCTCGTGCTCGCGAAGGCCGCGGCGGCCGCGCCACGACCGTCCTGCGCGCCGACCGGGCCGGTGTTCCAGGTGCCGGTGTGGCCGCCCTGGTCGTACAGCATCTGGAGCCCGTACTGGACGAGGCCGCGCATCTCCTCGGCCGTCTGGAACCGGTCGTCCGGGTCCTTGGCCAGGGAGCGCATGACGAGACCGTCGAGCTCCGGCGGGCACTCCCCGTCCGAGGTCTGCGACGGCGGCACCGGGATGTCCTGCACGTGCTGGTAGACCACCGAGAGCGGCGTCTCCCCGGTGAACGGGGGACGCAGCGCGAGGAGTTCGTACAGCAGGCAGCCCGTCGCGTACAGGTCGGAGCGGTGGTCGACGGCCTTGCCGAGCGCCTGCTCCGGGGAGAGGTACTGCGGCGTTCCCATGACCATGCCGGTCTGGGTCATCGTCGTGGACGCGCCGTGCAGGGCGCGCGCGATGCCGAAGTCCATCACCTTGACGGCGCCGTTGTGCGTGATGATCACGTTCGCGGGCTTGATGTCCCGGTGCACGATGCCGTGCTGGTGCGAGTAGGCGAGCGCCTCCAGCACCCCCGAGGTGATGATCAGGGCCTGCTCGGGGCCCGGGGCCTCGGCGTTGAGGAGGAGGTCGCGGATCGTGCGGCCCTCGACGATCTCCATCACGATGTACGGCACGCTCTGGCCGCCCACGAAGTCCTCGCCGGAGTCGTACACGGCGACGATGGCGTGGTGGTTGAGGCCGGCCACCGACTGCGCCTCACGCGTGAAGCGGGCCTTGGACACCGGGTCCTCGGCCAGGTCGGCGCGCAGCAGCTTGACCGCGACGGTCCGTCCGAGGCGTACGTCCTCGGCCGCGAACACCTCGGCCATGCCACCCCGGCCGAGTCTGCGGGTCAGCCGGTACCGGCCGTCCCCGACCAGCCCGCCGTTGCCCCAGTTCTCCGGCGCGTCTGACATCCCGCCGCCAGTCGCCTCGGGGTCGGACGGGCCCTGAGCGCGCTGCTGTGCCATCAGTCCTCGCCGTCGTTTCTGCCCGCGGTGCGCGCGGTGTTGTTACGGTCTCCGTCGGCCACGCTACAGCCTCAGCGCAAGCCTCCGGCCCGGGACGATCCCCGGAACACCGCCCGGGGCGGGCCCGGACACCGGTCCGGGGCGGACCGGTCATCAAACCCGTACTCCCTGCCGACGTGCAAATTCGGTGTACCGGCCGTACGGCACCTGTAACGCTTCCGCGACGCTTCTTTCTCGTAGGGTCACGGAACGGGCACCGAGCTTGACGTGTCGGTGCCCTGCGGCAGACTTGGCCCGAATAGCACTATCGATCAACGACAGTCATACGGCGCCTGAGGGCCTACGGGGGACGCAGAAGATGAGCCAGGACGGCGCACAGGGCCGGTACGCGGGACGGGCGCTGGCCTCGGGCCGCTATCAGCTGCGCGACTTGCTCGGCGAGGGCGGCATGGCCTCGGTGCACCTCGCCTACGACGCCGTGCTCGACCGTCAGGTCGCGGTGAAGACCCTCCACACCGAACTCGGCCGCGAACAGGCCTTCCGCGAGCGCTTCCGCCGCGAGGCCCAGGCCGTGGCCAAGCTCACGCACACCAACATCGTCTCGGTCTTCGACACCGGCGAGGACGAGGTCGGCGGGCTGACCACGCCGTACATCGTCATGGAGTACATCGAGGGCCGCCCGCTCGGCTCGGTGCTCGACGAGGACGTACGGCAGCAGGGCGCGATGCCCGCCGACAAGGCACTGAAGATCACCGCCGATGTGCTGGCCGCGCTGGAGATCAGCCACGAGATGGGGCTCGTCCACCGCGACATCAAGCCCGGCAACGTGATGATGACCAAGCGTGGCGTCGTCAAGGTCATGGACTTCGGCATCGCGCGCGCCATGCAGTCCGGCGTCACCTCGATGACGCAGACCGGCATGGTCGTCGGCACCCCGCAGTACCTCTCGCCCGAACAGGCCCTGGGGCGTGCGGTGGACGCGCGCTCCGACCTGTACTCGGTCGGCATCATGCTCTTCCAACTGGTCACCGGGCGGCTGCCGTTCGAGGCGGATTCACCGCTTGCGATCGCGTACGCGCATGTGCAGGAGGAGCCGGTCGCTCCCTCCTCCGTCAACCGGGCGCTGCCGCCGGCCGTCGACGCGCTGATCGCCCGCGCGCTGAAGAAGAACCCGAACGAGCGCTTCCCCACCGCCGTCGCCATGCGGGACGAGTGCCTGCGCGTCGCCGCGTCCTTCCAGCCGGCCCCGCCGAGCATCGTGCCGGGCGCGCAGACGTCGAGCGGCGCGGGCGTCGGTTCCGCGGTGTTCCCGCCGGTCGGCCAGGGCACCCCGCCGCCCCAGGGCGGCGTCCAGACCCCGTACCAGCCCGCCCCGACGCCGAACCCGTACGGCACGCCGACGCCGCAGCCCTCCTACGGCTATCCGCAGCAGGGCTACCAGACGCCCGCACCGGCCTACGGTCACCAGCAGGGCCCGCACACCCCGCCGGCGTACAACCTCTCCCCGCAGCAGTCCACCACGGTGTCCCCGAGCGGCGGGGGCCGCAAGAACAGCAAGGCGGTGCTCATCGGCGCGGCCGTCGTCGCCCTGGTGGTGGTCGGCGGGCTCCTCGCCAGCCTGGCGAACGGCAGCGACGACGACGCCAAGGGCGGCACCACCAGCAGCTCCTCGCCGGCGGCGACGAAGGCGGCGGACTACCGCGGCCCGGACACCTCCAAGACGATCGAGTCGACGGAGTGCTCCGAGCCGCAGGAGTCCTACAACGACCCCGACAAGATCCGGGTCCCCAACTTCAAGTTCAAGTACATCGCCTCGGTCAAGGAGTGCTTCCAGGCCGCCGGCTGGCAGTACAAGATCACCAAGGTGGACGAGAACACCTACGGCGACGGGGCGGTCATGGACCAGTTCCCCTCCGCCGGGACGGACGTGGACCCGGAGGACATGCCCGAGATCGAGATCAAGGTCTCCACGGGCAACCCCGCCTCGTGACCGTCTGACGTCAGGCGCCAGGCGCCAGGTGTCTGGCGTCTGACGTCTGACGTCAGACCGGCGCCAGGTGTCGGCCAGCGCCGCGTCAGCGCGGCTGGTGGTCCGGGCGCGGACTCCCGG
>JBFARE010000104.1:0-4178 GCA_040674215.1 Nocardia sp. NPDC050193 | reverse complement strand
TCCTCACCCCATCCCCGCCGGGGGCGGGGGGGGGGCGCCGGGGGGGGCCTTAGCCCTCCGCCGGCCCGCGCGGCCGCGGCCGCCCGCGCCCGCGCTTGCGCGGGCCTTGAACCCGTAGAGAAAGTTTGAATCATGGTCCTGCTGCGGTGGTGATCATCAAGGTTCATGGGCCCGGCTCCTGCTGCTCTGTGGTGTAGAACCCTGGGTATGGGGAGTGAGCGGCGGCAGTTGATGAAGGCCCTTGGGGCGCGCCTTCGAGGGCTCCGAACAGAGGCCGGCCTGACGGGTGCTGTCCTGGCGCAACGAGCTGGTGTGGGGCAGCCGACCGTGTCCAAGGTGGAGAACGGGCGCATGGTCCCCAGCCTCGACGTCCTGGGGCGCTTGTCCCTCGCCCTCGACCTGGACGAGACGACCTCTCGTGAGGTGCGTGACCTCCTGGTCGCCGTGGAAGCGGCGCCGGACACGGCCGAGTTGTCCGATGCGGAGGTTCCCGCTGGGGCAGTCCTCGATGAAGCGGTGCGGTCTGCTCGGCTGGTTCGCTCGTTCCAGTGCGTCGTTCTGCCGGCCATGCTCCAGAGCGCGGAGTACGCCCGGCATGTGTTCGTCAGTGCGCCGAACTCGACGCCTGAGGCGGTCGGTCGGGCTGTCGCTGCGCGTGTCGAGCGGCAGAGCCTCTTGTACGAGCCGGGGCGAGAGTCTGTGTTCGTGCTGACGGAAGCCGTATTGCGGACGTGGCCGGGGAACCCCTCGCTGATGCTTGCCCAGTTCGACCGGCTCTTGGCTGTCGAGAGTCTCAGCACGGTGCGGCTCGGGGTGATCCCCTGGCGTCGGGCCGTGCCGGTTTTGCCTCGTCACGGGTTCACCTTGTGCGACGAGCGGGCGGTTGTTGTTGAGTCCTTCCGCGGTGAGCGGGTCGTGGACGACTCCGCCGAGGTTGCCGCGTACGAGGAGACCTTCCGGCGCTTCGAAGAAGCTGCGCTCTTCGGCGCTGAGGTGCGTGAGCTCCTGCTCCGGGTGATGCAGGAGTTCCGTGAGATGGAAGACTTCGCCACTCGTTAGAGGAATAATTCCTCAAGATGCCTGGCTTGTGAGTCACGCATGGGAATACTCTGCTCGCTGTGTCGTCTAGCCCCCTAGACGAGGAGGAGTGTTCCCATGTCCCAAAGCTGGTGCCGCATGTTTCCCGGCCTGCCTTGGCAGGTGGCGCAGGCTCGTCACTTCGTTGCCGCACTGCTCGAGGGTGAGGCTTCAGGCCTCGTCGACAGTGCCGTCCTGGTTGTCGGAGAGCTGGCGGCCAATGCCGTCCGGCACACGCGGAGCGGCTGGTACCGCGGATGGTTCCTCGTGGTCGTCCACTTCCGCGACGACCTGATCTGCATCGAAGTCGTCGACCAGGGCGGCGACGAGGAACCCCAGGTTCGCAGCGTGTCCAGGCACGTGGAAGAGGACGGCCGCGGGCTGATGATGATCGCGGCCTGCGCCAAAGACTGGGGAGTGAAGGACCGGTCCTCGGGTGCGCGCTGCGTCTGGGCTGAGCTGGCGCGGAACGGCACATGATGGGCCGCTGCTCGACGGTCGTCCGTGGTGGCCTCGTGGGCAGTGGAGGGTGAGCCCCCGTGGTGTGCCTCGGCGGCGGGCCGCGTTCTACGTGATCGGTGTTCATTCGGGAAGGCGACTCCCGCCCATTCCGTCTAGGGCCCTAGACTCCTGGGTACTTCTAGGAGGTGTGGTCATGTCGGACGAGTTGCAGCGGATCATGGCGATTGATGATCCGTACCTGCTCCTGCGTGAGGTCACGACGCGGTTGGCCGACGCGCAGCAGGAGGTGACCGAACTCGCCCGGCTCCGCCGTCGTGTGGTTCAGGACCTCCACTCGCAGGGACTGTCGTACGCGCAGATCGCCGAGAAGGCCGGCCTGAGCCGCGGGCGGATCCATCAGATCCGGCATACCGGCCCGGCGCCCGAGGGTGCGTTCCTCGGTGCGGGTGCCGTCACGGTCGTGACTCCGCTGCGGTGGGACGACGAGAAGAAGCGGCCGGTCGTCGCCATGGCGGATGTGAATTCCGGCAGACGGCTGGAAGAACTGGCCAAGTCGTACGGGCTCGACGTCAGCTCTGGCCACGTCCTGGTGAGCGGTGAGGTCGACCTCAACCGTGACGGCCTGGTCGTCGTCTGCGGACCGGGCATGTCCCAGACTATGAGCGACCTCTACGCGCAGGATCCCGTCCTCAGCTGGGAACACCCTGAAGGCGAGCCGTGGGCGCTGCTGGACCGACGTACTGGCACCGCGTACCGAGCGGGAGCGGACACCGAGCCGCAGCGCCCGCACGACGTCGGATACCTCGGCAGGCTGCCCCGCCCGGACGGCAACGGCTCCGTACTCGCGATCGCAGGTGTCCACACCGCGGGCTCCCTCGGTGTCGTCCAGCTGCTCGCCTCCGACCTGAACACGCTCTGGGGCCAGGTGGGAGAGCATCACTTCTCGACGCTCGTAAGCGTCGAGTACGACCCCGAGACGGACGAACCGCAGTCTGTAGAACTGCTCACCCCGATTTACAGGCACGACGATGAGGCGACGGCGTGAACGTCGCTCTCGCCTCGCTGTCCGCAGAACCTGGACAGGCGAACGAGGACTTCGCCGCCGCTGCCTTCGGGGCGGCCGTGCTGCTGGACGGGGCCAGCGTCGCTGGGGCAGATACCGGGTGCATGCACGGCGTCGCCTGGTTCTCCTCGACGCTGGGGGGCCTACTGCTGAGCACCATCACCGCGCACCCCGCCCTGCCGCTAGCCGATTGCCTGGCCGACGCGATCCGCGCTGTCCGGTCGCTGCATGAGGGCAGTTGTGACCTGTCGTATCGGGCCAGCCCGACCAGCACGATCGTTGCCGTCCGGGCTGAGGCTGGGGCTTTGGAGTACCTCGTCCTTGGTGACTCGACCCTTCTGCTCGCTGACCACGACGGCAAGGCGACGGCCCTTACTGACCAGCGCCTGGACGATGTCGGCAAGCGACTTCGTGGCCCGGTCGACGCACTTCCCACCGGCTCTCCCGACCACGCCTCCGCCCTGGCCGATTACCGCGACGCTCTCACAGAGCTCCGTAATCGGCCGGGTGGATTCTGGATCGCCGGACCAGATCCGCAGGCGGCCGAACACGCCATCGTCGGGGCAGTGTCGCTCGACACCCTGGCATCCGTGACACTGCTGAGCGACGGCGCGACCCGACTAGTCGACACCTTTCACCTTGCTACCTGGGAAGCGATGTTGACAGTTCTCGACTTGCACGGACCAGATGAACTGGTTCGCCAGGTACGCGAAGCTGAAGCTGGCGATTCAGAGGGTCGGCGTTGGCCACGAGGTAAGGCGCAGGACGATGCCACGATCCTGCATTGGCTGTTGCCCTAGAGCAAGCCGCTTGCAGATTCGGGATTTATCCCTCGGGGATTCTTAATGGCTGCAAATTCGAGTCGGGAACGAGGCGTTAATTGGCCTGCCTAGCACTCCTTAGTGCTCGTGTCATCACGCCTCACTTTAATTTGATCCGCAACTGTAGTACCTGCGGGCCAGTAGGAACTGGCCCGGTCGTAAAGCGAAACTTTATCTCGTGTGTTGCGCAGGTAGGAAACCGAGGAGGGCTCCACAACGAGCACCAGCAGCTTGCGCTCCTGGTTTTTGTCCTGCTCTCGACCAATCGTGATGTGCCCTTCGTAGGTGTGATCGTCGGTCTGGTCCAGGGGCTCAACGATGGCCTTGCGCCCGTTGAGGTCCGTACCGAGCCACAACTCGCTGCCTGAAGGTAGTTTTCCGGTCGTGGTGACCTTGACCGTGGTGCAGCGCTTCACGGAAGCCGGACTGTCGGCGGGGGTTGGGATCTCGATATTGGCCTTGAATTCTTCCGCTCCAATGCGGCCTGCCGTGTCCATGAGGTCCCTCCCGGTATATCCGGTTACTCCGGCGAGTGCGGCGGCGAGGGCAACGGCGAGTCCCGCTCGCCTAGCGGCGCGCTTGATCTTTCCTTGCGGGGTCGTCGAGCTGCTGTCGCCGGAAGTCGCACCAGAAGGATTTGCACCTGGATCTGTTGTACTCACGGATTGCTCCTTGATGAGGGAAAGTCAGTAGCTACCCCGCCCCGCCACCGGCAACCCTGTGTCACAGCTCTGTGACTCTATGATCATGACAAG
>JBFARE010000103.1:0-4227 GCA_040674215.1 Nocardia sp. NPDC050193 | reverse complement strand
GAACGGAAGACCTCGCGCACGTCCGTGACGGAGTCGACCTTCTCCAGGAGCTCCCAGCCCTCGGCGTAGGCCTGCATCATGGCGTACTCGATGCCGTTGTGGACCATCTTCGCGAAGTGGCCGGCGCCGACCTTGCCGGCGTGCACCGCGCCGAAGTCGCCCTCGGGCTTGAGCGCGTCGAAGATCGGCTGCACCTTGGCGACGTGCTCCGCGTCGCCGCCGTACATCAGGGCGTAGCCGTTCTCCAGGCCCCAGACGCCGCCTGAGACACCGCAGTCGACGAAGCCGATGCCCTTGGCGGCCAGTTCCCCGGCGTGCTTCTCGTCGTCCGTCCAGCGGGAGTTGCCGCCGTCCACGACCACGTCGCCCGGCTCGAGCAGCTCGGCGAGCTCGTCGACGGTCGACTGGGTGGCCGCACCCGCCGGGACCATCACCCAGACCACGCGCGGGCCCTTGAGCCCGTCCACGAGCTCTTGCAGGCTGTGGACATCGGCGAGGTCCGGGTTGCGGTCGTATCCGACGACGGTGTGGCCCGCGCGGCGGATCCGCTCGCGCATGTTGCCGCCCATCTTGCCGAGGCCGATGAGACCGAGCTCCATCAGTTGTTCCTTAGGTCGCTGTGTGGCGTGTGAGGCACTCTCGTACCCACGTCCGAGCCTAAACCCGGACGGTTACGCACACCTGTGGGCATACGCGCTCAGACGTACGACCCCACCTGGGGATTCACCGCGGGGTTCTCCCCAGGGGCCGCCCCGGTCGTCCACCGTCTGTGGACAACCGGTCGGACAGCGGTACCGGCGTCGGCCGACCGGCGTCAGCCGCTCAGACGCACCGGCATGATCAGGTACTTGTAGGCGTCGTCCGCCTCCGCGTCCAGCGCGGGCTTGCCGCTGAGCAGCGCGGGCTTCGTGGACGTGGTGAAGGACAGCTGGGCCACGGGGGAGTCGATGGCGCTCAGACCGTCCAGCAGGAAGGTCGGGTTGAAGGCGATCGAGATGTCGTCGCCCTCGAGCTGCGCGTCGACCCGCTCCACAGCCTGTGCGTCGTCGCTGGAGCCGGCCTCCAGGATGAGCACGCCCTGCTCGAAGCTGAGCCGCACCGGGGTGTTGCGCTCGGCGACCAGGGCCACGCGCTTGACGGCCTCCACGAAGGGGGCGGTCTCGATCACGGCGACCGAGTTGAACTCGGTGGGGAACAGCGTGCGGTACTTCGGGAGGTCGCCCTCCAGGAGACGGGTCGTCGTACGCCGTCCCGCGCCCTCGAAGCCGATCAGGCCCTCGCCCGCGCCGGACCCGGAGAGCGCCAGGATGACGCTGTCACCGCTGGTGAGCGCCTTGGCGGTGTCCAGGAGCGTCTTGGCGGGCACCAGGGCGACCGCTGAGGCGTCGGGGTTCTCCGGCTTCCACAGGAACTCGCGGACCGCGAAGCGGTAGCGGTCGGTGGAGGCCAGCGTGACGGTGTCGCCCTCGATCTCGATGCGGACACCGGTGAGCACCGGCAGCGTGTCGTCACGGCCGGCGGCGATGGCGACCTGCGCGGCGGCGGAGGCGAAGACCTCGCCGGGGACCGTGCCCGTCGCGTTCGGCATCTGCGGCAGGGACGGGTACTCCTCCACAGGCAGTGTGTGCAGGGTGAAGCGCGAGGAGCCGCAGACCACCGTGGCCCGCACACCGTCCGTGGAGATCTCCACCGGGCGGTTGGGCAGGGCGCGGCAGATGTCGGCGAGCAGCCGGCCGGAGACGAGGACCGTGCCCTCCTCCTCGACCTCGGTCTCCACGGAGACGCGGGCGGAGACCTCGTAGTCGAAGCTGGACAGGCTCAGCTGGCCGTCCTCCGCCTTCAGCAGCAGACCGGCGAGGACAGGCGCCGGCGGACGGGCCGGGAGGCTGCGAGCCGCCCAGGCCACGGCCTCCGCGAGTACGTCGCGTTCCACCCGGATCTTCACTCTTGCCGCCTCCTGCTGTTGCCGGCGCTTCTCGCCCTGCCTGGCCTACGTCGTCTGTCTCGGTGTGGCCGTCGCCGCTGAGGGGCAGGACCACCGGGGACCAGTCTGACGCACCGCACTGACAGTCGGTGCCCCTCGGGGTCAAGTCGTGCCGAGGGGCAGCCGGGCACCGAGGAGCGAGTTGTGCACAGGACCCCCTTCTAAACGGATTTCTCGCTCTCTCTAGTTGGGAGTAGTAGTAGGGGCTGTGGAAACGGTGGATAACTCCGTTTTCCCAGCTCAGAGGCGAGATTTTGTCCACTGGTCCTGTGGGCGGAGGCGGTGGATAACCCGGGCCTTCTGTGGAGAACAGAAAGTTCTGCACACGCCGTACACAGGTTGAGGCGAGTTCTCCCCAGCGGCGTCCCCAGGTTTACCCACCTTTCCCACAGGCCAACCCGGCAGCTTCGTGTGACGCCTTTCACTCGGGCCGGTGAGGAGGCGCGTCAGGTTGCCGAACAGTGGACAGCCATGTGGAGAAGTCGGAGATCGCTGGGGACAACCGGCCCCAGCCTGTGGGTTGCCGGTGGACAACCTCGTGCACAGGCTGTGGATCATTTCTCTGTCCACAGGCTGTGGAAATCCTTCGTCCACGAATCCACAGCCAGGTGACCTGCCCTGATCGTCCCGCACCTCGAGCGCCTGTGGACACAGTCTGGACAACTTCGCGGTCCCCAGGGTGTGGACGGGAAAAAGTCACCGAATCTGTGGAGAGTGGCCGTAACCCGGCTGGTAATCGAACACCGGATGACCGCCGACCGACGCTCGTGGACCGCGCCCCGATCCGGGTCGGCTCCCGGTCGGATCGGGGCCCGAATCGGGCTCAAGGCGGGCCGTGTGACGGCTGCTTCGGGGTCGCGGCGGGGGCGAGACGGCGTCGACACGGCGTCGACACGGCGTCGACACGGCGTCAGGACCGGGCTGAGCCGGGGTCCAGTCCGGGGGTTTCCGTGCCTCCGGACCCCGCTCCGGCTCAGGGACGACGCGAGGCGCCCCGGAGGGATATCTCCGGGGCGCCTTGAGCAACGGCCTTGGCGGCGTGGGCGGCGGCGGCATACGAGCGGCTGAACGGCTCGGCACCAAATCCCTACCCGCCTAGCTGCCCAGCCGTCCAGCCGTCCAGCCGTCCAGCCGTGTCCGCTCGCGGGTCAGCCGTTCTTGATGCGGTTGGTCAGCTCGGTGACCTGGTTGTAGATGGAGCGCCGCTCGGCCATCAGATTGCGGATCTTGCGGTCCGCGTGCATGACCGTCGTGTGGTCCCGTCCGCCGAACAGCGCGCCGATCTTCGGCAGCGACAGGTCAGTCAGCTCGCGGCACAGGTACATGGCGATCTGCCGAGCCGTCACCAGCGCGCGCCCGCGCGACGTGCCGCACAGGTCCTCGATCGTCAGCCCGAAGTAGTCGGCCGTCGCGCCCATGATGGCCGTCGAGGTGATCTCGGGGGCGGAGTCCTCGCCACCGGGGATCAGGTCCTTCAGCACGATCTCGGTCAGGCCCAGGTCCACCGGCTGCCGGTTGAGCGACGCGAACGCCGTCACCCTGATCAGCGCGCCCTCCAGTTCGCGGATGTTGCGCGAGATCCGGGACGCGATGAACTCCAGCACCTCCGGCGGGGCGTTGAGCTGTTCCTGCACCGCCTTCTTGCGCAGGATCGCGATGCGCGTCTCCAGCTCGGGCGGCTGGACGTCGGTGATCAGACCCCACTCGAAACGGTTCCGCAGCCGGTCCTCCAGCGTGACCAGCTGCTTCGGCGGCCGGTCACTGGACAGCACGATCTGCTTGTTCGCGTTGTGGAGCGTGTTGAACGTGTGGAAGAACTCCTCCTGCGTCGACTCCTTGTCCGCGAGGAACTGGATGTCGTCGACGAGCAGGATGTCCATCTCCCGGTACCGCTTGCGGAAGCTGTCGCCCTTGCCGTCACGGATCGAGTTGATGAACTCGTTGGTGAACTCCTCGGAGCTCACGTACCGCACGCGCGTGCCCGGGTAGAGACTGCGCGCGTAGTGCCCGATGGCGTGCAGCAGGTGCGTCTTGCCGAGGCCCGACTCCCCGTAGATGAAGAGGGGGTTGTAGGCCTTCGCGGGCGCCTCCGCGACGGCGACGGCGGCCGCGTGCGCGAACCGGTTGGAGGCGCCGATGACGAAGGTGTCGAAGAGGTACTTCGGGTTCAGCCGTGCGGTCGGCTCACCCGGACCCGGGGTCGGCGAGGACTGCTTGGCCGACGGGCCGGGGCCCCCGGCGCC
>JBFARE010000102.1:0-4283 GCA_040674215.1 Nocardia sp. NPDC050193 | reverse complement strand
GTTCACTCAGGGTTTGAGCACCAGGGTGTCGCTGGTGCTGTCCTCGACCGCCTTCTTGGAGAAGGACCAGTCGAGCAGTTCACCGTCGGCCCACTTGCTCGTCTGATCGGTGTAGTGCGCGCTGAACGCGTGCCCCGACGCTCCGGTGAGGTTGATCCACTTCGACTTGTCGAGATCGTCGAGGTTGACCACCATCCGCATCGACGGGACCCAGACGACGCCGTAGCCGCCGGCCGCGTTCCAGCCGGTCGCGTTGACCGTCGCCTCGCCACCGCCGAGCTTCCACGGGCCGCGGTTGAGGATGTACTGGAGGAAACCGGGACCGCTGGTGCCCAGGGTCTGGTTCTTCAGGAACAGGCGGTGCAGCCGGCCCCAGCTCCAGGTGTCGATGTCCTTGCCGAGCTTGGCGGTCAGCTCCCAGCGGGCGTCGATCATGGCGCGCGCGAACAGCTCGTCGCGGTCGTGGTCGGCGCCGGGGCGGGTGCCCGACTCGGGCGTCGTCCACCAGTCGCTGTCCGGCTTCGCCATCAGGTTGCGCACGACCTCGTACCAGCGGTCGCCGCCGTCCGGCTGCGCCTGGTCGGCGTCGCGCTGGCCGCACTCGCGGACCTTGTCGGTGTCGTCGACCGGCCCGGTGGTGTTGACCGGGTCGACCCACAGGCACTGGCCCTCGACCCGCAGCTCCTTGGGCAGCTTGTTGCCGAAGGCCAGCTTGAGGATGTTGCGCCAGACGGCGTTGAAGTAGGCGGCGGCCGCCGAGTCGGCGTCCTGGGTGAAGCCCCAGTTCTCCAGCAGCTTCTGCGCCTCGCGGACGTCCGGGTCGTCCAGGTTGATCTTCTTCAGCACGGGCACGAGCAGCTTCGCGATCTCGCTGTCGTCGTCCAGCTGCATCTGGCGCATGTCGTCGGTGGAAACCTTGCCGCCGCCCTTGATCTTGCTCTTGATCAGGTCGGTGATCCGCTGGCTGCGCGCGCCGTAGCCCCAGTCCGTGGTGAGCGTGTAGGGGTACTTGTCCTTGTCGATCACGGCCTGGTTCGCGGTGACGATGTAGCCGCGCTCCGGGTTGTACTCGTAGGGCAGCTTGTCGAAGTCGATCGTGCCGGTCCACGTGTACTTGGATTTCCAGCCGGGCGTCGGGATCGAGCCGTCGACGCCCTTCGCGCGCGTGGGGATCTTCCCGGGCAGCTGGTAGCCGATGTTGTCCGAGGTGTCGGCGTAGACGAGGTTCTGCGAGGGCACGTCGAACTTCTCGGCCGCCTCGCGGAAGCCGTCCCAGTCCTTCGCCCGGTCCATGGCGAAGACGGCGTCCATGGTGGTGCCCGCCTGGAGCGCGGTCCACTTCAGGGCGACGCCGTAACCGTCGCCGCGGTCGGGCGCCGCGGTGTCCACGGTGGCCTTCTTGCCGACCTTGACGAGCTCGTCGTCGCGGTCGGACAGCAGGGGCATGCCGTCCTGCGTCTGCCGTACAACGATCTTCTTGGACGTGCCGCCGGCGACCTTGATGGTCTCCTCGCGCGTGGTGAACGGCTTCACCTTGTTGTCGTACTGGTAGCCGTCGCCGGAGAGCTTCTCCAGGTAGAGGTCCGTGACGTCGACGCCGGAGTTGGTCATGCCCCAGGAGATGGTCTGGTTGTGGCCGATGACCACACCGGGCATGCCCGCGAAGGTGTAGCCGGAGACGTCGTACTGGCACTTGTCCGACAGGGCGCGGCAGTGCAGTCCCATCTGGTACCAGACGGAGGGCAGCGAGGCCGACAGGTGCGGATCGTTGGCCAGCAGCGGCTTGCCGGTGATCGTGTGCTTGCCGGCGACGACCCAGGAGTTCGATCCGATGCCGTTGCCGTTCACGCCGACGGCCGTGGGCAGGTCGTCCAGGACGTTGTACAGCCCGGAGAGCTGGCTCTGCAGGGCCGAACCGTCGGTGCCCGGGGAAGAACCCGACGAGGAACCCGACGTGCCCGTGCCGTCGCCCGAGCCGCTTCCCGTGGAGCCGCCGCCCGAGCCGCTCCCGCTCCCGCCGTTGTCGTCGCTGTTGCTGTCGCCCTGCTCGAACGTGTTGGTCAGTTCGTCGTACTGGCCGTCCTGGACGATCGCCTGGTTACGGTCGTACGGGTACTGCGGGTACAGCTCGGCGATCTGAGCCGGGCCGAGGCGGCTGGTCATCAGGGCGCGGTCGATCTCGTCCTGCATGTTGCCGCGCAGGTCCCAGGCCATCGCCTTCAGCCAGGAGACCGAGTCGACCGGGGTCCACTCGGCGGGCTTGTAGTCGTTGGTGAATCCCAGGGCCGCGTACTCCAGGGAGATGTCGGCGCCGTCCTTGCCCGCCAGGTAGGCGTTGACCCCCTTGGCGTAGGCCTGGAGGTACTTCTTGGTGTCGGCCGACAGCTTGGTGTCGTACTCCTGCTTGGCGACGCGGTCCCAGCCCAGGGTGCGCAGGAACTCGTCGTTGTCGACCTGGCTCTTGCCGAACATCTCCGACAGCCGACCGGAGGTCATGTGGCGGCGGACGTCCATCTCGTAGAACCGGTCCTGGGCCTGGACGAAGCCCTGCGCCATGAACAGGTCCGCGTCGGAGTCCGCGTAGATCTGCGGGATCCCGTAGCCGTCGCGTTTCACGTCGACGGGCCCGGAGAGACCTTCGAGCGTGATCGAACCCTTGGTCTGCGGGAAGGACGCGCGGACCGTGCTGACGGACCAGTAGCCGCCGTAGGCGATGCCTCCGATGAGGGCCAGCACCAGCACAAGCACGATCAAACGGGCTTTGCGCCCCTTTTTCCTGCCGGACTTGCCGGGCTTGTCACCCGATGTGGCGGTGGTATTGGGGGGCATCGCTGTCCTTGCTGTCCTAACGCGAGCGGCAGGGCGGGCTGTGCTTTCTACTGAGCGCTGAAGCAACCATAGGCGCAGGGCCTTGAGCCACTTGACGCGGAGTCGGGTAGCGGCCCGGAGGGATGTTCGATCTTCTCTCGGCGAGTGTCAAGAAATCGTCAAGAGTTAGGTAAGGTAACGAAGTAGTTGGATCCGGAGCGCACCGCTTCGTGTCCGATGTATCCGATGCACATGTGCGCCCGCGCGCAAGCCGCGCGCGCCGGTGAAGGGAACCGCCGCTGACTGTCCACCACCTCAACCAGCTCCTGCTCGTCTGCTCGCTCGTCCTGCTCGTCGCCGTCGCAGCGGTCCGGATCTCCTCGCGCAGCGGGCTCCCCAGCCTGCTCGTGTACGTCGGGATAGGCGTCCTCATGGGCCAGGACGGCATCGGCAACATCCACTTCGACAACGCGGAGATGACCCAGGTCATCGGCTACGCCGCCCTGGTCGTGATCCTCGCCGAGGGCGGCCTCGGCACGAAGTGGAAGGAGATCGAACCGGCCCTGCCGTCCGCCACGGCGCTGGCACTGGCCGGCGTCGCGGTCAGCGTCGGCGTCACCGCCACGGCCGCGCACTTCGTGACCGGGCTGGAGTGGCGACAGGCACTGATCATCGGTGCGGTGGTGTCCTCGACGGACGCGGCGGCGGTCTTCTCCGTCCTGCGCAAGATCCCCCTCCCCTCTCGCGTGACGGGCACGCTGGAGGCCGAGTCCGGCTTCAACGACGCCCCGGTGGTCATCCTGGTGGTCGCCTTCTCCACGGCGGGCCCCGTGGAGCACTGGTACGTGCTGCTCGGCGAGATAGCGCTGGAACTGGCCATCGGCGCCGCCATCGGCCTCGCGATCGGCTGGCTGGGCTCCTGGGGCCTCAGGCACGTCGCGCTGCCCGCCTCCGGCCTCTACCCGATCGCCGTCATGGCGATCGCGGTCACCGCCTACGCCGCGGGCTCACTGGCGCACGGCAGCGGCTTCCTCGGCGTCTATCTCGCCTCGATGGTCATGGGCAACGCGAAGCTCCCGCACTGGCCCGCCACCCGCGGGTTCGCCGACGGCCTCGGCTGGATCGCCCAGATCGGCATGTTCGTCCTGCTCGGCCTGCTGGTCACCCCGCACGAACTGGGCGACGACGTGCTGCCCGCCCTCGTCATCGGCCTGGTGCTGACCATGGTGGCCCGCCCGCTCAGCGTGGTGCTGTGCCTGACGCCGTTCCGGGTGCCCTGGCAGGAGCAGACACTGATGTCCTGGGCCGGCCTGCGCGGCGCCGTCCCCATCATCCTGGCGACGATCCCCATGGTGAACGGCGTCGACGGCAGCCGCCGCATCTTCAACATCGTCTTCGTCCTGGTCGTCGTCTACACCCTGATCCAGGGGCCGACACTGCCCTGGCTGGCGCGCAAGCTGCGCCTGGGCGGCGAT
>JBFARE010000101.1:0-4451 GCA_040674215.1 Nocardia sp. NPDC050193 | reverse complement strand
GCGCGGGCAGCGGCATCGGCCGGGCCACGGCACTGGCGTTCGCCGCGGCGGGCGCCCGGGTGATCGCCGTCGACCGGGACGCCGAGAGCGCGGCCCGCACCGCCGAGACGGCTCTCCTGTCCGGCGCGCGCGGTGCCTGGGCGGAGACGGCCGACGTCTCCGACGAGCGGGCGATGGAACAGCTGGCGGAAAAAGTCCACGCCGAGCACGGCGTGTTGGACGTGCTGGTCAACAACGCGGGCATCGGTCTGTCGGGCTCCTTCTTCGACACGACACCGGACGACTGGCGCCGGGTCCTGGACGTCAACCTGTGGGGCGTCATCCACGGGTGCCGTCTCTTCGGCCGGCGGATGGCCGAGCGCGGACAGGGCGGTCACATCGTCAACACCGCTTCTGCGGCGGCCTATCTGCCGTCCCGGGTGCTGCCCGCCTACAGCACCTCCAAGGCGGCGGTCCTGATGCTGAGCGAGTGCCTGCGCGCGGAACTGGCCGGGCGGGACATCGGCGTCACGGCGGTCTGCCCCGGTCTGGTGAACACCAACATCACTGCCACGGCTGCCTTCGTGGGGGTGGACGCCGAGGAGCAGCAGCGCCGCCGCGATCGCTCCACGCGCGCGTACGGCATGCGCAACTACCCGCCGGAGAAGGTGGCGGACGCGATCCTGCGGGCGGTCGTGCGCAACGAGGCGGTGGTACCGGTCACCGCCGAGGCGCGGGGAGCCCGTGCGCTGTCGCGTTGTTTTCCGGGGGCATTGAGGGCGCTGGCGCGTGTGACGCCTCCGTCGTGAGCCCCTGCGGACGCCAACCGCGGTGATCTGACGGCCGGTTCCCCAACTCGGCCACAGGGCGGCTGTCATGAGCTGTGTGACGGCAAGTCCTGTGGCAGGGGGCGGTTTTGGCGAAGCGGCCGGTTTCTGGCGCGAGTTGTCCACAGAACAGCCAACTGGACTGTGGATAACTTGAGTTGCTTGTGGATCAAACCTCCGCTCCAAAAGAAAATGCGTGATGCGCGTCTCTCCCGTCATGCTGGGCGGATGAACGAGACGGACAGGGACGAGAGACGCACCGTGAAGGTGTCGAAATACCTCTCGAAGCACCTGCGACACCAGCCCGAGCGTATCGGTCTCACGCTCGACGAAGCCGGCTGGGTGGAGATCGACGACCTGATCGCGGCGGCCGCCGCGCACGGCCTCCGCTTCACGCGTGACGAGCTGGACCATGTGGTCGCCGCGAACGACAAGAAGCGCTTCGCCATCGACGGCACCCGCATCCGCGCCAGCCAGGGCCACAGCGTCGAGGTCGACCTCGGGCTGCCCCCGGCGACCCCGCCGTCGTACCTGTACCACGGGACCGTGGGCCGCTCGCTGGAGGCGATCCGGGCCGAGGGGCTGCGGCCCATGAACCGGCACGACGTGCACCTCTCCGCCGACCGGGAGACGGCGACCCGGGTGGGAGCACGCCGTGGCCGCCCCGTGGTCCTCGCCGTGGACGCGGCAGCCATGCACCGCGACGGCCACGTCTTCCACGTCAGCGCCAACGGCGTGTGGCTCACCAAGACCGTGCCCGCGCGCTACCTGCGCTTCCCCGAACACCACTGAGACGCGCCCGCACCTGCCGCGGCACCCGTCTCTTCGGCATGATCACAGGTATGGACCATCTTCCCTCCACCGAGGCCGCCGTCACCGCCCTGCGGACGATCGCCACGCACTACGGGCTCGCCATCCGGGTCACCCACGACATAGGCGCCGACCAGACCTCCCGCCGCAGCTCGGCCGGGGTGGGCGTCACGACGGACCCGGACGGCTCGATGCCGCACGAGGCCCATGTGGAACTCGGCGGCCGCCCCTCCGTGAGCGTGCGCCTCTTCCCCGACGACGACGCCCTCATCACCGTCGACGGCGTGGAGTGCCCCGATGTCGACCGCGACGACGTCCCGGCCTTCCTCCGCTCCCTCTACGAGGGGCACGCCTGGGTCAAGGCCCGGCGCTTTCCGCCCGGCAACTTCCTGATGGTGCCGCTGCCGCAGGACCGGGTGCACAAGGAGTTCATCCTCGTGGGTCTCACTCCGTGGCTGGGCGGCCGCGTACGGTGACCGTTTCACGTGAAACACGCTCGCCCGCATACGCTCGATGACATGAGTCTGCGCCTGAGCACCGTGATCCTCCCGTACCAGCGTTGGAACGAGGGGGGCCGTTCCACGTGGACACGAGCCGAGCAGCTCGGCTTCCACAGCGCGTACACCTATGACCACCTGTCCTGGCGCACCTTCCGCGACGGTCCGTGGTTCGGCGCCGTTCCGACGCTCACCGCCGCCGCGGCCGTCACCGACCGGCTGCGCCTGGGCACGCTCGTGACCTCCCCGAACTTCCGGCACCCGGTGACGCTCGCCAAGGAACTGATCTCCCTGGACGACGTCTCGGGCGGCCGGGTGACCCTGGGGATCGGCGCGGGCGGCACCGGCTTCGACGCCACCGCCCTCGGGCAGGAGCCGTGGACCCCGCGCGAGCGGGCCGACCGCCTCGCCGAGTTCGTACCGCTGCTGGACCGGCTGCTCACCGAGGACTCCGTCTCCTACGAGGGCGACTACTACTCGGCGCACGAGGCGCGGAACATCCCGGGCTGCGTCCAGCGCCCACGGCTGCCCTTCGCGATCGCCGCGACCGGCCCCCGTGGACTGCGGCTCGCGGCACAGTACGGACAGGCCTGGGTGACCACGGGTGACCCCAAGCTGTTCGAGGAGGGGACCCCCGAGCAGTCGGTTCAGGCCATTCGCGGCCAGGTCGACAAGCTCACCGACGCCTGCGCCGCACGCGGGCGGGACGTGCAGGAACTGGACAAGATCCTGCTCACGGGCTTCACCCCGGACCGCGGGCGTCCGCTGGAGTCCCTGGACGCCTTCGTCGACTTCGCGGGGCGGCACCGCGAGCTCGGCTTCACGGAGATCGTGGTCCACTGGCCCATCGCCGACTCCGTGTTCGCGGCGGACGAGAAGGTCTTCGAGCAGATCGCCATGGAAGCACCGGCGCAACTGCGCTGACCTCCGCATCAGGTCATCCGCGCCCCGGCGGTACCTCATGTGTGCGGGCTGCCTCACGGGCGTGCGCGCATATGCGGGAGAATGGCCCGGTGACCTCAGCGACTCGACAGCCCGAGACCCCGGCCGCCGCTCTCCCGCCGCGGCTGATCGCCACCGATCTCGACGGCACCCTGCTGCGCGACGACAAGTCGGTCTCCCCGCGCACGGTCGCCGCCCTGGCCGCCGCCGAGGAGGCGGGCATCGAGGTCTTCTTCGTCACCGGGCGCCCGGCCCGCTGGATGGACGTGGTCAGCGACCACGTCCACGGACACGGCCTGGCGATCTGCGGCAACGGTGCCGCCGTGGTCGACCTGCACGGCGGCCCCGGCGCCCACCGGTTCGTGAAGGTGCGCGAGCTGGCCCGGGAGAACGCGCTGGACGCCGTACGGCTGCTGCGGGAGGCGGCGCCCGGAACCATGTACGCCGTCGAGCAGACGTACGGCTTCTACCAGGAGCCGGAGTATCCCAAGATGCATCTGGAGATACCCGACCACCTCGCGCCGGCCGAACAGCTCCTCGCGCCGGACGCGCCCGGTGCCGGGGAACCCGTGCTGAAGATCCTCGCGTTCCACCCCACCCTCGACCCGGACGCCTTCCTCACCGTCGCCCGGCTGGCGATCGGTGACCGCGCCAACGTCACCCGCTCCAGCCCCAGCGCCCTGCTGGAGATCAGCGGCCCCGAGGTCTCCAAGGCCAGCACCCTCGCCCTGTGCTGCGCGGAACGCGGCATCTCCCACGAGGAGGTCGTCGCCTTCGGCGACATGCCGAACGACGTCGAGATGCTCACCTGGGCCGGCCGGTCCTACGCGATGGGCAACGCGCACCCGGACGTGGTCGCGGCGGCCTCCGGGCGGACCGTCGCCAACAACGAGGACGGCGTCGCCGTCGTCATCGAGCGGCTGCTCGCCGAACGGGGCTAGCCCGCCCCACGGCGTCAGCCCTGGTCCCGCTCCACCGGCAGCCACAGTTCGGCCTCGGCCTCGGACCGGTCCGCCGCGAAGCGCGTGCGCAGGATCTCCGGGCCCGGCCGGGTCCGGTACGGGTTGGACGGGAACCACTGCGTGAACACGTCCCGCCACAGCTCCTGGATCGCCTGCGGCGCGAGCCCGGACGTGGTGAAGACGGCCCAGGTGCCGGCCGGGACGGACAGCCCGGTCGTCCCTTCGGGGGCGGCCGCGGAGGTGACCACTGCCTGGTAGTAGTCGAGTTCCGTGCCCTCGGCCCGGCTCGGGTCCAGGTCGTCGCAGACGGCGACGATGCCGCGCGGCTCCTGGTCCGACAGGCCCTCCAGACGCTCCAGGACCCGCGGGTCGATGCCGCGCACGAAGTCGATGATCGCCTGGTTCGGCCCCAGGTGCACCAAGGGCACCCGGGC
>JBFARE010000100.1:0-4652 GCA_040674215.1 Nocardia sp. NPDC050193 | reverse complement strand
CCCACCTCATCGTCCCGGGCCCACCGGCCACGACATCCTCAACGGTCAACTCTCTCACCCGTCCCGGACGGGTCGGTGCTTTCCACTGCGGTGTCCGGGGTCTCGTCACTCGGCTGCTGCGGGCCGGTCGCCCCGGGCGGGGCGCCGGAATCCCTCTCCGGGCGGCTCCCGTGGTCCCCGGCCTGTTGCGGGCCGTCGGCGTGCTCGCCCGTCCCGGGCGCCCCGTCGGCGCCGTCCTCGCCGTGCTCCTCGGCTTCGTCGGTGTCCTCGGCTTCGCGGGCCGCGGACCGCTTGCGCTGGGTGTACATGCGGAAGCCGGCCAGGACCAGCAGGAGGACGCCGCCGCCGATGACCAGCATCACTGTCGCGGTGATCTCGGTGACCCGTACGTCGAAGGCGACCTCGTTGCCGTACTTCTGGCCGTCCTCCGTGTACAGCTGGGCGATCACCCTCGTCTGACCGTTGACGTTGGCGGACGTGGTGAACTTCACCGTCGAGGTGTGTCCGCCGGAGACCGTGACGCGCTGCTCGGCGTAGGCGTCGTCGGAGATCTCGAGACGGGTCGGGTTGGTCGAGGTGAGCCGCAGGATCAGGTGGTCGACGCCCTGCACCAGGTTGTTCTGCACGGTCACCGGGATGGTGGCGCTCCGGCCGGAGAGCTTGGTCTCCGACTTGTCGATCAGCTTGACCTGGCCGGTCAGGGTGTCGAGGTAGGCCTGCACGCCCTGGCGGAACGCGTTCGCCGCGGTGTTCCGGCCTCGCCACGACGTGGACATCTCGCGGTTCATGGCCCTGCCGAAGGGCGTCACCACGCGCGCCTCGTTGGCGAGGATCACCTTGAAGTTGTCGAGCCTGTCCTGCGTGTACGCGATCTGCTCGAACGCCGACCGGGGCAGTTCCTGCTTGCGCAGCGCCGAGGGGTAGGCCGACTTCGACGGCACCTTCGTGGTGGCGCCCGGGTCGGGCTTGGCCTTGGCGGCCGCCGCGAGCTGCTGGGACTGCGACCAGGTACCGCCCTGGAGCAGGGTGACGGCCTGGGCCATCGCCCGGGCCTGGACGGCCGTCGGCATCCGCTGCGGGGCGACGACGACGCTGCGCTGCTTGCCGGTCTGCTGGTTCAGGGCCAGGCTCTGCGCGAGGAACTCCTGCACGGCGAGCGTGGACGCGGACGCCTTGGTCAGGTCGCCCTCGAAGGCCGTCGACAGCCTCGCGTCCGCGACCACGGCCGTGGTGCCGCCGCCGATGGGCCGGGCCGCCGAAGGGGTGTAGGTGAGGTCGCCGTTCTCCGTCAGGCTGTCGCCGCGCGCGATCACCTTGTCCGCCCCGGCCGAGGTGGCGACCTTCACGATCGACGGGTCGACGGCGCCGTCCACCGGCCACGCGAAGTCGGTGCTCGGTGTGACGTGGAGCACGGTCTCCACCGTCGTGGCGGCCACGTCGGTGGCCTCCTTGAGCTGGCTCAGCGAACCGGCGACACCGGTGCCGTTGTGGGCGAGCGAGGCCAGGTCGGGATCGGCGAAGGGCAGCGCGACGACCTCCTTGCCGAGCACCGCGTCCTGGAGATCGCCGAGCCACTGCTTGGCGATCGCCTGGTGGGTGCCGGCCGTGGTGGTGTCGCCGTCGCCCCGGATCCGGTAGCTGCCGGTCATGGCGTCGACGGACGCCAGCAGGTCCGGGTCGATCACCCAGGTGACGTCGAGTTCCCTGCCCAGGCTCAGCATCTGGTCGAGGCGGCCGCCCGGAGCGAGCTCCTTGGCCAGGTCGTCATTGAGAAAGACGGGCGTCTGCTGCGCGTTCGAGCCGGTCTCCGCCGTCATGTGGACCGTGGAGACCAGCGGCCACAGCACCGTCGTCCTGGTCGGGGTGTCCGCTTCCTCGGGCTGCCACGGCAGGAAGGTCCGCTGGACGCCCAGCACCTGGTCCCACTGTTGCGCCGCCGTCTCGCCGGAGACGGCGACACCGAGCGGGTAGACGCCCTCGTCGCCCAGGTCGAGCTTGCCGACCGGGACGGAGATGCTGAAGTGCTCGGCCACGCCGGGGGTGAGCTTGGCGAAGGTGGCGGCGTACTTGCCGCCGACCTCCGAGCCGTCGTCGCCGGTCAGGGCGTCCGGGTGCTTGGCCACGCCGTCGATCGCCGAACGGGTGGTGAGTGCGGAGCCCACCCGCAGGTTCACGTGGGCTCCGGTGACCGCCTGCTTGCCGTTGTTGGTGACCGTGCCGGAGACGGTCAGGGTGTCTCCGTCGGTGGGGGCGCCGGGGCTGAGCGAGTCGACGGCCACGGCCACGGTGCCCGTGTCGGACGCCTCCCTGGCCGAGGCCGGACCGGCTGCCTGTGCGGAGGGGGCGGACAGCTGGAGGAGACCGGCCAGCAGAGGCGCTCCGGCGAGCAGTGCGCCGGCCCGCCGCAGCCACCGGCGGGCAGGTGAGGGAGTCATCCCCGGAGTGTCTGCCGCCTCGGCCACGCGTTCGCCCGTCCCTCGTCGTCGTCAGTGGTCGTCGGAATGTGCGTCCACGCATGGTAACGATGCCCGCCGAGGGTAAGTGCCGCGGACTGCTCCACAAGATCGTGGACGAGGAGCGGATTGCCGGATATCAACCTTTATAGGAATGAGTGCCCCGGCAAGCGCTGAATAGGGGGTCTGGGTGGCTATTGGTGGAGAGGGGGCCGCGCCTGGAATCGGGGCGACCCGGGTCGGCCGGGCCACGTACCCTCTTCTGTTGTGCCGAACGCCAACGAAGACAATCTCAGCGTCCTGAGCCAGGTGCAGGACCGCGCGGTCACCGAACTGCTGCGGGTCGCCCCTGTAGCCGACGACCTCGCCCGCCGTTTCCAGGAGGCCGGGTTCTCTCTCGCCCTGGTCGGCGGCTCGGTCCGGGACGCGTTGCTCGGCCGGCTCGGCAATGACCTGGACTTCACGACCGATGCCCGGCCCGAGGACGTCCTGAAGATCGTGCGGCCCTGGGCGGACGCCGTGTGGGAGGTCGGGATCGCCTTCGGCACCGTCGGCGTCCAGAAGGACGCCCGGGTCGAGGGCGTCGATCGAAGCTTCCAGATCGAGGTCACCACCTACCGGTCGGAGGCGTACGACCGGACCTCGCGCAAGCCCGAGGTGTCGTACGGCGACTCCATCGAGCAGGATCTCGTACGGCGTGACTTCACCGTGAACGCGATGGCCGTGGCGCTTCCGCAGAAGGAGTTCATCGACCCGCACGGTGGCCTCGAGGACCTCGCGGCCCGTGTACTGCGCACCCCGGGCACTCCGGAGGAGTCCTTCTCGGACGACCCGCTGCGCATGATGCGTGCCGCCCGCTTCGCCGCCCAGCTCGACTTCGAGGTCGATCCCGAGGTCGTCACGGCGATGAAGGAGATGGCCGACCGCATCGAGATCGTCTCGGCCGAGCGGGTACGGGACGAGCTGAACAAGCTGATCCTCTCCGCCCATCCGCGCAAGGGGCTCTCGCTGCTGGTCGACACCGGCCTCGCCGACCGTGTGCTGCCCGAGCTGCCCGCCCTGCGGCTGGAGAGCGACGAGCACCACCGGCACAAGGACGTCTACGAGCACACGCTGATCGTGCTCGAGCAGGCGATCGCGCTGGAGGAGAACGGACCGGACCTCACTCTGCGGCTCGCCGCGCTGCTGCACGACATCGGCAAACCGCGCACCCGCCGCTTCGAGAACGACGGCCGCGTCTCGTTCCACCACCACGAGGTGGTCGGAGCGAAGATGACGAAGAAGCGGATGACGGCTCTGAAGTACTCCAACGAGTCGGTGAAGGACGTCTCGCGGCTGGTCGAACTCCACCTGCGTTTCCACGGGTACGGCACGGGCGACTGGACGGACTCCGCGGTCCGGCGCTACGTGCGGGACGCGGGACCGCTCCTCGGCCGTCTCCACGCGCTGACGCGTTCGGACTGCACGACCCGCAACAAGCGCAGGGCGTCCGCGCTCTCCCGGGCCTACGACGGGCTCGAGGAGCGGATCGCCCAGTTGCAGGAGCGCGAAGAGCTGGACGCCATCCGGCCCGACCTCGACGGCAACCAGATCATGGAGATCCTGGGTGTCGGTCCCGGACCGGCCATCGGCAAGGCGTACAAGCACCTGCTCGAACTGCGGCTGGAGAACGGGCCGATGGAGTACGACGCCGCGGTGACGGCACTCAAGGAGTGGTGGGCCGAGCAGCAGTGAGCTCGTGGAGCGGCTCATGTTTCACGTGAAACATGAGCCGTGGCGCGGCGGGCGGACATGCGAAGGGGCGGTGTTTCACGTGAAACACCGCCCCTTTCCGCGACTGCCTTACTTCTTCGTGTAGTCCTTCAGGCAGAGCAGGAAGTTACTGCCGTCACCGCTCTCGGTGTACGAGTACTGGAAGTCCTTGGCCTCGGCCTCACACTTGCTGTCGGCCGTGAGCTGCGTGTACGTGCCCTTGACCTTCGCCAGCACGATGTACTGCGCCTGCGAGGAGTCGCACTTGACGACCTCGAGGTCGGGGTCGTTGTCGTTGCTGCTGCCGCGGTGCATGCAGTCGCCGACGGCCGCCGTGTTGGCGTCGTCCCGGCTGGATATGAATGCAGCGATGGCCACGCCGATGACGGCGACGATGATGACGATGTTCTTGATCAGCTTGAAGCTGACCTTGCGGCGCGGCTGCTC
>JBFARE010000099.1:0-4820 GCA_040674215.1 Nocardia sp. NPDC050193 | reverse complement strand
AGGTCATCCAGCCCGGCCACCCACGCAGCCAGGTCTCCATCGATCGACACGACGAAAGACTCTACCGCACAACATAACCAAGTGCGGCTGGAGTATTAGAGGGTGTCTTACGTGGGGAGTTTCTTGTAGCAGGTGAGGGCTGCGGCGAGTTGTAGAAATGCTGCGAAGAGTCGGCCGTGGCGCTCGTAGCGGATTGTCAATCGCCGGTAGCCGGTCAACCACGCGATCGTGCGTTCGATCTTCCACCGGTGCCGGCCCAGCTTCGTGGGATCCTCGATCCCGCGACGGGCGATTCGAGGCACGATTCCGCGAGCACGCAGCCACCGGCGGTGGACGTCGAAGTCGTAGCCCTTGTCCGCCCGCAGTCTGTCGGGTTGCCGCGGCGTAGGCCTCGGATCGATCGGACTTTCGGGATCGATTCGACCATCGGTTGCAGCATCACCGAATCGTGGGTGTTCGCGGCGGAAACGCCGGTGACCAGTGGGATCCCGTTCGCATCCGATATGACGTGGATCTTGGATCCTTTCTTGCCGCGGTCGACCGGGCTGCGGCCGGTCAGTGAGCCCCTTTTTTCGCTCGCACGCTCGCCGCGTCCAGGATCGCCGCGCTCCAGTCGAGGTCGCCGACGGCGCCGAGCCGGTCGAGAATCTCCCGGTGCAGTGCCTCGAAGACCCCGGAATCAGCCCACACCATGAACCGGCGATGCGCGGTCGGCATACTCACCCCGAACGACGGCGGCAGATGTCGCCACGCACAACCGCTGGTCAACACGAACACCACCGCGGTGAACACCGCCCGTTCATCCACCGGCGCGGTCCCGCCGCCCTGCGGTCTGGGCGCGAACTCGGGTAGCAGCGGTTTCACGATGTCCCACAACACATCCGGAACCAGTCTCTGAGCAAGCCTGTCGACCACGGATCACATCATGCCGCACAACGAATTACACCCACGTAAGACACCCTCTTAATCAACACCTGGCGGAACCCGGTGTGCGGGTGTAGAAGTTGGTGATATGGCGTCGGGGCCGGTGGCACCCGGTCTCGCCCGGATCGGGTGCTGGCCGGTAAGGCGTAATCGTCGGCGGCCAACCGCGCTTACCTGCGGCGGCGTGGGATCAAGGCCACGATCCCGATCAAAGCCGACCAGGCCGCGCATCGCGCTCGGCCACCGTCCGTGTCGCCGCGATCAACCTGTGGTTATCCGGCCACGGCTTATGAATATTGCGGTTCACCGACCATAACGGGCTCCGGCTGACTGCATTCGTTACCAACACCGTATCGGGTGCACTGCCGAATCTGGAGTTGCGGCACCGCCCCCGCGCTCGCTGCGAGGACCGTGTTCACGCCGCGAAAGACACCGGCCTGCGTAATCTCCCGTTCCACAGTTTCGCCGCCAACCGCATCCGGGTCGCGATCGTCGCGCTCGCCATGGACCTGACGACCTGGATGCAGACACTGGCCTTCGGTTCGGATCCGGCACGCGGCTGGCAGGCGAAAACACCACGACTGCGGCTGTTCTCGATCTCCGCACGGCTGGCTCGCCATGCCCGATGGATCCACATGCGTCTCTCGGCTCACAACCCATGGACCAGCCTCGCGCTCACGGTCTTCACACGCCTCGCAGCTCCCTGACGAGTACCAACCCGTTACTACGAATCAGGAAGGATTCCCTCCGGGCCCGGAGAACCCGGCAGCTCACCCGCTGGTCGGGGCGGCTTACGCCGCCCCGACCAGCAAATCAACCAACCCGAACCCGGTCGAACGAACCCCACAACTCAAGAAAAATATTGAGGCTAACCTGTCGTCATGACAGCATGGGACCTCAACGGACACCGAGCCGACTTCGCGGAATACCCAGGGGGAGAACAGAACATTGACGGCTGACCCGACACCTTTCGGAGGCGGCAGTGGTGGCGGGCCTACCGGTCCCAACTGGCCGAAGATCGGCGGGATAGCCGCGGTCGTCGCAATCCCGATCGCGATCCTCGCGATCGTCGTGCAGTGGGCCACCAGCACGCCGCCCACCACTGCTGATTCCAGCAGTGGTGGGACATCGGTCATCAACTCCGCCCCGGCACCCCCGGTCTCGTCGACCACGCCTCCTGGACAGGAGCTGTGTGACGGTCCGAGTAATCTGCGGATCTGCGTGATGAAGGACAACTCCGGCACTCTCAGCTATTGGAGCACCACGAATGTCTCGGACGACTGCACCATCACGCTTGGTCTGTACGACGACGTCAGCGACGACCCCGGGCCGGTCTTCCCGCCGACTGAGGGACCGTGTGAGCTGGACAAGTCGTATCGCCCAGGGCCCCTGGGCGACCCGACCGCCGGCCGCAAGTACCACTCCGAGCTGGCGGTGAAATGGGGCGACGGCAGAGTCGAGGTCTACAAGAGTCCAACTCTCGTGTGGTGATCCGACCGGCGGCGCCACCCCGGCACAGGCCCGCACGACACCGGCTGCGCTGGCACGGTCGGGGACCTTTCTCGGGGTTTCGGCGGGAGTTCTACCAGTGCCTGGCTCGGCGGGCGGATGCGGCGTTCGATCTGGTGGATGCAGTGTTGTGCGCGGACGGGCCGGTGCGCTCGTTACCGGAGTTGTCGCTGATCGGTGAGCATCGCCGAGGACACGGCAGCGTGTATGCGGCGCTGGATCGCGGTCGGATCGATATCGCCCGGCTGCGGAGGGCGTTGGTGTCGGTGCCGCTGCCTCGCGCCGCGGACGGCCGGTTGGTGCCGGCGGTCGATATCACCAGCTGGCTGAGCCCACGGTAACCAGCGACCAGCACCCCGCTACGACGTGCATATCAAGACCGCCAGCGACCGGAAACCTCCCCGGAAAGCCGCGCCGCGACCTCGCAGAAACTCCAGAAGCCACCAGCTGAGAGGCAAAAACTCGAGCTAGAGTCCCGCGCCGGGAATTCGTTGTAAATATGAGGCGAGTCGTTCGAGGATCTCGTCGGAGGTCTTGGTCCAGACGAACGGAGTGGGGTTTTCGTTCCAGGCCGCAACCCAGTCGCGTATCGATTTCTCCAGTGCAGCAACACTTTTGTGGACGCCGCGCCGGAGTTGCTGATCGGTGAGCAGGCCGAACCAGCGCTCGACCTGGTTCAACCACGACGAGTAGGTCGGGGTGAAATGCAGGTGGAAACGGGGGTGCGACGCGAGCCATTTCACCACGATCGGGGTCTTGTGGGTGCTGTAGTTGTCGCAGATCAGATGCACATCCAGGCCGGCGGGAACCTGTTTGTCGAGCTTGATCAGAAACTTCTTGAACTCGGTAGCACGGTGGCGGCGGTGGATCGACCCGATCACCTCGCCGGTGGCTACATTCAACGCCGCGAACAAGGTGGTCACTCCGTGCCGGACATAGTCGTGGGTGCGCCGCTCGGGCATGCCCGGCATCATCGGCAACACCGGCGCCGACCTGTTCAACGCCTGGATCTGCGACTTCTCATCCACACACAAAACGATCGCGGACTCGGGCGGATCCAGATACAACCCCACCACATCGCGCACCTTGTCCACGAACAACGGGTCATTGGAAATCTTGAAATCGTCGGTCCGGTGCGGCTGCAACCGGAACGCCTTCCAGATCCGCCCGATACTCGATTTCGACAACCCGGTCTCGACCGCCATCGAGGTCCGCGACCAGTGCGTGGCATTACGCGGCGACCGCTCCAACGTCGCCAC
This sequence comes from Nocardia sp. NPDC050193, assembly GCA_040674215.1. GTDB lineage: Bacteria > Actinomycetota > Actinomycetes > Mycobacteriales > Mycobacteriaceae > Nocardia. The sequence continues at coordinate 1,128 of JBFARE010000099.1, read as the reverse complement.
GATCACCTGTTCGACCTGCTCATCGGTGATCGTGCGCGGCCCGCCCGGCCGCGGCTCGTCATCGAGGCCATCCAAGCGCCGCGCCAGGAAACGTTTACGCCACTTACCGACAGTAGGAAGCGAAATATTCTCGACCGCAGCGACTTCGGTATTCGACAACCCTTGCGCACACGCCAGCACGATCCGCGCCCGCATCGCCAACGCCTGCGCGGTCTTGCGCCGCCGAGCCCACCCGGTCAACACTTCGAATTCCTCATCGGTGAGCACCACCGGCTGCTTCGGACGTCCACGCTCGACCACAACCACCAGCATGACCACCACGGCCTGAACCGGCACGTCGACACACCGCTAAACGGCCCACAAATTAGAAAGCGAATTCCCGGCGCGTGACACATGGAGCGTTACGAAAGGGAGTACTACCTGTACGAACGGGCCGCACACCTTGTCGCTGCACAGTTGGATGAAGAGCTTCAAGAGATCGGCGTTCGCTGCATTGTCACGTCGAGAGCCAAGAAGGCCGAACGGCTGAAAGCCAAGTGCATCAAAAGAAATACCGATAGAGACTATCGGTCAGTGGAAGAAATTGCGGCCGATATAGCCGACCTTGCGGGGGTACGTGTCGCACTTTACTTCCCGGCAGAGCTCGACCGAGTTGACCGTCTGATACGGAACCAGAAGAGCAAGATAAGCGGTGCGCCCGCGTGCGCGTTGAGGTACAGGTAGCATCAGTACTAATGCATGCCTGGTCCGAGGTAGAACACGATCTGGAATATAAGCCTCTCCAGGGCAAGCTGTCAGACGAAGAATACGAATTACTCGATCAGCTCAACGGGTTGGTCCACGCGGGAGAAATTGCGCTCGAACGGCTACAGAAGGCCGGTCAGCGACGGATCGAATCAGCGGAAATGGCCTTCACCACACATTACGACCTGGCCACCCACCTACTCGGTCACGCCAGAGGTCAAGCAAACGACCGACTGGGAATACCGGAAGTGGGGCCGGTGGACGTCTTGCACCTCTTCTTACTCCGACTGGTTGCGTCCAATAGCGTGGTGTAAGAGCAGCAACTGAGTTGTTTGCCTGTCGATTCCCCGGACAGCAGGGTGGTCACCGCGTGATCCTTCAAGA
>JBFARE010000098.1:0-4841 GCA_040674215.1 Nocardia sp. NPDC050193 | reverse complement strand
GCCCGTGGTGCCCGCGGGGGGCGTGGGGGAGGCGGGGTCCGTGGGCGGGCCGGCCGGCCCGGCGGACGCCGCGGACGCGCTGTCGCGGGGTCCGGGACAGCGGCCGTAAACCTCCGGCGTGTCGGCGGCCGGGCTTCTGTTTTGACCGGAGTGAATGCGCTAGGTACGCTCAGACCTTGTGCCTGGGGTGTGCCCTGGCCCTCGTGCGTGTCTTCAACCGCACACGGGGCCCAGCTAGCGGCCACCGTGATCCGCGCTTCCCCCCGCCTCGCGGCGGGAGTCCGCCGGATCCGACACACCCGACCGCGTGGGTCGGCGAAGTTCCAGGTTAGCTTCACCATTCGGCACACAGAAACCGGAGAAGTAGTGCCTACGATCCAGCAGCTGGTCCGTAAGGGCCGGCAGGACAAGGTCGAGAAGAACAAGACGCCCGCACTCGAGGGTTCGCCCCAGCGTCGCGGCGTCTGCACGCGTGTGTTCACGACCACCCCGAAGAAGCCGAACTCGGCCCTGCGTAAGGTCGCGCGTGTGCGTCTGACCAGCGGGATCGAGGTCACCGCTTACATTCCGGGTGAGGGACACAACCTGCAGGAGCACTCCATCGTGCTCGTGCGTGGTGGCCGTGTGAAGGACCTGCCCGGTGTTCGCTACAAGATCATCCGCGGTTCGCTCGACACCCAGGGTGTCAAGAACCGCAAGCAGGCCCGCAGCCGCTACGGCGCCAAGAAGGAGAAGTAAACAATGCCTCGTAAGGGCCCTGCCCCGAAGCGCCCGGTCATCATCGACCCGGTCTACGGTTCTCCTCTTGTCACGTCGCTCATCAACAAGGTGCTGCTGAACGGCAAGCGCTCCACCGCCGAGCGCATCGTCTACGGTGCCATGGAGGGCCTGCGCGAGAAGACCGGCAACGACCCGGTCATCACGCTGAAGCGCGCTCTCGAGAACATCAAGCCGACCATCGAGGTCAAGTCCCGCCGTGTCGGTGGCGCGACCTACCAGGTCCCGATCGAGGTCAAGCCGGGTCGCGCGAGCACCCTGGCGCTGCGCTGGCTCGTCGGTTACTCCCGCGCCCGTCGCGAGAAGACCATGACCGAGCGCCTCCTCAACGAGCTTCTCGACGCGTCCAACGGCCTCGGCGCCGCTGTGAAGAAGCGCGAGGACACCCACAAGATGGCCGAGTCCAACAAGGCCTTCGCGCACTACCGCTGGTAGTCGCTACCCACATCGAGACCGAGAGAAGACGAAAGCCTTATGGCTACCACTTCACTTGACCTGGCCAAGGTCCGCAACATCGGGATCATGGCCCACATCGACGCGGGCAAGACGACCACCACCGAGCGGATCCTGTTCTACACCGGCGTCTCCTACAAGATCGGTGAGGTCCACGACGGCGCCGCCACGATGGACTGGATGGAGCAGGAGCAGGAGCGTGGCATCACGATCACCTCTGCTGCCACCACCTGTCACTGGCCGCTCGCCGATGTCGACCACACCATCAACATCATCGACACCCCGGGTCACGTCGACTTCACCGTCGAGGTGGAGCGTTCGCTGCGCGTGCTCGACGGTGCCGTGACGGTGTTCGACGGCGTCGCGGGTGTCGAGCCCCAGTCCGAGACCGTGTGGCGTCAGGCGGACCGCTACGGCGTGCCGCGTATCTGCTTCGTCAACAAGCTCGACCGGACCGGTGCCGAGTTCCACCGTTGCGTCGACATGATCAGCAGCCGCCTCGGCGCGCAGCCGATCGTCATGCAGCTCCCGATCGGTGCCGAGGCCGACTTCAAGGGCGTCGTCGACCTGGTCACGATGAAGGCCTTCGTGTGGTCCGCCGAGGCGGAGAAGGGCGAGATGTACGACGTCGTCGACATCCCGGCCACCCACACCGAGGCTGCCGAGGAGTACCGCGGCAAGCTCGTCGAGACCGTCGCCGAGAACGACGACGAGATCATGGAGCTGTACCTGGAGGGCCAGGAGCCGTCCGTGGAGCAGCTGTACGCCGCGATCCGTCGCATCACCATCGCGTCCGGCAAGTCGACCGACACCACCGTCACCCCGGTGTTCTGCGGTACCGCGTTCAAGAACAAGGGCGTCCAGCCCCTGCTCGACGCGGTCGTGCGCTACCTCCCCTCCCCGCTCGACGTCGAGGCCATCGAGGGCCACGCCGTCAACGACCCGGAGGAGGTCGTCAAGCGCAAGCCGTCCGACGAGGAGCCGCTGTCGGCGCTCGCGTTCAAGATCATGAGCGACCCGCACCTCGGCAAGCTCACCTTCGTCCGGGTCTACTCGGGCCGCCTGGAGTCCGGCACCGCGGTGCTGAACTCCGTCAAGGGCAAGAAGGAGCGCATCGGCAAGATCTACCGCATGCACGCGAACAAGCGTGAGGAGATCGCGTCGGTCGGCGCCGGCGACATCGTCGCCGTCATGGGTCTGAAGCAGACCACGACCGGCGAGACGCTGTGCGACGACAAGCAGCCCGTGATCCTGGAGTCCATGGACTTCCCGGCTCCGGTCATCCAGGTCGCCATCGAGCCCAAGTCGAAGGGCGACCAGGAGAAGCTGGGCATCGCGATCCAGCGCCTGGCCGAGGAGGACCCGTCGTTCCAGGTCCACTCGGACGAGGAGACCGGCCAGACCATCATCGGTGGTATGGGCGAGCTGCACCTCGAGGTGCTGGTCGACCGTATGCGCCGTGAGTTCAAGGTCGAGGCCAACGTCGGCAAGCCGCAGGTCGCCTACCGCGAGACCATCCGCAAGGCGGTCGACCGGGTCGACTACACGCACAAGAAGCAGACTGGTGGTACCGGCCAGTTCGCCAAGGTGCAGATCGCGATCGAGCCGATCGAGGGCGGCGACGCCTCGTACGAGTTCGTGAACAAGGTGACCGGTGGCCGTATCCCGAAGGAGTACATCCCTTCGGTGGACGCCGGTGCGCAGGAGGCCATGCAGTTCGGCATCCTCGCCGGTTACGAGATGACCGGCGTGCGCGTCACCCTGCTCGACGGTGGCTACCACGAGGTGGACTCCTCCGAGCTCGCGTTCAAGATCGCCGGCTCGCAGGCCTTCAAGGAGGCCGCCCGCAAGGCCAGCCCCGTGCTGCTCGAGCCGATGATGGCCGTCGAGGTCACCACGCCCGAGGACTACATGGGCGAGGTCATCGGCGACATCAACTCCCGCCGTGGTCAGATCCAGGCCATGGAGGAGCGGGCCGGTGCCCGTGTCGTCAAGGGCCTGGTGCCCCTGTCGGAGATGTTCGGCTACGTCGGCGACCTCCGCAGCAAGACGTCGGGTCGCGCGAGCTACTCGATGCAGTTCGACTCCTACGCCGAGGTTCCCCGGAACGTCGCCGAGGAGATCATCGCGAAGGCCAAGGGCGAGTAACGCACTCCGTTCACACGCCGTAGGCTTGACTCCGGAGCCTCAAGGGGCAAACAGCCGCATCCCGGTTGTTTGCCCCCTGGACCCGGGCTTTCCAGCAAAGATCACCTGGCGCCGATGAAGCAAGGCGTTCCAGAACCACTCCCAGGAGGACCCCAGTGGCGAAGGCGAAGTTCGAGCGGACTAAGCCGCACGTCAACATCGGCACCATCGGTCACATCGACCACGGTAAGACGACCCTCACGGCCGCCATTACCAAGGTGCTGCACGACAAGTACCCGGACCTGAACGAGGCCTCGGCCTTCGACCAGATCGACAAGGCTCCCGAAGAGCGCCAGCGCGGTATCACCATCTCCATCGCGCACGTCGAGTACCAGACGGAGACGCGTCACTACGCGCACGTCGACTGCCCGGGTCACGCGGACTACATCAAGAACATGATCACCGGTGCTGCCCAGATGGACGGCGCCATCCTCGTGGTCGCCGCCACCGACGGCCCGATGCCGCAGACCAAGGAGCACGTGCTCCTGGCCCGCCAGGTCGGCGTTCCGTACATCGTCGTCGCCCTGAACAAGGCCGACATGGTGGACGACGAGGAGATCCTGGAGCTCGTCGAGCTCGAGGTCCGTGAGCTCCTCTCCGAGTACGAGTTCCCGGGCGACGACCTGCCGGTCGTCAAGGTCTCCGCGCTCAAGGCCCTCGAGGGCGACGCCGAGTGGGGTCAGTCGGTTCTCGACCTCATGCAGGCCGTCGACGAGTCGATCCCGGAGCCGGAGCGCGACGTCGACAAGCCGTTCCTCATGCCCATCGAGGACGTCTTCACGATCACCGGTCGCGGTACGGTCGTCACCGGCCGTATCGAGCGTGGTGTCCTGAAGGTCAACGAGACCGTCGACATCATCGGCATCAAGACCGAGAAGACCACCACCACGGTCACCGGTATCGAGATGTTCCGCAAGCTGCTCGACGAGGGCCAGGCCGGTGAGAACGTCGGTCTGCTGCTCCGCGGCATCAAGCGCGAGGACGTCGAGCGCGGCCAGGTCATCATCAAGCCGGGTTCGGTCACGCCGCACACCGAGTTCGAGGCCCAGGCCTACATCCTGTCCAAGGACGAGGGTGGCCGCCACACGCCGTTCTTCAACAACTACCGTCCGCAGTTCTACTTCCGTACGACTGACGTGACCGGTGTTGTGACCCTCCCCGAGGGCACCGAGATGGTCATGCCGGGTGACAACACCGAGATGTCGGTGCAGCTCATCCAGCCCATCGCCATGGAAGAGGGCCTGAAGTTCGCCATCCGTGAGGGTGGCCGCACGGTCGGCGCCGGCCAGGTCACCAAGATCACCAAGTAGTACTTGCTGATCGACCTGGTGGCTCCAGCTGAGCTGAGCACCTGAGAGGGCCCGTACGACTCCGGTCGTACGGGCCCTTTCGCATGCCTGCGGTCGCCGCCGCGGCGGACTCAG
>JBFARE010000097.1:0-4873 GCA_040674215.1 Nocardia sp. NPDC050193 | reverse complement strand
GGCCTCCGCGGTGAAGTCCTCGCCGCGGGCGAGGGCGCGCAGTGCCAGCGTCCAGCCGACGGACGCGTCGGGCAGGAACGGCTGGAGGACGCCCAGCGTCGCCTCCTGCGGATGGGTGGTGCGGAACCAGGCCACGGGCGCGGGCACCCGCCCGCACCCCTGTCCGGCCAGCGCGACCGGCACCTCCAGGTCCGGGTTCACCCCCGGCTGGATGCGCCGGAAGATCTTCAGGATGAAGGCGTCCCCGTACACCAGCGAGGTGTTGGACTGCTCGGCCTCCAGCAGCCGCGGCGCGAGTCCGGGCGGCAGCGACACGGAAGGATCGGACTCGAAGCACAGCGGGCCCAGCGTGCCCGGGTGCCGCATCCGCTCCAGCAGCAGATGCGCGGACCGGGGGTCCTGGAGGGCGTCGTGGACGGTGAGCCCGGCCATCGGCCCTTCCTCCACCCTGCCGATCAGCGCCCGCCCGAGCCGCGGCGACAGATGTTCCTGCACGCCGAGGAGCAGCTGGTAGCAGTCCCCGGCGGGAGGCGTTCCCCCGGGCGTCGGGACGCCCGACTGGTCGGCGTGCACGAGCAGATGCAGACAGCCCGGGTACAGCTCCGTCATCGACAGCATGCGCAGGTCGGTCAGGGGCCGGTCCTTGCCGGCGAACCAGCGCTGCCGGGGCAGCCACTCGCGCAGCAGTGCTGCCAGCGGCCCGGCGGAACGTACTCCGCCGGGGCCGCTCGGTCGCAAGGGAGCGGTCTTCGTCACGGTGACCCATCCTTTCCCCGGCGCTCGCTCACGGACGGCGGCCGATCCGGGACGCGGCTCTGGTGAGCCGGAACCAATAGAAGCCGTGGCCCGCGAGCGTGAGCAGGTAGGGCAGTTCGCCGATGGCGGGGAAGCGGACCCCGCCGAACAGCTCGACCGGGTAGCGCCCCTTGAACCGGCTCAGGTCGAGTTCGGTGGGCTGGGCGAAGCGGGAGAAGTTGTGTACGCACAGGACGATGTCGTCGCTGCCGTCGCCGGTCGGGGGTGCCTCGCGCAGGAAGGCGAGGACGGCCGGGTTGGAGGAGGGGAGTTCGGTGTAGGTGCCCAGGCCGAAGGCGGGGTTCTGTTTGCGGATCTCGATCATCCGGCGGGTCCAGTGCAGCAGCGAGGAGGGCGAGGACATGGAGGCCTCGACGTTGGTGACCTGGTAGCCGTGGACGGGGTCCATGATGACGGGGAGGGAGAGGCGGCCGGGGTCGCAGGAGGAGAAGCCGGCGTTGCGGTCGGGGGTCCACTGCATGGGGGTGCGTACGGCGTCGCGGTCGCCGAGCCAGATGTTGTCGCCCATGCCGATCTCGTCGCCGTAGTAGAGGATCGGTGAGCCGGGCAGGGAGAGCAGCAGGGCGGTGAAGAGTTCGATCTGGTTGCGGTCGTTGTCGAGCAGGGGGGCGAGGCGGCGGCGGATGCCGATGTTGGCGCGCATCCGGGGGTCCTTGGCGTACTCCGCGTACATGTAGTCGCGTTCTTCGTCGGTGACCATTTCGAGGGTGAGCTCGTCGTGGTTGCGCAGGAAGATGCCCCACTGGCAGTTGGCGGGGATGGCGGGGGTCTTGGCGAGGATCTCGGAGACGGGGTAGCGCGATTCGCGGCGGACGGCCATGAAGATGCGGGGCATGACGGGGAAGTGGAACGCCATGTGGCATTCGTCGCCGCCGGAGGCGTAGTCGCCGAAGTAGTCGACGACGTCCTCGGGCCACTGGTTGGCCTCCGCCAGGATCACCGTGTCCGGATAGGCGGCGTCGATCTCCTTGCGGACCCGCTTCAGGAACTCGTGCGTTGCCGGCAGGTTCTCGCAGTTGGTCCCCTCGGCCGCGTAGAGATACGGCACCGCGTCGAGCCGGAAGCCGTCGATGCCGAGGTCCAGCCAGAACCGCAGGGCCGCCAGGATCTCCTCTTGGACGGCGGGGTTCTCGTAGTTGAGGTCGGGCTGGTGGGAGAAGAAGCGGTGGAAGAAGTACTGCTTGCGGACGGGGTCGAAGGTCCAGTTGGAGACTTCGGTGTCGACGAAGATGATGCGGGCGTCGGCGTACTGTTTGTCGTCGTCGGCCCACATGTAGTAGTCGCCGTAGGGTCCGTCGGGGTCTTTCCTGGATTCCTGGAACCACGGGTGCTGGTCGCTGGTGTGGTTCATGACGAAGTCGATGATGACGCGCATGCCGCGTTGGTGGGCGGCGTCGACGAATTCGACGAAGTCGGCGAGGTCGCCGAACTCGGGGAGGACGGCGGTGTAGTCGGAGACGTCGTATCCGCCGTCGCGCAGGGGGGATTTGAAGAAGGGCGGCAGCCAGAGGCAGTCGACTCCGAGCCATTGCAGGTAGTCGAGTTTGGCGGTGATGCCCTTGAGGTCGCCGACGCCGTCGCCGTTGCTGTCCTGGAAGGAGCGGACGAGGACCTCGTAGAACACGGCGCGTTTGAACCACTCGGGGTCGCGGTCCTTGGCGGGAGTGTCCTCGAAGGTGTCCGGAACGGGCTCGTTGACGATCATGTTGTGGGTGACCCTCCGATCTGCGGGTTGGACGGTCGCAGGACGGTGAGGACGTGCGCGGGCCGGGTGCCCGGTTCGAGGCGCACGTAGTTGGCCCTGCCCCAGTGGTAGGTCTCGCCGGTGAGCTCGTCGCGCACCGGCACCGACTCGTGCCAGTCCAGGCCGAGTTGCGGCATGTCCAACGACACCGTCGCCTCCTGGGTGTGGTGGGGGTCGAGGTTGACGACCACCAGAACCGTGTTCGAACCGCTTCTGTCCGCGATCCTCTTCGAGTAGGCGATCACCGCTTCCTTGTCGGTGGGATGGAAGTGCAGGTTGCGCAGTCGGTGCAGGGCGGGGTTGGCGCGGCGGATCTCGTTGAGGCGGGTGATGAGGGGGGCGATGGTGGTGCCCTCGCGTTCGGCGGTGGCCCAGTCGCGGGGCTTGAGCTGGTACTTCTCGGAGTCGAGGTATTCCTCGGAGCCCTCGCGCAGGGGGGTGTTCTCACACAGTTCGTAGCCGCTGTACACACCCCAGGTGGGGGAGAGGGTGGCGGCCAGGACGGCGCGGGTCTCGAAGGCGGGGCGCCCGCCGTGCTGGAGGTAGGCGTGCAGGATGTCGGGGGTGTTGGCGAAGAGGTTGGGCCGCATGTAGGAGGCGGCCTCCCCCGACAGTTCGGTGAGGTACTGCGTCAGTTCTTCCTTGGTGTTGCGCCAGGTGAAGTAGGTGTAGGACTGCTGGAAGCCGATCTGGCCCAGGGTGTGCATCATCGCGGGCCGGGTGAAGGCCTCGGCGAGGAAGATCACGTCGGGGTCGGTGCGGTTGACCTCCGCGATGACGCGTTCCCAGAAGACGACCGGTTTGGTGTGGGGGTTGTCCACGCGGAAGATCCGCACCCCGTGGTCCATCCAGTGGCGCAGGACGCGCACCGTCTCGCCGACCAGGCCGTCGAGGTCGGCGTCGAAGGCGACGGGGTAGATGTCCTGGTACTTCTTCGGCGGGTTCTCGGCGTAGGCGATGGTGCCGTCGGGGCGGTGGTGGAACCACTCGGGGTGCTTGTGGACCCAGGGATGGTCGGGGGAGCACTGCAGCGCGAAGTCGAGGGCGATCTCCAGACCGAGGTCGCGGGCCTGCCCGACGAACCAGGTGAAGTCCTCCAGGGTGCCCAGGTCGGGATGGACGGCGTCGTGGCCGCCCTCGGGCGAGCCGATCGCCCACGGCACCCCGACGTCGTCGGGGCCCGGGTCGAGGGTGTTGTTGCGGCCCTTGCGGAACGTCGTCCCGATCGGATGGATCGGCGGCAGGTAGACGACGTCGAAACCCATCGCGGCGATCGCCGCAAGCCGCCGGGCAGCGGTCCGGAACGTCCCGTGCGGGACCTCGGCCGTCCCCTCCGAGCGGGGGAAGAACTCGTACCACGAGCCGTACAGCGCCCGCTCCCGCTCCACCAGCAGCGGCAACGCCTCGGAGGCGGTGACCAGCTCCCGCAGCGGATACCGCGCCAGCACCGCGTCCACCTGCGGCGTCAACGCCGCCGCCAGCCGGGAGACGGCCGGGCGGGACTCGTCGCGCAGGGCGTCGGCCGCCGTCCGCAGCACGGTACGGCCCCCTTCCTCCGGGACCCCGCCGACCGCCCGTTCGTACAGCCGGGCGCCCTCCTCCAGGACCAGCTCCGTGTCCATCCCCGCGGGAATCTTGATCTCCGCGTGGTGGCGCCAGGTGCCGATCGGATCGCTCCACGCCTCCACGGTGTACGTCCAGTGGCCCGGCGCGTCCGGGGTGACGTCCGCGCCCCAGCGGTCGGTGCCCGGGGCGAGCTCGCGCATCGGCGTCCACGGGCCGGGTCTGCCCTCAGGATCCCGCAGGACGACGTTGGCGGCGACCGCGTCGTGTCCTTCCCGGAACACGGTGGCCGAGACCTCGAAGGTCTCACCGGTCACCGCCTTGGCGGGCCGGCGCCCCTGCTGGACCAGGGGACGGACGTCGAGGACGGGTATGCGCCCCACGGCGGTGACGCCGCCGGGACTCTCGGTGCCCTCGCGGGTCCGGGGCGTCTGCGGGCTCTTCGGGGTCTCCGGGTCCACGGCGACCTCGGCCTTCCCGGAGCCCTTGCCGCTCTTGCCGCTCTTGCTGTTCTTGTCGCGAGGCGTCGGGGGTGATGACGGGTGGTGCCTTGCTGGCATGACCGCTCCTGTCCGCATCGAACGGGGGGTAGGCGGATGGATGTGGTGGGGAGGGGGTCCTGCGGAGGAGTACCGGAGGAGCCTTCCACCCTATTCGGGTGTGCAATCCGGCGCTTTGTTAACTACTCGTGCGCGTTTCTCCACACAAGACCGGCCATCTCCGCGGCCGACCGGGCCGGACCCGGAGCCT
>JBFARE010000096.1:1978-4889 GCA_040674215.1 Nocardia sp. NPDC050193 | reverse complement strand
CCCCTCGGTTCGTGTGTGGTGTCTTCTGTATCTGTGTGTTGTTTCAGATACTGCACAGTGGACGCGTAGCAATCTTCGTTTGGTAAGCCCTCGGCCTATTAGTACCGGTCACCTCCACCAGTTACCTGGCTTCCAGTTCCGGCCTATCAACCCCATGGTCTGTAGGGGGCCTTAACCACTCATGGTGGTGGGAAACCTCATCTTGGAACAGGCTTCCCGCTTAGATGCTTTCAGCGGTTATCCCTTCCGAACGTAGCCAACCAGCCGTGCCCCTGGCGGGACAACTGGCACACCAGAGGTTCGTCCGTCCCGGTCCTCTCGTACTAGGGACAGCCTTCCTCAAGTTTCCAACGCGCGCGGCGGATAGAGACCGAACTGTCTCACGACGTTCTAAACCCAGCTCGCGTGCCGCTTTAATGGGCGAACAGCCCAACCCTTGGGACCTACTCCAGCCCCAGGATGCGACGAGCCGACATCGAGGTGCCAAACCATCCCGTCGATATGGACTCTTGGGGAAGATCAGCCTGTTATCCCCGGGGTACCTTTTATCCGTTGAGCGACACCGCTTCCACATGCCGGTGCCGGATCACTAGTCCCGACTTTCGTCCCTGCTCGACATGTCTGTCTCACAGTCAAGCTCCCTTGTGCACTTGCACTCGACACCTGATTGCCAACCAGGCTGAGGGAACCTTTGGGCGCCTCCGTTACATTTTGGGAGGCAACCGCCCCAGTTAAACTACCCACCAGGCACTGTCCCTGAACCAGATCATGGTCCGAGGTTAGAGGTCCAATACGATCAGAGTGGTATTTCAACGACGACTCACCGAGCACTGGCGTGCCCGTTTCACAGTCTCCCACCTATCCTACACAAACCGTACCGAACACCAATACCAAGCTATAGTGAAGGTCCCGGGGTCTTTTCGTCCTGCCGCGCGTAACGAGCATCTTTACTCGTAATGCAATTTCGCCGAGTCTGTGGTCGAGACAGCAGAGAAGTCGTTACGCCATTCGTGCAGGTCGGAACTTACCCGACAAGGAATTTCGCTACCTTAGGATGGTTATAGTTACCACCGCCGTTTACCGGGGCTTAAATTCTCAGCTTCGCGCCGAAGCGCTAACCGGTCCTCTTAACCTTCCGGCACCGGGCAGGCGTCAGTCCGTATACATCGTCTTACGACTTCGCACGGACCTGTGTTTTTAGTAAACAGTCGCTTCTCTCTGGTCTCTGCGGCCCAAACCAGCTCACGGCGTAAAGCCGGTCACCAGCTCGGGCCCCCCTTCTCCCGAAGTTACGGGGGCATTTTGCCGAGTTCCTTGACCACAGTTCTCTCGATCGCCTTAGTATTCTCTACCTGACCACCTGTGTCGGTTTGGGGTACGGGCCGTGTACCAACTCACTAGAGGCTTTTCTCGGCAGCATAGGATCACTGAATTCGCCTCAATCGGCTACGCATCACCTCTCAGGCACATGCTGTGCGGATTTGCCTACACAACGCCCTACAGGCTTACACCAGTACAACCACTGACTGGCCCAGCTACCTTCCTGCGTCACCCCATCGCTTGACTACTACACCCAGGGTCACGCGCAGCCCCATCCGGCCTCCCGAAGGAGGTCCATCAGGTTTTGGGCGCTTAGCACAGATGATTCGCCATTGGGCGCGGATACACGGGTACGGGAATATCAACCCGTTGTCCATCGACTACGCCTGTCGGCCTCGCCTTAGGTCCCGACTCACCCTGGGCGGATTAACCTGGCCCAGGAACCCTTGGTCATTCGGCGGACGAGTTTCTCACTCGTCTTTCGCTACTCATGCCTGCATTCTCACTCGCGCAGCCTCCACAACTGGGTCACCCCGCTGCTTCCCTGGCTACACGACGCTCCCCTACCCAGCCACACCACTGCACACACCCCCGTAGAGGCATATGGATGTATTGTGCGACTGCCGCGGCTTCGGCGGTGTACTTGAGCCCCGCTACATTGTCGGCGCAGGATCACTCGACCAGTGAGCTATTACGCACTCTTTCAAGGGTGGCTGCTTCTAAGCCAACCTCCTGGCTGTCTGCGCAATCCCACATCCTTTTCCACTTAGTACACGCTTAGGGGCCTTAGCCGGCGATCTGGGCTGTTTCCCTCTCGACTACGAAGCTTATCCCCCGCAGTCTCACTGCCGCGCTCTCACTCACCGGCATTCGGAGTTTGGCTGATTTCGGTAAGCTTGTGGGCCCCCTAGACCATCCAGTAGCTCTACCTCCGGTGAGAAACACGCGACGCTGCACCTAAATGCATTTCGGGGAGAACCAGCTATCACGGAGTTTGATTGGCCTTTCACCCCTACCCACAGCTCATCCCCTCAGTTTTCAACCTAAGTGGGTTCGGGCCTCCACGACGTCTTACCGTCGCTTCACCCTGGCCATGGGTAGATCACTCCGCTTCGGGTCTAGAACACGCGACTCAAACGCCCTATTCGGACTCGCTTTCGCTACGGCTACCCCACACGGGTTAACCTCGCCACATGCCACTAACTCGCAGGCTCATTCTTCAAAAGGCACGCCATCACCCCCAGCAGTAAACTACTCGAAGGCTCTGACGGATTGTAAGCGCACGGTTTCAGGTACTATTTCACTCCCCTCCCGGGGTACTTTTCACCTTTCCCTCACGGTACTAGTCCGCTATCGGTCACCAGGGAGTATTCAGGCTTACCGGGTGGTCCCGGCAGATTCACAGCAGATTTCACGGGCCCGCTGCTACTCGGGCATCATCCACGAGAGCCGTTGAGTTTTCGCCTACGGGATTCTCACCCTCTACGACAGGCCGTCCCAGACCACTTCAGCTAACACAACGGTTTCTAACTCTCGCCCGATCCGGCAGAACCGGGAAGAATGACCCCACAACCCCACACGCGCAACCCCC
>JBFARE010000095.1:0-5252 GCA_040674215.1 Nocardia sp. NPDC050193 | reverse complement strand
TGCTCCTCCGAGTCGTCGACGGAGAGCAGCGCCCGGGCGTGACCGGCGGAGAGCACTCCGGCAGCCACCCGCCGCTGGACCGCCGGCGACAGCTTGAGCAGACGCAGCGTGTTGGACACCTGCGGGCGGGAACGGCCGATGCGGTCCGCCAGCTGGTCGTGGGTGCAGTTGAAGTCCTTGAGCAGCTGATCGTAGGCGGCTGCCTCTTCCAGCGGGTTCAGCTGAGCCCGGTGGAGGTTCTCCAGCAGGGCGTCCAGGAGAAGCTTCTCGTCGTCGGTCGCCCGCACGATCGCCGGGATCGCCTCCAAGCCCGCCTCCCGGCAGGCCCGCCAACGACGCTCGCCCATGATGAGCTCGAAACGCGCGGGACCGAGCTGGCGCACCACGACCGGCTGGAGGAGCCCGACCTCCTTGATGGAGGTGATCAGCTCGTGCAGCGCGTCCTCGTCGAAGACCTCACGCGGCTGGCGCGGGTTCGGCGCGATGTGGTCGAGCGGAATCTCAGCGAAGTACGCGCCGACCGGCGGCGCGGGCGTCTCCACAGAACCGTTCGACAGCAGTTCCTCTGTTTCACGTGAAACAGGCGGCAGCGTGGCCACCTTCGCCGCGGCCACCCCACGCTCGGGCGTCAGGACCGGTACGGCTGCGGGTGACGTGGTTCCCCCGCCTCCCAGTGCGGCCTGCGCCGGTGTCTTCTCCGTCGGTGCAGCAGGGATCAACGCACCCAGACCGCGGCCCAGCCCCCTCCGTCGCTCACTCACTGAATGCCCTCCACCAGATTCGGGTTGTTCTGAGCGCCGATATGGGCGTGGGTAGCGTCGTAGCTGACACCGACACCCCTCAGCGCGAGCTCTCGTGCTGCCTCAAGGTAGGAGAGAGCGCCGCTCGATCCCGGATCGTAGGTCAGCACCGTCTGTCCGTAGCTCGGCGCTTCGGAGATACGGACGGAGCGGGGAATGCTCGTCCGCAGCACCTCCTCGCCGAAGTGGGTGCGCACCTCTTCCGCGACCTGCGACGCGAGCCGCGTCCGGCCGTCGTACATGGTGAGCAAGATGGTCGACACATGCAGGGTCGGGTTGAGGTGTCCCCGCACGAGGTCGACGTTGCGCAGCAGCTGCCCCAGACCTTCCAGCGCGTAGTACTCGCACTGGATCGGGATGAGCACCTCGGCGCCGGCCACCAGCGCGTTGACCGTCAGCAGGCCGAGGGAAGGGGGGCAGTCGATAAGGATGTAGTCGAGCGGCTGCTCGTACGCCTGGATCGCTCGCTGGAGGCGGCTCTCACGCGCTACCAGGGACACCAACTCGATCTCCGCGCCGGCGAGATCGATCGTGGCGGGAGCACAGAAGAGGCCTTCCACGTCAGGAACGGGCTGGACGACCTCAGCAAGGGGACGGCTGTCGACCAGCACGTCATAGATGGACGGCACCTCGGCGTGATGGTCGATCCCCAGCGCGGTGGACGCGTTGCCCTGCGGGTCGAGGTCGACCACCAGGACTCGACCACCGTGCAGGGCCAGTGAGGCGGCGAGATTGACGGTCGTCGTCGTCTTGCCCACCCCGCCCTTCTGGTTGGCGACCACGATCACACGGGTCTGCTCAGGACGTGGCAGACCCTCGCCGGCGCGGCCCAGAGCCTCCACCGCGAGTTGGGCAGCACGACCGATCGGAGTGTCGTCCATCGGGGGCGGTGTTTCACGTGAAACATCCTCCCCGAACGACTCGGTACGGGGACCGGGGACCGGATCGGTCATCGGTCCCGCGATGTTGGCGTCGGACCGCAAGGATTCACTCTCCTCGACTTCAGGCTCGCAATGAACAGAGCCTCCCATGCCTTCGGGGTCATGAACCAGTGAGGCCTGTTGTTCTGTGGAGAAATCCACCTCTGTGGACAACTCCCGTCCCGCATCGAGTGAACCGAGAGGCTTGCGGTCGCGGGGTTCGGCAGCGGCGCGGCCGCGGCTGATGATGCCGTGGAGCAGAGAGCGACGTTTCACGTGAAACACGATGCACAGCGCCGACAGCCGGATCCCCGACGACACTCCGTGATGCGTGGGTTTGGCAGCTTGTGTGGAGTACGCCTCAGCGGCGTCGACGGGTGCGGCTGGTACGCGCCGCCTTCGCTCGCTTGGCGGCGAACCTCACACCACCGGGGCTCTCCCCGACCTCGACCCGCACCACCGTGGACAGCGGATCCACCACGCCCTCACCCACATGCAGGATCGAGGTACCCACGGCTCCGAGCTTGCTGAGCGCGGTGGACGCGCTCTTCAGCTCCTCCTCGGCGGTGTCCCCCTTGAGGGCGAGCATCTCGCCGTAGGGCCGCAGAAGCGGAATGCCCCAGGTGGCCAGGCGGTCCAGGGGCGCAACCGCGCGGGCGGTCACCACGTGCACGGGCGGCACCTTGCCCATGACCTCCTCGGCACGTCCTCGCGCGACCGTCACATGGTCCAGGCCGAGCAGCTCGACGACTTCGGTGAGGAAGTTCGTGCGCCGCAGAAGCGGCTCGAGCAGGGTGATCTTCAGGTCCTCGCGTACGAGCGCCAGGGGAATGCCGGGCAGGCCGGCACCCGAGCCCACGTCGCACACGGTCACACCCTCGGGCACGACCTCCGAGAGCACCGCGCAGTTCAGCAGATGCCTCTCCCACAGGCGGGGCACCTCCCGAGGACCGATGAGCCCGCGCTGCACGCCTGCCTCGGCGAGGAGCTCGGCGTAGCGGACCGCGTCGTCGAAGCGATCGCCGAATACCTCGCGTGCCACCTCGGGCGCAGGGGGGAGTTCCGCTGCCTCCGTCACGGGGACCGTCCTTCCGTACCGCATCAGCGCTTCGCGCGCCGACCACCAGAACTACCGGGCTGACAAAGACCGGCCCCGTCTGCACGACAGACGGGGCCGGGGTTACGCACGTACCGAATCAGTTGGGCAGGACGACGACGAAGCGCTGCGGCTCCTCGCCCTCGGACTCGCTGCGCAGACCGGCGGCCTTGACCGCGTCGTGGACGACCTTGCGCTCGAAGGGCGTCATCGGCTTGAGCTTGACCGGCTCACCGCTGTTCTTCGCGTCGGCCGCGGCCTTGGCGCCCAGCTCGGAGAGCTCGGCACGCTTCTGGGCGCGGTAGCCCGCGATGTCCAGCATCAGCCGGCTGCGGTCGCCGGTCTCCCGGTGCACGGCCAGGCGCGTGAGTTCCTGGAGCGCCTCCAGCACCTCGCCGTCCCGGCCGACCAGCTTCAGCAGGTCACGGGTGCCCGCGTCGCTGATGATCGACACAGAGGCGCGGTCGGCCTCGACGTCCATGTCGATGTCGCCGTCGAGATCAGCGATGTCCAGCAGACCCTCGAGGTAGTCCGCCGCGATCTCGCCCTCCTGCTCCAGGCGGGTCAGGGTGTCTGCACCCTCGGCGGCAGCGGAGGTGGTGCCTTCCGTCACGGGATGGGCTCCTTCTTACTTCTTGGACGGGGACTTGGGGCGCTGCGGGCCGCCCTTGCGCTGCCCGGACTGGGCCTTGCTGCGGCCGGCGCTGCCGGGCTTGGACGGGGCCTGCTTGGCCGTACCGGCGGATCCGGAGGGCTTGGTGTCCTCGGGCTCGTCGGACTTGCTCAGCGAGACGGCCTCGTCGGCGCCCTTCGCGGGGGCCGCGGACTGGCGCTGCGACTTCGACTGCCGCTTGGGCTGCTGCCGCTTGGCGGTCGCGGTCGTCGGGGTGCCGTCCTCGGCCTGGGCCGCGGCCTGGGCCTCGCTCTTGATCACGGTGCCGTCGGCCTGGGCGGCGAAGCCCACCTTGGTCAGACCGTTGATGAACTTGCGCTCGGCGTCGTTGCGGTCACGGCCCTTGGCGACGATGGCCTTGACGATCGCCCGCTCGCCGCGGCTGCGGGTCTTGCCGTGGTGCGTGACGTGCTTGTACAGGCGCTCCAGGTACGCGGCCTGAGCCTTGGAACCCGGCGTCGGGTTGTTGCGGATCACGTACATCTGCTGGCCCATGGTCCACACGTTGGTGGTCAGCCAGTAGACGAGGACACCGACGGGGAAGTTGATGCCGAAGACCGCGAACATGACGGGGAAGACGTACATCAGCATCTTCTGCTGCTGCATGAACGGCGTCTTCACCGAGGTGTCGACGTTCTTCGTCATGAGCTGGCGCTGCGTGAAGAACTGCGAGGCCGACATCAGCACGATCATGATCGCGGTGACGATGCGGACGTTCAGCAGCGACGCGTCGAGCGAGGCCAGGTCGGAGGCGCTGTCCGTGAACTTGGCGGCCAGCGGAGCACCGAAGATGTGCGCCTTCTGGGCACTCTCCAGCAGGCTCTGGTTGATCACGCCGATGGTCTCGCCGTTGGCGATGCCGTTGAGCACGTGGTACAGGGCGAAGAAGAACGGGGACTGCGCCAGGATGGGAAGGCACGAGGAGAGCGGGTTGGTGCCCGTCTCCTTGTACAGCTTCATCATCTCTTCGGACTGACGCTGTTTGTCGTTCTTGTAGCGCTCCTGGATCTTCTTCATCTCGGGCTGGAGCGTCTGCATCGCCCGAGTGGCCTTGATCTGCTTCACGAAGAGCGGGATCAGGCAGATACGGATCAGAATCACCAGGGACACGATGGACAGGCCCCAGGCCCACCCGGTGTCGGGGCCGAAGATGGCCCCGTACACCTTGTGGAACTGGACGATGACCCAGGAGACAGGTGTCGTGATGAAGCTGAAGAGGCTGGCAATCGTGTCCACTAATCATGCTCCTTGGGCATGGGACGGTGTCTCTGCGGCCGGGCTCGAAGGAGACGGAAGATCCTCTTCGGTGGCCGTTTCGGCGGCGGAGGTCCCGCCCCTGCGTGCACGCCAGGCGTCACGCAGCATTTCGTGCCACCGCGGGCGCTTGCGCGGCGGAACATGGTCCACGCCGCCGAGCGACCACGGATTGCACCGCAGGATGCGCCAGGCGGTGAGTGCCGTTCCCTTGATCGCACCGTGCCGGTCGATGGCCGTGTAGCCGTAGTGGGAGCACGACGGGTAGTACTTGCACACCGGCCCCAGCAGCGGACTGATCGTCCACTGGTAGAGCTTGATCAGAGCCAGTAGCGGGTACTTCATCGCGCGCCCCCTCCCAGTAGCCGTTGAAGGGCGGCATCCAGGTCTTGGGCCAGCTGTGCGTGATCGGCGTCGCCCGCCCCGGGCAGCGCCCGTACGACTACCAGGCTACCGGGGGGGAACAGGGTGACCCGGTCCCGCATCAGATGACGCAGTCTGCGTTTCAC
>JBFARE010000094.1:0-5321 GCA_040674215.1 Nocardia sp. NPDC050193 | reverse complement strand
GGCGGCTACGCGAGGAGTGCCGGGATGGTGCCCTCGTGGGCCTCTCGCAGCTCGTCCAGGGGCAGGGCGAACTCGCCCTGGAGCTCGACCGTGTCACCGTCGACGACACCGATGCGGGTGACGGGCAGGCCGCGCGCCCCGCACATGTCGTTGAAGCGGAGCTCCTCGGAGCGCGGGACGGCCACCACGGCACGTCCCGCCGACTCGGAGAAGAGGAACGTGAACGCGTCGAGCTCGTCCGGTACGACCAGCCGCGCGCCCTTGCGGCCGAGCAGCGCCGACTCGACGACCGCCTGGATCAGTCCGCCGTCCGACAGGTCGTGCGCGGCGTCGATCATGCCGTCGCGGGAGGCGGAGATCAGGATCTCGGCGAGCAGCCGCTCCCGCTCCAGGTCGACCTTGGGCGGCAGGCCGCCGAGGTGGTCGTGGACGACCTGGGACCAGGCCGAGCCGCCGAACTCCTCGCGGGTGTCGCCGAGGAGGTACAGCAGCTGGCCCTCCTCCTGGAAGGCGACGGGCGTGCGGCGCGCGACGTCGTCGATCACACCGAGCACGGCCACCACGGGGGTCGGGTGGATGGCCGCCTCGCCCGTCTGGTTGTAGAGCGAGACGTTGCCGCCGGTCACCGGGGTGCCCAGCTGCCGGCAGGCGTCGGCCAGACCGCGGACGGCCTCCGCGAACTGCCACATCACCGCGGGGTCCTCGGGCGAGCCGAAGTTCAGGCAGTCGGAGACGGCGAGCGGCTTGGCGCCGGTCGTCGCCACGTTCCGGTAGGCCTCCGAGAGGGCCAGCTGCGCGCCCGCGTACGGGTCGAGCTTGGCGTACCGGCCGTTGCCGTCGGTCGCGATGGCGACGCCGAGGCCGGTCTCCTCGTCGATCCGGATCATCCCGGAGTCCTCGGGCTGGGCGAGGACGGTGTTGCCCTGCACGAAGTGGTCGTACTGGGAGGTGATCCACTTCTTGGAGGCCTGGTTCGGGGAGGACACCAGCTTCAGGACCTGGTCCTTCAGCTCCTCGCCCGTGGCCGGCCTGGGCAGCTTGTTCGCGTCGTCCGCCTGGAGGGCGTCCTGCCAGCCGGGACGGGCGTAGGGGCGCTCGTAGACCGGGCCGTCGTGGGCGACGGTGCGCGGGTCGACGTCGACGATCTTGCCGCCGTGCCAGAAGATCTCCAGGCGGTCGCCGTCGGTCACCTCACCGATGACGGTGGCGATGACGTCCCACTTGTCGCAGATCGCCAGGAAGCGGTCGACCTTCCCGGGCTCGACGACCGCGCACATGCGTTCCTGCGACTCGCTCATGAGGATCTCCTCGGGCGAGAGCGTGGAGTCGCGCAGCGGGACGTCGTCCAGGGTGACGCGCATGCCGCCGGAGCCGTTGGAGGCGAGCTCGGAGGTGGCGCAGGAGAGCCCAGCCGCGCCGAGGTCCTGGATGCCGACGACCAGCTTCTCGGCGAAGGCCTCCAGGGTGCACTCGATGAGGAGCTTCTCCTGGAAGGGGTCGCCGACCTGCACCGCGGGACGCTTCGACGGCTTGGCGTCGTCGAAGGTCTCGGAGGCGAGGATCGACGCGCCGCCGATGCCGTCGCCGCCGGTCCTGGCCCCGTAGAGGATGACCTTGTTGCCGGCGCCGGAGGCCTTCGCGAGGTGGATGTCCTCGTGCCGCATCACACCGATGGCACCGGCGTTGACCAGCGGGTTGCCCTGGTAGCAGGCGTCGAAGACGACCTCGCCGCCGATGTTCGGCAGACCCAGGCAGTTGCCGTAGCCGCCGATGCCGGCGACGACGCCCGGCAGGACGCGCTTGGTGTCGGGGTGGTCGGCGGCGCCGAAGCGCAGCGGGTCCACGACCGCGACCGGACGCGCGCCCATCGCGATGATGTCGCGGACGATGCCGCCCACGCCCGTGGCCGCGCCCTGGTAGGGCTCGACGTACGAGGGGTGGTTGTGCGACTCGACCTTGAAGGTGACCGCGTAGCCCTGGCCGACGTCGACGACACCGGCGTTCTCGCCGATGCCGACGAGGAGGGCGTCGGACTGCGGGGCCTTCTCGCCGAACTGGCGCAGGTGCACCTTCGACGACTTGTAGGAGCAGTGCTCCGACCACATCACGGAGTACATGGCGAGCTCGGCGCCGGTGGGGCGGCGGCCGAGGATCTCCACCACCCGCTCGTACTCGTCCTTCTTGAGGCCGAGCTCGGCCCAGGGCAGCTCGACGTCGGGGGTCGCGGCCGCGTGCTCGACCGTGTCCAGAGGCGTCCGGCTCATGCGTTGACCAGCTTCTTGAGGATCGAGGTGAAGAACGGCAGGCCGTCGGTGCGGCCGGACCCGATGAGCGGCTCGACGGCGTGCTCCGGGTGCGGCATGAGGCCGACGACGTTGCCGGCCTCGTTGGTGATGCCGGCGATGTCGCGCAGCGAGCCGTTCGGGTTGCCGTAGCCGTCCGCGGCGTCGCCCTCCACGAGGTACCGGAAGGCGACACGGCCCTCGGCCTCGAGCTTGTCGAGGGTGTACTCGTCGGCGACGTACCGGCCGTCCATGTTCTTCAGCGGGATCCGGATCTCCTGGCCCGCCTCGTAGTCGGTGGTCCAGGCCGTCTCCGCGTTCTCCACCCGCAGCTTCTGGTCGCGGCAGATGAAGTGGAGGTGGTCGTTGCCGAGCATCCCGCCGGGGAGCAGGTGGGCCTCCGTGAGGATCTGGAAGCCGTTGCAGATACCGAGAACCGGCAGACCGGCCTTCGCCTGCTCGATGAGGGTCTCCATCACGGGCGAGAAGCGCGCGATGGCACCGGCCCGCAGATAGTCGCCGTAGGAGAAACCGCCGCACAGCACCACGGCGTCGACCTGGTGAAGGTCTTTGTCCTTGTGCCAGAGGGCGACGGGTTCGGCTCCCGCGAGTCGGATCGCGCGCCGGGTGTCCCGGTCGTCGAGGCTGCCCGGGAAAGTGACGACGCCAATACGAGCGGTCACTTCGCGGCCCCCGCGACTGCTTCTCCGGACTCGACCTTGACGGTGAAGTCCTCGATCACGGTGTTGGCGAGGAAGGATTCCGCAAGATCGTGGATGCGGGCGAGGGCGGCCTCGTCGACCGGCCCGTCAACTTCCAGTTCGAATCGCTTTCCCTGACGTACGTCGGAGATGCCTTCGAAACCCAGACGCGGCAGTGCGCGCTGCACCGCCTGGCCCTGGGGGTCGAGGATCTCCGGCTTGAGCATGACGTCGACTACGACGCGTGCCACTGGCACTCCCGGTGGTGTGGTGCTGAGCAGGTTCCTGCGGGTGTCTCCAACAGGTGTCTTCAGACTACCCGCACAAAATTTCTACGCGGGTAGAGTTGTAGGAAAGTACGTGACCGCCATCACGATCAGGTATCGGACCAGTGCCTTCGCGGAAATTTCAGGGAAAGATCCAGGGTGCGTCGGCGTTCCCTATTGCCTCAGGACACGCGGGCAGATTTAGTCGAGCTTCACATTGCAATGCCGGGCACTGTACAAATGAATTGCCAATAGCCGATACTTTGCCCCATAACAGGCGGACAGTCGACATCTCCGTGACGTCTTGGCACGTCACCGCAGAGCTGTCGCACGAAGGGACCGATATTCGTGGCGCAGAAGGTCGTGGTCACTCTCTCTGACGACATCGACGGCTCGGAAGCGGCGGAAACGATCGCTTTCGGGCTCGACGGCAAGTCGTACGAGATCGACCTGAATGAAGCCAATGCCAAGAAACTGCGTAAGGCTCTCGCGCCCTACGTGGACGCCGGCCGCAAGCGCTCGAGGTCCGGCAAGGCGTACAAGCAGACGGAGGTCGCACCCGACCCCGCGGCCGTACGCGCCTGGGCCCAGGCCAACAAGATGGAGGTACCGGCCCGCGGCCGCATCCCCAAGAAGGTCTACGAGGCGTTCACCGAAGCCCAGTGAGCCGCACCCGCCGGTCGGGCCCCGGAGCCGCGGCCCGACGGCCGGTCACCGGCCCCTCGAACGAACCGACTTGCGCTGCACCCCTCCTGGTCAGCTAGAGTCTGGAGCACGCCGAGGGGCCAGGCCGAAAAGCCCAGCTCACGGAGTACATGCGGGTGTAGTTCAGTAGTAGAACATCCCCCTTCCAGGGGGAAGGCGCAGTGTGCGATCCCTGTCACCCGCTCTGCATCACCGATCTGTCCACTGTTGTGGATCAGGTAGGCTGGTGCCCGCGCCGATCGGTGAGAGCCGGTCGGAGGCAATGCGGACGTAGCTCAGTTGGTAGAGCGCAACCTTGCCAAGGTTGAGGTCGCGAGTTCGAGCCTCGTCGTCCGCTCCGCAGCAAAGGCCCCGGTCATCGACCGGGGCCTTTCGCGTCAGCTCCAGGCGGTGCCCGTCAGGCGCTCGTAGGCCTCGATGTACTTGGCGCGGGTCGCGTCCACGATCGGCCCGGGCAGCGGCGGCGGGGGCTGCTCGCTCGCGCGGTCCCAGCCGGACTCGGCCGAGGTCAGCCAGTCGCGCACGAACTGCTTGTCGTACGAGGCCTGCGCGCGGCCGGGCTGCCACTGGTCGGCCGGCCAGAAGCGGGAGGAGTCCGGTGTGAGGACCTCGTCGGCGATGACCAGGTCCTCGCCCTCGAAGCCGAACTCGAACTTGGTGTCGGCGAGGATGATGCCCCGCTCACGGGCGATGTCGCGGGCGCGGCCGTAGACGGCGAGGGTCGCCTGGCGGAGCGCGGCGGCGGTGTCGGCGCCGACCTGGCGGGCGACCTCCTCGTAGGAGACGTTCTCGTCGTGCTCGCCCACGGCCGCCTTGGTGGCGGGGGTGAAGATCGGGGCGGGGAGTTCGCTGCCGTCGACCAGGCCCTCGGGGAGCGCGAGGCCGCAGACCGTGCGGGACTCCTTGTACTCGGCGAGGCCCGAGCCGGTGAGGTAGCCGCGCGCCACGCACTCGACGGGGACCATCCGCAGCGACTTGCAGATCAGGGTGCGGCCCGCCCAGTCGGCCGGGGCGCCGGCCGGCGGCTCGGTGCTGAGGACGTGGTTGGGGACCAGGTCGGCGAGCTGGTCGAACCACCACAGGGAGAGCTGCGTGAGGACCCGGCCCTTGTCGGGGATCTCGGTCGGCAGCACCCAGTCGAAGGCGGAGGTGCGGTCGCTGGCGACCATCACGAGGTCGCCCGCCTCGTTCTGGTACAGGTCGCGCACCTTGCCGGTGTGCAGATGCACCAGGCCCGGCACCTGAAGGGGCTCGGGCTTTTCTACGAATCCGGACACGGTTCCTCCCCGTGGTTCTGTCCTGGTGGGCCGATTGTCCCGTACATCGGGATCGGCCGAGGACAGCGGGTGGGCGAGCGGGGCCCGCGG
>JBFARE010000093.1:0-5503 GCA_040674215.1 Nocardia sp. NPDC050193 | reverse complement strand
CGTGTCGGCTTTCCCCGGCGCCTTCTCCGCCCGTGACGTCCTGCGCGCGCTCCCGCCCGGCGTCTACGGCGACCCGTCGAAGACGATCAGCAACGTGCTGTCCACCCTGGTCAAGTCGGGCCGCCTGCGACGCCTGGCCCGCGGCACGTACGCTCGCACCGTCGACGTCACCGCGGACGTCTGCGACGACGCCGCCGCGGACGTCCCCGAGCAGGACGAGGCGCAGAGCGCCTGAGCCGGAACTGATCCGGACCGAGCCGGAAGGAACCCAGA
Organism: Nocardia sp. NPDC050193; assembly: GCA_040674215.1. GTDB lineage: Bacteria > Actinomycetota > Actinomycetes > Mycobacteriales > Mycobacteriaceae > Nocardia. Next base: position 5,230 of record JBFARE010000093.1, on the reverse strand, counting down.
GCCCCGATGACCGAACCGACGCCGCCACCCCCCGCCACGGCGGACGCCCAGGTGCACGTCTTCTCCCCCAACGCCGGCCTGATCGACGGCGTCCCGGTCACCGCCCCGCCCTACGGAGACATCCAGGACGTCGTCCTGTCGATCCTCCAGCAACGCGCACAGCAACTCGGCGCCCCCACCCCGGCGACCATCACCGACAACCGGTACGGCGGCGCCATCCGCCTCCTGATCCACCCCGACGGCACAACAGAACAACTGGGCTGACGCGAAGCACGTGCCCGACCGGACGTCTGCGCCTCGTCGAACAGGAACCGTCGAACAGGAACCGTTGGACGAGGCACCGATCCGGCGCACAGTGAAGCCGCGCGAGCCTTACCCCCTCTCGGCTTCACTGCTCCACGAGCCGCAGAACGACCTGCACGTCGTTGCTCATCAGGTTGTCCACCCGGTCGACGATCCAACTCTCGCCGCGGACCGAGAAGACCCCTCCGATTTCGAGAGCGAGTTTGCTCACTTCCTCCCCGGCAACGGTCAAATGAACAGTGACCGCCCCTTCGTCCGGGGCATAGATATCGCGCAGAAGAAACCGGACATCATTCCTGCGCTCGGGAACTGCGAGACGCAGCCGGACCTCATCGGGCATGACATCTACTCCAAAGTCGTATAGCGGTTCTTGAAGTTCTTTCTGAGTTCCGCAAGGGTCAGCAATTCCGGATCTCCCATATTGTGCGGATCGCGCAACTTTATCTGACCCCTATCGTCCACTGCGGTCACTTCGTAAGCATGACCAACGACGAGTTCCTTGTCCAGCACAGGCCTCTTGGGGTCGTACCCTTTCGTTCCGACCAACACCGGGAAACCGTTGTCAAGTTTTTCCCTCAGGGTATCCAATAGTTGCCGATCAGGACTCTTACCCTGATAGTCGAACCCCTTCGGAAAATCCTCCGTGTAAGCACGAAGCCCAGTGAGCTGCGTGAGCATTTCCGCCCGAATGTCGGGATTCGAACCCAGGTCAAGACGGAGATAGCCGCCGCCACCCTTGGCTCGTTCGTCACCCCACGTCTGGTCGACACCCGCAAAAGCCTTCTCCAGGACCGCCACCCAAGCCATTCGGCCTCCCCCCGTGGAAGCATAGGCCGGATTTTCAGGACTCAAAGACGGCACGGGAAGGTCCGGCGTCACCGTGAGGACAGTCTTCCCCTCGACGGCCTCATAGTGTCTCCAGTCACCGTCAAAGGAATGCTTTACCTGATGAAGGATGACATCGTACGTACCGTCGTCGTTCTCACGGATGCAGTCGGCGATGTCGTCAGGCCTATGCCCGGCCACCGCGCCGAGTGTCGAGATCACTCCACAGTCGCCCAGACTTCCCTGCTCGGTCTGTTCACGACGAGGCGGTCCGTCGAACAAGGGAACACGGCCTCCGTCACGGCGCTCCAGCGGGGCACCGTATTCGACGAGCGGAACGTCGATCCCTTCCACCCGCATCTCATTGAGGGCCGGTCGCTCCACCGTCGCGTGGACGTCTTCCGCCTCTTCGACGGAACCCCTGTCGAACACAGCGTTGCGAACCCTCCCCCAGGCCTGGTCCAGGAAGGCGCCTTCGGGGTCGGCCTGATCACGGGCGAGCAGCGTCGAGGTGTCGGGAAGCGATTCGTCCGGGTCCGCCGGAAGCAGATCCTCGCTTGACGCCACCGGCTGATCGGTCCACGCGTCGCTCGCCGACTGCTCGGTTTCCTCCGCCTCGACGCCCCTGTCGTCGGACTCGAGGGAAGTCTCGATGGAGTTGTGGTCCGACGCCTCGTACTGACCCGGTGGAAGCGGTTCCTGGACTTCCTTCCACGGCTCCGACCCGTGCTCGCCCGCCTCTTCACCGGTCGCGAGCTCCCCCGGCATAACGCCCTCTCCCGAAGGGTCGGAAGGTGACGGCGGCTCCATCTCCGACGGCTCTTCGAGTACCTCAGCCTTCTCAGGTCCTCCGGAAGGCGCCTCGGACTCGTTCGCGCTCTCGGCCTCTTCGACCTGCTCGACCTCATCCGGCCCGCCCGGGAGTCCGGTCTCGTCCGGTTCGTATAGGCCACCCAGGTCTTGGGGCTCCACAGGGCCTTCGGGTTCTTCCGGCTCCTCCGAACCGTTCAGAAGCCCGCGGTCCTCCTGGTCTTTCAGCCCTTCCGGCTCTTCGCGCGCCTCGGGCTTCTCCGGCACCTCCGGCTCCTCGGGGACGCCGAAAGCATCCCCGGCGGCCAGGCGATGCCGCTGCAGTTCGGCCTGGGAAGGCGCATCGCGGGTTTCCGGGTCCGGGCCGGTCTCGCTCGTATACAGCTCGCTCATCCGGAATCCCCCTCGGGCCGGACGGGTGCCTCAGGCTTGCGGATCCGGCGTTCGAAGCAGGCCAGCGCCTGCCCGAACCGCTTGCGCCACTCCTCCGACGGATCCCCGCAGCCCACGATCTTCTCCAGTACCGACGGTTCGTTCCGCCCGTGGTAGTAGACCCGCGTCCTCGTACCCATCCGGGCCCTGAACCGCGGCTCACCCAGCGGGCACGGGTCCTGTCCGTCGAGCTGTGCCCGCATCACCGCAGCCGCGTGTTCGGCCAGCGCGCCGGGATCCGTGGGAGCGCCCACCCTGCTGTGCACCGCTCCCTCGACGGCCTGGCCGATCGCGCAGTCCAGGAGACGTCCGCGGTACGGCTCCAGCTCGCGCCGCATCGCCTCGCCCGGCAGCGGTGTCGTCCACCCCAGGAGATGGGCCGCCACCGTCATCTCCGCCCACAGCGTGATCCGCAGTTCTGACTGTTCCGACAGCCGTTGTGCCTTGCGCAGGTCACGCACCGTGCACGGGGACACCGAGCAGTCGCCTGCGCATGCGCGGCTGCGTGGTGCCGTCATCCCCGCCGCCGACGCCAAGCGGATCGCCCCCGCGTTCTCGCGGTCGGTCCCGTCGCGCATCCGCACCAGCAGCGGGTAATCCATGCCGTCCGTGAAGACGGCCGCCTCGCCCGGACGCAACGTGACCAGGTACTCGGACTGCGCCCGGGTGATGTTCATCGTTGCGCCGACCGCCTCGCGGTCGTCCTGCGCGGGCAGTCGGTGGACGACCTTCGCCGCCGTGTTCTTGATGACGTCGGGCAGCAGCTTGCTCGGGATCTGGTCCGCGATGACCAACCCTTCGCCGTATGCCCGGATCTCGGCCAGCAGGCCGGCGAACATCTCCACCGCATGGGCGCTCGCGCCACCCTCCTCGGCGCGGCGCAGCAGGCGGTGCGCCTCTTCGAACACGGTCAAGTGCCGCAGCGGTATGGACAGTCGGCGAGTCACCCGCTGCTCCATGCGCAGGTACTCGACGAGTCTGATGAGGATGGTGCCCATCAGGAACGCCTTGTCCTTGTCGTCACCGACGTCCTCGATTTCGAAGACCACATTGCGCTTCAGCAGTTCTCCGAAGTCCAGGGGGCGGCCGCCCTCCAGGAAGCGACCCGTCGTGCCGAGCCTCAGGCCGGCCAGACGAATCTTGATGAAGCCCTGGACGTTGTCGGCGACCTCTTTGCCGTACCCGATGTCCGAGACGACCTCGAGGGCGGTGTGCTCCAGATCCTCGAGGGTCGGGTAGCGCGGCTCGGAGCCCGGGAACGTCGGCTCGCTCAGGGTCAGATCCCAGCCCAGATCCTCGTAGCACCGGGTCAGCGCGGCGCTCAGGATCTGCGGGAACGGCTCCTGCGGGTCGAAGGAAGCCAGGAACAGGGCGCGCACCATGTCGAGATGCGTCTGGAGTGGGAAGCGCTCGCCACCCGTATAGGCGGACGGTTCCAAGGGGTTCAGGCCGGCCGGCAGCGAATCGGGGTCGCCCGGCTTGATGACGACCACCTCGGCCGCGTCCCCCAGGCGCCCCGCCATGAAGCGGTACTCGGCCTTGGCCGGCTCGACGACCAGCCACGGGATGCCCGCGTACGTCGCCGACTCCAGCAGACCACGCACGGTCTGCGATTTTCCGCCGCCGGTCGCCCCGCACACGAAGGTATGCCGGTTGAGGGTGGAGCGGGTCAGCTCGAGATCGCCGACGGGACTGCGGTTGCGGTCCAGCACCGAGCCGAGCCTGACCGGGGAGGCACCGGACGGCAGCGCGTGCCCGATGGTCTCCGGGGTGACGTCGAACTCCGGACGCAGGGCGAACCGTACGCCGGGAATCTCCTGCGCCGGCGGCCGGGCGAGGGCCGCGAGCAGGTCCGAGCCGGCGGAGAAGGGGTACCCGCCGGGGGCGGGCAGAACGCCATCGAGGGCCGTGGGCAGGTCCCCGGCCCCGCCTGTCGGGCGCAGCGCGTACGGCAACCCCTCGAGGTCGGCCGACGCGCACAGCAGCGACGCCACGCGGGTCGCCTCCTCGGGAGTACGGCCGCCGGCCAGCAGTCGTATGCGCCACAGACCGGTGGCCGCGGCCTTGGCCAGTTCCTTGTGCCGCCGCTCCAACCGGGAAGCGGCGATGGCGTACTCGGGTGAGCCCTCCGCCTTGCTCTGTGCTCGGCGCCGCTCGTCGGCCACGTCACCGGTCAGCTCGTCGAGCTCCGCGGTCGTCACGGGTTCCGCGACCACCATCCAGGCGAAGGGTTCCTGCCACACCCCCAGGAGGCAGTCCTCGAGCGTGGGTCGCTGCAAGGCCACGGCCGTGCCCGCCGCTCTCGGCTCGTCGTCGACCAGCAGACCGTCGGTCACCCCGGCGACCACGCTCCAGCACGAAAACGTGGCCATCAGGGCCGCGGCTGCGCCCGTCGGTTGCCGTTGTCCCCGCGCACCCGCCGGCAGTCGCAGCATGGACACCGCCCCGTCGTCCTCGCCCGTACGGCCGCTCAGCAGGGCGCTGCCGCCGATCAGGACGTCGAGGGGACCGTCGGCCGTCCGGCGCACCCAGCCGACGAGCACGGCACCCCCCGCCGGGTCGTGCGGGTGCGGTGTGTGATGGGCGGAGATCAGGGCAGCCAGGCGCTGCGCCCGCAGTTCGTCCTCACCGCCGACGGGACGGTCCTCGGGAGGGCGCTGCCGCGGGACCTCGCGCAGCAGTGCGACCTCCAGGCTCACGAACCGCTGCCAGGTACTGCCGTCCAGGCCGCTGTCCGTCATCTGTCTTCGGCCCGCCCGGCCCGTACGGCCGGTTGGAACCGTTCGGCCCGTTCCCCGTACCGGTCAGCGGGTTCGCTCCGGGAAATGCCGACGGGTCCGTGCGTAAGTGGTGTGGTGAG
>JBFARE010000092.1:0-5754 GCA_040674215.1 Nocardia sp. NPDC050193 | reverse complement strand
GGCCACGGCAACCAGCCGTGGCCCGTTCGCCATGCCCCGTACGGGTCACGTCATGAGAACATCGAAACGTACGCTCACCCGACCAGCCGTCAGAAACGGCACAGGGCCGTGAAGTGGGCTAACGACGGAACCACACCACAGGTTCCGCTCCAAGCCTCATTGCCCGGCGTGACCTGCCGTGATACACAGAGTGACCATACGAGCTATTCGTACGAATCCCGTACGACAAAGACGCCAAGTCGACATCCGACGGCGACTTCGTCGGCGAGAATGAGGCGTGACCTCTGCACACCCGCAGAGGAACCGTGGAACTACCCACCAGGGGCGGTGACTTACATGCTGTTCGCGGCCGACAAGGGCGACATCAACACCATCATCGGCGGGATCGCTCCCGACTGGGGGCCCTTCGGCAGCCTGGGCAACGAGGCCAAGGTGATGATCGAGGTCGTGATGGCCGTCGCCATCCTCCTCTGCCTCGGCATCGCCATCTGGGGTGCGGCCAAGCAGCGCATCGGCGCGACCGCCCTGCGGGACACCTTCAGCGCGGAACAGGGCAAGGGCCTCATCATCGCCGGACTCACCGGCGTCTTCATCATCGGCTCCCTCGGGACGCTGTTCACGATCGTGTACGGCATGGCCGTGTAACCGCGGCCCCCGCGCCACCCCAGGTCCCGTCCGGGCACGCCCGGCCCGCCACCCCCACCCATCTGTCGTGCCCACCGGCTGAGGTTGCGTTTCCCTGATGTCCCTGATGTCGAGTCACCACACCGCGCCCGCGCGGGAACCAGCACGGCTACCGTCGTACCTGTACATGTCCCGGTACGGCAACGAGGGGGCCTACGCGGCATGACTCCCGGCGACGAACACGACTACGGCGAATCCGCGCGCTCCGACGAGGGCCACGGCTACGGCCGCACACGCCTGCGCCTGCCCGAGAACGACCCCTACGGCGGCGCCCGCAGAGGCGGCCGGTCGTCCTCGCGGAGCCTGGTCACGGTGGTCGGCGTCGTCGTCGTCCTCATCGCGGCAATCGCCTTCGCGAACCGTGGAGGAGACGATTCCTCTTCCACTTCCGCCAACGGCTCCACGGCCGCCGGACCGGACGCGACCAGCACGGCGCCCACCGGGACCCGGCCCGTCCAGTCCAAGACGGGCGGCATCCCCTCGGGCTACGCCCACGACGCCCAGGGCGCACAGTCCGCCGCCGCGAACTACGCGGTGGCGCTGGGTTCGGCGGACATGTTCGTGACGACGCTTCGGCATCAGATCGTCGACACGGTGTACGCGCCCGCCCTGGCCGCGGGCAAGCAGGCCGCCCTGGACACCGCGTACTCGAGCGAGGCGTTCTTGAGCAACATCGGCCTCGACAAGGACGGCACCGCCCCGGCCGGCCAGTCCTTCGTGTCCCGCGTCATCCCCGTCGGCACCAAGGTGAAGGCGTCCAGCACGAGCAACGCCACCGTCGAGGTCTGGTACACCTCGCTGTTCGGTCTCTCCGGCCAGGCCTCGACCAACCCTGTCTCCGAGAGCTGGTTCACCACGACCTACCAGCTCCAGTGGGCCGACAACGACTGGAAGGTCACCGACTTCCAGCAGAAGGACGGGCCGGTCCCGGTCGGGCGCGACCAGCAGGCCTCCACCGCCGACGACATGACGAAGGCCGTCGAGGAGTACGGAGGGTTCACCTATGCGCGCTAAGCACCTCTCCCTCAAGGTCACGGCCGCCCTGGCCGCCGCTCAGACCGTCGCGGTGCTGACGGCCGGCCGTGCCTTCGCCGCGCCGACACCGAGCCCGTCCCCCTCCTCGTCCCCGAGCAACAGCGCGTGCAGCGAACTGATCCGTGGCCCCGCCAGGGATTACTGCGAAAGGGGGGAGAGCCCCTCCACCACCACGAACCCAGGTGTGTCCGACACCCTCGACCCCCTCTCCTCCCTCGCCAAGGGCTGCGCCGACGCCGCCGCCTGGACCATCGACAAGCTCAGCGAGGCCGTGAAGGACACGGCGAACGTCGACTTCACCAACGAGCGGTTCCTCAAGCAGTACGCCGTCGTCTTCGCGGCCTCGACCGTCCTGACGCTCCTGCTGTGGCTGCTCGCCGTCGCCAAGAGGGCGGTGCGCGGAGTCCCCCTCACCACCGCCATCGGCGAAGCCGTCGGATTCCTCTGGCTGACCGTCCTGGCCTCTGCCTTCACCCCCCTCATCCTCTACACCGTCGTCTCCGCCACGGACGGCATCACCGACGTCCTCGCGAAGACCACCGGCAACCAGACCGACACGTTCTTCGGCACCTTCTCCGCCGCCCTCGCCAAGGGCGAGGACATCGGCGGCGGCCCGATCATGCTGATCGTCGTCTCCCTGGTGTCGATCCTCGCGGCCGGCGTGCTGTGGCTGGAGCTCGTCATCAGGGCCGCCCTCCTCTACGTGGGCGCCCTGCTCGGCACCGTCGTCTACGCGGGCCTGGTCGACAAGAACCTGTGGAGCCACGTCCGCCGCTGGGCCGGCATCATGATCGCCGTCATCCTGGTCAAACCGGTCATCGTGATAGTGCTCGGCCTCGCCGGCGCGCTCTCCACCGCCGACGGCCCGAACGCCTTCTCCGCCGTCGTCTCCGGCCTGTCGATCATCCTGCTCGCCATCTTCGCCAGCGCGATGATCTACCGCTTCGTCCCCGGCTTCGGCGACGAGATCGCGGGCTCCCGCAACAACCGCATCATGCAGGGCGCCGAGGGCAAGGCGGCGGCCGTCATCAGCTCCCCGGCGACCCTCGTCGCCCAGGGCATCAAGACCCACAGCACCCGTGCGGACAACAACGGCGGCGGCCAGTCAGGGTCCTCCGGCGCCCGCCCCTCCAACCCCGCCTCCGGCGGCGTCGCCGCGCACAGCTCGCGCACCTCGAACGGGGGCGGCGGATCTGTCCCCTCCTCCGCACCCGCTCCCCGCGCGAGCAGCCCGGTCAACACCCCGCACGCCAGCAACACCCGCAACAGCAGCAACAACCGCACGGGAGGTGAAGGGCGTTGACGACTGATTCCCACGCGGCTCATGTGTCCCACGCGATCACGCCCCGCCGTACATATCTGATCGGCCGCGCCCGGCCGAACGCGATCGTCGGCCGCAACCGCGAGACCGGCGAGATCGCGCTCATCGTCGTCGGCGCGTTCCTCGGCATGATGTGCGGTCTCCTCGTCCCCGTGCTCGCCCTGCGGATCGTCCTGCTGAGCGGCTTCCCGATGCTCGCGCTCGCCGCCGTCTACGTGCCGTACAAGCACCGCACGTTCTACAAGTGGTTCGAGATCAACCGCAGCTACAAGCGCACCCTGCGCCAGGGCACCACCTACCGCTCGACGGTCATGGAGGCGGGCACCCGGCTCGACGGCCAGGAGATCGAGATCGGCCCGCCCCCGGGCATCGGCCGCATCAGCTGGCTGGCCGCCCCCTTCGGCCCGGACGAGATCGCCGTCCTGCTCCACGCGGACCGCCGTACGGTGACGGCCGCCATCGAGATCGAGGGCCCGGGCGTCGGCCTGCGCGACAGCGAGGACCAGGAGGCCCTCGTCGACCGCTTCGGCACCCTCCTCAAGCACGTGGCGAACGGCGACGGCTTCGTCACCCGCCTCCAGATGCTCGCCCGCACCCTCCCCGCCGACCCCGACGCCCACGCCAAGGACGTCGCCGTCCGCGGGGACGAGAAGGCCCCCGACTGGCTGGCCCGCTCCTACGACCAGCTCCAGTCCATGGTGTCCACGAGCAGCGAGCAGCACCGCGCCTACCTCGTCGCCTGCATGCACTACACCCGTGAACTGGCCGCCGAGGCCCACGCCATGGCGCGCGCCGCCCGTCCCCAGGCCGGCCGCAAGCTCGACCGCGACGCGGGCCTGGCGGTCGTCATGGCCCGCGAGCTGACGGACATCTGCTCCCGCCTCCAGGAGGCGGACATCCGCGTCCGCCAGCCCCTCGGCCAGGGCCGGCTGTCCTCCCTCGTCCACTCCATGTACGACCCGGACCACCCCATCGACCACATCCAGGCGATGACCAAGCGCAACGCCTGGCCGGCCGAGCTGGACGCCATGGAGCCGACGTACCTCCAGGCCAAGACCCGCGAATCGTCCACCCGGGCCCCCTGGTGCCATGCCACGGCCTGGGTCAAGGAGTGGCCGATGACCCCCGTGGGCGTCAACTTCCTGGCCCCGCTCCTCGTCCACACCCCGGACGTCATCCGCACCGTCGCCGTGACCATGGACCTCGAACCCACCGAGGTCGCCATCGAGCGCATGCTGACGGAGAAGACCAACGACGACGCCGAGGCCAGCCGGGCCGCCAAGATGAACCGCACCGTCGACCCGCGTGACGTGGCGGCCCACTCCCGGCTCGACCAGCGCGGCGAGGACCTGGCGTCCGGCGCGGCCGGTGTGAACCTGGTCGGCTACATCACCGTCTCCTCCCGCAATCCCGAGGCCCTCGCCCGCGACAAGCGCACGATAAGGGCGTCGGCCGGCAAGTCGTACCTCAAGCTCGAATGGTGCGACCGAGAGCACCACCGGGCGTTCGTGAACACCCTCCCGTTCGCCACCGGAATCCGACGGTAGGGGCTGATGAGCTGATGCGGGATCCGCTGTCCGTCCTCACGGACGCCTTCACCTCGTTCCTCTTCGGCAAGGTCGAGACGACCCGGCTGCCGGTACGCACCTCCACGGGCCAGGCCCAGGCGGTCTACCTGCCCACGGCCGCTCCCGGCCTCGGCGACTCCGGCGTCATCATCGGCCGCGAGGTCTACTCCGGGAAGGGCTACATCTACGACCCCTTCCAGCTGTACGGCCAGCAGCTCCCCGCTCCGCACTGGCTGGTCCTCGGCGAGTCCGGCAACGGCAAGTCGGCGCTGGAGAAGACGTACGTCATGCGCCAGCTGCGCTTCCGCGACCGCCAGGTCGTCGTCCTGGACGCCCAGGGCGAGGACGGCGTCGGCGAATGGAACCTCATCGCGCAGGCGCTCGGCATAACTCCCATCCGCCTGGACCCGGCGGCCGCGCTGGACCACGGCATCCGTCTCAACCCGCTGGACCCGTCGATCACCACGACCGGCCAGCTCGCCCTGCTGCGCACCATCATCGAGGTGGCGATGGGCCACGGCCTCGACGAGCGCTCGGGCTTCGCGCTGAAGGTCGCCCACGCCTACGTCAACGAGACGATCGTGGAACGCCAGCCGGTCCTGACCGACATCGTCGAGCAGCTGCGCCACCCCGAACCGGAGTCCGCCGAGGCGATGAACGTCGCCATAGACGACGTACGGGCCTGGGGCCTCGATGTGGCACTGGTTCTGGACCGCCTCGTCGACGGTGACCTCAGGGGCATGTTCGACGGCCCCACGACGGTCGGCATCGACCTGGACGCCCCGCTCATCGTGTTCGATCTGTCCCACATCGACCGCAACTCGATCGCCATGCCGATCCTGATGGCGATCGTCGGGGTATGGCTGGAGCACACCTGGATCCGCCCCGACCGGAAGAAGCGCATCTTCCTCGTCGAGGAGGCCTGGCACATCATCAACAGCCCCTTCGTGGCCCAGCTGTTCCAGCGGCTGCTGAAGTTCGGCCGCCGCCTCGGCCTGTCGTTCGTGGCGGTCGTCCACCACCTCTCCGACGTGGTCGACGGAGCGGCCGCCAAGGAGGCCGCGGCCATCCTGAAGATGGCGTCGACCCGCACCATCTACGCCCAGAAGGCCGACGAGGCCAGAGCGACCGGCCGGGTCATCGGCC
>JBFARE010000091.1:0-5936 GCA_040674215.1 Nocardia sp. NPDC050193 | reverse complement strand
AAGTACTCGGTGTCCCGGTGCCCGTCCGGAGTCGCCACCACCAGATGAGCACCGGCAGCCAACGGCAGGAAGTAACCCCACAACGACACATCGAACGTCGTCGCGGTCTTCTGCAAATACACATCCGAGCCATCCAGCGGATACTCCGCCAGCATCCACGCAACCTGATTACCGATCGCCGAATGCGGAACCGCCACACCCTTCGGACGCCCCGTGGAACCGGACGTGAAGATCACATACGCCGTATTCGACGGTCGCACCGGTGCACGCCGATCAGTATCGACGACCTCGGCCGTGGCGTATCCCGAGACATCCAGGGTGTCCAGCGCGAGCACCGGAGCCTCCGGAGCCACGGCGGCGACTCCGCCATCGGCGACCGCGGCCGCGTCGGCAGTAGTGGTCAGCACACACAGCGGCGACGCCGTATCCAGGATGTAACCGATCCGCTCCGCCGGATGCGCCGGATCCAACGGCACATACGCACCACCCGCAGCCACCACCGCATACATACCGACCACGAGATCCAGCGACCGCGACACCAGCAAACCCACAAGGGTCTCCGGACCCACACCCTGCGCAATCAAATGCCGCGCGAGCCGATTCACCCGCCCCGCGAACTCGCCATAGGACAGACTCGTCCCCTCGAACGAGACCGCCACCCGATCCGGATACGCCGCCACCGCCGCATTGAACCCATCCAGCAACAACCCCGCCGGCAGCGCGTGCTCGGTGGCATTCCACTCCGCCAGCACCCGGGTGCGCTCGGATGGCGCCAGGATCTCCAGATCACCGACAGCCGTTCCCGGGGCCTCGACGACCTCACGCAGCAACCGCGCGAACCGATCGACGAAGCCTTCCACCGTGGCGTGATCGAACAGCGCCGTGGCATAGGTCAGATAACCCGAAACACCCTGCGGAACACCGTTTTCGTCGTAGGTGTCACCGAGGATCAGGTTCAAATCGAACTGCGAGATCCCGGTATCGACATCCAGGCCCGACACCGTCAGACCCGGCAACTCGAGACTCGACTGCGCCAGGTTCTGGAAGATCAGGCTTACCTGGAACAAGGGGTGACGGGCGGTCGAGCGGGCCGGGTTGAGCACCTCGACCAAGCGCTCGAACGGCACGTCCGCGTGCGCGAACGCCGCGATATCGATCTCCCGCTGCCGGCGGAGCAGATCGGTGAACGCTTCCCCACGATCCAGCTCGGTCCGGAACACCAGCGTGTTCACGAACATACCGATCAGATCGTCCAGTGCGGCCTCACCGCGACCGGCGACCGGCGTGCCGATGGTGATGTCGTCACTGCCCGACAGCCGCGACAACAGCACCGCCAGCGCCGAATGCACAACCATGAACAGAGTCGCGTTCTGCTGCTGCGCGACCCGCTGCAACCCGGCGTGGATCTCGGCATCGAGCGCGACCTCGACCCGGCCGCCGGCGAACGACTGCACCGCCGGACGCGGCCGGTCCATCGGCAGATCCAGCTGATCCGGCACACCCGCCAGCGCCGACCGCCAATAGGCGATCTGATCGGCCGCGATCGATTCCGGATCGGACTCGTCACCCAGCAGCTCCCGCTGCCAGATGCTGTAATCCGCGTACTGCACCGGCAGCGCCGCCCAGCCCGGCGCATCGCCCGCCGTACGCGCCGCGTACGCGGTCATCAGATCCCGGGTCAACGGAGCGAGCGACGCACCGTCACCGGCAATGTGGTGGATCACCAGCGCCAGCACGAACTCGTCGGCCGTGCCGTCGACCTGGAACAGCGCCACCCGCAACGGCACCTCGCCCGTCACATCGAAACCGGCCGACGCCAACTCCGCCACCGACGCCACCACATCACCGGCAGCAACCGACCGCACCCGCAACCGCGGCGCGGCCGCACCAACCGGCAACACCACCTGCACCGGACCGGACTCGGTCTCCGGATACACCGTCCGCAACACCTCATGCCGCGCAACCAGATCCGACACCGCCGCCCGCAACGCCTCCACATCCAACACACCGGACAACCGAATCGCCATCGGCAGGTTATACGCCGCAGACTCCTGATCGAACCGGTTCAAGAACCACATCCGCTGCTGCGCCAACGACAACGGCACCGCATCCACGACCTCACCCGAAGCCGACACCCGCCTCGGCCGCGGCTGCGGAACCAACGCAACCCGACCACCCGAACCCACCTGCTCCTGGATCCGAGCAGCCAACGCCGACACCGCCGCAGCCTCGAACAACAACCGCACCGGCACCTGCGTATCCAACGCCGCACCCAAACGCGCCGCGACCTGCGTCGCGATCAGCGAATTACCACCCAGCGCGAAGAAATCATCATCCACACCGACCCGCTGCACACCGAGAACCTCGGCGAACACCCCCGCCACGATCTCCTCGATCGGAGTCGACGGCGCCCGGAACTCCCGAGCCTCGAACACCGGCGCCGGCAACGCCCTACGATCCAGCTTGCCCGAAGTGTTCAACGGGAACGCATCGAGCTCCATAATCACGGCCGGAACCATGTAGACCGGCAGTACTTCGCGCAATGCGTCCAGCAGCGCCGCCGTAACGACGTGTTCGCCGGGTGCGGCCACCACATAGGCAGCCAACTGCTCACCCAGATCAGACGCGGCGACCGTGACCACGGCCTGGCTCACCACCGGCTGCGCCAGCAACGCCGACTCGATCTCACCCAACTCGATCCGCTGACCACGGAACTTCACCTGGAAATCGGTACGACCCAAATACTCCAGCACCGGCAACGACTCCGTGCGGCCGTCCACCGAAGTCTCGACCCGACTCCACCGCACCAAATCACCCGTGCGATACATCCGCTGACCGGCATCGAACGGACTCGCCACAAAACGATCCGCCGACAAATCCGGACGCGTCACATACCCACGAGCCAACTGATCACCCGCAAGATACAGCTCACCCACCACACCGGCGGGAACCGGCCGCAACCGCGAATCCAGCACGTAGACACGGCTGTTCCACTGCGGCACACCGATCGGCACACTACCCGACTCAACACCCGTGGCCTGCCAATACGTGATCGATACCGCGGCCTCGGTCGGACCATAAAGGTTGTGCACCGCCGCACCGGAAATCGCGTGCATCGCGGTCACCGTCTCCGGCGGCAACGCCTCACCGATCACGAACACATGCTCGAGACTGCGAAGGGATTCCGCCGGAGTATGCGCGGCGAACACCCCGAGCATCGACGGCACGAAATCGGTCACCGTGACATTGCGCTCGGCGATCGTCCTTGCGAGGTATTCAGTATCGCGATGACCATCCGGAGTCGCCACCACCAGATGAGCACCGGCAGCCAGGGGAAGGAAGTAACCCCACAACGACACATCGAACGTTGTCGCGGTCTTCTGCAGATACACATCCGAGGCGTCCAGCGGGTATTCCGCCAGCATCCACGCAACCTGATTACTGATCGCCGAATGCGGAACCGCCACACCCTTCGGACGCCCCGTGGAACCGGACGTGAAGATCACATACGCCGTATTCGACGGTCGCACCGGCGACAACCGATCCACATCAGTCACCTGGGAGTCGGCGTGCCCGGAGACATCCAGGCCGTCCAACGTCAGCACCGGGACAGCGCTGTCTTCGGGCACGGCAGCCGAATCACCGGTAGTCGTCAACACACACAGCGGTGCCGCGGTATCGAGGATGTAGCCGATCCGCTCCGCCGGATGCGCCGGATCCAACGGCACATACGCACCACCAGCAGCCACCACCGCATACATACCGACCACGAGATCCAGCGACCGCGACACCAGCAACCCCACAAGGGTCTCCGGACCCACACCCTGCGCAATCAGATAACGCGCGAGCCGGTTCACCCGGCCCGCGAACTCGCCATAGGACAGACTCGTCCCCTCGAACGAGACCGCCACCCGATCCGGATACGCCGCCACCGCCGCATTGAACCCATCCAGCAACAACCCCGCCGGCAACGGATGCTCGGTGGCGTTCCACTCCGCCAGCACCCGAGCACGCTCGGACTCCACCAGGATCTCCAGATCACCGACCGCGGTCTCCGGCGCATCGACGATCTCACGCAGCAGGCGCGCGAACCGGTCCAGGAAGCCTTCCACCGTGGCGTGATCGAACAGCGCGGAGGCATAGGTCAGATACCCCGCCAGACCCTCCGGTGCCCCGGCGGCGTCGTAGGTGTCGCCGAGGACCAGGTTCAGATCGAACTGCGAGATCTCGGTATCGATATCGATACCGGAGACCGTCAGGCCCGGGAGTTCCAGCACCGACTGCGCCAGGTTCTGGAAGATCAGCCCCACCTGGAACAACGGATGCCGGGCCGTGGACCGCGCCGGGTTGAGCACCTCCACCAGTCGCTCGAACGGAACATCCGCGTGCGCGAACGCCGCGATATCGATCTCCCGCTGCCGGCGGAGCAGATCGGTGAACGCTTCCCCACGATCCAGCTCGGTCCGGAACACCAGCGTGTTCACGAACATACCGATCAGATCGTCCAGTGCGGCCTCACCGCGACCGGCGACCGGCGTGCCGATGGTGATGTCGTCACTGCCCGACAGCCGCGACAACAGCACCGCCAGCGCCGAATGCACAACCATGAACAGAGTCGCGTTCTGCTGCTGCGCGACCCGCTGCAACCCGGCATGGGTTTCCGCATCGATCGCGAACCGCACGCGGCCACCGGCGAAGGTCTGCACCGCCGGACGCGGCCGATCCATCGGCAGGTCCAGTTGATCCGGCACCCCGGCCAGCGCCGACTGCCAGTAACCGACCTGCTGTGCCGCGATCGATTCCGGATCGGACTCGTCACCCAGCAGCTCCCGCTGCCAGATGCTGTAATCCGCGTACTGCACCGGCAACGGCGCCCACCCCGGGGCCTCCCCGGTCACCCGTGCCGCATAAGCGGTCATCAGATCCCGGGTCAACGGGCCCACCGAGGAACCGTCGGCAGCGATGTGATGCACCACCATCGCCAGCACCCATTCGTCGGGGCCGGTGGTCAGCAGCAGCACCCGTACCGGCGCCTGCTCGGTGACATCGAATCCGACCGACATGAGTTCGGCGACCCTCGCCACCGGATCGTCCGCGGCGGTGATCTCCATCCCGCCGATCACCTGTGCGGCCGGCAGAACTTCCTGATACGGCAGGTCACCGGCGCCGAGCGGGTACCGGGTGCGCAGTGATTCGTGCCGTTCCAGCACATCCGCGACCGCCGCACGCAGTGCCTCGACATCCAGTGCACCGGTCAACCGGATCGCCACCGGCAGGTTGTAGGCCGCGGACCGGTCGTCGAACCGGTTCAGGAACCACATCCGCTGCTGCGCCAGCGACAACGGCACCCGCTCCGGACGCTCGCGTGGTGCGAGGACGGGCAGGTTTCCGCGGCGCGTGGCGGTTTCCGCCGCGGCGGCCAGCGCGGTGACGGTGGAGGCCTCGAACAGCATCCGCACCGGTACCTGGGTATCCAACGCCGCGGCCAACCGGGCCGCGACCTGGGTGGCGATCAGCGAGTTACCACCGAGCGCGAAGAAATCATCATCCGCGCCGACCCGCTGCACACCGAGAATATCGGCGAACACCCCCGCCACGATCTCTTCGATCGGAGTCGACGGCGCCCGGAACTCCCGGGCCTCGAACACCGGCGCCGGCAACGCCCTACGATCCAGCTTCCCGGAAGTGTTCAACGGGAACGCATCGAGCTCCATAATCACGGCCGGGACCATGTAGACCGGCAGTACCTCGCGCAATGCGTCCAGCAGCGCCGCCGTAACGACGTGTTCGCCGGGTGCGGCCACCACATAGGCAGCCAGCTGCTCACCCAGATCAGACGCGGCGACCGTGACCACGGCCTGGCTCACCACCGGCTGCGCCAGCAACGCCGACTCGATCTCACCCAACTCGATCCGCTGACCACGGAACTTCACCTG
>JBFARE010000090.1:0-5991 GCA_040674215.1 Nocardia sp. NPDC050193 | reverse complement strand
CTTCAAGCTGCGCCTGCGCTTCGACTGGAAGGGCCACGGACTCGGCAAGGCGGCGACCCTCGCCAAATGGACCGTCCTGTTCGTCCTGGCCAACCAGGCCGGCGCGCTCGTCGTCACCCAGCTGTCCACCTCGGCCGGCAAGGACTCGCCGGTCGACGGCACCGGCTTCGCCGCCTACGCCAACGCCCAGCTGATCTGGGGTCTGCCGCAGGCCATCATCACCGTCTCCCTGATGGCCGCACTGCTGCCCCGTATCTCCCGCTCCGCGGCCGAGGGCGACGCCGGCGCCGTCCGTGACGACATCTCCCAGGGCCTGCGCACCACGGCCGTCGCGATCGTCCCGATCGCCTTCGGCTTCCTCGCGCTCGGCATCCCGATGTGCACGCTGATCTTCGGCTCCTCGGGCACCAGCGAGGCCACGAACATGGGATTCATGCTGATGGCCTTCGGCCTCGGCCTGATCCCCTACTCCGTGCAGTACGTCGTCCTGCGCGCCTTCTACGCCTACGAGGACACCCGGACCCCCTTCTACAACACGGTGATCGTGGCCGCGGTCAACGCGGGGGCCTCGGCCGTCTGTTACTTCGTCCTGTCCCCTCGCTGGGCCGTGGTCGGCATGGCCGCCTCCTACGGCCTCGCCTACGCGATCGGCGTCGGGGTCGCCTGGAACAGACTGCGCAAGCGGCTCGGCGGCGACCTCGACGGCTCCCATGTGCTGCGCACCTACGCCCGGCTCTGCATCGCCTCCGTACCCGCCGCCCTCATCAGCGGCGCGGCCTGCTACGGCATCGGCCACAGCCTGGGCCAGGGCGTCATCGGTTCCTTCGCGGCACTGCTGGCCGGCGGGGTCCTGCTGTTCGGTACCTTCTTCGTCGCCGCCCGGCGCATGCGCATCGAGGAGCTCAACTCTCTCGTGGGCATGGTCCGCGGACGCCTGGGTCGCTGATACAAGGGGTAGGCGCACAACCATCGTCCACCGCTGCGTGTCGTGCATAGCGGCGGACTGTGGGCACAATTGGGTTCGGCGTCGTACGGCGCGCACGAGGTCGGGCGGCGCGCATCGAATGGGGAGGCAGGAACGACGGTGGCGGAACGGAGCACAGCTGCCGTCGACGTGGCAGGCCACAGCGGTGACGAGCCGCTGACCGCACAAGCGGACCAGTCCACGGCCGACGGGGTGGTCAAGAACCTGGAGCAGGACACGGACAGCGACGAGGCACAGGGGAGTGGCGGGGCGGAGCGTCCCGGGAAGACCTCGCCGCCGGAACTGCACAGCGGACACAAGCTCGCCAGACGCTACCGTCTCGAAGAGTGCGTCACCCGTCTGGACGGTTTCAGCAGTTGGCGTGCGGTCGACGAGAAACTCCGGCGCGCCGTCGGCGTCCACATCCTGCCCGCGGACCACACCCGGGCCCGCTCCGTACTGGCGGCGGCCCGCTCCTCGGCCCTGCTCGGAGACCCCCGGTTCGTCCAAGTGCTGGACGCCGTCGAGGAGAACGACCTCGTCTATGTCGTCCACGAATGGCTGCCCGACGCCACCGAGCTGACCACACTGCTCGCCGCCGGTCCGCTGGAACCGCACGACGCCTACCAGATGGTGAGTCAGATCGCCTCCGCGATGGCCGCCGCGCACCGCGAAGGCCTGGCGCATCTGCGGCTGAACCCCAACGCCGTACTGCGCACCTCCTCGGGCCAGTGGCGCATCCGGGGTCTCGCGGTGAACGCCGCCCTGCGCGGGGTCACCAGCGAGACGCCCCAGCGCACCGACACCGAGGCGATCGGAGCGCTGCTGTACGCGGCGCTCACCCAGCGCTGGCCGTACGAGAACGACGCCTACGGCCTGTCCGGGCTGCCCAAGGACATCGGACTGATCGCACCCGACCAGGTGCGCGCCGGTGTCCACCGGGGCCTGTCCGAGCTGGCCATGCGCGCCCTGGTCAACGACGGCGCGACCGCCTCCCGGCACGAGGCCGCCTGCACGACACCGGAGGAGCTGGTCAAGGCGATCGGCGAGATGCCCCGCATCCGCCCGCCGGAGCCCACGTTCGCCGCCCCGCCCGAGTACCAGCGCACCACGTACCAGCAGGGCACCTACGGCCGTCCCACGCCCCATCCCGGGGTCACCCAGGTGGTACCGACCCCACCGCCGCCGCTGCAGAGCCGCACCGGCAAGGCACTGAAGTGGGCGGTCTCCGCCCTCCTCATCGCCGCCCTGGGCCTCGGCAGCTGGCAGCTCGCGGACGCCCTGATGGACCAGAGCAAGTCCGACGAGACGAACCAGACGCAGACCACGGACGACGGCGACAAGAGCAGCCCCTCGCCGACGCCGGTCAAGGATCTGAAGATCCAGGACGCCGCCGAGTACTACCCCGACGGCAAGCCCCAGCACGCCAACGACGTGAAGCTCACCTACGACGGTGACAGCTCCACGTACTGGCGGTCCTACTCGTTCGACGGCGGGCCGGTGCTCGCCCCGTTCAAGGACGGCGTGGGCATCGTCTACGACCTCGGCTCCGAGCACAGTCTGTCGACCGCCTCGATAGGGCTGCACTACGGCGGCAACTACACGGCGGCCACCCTGTACGCGGCCGACTCGCTCTCGTCGTCGGCGTCCCTGAACTCCATGAAGAAGATCGCCCAGGCGCAGACCACCGGCAAGGAACTGAAGATCTCCGCCAAGACACCGGTGAAGACGCGGTACGTTCTCGTCTGGCTCACGGCGGCGCCGTACTCCGGTGGGGACCAGTACAGCGGCGCCGGCTACAAGCAGGCCATCACCGACGTGAAGTTCACCGGCTGACGTCCGGCCGAGGGAGAGGGGGTCCGATGGCTGAAGGCGCCGGATACGACGCCACGAGCGACCAGGATCTCCTCGCCCGGCATGTGGAGGGCGACCCCGACGCCTTCGGTGAACTCGTCCGGCGTCACCGCGACCGGCTCTGGGCGGTGGCCCTGCGCACGCTGGGCGACCGCGAGGAGGCCGCCGACGCCGTCCAGGACGCTCTTGTCTCCGCCTACCGGGCCGCCCACACCTTCCGCGGCCAGTCGGCCGTCACGACCTGGCTCCACCGCATCACGGTCAACGCCTGTCTGGACCGCGCGCGCAAGGCGGCTTCCCGCAAGACCTCACCGGTCGACGACACCGAGCGTCTGGAGCAGCTGCTCGAACCGCACGAGTCGGCGGCCGCCCCCGCTGAACGCAACGATCTGCACCGCCAGCTCATCGAGGCGCTCGGCACGCTTCCCCCGGACCAGCGGGCCGCCCTCGTCCTCGTCGACATGCAGGGTTATCCGGTCGCCGAGGCCGCCCGCGTGCTCGAGGTGCCGTCCGGCACCGTGAAGAGCCGCTGTGCCCGGGGGAGAGCCAGACTGCTGCCGCTCCTGACCCATCTGCGGCCCCCGGGCACCGGTGGCGACAGAGAAAACGGCACAGGACGGAACCGGGCGCAGGAGACATCCGTCCCACCGACAGCGGAACCTCGGGACGAGAAGCCGGGCAACGCCGGGACAGGCGATTCAGCTGCTGTGAAGGGCGGAGGTGGGCGAGTGTGACCTCGACGACGGACACGACCGGACACCCGGACGTCACGGAGATCTCCGACCTCACCGAAGGCCTGCTCACCCCCTCCCGGAGCGCCGACGTACGTCGCCACGTGGACGCGTGCGCGCTCTGTGCGGACGTCCACGCGTCTCTCGAAGAGATCCGTGGCCTCCTGGACGATCTCCCCGAACCCGCTCGCATGCCGGACGACGTAGCCCAGCGCATCGATGCCGCGCTCGCCGCCGAAGCGCTGCTCGATGCCACGGTGGAGAAAGAGGCCGACGTCCCGCTGACGACCGAGGAGCGTACGGCCTCGCACGTTCCCCATGTTTCACGTGAAACAACGCCCGCGACGGTGGCGACTCCGGTGGCGGACCGTCCCTCCGGACGCGCCCGCACCACCACCACCGGCCCGGGCCGCAAGCAGCGCCCTCGCGGCCGGCGCCGCAAGGTCGCTGTCCTCGGCGCGGTCCTCACCGCCGCGGTACTGGGGCTCGGATCCGTCCTGGTGTCGTCCCTCACGGGCGGGGGATCGCCGGGCACTTCGGCCACGGCCCACGGGACCAACGGACCGGACACCTTCTCCGCGAGCCGGCTGGAAGGACAGGTCACCGGCCTCCTCGCCAAGACCGGGGGCTCCCCTGCACCGCGTAACCAGAGCATGCAGGGTGAACCCGACACGCTCTCGTCCGGTGCCGCCTCCCCCAGGACTCTGCTCCAGCCGCCCACGGTCCCCTCCTGTGTACAGAAGGGGATCGGGCGCAGCGACACGGCCCTCGCCACCCAGACGGGCACCTATCAGGGAACGGACGCTCTGCTCGTCGTGCTGCCCGACCCGTCCGACAGCTCCCGGGTGGACGCCTATCTGATGGACAGCACGTGCGTGCGGCGCCCGTCCTCGGACCCGGCCACCGTCCTGCTGCACCAGTCGTACCCGCGTCGCTGACGGCACCTCGCTCCCGGAGCACTTCTGTCCTCGTCGTCCTCCGGTATCCCCACCACGGCGCCCCTGCATGTTCCGTGTGCCCGGACACAGTGGGAATGCACGCCCCTTAGGATCCGTTGGGTGGGGTGAGAGTCCAAGTGGCTCCCACCGCTCTACCGATGCAGTCCCCAGAGACGAGGAATCAAGCCGTGAGCGACGTCCGTAACGTGATCATCATCGGCTCCGGGCCCGCCGGCTACACCGCGGCGCTGTACACCGCACGCGCCTCGCTGAAGCCGCTCGTGTTCGAAGGCGCCGTCACCGCGGGCGGCGCACTGATGAACACCACCGAGGTCGAGAACTTCCCCGGCTTCCAGGACGGCATCATGGGCCCCGAGCTCATGGACAACATGCGCGCCCAGGCCGAGCGTTTCGGTGCCGAGCTCATCCCCGACGACATCGTCTCCGTCGACCTCACCGGTGAGATCAAGACCGTCACGGACACCGCGGGCACCATCCACCGCGCCAAGGCCGTCATCGTCACCACCGGCTCCCAGCACCGCAAGCTCGGTCTGCCGAACGAGGACGCGCTCTCCGGCCGCGGTGTCTCCTGGTGTGCCACCTGTGACGGCTTCTTCTTCAAGGACCAGGACATCGCCGTGATCGGCGGCGGCGACACCGCGATGGAGGAGGCGACCTTCCTCTCGCGCTTCGCCAAGTCCGTGACCATCGTCCACCGCCGGGACACCCTGCGCGCCTCGAAGGCGATGCAGGAGCGCGCCTTCGCCGACCCGAAGATCAAGTTCGTCTGGGACAGCGAGGTCGCCGAGATCCAGGGTGACCCGAAGCTGGCCGGCCTGAAGCTGCGCAACCTCAAGACGGGTGAGCTCTCGGACCTCCCCGTGACCGGTCTGTTCATCGCGATCGGCCACGACCCCCGTACCGAACTCTTCAAGGGC
Source organism: Nocardia sp. NPDC050193 (assembly GCA_040674215.1). GTDB lineage: Bacteria > Actinomycetota > Actinomycetes > Mycobacteriales > Mycobacteriaceae > Nocardia. The sequence goes on along the minus strand of JBFARE010000090.1, from coordinate 566 downwards.
CAGCTCGACCTCGACGAGGAGGGCTACCTCAAGGTGGCCGCGCCCTCCACCCGTACGAACGTGACCGGTGTCTTCGCCGCCGGTGACGTGGTCGACCACACCTACCGCCAGGCGATCACCGCCGCCGGTACCGGCTGCTCCTCCGCCCTGGACGCCGAGCGCTACCTCGCCGCCCTCTCGGACGAAGAGCCCGCCGAGCCCGAGAAGACCTCCGTCTGACCCTCTCCCGCCCACCGCACAGAATGAAGGAGCCCCCTGTGGCCGGCACCCTGAAGAACGTGACCGACGCCGACTTCGAAGAGGTCGTCCTCAAGAGCGACAAGCCCGTCCTGGTGGACTTCTGGGCCGCCTGGTGCGGACCGTGCCGCCAGATCGCCCCGTCGCTCGAGGCCATCGCCGCCGAGCACGGCGACAAGATCGAGATCGTCAAGCTCAACATCGACGAGAACCCGAACACGGCCGCCAAGTACGGCGTCATGTCGATCCCGACCCTGAACGTCTACCAGGGTGGCGAGGTCGCCAAGACCATCGTCGGCGCCAAGCCGAAGGCCGCGCTCGTCCGCGAC
>JBFARE010000089.1:0-6653 GCA_040674215.1 Nocardia sp. NPDC050193 | reverse complement strand
CCGAACTGGCCGTGATCCAGCCCATCTGGGACGACATCACACGCCGGGCCGGCATCGACGGCGCAAAGTACGACCTGTGGGTGGAGGACACGGACGGCCTCAATGCCTCCGCCGCCGCCGGTCACATCGTCAGCGTGACGCGCGGGGCGACGCGGCAGTTGCCGCCCGCTCAGCTGTCGGCCGTCATGGCCCACGAACTCGGCCATCACGTCGGCGGCCACGCCTGGTCCGGTCTGCTCGGCTTCTGGTACGCCATGCCGGTCCGGCTGTTCATGTTCGTCGTGAAGATTGTGATGACCTTCCTGTTCTTCTTCACCGCCGAGCTCTCCTGTGTGGCGGCCGGCATCTTCGTCCTGATCTTCGGCGGCCTCGCCGTCGCGACCTTCCTCACCTTCCCGCCCGCCGCCGCTCTCTTCGCGATCCCGTTCCTGCTCGCCTGGGCCGGACGCCAGGGTGAACTGCGCGCCGACCGGTTCGCCGGCCGCCTCGGATACGGGCCATTGCTGATCTCCGTCTTCACGGTCTGGCAGGACGAGGGCCATGACGACACGGTTCGCAAGCAGAGCCCGGTCGCGCGGCTCATGTCCACACATCCCCCGCTTCACCAGCGCATCCGTGCGCTCGAGACCTTCGTCGCCTGACCGGCCGGGAGCCTCACCCATGACTGTCGAAAGCACCGAGGCCGGACAGCCGGGGCGCTACCTGCGCCTCTTCGATTCCGGCCAGCGTTTCGGCTGGACCTACCGCGACCCCGACTCGCTGCGCCGTCCGTTCGGCGAGCCCGAACCACAGCGCGAGCAGGTGGCCGTCGGGTACGAGAACCGGGCGGAGGCCGCGCGGCTCGACCACGCGGACCGCCGCCGTTCCGCCCTCAAGATCGGCGGCGTCGCCGCGGCCTGCTTCGTTCTGAGCTACTTCGTCGGCGCCGTGCTGGTGATCGTCGGTGTGGTCGCCGTCCTCATCGGACTGGCCCGTGTGGCGCTCGCCTCGCGCCGACTGAGCTCCGCCGGCGCCGACCTCTCGACCCACCAGGGGGCTCTGGAGGAGCGGTTCCAGTCCTCCTGGCAGATGTGGCACCACCGTCGGTACGACCATGACAGCCGGCAGGAGCAATGGGTCCGCGGCCTCGACGCCTGGGGCGCGCTGCCCGTCGGCCCCGACACTCGGCGGCTGGATGTCTTCGGCGGCAGTCAACGCGGACGGGAAGGCTTCCTCACCGTCTTCGGTACCTCCACGCTCCAGGAGCGACCGCTCATCGTGGTCGACCTGACCCAGGCACTGATCTGCCGGGAGCTGTCCGTCCTCGCCGAGGCCGCCGACGTACCCGTCGACGTACAGCTGCTGCCCAGCCGGATGGCCGAGAGCAGCATCATCGGCGGACTGGCACCGCACGATCTGGTCCATGCGCTGGTCGAGGCTTTTCACGGGGACGACCCGGAGGCGGGCCGCGCCGCGCGTGCCGTGGACACCCGGATCCTCACCCAGCTGTGCGATGCGCTCGGCGAACACGTCTCCCTAGCGCGGCTGAGCGCGGGACTGCGGGTCCTGATGGGCGAGGCCGACGACACCAAGTGCCTCAGCCGTGAAGAACGCAACCGGATCGCGGATGATCTGCTCAATGACAAGAACAAGGACCAGGTACGGGACAGCCTCTTCCGGCTGATGTCCTTCGTGCACCCGCTGGAGCAGCTTGGCACCGCTCGTGAGGGCCGAGGGCCGGGCTATCTCACGTGCTTCGCAATCGACTTCGGGGCGGGGTCGGCGAGCACGGAGCTGCTGGCCGATCTCGCCGTCCAGAGCGTGATGCGACGGCTGTCCTCCTTCCAGGAGAGCGCTCCGTGCGTCGTCGTGGCGCTCGGCGAGCAGGGCCTGCAGCGACGCCACCTCGAGCGGCTGGCGCAGGTCTGCGAACGTCGTGGCTCACAACTGGTGCTCATGCACCCGCACTTGCGGGACGCGGCGGAGCAGATGATCGGCGGGGGCACGGTCGCGTTCTTGAGGCTCGGCAACCATCAGGAAGCCAATGCCGCGGCGGACTTCATCGGTCGTGGGCATTCCTTCGTCCTGCATTCTCTGACGGACACCGAGGGCAGGACCGTCAACACCTCGGTCGCCAAGACGATCGGCTCCTCCGTCAGCAGGGGGTCGACATACAGCGAGTCCGTCACGCGCGGAAGCAACTGGGGCAGCAGCAGCTCCACGAGCTACCAGGGCGGCGACAACCCGTTCTCGTCGTCCTCCTCGACCAACTCCGGCGGCAGCTACAGCGAGACCACAGGAACGTCGACCAGTGTGACGTACTCCACCAACGAGTCGACGACCCAGACCACAGGTGACAGCGACAGCACCAGCCTGGCGACCGGACGGCAGCGCGTCTACGAGTACGTCCTCGAACCCACGCAACTCCAGGCGCTCGCCGAGTTCAGCCTCCTGGTGGTGGAACGGCAAAACGGAGGCTCGGTGCTGGTGCATTCGGTGGACTGCAACCCCAACCTCGTCCTTCTCGACAGGGTGAGCATGGCGCCTCTCCCGCAGTTCGATCCGGTGCCGGCGGCACAGTTCCAGGCACCACAGTCTGCTGCGCTCCCACAGCACCACCCCGGCGTGCCCCAGCCGCCGTACGTACCTACGGCCGGTCCCACAGCACCACCGCAGCCCTATGTACCGGCGCCTCAGCAGATCTGTCCGACGGCACCGCATCAGGCCTACGCTCCCGGTGTCCGGTCCGCCCCGCCCCAGCAACCGCACTGGCCGTCCCAGAACCCACCGCAGCAAACCGGCGGCGGCTGGACCCAGGGTCCGCCACCGAACTGGCCCGGACAGCAGCCGGGAAACCACGGGTGACGATCAGTCCTGAGGGCCGCTCCGGCCTGGCGGGAGACCGACCGTGTCGACGTCGGCAAGGATCGCGCGCGAGAGGTCGATGTCCATCTCCAGGATGTCGCGGTCGAACTTCGCCACTCGGGTGAGTTGAGCATGCTGAGCCCGGCACGACGACAGACGCTGTGTCCGACCTCCGCGAACTCACCGGGATCGATGATCCGGGACGGCTCCGGACCACCGAAGGCGAGGGGCGGAGGGCTCTCGTCCGCCATCAGGAAAGCGAGGCTCCGGTCGCGCCCGCATGCGCGACACGGCCCCTCGTACACGGCGACGAAGCCCTCATCGCCCTGCACCAGACGGTGCAGACGGCCGAAGTCGGCACTCCCGCACTCACACGGATGCAAGTCCATGAACAGGTGTGCTTCCAGGGCGGAGCGGACTCTCAACATGGCACGACCTTGGAATGGTTGTGCTCGTCACCGGCAGTCGGCGACTCCACCTCAGCCCCGCGAGCCGGGCTCGCCGGGGGTAGGGGTGACGGTGTCGATGTCGGTGAGGATCTGCCGGGTGAGACGGAGCTCGACCTCCAGGATGTCGCGGCGGAACTTCCCCGGATCCTTCTCGTAACGGGCCCTTCCCGCCTCGGAGGTGAACGCCGATGCCGGAACCGCGTCCTGACCGGCGGGGATGAACTTCAGCACCTCCTCGACGGCGGCCACCGCGTAGGCCACCGCGCCGCGCTGCCTGTGGTGCTCGGCTTCCGGGGAGTTGAGCAGCTCGAGCCCGGCACGGGCGGAGACGTCGGCCGCCACCGCGGCGAACTCGCCGGGATCGATGATCTCGGACGGCGCCGCGCCTCCGAAGGCGGGCGGAGGCGGGGGAATCTCGTCCGCCATCAAGAAGGCGAAGTTCCGGTTGCGTCCGCATTCCCGGCAGGCGCCCTCGTAGACGGCGACGATGTCCTCACCGCGCTGTTCGAGCCGGTGGCGGCGGTCGAAGTCCGTACTCCCGCACTCGCACGGGTGCAGGTCCATGTACAGGTGGGCTTCCAACGAGGAGCGGGCTCTCAACATGACATGATCCTAGGGCTGTTGTGCGAAGCGAACAGGGAGCGGGCCCGGGGAGGGGCATCACATGGACGGTTGGACCGATCCCCGGGCGGCGATGGGCACACTGCCGCAGTACCCACACGCGCACCAGGACGAACTCGTGTCGGCCGCGGGACGCGGAATGGCCCCGGTGGCCGCCGCGGTCCTCGGGGACGGACTGCTCTCCGTCGACGCGGATCGCACCGACGGACGTCAGTTCTTCGTCCTGACCGACAGCCGGGGAGGCACCGCGACCGTCTGGGTCGACGCCGTCCCCCTGGTGAGGGGGACACTCGCCGACACGGCGACGAACACCACGTCGCAGCACTACGTGATCCGGGTCTCCGACCGGCTGCCGACCCGGATGCTGCACCGGGTGCTGGCGCGCGAACTCGGCGAGCTGATGGCCGTGCGCGAGCGTGCCGCCGGGGGACTGGCGCCCGTACGGCAGGACTCGCTGCGCGAGGGCGCCGAACTCCCCTCGGAGCAGGCCCTGTCGGCAGCCGACAGAGGGCGGGTCGGCGAGCTCAACTGGCTCGCGGCACGCAGCTCCGCCCCCGATGTCTCCGCCGAGCAGCAGTCGGAGGCACGTGCCGAGTTCTCCGCCCTGCTCGATCCGTACGGCATGCGGCCGACCGCGGCCATGAGCGACGAGGCGACCTTCCGTGCCCAGGAGAGGGCGGCACGTGCGCGGTACAGGGTGGCCTTCGGCTCCCTCTCCACGGAAGCCGTGAGCCTTCTCGAGACCCTCGCCCACCCCATAGAAGCCCTCCCTCCCGCGGACGCCACCGCGCTCCGGGCGGCGCGGGACGCCGCTGTCCGGGCCGAGCGGCAGGTCGAGGCGTTCATCGGGCGGCGTGAGATCACCATGCCCATGCCCGGCTACGACCAGAACGGCGTCCCCCTCCCCCGTGACCAGCTGGAACCCGCCGCCGAGCGGTGGGCGCAGTACCGGGAGCAGGTCAGCGAACGGACCGTGGCCGCACTGCAGGGACAGCTCGCCGAGGGGCAGTTCCCGCTGCGCAAGGTCGTCATCGGCGGCGGCGCGAGTCTCACCGGGCGGGACCCGGAGGCCCTGCTGGTGGACGCGGCCGGCCGTTGGCACCTGGACCCCGGCAACGGGATCGTGCAGTCGGCTGACCAGGACCGTGACCTCGCGCAGTGGATGGGCGTGGACCCGTACGCGGCGGTCGAGGACCCCCGGCACCGGGTGTCGATCCACGCGGTGCGGGTCTGGGAGGACCAGCTCGCCACCCAGGGCGACGTGGTGAACGGCCGGGCCCGGCTGCGTCTGGGCCTCGGCGGTGAACTCCTCGCCGAGATACGGCCCTCGGGTCCGGACGGCCAGGAGAGCGACACCCCGCTGTGGGTGGCGTGCGACGGCACACCGAGCATCGCGACCGGCCTCACCCCGGACGCCGTCCCGGGCATGCCCCGGGGCGCGAGCGGCGTGGAGAGCCGCAGTGAGGCCGTACGGCTGATCGGCGACCGGCTGCGGGAGCTGGAGGGCCGGTCCGTGCCGGGCGCGCGCGAGCTGCGTGCCTGGCTGACCGGCGCCGAGCGGGGCGGCGCGGACGCCCGGACGGTGCTCGGCGCCCTGGAGTCGTCGGCGCTGAAGGACGCCATCAGGGACGGTCTGGACGCGGAAGACACCGCCCGCATGGACAACTGCTTCACCGCCCTCGACTCGACGGGTAAGTGGGAGACGGCACGGGAGGCCGCGCCGGGGCGGGCCCTGCTGGGCGACGAGGTCGCCGAGAACCGCTTCGACCCGCGCGCCGCTCAGCACTGGATCATCGCCGGGTCCGGCGGCACCGGCGTCGCCAACGCCGAGATCATCCTGCGGGAGAACCCCGACGCGTACGTCACCATCATCGGCAACAGTCCGCCCGCCGCGCTCCGGCACCAGGTCCAGTACCCGGAGATGCTGGAGCGCTACGCCACGGGCGAGAACCCCCGGCTGACGATCGGCCGGACGGAGGTCGGCGCGATCGAGACGTATCAGCACGAGAACGGCGAGACGTGGTTCCAGGCGGACTACGTGATCGAGGCCACCGGTGAGCGGAGAACGGCCAGGGCCGGCGGGTACGTGTGCAGCCTCGGCCGCACCAACCCTCTTCCGCCCGCCCTCCAGGTCCTCGCCGACGAGGTGCGCGACCGGGGCGGCGAGATCTCCGGGGACCTCCAGTTCGACCGGGACGACCAGTACATCGGCTACGGGCTCACGTTCGCCGTCGAAGGCAGGGAACACCGCGTCGACGTGGACGGCGCCGCCTCCTGGCAGCTGCCGCGCGAGATCTTCGCCCCGAAGACGGGGGTCCAGGCGGCGCTGAACCAGATGGGCCAGCGCGGTCTGCCGTCCGAGACCGGGAACGCGGCACCCGGCTTCTCCCCGATCGCCCGCCAGAGCGCCCTGCGCGCACGGGCCGTCGCGGAGGCGGCCGCGGGCGACCCGGACGCCGTACGCCGACTGCCCACCGTCCCGGAACGCTGGCGACGCCCCGAACTCACCAGCCCGTCCACGGCCACGGCCACATCCACTGCGCCGACCCCGGTAGCCCCGGCAGTTACGGCGCCCACGGCGGTGACCCCGACGGTGGGAACAGAGACGGCGGCGGCACCCGGGACGGAACCGGGAACCTCCACCGAGGCGCCGCCCACCCGGACCACGGCCGCACAGACCGCGACCGCACAGACCCCAACCGAGGCGACCCCCGCCGAGGCGACTCCGCAGACCACACC
>JBFARE010000088.1:0-6826 GCA_040674215.1 Nocardia sp. NPDC050193 | reverse complement strand
TGACAGCGTTCCCGCGGCGTGCGCGTCGCTGCGCCGCTGTGCTCATCGGCATCCTGCTCGGTGTCGGCACCGTTGTGCCGGATCTCGCCGCCGCGGTGGCCGGGCTGTTCGGTCCACGCCCTCGGCGGTTCGTAGTTGCTCTGGAACGGCGAAGGTTGGGCCTGCTGCTCGGCAAGCCGCCGGCCGGGGAACCCACCGGTCGGCGCGCGGTGGGGTATCTGAGCCTGCGGATCGCACTCGGACTGCTGGGCGGGGTGATCCTGGCGCTACTGGGCGCGGGGTTGGTGGTCGGAATGGCACTTGTCTATGGCGCGTGGACAGGCGCGGCGGTGCCGGTGGTCGACGCCACAGAACCCGGGCAGGTCCGCTGGAAAACGGTGATCGTGGTCCTCCTACCGGGGCTGATCTTCGCTTTCCTCACCGTGCAAGGACTGCTGGGCGTCACCCGGGCCGAGCTGTGGGCGTGGCGGTTTTTCGCGAAGCCTGGGGCGGGTGAGCTGGCCGAGCGGGTCGCCCGGTTGACCACCACCCGGGCCGAGGTGACCGAGGGCATCGACGAAGAGCGTCGCCGTATCGAACGCGATCTGCACGACGGCGTCCAGCAACGGGTGGTCGCGTTGTCGATCATGTTGGCCCGGGTCGATCGCGAAACCGATGTCGGGATGCGTGCGGACCTGCATCAGCGGGCACGCGCCGAAACCGGACAGCTGCTCGACGAACTACGCGAGGTCTCGTGGCGAATCTACCCGGCGATGCTGGCACGCGACGGATTACACGCCACACTCGAGGCGCTGGCAGACCGCACACCGCTGCCGACACGTCTCGAAATCGATCTACCCTCACGGCCACCGCGACCGGTCGAATCGGCCTGCTACTTCACTGCCAGCGAAGCCATCACCAACGCCATCAAGCACTCCGGTGCCTCCGCGCTCGAGATCACCGTCGGCCACACCGGCGATACCATCCGGCTGCGCATCCGCGACGACGGCCGTGGCGGCGCCGACCCGACCGGGCACGGAATGTCCGGTATCGCGGCCAGGATCCACGCGCTGGACGGTACGTTCACCGTCGATTCCCCGGCCGGCGGGCCGACCACGATCACCGCGGAGGTACCTTGCGCATAACCCTCGCCGAAGACTCCGCACTGCTGCGGGAAAGTCTGGCTCAGCTGCTCATCGCCGAAGGCCATGAGATCGTCGACTCGGTCGGCACCGCGGTCGAACTACTGCATGCCGTCCGGCTGCGTCCGCCGGACCTGGTGGTGGCCGATGTGCGGATGCCACCGGATCATATCGATGAGGGAATCCGGGCCGCCCTCGAGCTCCGTCGCGAACAGCCCGAGATCCCAGTCCTGGTGCTCTCCCAGTACGTCGAACGCCGGCACGCAGCCGAATTCCTCACCGGCAGCGGCGGCGTGGGCTACCTGCTCAAGGACCGAATCGCCGCCATCGACTCCTTCCTCGACGCCGTGGCCCGCGTCGGTGCAGGCGGCACCGCCTTCGATCCGGAAGTGGTCCGGCAATTACTACAACACAGTCGTGCCGGGTCTCCGATCGAACGGCTCACGACCCGCGAACGCGACGTACTCGAACTGATCGCCCAAGGCCTGAGCAACGCCGCAGTCAGCGAACGCCTCTACATCACGCGCAGCGCGGTCGAAAAACACATCAACGCGATATTCGGCAAACTCGACCTGCCCGTCGGCGAAGCGCACAACCGAAGAGTTCTGGCGATCCTGGAACACCTACGCGCACAATCGGACGGTTGAGCATTGGCGCGGTACGCGCCGGCCCAGCGCCGCTGTCGAGGACGAGCAGGTCCGGACGCGGTCGACCTGAGATGTGGCGTGGGCGACCTGCTCACTTCTGAGGTTTCGCGTTCCGGGCGGAACAGAACGGGCGAGTGCGGTCGGGGCAGGCAGGCCGACTCCACACCGCCGATCGACACCGCGGCAAACCGGGGCCTGGGGAGCCATCCCGACGGTAACTCTGACCCACATCATGGCGGCCCATCGCTCAGCTCCTGACCAGCGGCATCATCGATCACGGTTCCGGCCGGCGGACCCGGCCGGCCTCTGGATTCGACGACCATGTCCCGAATGCCGCTCTCTCGCATGAACGTCAGCCGAACCGGGTGACGAACCGCTTTTGCCACGGCGTCTCGACGGCCCTACGCGAGTAGTGCTCTCGCACGTAGTCGACAGCCTCGGCGGCCGGTACCCCGTCGAGCACAACGAGGCAGGACATCGCCGTACCCGTACGTCCCAAACCACCGCTGCAGGCGATTTCGACGCGCTCGGTCTCCGAACGCTCGAGCAATTCACGTAGTACCGCAGTGAATGCTCCGCGGTCGGACGGCAGCCAGAAATCCCGCCACTGCACCCACCGGCTCTCCCACTCCACCGGCGCGGGTTCGCTACCTTGCAGATACATCCCGAATTGAGGTACATCGCCGGGTGGGAGGGGGTTACGGAGGCCCCTCCCACGAACCATTCGTCCAGATGGCAGGCGCAGCACTCCCGCAGCCTCCGGGTCCCATAACCGGTTCGACATCGATGGCCCTTCCATTGACAGCTGTGTTCGTATCTTTCAGGACGCGACACGCCGGGCGAACAGCGAAGCTGTGACCCCCACGCGTGGGATTGCCCCCTGACCTTTTCCTGGACCCCGGACCGGACCCACGGTCGCCGTCAGGTTCGGCCACTTGCATTCTTGCTGCGCGCCAGATCCCGGGGGTGTGCACCAGCGGAAGCCGCGCCACCAGCTGGTACAGCCGATCGCGGCCGAGCGCGGCGCCCAGCAGATAGAGCACGACAGCACCAAGCACCGACCCCTCGGTCGTCCATCCGATCGCACCGATCAACGACCTTTCCCGCGTGCCGGGCGAAGCCCGCCAACGGCAGTATCACTTCGCTGGGCAGTGACGGAAACAGGTTCTCCGCCGCGATCGCCAGCCCGACGCCCGGCCCGCCGAGCCAGTCCATCAACTCGACAGCCCAGCCGGTGAACCCATCGAGATCGGCGGTGTTCGTACTTGCCACGAGGTCCATGAAACACACGCTACGGAGCGCGAATGCCCGGATCACGGCGGATTTCCCGACAATCGACTGCGGTTTTCCGCACCTGGTGTGTGGTTTTCCGCATACCCGCCGCGCTGCTGGGCTCATAGCGTCGCACCGTGATCGAAAAACTGATCGAAACGCCGTACCGGGTACTCGCGGGAGTGGCAGCACTACTGGTCGTGCTGGGCGCGGTCGCGGTGACCGTCATGGCCGAAGGGAGCGGGCAGCGGCCGTTGCCCGCGTCCGCGACCGAAGAGTTCAGCGCCGAGCGAGCACTGAACCACCTCTCCCGCTTCGCGACCGAACCGCGACCGCTGGGCAGCCCAGCCAGTGATCGGGCGCGGGACTACATCGCCGACCAACTGCGACCCGCGGGCTTCACCACGGCGACCCAGCATGCAGTCGGCACGCGATCATCGACGGGACTCGCGACCTTCGGCCGGGTGGGCAATGTGGTCGCCACGCTGCCCGGACATGATCCCACCGGAACGATTCTGCTCGTCGCGCACTACGATTCCGCCGCGACCGGACCCGGCGCCTCCGACGACGGTGCCGCGGTCGCCGCGATGGTGGAGGTCGGGCAGTTGATCAGCAGACAGGGTGGGCTGCGCAACGATCTGGTGCTGCTGTTCACCGACGGTGAGGAGGACGGTGCGCTCGGCGCGGACGCGTTCGTCCGGGAGCACCCGTTGGCCGCCGCGGGTGGCGTGGTGCTCAACTGGGAGGCCCGCGGCGTGAGCGGACCGTCGCTGATGTTCGAGACGTCGGAGCACAACGCCGCGTTGGTCTCTCTGTTCGCCGATGCCGTGCCGCATCCCCGCGGCGACTCGTCACTGGTCGAGGTGTACAAGGCGCTGCCGAACAACTCCGACTTCACCTCCCTCTCCAACGCCGGTTTCACCGGACTCAACTTCGCCTACATCGAGGGCTCGTCGTACTACCACACCGCAGGTGACACCCTCGCCAACCTCGACCGGGGCAGCCTGCAACACCACGGTGAGAACATGCTCCACCTCACTCGCGCGCTGGGCAGGGCCGACCTGCCCAGCCTGAAGTCCGACCACGACGACACCTACTTCCGAGTTTTCGGCGTCATGATCACGTACTCGAACACGCTGGTCTGGCCGATCGCGCTGCTGGCCCTGTCGGCGGTTGTCGCGTCGGGGTTCATCGCACGACGCCGACGGCTGGCGAGTGTTCCGCGGATGCTCCTCGCCGGCCTGTCGGCGATACTGCCGCTGGCGATCGCGGTACTGCTCGGGCAGCTCATGTGGTCGGTACTGGTATGGCTGCGTCCCGGCTATGACCTGATGGGTGGGCTGGTGCATCGCCCACTGCCCTTCCAGGTCGCCCTTGTCGCGCTGGCCGGAACCGCGTTACTCGGTTGGTATCTGCTGTTGCGTCGCCATCTGGGCCCGGCCGCGCTCGCGATCGGCGCGCTGGTGTGGCCTGCCGGGCTGGGGGTGGCGTGCGCGGCGCTGGCTCCGGGAGCGTCGTTCCTGTTCGCGCTGCCCGCGTTGTTCGCCGCACTCGGCGCGATACTGGCACTACAACCGGTGCGATGGGCCGCGTGGTCGGTCACGGCGTTGACGCTGGGTGCCCTGGTCTCGGCCGCGCTGCTGCCCACGCTCGCCGCAACCTGTTCAACGGAGTGGGCCTGGCATTCGGTGGTGCCGGTGCGGCGTGCGTAGCACTCTTCGGTCTGCTCTTGTTGCCGCTCGTGGAGTTGATGCTGCCTGCGCCGGGCGTCCGAAGCCGCGCCACCGTCGCGGTACCGGTGACGGCGGCAGTGTTGGCGGTGATCTTGGCCGGCACCGGATCTCTGGTAGACCGCTTCGACGGGCGGCACCCCGGGCGCAGTCACCTCGCCTACGTACTGAACGCTGACACCGGGGAAGCCAGCTGGGTGAGCGGGGAACCCGAACCGAGCGAATGGACCCGGAAATACGTAGCAGGAACGGATGTTTCACGGCTCTCGCCCGGCTACGCCCGTGGCCGGCTCTGGACCGGCCGGGCCGAACCGCTGGCGCTGGACGGCCCCGCGATCGAGGTTCGCAACCGCGACGGCGATTCGGTTACGATGCACGTGACGCCCCGCCGATCGGCCGCCTCACTGGTGCTGCGCATCGACCACCCAATCGACCGGGCTGCCGCCACCGTCGCGGGTATGTCCCCGGTCTCCGTGGCTGTCGCGGGCGCGCGCGCCGAGACCTGGCCGGGAGAAATTCGATTCCGCGATATTCCACCGGAGGGAGCCGACATCACGGTACGGACGCCGGGAGCGACCCGGATCCAGGTCACCGCGATCGAGGAAACCCACGATCTCGCCGCCGCCCCCGGCTTCCGGCCGCGCCCCGGCGACGTCGTGGCCTCGACCCGAGAGGACGGCGATTCGATAGCGGTAACGCGGACCTACGAACTCTGACCACGCTGTTCGAAGCGGGCACGATGCCTGCCTGTAAGGCGTGCGCCCCCGACCGATGATCTCGTGAGGTGCCCTATCCGCCCCGTGACCGGCCCAGCCCATGATCAGGTGGTTCGGTGCCGGCAGGTCCGGGTGTTCGGTTTGCGCGGCGGGCGCCGGCAGCATGCTGATGGGCGCGCATGATCGTCGAGTCCCACTGCACCAGCCGAGCCCACTGGGCATCGGTCAGGTCCGCACGCCCGTCACCGCTACGCTGATCACGAGGTTTCCGGTAATTCAGGTTCTTCTTCGTCGCTGAACCATTTACCGGAGATCTCGCTGGCATCGGGTCATCGACACATCGACGCAGACAATGCTTCTCACCACACGAGTTGGGGATCGCCACACAGCGGCGATCCCCGACGGCGGCCACGCCGTGATGTACGGCTTCGCCGACTCCGAGGGCCTGCAGCGCATCACCCGCGAGATCTACGCACTGAGCGATAGATATCCACAGTGTCTCGCCGTCGGCAGCCACCCCGTCCCACTGCGGCTCGGGGTGGACTGCGGACATGTCGGATGCTTCGACTCGTCGCCCTTCTCGCATGCGACGGCCCACCGCATGGACGCGGGGCACGCGGTGATGCGGACCTCAGAGTCGGGCGAGGGTTGGCGCTGGCAGACCGCCGCCCGCACGGACGCATCTGCCCAATGCCGGTCGCGGTGACGGGCGGCGACACCACGCTCGCACAGCCGAACACCGGGGCGAAGTGGCTGGAGCCGTCCCCGGTACGCTCCCGCCGGCCGATCGCGAGGACCGCGACCGCTCCCACCGCGAACACCGACAACACAACCCAGTGCGACACTCCATACGCCGAGAACTCCCTCGCCAGTGGTTGCACCACGCCGACCAACCCAGCGCGAGCGCGGATAATGACCGCATTGCAGGCGGAAGACGGCTCTCACACGCTGGACGAAGTGCGCCAGACCCTCCTCGGCACGGCGGGACGGATGGAGAGCTACGCGACGAAGTGGGCTGCGAGTGGCGTAGACGCCGCAGAACTGCAGGCCGTCGTCGACGAGGCGCAGGTGTTCGGGGAGAAGGTTCGCCGCGCCGGTGAAGGTGTCGCGTAGCCGAGTCAAAATCTGTTGAGAACGAACGATTCTGACCGCCGATAAGTGAGGGCTATCGACGGTCAAGATAGAGCTCTGAGAGAGACTGGGGCCGAGGCGGTGCCGGTGGAAAAAAACCCGTCCGGCCATACAGTGAACCGTCACGGGTTGGGGACCGCTTCTTCCTAGAGGAAGATGGTCCCCATCATGTCGAAGCGTTACCCGCCCGAGGTTCGTGAGAAGGCCGT
>JBFARE010000087.1:0-7090 GCA_040674215.1 Nocardia sp. NPDC050193 | reverse complement strand
CGGGGAGCGGCGGCGGGGCGGGGCTACTTCCCCTCGGGTGTCCGCGGGGGGCTGACCGTCGTCCGCGGGGGGCGTCGCTGCGACGAGGTGCGCACGAACAGTTCCGTCGGTATGACCTGTTCCACCGGCCGGTCCGTTTCCTCCCCCTCGATGGCGTCGATGAGGAGTTGGATCACCGCTGTGCCGATGCGCCGGGGCTTGAGCGAGAGCGTCGTGACGGGCGGCTCGGTGTTGGCGTACACCGTGGACTCGCTGCAGCACACGACCAGCAGGTCCTCGGGCACGCGCAGCCCGTAGCGGCGGGCCGCGGCGAGCAGGTCGGTGCCGTTGGGATCGAACAGACCGTAGACGGCGTCGGGCCGGTCGGGCCGGGCCAGCAGTCGGTCGGCGGCCACGGCCCCGGCGCACGGGTCGTGCGCGGGATAGGCCTCGTAGACCGGGTCCTGGCCGACCCGTTCGCACCACCGCAGGTACGCGCTGGTGGACAGGTGTGTGTAGGTGTCGGTCGTGGTGCCCGTGAGCAGGCCGATGCGGCGGGCGCCGGCGTCGGCCAGGTGGTCGAGGATGTCGAGGACGGCGGCTTCGTGGTCGTTGTCCACCCAGGCGGTGACCGGGAGCGCGCCGGCCGGGCGGCCGTCGGAGACGACGGGTAAACCCTGCCGGACGAGCTCGCTGACCACCGGATCCTGGTCGGAGGGGTCGATGACGACCGTGCCGTCCAGGGCCACGTTGGACCACACGTCGTGGCGCGAGGTCGCGGGGAGGATCACGAGCGCGTAGCCGCGGGCGAGCGCGGCCGAGGTGGCGGCGCGCGCCATCTCCGCGAAGTAGGCGAACTCGGTGAAGGTGAAAGGTTCATCCCCGTACGTCGTCACGGTCAGGCCGATGAGGCCCGACTTTCCGGTACGGAGGGTTCGGGCCGCCGCCGATGGGCGGTAGCCGAGTCGGTCGGCGACCTCGCGGACATGGCGACGGGTGGCGTCCGGGAGCCTGCCCTTGCCGTTGAGGGCGTCGGATACGGTCGTGATGGACACTCCGGCGGCGGCGGCCACGTCCCTGATGCCCGCCCGGCCCGGCCGGCTGCCTCGGCGTGAGGTTTCCGCGCGGCTCACCTGGTGCTTCCCTGCTGCTGTCATGGCGAGCCGATAGTAGGGCTCATTCGGTGGGGTAGGGCGGACGCATATGCACGCGTTGACAGGCACGTTTCTGCAAGGAAGAAACGGTCCAACTACCTTGGAAACAAAGGTGGTTACCAGGTTCCATGCCAGGACGTGGTGTGTCGGCACGGATGAGCCTGTCGTGGCACCGATGTCTCGAAGAGGTCTCAACTCACCTGCACGAGGGATGCGCGCCACGGAGTGCACTACCGGCGCGTAGATATATGTGCGGCGCGCCCCCAGGGACGTACGCCTTCGTGGGGCTTCGTCCGGAGAAGTCGCGGGGCTCCCTCCGTTTCGGGAGGGCGGGTCCCTCTCACCTGTTCGCAGCCGCGCCGAATCCTCATAAGGTGAGCAGTATTGAAGCGGTGGTGGTCACGAGGAGGACTGCGGTGAGCGAGACGAGCCCCAAACTGCGCGCCGAGCTGGAGGGGATCCCCACCTACAAGCCGGGCAGGCCGGCCGCGGCCGGTGGGCCCACGGCCTACAAGCTGTCCTCCAACGAGAACCCCTATCCGCCGCTGCCCGGTGTGATGGAGAGCGTGACGGCCGCGGCCGCGTCGTTCAACCGGTACCCGGACCTGGCGTGCACGGCCCTGGTGAGCGAGCTGTCCGAACGTTTCGGCGTCCCGGCCTCCCACCTCGCCACGGGCACCGGCTCGGTCGGAGTCGCGCAGCAGCTCGTCCAGGCGACCGCGGGCCCCGGCGACGAGGTGATCTACGCCTGGCGGTCCTTCGAGGCCTACCCGATCATCACGCAGATCAGCGGCGCGACGGCCGTGCACGTTCCGCTGACGCCGGGGGACGTGCACGACCTGGACGCGATGGCCGACGCGATCACCGACCGCACGCGACTGATCTTCGTCTGCAACCCCAACAACCCCACGGGCACGGTCGTGAAGCGGGCCGAGCTCGAGCGGTTCCTCGACCGGGTGCCGCGGGACGTCCTGGTCGTGCTCGACGAGGCGTACCGCGAGTTCATCCGTGATCCCGAGGTGCCGGACGGCGTGGAGCTGTACCGCGAGCGGCCCAACGTCTGTGTCCTGCGGACCTTCTCCAAGGCCTACGGTCTGGCCGGTCTGCGCATCGGCTTCGCCATCGCCCACGAGCCGGTGGCGGAGGCGCTGCGCAAGACGGCGGTGCCCTTCGGCGTGAGCCAGCTCGCGCAGGAGGCCGCGATCGCCTCGCTGCGCGCCGAGGACGCCCTGCTCGGCCGGGTCGGCTCCCTGGTGTGCGAGCGTCTGCGGGTGGTCGAGGCGTTGCGCGCCCAGGGCTGGACGGTGCCCGACACCCAGGCCAACTTCGTGTGGCTGCGGCTGGGCGAGCACACGACCGCCTTCGCGGCCGCGTGCGAGCAGGCCGGTGTCGTGGTGCGGCCGTTCCCCGGTGAGGGCGTGCGGGTGACGATCGGCGAGAACGAGGCGAACGACATCTTCCTGAAGGCGGCGGAAGGGTTCCGCCAGGAGATGTAGCGCCGTCCGCACCGGTTTCGGCTGGTCGGAGATGGTGCGAGGGGGGTTTCCGCGAGTAGCGGGGACCCCCCTTCGCCTATCGAAAATCGGTGCGGCATACTAGCTTGTGAATGTGAACGCTTTCACAAGCGTGATCCACGAGCGTGAGACAAGGAGTGACGACGTGGACCTGGCTCTGGCGCCGGAGACACTGGCGCGCTGGCAGTTCGGCATCACCACCGTCTACCACTTCCTCTTCGTCCCCCTGACGATCTCCCTCGCGGCCCTCACCGCCGGGCTGCAGACCGCCTGGGTGCGCACGGAGAACGAGAAGTACCTCAGGGCGACGAAGTTCTGGGGCAAGCTCTTCCTGATCAACATCGCGATGGGTGTCGTCACCGGCATCGTGCAGGAGTTCCAGTTCGGCATGAACTGGTCCGACTACTCGCGCTTCGTCGGTGACGTCTTCGGGGCCCCGCTCGCCTTCGAGGCGCTGATCGCCTTCTTCTTCGAGTCCACCTTCATCGGCCTGTGGATCTTCGGCTGGGACAGGCTGCCGAAGAAGATCCACCTGGCCTGCATCTGGATGGTCTCGATCGGCACGATCCTGTCGGCGTACTTCATCCTGGCGGCCAACTCCTGGATGCAGCACCCCGTGGGCTACCGGATCAACAAGGAGAAGGGCCGGGCCGAGCTCACCGACTTCTGGGCCGTGCTGACCCAGAACACCGCGCTCAGCCAGGTGTTCCACACCATGTCCGCGGCCTTCCTCACCGGCGGCGCCTTCATGGTCGGCATCGCCGCCTTCCACCTGTACCGCAAGAAGCACGTCCCGGTGATGAAGACCTCGCTGCGCCTCGGCCTGGTCACCGTGGTCATCGCCGGACTGCTCACCGCCGTCAGCGGTGACGTCCTCGGCAAGGTCATGTTCAAGCAGCAGCCGATGAAGATGGCCGCCGCCGAGGCGCTGTGGGACGGCGAGGCGCCCGCACCCTTCTCGGTCTTCGCCTACGGAGACGTCGAGGAGGGGCACAACAAGGTCGCGATCGAGATACCGGGCCTGCTGTCCTTCCTCGCCAACGACGACTTCAGCTCCTACGTCCCCGGCATCAACGACGTGAACAAGGCCGAGCAGGAGAAGTTCGGCCCCGGCGACTACCGGCCCAACATCCCCGTCGCCTACTGGGGGTTCCGCTGGATGATCGGCTTCGGCATGACGTCCTTCGCGATCGGCCTGGCCGGGCTCTGGCTCACCCGCAAGAAGTTCCTCCTGCCACGCCATCTGAGGGTCGGCGAGGACGAGGTGCCCCATGTGGTGCTCTTCCGGAACAAGGCGCTCAGCCCCAAGCTGACCAAGCTCTACTGGCTGGCGGCGATCTGGACCCTCGGGTTCCCGCTGATCGCCAACTCCTGGGGCTGGATCTTCACCGAGATGGGCCGTCAGCCCTGGGTCGTCTACGGCGTCCTTCAGACCCGTGACGCGGTCTCCCCCGGTGTCTCCCAGGCCGAGGTACTCACCTCCATGATCGTCTTCACGGCGCTCTACGCGATCCTCGCCGTCATCGAGGTCAAGCTGCTGGTCAAGTACGTGAAGGCCGGCCCGCCCGAACTCACCGAAGCCGACCTCAACCCGCCCACGAAGATCGGCGGCGACTCCCGGGACGCCGACAAGCCGATGGCCTTCTCCTACTAGGCCGAGGGAGCTGCACAGACATGGAAATGCACGACGTCTGGTTCGTCCTGATCGCCGTCCTGTGGACCGGCTACTTCTTCCTGGAGGGCTTCGACTTCGGGGTCGGCATCCTCACCAGGCTGCTCGCCCGGGACAGGCCGGAACGGCGCGTCCTCATCAACACCATCGGGCCGGTCTGGGACGGCAACGAGGTATGGCTGCTCACGGCGGGCGGCGCGACCTTCGCCGCTTTCCCCGAGTGGTACGCCACCCTCTTCTCCGGCTTCTACCTGCCCCTGCTGCTCATCCTGGTCTGTCTGATCGTGCGCGGCGTCGCCTTCGAGTACCGGGTGAAGCGGCCCGAGGAGAACTGGCAGCGCAACTGGGAGACCGCGATCTTCTGGACCTCGCTGCTCCCCGCGTTCCTGTGGGGCGTCGCCTTCGGCAACATCGTGGGAGGCGTCAAGATCGACCGGAACTTCGAGTACGTGGGCAACGTCTGGGATCTGCTCAACCCGTACGCGCTGCTTGGCGGCCTGGTGACCCTGACGCTGTTCACCTTCCACGGGGCGGTCTTCACGGCCCTGAAGACCGTCGGCGACATCCGGGAACGGGCACGGAAGCTGGCGTCGAAGGTCGGGCTCCTCACCGCGGCGCTCGCACTGGTCTTCCTGCTGTGGACGCAGATCGACAGCGGTGACGCCAAGAGTCTGGTCGCGCTGGTCGTGGCGGTCGGCGCCCTGGTCGCCGCGCTGGTGGCGAACCAGGCGGGACGCGAGGGCTGGTCGTTCGCGCTCTCCGGCGTCACCATCGTGGCCGCCGTCGCGATGCTCTTCCTGACGCTGTTCCCGAACGTCATGCCGTCCTCCCTCGACGCGAACTGGAGCCTCACGGTCACCAACGCCTCGTCGAGCCCGTACACCCTGAAGATCATGACCTGGTGTGCGGGGATCGCCACGCCGCTCGTGCTGCTCTACCAGAGCTGGACGTACTGGGTGTTCCGTAAGCGGATCGGCACGCAGCACATCGCCGAGACCGCGCACTGAGTCCGAAGTGGGGTGTGTTTCACGTGAAACACACCCCCTGAGGAGAGAGGGCGTGTTTCACGTGAAACATGCTCTTTGAGAAGGGTGTTTCACGTGAAACCGATCGACCCGCGCCTCCTCCGGTACGCCCGCGCCACCCGGTTCTTCCTGGCTGCGGTCGTCGGTCTGGGTGCTGTCGGAGCGGCCCTGGTCATCGCGCAGGCGATGCTCATCGCCGAGACCGTGGTGGGTGCCTTCCAGCACGGCCTGTCCCTCACCGGGCTGCGTACCCCCCTGCTGCTGTTGGTGGCCGTGGCGGTCGGCCGTGCGCTGGTCGCCTGGCTCACCGAACTCGCCGCCCACCGTGCGAGTGCCGCCGTGAAGTCTGAGCTGCGTGGACGGGTACTGGAGCGGGCCACCGCCCTCGGGCCGGACTGGCTCGGTGGCCGGCGCACGGGCTCGCTGGTGGCCCTCGCCACGCGCGGGGTGGACGCCCTCGACGACTACTTCTCCCGCTACCTGCCGCAGTTGGGGTTGGCGGTGGTCGTGCCGGTCGCGGTGCTCGCCCGGATCGTGACCGAGGACTGGGTGTCCGCCGCGATCATCGTCGGCACGCTGCCTCTCATCCCGGTCTTCATGGTGCTGATCGGCTGGGCCACGCAGTCGCGGATGGACCGTCAGTGGCGCCTGCTGTCCCGGCTGTCCGGGCACTTCCTGGACGTCGTCGCCGGACTGCCCACCCTCAAGGTGTTCGGCCGGGCCAAGGCGCAGGCCGAGTCGATCCGGCGTATCACCGGCGAGTACCGGCAGGCGACCATGCGCACGCTGCGGATCGCCTTCATCTCGTCGTTCGCGCTGGAGCTGCTGTCGACGCTCTCGGTGGCCCTGGTGGCCGTGACGATCGGCATGCGGCTCGTGCACGGCGAGATGGACCTGTACACGGGTCTGGTGATCCTCGTCCTCGCGCCCGAGGCGTATCTGCCGCTGCGGCAGGTCGGGGCGCAGTACCACGCGGCCGCCGAAGGACTGGCCGCCGCCGAGGAGATCTTCGAGGTCCTGGAGACCCCGGCGCCGCGGCAGGGCACGGTCGAGGCGGCCGGGACGGGGGTGGCCTTCGAGAACGTGACCGTGCGCTATCCCGGACGCGCCGCCGACGCCGTCACCGACGTGTCCTTCACCGTCCGGCCCGGCGAGACGGTCGCGCTGGTCGGACCGAGCGGCGTGGGCAAATCCACCCTGCTGAACACGCTCCTCGGATTCGTGCGGCCGTCCGGGGGACGGGTGCTGGCCGGGGGAACCGACCTCGCGTCGGCCGACCTGGAGCGGTGGCGGTCGCGGATCGCGTGGGTGCCGCAGCGCCCGCACCTCTACGCGGGCACGATCGACGAGAACGTACGGCTGGCGCGTCCCGACGCCGACGACGCGGCCGTGCGGCGGGCGCTCGCGGACGCGGGAGCGCTGGAGTTCGTCGAGGCCCTGCCCGCCGGGACCGGCACGGTGCTCGGTGAGGACGGGGCCGGACTGTCCGCGGGGCAGCGGCAACGACTCGCGCTGGCCCGGGCGTTCCTCGCGGACCGGCCCGTGCTCCTGCTGGACGAGCCGACGGCCGCGCTCGACGGGGAGACCGAGGCGGATGTGGTGGCGGCCGTGCGGCGCCTCGCCGCCGGACGGACGGTGCTGCTGGTCGTGCACCGGCCGGCCCTGCTGGCGGTGGCGGACCGGGTGGTCCGGCTGAGCGGGGCCACCGCGGTCGCGGATCCGGAGACCGCGCGCAAGCCCGCTGCC
>JBFARE010000086.1:0-7325 GCA_040674215.1 Nocardia sp. NPDC050193 | reverse complement strand
CTTCGGCTCATGCGCTTTCGAGGCCGAAACGGCGAGACCAAGGGGGCCTCGACCCCGCGCGCGCCAGCGCGCCAAAAACACACACCTTCGCGAGCAGGCCCGCGCCCCCACCTTCGCGAACCGGCCCGCATCCTCAACCCCCGCGCGCGCCGGGGCGCCATAAACCCAGCTACCATCCGAGCCATGAGTTCGGAATTGCTCGTCGATGTCTCAGCGGGCATCGCCGTCCTCACATTGAATCGGCCGGCGAAACAGAACGCCTTCAACCCTGCCATGACCGAGGCGCTGGGGGCGGCGCTGAAACGGTGTGACAGCGAGGACGCCATCCGGGTCGTGGTGATCACCGGTACCCCGCCCGCTTTCTGTGCGGGCGCCGATCTGTCGAACCGGGTGGGCGAGGTGAGCGCGAGTATCGAGCCGCCGCCGTTCCGGGTGCGTAAACCGGTGATCGCGGCGGTCAACGGGCACGCGGTGGGTGCGGGGCTGGCATTGGCGCTGCAGTGCGATCTGCGCTATATGGCCGACGACGCGGTCTACGCGCTGAGCCAGGTCCGGCGCGGGGTTCTCGCCGACGGCTATGTGCACTGGACGCTGCCGCGGCTGGCCGGGCTGGCCAATGCCGCCGATATCCTGCTCACCGGCCGTACCTTCGACGGGGCGGAAGCCCGGGCCATGGGTTTGGCCAACGCGTGTCTGCCCGCGGCGGAGGTGGTGCCGACGGCGATGGCGGTGGCGCACGATATCGCGGGCGGTTCCGCCCCGTTGAGCGCCGCGCTGTCCAAGCGGCTGCTGTGGGAAGGTGTCGGGCTCGAACCCGACGTGGTCGCGCGGCTCGAAGCCGATCTGAACGAGCACATTGCCGACGGCCGGGACGCCGGGGAGGCGATGGCGGCCTTCCGGGAGCGCCGCCAGCCCTCGTGGTCCGGCTCGATCAATGACGAATGGCCGAACTGGGCGCGTACGAAATGGTCCGGGCAGCAGAGCCTGGACTGATGCCGCTCAGCCCCCGCCGAGCAGCACCACCAGGAACAGCACCGCCATCACGACCATGAGGATGGTGCCGATGACGCCGAGGATGAATCCGACGACGACCTGGGTGTGGCCACCGTACGCGCCGCCGGACTCCTCGATCTGATCGAGTGCGCGTTTGCCCATCGCCCAGGCCACCGGTCCGGCCAGCCCGCAACACAGCACGCTGAGCGCACCGAGGAACAGCACCGCTGTCGCGTGCGGGTGCTCTACCGGCTTACCGATGGGCGCATTGGGTATCACCACATGACGAATTCTACGGTGCGGTGCCGGATTTGCGGTCCGGGCGCGGCGGATTCACTCCCGAACCGGCCGCTGACCGCTCCCCGACACGCCCGGTCGCCGCGCCGCGGCAGCGGCCCGCCGGCCCGTCGACCGGCCGGGCGGGCCACCGTGATCGAGCGTTCAGGCGCGGCGCTGCCGGGCGGTTTCGGCCAGCACCACGCCCGCGGCGACGGAGGCGTTCAGTGATTCCACCGGGCCCGCCATCGGGATACTCAGGACCGCATCGCAGGTCTCCCGGACCAGCCGCGACAGCCCCTTGCCTTCCGATCCGACGACGATCACCGTCGGGGTGGTGGCGTCGAAATCGTCGAGGGACAGATCGCCGCCGGCGTCCAGGCCCACGATCTGGACGCCGGTGGCGGCCCAATCCTTCAGCGTGCGGGTGAGATTGGTGGCACGGGCGACCGGGAGCCGGGCGGCGGCGCCGGCGCTGGTCCGCCACGCGACCGCGGTCACGCTGGCGCTGCGCCGCTGCGGAATCACCACACCGTGCCCGCCGAAGGCCGCGACCGAGCGGACGACGGCGCCGAGGTTGCGCGGATCGGAGATATTGTCCAGCGCCACCAGCAGGGCCGGCTCGGCGGACTCCTTGGCCCGGGCCAGCAGGTCGTCGGGGTGGGCGTACCGGTACGGCGGCACCTGCAGCGCCAGGCCCTGGTGCAGGCCGTTGGAGCTCATCCGGTCCAGATCGGTGCGCGGCACCTCCAGAATGGAGATCCCGGTATCGGCCGCGAGGCGGACGCTCTCGGTGAGCCGCTCGTCGTTCTCGGTACCCACCGCCACATACAGGGCGCTGGCCGGAACCCCGGCCCGCAGACACTCCACCACGGGATTGCGGCCCAGCACCAGTTCGGGACCGTCCTCGCTGCGCCGCCCGGCCGGACGCCCACGGCCGGGCGGATTGTTCTGCGCGGCTTTGGCTTTCGCCGCCGACCGCCGTGCCGCCGGATGTTTCGTGCGCTGTTCGGCCGGTGGCGTCGGCCCGCGGCCCTCCAGCCCGCGACGTCGCTTGCCGCCGGACCCGACCACGGCTCCCTTCTTGGTGCCGCCTTTACGGATCGCACCGCGACGTTGTGAATTGCCGGCCATCAGCCCGCCTTTCCAGGGGTAGGTGCGCCCAGTGACCATTCGGCACCGTTGGGTGTATCGGTTACTTCGATTCCGGCCGCCTGCAGCCGGTCGCGGACCGCGTCGGCGGTCGCCCAGTCCTTGGCGGCCCGGGCCTGCTGCCGTCGTTCCAGTTCGGCGCCCACCAGCACCTCCAGGGCGGCGTCGGCGGCCGAATGGTCGGCGGCGCTGTGCCAGTGCGGGTCGAGGGGGTCCACGCCGAGGACATCGAGCATGGCCCGGATCTGCCCGGCGTGTTCCCGGGCGGTGTCGAGCACGCCCGCGTCCAGGGCGCGATTGCCTTCGTGCACGCCGTGGTGGATCTCGGCGAGCGCCTTCGGCACCCCGAGATCGTCGTCGAGCGCGGCGGCGAATCCGTCGGTCCATTTACCCATCGGGATATCCCCGCCGCGTTCGGCCACTCGCTGTACGAACGCTTCGATCCGCTGATAGGACTGGGCGGCGTCGTGCAGGGCCTTATCCGAATATTCCAGCATCGACCGGTAGTGCGCACTGCCCAGGTAGAAGCGCAATTCCACCGCGCGCACCGATTTCAGCACATTCGGAATGGACAGCACATTGCCGAGAGATTTCGACATCTTCTCACCGCCCATGGTGACCCAGCCGTTGTGCAACCAGTACCGGGCGAAACCGTCCCCGGCCGCCTTGGACTGCGCGATTTCGTTCTCGTGGTGCGGGAAGACCAGGTCCATTCCACCGCAATGGATATCGAATTCCGGCCCCAGATAGAACTCGGCCATGGCCGAGCATTCCAGATGCCAGCCGGGTCGCCCGGGACCCCAGGGCGACGGCCAGGTCGGCTCTCCGGGTTTGGCGGCTTTCCACAGCGTGAAATCACGAGGGTCGCGTTTACCGCGGCCGGCGCTCTCGCCCTGGTGCACATCTTCGAGGCGGTGCCCGGACAGATGCCCGTAATCCGGGTAGCTCCGGACATCGAAATACACATTGCCTTCGGAGGCGTAGGCGTGCCCCCGGTCGATCAGCCGCTGCATCAGTTCGACCATCTGGGTTATGTGGCCGGTCGCGCGCGGTTCGGCGGACGGCGGCAGCACACCGAGTTGCCGATAGGCCTGATCGAAGGCGCGTTCGTGCGTCGCCGCCCATTCCCACCAGGGCCGGCCGGCCGCGGCCGCCTTGGTGAGGATCTTGTCCTCGATATCGGTGACATTGCGGATGAACGCCACATCCGAGCCGTTGGCCGTCAGCCACCGGCGCAGAATGTCGAAGGCGACCCCGCTGCGCACGTGACCGATATGAGGTAGCCCCTGCACGGTCGCCCCACACAGGTACACCGAGGCGTGGCCGGGTACCAACGGCGTGAAATCACGCAGGGTCCGTGTCTCGGTGTCGAACAGGCGCAGCGTCACGGCAGTCGATCCTAGTTTCGTGTATGAAGTGCACTCGGATTTGGTGCAGGGGGATATGGGCAGGGTAGCGGTGCGGCCGGGTGCACCGGCAGTCGGCTCGGCCGCGCGTGCGAACTTCGGTATTCCGCTGCCGCGGGCGCGTGGTCGGCAGTTTTCGCGGGAGTGGCTCACCGGCTCGAACCGAGCATCGGACCGGTCCGGGCCACCGGACCGAGCGGGCGGCCTCGCGGGCCCTATGCCGGTCGCACCTCGCCACCGTCTCCGGGCTGTCCACTCGGCCGCCCGGGACAGTGCACCAGCGCGGTGGCGACCGCTGCGATCCCCTCACCGCGCCCGGTGAGGCCCAGGCCGTCACTGGTGGTGCCGGAAACCGATACGGGCGCGTCCAGCAGATCACCCAGCACCTGCTGGGCCTCGGCGCGGCGCGGGCCGATCCGCGGCCGGTTACCGATCACCTGGACGGCGGCGTTGACGACCTCGTATCCGGCGTCGTCGAGCAGCCGCCGCACCTCTTTCAGCATGGCGGCTCCGGATACCCCGGCCCATTCCGGCCGGCCGGTGCCGAAGACCGATCCCACATCCCCCAGGCCCACCGCGGACAGCAGGGCGTCGCAGAGGGCGTGCGCGGCGACGTCACCATCGGAATGTCCCGCGCAACCGTCCTCGCCGTCGAACAGCAAACCGGCCATCCAGCAGGGACGACCGGGTTCGATCGGATGTACGTCGGTGCCGATCCCCACTCGCATGTTCAGCACGGCGTCACCGCCGGGTCCGCGGTGAGCAGGGATTCGGCCAGGCGCAGATCGAGCGGAGTGGTGATCTTGAAGGCCAGTGGGTCGCCGGCGACGGTCCGCACGGCGACGCCGAGCCGTTCCACCAGGCCGGCGTCGTCGGTCGCCGAGCCCGCGTCGGCGTACGCGGCACGCAATGCCCGCGCGGTGAATCCCTGCGGGGTCTGGATGGCCCGTAACGCGCCACGATCCGGCGTACCGGTGACATTCCCGCCGGAATCGACGGTTTTCACGGTGTCCACCACCGGCAGTGCGGGCACGACCGCGGGATGACCGGCGCGCAGCCCGTCCACCACCCGGGCGATCAGCGTGGGCGGTGTGAGCGCGCGGGCCGCGTCGTGCACCAGGAAGAACGCGGTATCACCGGCAGCGGCGAGACCGGCGCGTACCGAATCGGTGCGCTCGGCGCCGCCGACCACGATCCGCACCGGCGCATCGGGGGGTAGCAGAGCTGCCGTCAGGTCGACGTGTTCGGCGGGCACCATCACAATGATCTCGTCGACGACCGCGGCAGCCACCAGCCCGTTCACAGCCAGTGTGAGCATGGGAGTGCCGCCGATCGGGACGAACGCTTTGGGTTCATCTGCACCCAAGCGCACGCCCCGACCGGCGGCAGGAACCAGTGCGGTGACGGGACCGGCGTCACGGCCGGGACCGTCTGTTTTGTGCACGATCAGGAAGCCGCGGCGAGAACCTCGTCGAGAAGCGTCTCGGCCTTGCCGTCATCGGTACCCTCGGCGAGCGCGAGCTCCCCGACGAGGATCTGACGAGCCTTGGCCAGCATCCGCTTCTCGCCCGCGGACAGGCCACGATCCTGTTCCCGGCGCCACAGGTCGCGAACGACCTCGGCCACCTTGTTCACATCGCCGGAGGCGAGCTTCTCGAGGTTGGCCTTGTAACGGCGGGACCAGTTGGTGGGCTCTTCCGTATGTGGCGCACGCAGCACCTGGAAGACCCGATCCAGACCTTCCTGGCCCACTACATCGCGAACGCCGACATATTCCGCGTTTTCCGCGGGAACCCGAACAGTGAGGTCACCCTGTGCGACCTTCAGGACCAGATACTCTTTCTGCTCACCCTTGATGGTGCGGGTCTCGATAGCTTCGATCAAAGCCGCCCCATGATGGGGATAAACGACGGTATCTCCGACCTTAAAAATCATGTGTCCCGTGCCCCTTTCGATGTTCACAGTTTAACACGCGACTCGATAACGGCGCGATCAACTGCGCAGGTCAGGGCCACAACGACCAGGTACTGGGGCTTGACAGGACGAGTTTGGTGTGCATCACGTTGTGCCCGAACGGGTGTCGGGCACAGGCCCTCCGAGGGCATATCAAAACCCACTCCGCGCGGTCACGCAAGTGGGTCGCGGAGGCCCGATCGTTACCGGTCAGCGCGACGGCCCGGGATCTACGCGACACCCGGTCGGCGCACCGTTCCCCGACGCACACCGGGGCGCTGCCGAGACTACGATCCGCGACCTACCGGACACACTGTGACGTGCGACAAATCACACAACACACGGCACGTAATCCCCCCTGACACCGCCCGGTGCTCCCCAGTCCGGAACCCAACTACTACAGTGCCTAGTTGGAGTGCGCCCACTCGGACATGGAGGACAACCCGTGACTGCCCTGACTGCTGTGACTGCCGCTGGCCCGGTCCCGACCCGGCGGCGCCGCATGGTGGCGGCCGCCGCGCTCGCCGCCGGTGCGGCGCTCATCCTGTCCGGCTGCAGCGCCGGCCAGATCTCCCAGACCGCCGTACAGGTGGCCGCCATCAACGGCAACACGGCCAACGCCGGCGATATCGCCCTGCGCAATGTGCACATCGTGTTCCCCGGCAGCGGCACCACCACCCACACCGCCGGCGGCAAGGCCGCGCTCGCGCTGTCGATCGTGAACACCGGCGCGGTGGGCGCCGACGAACTCACCGGCGTCACCACCGACCTCGGGACCGTCCAGATCACCCCGGGTAAAGGCGACAAACTCGAGATCGCCCCCTCCGAGACGGTCGTTGTTTCCACCCCGCAGGCCGGCGCGGAAACCCACACCGGCAACGAAACGATCAAAACCGAAGGCGGCGAGACCACACCGGCCCGCATCGAGATCACCGGCCTCACCAAGGACATCATCCCGGGCCTCGCCTACGACGTCACCTTCAACTTCAAGAACAACGGCAACGTCGTGGTCCAGGTCCCGGTAGACGCCGGCGTGGAAGCGCCCCGGCACGAATCGGAACTCTCCAAGAGCACCACGGGCTCGGCCGGCGGACACTGAGCTTTCCGGGGGCCGATGCCGGCCTCCCGGGGCCGCGTCCCCCGTGGTCTCGCCGTTTCGGCCTCGAGACCCGCGCCTTCGGCTCATGCGATGTGCGGTGGGCCATCCATAGAGCGCGACCTTTGAGCACCTTCGGCCGAGGGGCAAGCCGCCTCGACCCTTTGAGGTGTCTCGCAACACTCGACACATACGGGTTGCGTCGGCATTCGAGGGCCGGGTCGGATGCCGGCTCTCTCGAATCGGAGGCCGACTCCGACGTGGGCATCACCGTGGCGCCGATGATGGCCGCGACCGCCCCGCCGGCCTGGTATCCGATCGCTTTCACGAACAGCAGCACCCCCTTCCGTGCCGAGTCTTACGAGGCCCTGAAAGGGTCGAGGCCCGTCCCGCCGTTCAGGCCTCGAAGCGCATGCGGCGCAGCCGCGAGTCTCGAGGCCTGAACGGCG
>JBFARE010000085.1:0-7340 GCA_040674215.1 Nocardia sp. NPDC050193 | reverse complement strand
CCGGTGGCGGCGGGCGAAAGTCCATGTCCCCGGGTGATGGCATCCTCGGTGGTAACAGTCGGGCCCTTCCGGCCCATGTAATGATGGACGACGGCGAGTCCGGCGGCGATCGATCGCGCCCAGTGCGAGGTACCGCCCAGCAGGCCGGTAACGGTGTGCCGTCGGCGGGTGCACCGCCGTTCAAAGCGACGAGGCAGGCAGGCAAGGCAGGTTGATGGGTTCGGTTGTCGGTGAGCAGTGTGACCACCAGCAGGAAGTGATGCAGGCATGACCCGAACGGCGCGCACCCGACCCACCCGAACCCGGCGCCCCAGGGGCGCCACCCTGCCCCAGCTGCTGGCGACGGCGGTCGAGACCAACCCGTCGGGTATCGCGGTCAGCTACGCCGACGCCACCGGGAATCTCGGCCGGCTCAGCTACGCCGAACTCGACGAACGCTCCAACCGGCTGGCCCGGCTGCTCATCGCCCGCGGTATCGGCCCCGAGGACCTGGTCGCGGTCGGCATCACCCGCTCGATCGATTCGGTGATCGCGATCTGGTCGGTGGCCAAGACCGGAGCCGGCTACGTGCCGGTCGACCCGACCTATCCGGTGGACCGCGTCACACATATGGTCACCGATTCCGGCGCCGTCCTCGGCCTGACCGTCGCGGCATCGGCCGCCGGGCTGCCCGAACAGGTGGAATGGCTGGCCATCGACACCGCGGAGACCGCCGCCGCGCTGGAACAGTACCCGGCCGAACCGGTCTCCTTCGACGAGCGGCTGCGCCCGCTGCGCGCCGAACATCCGGGCTATGTCATCTACACCTCCGGTTCGACCGGTACCCCGAAGGGTGTCGTGGTCACCCAGGCGGGCCTGGCCGGGTTCTGCGCGGAGCAGAAGGACCGGTACCGGGTCGATACGACCGCGCGGACCCTGCACTTCGCCTCGCCCTCGTTCGATGCCTCGGTGCTGGAATTGCTGCTGGCGATCGGTGGCGCGGCGACCATGGTGGTGGCCGCGACCACCGTGTACGGCGGCGACGACTTGGCGGGAGTGCTGCGCAGCGAAGGGGTGACCCATGCCTTCGTCACCCCCGCCGCCCTGGCCTCCATCGATCCGGCGGGCCTGGACGAACTGCGGGTGGTGATCACCGGCGGCGAGGCGTGCCCGCCGGATCTGGTACGGCGCTGGGCCGTCCCGTCGGCGGACGGGAACCCGCGGGAATTCTTCAACGCGTACGGGCCGACCGAGGCCACCGTCGCGGTGAACATCAGCGATCCCATGCAACCGGACGCGCCGGTCGTCATCGGCGCCCCGATCCGCGGGGTCACCGAATACGTGCTGGACGAACGACTGGCTCCGCTGCCCACCGGGGTGACCGGTGAACTCTATGTCAGCGGTGCCCAGTTGGCGCGCGGTTACCGCAACCTGCCGGGGACGACCGCGCAACGTTTTGTGGCGCATCCGTTCACCGACGACGGTTCCCGGCTCTACCGCACCGGCGACCTGGTGCGCTGGCTGGCCGACGGTTCGCTGGAATATCTGGGTCGCAACGATTTCCAGGTCAAGATCCGCGGTTTCCGGATCGAACTCGGGGAGATCGACGCCGTCCTGGGCGGGCACGAGTCGGTGGACTTCGCCGTCACCGTCGGTTACGAGCCGCCCAGCGGGGCTACCGTACTGGCCAGTTATGTGCACCCCGCCGACGGGGCCTTCGTCGACACCGACGAATTGCTCGCCCTGGCCGCGAACCGGCTTCCCGCGTACATGGTTCCGGCGAGTATCACCGTGCTGGACACCATCCCGCTGACCCCCGGCGGCAAGGTCGACCGCCGGGCGCTGCCCGCACCGCAATTGCGCACCAAAGCGTATCGGGCCCCGGAAACCCCGTTGGAGAAGCAGGTCGCGGCGGTTTTCGCCGATCTGCTGAGCCCCGCCGATCCGGTGGGCGCAGACGACGATTTCTTCGAACTCGGCGGTAACTCGCTGATCGCGGCTCAGGTGGCGGGCCGGCTGGGTGCCACCGTGGACGCCCGGATCCCGGCCCGCGTGTTGTTCGAGGCCTCCACCGTGGCCGAGTTCGCCGCGAAGCTGGGCGAACTGAGCGGATCGGGCGGCCGCGCGCCGCTGATCGCGCGCCCGCGACCGGACCGGGTGCCGTTGTCGCTGGCACAGCAGCGGATGTGGTTCCTGAACCGCTTCGACGGAGCGTCGGCGGCGTATCACATTCCGCTGGCGATCCGATTGTCCGGCAAGCTCGATGTGGAAGCGCTGCGGGCCGCGGTCGCGGACCTCGTGGTGCGGCACGAGGTACTGCGGACCGTGTATCCGGAGACCGAATTCGGTCCGGTGCAGGTGGTACTGCCGGCCGGCGAGGCTGCGCCGCAATTGCAGGTGCGGTCCGTGGCCGCCGGGGATGTGGTCGCGGTCGTCTCGGAATTGGTGTCGACCGGATTCGATGTGACGGCCGAGGTGCCGTTGCGGGTCGCGCTGCTGCGGTTGGAGGACGCCGCCGACGAGTTCGTGCTCGCGATGGTGGTGCACCATATCGCCGCCGACGGTGCGTCGGTGGGCCCACTGACCCGGGATCTGATGACCGCCTACGCCGCGCGCACGGCCGGTGCGGCGCCCGGATGGGAACCGCTGCCGGTGCAGTACGCCGACTACAGCCTCTGGCAGCGGGAACTGCTCGGTGACGAGAGCGATCCGGATTCGCTGGCCGCCGAACAGATCGGGTACTGGCAGGCGGCGCTGGAGGAACTGCCGGATCAGCTGGATCTGCCCGCGGACCGGCCCCGCCCGGCCGTGCAGTCCGTCGTGGGCGGCCGGGTCGACGTGCGGGTCGATGCCGAGACCCATGCCGGATTGTTGCGGATCGCCCAGCAGCACAACGCGACATTGTTCATGGTCGTGCATTCCGCGCTGGCGGTGCTGCTGTCGCGGCTGTCCGGTACCGACGATATCGCGGTGGGCACTCCGGTGGCCGGTCGCGGCGAGCAGGCGCTGGACGATCTGGTCGGTATGTTCGTCAACACCCTGGTGCTGCGCACCCTGGTGGATCGCGGTGAATCGTTCGCCGAACTGCTGGCCCGGCAGCGGGAGATCGATATCGCGGCGTTCGCGTACGCCGATGTACCGTTCGAACGCCTGGTGGAGGTGATCAACCCGGTCCGCTCGACCGCGCGGCACCCGCTGTTCCAGGTGGGTTTCTCGTTCCAGAACCTGGCGCAGTCGAGCCTGGAACTGCCGGGGCTGACGGTCTCGGGCGTGGACTTCGAGATCGAGGTCTCCCAGTTCGATCTGCATCTGATCGTGGGCGACAGCTACGACGAGGCGGGCGCGCCGCAGGGTGTGGCGGGGCATTTCACCTATGCCACCGCGCTGTTCGACCACGCCACCGTGCAGGGGTTCGCCGACCGGTTGACCCGGATGCTGGCCGCGCTGGTGACCGATCCGGCGGTACCGGTCGGCGATGTGGAGGTCCTGGATCCCGCGGAGCGGACGGCGATCCTCGCGCAACGCAATGCCACCGGTCATCGGCTGGATACCGCGGCCACCCTGGTCTCGCTGCTGAATGCGACCGTCGCGGCGGCACCGGACGCGGTGGCGTTGGTTGCCGCCGACGGTACGCAGGTCACCTACGCGGAGCTGGGTGCCCGCGTCAATCGGCTGGCCAGGTATCTCATCGAACGGGGGGTGGGCCCGCAGGATCGGGTCGTCCTGGGGTTGCGGCGATCGGTGGATCTGGTGGTCGCGATGTACGCGGTCGCCACCGCCGGTGGTGTGTACGTGCCGGTGGATCCCGACCAGGCCGCCGAGCGCACCGGCTACATCGTCGATACCGCGGCACCGGTGTGCGTACTGACCACCGGCGATACCGGGATGGGCGCCGATACCGGCTTCGCTACCACGTCCGTGGTCGCCCTGGATGCCGTCGAGTTCGACGGCTTCGACGCGTCGCCGGTGACCGACGCCGAACGGGTGGCGCCGTTGCGTGCGTCGAATACGGCGTATGTGATCTTCACATCGGGTTCGACCGGGCGCCCGAAGGGTGTGGCCGTGCCACATGCGGCGATCGTGAACCAATTGCGCTACATCACCGCGGAATTCGGGCTGGACGCCTCCGACACGATCCTGTTGAAGACCGCGGCGACCTTCGATCTGTCGGTATGGGAGTTCTGGACGGCCGCGGTGTGCGGCGGCCGGATGGTGATCGCCGAGGTCGAGGGGCATCGGGATCCCGCATATCTGAACGAGCTGATGGCCCGGGAACGGGTGACCACGCTGACCGTGGTGCCGTCGATGCTGGACGCGCTGCTGGGTACAGGTCTCGCGGGCTCGTTGCGGCGAGTGCTGGCGATCGGTGAAGCGCTGCCGGCGGCGACGGCTCAGAAGATGCTGGCCGAGTCCCCGGCGGTCGAGCTGTTCAACCTCTACGGCCCGACCGAGGCGGCGGTCTCGATCACCACCCATCGGGTGACCGCCGCGGATCAGGGTTCGGTACCGATCGGTGTCCCGCAGTGGAATTCCCGGGTGTACGTCCTGGACGCCAGGTTGCGTCCGGTGCCGGACGGGGTCGCGGGCGAACTCTATCTCGCGGGTGCGCAGCTCGCGGCCGGATACTTCGGCCGTCCGGACCTGACGGCCGATCGGTTCGTGGCCGACCCGTTCGCCGTGGGTTCCACGGTCGGTGCCGGAGGGCGGATGTATCGCACCGGTGACGTGGTGCGCTGGGCCGCGGCCGGTGAGCTCGAGTACGTGGGCCGCTCCGATTTCCAGGTGAAGGTCCGTGGTTTCCGGATCGAGCTGGGGGAGATCGAGGCGGCGCTGCTGGGGTTGCCCGAGGTGGCGCAGGCCGCGGTGGTGGCGTCCACGGATCCGCGGACCGGGGATCGGTTGGTCGGGTACGTGGTGTCCGGCGGCGATTCCGGTCTGGACACGGCGCGTATCCGAGCCGAACTCGGGCAGCGGTTGCCGTCGTACATGGTGCCGTCGGTGTTCGTGGAACTGGATGCGCTGCCGTTGAATGTCAACGGGAAGCTCGATCGTAAGGCCCTGCCCGAACCGGTCTTCGAAGCGCAGGAGTTCCGGGCGCCCGCCACCCCGATCGAGGAGATCGTGGCGGGTGTGTTCGCCGAGGTCCTCGGTGCCGACCGGGTGGGCGCCGATGACGATTTCTTCGCCCTCGGCGGTAATTCTCTGGTCGCGACGCAGGTCGCGGCGCGGCTGGGTAAGGCGCTGGATACGACGGTGCCGGTGCGCGCCCTGTTCGAGGCGTCGACGGTGGCCGGTCTGGCGGTGCGCGTCGAGCAGCACGCCGGGTCGGGCGGGCGTAAGGCGCTGGTAGCGCAGTCGCGGCCGGCGCAGGTGCCGTTGTCGCTGGCGCAGCAGCGGATGTGGTTCCTGAATCGGTTCGATCAGGAGTCGGTGGCCTACAACATTCCGCTGGCGATCCGGCTGTCCGGGGCGCTGGATGTGGAAGCGCTGCGGGCGGCGGTCGGGGATCTGGTGGCGCGGCACGAGGTGTTGCGCACCGTGTACCCGGAGACCGAAACCGGCCCGGTGCAGGTGGTATTGCCGGCCGGGAACGCGGCACCGCGACTCGAGGTGCGGTCGGTGACCGCCGGCGAGGTGGTCTCGGCCCTGGCGGAGCTGGCGTCGACCGGTTTCGATGTCACCGCGGAGGTGCCGCTGCGAGTGGCGCTGTTGCGGGTGGACCAGGAGAGCGAGACGGTCGGCGGTCCCGCGGCAGGCGATTACGTGCTGGCGATGGTGATCCACCACATCGCCGGTGACGGTTCGTCGGCGGGGCCGCTGACGCGGGATCTGATGACCGCCTATATCGCGCGTGCGGCAGGCGAGGCGCCCGGGTGGGCGCCGTTGCCGGTGCAGTACGCGGATTACAGCATCTGGCAGCGTGAGTTGCTGGGTGACGAGTCCGATTCGGAATCGATTGCGGCGCAGCAGGTCGGTTACTGGCAATCGGCGCTGGCCGGAGTGCCGGATCAGCTGGATCTCCCGGCGGATCGGCCGCGTCCGGCGGTGCAATCCTTCGTCGGTGGCCGGATCGAGATCGCGGTGGACGCCGAAACCCACGCCGGTCTACAGCGCGTGGCCCAGCAACAGGGCGCGACCCTGTTCATGGTGGTGCATTCGGCGCTGGCGGTGCTGTTGTCGCGGTTGTCGGGTACCGACGACATCACTATCGGTACGCCGGTGGCGGGTCGTGGTGAGCAGGCGCTGGACGATTTGATCGGTATGTTCGTGAACACTCTGGTGTTCCGGACGCGGTTGGATCGTGGTGAGTCGTTCGCGGATCTGCTCGCGCGGCAGCGTGAGGTCGATATCGCGGCGTTCGCGCACGCGGACGTTCCGTTCGAGCGGCTGGTGGAGGTGCTCAACCCGGCGCGTTCGCAGTCACGTCATCCGTTGTTCCAGGTGGGGCTGACCTTCCAGAACCTCGCCCAGTCGAGTCTGGAACTGCCGGGTCTGACGGTCTCCGGTGTCGATATCGACACCGAGACCTCCCAATACGACCTGCACCTCATGGTCGGCGACCACTACGACGCCACCGGCACACCGGCCGGCGTGGGCGGTTACCTGACCTACGCCACGGATCTGTTCGACGAGTCCACGGTGCGGGGCTTCGCGGACCGGTTCACCCGGTTGCTGGCCGCGGTGGTCGCGGACCCGTCGGTCGCGGTGGGTGATCTGGAGTTGCTGGTCCCGGCCGAGCGGAGCCGGGTGCTGTCGGAGTGGAATGCGACCGAGCGTGCGTTGCCGGCGGGTCTGTTGCTGGACGGGTTCGCCGAGGCGGTGGTCGAGTACCCGGATCGGGTGGCGGTGGTCTTCGATGGTGCCGAGGTCACCTATGCGGAGTTGGACGCGCGGGTCAACCGTTTGGCCCGGTACCTGATCGCGCAGGGTGTGGGCTCGGAAGCCCTTGTCGGACTGCTGGTCTCGCGCTCGCTGGATTTCGTGGTCGGCGTGTACGCCGTACTCGCGGCCGGTGGCGCGTATGTACCGCTGGACCCGGCGCATCCGGCCGAACGTATCCGGCACATTCTCGACACGGCGGCACCGGTGTGCGTGCTGTCCACCGGCCGCGATATCGCGGCAGTGGGTGACGGAGTGGCCGGGGACGTGCCGCTACTCGCACTCGACACCCTCGACACCGCGGCCTACGACGCGGCACCGGTGACCGACGCCGAGCGGGTGGCGCCGCTGCGGCCGGGCAATGCCGCCTATGTGATCTTCACGTCGGGTTCGACCGGGCGCCCGAAGGGTGTGGCGGTGTCGCATGCGGCGGTGCGTAATCAGATCGCGTGGATCGTCGGTCAGTACGGGTTCGATCGTGA
>JBFARE010000084.1:0-7585 GCA_040674215.1 Nocardia sp. NPDC050193 | reverse complement strand
CACCGATTCCTCCGACACGATGATCCCTTCCGCTGAAGCAAGCCGCCTCAGCCTCTCCGATCACCGCCCCGCCCACAAGATCTCAGACAGTCCCCGACGAGACCTGAACCGGCCGAGCCTGCCGCGTTCGCCCAGCTCAGGGTAGCGGTGGTGACCGAGGACGGGTGACACTGCTGGAAGGTTCAGCGCTTGACGCCAAGGCGCTGTGCGGGTCGTGCCCGGCAGCGTCGAGTCGGTTCCCGCGATTTCTGGGTCGGGACGCCGCGCGGTGGGGTGCGGGCAGCGATGATCAGCAGGTTTCGTTGAGTCTTTGTGTCGGCTCGGACACACAGTGAATGTCGGCGCGCAAACAGACTCTTCGGCTTCGAAGCCGAAGAATTGTGGTCACTGGAACGAACGACACTCGGAGGAGATTTCTACGTGATGAATGCAAGGAAGAAAATCGCGGTGTGCGCGAGTGCAATCGGTATTACCGCCGGATTGGCGATATTCCACCCCGCCACTGCGTCCGCGGCAACGTACGGCGGTCAGTGCGGCAAGGGATATGACGTGATCGATTCACGCGAACTCAGGGGCGGCACCGTCTACCTCACTTACAACGGTGAGCAGAACTGCGTCGTCACCGTGCGGGACCAGCCGGGGAGACCTGTGCGGATGGGCGCCGGACTGCGGACGTCGAAGGATCGCAGCAAGGTGATCATCGATGATGCCGACTACACCGAGTTCGCCGGCCCGGTGAAAGTTGAAGCGAAGGGTGAGTGCATCGACTGGGGCGGCCTCATCGGTGACGACATCTGGCAGACTTTCAAGGTGCATTGCGGCTGAGCGGCACAGACAGCGCAGCGCCGGGGTTGGCACGCACCCGCCCCGTTCGGTAATCCAGTTCGAATTACTCGGGACGGGATCGTTTCCCGCGCTCGCGGCTCGTCGGCGCGTGCGGTGTGGCCGGCATTCGCATCGCCGCGAGCCGGCTGCTCGGTGACCCTCGCTTCGAGCGACTCGCTGTTCCGGCCATCGGGCGACTCGGTTTCGCCTGGCCGGTGGCGCCCGGACATCGATGATCAGCAGGGTCCGGCAATTCCCTGTGTCGGCTCGGACACACAGTGGATGTCGGTGGTCAAACAGACCATGCGGCTCCGAAGCCGAACAAATGTGGTTACTGGAAAACGGATGCTATCAGGAGAAATCTATGTCGAGATTCACAACCGTGATCAATGCGACGTCCGTCGCGATTGCCGTTGCCGCTGTTGTGGGCCTGTCCGCGCCTCCGGCTGCGACGGCGGACCCGGCGCCGGCTGCACCGGCCACGTCGGCGCAGGAATCCGTGAAAACGCAGGGATGGCTGAAGATCTACGACGGGCAGGCACCGCACAGTACCGATGCTGTCGAGCTCACTGCAGTCCCAGACCCGGCGGTCGGGTTGCGCGTGACCGCCGGTGACAGTCGCTCGCTCTACCGGTTCGACAAGGACACCGCCGAACCCGCGCAGTCGAACTGCAATGGCGACTGCGCCGTCACGTGGCCACCACTGCTGGTGAGCCGGGGACAAGGGCTCTATGTCGTGGGTATCGCCCCGCGGCAGGTGGGCTTCATCGAGCGCGCGGACGGTTCGTGCCAGATCACCATCGGCGGCTGGCCGGTGTATTTCTTTTCGAAGGATGA
Source organism: Nocardia sp. NPDC050193 (assembly GCA_040674215.1). Classification (GTDB taxonomy): domain Bacteria; phylum Actinomycetota; class Actinomycetes; order Mycobacteriales; family Mycobacteriaceae; genus Nocardia. The sequence continues at coordinate 5,923 of JBFARE010000084.1, read as the reverse complement.
GCAGCCGGGAGATCTGCTGGGTCAGGGAGTCGGTGGCACCTGGTTCGCAGTCGCACCCAACGGCGGTAAGGCACTCGCGAAGTAGATTGTCAGCGGGCGGAGCGAACCAGCGCCTCCCGATCGACCACAGTGATGCGGCCACGGGTCAGAGCCAGGATGTTGCGTTGTTGCAAGTCGCGCAGCACCTTGTTCGCCGTGGCCCGGGTGGTTCCTGCCATGGACGCCAAATCTTGCTGGTTGAGCCGGATCTCCGCAACAGAACTCGATCCTCCGTAGATGGAGGCAAGGTCGACCAGACGTCGCACGACCCGTGTTTCGACCGGCAGATACAACGCCTCGAGCACCTGAGCGGAGAGCCTCCGCACCTGAGCGGCCAACGTGGCGATCATGACCCGGTCGATCTCCGGGTAACTCTGACGCAGTGCCGTCAACTGTGCGCGACTGAACGTCAATGTCTCGACATTCTCGACCGCTTCGACGGTCGCGGTACGGCGAGAGTTGCTGTCGAGCACTGCCAGCTCGCCGAACGAGTAGCCGGGGCCGAGCATGGTCAGCGTCGCCGTGTCCCCGAACGGGGTGGCGACCCGGACGATGAGCCGGCCGGATTTGATCAAATGCAGGCAGTCGCCGGGATCTCCTTCGTGGCACAAAATTTCCCGGCGCTTATAGCGGCGCGGTGTGCACGTGGCGAGAATTTCGCGCCGCTCCGACTCGCGCAAGCCACGGAGTATCTCGAAATCGGTGGTCACCGTAACCCGTCCAACACATAGTAGGTCACCGGTTCGCTCCGGCCTCGGACAGTCACTGTGCCACGGCTGCGCGCTTGCGCGCGCGAGCCGAGGTGCGCGTAGGTCATCGAGCCGATGACCACGGTCCCGGGCTCCGCTAAACTTTCCAGCCGAGCGGCGAGATTTGTCGTATCACCGATCGCGGTGTAGTTGCGCATCTGTGGCGCGCCGATGTTGCCGACCAGCGCCGGACCGGTATTGACTCCGACCCGGAAACGCGGCCAACCAGGATGCAGAATTGCCGTTTCGGCGACTACCCGCTGGAGCGCGAGCCCCGCGCCGGCCGCCCGCAGAGCGTGATCCGGCTGGTGGGTCGGCGCGTTGAACAGGGCCATCACCGCGTCGCCGACGAACTGGACGACCGTCCCGCCGTGGTCCAGAATCGTCGGCACGATTACGCCATAGTATGTGTTCAACATGTGCACCACTGCTTCCGGAGCCGAGGATTCGGAGAACGGCGTGAATCCCGACAAATCGGCCATGAGCACACTGACCTCGGCAATCCGGCCGCCGAGTCCGGCCTCGGACGGGTCGGCGATCAGTGCGGTCGCTACCGTGGGCGACATGTAGGACCGGAACAGCCCGTCGATCTGCTGATACAGGCGGGCATTCTCCAACATGACCGACGTCCGGTCGGCGAACGATCGCAACATCGCGAACTCGGTATCGGTGAAGCGGCCACCAAAACGTTGCGCCTCGAGCATTCCGGCCCGGCGTCCCTTGACGACCAGCGGAAACGCCAACGACTGCGGATCGGCGGGGCCACCGTCGGCGAAGACCAGTTCGCGGCCTCGGACCAGTCCCAGCCGGAATCGATCCCGTTCGAACGCTTCCGAAACGAGGTGCAGCACCTCATCGAGCAGTTCCTGTTCGCCGCCAATCACATTCGACCGCTCACCGATCGCCGCCAGCAGACCCAGCCGACGGACCTGCTCCCGCTCGCTACCCAGCGCGTAGGCGCCCTGCTGCAACACCGCGACTTGACGTTCGGTGAGCCCGAATCGCTTGGACAACCGGGCCCCGACTGCTCCCAGGGGCTCGGTCGAGGCGACGCCGCCGTCGGCGCGCGCATGCAGCGCGTCGACCATCTCGTTCAGGGCGTGCGTGTAGTCGCGTTCCAACCCCACGATGGTCTGGCGCAGGGTGACGCTGTCGAAGAGCCCGAGAGCCGAACCCTCTCGTCGGAATTGCAGGTGCGTACTACCGGAGATGAGCAGGAAGGCAGCCAGCATCAGCACATGCCATTCCCACCATGAGGTGTGCCAACTGCGACTGAAACCCACGGCGAAAAGCGCTTCGGCCAGCAGAACGAAAGCGGTGAGCACGCTGAGTAGCACCACACCCCGTCGACGCACGTACTGGCGACCATAGCGAAATGCCGCGGCGAGATAGCATGCCGATCCGACGAAGGCCACACCGACCAGCGGTCCTCTGGCCTCCGCCGGATCGGGCGCATGATGCAGTGGCGGTAACTGTGCCATCGATACCACTGCCCACGCTACGAGCAGCAGGGTGGGCAGTGCGGATAACATCCATGCGAACCGCTGCAGCCGGCCCGCCGCGGCAGGCCCGAATTCCACCGCCGACGCGAAGGCAGCGACACCGCCGAGTCCCAGCCCGACGGGTACCGAATAGACGAAGCCGGCGTTTGGCGTAAGCAGGATCACGCCGGGCGTCGCCAATGCGTGCAATCCGAGGAAACCTGCGCTGAATTGAAATACCAATGATACGAGGACCAATCTGAGGTCCCCGCGCATCCGAGCGGCTCGAAACAACATAACGCCCAGTGCCATCGCGATGGCGGCGGTGGTGAGCACCAACCAGAAATGTGTCCCGTGGTGTTCGTAGTCCATGTCGAGTTGGGGACGGGTTACCAGCAGCCATAACGCGAGCACCGGCAGTGCGGCATGCCCCAGCCACAGCAGAACCTTGACCTTCGACACCACCCGAACGCTACCGTGCGACTCACCGGAGAGAAACAAGAACAGCTGATCAGGTCGACGTCCCGTCGACGCCCGGTGATTCCATCGAAAGCCGTCCCCGCCAGGACTGCGGAACCCGGCGCATCAGCAGTATCCTCACCATCGACGCTACCTGGTCCTTTACCAGTTCAAGGCATCGCCGCCGACGTTCGCAGTGGTTCGCTGCAGCACCGTGACGGCCGTGACGTACTCCTCCTCGCGGATGCCCTGCATCCGTTCGTCGTGCAGGGCTTCTACACTTCCACGGCGCGCTCGAACCGCTCGGTGCCGGCCTCGGTGGAACTGAGGCCCGCGCCGTCCACGCGCCCCACCCCACGGATGGCCGCGCGCAGCCCGGGCGACGATCCGACAGTGAGGCGAAGGGACAGCCGGCCCGGCATCGGCCTCCTCTCCCGCCGGCTGTGCCCGCCGAGGGGGGTCCACACGCCCGACGGTATCCGGCACCACCTCGATACACCGCCGTTGCCGTGGCCCGGTCGGTGGCCGCGCGCGATGATGTCGTGGCGGTGGCGGGGTGGGCTTGAGTCATCAGACCACGGCGGATATCGCCGATGCCTTGGCCGAGCAGAAACTTCCGATGGTCTCCGATGTGGTCACCGCCGAGGGCTTCGACCAGACCGGGTCGCGCGAGGATGCACCGGACTTCAGATCCTGCGATGCGGATATCACCTATCCGCGGGACGTGGGAAAGGGCTACTCCTACCTGGTGGCGTTCCGGGCCGCTAAACAGGTGGAGGAGATCGCGGCGGTGCTACCGGCCACTCCCGGTTTCATCGCCGTACCCACAGGCGGGTCCGACCCTTACACCTGCACCGCCCTGCCCTTGATCCACCGCGCCTACGGTCCGGCTGTGCCGGAAGTGAAATTCGATTCGGTCGAACCCACCACGGTGCCGCAGACCGCGCGCCGGATCTGCCCGGCTCCTACCGATACTACGGTGATCTATCTGGCGCGCGGGCGCAACCTCGGCAGACTGCTCTACAGTTTCGGCGAGGCCTATTCCAACGGGCAGTGCGCGGCACCATCGGTGACGGTGGTGAGCACGTCGGACGGAAACAGAATGCGTACTGTCGAGGCCGATCCAGCCCTCGAAGGGCTGCGCAACCAGGCGCTGAAGTCCGGTTCGCTGCGCAGCGGCCGGATACGGCTCCCTGTTCACCATGGTCAGCGGGGAGGCCAGCGCGCGCGACAACGTATTCCACCGAGCAGTTCGCTCGATGCCGATGGCAACTATTCACTTCCTTATGACCATGCAATCCGTGAACTTCTCTATACCGGATTTCGCCCCCGTCGCGCAGGCGACGTGATCACCCAAGGCACAGAGATCTTGCCGCAAGTGCGCAAGAGGTGAGCGAACGTATCAGCATGCATATTATCCGGCATTGGCTCGCTACCACAGGGGCGCGGAATCTCTGCCTCGCCGGCGACGAGAAACGATACTTCGATCTGGGCAATGTGGCCGCCGATCACAGTTACATGGGCTTCGTCGTTCCTGTACGGCCGGAACACCGGGACGGCCTCGGTGCAACAACGCATGTCGACGGCACGGCGTGTGTGCAAGTGTTGCAAAACACGTCAATCCGGAATTCTGGGCTCTTATCAAACAATTCGAGGGTCGTACGGGGACGCCGGTTCTGCTGAATACTTCGTTCAACAATTCCGCCGAGCCGATATTTCAAAGTGCGGAGGATCCTATCGCGACGCTTATTACGACCGGCCTTGACAGGCTGTTTATCGGTCCATTCGCCGTGGTGTGTAAGGCGAACGCCAAAGAAGCTCTCGGGTTCGGTGAAGTTTTCACTGTTGCCATTCTGTGGACTATCTTGTCGAATCACCGCGCGTGGTTTGGAAAACGTTATTCACCGTACCGCCTTCGCGAACAAGACTCGAAGTGTGAGTGCTCGTACGGCAGAATTGATCGAAAAGTTTGCACCATTGCCGAACTCTCGATGGGCACCCGGGAGGCTCGTGTGGTGATGGACGAGCTCTGGGCATTGTGGGATCAGCGCCTGGTGAAAATAGTTCCAGTCTGAAGGAGATCTACTCCACAGGTCTATAGCGTGCGCAATCTGCCGCAATCGAGCGATCCGGCAGGCACAGTCAAGGGTGGGATACTCAATGGAAGAAATTCATATCCGGAAAGGTGAATCCGGGTTTCCGTACCATATCGGTAGCGACTGCATCGAAGAAATATGCGAAAAACTGTTGCGGATGGATGCCGATCGGATCCGCGGTGTCCGGCTCATACACATACCGACGACCACGATTGCGGCCATGGATTCGGTGCTGTCGCTGAAACAAGCGATGAACAGCACGGTCGGCAAGAACCACGTCGGCTGCTACTACACGCAGCAGCCCCGACTATCCTGATCGTCGGGGCGAACGGTAAGACTATTGAGGTCAACTTTGCTTGGATCAAGAATGAAGACGGCGTTGTTCGGCTGGTGACCGCGATTCCGGCCAAGAAGTAGGGGAGTGGAGTGTATAGCGAAGGTGATGTGGTGAGGCTTGTGCACGCAGTATCTCCCGAAGACCGAGATTTCTGGCCTGAATCAGGTAGTGGAGAGATACCTGCCGACACTGTGGGTGCAGTGGTAGCCGTCTACGGATCAGGCTTTCGTGACGCCTCATACGAAGTAGAATTCGTCGCTGCCGACGGTGCTACGCTCGGAATAGTAACTCTGACCGGAAATGACGTAAGACCATTCGGTTGATTTTGCGGCTGTAGGATCACCCTTCCGGTGGTGCTACGGCAGCGCCTGGACCAGCGCCGGAGCGAAAGCTCCGGCGAAGGCTGCCCACGACACCCTGGCGCTGAGGCGGCCTCGGCAATGGGTTGGTGCGGCCAAGCGGGCATCGGAGCGGCCGCCTCGTCTTCGGCTCTTCGGCCTCGTGTGCGGGCGCGCTGCGGTCCAGGCAGCATGCCGCAGAGGAGGCTTCTTGCCGCGGGAGTTGCTTGGTGGAATGTGTCGTTTATTTGATATGCAGGACGTGTTTCCTGATGAGTGCGTGGGCGTAATGGTCGATTCCCCTCCGGACACAAAATCAACGCCGCCCAGGTCAAGTCCAAATGCGTGGTGTAAAAGGGTGATCTCCGCGTGACCCTGTGGTCAGGCGGTCAGGGCTGCGGGGTCGGTGTTCTCCTGTTCGTCG
>JBFARE010000083.1:0-7734 GCA_040674215.1 Nocardia sp. NPDC050193 | reverse complement strand
GGCAGACCCAGCCGAGTCGCCTCGCGCAGCGACGCCCGCAGAACGCCGGCAAGCACCCGGGTGTCGTCCAGCGCATCGTGAGCACGCTGTCGGGGGACGCCGTAGTGGGCGGCCAGGGTGCCGAGCTTCATGTCCTCCGTGGGCGGATCCACCTGGCGACTCAGAGCCAGGGTGCACAGCCTCCGCGACACCGGGAGCCACATGCGCGCACGGGCGAACTCGTGGGCAAGGAAGTCGTAGTCGAACTGGGCGTTGTGCGCCACCAGGACCCGGCCCTGGAGCATCGCTCCGATCCGCCCGGCCACTTGGGCGAAGGTCGGTGCACCTCGCAGCCGCTCGGGGGTCAGCCCGTGCACCTCCACCGGCCCCGGATCGCACCCCGGGTCGAGCAGGGTCGAGAACTCCCCGGTCTGCTCACCGTCCGGACCGATCGTGATGACCGCGACGGACAGCACACGGTCCCGGCGGGCCATGAGTCCCGAGGTCTCCACATCGACCAGGGCCCAGTCGTAGGCGTGATCGCCCATGGCGGGCCCGTCCGAGAGGGGGGAGACGCGACTCATGACGCCAAGGATGATCCGATATGTGACGCTCCCTCAAGCGGTTCCGCAGACGTCACTGGAGGAATTCCGTCGATGGGCGGCCCCCCGGGCGATTCACCTCAATCACTGAACATGCCCGCGAACGGGTCGGGCTCCCCGGTCCACGGGTCGAGACCTCGACCGCGCAGGCGTGACTCCTCGTCGTGGTGGAGGAAACGAGGCGACGCGTTACCCCAGAGGCCGGTCGAACCGAGCGGGCACGCGTCGAACTGCGCGCGGAAGACCCGGCACAGGAACTCGGCGAATCCGCACCTGTACTCCAGCCAGGCTCCGTCGTCCTGGTTCCACACGACGACCGGCCACGCGTCCGGATCGCCTTCGATCACCCGCCAGCACAGGATGTCGGCACTGGAGTCGACGCCCCAGGCGATCAAACCGCTCCGCCCGCTTCCCGCGGGGGCCTTGTGCTGCCAGAGATCCAGCGCGTTGAGCGTCTCCGTCTCCATCCCTTGGAAAGCTGGTTCGACGCCCTCCGGCGCCCGTGGCTCCGGGAGAAGCAAACAGAGGTAGTCGTCAACGGCCCCCGCTCCGTAGAGCGCGATGAATTCCCGGTAGTCGCGCGGAAAGCCGGTCCCCCAACTGCGTTCCACCGCGATCCAATCGACGGCATCTCCTGCTCCGGGATGGGAGGGCATGAGCTGCCGGAGAGCGTCCGTCCCATCCATGGCGCCGCCTCTGCCTCTCATCGATCACCGGGTCACACCGGCTCGCACGATCCTTCCACTACGACCGCCCGCGACCGCACCCAGGGCGTGCGACGCAGGCATCACTCCCGACCAGCGACCCCCCGGGACGTCCAAGTCCCGCCCGATCGCGGTACAACGGCGGCCCAGCAACGGTTCAAGGCTCCGGACTCAGGCGTTCTCTCGCCGGAGCGACGAACTGTTTCCTCCATGGGCAGCCAGGCGTGGGAGCTGCCAGCGATTTCGGTCCCGCCTCAACGGCCGTGAACGGCACTGGATGTCGACGTAGCGGTCATACAGGTCATTGAACCTCGCCCGGCCGCCTTGTCGTCCGCCGGGCGCTCGCCTTCCCACACAACCAAGTCGTAGCTCATGGCCGGAGGCTCTCATGGCACACTGACAGGCTGGCCTTGCTGGCGGACTGGGCGGGCTGGGGTCGATGGACGGCTTCTCAGCCCAGGGAACCATCAGCCAGGGACGCTCGACGTCTCGGTCGGATGCGGTTGTCACTGGTCGCTGCACTCTGCTTCGCCCCGGAAGATGCGGTCAGGAGATGGCAGCATGGCGTGGTGGTCACCATTGATGTCGGCGGGATAGCCGATGAGCGCATGTTGCATCTCCTGCTGAAGCGAGAGCTGCGCTTTCCCGACTTCTACGGCATGAACTGGGACGCCTTCTGGGACGCGATCACCGGCCTGGTCGAGATCCCAGACCACCTTCGTTTTCTGGGCTGGGACCGTCTCGTCGACGTCGTTCCGCGGGGAGCCACCCAGCTCCAGGAAGCACTGGACCGTTACCGAGAGGTGTACTGCCCCCAGTTCATCGCCGAGTACGGGCAGGAATGAGTGTCGCGGTGCCATCACTGCCGTAACGGCCTGTCGCCCGGACCGTTGTCAGTGCCACTTGCTAGTTTGCCTGGTGGAGTGAGACCGGTCAGAGAACCTTCGAGGTCCGCGGTCAAGGGGGGTGGGCATAAAGGTCCCCGGGAGCCACCTCAGGACTATGTTGCAGGTCGTGGATCCCCACCCCCCTCATCCTCTGCGGTCAGCGGTCGCCACCTTCACTGGAGAGTTGTGCTGGGAGCCTCCCTCACTCTTCCCCAAGCGGTATCAGGCGATCAGCGCTCTCAGCGTCATCCACGTGTCCCTGAGTGTCGACGGTGATCAGGGTGGCGCGTCCTCGGGCCGTGACCAGCCAAGCAAGGACCTGCTCTGTCAATGGCCCGTTGCTGGGCCCTTCGTCCTTCCAATACGCGCGCCAGCCGCCACCTGGTACGGCGGCCACCACCTGGTCGGCCTGCTCCAGGTGGGAGAAATCTCGGCTGCCTGATATCTGCCTGACCGCGCTCCACCTCCGACAGAAGGAACAGCAGGCGGCAAAGGAGCGGGCCGAGGAACTTCACCCGCGAGTTCGACCGCCACTGTGAGCGATCCGGCGTCCGTCGCATCCGCGTGCACGACACCCGCTACACCTGCGCCTCGCTCCTGGCCGCGCTCGACGTCCATCCGCGGATCCCGATACAGATCCTTCGCCACTCCAAGATCGCAGTGACGATGGAGGTCTACACCCACGTACCTTCCGCCGACACCCGCCGGGCGCTACGCAAGCTCGGAAAGGCACTGGGCGGCGGCAGCAAGCAGAAGAAGGAGGGGAAGGAAAAGAAGGTCAAGCGCAAGCAGCAGAAGAGGGCGGAGGAGCAGGCAGCCAAGGAGGGCCAACCAGAGTCATAGCGGTTGCTGTCCTCTGCTGCTGTACGCACGACAGAGGCCCATTCACGATCACGTGAATGGGCCTCTGACCTGTGTCGGGGTGGCGGGATTTGAACCCACGACCTCTTCGTCCCGAAGCAACTTGGGTGGGCGTCCGGCCTTGGGCTGGTGCGCTGCTCACCTGCGCCGATGGTCCGCTGACGTCCGCGCTCGTCCGCCGGTGTTCGTCGGCGTTGTCACGCAGTTAGACACTCACCGGGCACGGGTTCGTGTTCGCCCAAGTCTGGCTCTGTATGCCGCTAGACGGGTCTTCCATTCCAGTCGTCCAGGTGGTCACGCGCTACGTCAAGAAACCTCGCGATCGCATTCGAAGCAGCTCCGACGGACGCTGCGACCTCGCGGTACCGGATCAAGGGGCCTTCCGTCATGATCACGAGATCGTCGCTGTCTACTGACATGAAAGGGCTGCTTTGGACCAGTCCGACGTAGCTCTCCAGATCACCCAGCGCGTTCCCGCACTTCTCAAGCACCGCATACGCCTCTTCAGCGACGACCTTTGGGCCGGCGAGTCGTACGCGGATCGCGGCATCACCCATCGGATCGAGTTGGGCCAAAAGGTCCTGCAGCGAGGGGATGGCGCCGTGACGCTCGCCTTCCCCGATGCTGCGGCTGTACGCCCCGACTGAGTTGGCTGCGTCTTGTATCTGACTTACCGACAGGCGAGCAGCCTTGGCGAACTCCTGATATGAGTCCATCCGTGTCTGTCGAACGGACATGCTGTAGGCATCGGCTCCTGATTTCGCGGCAGCACCCACGGATCCTCGGCTGGCGGAACGGGCGGCGGCAACGGTGGCCACCCCTCCCACCAGGGCGCCAGCCACGCCAGCAATGGCGGCGATGAATGCTGTGTTCATGGCCTCAGTGGCAAGTTGCATAGCTATCACAGGTCCGGCTCCAGTGCCCTGAGGTGCTCCTATGCGTGCGAAGCGCACGGTACAGCCGCACTCCGTTCCTTGTAGAGGGCGTGATCTCGCCACTCAGGCACAGTGGGCGGCACGTTCTGATCCGTAGCTCTGCAGAGATCGGTCATTGGAGGTCACATGGGCTGCGGGGAGCGTCGTGGGCGACCGGTGTTGGGTGCTGATTGGCTGCTGGAGTTGCTGTGCTTCGTTGTTGTACAGCGACGGCTACCTGTCCCGCCAGTCATCCGTGATCTCGCCGCGGCTGATGGATGCCTCGCCTCGCCGCGCCGCCAGAGCAGGGACATCGGTGCCGTGCTCCGTCAGGGCCTGATCGATGTAGAGGCACAGCTGTTCACGCTCTTCCGCCTCGTAGCCGGCACTGTCGTGATCCTCGTGGATCTCGTTCAGCACCAGAACGAGACGCTTGATCGCTTCGAAGACCCGCTCGTCACCTTGGTCCCGAAGCGCCTCGACGTCCACCTCGAACGGGCGCAGCGCCTCATCGGTCACCGAGTTGGTTCCAGGGAGAAGTCCGGCACCTGCTGCGTTGGACTGAGCGATAGACTTCGGTCGTGACGTCAGGCATCGGAGCAGGGCCCATCAGAGTCAATACCAGTCTCGAAACAGTACTTGCCCGAATTACGCAGGCAGACAAGAAGACCCTGCTGCTGTTTGCCGAGGGTGTGAGTCTAGAAGCGCGCACCTCGCGAGTGATATCGGACCTACAGCATCAGGCCTGCGCCGACAGGATAAAGCTTTCTGATTCTTTTATTCTTTCGGCAGACAAGCTACTCCGCGCTAGGCCTGGGCAATATCGCAGCGCTATCAGTCGTTACTACTATTCGATGTATCACTCAGCACGCGCGGTAGTCTACTTCGCTCACGGTGGCGACGATCACGAGAAGCATTCGGTGCTCCCCACGAAATTGCCAAATGACTTTCCTAGTAGTAATTTCTGGCAAAATGAGTTGAAAGATGCGCGTCTAAATAGAAACAGTGCCGACTATGACCCGTATCCGAACTCCTGGAGGCACTGGCAGGCTCTGGCGAAAAGTCTTAGCGCGACAGCTCCGAACTTCCTGCAACTTTCCACGCAATATTTGAAGCAGAAAGGGTGCGCGCACGTATGAGTACGCCCGCTCCAGATGACTGGTCCGCGCACATCAGAAGAGCATTTGAAGAGCGCGGAAATATCCGAGTCGCCGATATCGCCATTCGAGAATACCCGGATGAGACGAACTATATCGTCTACGTTCGAGAAAATGACGTACCTGATGCTGCAGCGATCGGCAATGAGCTAGACGAGGAGATCTCCTCTCCGGGAAATAGGGCATTCGTAATTGTCCGGAAAGCCCCTGACGAGCTACTCGAAAAAGAGATGAGTCCGCTAGCGAGTGGCGTGCAAGACGGCCGCTCGACGGACTTGAGTAACCTGATTAGTGCGCGATCAAGGGTATCGGAGGCGCAGCCGAGCCTTTCTTATGTTAAGGATGCCGACCGAAACCTCTTTGCTGTAACGACTCCGCGCCACCATCTGATCTTTGGTCGGCGAGGTGCAGGTAAGAGTGCCTTGCTTGTGGAAGCAAAGCGTAGCCTAGCTAGTGATTCCAGTATCTCAAGCTGGACAAATATGCAGACGCTCCGCAACGAATCTGCTGGCAGGGTATTTCTTCATGTTATCGAAGACCTACTCCAGGTAGTCGTAACGAGACAGCAGCGGATTAGGGCAGAGTCAACCCTATCCGTTCAGGCGGTCGACGTATACGAAGAAGTGCGTTCGCTTCTCTCGGTTGATTCGCCGGCGCCTGATTGGCCAACACGACTCATTCCGAAGGTCCAGCGCACCTTGAAGCGCTTTTTGGATTCGAATGGCCTACGGCTCTACATCTTCGTGGATGACTTTTACTACATTCCACGCAAAGACCAGCCGATGCTTCTGGACATGCTTCACGGATGTGTCAGGGACTGCGATGCCTGGCTGAAGATTGCATCAATTCGGCATCTCACGAAATGGTGGCAGTCGTCTCCTCCGCTTGGCCTTCAGACTATGCACGATGCCGATTTGCTAGACCTCGATGTCACTTTGCAGGATCCAGGCAGGGCTAAACGGTTCCTTGAGAGCATCCTCACTGAGTACGCCCGGCACGTTGGCATTCCTTCACTAGGTCGAATCTTCAGCTCGCCGGCTCTCGACCGCCTCGTACTAGCGTCAGGGGGAGTTCCGCGCGATTACCTGATCCTCGCGCAGAGCTCAATCCTCAAAGCTCAGCGACGCCAAAAGTCCAAGCTGGTTGGCGTGCAGGATGTCAACCAGGCCGCTGGCGACGCGGCTCAGGCCAAGCTTCAAGAGCTCGAAGAGGACATGGCTTCGGACATTCAGTCGGCCACAAGGACTCTCGATGCCCTGAAGCGAGTCCGAGCGTTCTGCCTGGAAGAGACCAGCCACACGTACTTCCTTATCGGATATCGAGATAAGGAGAACGCTCCGAGTTGCTACAACGTCCTCACTGACCTTCTTGATCTCCGCCTAATCCATCTAGTGGATGATGGCGTTTCGGATCCGCACTCCGCCGGACACCGATCGGAGGCCTACATGCTGGACCTGAGTCAATTTTCCGGTTCACGGTTGAAGCAAGGGATTCGAGTGCTCGATTTCCAGTCGGGCAATATCATCTCAAGGAAGACTCGCGGCTCTTACAGAGGGAAGAGTGAATCCAGCCCGAAGGTAGGGGATACTCCATTGCGAGCCATCGCCATTCTTCGAACTGCACCGACATTTACCTTGGATAGAGTGGCGGATCTTGCGTAGCTCCCGCTTCGCAACGACTTGGGTTTGATCCCAGAAGGTCGACAGACTCTCAATAGGCGAGTCAAGCCGTACACGGTCTTGGCGCGAGTCACCCTAGATTCAAATCTCACCCCCACACACGTGAACGGCCCTGATCGGGCATGTCGGTCAGGGGCCCTCCTGCTGCCCTCTCCGTGATGGCTCCTCGTTCCGCGGTATTTCCTGATCGATCGGGCACAGGCGGGACACGGCGCCTTACGTCGCCTTAGAAGGGCGTTTCGAGAGCTCGCCGTGCGGTGACGGAGAAGGCGCTTCGTGCGTCCTCAAGTGAGTCGAGGATCTCGTCCGCACCTGCCGGACGAGAGCTGTCATGGGTTGGCGCTTGCTCGCGCTCAAGGACGCTACGCAGATCGGCGATGCGTCCCCAAACCTCGACAGCAGCACGTTCGACTTCGGTCGGCCCAACCAGATCGATCTGAGCCTGCAACCTGTAAAGATCGCGCACCAGTGATCGCAGAGTTGAGATCTGCTCGGTTCGGCTCAGTGGGCTTTCTGCGGCAGTGATGTCACCGTGCCAGCCAAGCGCGACCAGAACTGGATGCAGGCCTTCCACTGCCTGGATGAAGGCCAAGTAGGCCTCGCGCCTCTCGGCTCTCAGTGACTTCTTGAAGTCCACTAGCCCCTGGTCAACGGCCTGCTTACGAGTTGCTATGTATGTCAACGTGGCGGCGCCGAGTGCCCCGACGACACCAACGCTGGCACCCAAGACAGCCGCAACTCCCTGATCCATGGTCTCATTCTGCCGCCGTTCCCGGCGTCGAAGGAGGCGAGCACGGTGCAGTTGTTGCCCACTTCCTCAGCCCATCACACTCCCCAGTTCCCATCCCGTCCGCCGTCGACCCACACACCGTGGAGCGGGCGTGGTTCATGGCGTCCAGGTGGAGCGCGCCACTGTACGAACGACCTGGACGCCATGAACCTCGTCTGCTC
>JBFARE010000082.1:0-10184 GCA_040674215.1 Nocardia sp. NPDC050193 | reverse complement strand
GTGAGAACGACGGCCGCCCCTCCCGTTCGACACGACGAGACGCGCCCCGGCCCGCGCGGGCCCTCAGGCCTGCGCGTGCACGGGCTCCGCGGCGGCACCGCCCCTGGCCACCACCCGCTTGCGCGCCAGCCAGGGCTGGTCCTGGACGGCGGTCAGCTGCCGCCCGAGCCGCAGCGCGAGGTAGGTGATGCCCAGCGAGAACAGCAGGAACGTCACGATGTACGGCGCGTGCAGCGAGGCCCCCATCGGACCGCCCACCGCCGGTCCCACGGCCAGCGCGAGCTGCTTCACCAGGGCGAACGCCGAGTTGTACTGACCGGCCAGACCGGTCGGCGCCAGATCGGCCACCAGCGGCGCGACGGTCGGCGACAGCATCGCCTCACCCAGCCCGAACAGCGCGTACGTCGACACGAACGCGGCCGTCGCCATCTCCCGGCTGCCGTGGCCCAGACCGGCGTACCCGGCGACGATCCACGCGAAGGCCCAGATCAGCCCCACGGCCGCGATCACCCGGGACCGCTTCTGCCGCTCGACGAACTTGAGCACGGCGAACTGCGCGACCACGATCATCGCGGTGTTGGCGGCGAGCGCGGTGCCCAGCGCGGACGTGGAGATCCCGGCCGCCTCGACCCCGTACGCGCTCAGTCCCGACTCGAACTGTCCGTAACAGGCGAAGAACAGCACGAAGCCGAGCACGCACAGCTGCACCATGGCCCGGTTGCCGAGCAGCCGCTTCCAGCTGCCCCCGGCGGACCGCGGGGCGTCCTCGACGCGCGGCGCCCGCGGCAGCCGCACGGTGGACATGACCCCGGCCAGCAGCAGGAACATCGCCGCCTCGATGGCGAAGAGCAGCGTGAACGAGGACACGCGCGTGGTGTCGACGAGGTGCCCGCCGATCAGCCCGCCCACGCCGAGGCCGAGGTTCTGGAGGAAGAACTGCGTCGCGAACGCCCGGGACCGGGTTTCCGTCGTCGAGCAGTCCACGATCATCGTCGCCAGCGCCGGCTGCATCACGGCCTGCCCGGCCCCGAGCGCGATGGCGGCGGCCAGCACGGCGGTGGAGTTGCCGGCCAGCCCGAGGCCCATCGCGCCCACGGCGGCGGCGACCAGGGCGGCGAGCAGGACCGGCAGTGGACCGCGCCGCACGATCGCCCGACCGGCGAACGGCAGCACGATCAGCGCGGCCACGGCGAAGACGGCGAGCACGAGCCCCGCCGTCATGGCCCCCAGTCCCCGCACCTGCGCCACATAGACGTAGAGGTAGGGGACGGTGAAGCCGAGCCCGAACGCGCTGAGTGCGTTGCCCACGTGGATCCGGCGCATCGCTGCGCCCCTCGCCCTGGTCACGTTCACCTCTCTCATCTCTCAGGTAGTCGTCATCGGTCGTATGAGGGGGACAGGACCCGGATCCTTCCGCTGCCTCAGTACTTAGAGCCGAAGACTTCGAAGCTAAAGTTAGAAGCTAAACTGTACACCTCAAAGAACTTCAACGCGAACGAGCCCCATGCGATACTTGCGGCATGGGCGACACCCCCGGCACGGTCGGCACCGGCATCGGCGGCGAGCCGACCCTCGAAGAGCAGATCGCGGCCTACCAGCGCGAGTTCCAGGACCTCGATCCCCAGGTCGAGAAGATCGTCTCGGCGCTGTCCCGCCTGAACCGCCGGATGAACGTCGCCTACGGACGCCAGACCGCGGACCTCGGCATCAGCAACGCCGAGTGGGAGGTCCTCAAGGCCCTCGTGCTCTCCGGCGCCCCGTACCGCCTGGGCCCGAGCGATCTGGCCAAGCGCCTGGGTCTGACGCCGGCCGCGATGACCCACCGGATCGACCGCATGGTCGCCGAGGGGCTGGTGACCCGGGAGCGGGACGAGTCCAACCGTGTGCGCGTGATCGTCGAGCTCACGCCCGAGGGGCGCGAGAAGTGGCTCCAGGCGATGCGCATGGCGACGGTGTTCGAGGAGGACCTGCTCCAGGACCTCTCCGCGGACGAGCGGACGGTGCTCGGAGAGGTGCTGACCAGGCTGCTGCGCAGGGTGGAGCACGCTCAGCCCGACGCCGGCGGCCGCCTCACGGACCTGGACTGACTGTCCCGCACCAGGGACGACGAAAAGATCTTGACAGGGGTGGTTGACACGCCCCTCCCAGGCCCGTAGAGTTCTTCGGGTTGCCGGGGAGCTGTAACGGTTCTTCGACGACACCTCCGCCGCAGTAGCGGCACACAAACCATCAGCACGATCTCCCGACGGGGTCGAATTCGGCTTGCCCGAATTCAATTCGATTCGGGGCCCGCAGCTCGATTAGGAACTGCCGGACGGATCCGCTAAGGTTTGAGACGTCGGAACGGCCCAACAGCCGGGAAGACAAGCCCCCTCTGACTGGGAATCAGGCCCGAAAGGATCTGATAGAGTCGGAACCGCCGGAAAGGGAAACGCGAAAGTGGGAACCTGGAAAGCACCGAGGAAATCGGGTCGAGAAAAGATCTGATAGAGTCGGAAACGCAAGACCGAAGGGAAGCGCCCGGAGGAAAGCCCGAAGAAGTTCGGGTGAGTACAAAGGAAGCGTCCGTTCCTTGAGAACTCAACAGCGTGCCAAAAATCAACGCCAGATATGTTGATACCCCGTCCCCGGCAGTGATAGCCGAGGATGAGGTTCCTTTGAAAAAACACAGCGAGGACGCTGTGAACGGCCGGGCTCATTCCGCCTGGCTGTTCCGCTCTCGTGTGTGTGCACCGGATTACCGGTAAACATTCACGGAGAGTTTGATCCTGGCTCAGGACGAACGCTGGCGGCGTGCTTAACACATGCAAGTCGAACGATGAACCACTTCGGTGGGGATTAGTGGCGAACGGGTGAGTAACACGTGGGCAATCTGCCCTTCACTCTGGGACAAGCCCTGGAAACGGGGTCTAATACCGGATACCACTACCGCAGGCATCTGTGGTGGTTGAAAGCTCCGGCGGTGAAGGATGAGCCCGCGGCCTATCAGCTTGTTGGTGAGGTAATGGCTCACCAAGGCGACGACGGGTAGCCGGCCTGAGAGGGCGACCGGCCACACTGGGACTGAGACACGGCCCAGACTCCTACGGGAGGCAGCAGTGGGGAATATTGCACAATGGGCGAAAGCCTGATGCAGCGACGCCGCGTGAGGGATGACGGCCTTCGGGTTGTAAACCTCTTTCAGCAGGGAAGAAGCGAAAGTGACGGTACCTGCAGAAGAAGCGCCGGCTAACTACGTGCCAGCAGCCGCGGTAATACGTAGGGCGCAAGCGTTGTCCGGAATTATTGGGCGTAAAGAGCTCGTAGGCGGTCTGTCGCGTCGGATGTGAAAGCCCGGGGCTTAACCCCGGGTCTGCATTCGATACGGGCAGACTAGAGTGTGGTAGGGGAGATCGGAATTCCTGGTGTAGCGGTGAAATGCGCAGATATCAGGAGGAACACCGGTGGCGAAGGCGGATCTCTGGGCCATTACTGACGCTGAGGAGCGAAAGCGTGGGGAGCGAACAGGATTAGATACCCTGGTAGTCCACGCCGTAAACGGTGGGAACTAGGTGTTGGCGACATTCCACGTCGTCGGTGCCGCAGCTAACGCATTAAGTTCCCCGCCTGGGGAGTACGGCCGCAAGGCTAAAACTCAAAGGAATTGACGGGGGCCCGCACAAGCAGCGGAGCATGTGGCTTAATTCGACGCAACGCGAAGAACCTTACCAAGGCTTGACATACACCGGAAAGCATTAGAGATAGTGCCCCCCTTGTGGTCGGTGTACAGGTGGTGCATGGCTGTCGTCAGCTCGTGTCGTGAGATGTTGGGTTAAGTCCCGCAACGAGCGCAACCCTTGTTCTGTGTTGCCAGCATGCCCTTCGGGGTGATGGGGACTCACAGGAGACTGCCGGGGTCAACTCGGAGGAAGGTGGGGACGACGTCAAGTCATCATGCCCCTTATGTCTTGGGCTGCACACGTGCTACAATGGCCGGTACAAAGAGCTGCGAAACCGTGAGGTGGAGCGAATCTCAAAAAGCCGGTCTCAGTTCGGATTGGGGTCTGCAACTCGACCCCATGAAGTCGGAGTTGCTAGTAATCGCAGATCAGCATTGCTGCGGTGAATACGTTCCCGGGCCTTGTACACACCGCCCGTCACGTCACGAAAGTCGGTAACACCCGAAGCCGGTGGCCCAACCCCTTGTGGGAGGGAGCTGTCGAAGGTGGGACTGGCGATTGGGACGAAGTCGTAACAAGGTAGCCGTACCGGAAGGTGCGGCTGGATCACCTCCTTTCTAAGGAGCACTTCTTACCGATCCCTTCGGGGTGAGGTCAGAGGCCAGTACATCGGCGAATGTTCGATGCTGGTTGCTCATGGGTGGAACGTTGATTATTCGGCATTCTCAGTCATCTCGGGCTGTAAGTACTGCTCTTCGGAGCGTGGAAAGCTGATCACGAGTGGCGGGGGTGCCGGGCACGCTGTTGGGTATCTGAGGGTGCGAGCGTTAGCTCGTCCTTCTGATGCCGGCCCCAGTGCACTCGGACCGTAAGGGTTCGGGGTGATGGGTGGCTGGTCGTTGTTTGAGAACTGCACAGTGGACGCGAGCATCTGTGGCCAAGTTTTTAAGGGCGCACGGTGGATGCCTTGGCACCAGGAACCGATGAAGGACGTGGGAGGCCACGATAGTCCCCGGGGAGTCGTCAACCAGGCTTTGATCCGGGGGTTTCCGAATGGGGAAACCCGGCAGTCGTCATGGGCTGTCACCCGCTGCTGAACACATAGGCAGTGTGGAGGGAACGCGGGGAAGTGAAACATCTCAGTACCCGCAGGAAGAGAAAACAACCGTGATTCCGGGAGTAGTGGCGAGCGAAACCGGATGAGGCCAAACCGTATACGTGTGAGACCCGGCAGGGGTTGCGTGTACGGGGTTGTGGGATCTCTCTTTCACAGTCTGCCGGCTGTGAGACGAGTCAGAAACCGTTGATGTAGGCGAAGGACATGCGAAAGGTCCGGCGTAGAGGGTAAGACCCCCGTAGTCGAAACATCAGCGGCTCGTTTGAGAGACACCCAAGTAGCACGGGGCCCGAGAAATCCCGTGTGAATCTGGCGGGACCACCCGCTAAGCCTAAATATTCCCTGGTGACCGATAGCGGATAGTACCGTGAGGGAATGGTGAAAAGTACCGCGGGAGCGGAGTGAAATAGTACCTGAAACCGTGTGCCTACAAGCCGTGGGAGCGTCGGACATCAAGCTTGCTTGGTGTCTCGTGACTGCGTGCCTTTTGAAGAATGAGCCTGCGAGTTTGCGGTGTGTTGCGAGGTTAACCCGAGTGGGGTAGCCGTAGCGAAAGCGAGTCCGAACAGGGCGATTCAGTAGCACGCTCAAGACCCGAAGCGGAGTGATCTAGCCATGGGCAGGTTGAAGCGGAGGTAAGACTTCGTGGAGGACCGAACCCACCAGGGTTGAAAACCTGGGGGATGACCTGTGGTTAGGGGTGAAAGGCCAATCAAACTCCGTGATAGCTGGTTCTCCCCGAAATGCATTTAGGTGCAGCGTCGTGTGTTTCTTGCCGGAGGTAGAGCACTGGATAGGCGATGGGCCCTACCGGGTTACTGACCTTAGCCAAACTCCGAATGCCGGTAAGTGAGAGCGCGGCAGTGAGACTGTGGGGGATAAGCTCCATGGTCGAGAGGGAAACAGCCCAGAGCATCGACTAAGGCCCCTAAGCGTACGCTAAGTGGGAAAGGATGTGGAGTCGCAGAGACAACCAGGAGGTTGGCTTAGAAGCAGCCACCCTTGAAAGAGTGCGTAATAGCTCACTGGTCTAGTGATTCCGCGCCGACAATGTAGCGGGGCTCAAGCGTACCGCCGAAGTCGTGTCATTGCAGCAATACGCCCAACGGCGGCTGTGATGGGTAGGGGAGCGTCGTGTGCCGGGTGAAGCAGCACCGGAAGGTAGTTGTGGACGGTTCACGAGTGAGAATGCAGGCATGAGTAGCGATACACACGTGAGAAACGTGTGCGCCGATTGACTAAGGGTTCCTGGGTCAAGCTGATCTGCCCAGGGTAAGTCGGGACCTAAGGCGAGGCCGACAGGCGTAGTCGATGGATAACCGGTTGATATTCCGGTACCCGCTGTGAAGCGTCAAACATCGAACCAGGCGATGCTAAGTCCGTGAAGCCGTTCCGGACCCTTCGGGGAAAGGAAAGTGGTGGAGCCGACGAACCAGACTTGCAGTAGGTGAGTGATGGGGTGACGCAGGAAGGTAGTCCATCCCGGGCGGTGGTTGTCCCGGGGTAAGGGTGTAGGGCGAACGGTAGGCAAATCCGCCGTTCATGTGTCTGAGACCTGATGCCGAGCCGATTGTGGCGAAGTGGATGATCCTATGCTGTCGAGAAAAGCCTCTAGCGAGTTTCATGGCGGCCCGTACCCTAAACCGACTCAGGTGGTCAGGTAGAGAATACCGAGGCGTTCGGGTGAACTATGGTTAAGGAACTCGGCAAAATGCCCCCGTAACTTCGGGAGAAGGGGGGCCATCACTGGTGATTGGATTTACTCCATGAGCTGGGGGTGGCCGCAGAGACCAGCGAGAAGCGACTGTTTACTAAAAACACAGGTCCGTGCGAAGCCGTAAGGCGATGTATACGGACTGACGCCTGCCCGGTGCTGGAACGTTAAGGGGACCGGTTAGTCACATTTCGGTGTGGCGAAGCTGAGAACTTAAGCGCCAGTAAACGGCGGTGGTAACTATAACCATCCTAAGGTAGCGAAATTCCTTGTCGGGTAAGTTCCGACCTGCACGAATGGCGTAACGACTTCTCGACTGTCTCAACCATAGGCCCGGTGAAATTGCACTACGAGTAAAGATGCTCGTTTCGCGCAGCAGGACGGAAAGACCCCGGGACCTTTACTACAGTTTGATATTGGTGTTCGGTTCGGCTTGTGTAGGATAGGTGGGAGACTGTGAAGCGGCCACGCCAGTGGTTGTGGAGTCGTCGTTGAAATACCACTCTGGTCGTGCTGGATGTCTAACCTGGGTCCGTGATCCGGATCAGGGACAGTGTCTGATGGGTAGTTTAACTGGGGCGGTTGCCTCCTAAAGAGTAACGGAGGCGCCCAAAGGTTCCCTCAGCCTGGTTGGCAATCAGGTGTTGAGTGTAAGTGCACAAGGGAGCTTGACTGTGAGACCGACGGGTCGAGCAGGGACGAAAGTCGGGACTAGTGATCCGGCGGTGGCTTGTGGAAGCGCCGTCGCTCAACGGATAAAAGGTACCCCGGGGATAACAGGCTGATCTTCCCCAAGAGTCCATATCGACGGGATGGTTTGGCACCTCGATGTCGGCTCGTCGCATCCTGGGGCTGGAGTCGGTCCCAAGGGTTGGGCTGTTCGCCCATTAAAGCGGTACGCGAGCTGGGTTTAGAACGTCGTGAGACAGTTCGGTCCCTATCCGCTGCGCGCGCAGGAATATTGAGAAGGGCTGTCCCTAGTACGAGAGGACCGGGACGGACGAACCTCTGGTGTGCCAGTTGTTCTGCCAAGGGCATGGCTGGTTGGCTACGTTCGGGAGGGATAACCGCTGAAAGCATCTAAGCGGGAAGCCTGCTTCGAGATGAGTATTCCCACCCCCTTTGAGGGGTTAAGGCTCCCAGTAGACGACTGGGTTGATAGGCCGGATGTGGAAGCCCAGTAATGGGTGAAGCTGACCGGTACTAATAGGCCGAGGGCTTGTCCTCAGTTGCTCGCGTCCACTGTGTTGGTTCTGAAACCACGAACAGCCCCATGGCCACACGTGGTGCGGCTGGACAGTTTCATAGTGTTTCGGTGGTCATAGCGTGAGGGAAACGCCCGGTTACATTCCGAACCCGGAAGCTAAGCCTTACAGCGCCGATGGTACTGCAGGGGGGACCCTGTGGGAGAGTAGGACACCGCCGAACAAATTTTATGGGAAACCCCCGCACCTCACGGTGCGGGGGTTTTCTGCATTCCGGGGAGATTCCCGCGTTCAGGGTTCGCTTAGGGTCTAGCCATGCGCTACGACCTGGTGATTTTCGACAACGACGGTGTCCTGGTGGACAGCGAGCCGATCTCCAATCGGCTGCTGGCCGCCTATCTGACGGAGCTCGGGCACCCCACCTCCTACGAGGACTCCGTCCGGGACTACATGGGGTCCGCGATGCACCGTATCCACGACCTGGTCCACGAGCGCACGGGACAGCGGCTGCCGGCGGAGTTCGACGACACCTTCCACCGGCGGGTGTTCGCCGCCTTCGAGGCGGAGCTGGAGCCCGTGCAGGGCGCCGTGGACGTACTGGCGAAGCTGGCCGCGGACGGGGTGCCGTACTGCGTGGCGTCCTCCGGGAGCCATGAGCGGATCCGGGTGGGCCATCGCAAGACCGGACTCGACCGGTTCTTCGACGACGCGCGGATCTTCAGCTCGCAGGACGTCGGGAAGGGCAAGCCGGCGCCGGACCTCTTCCTGCACGCGGCCCGGCGGATGGGGGTGGCGCCCGAGCGGTGTGCGGTCGTCGAGGACAGCCCCCTGGGCGTCCAGGCGGCCGTGGCTGCCGGGATGGACGTGTACGGGTTCACGGCGATGACACCGGCCGCCCGGCTCGCCGGTGCCACCCGGCTCTTCTCCGAACTGGCGGGCCTGCCCGACCTGCTGGTCTGACGGTCGGCCCGGTGCCGCGCTGACATTTGTCATGCCTAGCTCCGGACGATCGTTTCTGTCGGGGGACCCCTCCCGGCGGCGAAGCTGAGGGCATGACGACGAACCAGCACAAGAAGCAGAACGCCTTCGCTCCGCTGCTCATGGACGTGGCGGTGCCGCTCGGCTCGTACTACCTGTTCAAGGGCGCTTTCGGGATGAGCACCTTCGCGGCTCTGGCCTGGAGCAGTGTGGTGCCCGCCGCGCGGACCCTGTGGAGCGCGGTCAGCGAGCGGACCCTGAACGGGCTCGCCGGGCTCATCCTCGTCGTCAACGTCGTGGGGCTGGCGCTCAGCTTCGTCTCCGGTGACCCCCGGCTGATGCTGGCCAAGGACAGCGCGGTCAGCAGCACGGTCGGCATCGGCATCCTGGTCTCCGTCATGCTGGGGAAGCCGATGATGACCGCCGGGCTCAAGCCGTTCCTGGTGAAGGGCGACGCGGCCAGGGAGGCCGCCTGGGCGCGGCTGGAGAGCGGTGCCGCGTCCGCTTCGGCGGACTTCCGCAGGCGGGAGCGCGCCTTCTCCGCGGTGTGGGGTGTCGTCCTGCTGACGGAGTGCGTCGTGCGGGTCGTGGGCGCGTACACCGTGCCCGTGGACACCATGGTGTGGCTCGGGTCCGTCATCATGGTCGTCGCCATCGCGCTGGGCATCCTGGTGGGCGGGGCGCTCGGTGCCGGGCCGATGGCGGCCATCGTCGTCTTCGAGGCGAAGGCCGCCTGCGCGGCGGAGGCCGCAGCGACGGAAGCCGCGGCCGAGGTGCGGGTGCCGGAGGTCGTCCTCGCCCGGTAGCGCGGCAAAGCTGAGGAGAACTCATCTTTGGCTGGATCTACCCACGAGTACGCAGGGGCTCTACGCTCGCCGCCATGACAGAAGTGCTGCGGCGCGGTAGGGCCTCTCTTGCGTTCAGCTTTTTCGCCCAGGGGGCGGCCTTCGCTCTGCTCGTGACCCGGATCCCGGCCATCCAGAACAGGTACGGCGTCTCGGACGGGTTGCTGCCCGTCTTCCTCGCCGCCGTCCCCGTGCTGGCCGGTGTCGGGAGCGTGACGACCGAGCAGCTGGTGAAGCGGATCCCGCCCAGCGTGCTGCTGCGCTGGTCCCAGCCGGTCGTCCTGCTGGCGCTCCTCGGGGTCGGGGCGGGACGCGGGATGGCGCAACTCGGCGTCGCCCTGGCGGTGTTCGGCCTGGCGGTGGGTGCGCTGGACGCCTCGATGAACATGCTCGGGGTGAGCCTTCAGCGGGCGTACGGGCGCAGCATCATGCTCAGCTTCCATGCCGTGTACAGCCTGGGCGGGATCGTGGGGGCCTCGCTGGCGTGGGCGGGGGCGCACTGGCACCTCGCGCTCTGGGTGTCGTACCTGCCCGTGGTGGCGGTGCTGCTGCCGGCCGCCCTGGTGGGGAGCCGGTGGTACGTGGACGGCGGTCCGGCGAAAGAGGGTCCGGTGGAAGCCGGTCCGGTGGACGGCGGCGCGGGGAGCGGGGCTCCGGGGGTCGTCT
>JBFARE010000081.1:0-10269 GCA_040674215.1 Nocardia sp. NPDC050193 | reverse complement strand
GCCGTATCCACCGACAGGGTCGGGCCCTTGAAACCGAAGGTGTAGGACACCCGGCCCGACAGGACACAGCTGGCCGCGCCCAGATAGGCGTGCCCTTCCGCTTCGGCCGTCAGCTCCGGTGAACCGACCCGCGGACCGTAGTACTGGTGGAAGACACCGGCGAAGAAACCCGTATCGCTGCCGCGCAACGACACCGGGTCGATACCAGCGTCCTCCAGCGCCTCCCACGACGCCTCCAGCATCAGCCGCTGCTGCGGATCCATCACCGCGGCCTCCCGGGGCCCGATCCCGAAGAAGCCGGCATCGAATTCCGGCGCGGAATGAAGGAAACCGCCCTCCCTGGTGTAGATGGTGCCCGGCACCTCGGGGTCGGGATCGTAGAGCCGATCCAGGTCCCAGCCGCGGTCGGTGGGCAGCGGGCCCACCGCGTCGGTGCCCGCGTCGACCAGCTCCCACAGTTGTTCCGGAGTCCGGACCTCGCCCGGGTAGCGGCAGCTCATCCCGACAATAGCGATGGGTTCGCAGGCCCGGTCCTCGAGTTCGCTGATGTGCTTGTTGGCTGCGCGCAGGTCACCGGTCAGTTTCCGCAGATACCGGGTGAGCCGTTCCTCGTTGCTCATGCTCGGCCGAACTCCTCGTCGATCAAATCCAAAAGCTCGTCGCTCGAATGCGCGGCGAGGTCGTCGTATTCGTCGGCAGGCCATCGGCCGCCGAGATGGGACCGCAGCCGGTCCCCGATCCCCAGCAGGGCGGTCACCGTCGTCTCGTCGTCGGCGGCGGTGGCCAGCACCCGGTCGACGAGTTCGGTGAGCAGGGCGATGTCCGCGTCCGCGGTATCGACGGGCGGTGCCGCCGCAACCGCCGCGGCCAGCTGCTCGTGCAGGTATCCGGCCATATCGGCGAGCGTCGGGTAGTCGAAGACCAGGGTCGACGGCAACTGCAGCCCGGTGGCCTTGGACAACCGATTGCGGAAGTCCACCCCACCGAGCGAATCGAAGCCGAGTTCGTCGAAGCCCTGCTCGGGCCGGATATCCACGGCCGACGGATGCCCGAGCACCGCCGCGGCCTGGTCGAGCACCAGGTCGACGACGGCCTGCTCCCGTTTCTCCGCCGGGACCTGGTCCAGCGTGAACACCCGCGGGCGCCGCTCGGCCTCCCGAACCGAACTGCGGACGAATCCGCGCAGCGCGGTCGGGACCGTATCCCCCTGCCCCGCCCGGCGCAGCGCCTGTGCGTCGAAACGCAACGGCACCAGCACCGGCGGGGCCTGCGGGTCCGCGCCCGGCCCGGCAACGGTGTCGAACAGGCGCAGACCCTCCGCGCGGCCGAGCGGGTGCACTCCGGCCCGGGCCAGCCGGGTGAAATCGGTGTCGTCCAGGGTCCCGGCCATACCGCCGTTGTCCATCCGCTCCCACAGGCCCCAATCGAGCGCGACCGCGGGCAGCCCCTCGGCCCGGCGCCGTATCGCCAGCGCGTCCAGGAAACTGTTGGCCGCCGCGTAGTTACCCTGACCGGCCGAGCCGAGCACGCCGGCGATCGAGGAGAACAGGACGAACGCGGAAAGGCCGGCCTCCCGGGTGGCCTCGTGCAGGATCCAGGCCGCGTCGGCTTTCGGGGCGAGGACATGATCTATCCGCTCGGCCGTCAGGGTGGTGACGGTGGCGTCGTCGAGCGTGCCGGCCGCATGGATCACGGCCGTCAGCGGTCGTTCGGCCGGGATCGTCGCGAGCAGCGCCCGCACCGCGCCACGATCGGAGACATCACAGGCCGCGATGCGGGGTCGGGCACCGAGTACCACCAGGTCCGCGACCAACTCCGTGGCGCCCGGCGCGTTCTCGCCGCCACGCGAGACCAGCAGCAGGTCCCGGACATCGTGTTCGGTGACCAGATGCCGGGCCAGCAGCGCACCCAGACCGCCGGTGCCACCGGTGATCAATACGGTGCCGGTACCGAACTCCGGCCGGGCCGCGGCGGGCTCCGCCGCGGGCACCAGTCGCGGTGCCAGCACGGTGCCCCCGCGCACGGCGACCTCGGCTTCCCCGGAGGCGAGCACCCGCCGCACCACCTCGGCCGGGACGGGTTCGTCGGCGGCCGCGAGATCGAGCAGCACAAGCTGTCCCGCGTATTCGGCCTGCGCGCTGCGGACCAGCCCGGCCGCCGCCGCGGCGGCGAGATCCGGGGACGCGCCGGGTAGTCCGGCCGCGTCGCCGGTGATCACCACGAGCCGGGTACCGGCCGCCGCGGCGTCGCTGTCGAGCCATGCCCGCAGGGTCCGCAGGGCCGAATGGACCCGGCCGTGGACCGCACCGACCATATCGCCGTCGCGCGCGACCGCGTCGGCGGCGACGGACCACAGCACCACGGCGGGCCTTTCACCCTCGTGTGCGACGAGTGTGCCGAGGTCCGGGAACCGATCCGGCACACCGGTCACCGGTACCGGTCCGAGCGCGGCGAGCGTACCGGGCGATTCGCCGACCGGTGCCACCTCGGTCCACTCCAGCCGCAGGACCGTCGGAGCGCCGGTCGACGACGCGCGCAACCGGTCGACGTCATAGGTGCGCATCACGGCTTCGTCGATGGAGACCACCGGATCGCCGGCGGCGTCCATCGCCGCGAGGGCGATGGCATCCGGGCCCTTCGATACGGCCATCACCCGCAGCGGGCCGGGTCGCACCACCTCGTGGAAACGCGCACCCGCCCAGCGGAACAGCAATTTGCCGAGGTTCGGATCGCCGTCCAGTTCCGGCCACATCAGGCAGGCGAGCGCGGCGTGCCCGAGCCCGTCCAACAGGCCCGGGTGCACGGTGAAATCGTCCGGATCGACACCCGGGTCGAGCGCGACCTCCGCGAACACGGTGTCACCGCGCCGCCAGGCGCGCTCGGTCCCGCAGAACGAGGGGCCGTACTCGAGCCCGGCGGCCGCCGCGATATGCGCCGGAATCCACTCCGGGTCCACGGGTTCGGCGTCGCGCGGTGGCCATGGCTCGGCACGCAGGCGGTCCATCAGTGGTTCCGCCGCCGGACGTTCCCCAGCCAGGATGCCGCTGGCGTTGCGCACCCATTCGCCACCGTCGTCCCCGGCGACACGGTAGTGGAAGACGAAATGGCGCCGGCCCGTCTCGTCGGCCTCGTCCACCAGCACCTGCAGGTCGATGGCGCCGTCGCCAGGGGGCAGCACCGGCGCCTCGAGGGTCAGTTCGGCCACTCCGGAACAACCGAAGCGCGGACCCGCGACCAGCAGCAGTTCCAGCAGCGCGGTGCTGGGCACGACCAGCACACCGTGGCTGACGTGATCGGCGAGCCACGGATGCGTGCGCACCGACAACCGGCCGGTGAGCAGCCATTCGTCCTTACCGGCGAGCCGCACCACCTCGGTCAGCACCGGATGGCCCGAACCGCTCCCGGCGTTTTGGGCCGGCGGCCGCAACCAGAAGCGCTGGTGCTGGAAGGCATAGGTGGGCAGAGCGACCCGAGCCACCGCACGTTCCGCGTACAGCGACTTCCAGTCGACCCGCAGCCCGGCCACATGCGCCCGTGCCAGCGCACCGACGAACTGGACGGGTTCGGCCGTCGCACGCCGCGCCGCGGCGATCACCACCGATTTCGCTTCGGCGCCGGGGGTCTCGGCGAGACACTGTCGCGTCATCGCGGTGAGCACAGCGTCCGGTCCGATCTCCAGGAACCGCCGCACCCCGGCCGCGACCAGCGCCTCGATTCCCGGCGCGAACCGGACGCATCCGCGGACCTGCGCCACCCAGTACTCCGGATCGGTCGGTTCGGTGCCGGCGACCGTGCCGGTGAGGTTCGATACGAGCGGGATCTTCGGCGGGTGGTAGGTCAGTCCGGCGGCGACCGCCCGGAATTCGTCCAGCATCGGGTCCATGCGCGCCGAGTGGAACGCGTGACTCACCCGTAACCGGCTGTACTTGTGTCCCGCCGCGGCCGCCCGGTGTTCCACCTCGGCCACCACGTCGGTATCGCCGGAGAACACCACCGAACCCGGTCCGTTGACCGCGGCGATCGACACTCTGTCCTCGTATCCGGCGACCAGTTCCGCGGCGTCCGCCGCGCCGACCGCGACCGCTGTCATCGCCCCGCCCGCGGGCAGAGCCCCCATCAACCGGCCACGGGCGGCCACCAGTCGGCAGGCGTCCGGCAGCGACCACACCCCGGCGGCGTAGGCGGCCGCCAGTTCCCCGATCGAGTGACCGATCAGCAGATCCGGTGTCACATCGAACGATTCCACCAGCCGCCACAGCGCCACCTCGAAGGCGAACAGCGCCGGCTGGGTGAACTCGGTGCGGTTCAGCTCGGCCGGATCGGCCGGGTCGAACACCAACTCCTTCGTCGAACGGCCGAGCAGCGGATCGAATTCCGCGCAGACCTCGTCGAACGCGGTGGCGAACACCGGGAACGAGCGGTAGAGGTCCGCGCCCATCCCGGCGCGCTGGGCGCCCTGGCCGGTGAACAGGAAGGCGGTCCGGCCCAGGCCGGCCACACCCTCGGCGACCGCCGCGGCATCGGTGCCCGCCGCGAGACCGGTGAGACCGGCGAGCAATTCCTCGCGCCCGGTGCCCACGATCGCGGCCCGCCACTCCAGCTGTGCGCGGGATTCGACCAGCGACGCGGCGATATCCCAGGCCGGGGTGTCCGGGTGGGCGGCCCACCAGTCCCGCAGCCGTTGCGCCTGAGCCCGCAGCCCCGCCGCGGAGGAGGCCGAGACCAGTAGCGGCACCGGCAGCTCCGGCACCGCACCGGCCACCGGCGCCGGACGTTCGGTCCGGGCCGCGGGCGCTTCTTCCAGAATGGCGTGGGCATTGGTACCGCTCACGCCGAACGACGAGACCCCGGCGCGGCGCACCCGCCCGCCGGCCGGCCACGGCTGCGCCTCGGTCAGTACCCGGACATCACCGGAGGACCAGTCCACATGCGGGCTGGGCTCGTCGGCGTGCAGGGTGCGCGGCAGCAACTCGTGGCGCATCGCCTGCACCATCTTGATCACCCCGCCCACCCCGGCCGCGGCCACGGTGTGGCCGATATTGGATTTCAGCGAGCCGATCCGCAGCGGCCGGTCGGCGCGGTCCCCGCCGTAGGCGGCGATCAGGGCCTGCGCCTCGATCGGATCGCCCAGCGTCGTCCCCGTACCGTGTGCCTCGACCGCATCGATATCCGACGGCGACAGCCCCGCGTCCGCCAAGGCCGCCGCGATCACCCGCTCCTGCGACGGACCGTTCGGCGCCGTCAAACCATTACTCGCCCCGTCCTGATTCACCGCCGTCCCGCGGACCACTGCCAGGATGTCGTGCCCGTTGCGGCGCGCGTCGGAGAGGCGCTCCAGCACCAGGACACCGACACCCTCGGCGAAGGCCACCCCGTCGGCGTCGGCGGAGAACGCCTTGCAACGCCCGTCCGGGGAGAGCCCGCGCTGCCGCGCGAAATCGACGTAGAGGTACGGACTGGCCGCCACGGTCACGCCGCTGGCGAGCACCAGTGAACTCTCCCCGCGGCGCAGCGCCTGACAACCCAGATGCAAGGCGACCAGCGAGGACGAACACGCGGTGTCGACGGTCATCGCCGGGCCCTCCAGGCCGAACACATAGGCGACCCGGCCGGAGATGACACTGCTGGTGGTGCCGGTGAGCCGGTAACCCTCGAGGTCGCCGACCACCCGATCGATATAGCCCGAATAGCCCGCGCCCGCGAACACTCCCGTATCGCTGCCGCGCAGCGACGCCGGATCGATACCCGCGCCCTCCAAGGCCTCCCACGACACCTCGAGCAGCAGGCGCTGCTGCGGGTCCATCGCCGCGGCCTCCCGCGGACCGATCCCGAAGAAGCCGGGATCGAAATCGCCCGCGTCGTAGAGGAAACCGCCACGCCGGGTGTACACGGTGCCGGGCTTGTCGGCGTCCTCGTCGAACAACCGCTCCAGATCCCAGCCGCGATCGGCCGGGAAGTCACCCGTCGCGTCCCGGCCCGCGGCCACCAGATCCCACAGGCCCGCCGGGGAATCGGCGCCGCCCGGGAACCGGCAGGCCATCCCCACGATCGCGATCGGCTCGTCCACCCGTGTCCGCCGCACGACCTTCTTCACCGGGGCGCCCGCCGCCGGCGCCACCCGGGCCAGCACCAGCTTCGCCACCGCCACCGGCGTCGGATGGTCGAAGACGAGGGTCGAGGGCAGGGTCAGCCCGGACGCCTTGCTCAGCCGGTTCCGGAATTCCACCGCGCCCAGCGAATCCAGGCCGATTTCGTCGAACCGCTGATCGGGGCGGATATCGTTGCCCGAGTCGTGGCCGAGCACCGCCGCGATCTGCTCGCGGACCACCTCGAGCACCAGATCCGCGCGCTGTGCCTCGGCGGCCTCGGCGAGCGCGACGCCCAGTGAGCCCGCCGCGTGGGCGACCGCGCCGTCTGCCGGCGCGCGCACCGGACGCACCGCCGGGCGCACCAGACCGCGCAGTACCACGGGAACCGCGCCCGGGTCGGTTTCGCGACGCACCGCGGCCGGGTCGAAGCGCAGGGGGACCGCCCGGGCCTCGGCACCGGCCAGCGCGGCATCGAAGAGCCGCCGGCCCTCGGCTTCGGTCAACGGGCTCAGCCCCAGCCGGCTCCAGCGGGCCACCGCGAGCCGGTCCAGCCCGCCGGTCATCCCGCTGCCCTGATCCCACGGACCCCAGGCCAGCGCGACCGCCGGCGCACCGGCGGCCCGCCGCCGCTGCGCGAGCGCGTCCAGGAAACTGTTGGCGGCCGCGTAATTACCCTGCCCGGCCGACCCCAGCAGCGCGGCGACCGAGGAGAACAGCACGAAGACCGCGATATCGCGGTCGCGCGTCAGCTCGTCCAGCCACCAGGCGCCGTCCACCTTGGGCGCGGCCACCCGGTCCACCTGCTCGGCGGTCAGCGAGGTGATGGTCGCGTCCTCGAGCACACCGGCGGTATGCAGCACCGCCAGCGGCCGGTCCGCTTCGATACCGGCCAGCAGCGCCCGCACCGCGTCCCGGTCCGCGATATCGCAGGCGACGACCCGCACGCGGGCGCCGGCCGCCTCGAGGTCGGCGACCAGTTCCGCGGCACCCGGCGCGGCGGGACCCCGCCGGGAGGTCAGCACCAGCCGCCGCACCCCGTATTCGGCCACCACATGCCGGGCGAACAGCGCGCCCAGCCCACCGGTGCCGCCGGTGATCAGTACCGTCGCGTCCGCCGGCAGCGACCCCGCACCGCGGCCGGCGGACGCGGCGGCCCGAACCAGGCGCGGCACCAGCGTTTCCGTGCCCCGGACCGCGACCTGGGGTTCGCCGGACCGCAGGACCGCGGCGAGGCGCTCACCGGCCACCGGCCGGTCCGGTTCCACATCGACGAGCACGAACCGCCCCGGATTCTCCGACTGGGCGACACCGGCCAGGCCCCGCACCGCGGCGGCGCCCGGGTCCGGGATCTCGCCCGGCAGACCCGCACCCCCGGCGGTCACCACGATCAGACGGGTCCCGGCGAGACGTTCCTCCGCGAGGAAGGACCGGAACGTGGTCAGCGCGTCGCGCACCCCGGCCCGGACCTCCACCGGCGCCCCGGCGGCCGCCGGGGCGGCCCGCCAGACGAGCACATCCGGTACCCGTTCGGCCGCGGCCGCCGCGGCGGGAGTCGCGTAGACGGTATCGATCCCGGATGCACCGCCGTCCCCGAGTACCGCGGGTGACCAGGCGAGCTGTTCGTTCCCGGCCGGACCGGCCGCTTCCCAGCGCACCTCGTGGAGGTTCGCGGCGGCACCGGGCAGGGTGCTGCGGAACTCCTCGACGTCGTACGGGCGCATCACCACCGCGTCCACCGAGACGAACGGATCGCCCGCCGGATCGACGGCCGCCACCGCGATGGTCTCGGGTCCGGTCGCGACCGCCATCACCCGCAGGGTGGTCACCTGCGCCCGGCGCCCGGTCTCCGTGCCGTGGAACCGCGCACCGCCCCAGCGGAACAGCAGCCGGCCGGTGCCGGGGTCGCCGTCGCCGTCACCACAGAGCAGCCGGGAGAACCCGGCGTGCATCACCATGTCCAGCAGGGCGGGGTGCAGCGTATGGCGGCCCGCCTCCGGCGCCGCCGCGGTATCCAGCTCGATCTCGGAGAACACGGTATCGCCGCGCTGCCAGGCCGCCCGCACCCCGAGGAACGCCGGACCGTATTGCAGGCCGGTGTCCTTGGCGATGAGCGCCGGAAGCCCCGCGCTGTCCAGCGGTTCGGCATCCACCGGGGGCCACGGCTCGTCCCGCAACGGCACGGGCAGTTCCGCGTCGCCGGCGGCCGGCCCGGCCAGCGCGCCGGTCGCGTTGTGCACCCATTCGGTCTCGCCGGCGACACGGAAGTAGAACTCGAACGGGCGGCGGCCCCGCGCGTCGGCCGCCTGTACCAGCACCTGCAACTCGATCTCGTCGTCAACGGTGGGCAGGATCGGCGCCTGCAAGGTGAGTTCCTCGACCGTGCCACACCCGATCCGGGCCCCCGCGACCAGCAGCATCTCGATCAGGGTCGCACTCGGCAGCACGACCACGCCGTAGGTCGTGTGGTCGGCCACCCAGGGATGGGTGCGCAGCGAGAAACGTCCGGTGAACAGCCATTCGTCGGACCCCGCCAGTCCGACCACCCCGGTGAGGATCGGATGCCCGAGCGAGGACATCCCGGTGTCGCTCCCGGAGTCCAGCCAGAAGCGCCGCCGCTGGAAGGCGTAGGTCGGCAGGCCGATCCGGCGCACCGGGCGACCGACGAACCAGGCCCGCCAATCCACCGGCACCCCGGCGATATGGATCTGCGCCAGCGCGGTGACGAACTGCGCGACCTCGGCCTCGGCCGGCGAGGCGGCCCCGGACGCGACCGGTCGGCGCGCGGTCGCGGCCACCGCGGCGGCCGCGTCGGCCTCCGGGTGCTGCGCCAGGCACCGCCGCGTCGCGGCGGCCAGCACCGCGTCCGGCCCCACCTCCACAAAACGCCGGACGCCGGCATCGACCGCGGCATCCACACCGGGGCCGAACCGGACGCAACCGCGTACCTGCCGCACCCAGTGGTCCGGATCGGTGAGGGCGTCCCGGTCGATCGCACCGGAAACGTTCGACACCACCGTCCGTTGCGGCCGCGCGTAGGAGATACCCGCGGCCACCGCCCGGAACTCGGCGAGCATGGGATCCATCCGCGCGGAGTGGAACGCGTGGCTCACCCGCAACCGGTTGGTCTTCATCCCCTGCGCGGCCAGCCGGACCTCGATCTCGGCGACCGCGTCCTCGTCACCGGAGAGCACCGTCGAGGCCGGATCGTTGACCGCGGCGACCGAGAGCCGGCCCGGGAATTCGGCCGCCAGTTCCTGCGCCACGGGTTCCGGTACCGCCACGGCCAGCATCGCACCGCCCACCGGCAGCGCCCCCATCAACCGGCCGCGCGCGGCCACCAGCGCGCACGCGTCGGGCAGGGACCAGACCCCCGCCGCGTAGGCCGCCGCCAGCTCTCCGATGGAATGTCCGATCAGCACCTCCGGTGTGACACCGAACGTTTCGAGCAGGCGCAGCACGGCCACTTCGAACGCGAACAGCGCCGGCTGGGTGAACTCGGTACGGTCCAGCACCCCGTCGGCGTCGGTGAACATCACCTCCCGCAACGACCGGCCCAGCAGCGGATCGAACTGCGCGCACACCTCGTCCAGCGCCGTCGCGAACGCCGGGAACGCCCGGTATAGTCCCGCGCCCATCCCCACCCGCTGCGCACCCTGACCGGTGAACAGGAACGCGGTCCGGCCCGAGCCCGCGCGTCCCGTGAGCGCCCCGGGCGCCTCCGCCGCCACCTCGGCCAGACCGGCGAGCAGTGCGCCGCGATCGGCGGCCGGTACCAGGGCCCGGTATTCCAACACCGCCCGCGAGGTCGCCAGCGAGTAGGAGACATCGTGCAGATCGGCCTCCGGTTCGCCGATCAGCCACTGCCGCAGCCGGTCCGCCTGACCACGCAGCGCTTCCTCGGATTTGGCCGAGAGGACGAACGGAACCAGATCCGTCACGACGGCCTGTTCGGACGGTCCGGTTTCGCCGGGCACGACGGCCGGAGCGGCTGCGCCGGGCGCTGCGGCCGGGGTGATTGCGTCGGGCGCTGCGGCCGGAGTGGGTGCGCCGGGCGTGACGATCGGTTCGGCCGGTGCCTCTTCGATGATCACATGCGTATTCGTGCCGCTGACACCGAACGACGAGACCCCGGCCCGGCGCACCCGCTCCCCCGCCGGCCACGACTCCGACTCGGTCAGCA
>JBFARE010000080.1:0-10445 GCA_040674215.1 Nocardia sp. NPDC050193 | reverse complement strand
TGACAGCGTTCCCGCGGCGTGCGCGTCGCTGCGCCGCTGTGCTCATCGGCATCCTGCTCGGTGTCGGCACCGTTGTGCCGGATCTCGCCGCCGCGATATACGGACTGTTCTCCGCGCGTTCTGTGCGACGAGTTGTCGGCACGGAGCAGCGCAGGCTCGGCCTACTGCTCGGTGCACCGCCGACCGGAGAGCCCACCGGGCGGCGCGCGGTGGGTTATCTGAGTGTGCGGTTCGTTCTCGGACTGCTCGGCGGGGTGATCTCGGCGCTGCTCGGCGCGGGGGTGGTGGTCGGGGTGGCACTTGTCTACGGTGCGTCGACCGGTGCGGCGGTGCCGGTGGTAGATGCCACCGAAGCCGGACAGATCACCTGGAAGACCGTCATAGTGGTCCTGCTACCGGGGGTGATCTTCGTTTTCCTGATCGTGCAAGGATTGCTGGGGGTAACCAGGGCCGAGGCGTGGGCGTGGCAGGTTTTCGCGCGGCCCGGGACAGGTGAGCTGGCCGAGCGGGTAGCCCGGCTGACCGCAACCCGCGCCGAGGTGACCGAGGTCGTCGACGAGGAACGTCGCCGTATCGAACGCGATCTGCACGACGGCGTCCAGCAACGGGTGGTCGCGCTGTCGATCGTTTTGGCCCGGGTGGACCGCGAAACCGATCCCGGCGTGCGCGCGGACCTGCACCGGCGCGCCCGCACCGAAACCGCACATCTACTGGACGACCTGCGCGATGTCTCATGGCGGATCTACCCCGCGATGCTGGCACGTGATGGACTACACGCCACGTTGGAGGCACTGGCCGACCGCGTCCCGCTGCCGACGCGGCTCGCTGTCGACTTACCGGCACGCCCGCACCGATCGGTCGAATCGGCGTGCTACTTCACCGCCAGTGAAGCCATCACCAACGCCATCAAACATTCCGGCGCCGAGACGATCGAGATCGCGGTCGGCCATACCAGCGAGACGCTGTGGCTGCGGGTACGCGACGACGGCCACGGCGGTGCCGACCCGGCCGGGCACGGATTATCCGGGATCGCGGCCAGAATCCACGCGCTCGACGGTACGTTCACTGTCGATTCCCCAGCCGGTGGCCCGACCACCATCACCGCGGAGGTACCGTGCGGATAACTCTTGCCGAAGACTCCGCGCTGCTGCGGGAAAGCCTGGCTCAGCTGCTCACGGCCGAAGGGCATGAGATCGTCGACTCGGTCGGCACCGCGGTCGAACTACTGCATGCCGTCCGGCTGCGTCCGCCGGACCTGGTGGTGGCCGATGTACGAATGCCGCCCGATCATATCGATGAGGGAATCCGGGCCGCCCTCGAGATCCGCCGCGAACAGCCCCAGATCCCGGTTCTGGTGCTGTCCCAGTATGTCGAACGCCGGCACGCGGCCGAATTCCTCACCGGCACCGGCGGTGTGGGCTACCTGCTCAAGGACCGGATCGCCGCCATCGATTCCTTCCTCGACGCCGTGGAACGGGTCGGCGCGGGCGGCACCGCATTCGATCCGGAAGTGGTCAGGCAACTACTCCAGCACAGCAGAACCGGTTCCCCGATCGAACGGCTCACCACCCGCGAACGCGACGTACTCGAACTCATCGCCCAGGGATTGAGCAACACAGCAGTCAGCGAACGTCTTCACATCACGCGCAGCGCGGTCGAAAAACACATCAACGCGATATTCGTGAAACTCGACCTGCCCGCCGGTGAGGCACACAACCGCAGAGTTCTGGCGATCCTGGAGCACCTCCGCGCACAGTCGGATGGTTGAGCCGCGTCACCGGGCCCGTCCGGGCCGAGCACGTCTGGACGCGATCGACCTACCGGACGGTGCGCGGACCGGGTACGACTCGGCCGGCCCGCGAGCAGCGCGCAGCGCCGAACGCCCACGGTACATACCGACGGACGAAGCATTTCATTCGACGAAAGGGTCATCGATGTCGAACCGGTCCTGGGATCCGGCCGCTGCGGGAGTGCTGCGCCTGCCATCTGGGCGACTGGTGCGTGGCAGGGGGCTTCGTAACCCCCTCCCATCGGGTGATACACCTCAATTCGGGGTGTACTTGCAATCCCGTGAACCCGCTCCGGTCGAATGGGAGAGCCGGTGGGTGCGTTGGCCCGATTTCTGGCTGCCGTCCGATCGCCGAGCACTCGCCCCGGTACTGCGTGAATTGCTCGAGCGCTCCGCGAACGAGCGCGTCGAAATCGCCTGCGGTGGCGGCTTCGGCCGTACAGGCACAGCCATGTCTTGTCTCGCGGTGCTCGACGGGATACCGGCCGCCGAAGCCGTCGACTACATCCGAGAGAACTACTCGCGTAGGGCCGTCGAGATGCCATGGCAGAAGCGATACGTCACCCGCTTCCAATGAAGTCGTACCCCCCTCACCGGTGCCGCGGAAACCAGACAAAACTGCCATGCCCTACGGGCCGTGCCGGATCTCGAGACAGCGAACCGGTGCGCAGTGGTGACCCGCAAGAGTGGGGCGTGGGAGGTCATCGCCTGGCAGACCGGCACCGCGCGGTTGTTGCCGCGGATGCTGGCCGGCCGCAGGTCCGGGCCGCTGTTCCTGACCGACCGCAAGGCCCGGCCCTCGGTGGCGACCAACGATGTCGACTCGGTGACGGGGCGGGCGCGCTTGTCGTACCGGCGCGCTCGGGCCGGTGAAGGATGGCCGGGTCGGGCCGCGGCTACACGGTGGTTACGGTGCGGTCATGCGTTGCAGGTGGCGAAGTACAGATGATCCGGCAGCATCTGCTTCGGATGACTGCATCCGCAGAACTGTCTCGATCCCATCGGCAAACGCCCAGGAGCCCGACGGCCAACTCTTGCCCGCCCCAGGGTTCCACCATAAGTTCCGGTAGCGATGACGAAGTTTCGGTCGGATATAGCCGCGACCTGGGGTGACCGTCCGGTAATAGACGAGGTGAGTGCGTTCAGATCTGTGCTGTGGCAAGCGTTGGTATGCCGCCTTACCGGGTTCTGCCAGGCTGGCGTCGAGTAAGCGCTGCTCGGCGGTAATGACCTGGCGGAGCGCCGTGGGTGCGTTTGAACGCCGCAGCGAAGGCGAACTCTGAGGTGTAGCCAACCTCGGCGGCGATGGTGTGCAGCGGTGCGGTGGTGTCGCAGAGCAGTCGGGCGGCGGTGGTCATACGCCACCAGGTGAGGTAGGTCAGGGGCGGTTGGCCGACCAGCCTGGTGAACCGGCGTGCGAACGCCGCTCGGGACAGTCCGGCTCGGGCGGCCAGGCCGGCCACGGTCCATGGATGCGCGGTGTCGCGGTGGATGGCGTACAGAGCAGCGGTCACCGGTGGGTCGTTCAGCGCTGCGGCCCATCCACCGGATGTGTTGCCCGGCTTGTTCTCGATCCATGTGCGCAGCATGTAGACCAGCAGTGTGTCCAACAACGCCGGGATAGCGGCGTCCGCACCGAGTCCTGGCTGTTCCAATTCGGCACTGAGCAGCTCCACTGCAGTGCGCAGCCGGGGGTGCTGGCCAGGACCTGCGGCCAGGTGGATGATCTCCGGCAGGGTGAACAGCAACGGGTGAGCGCGTGCCGGGTCGAGTTGATAGGCGCCGCAGAGGGTGACGGTGACCGACCCGGCGTCGGCGGTAGCCGCCGCGTGGCGTTGAGTGAAGTGTGGATCATTGGGGTCACAAGCCTCGGAGGTCAGCGCGGTTGCCGGGCTGTCGGCCAATGCGTGCTCCCGTCCGTGGGGCAGGAATACGACATCGCCGGCTTCCAGCGGGATCGGGTTGGCGGCGGTCGGGATGAGCCAGCAACTGCCCTGCAGGACCACCTGGAATCCCGCTGCTCCAGGCACTGCGGCAAACCGTTGACCCCAGGGCGCGTGCCAGGCGACCCGCGCGGACTGTGTCCGACCGGCTCGCATCACCGTGATGACGTCAGTGAGGAGGTCCACCGGTCCAATCTACCGAGTCAGCGAGACGAACGCGTATAAAAACGAGACTCAGTCCCATGGATCGTCTCTTACGGCTGCCATAGATTCGTGGAATGAAGAGCGCCCGAATTTATCGGCATGGTGATGCGTCCGTCATTCGCTACGACGAGGTCGAGACGCCGGAGCCAGGACCGGACGAGGTGTTGATCGAAATCGCAGCGACCTCGTTCAACCCAACCGAAACGGCCCTGCGCGCCGGGCTGTTACGAGAGATCACACCAGTGTCGATGCCTTACATCCTGGGCTGGGATGTGGCAGGTGTCGTCGTGGCCGCAGGAGCCCAGGTCAGCACGACCCGGGTCGCAGACCGTGTCATCGGGTGGTTGGACGGTGGCGCCGCTGCCCAGTACGTCACTGCGGCGGCCGGGCTGCTGGCACCCGCGCCCACCACGATTCCCCTCGCTGATGCCGCCACTCTGCCGCTGGCGGGGCTGACGGCGTGGCAGTCGGTCTTCGACCACGCCCGGGTCGTCGAGGGACAGCGTGTGCTGGTCAATGGGGCCGGTGGGGGCATCGGCGGGTTCACTGTTCAACTGGCCAAGCACGCCGGCGCGCATGTCATCGCCACGGCTGGCCCGCACAGCGCCGACAGGGTCCGTCGACAAGGCGCGGACCAGATCATCGACTACACCACCATGACTTTCGGTGATGCCGTGGACCGACCCGTCGACACAATCCTCAACCTCGTGCCGGTCGACCTCGCACAGACCGAAGATCTCATCTCCCTGGTGCGTCCCGGTGGCACCATCGTGTCCATCACGACCCAGATCCAGCCACCACCCGACGCTCGGATCAGTGCCACCCACTTCGTTACCCGCAAGAACACCACTCAACTCGCCGCGCTGGCAAACCTGGTCGACATGGGCGTGGTCACAGTCGAAGTGGCCCAGTCCTACCCACTCACCAGCCTCGACTATGTACACCGACTCAGTGAGT
The DNA here is from genome assembly GCA_040674215.1 of Nocardia sp. NPDC050193. Lineage (GTDB taxonomy): Bacteria > Actinomycetota > Actinomycetes > Mycobacteriales > Mycobacteriaceae > Nocardia. Next base: position 5,552 of record JBFARE010000080.1, on the reverse strand, counting down.
CTGGTGGACTCCACGGCAAGACCACGATCGTGCCCTGAAGAACCGATCTCAGGCGTGTTCATCCGCTCATGCTCATGCCGCATATCGGGTCGTCCGGGAACGCGTCGCCCGGCGAGCAGTAACGCGATAACCCATTCGATCTGCTGGTCCAGCAGCGCGACGTCTCCGGGCACCGACCTGCGGCTGCTGCTCCGCCACCGGGGCTGTTGTTCGCGATCCTGGGAACGGCGCTGATCGTCGCGGCGTTCCGGCCCGGGCCGCGACCCGCCGCCATCATGGCCAATGCGGTGAGTATGGCGGGATTCTTGGCATTGCTCCCGGCCGAGTGCCCGGCGGGCCCGGAACTGCTGCGCGGCGCGGCCGTGGACGCCGGCGGCCTGGTACTCCGGGCCGGCGCCGCACCCCTTCCCCTCCGGGACCGATACGAGGAGGGCCACCCGGTCAGCCGACCGGCAGCCCACTGAGGATCGGGAGAAAACCCCAGTCCATGATGCGTGCGGCGTCGGCCGCCGCGGCCGCCAGATCGTCGGGTGAGCTGTTCAGGACCACACCGATCAGCCGCTGCGCACCCCGGGAGGCCTCGAACAGCAGGCAGGTCCCGGCAGCGTCCGTGGACCCGGTTTTGATACCGGTGGTGCCGGGATACTCACGAAGCAGATCGTTGGTGGTCTCCCAGACGTGGGCCCGGTTCGCGGGACCGGCCGCAAGGTGGTGGACCTGCGATCCGGCGATCTCCCGGAAGACCGGATCGGCCATCGCGTGCCGACCGAGGCGCACCAGCTCCGCCGGAGTGGAGTAGGTGGCGAAATCGTCGGGGGCGGGCAGGCCACTGGGGTCGCTGAAATGCGTATTCGGCATTCCCAGCCGCTGCGCGGTAGCGTTCATCTTGGCAAGGAAAGCGTCCTGGCCCGGTCCGAACGCCTCGGCCAGGGCATAGGCGGCGTCGCAGCCCGAGGGCAGCATCATCGCGTACAGCAACTCACGTGCGGTGAGCACTTCGCCGGGAACCAGTGCGGCAGTACTGCCGCCGTAGGCAGCCGCGTAGTCGACGGCCGCTCGCGGCACCGTGACCGGTCGCTCGAGATCACCGGATTCGAGCACGACCACCGCCGTCATCACCTTGGTGATACTGGCGATCGGGACGCGGGTATCCGGCTGCCGCGACCATACCAGCAATCCGGTTCCGGCTTCCGCCAGCGCCGCCGCCGGCGCCCGCACCCCCGCCGGTTGCAGTGTCAGCGGAAATGGAAGCTCAGCCGAGCTGCCGGAAACCGGGGCGGCCGCGGCGGTGGGCGCGAAGACGACGAGTATCGCGGCGACGGCCGCCGTCAGTACACGGACATAGGTTCGCATCGCCACATTGTGGCGGCCGACCTCGTCGAACAGCGGGATTTCCGATCGGAGTCGCGGCTGCCCACCCGGTGAACCGGGATCGGATCCGGCAGCCGCTCGTCCGCGGCGCGCTGAGCCGTCAGGCGTCCTGCCGGATCTCCGCGAAACTCGCCCACTGGACCTCGGCGATATCGTTCGCCTCGTCGTTGAAGGTCGTGTCGATCCACTCGAGAATCTGGTCCTCCGCTTTCCGCAATACGGACTCCGGCACATCGACCGGGGAGGCCATCTCGAGCGAGAAGTAGGTGCGGTCACCCGGATCCTGGCCGGGGTGCTCCTCGGCCCACTCCAGGTGCATCCGGTGCTCACCGTCGGCCTTCGGCGCCAGTTCTGTTCTCGCCTCGGCGAATTCGGGGAACTTCGCCAGTTCGCCGGCCGCGGCCGAACGCACGGATTCGGCTTGCGCGGGTGTGCAGTACAGCTGGACAACCAGATAGCTACTCACGCTACCGGCCACATCCTCTCGGGTTGATCGCATGACAGTGCCGCTCGTTCCCCGAACCGGTGAACTCGCGGTCGTGGCAGCATATCTCGGCATCCGGCCACCGTCGGCGCCGGCCGCAGCGCGGCGCCGACCGCCGACTGGTCGGCGCGTGACCACTCAGCCGGACCGATGCGGCCGGTTGTCGTCGGGCCGGGTACCCGACCGGTCGGCGACCGCCGCGAGCAGGCGCCGCGCGAAGGTTTCGAACCCGGCCAAAAAGCCGGCGGGCGCCGTCACGGTGAAACCGGTGTCGAGGAAGGCGAGTGCGCCGACCAGCCATTGCCAGGTGTCCAGCCGGACCGTGACGGCGGTGTGCCGGTCGTCGTGGGCGGCGATCTCGGCACGCTGATAGGCCAGCACATCCGCGACCCGCTCCGCCGGCGCCGCGACCAGCAGATCGACGCGTTGTCGATCGACGTCGAGACCGCGCTGCAGGTAGTCGACAGCGGATTCGGCCGGGAGCGGCCGCGGCTCGTACCGGGCACCGGTGCGCAGCAACTCGCCGATACGGTCCACCCGGAACACCCGCCAATCCGCGCGACCGGTATCCCAGGCGAGCAGGTACCAGCGCAAGTGCTGATAGATCTGCCGGTAGGGATGGACCCGCCGGGCACGCGTCGCACCGCGGACGTCGGTGTAGGTGAAGGTCACGATTTCACGGTCTGCGCTCGCGGCGGCCAATGTCGCGAGGTGTTCCGGCGACACCCCGGGTGCGACCCGCCGGCCCGTGTCCAGACCGGCACGGATCGCCGCCATCCGGGGCCGGAGCCGGGCCGGCAGGAACTGGTCGATCTTGCCGTAGGCGCGGGTCGCGGCGGCGTCGAGTCCGCCGGCGGTCGCGGGGCCGGTGGCGCCGAGCGCGGCCAGGCCGAGCAGGGTGGCGATCGCCTCGTCGTCGTCGAGGAGCAGTGGTGGCAGGGTGCGCCCGGCCCGGAGCCGGTAATAGCCGCCGGGACCCGGACGGGTCTCGACCGGATAGCCGTAACCGCGCAGCCGGTCGATATCCCGGCGCAGTGTCCGGGGGCTACTGCCGAGCCGGCGCGCCAGGTCCGCGCCCGAGTAGGCGCCTCCGGTCTGCAGTGTCGACAACAGCGCCAGCATTCGTTCGGTCACATCCGCCACCGGTCCGATTCTTCCGTCGAACGCGGTCAGGAAACGGCCACATCTGCCCATAGCGTCGACTTCATGGCTACGAGCAGCATCACCATTCGCGGCGCGCGCACCCACAACCTGGCCGGTCTCGACCTCGATATCCCCCGCCACCGGCTGGTCGTCTTCGTCGGCCGCTCCGGCTCCGGTAAATCGTCACTGGTTTTCGACACCGTGGCGGCGGAGGCCGGCTTCCAGCTCAACGAGACCTATCCCCCGTTCGTACGCAATCGGTTGCCGAAATGGGCGCGGCCGCCCGTCGACCGCATCGACGGGGTATCGCCGGTGGTGGTGATCGATCAGCGGCGCATCGGCGGCAACGCCCGCTCGACCGTCGGCACGATCACCGACACCTGGACCTATCTCCGTCTGCTGTACTCCCGGATCGGGAAACCGTGGGTCGGGGACTGCGACCACTTCTCCTTCAACGAACCGGCGGGTATGTGCCGGGCGTGCGCCGGCTTGGGCGAGGTGGTGGTGAGCGCGACCGAACGGTTCCTCGACCTGGACAAAAGCCTCGCCGACGGCGCGATTCTGCTGCCCGGATTCGCTCGCGGCGGGTACTGGTACGACCAGTACGCGGGTATCGGCGTCTTCGCTCCCGATACCCCGCTACGGGAGTGGGGCGACAACGAGCGCGCCGCCCTGCTGTACGGCGGTTCCGCCGCGGCCCGCCTCGGCCGCCGCCCGCCCAAGGACTACGAGGGGATCGTGGAGCGGTTCGAACGCATCCATCTCCACACCTCCGACAACTTGTCCGAGCGCAAACAGGAGACGATCCGCCGCTTCACCCGCGCCGAATGCTGCGCCGAATGCGGCGGTGACCGACTGAATGAAGAGTCGCGCGCCGTAACCGTGCTGGGCCACGCGATCGGTGAGCTGGCCCGGATGGAGGTCGCCGAGCTGGCGGCACTCGTCACGACCATCCGGGCGCCAGGAGTCGCACCGGTGGTCGAAGCGCTCCGTGCCCGGCTGGACGCGATGACCACCATCGGCCTCGGTTACCTCACCCTCGGCCGGGCCACCACGACCCTGTCCGGGGGCGAATCCCAACGGATCAAAACGGTGAAACACCTGGGCTCCAGCCTCATCGAAATGACTTATGTGGTCGACGAACCGACCGTCGGCCTGCATCCCACGGATGTGGCGTCAATGACCCGGCTACTCGCCCGGCTCCGCGACAGCGGTAACAGCGTGCTGGTGGTCGAACACGACCCGGCCGTGATGGCGTGCGCCGATCAGATCGTGGAACTCGGTCCCGGCGCCGGCACCGCGGGTGGCCGGCTGATCTTCCAGGGCACATTCACCGACCTGCGCGCCGCCGATACACCGACAGCGCGGGCACTGGCGCGGCAGCACGACCCTGCACGCCGAGATCCACGGCAGGCGACCGGCAAGCTCACCGTGGCCGAGGCGTACCGCAACAATCTGCGCGGAGTCACCGTCGATATACCGACCGGCGTGCTGACCGTGCTCACCGGGGTCGCGGGCTCCGGGAAATCCAGTCTGGCCGCCGAATTCGCCGCCCGGCACGAGGCGATAGCGCTCGACCAGAAGCCGGTGAGCGCCACTCGCCGCTCCACGCCGCTCACCTATACCGGTATCGCGCCCGCGATCCGCAAACTCTTCGCCCGGCGCAACCAGGTGCCCTCGGCACTGTTCAGCGCCAACTCCACGGGTGGTTGCCCGGCCTGCGGCGGACTCGGCGTCATCTACACCGATCTCGCATTCCTCGACGGCCAGGAAACCGTTTGCGATACCTGCTATGGGCGGCGTTTCACCCCGGAGGCACTCGCATACATGGTGGACGGCCTGTCCATCGCCGATATCGACGATCTCACCGTTGCCGAGGCCCTCGAGCGACTGCCCGAGCCGGCGATCACCCGGGCCCTGGAACGGCTCCACGAAGTCGGCCTCGGGTACGTGCGGCTGGGTGAACCGCTGAGCGGACTGTCCGGTGGCGAATGCCAGCGGGTGAAGATCGCCCGGGAACTCCGGGAAGCCACCGAACCCGCTGTGTATCTGCTCGACGAACCGACCACCGGCCTGCATCCGGCCGATGTCGAGACACTGCTGCGGGTACTCGACGCCCTCGTGGACGCCGGCCACACCGTAGTGGTCATCGAGCACAACCTGGAGGTGATCCGGCACGCGGACTGGCTGATCGACCTCGGCCCGGGCCCGGGCCGACACGGCGGGACGGTGCTCTTCGAAGGACCCGTGGCCCACTACACCGGCCACGCGACGCCCACCTCGCGCACGCTCGACGCTCTGCCGCAGTAGCCCGGCCGATCACAGCGATACGAGCCCGGACCGGCGACCGCGGCACTGCCCCGGGGTGCGGCGGCTAGCAGCTAGGCAGCGTCTCGAAGTCTTTGATGGGTGGCACCGCGTAGCGGTGCCACCCCATCAGCATGTTCGGTGGAAACTGCTGCCCGCGCTGGCATATAGGTGAGGTCTCCGGTATTCGGATTAGCGACCAAGCAAATCTGAATAGTCCCGGAGACCTCATGGCCAGCGTAGCGGT
>JBFARE010000079.1:0-12968 GCA_040674215.1 Nocardia sp. NPDC050193 | reverse complement strand
AGCCACGATCCACATCGCGGTCATCAACCAATGGCTCCGACAATAGTGAGGGGCGGCCACTGGCCCACCCCTCACCACTTGGAGACACTGCCTAGCCGGTGCCGCGCGGCCGGCCCGGCACGTCTAGATGACGTTCGCGTCGATCAGCAGGTTCCAGATCTTCTCCTGATCGGCGACTTCCACGCCGAGCTTCGCGGCCTTGGCCAGTTTGCTCTCCCCGACCCCGGCACCGGTGACGAGCAGGTCGGTATTCGCCGAGACCGACGACGCTACCGTGGCGCCCGCCTTCTCACACAGGCGTTGGAACGTCGGGCGGGCGACCTTCTCCCCCGAGCGCGGATCGCTGATCGCGCCGGTGATCACCACCGTTTTACCCGCCAGCGGCGCACCCGCCGCGACAACCGGTGGTAGATCCTCCTCGAGCACATCCAGACTCACACCCGCGGCGCGCAACCGCTCCAGTTCCGGACGCAGACGGGTGAGGTGCTCGACGAGGGACGCCGCCACCTTCGGGCCGATATCCTCCACGGCCACGAGGCGTTCCTCGCCCGCATCGGCGACCTCTTCCAGGGAACGGAACCCCGCCCGGGCCAGGCGGGCGGCGGTACCCTCGGAGGCCATCGGGATCGCCAGGCCGATCAGCGCGCGGCGCAGGCCCACCCGGCGGGCGGCGTCGACCGAGTCGATCATGCGCGCGGCCGAGGTCTCGCCGATCCGGTCGAACTCGAGCAGGCGCTCGGTGGTCAGCGTGTAGAAATCCGAGGGACGTTCCAGGATGCCCGCCTCGGCGAGGCGTTCGATCCACACCTGACCGAAGGCCTCGATATCGGCTGCCGGCCGCGACGCCCAGTGGATGAGCCTGCGTACCGTCTGCGCGGGACAGGCGACATTGGTGCAGAACAGCTCCCGGCTGTTGCCCTGCTCGGTCACCGGCTGCGCGCAGGACGGACAGTTGGTGGGCGACACGATCTCACGCTCGTCGCCGGTGCGTTTCGAGGCGTCGAGCACGCCGGCCACGAACGGGATCACATCGCCTGCGCGGCGTACCAGCACCGTGTCGCCGACCTTGATATCGCGGGCGCGGATCACCTGCTGATTGGCCAGCGTCGCCTTGGTGACTGTGGTACCGCCCACGAACACCGGCTCCAACCAGGCGACCGGGACTATCTTGCCGGTCTTGCCGACATCCCAGATCACCTCGTTGAGCAGTGTGGTCTTCTCCTCGGCGGCAAATTTGAACGCCAGGGCACCCCGCGGGCTGTTGGACCGGGTCCCGGCCGCCGCGTACGCGTCGCGGTCGGCCAGTCGCAGCACTGCGCCGTCGATATCGTAATCCAGGTCGTTGCGGCCCTGTTCGATCACGGTGATCGCCGCCTGCGCCTGCTCGGCGTCCGCGCACACCCGCATCTGCGCCCCCGCGATGCCCAGCGCCCGCAGCCCCTCTGCCAGGTCGGCCGCGGCGCCGCCGGCGGAGGTGTCGAGATCGAAGCCGAAGAATCGCAGCCGCCGCTGCGCGACCGTGGCCGGGTCCTTCGCCCGCAGGGTGCCCGCCGCGGCGTTGCGCGGATTGATCAGCGGCTTGTCCGGGTGCGCGGTGTTGTAACCGAGGAAGGTCGACCGCAGCATCACCGCCTCACCGCGCACCTCCACCCGCCCCGGGACATCGATCCGGTCGGGCACACCATCGACCAACGCGCGGACCAGCGCCGTCACATCGTCACCGGTGGTGCCGTCACCGCGGGTGACGGCCCGCACCAACCGCCCGTCCTCGAAAACCAGGGCGAGGGACAAGCCGTCGAGCTTCGGCATCACCACCACCGGCTGCCCGGGAAACCGATCGAAGAACGCCGCGACCTGCTCAGTGGTGGTCGCCTTCTCCAGCGACAGCATCGGCCGCGAATGCCGGATCGGTGCGTGCAGTACGGCGGGCGCCCCGACCTGCTCCAATGGGTTCGGGTCGGGTGCGAGATCGGGGTGCGCCTCGATCAGGCCCCGTAGCTCGTCCTCGATCGCGTCGTATTCCGCGTCGGCGACCAGCGGCGAGCCCCGATAGTAGGCGTCCCGCAGCGCCACCACACGGTCCGCGAGCTCTTGGATACGTTCCCCAGTGTCCACACACCAGACGCTACCCAGGCTCACCGACACCCGGCCTACCGGCGACTGCGCGGCTGTCCTCAGCGCTCACGGTGATACAGCGTGAATCACTCGCCGGTGTCAGAGCTGGCCGGGCCAGGCCGCCGTCGACGCGCCGTTGATCGTCCCGTAGGAATTCTGGATCTAGTCTGCCGGGGCGTCGAAGCTCAGTGAGCACTTTGCGGATTCCCCGACCTGTGCGGGCTCGCGATCGCAGTGCACGGTGATGTCGTCGCCGTATACCTCGTCGTAGGTGTCGATATTCCGGTTGCCCGGCGTGAAACCGATGTACTCGGACTCGCTGATCGGCACGCCGGCGTCGTTGGACATGCCCTGTTCCTGTACCCGCTCGATATGCAGCGGAGAGGTCATACGCACCGTTTCCCACCGTCGGTGGTGGTCAGCGTGGGTGGCCCGGTGACGGTGATCGCGTAGTCGCTCAAGCGCGTCTTGTTCGGCTGCCCGAGCGGGAAGTCGCCGAAATCCCAGGTCCCGTCGGTAACCTCCGGCCACGGTTGCGGTGGCGTCTCGGGAGCTGCTGGCACCGAGGGTTGCCCGCTACCGGTTGCGGAGTCTTCGATCCCGCACCCGGCCGCGGCCACGATCACGGGCGTGGCCGCCGTGATCACCAGACGCGGTAGGGCCCATCGTGTTGCATCGCCGTATCGTGCCACGTACCCGCGCGGCGGTGTACCGGTCTGGGTGGAGACCAAAACCTCATCCTGGACTACACAGTCCGCCCGAAAACCCAGCCGCCGTCACCGATCCACTCACCGTGGACACCGAGCGGGCCGCGCTGTTCCGAGCCTCCGGAATCAACCTCATCTCCAACGCCCTGGGATGGTGGCGCCGCCCCCGGCATCATCGAACGCGCCCGCACCGCACCCTATCCGCTCCTGCCCGCTCTACTCGACGCCGTGGGACAAGCCCCGGTCCACGTCGACACGGACGGAAACCGAACATTCGAGATCACGCCGGGGCGCCGGGCACGCATCGACGAACTCCTGCCCGCCGTCCGACCGCCGGACAGATTACGGTTCGATCCCCACAACTACCGCGTTCGCTCATGATTTGCCAGTCGAGTTACGATGTCCGTAAAGTGTTGCCGACCAGGCGACATGATGCAGTCTTGCGCATAGCCATTGACGATCATCTGGGCTCGGGTTTCGACCGTCGGCCTCCGGAAGATCGATCGTCTGCATGATCGGGCCTGCCCGGGCCCCTATGCCGCACGGGGACGCATGTGGTGTCCCGCCAACAGATGACGAAGGAGATCAGCGCACATGGGTTCACCCGCTACTGACCTGCTCATCTCGGACCAGGCCAGGGCGCACCGCAGGTCACCGGAGATACTCGCCGGCCAATACAGCACAGGCGATGAACCGACCACGTTCTTGCCGAAGGTCACCAGCCACCCGCCGTTGGCGTGGTCGCAATGGGAGCCGCCGGCCATATCGGTCACCATGGGCCCGGCGACCACAACCGACACTGCGCGCAGCGAGGCAGGACAGGACGGGCTCGGTGAGCGAGCCGCCAGAATATGGCAACGGCTCATCGCCTGCGTGTAGCGCCCAGTAGGTCGGCCCATCCTGTCCTCGGCCGCTCGGTCGTTGTTGCAGGGCAGCCGGATCCAGCCGGCTCGGAAACCGGGCGCTACCGGCGCCGTTCCGGTGTCCGGATCATCGGCTCGGCCCCAGCAGGCCGCGGAGGGTCTCTACTCCGGCTTTTCAGGGTCTGGCTCAGGTAAAGCCCATGCAGCAACCGCGACACCGAACCGATGGACATATTCAGTGCTGCCGCGATGTCCTTGTACTTCGCCCCGGCGGCCCGCAGCTCACGCACCAGCGCGCGCTGAGTGTGTTGGTAGATCTCGGAGCGCGGGGGCGAAGTGGGTCGGGAATCGGGTTGTCTCGGCAATATTGTTGCGCCACAGCACTCGAAAGACGTAGGCGGAGCGTCGGTGGCCTCGGGCTCATTGCGTGGAGGTAGGCGGTAGCCGGTCAGTGGGGCCCACCAGCGTTGCCGCAGCGTATACCGGCCCGTGCGCGGGAGGTTCCCGCAACGGGCCGGTTCACCCTGGTAACCGCGTCCCAGTACCGGTGCATCGTGTCGGTACTGTGCGATTTCGCTGCCCGCTTTCCGGCCGATTCGGTCGCTTCAACCAATTCTCCCACGCATCAACATGCGGCGACATCTTCCGATCATGGCGTCTGCACACGCCTCCGCGTCAAAAGTCGGCCGGCGCCGCGAGCACCGCACAAGCAGGGATCCCGCTACCGTTGATGTGGTGAACCGCACGACCGCAGCGGAACCGACCAGTGCCGCGCGCGCCGGCCATCGCCTGGATCCTCAAGGAACCATCTGAGAAGCAATGTTCAATGGTTGAATTCGCCCGAAAGCCCCTTCACCCGTAGGAGGAAGAAAGTGGCCGTGCGCTATCCGGAACACAAGCAGAAGGAATTACTCGCCCGAGTGAAAGCCCTGCTCAGCGAGGGCAACTCCATGAACTCCGCGTGTTCTGCGGTTTCCTCCCGCGAGCGCGGGTGAACTCCGCGCGGGCCTGCCGATCGGCCTCGGTCATCATTCCGCGCTCTTGGCGCGCCCAATACTTCTGTTCGGCCGTCAGCCGCTCCAGGAGCTGATCGCGGGTCAGAGTCTCGAGATCGGCCCGGGTGAGCCGCTGGAAGCGAGCCATGGAATGTCTCCCGATTGTGTGGTCGCGGAAGCGAACAGCACAGTGGCCCGATAATTCGGCATCGGACTGCGGGCGCCTGCACTGTTCCGTCAGGTGCCGGGAGCCCAGTCCCGCGCATATTGCCCGATGACCATGGATATCTGGCAATGAACCTTCAGGTGGCCCTGTGTCTTCACCGAAAGGCACCTGGCCGCACGGTAGCCACTGCACGGTAGCCACTGCGCGCTCGCCCGATCGAAACCTCGCCTGGGTGGTTGCCGGCGGGACCCGGGCTCGGTCCGCGAGCTGGGCGCGCCCTTGGCCGATGACGGCGGACAGGCCGGGCACCTACTGCCGCCGGTTCCGGACCCAGGGCCAGGTCATCAACGCCCACACCGCGAGCAGCAGCGCAGCCACCGTGCCCAGGTACCACGGCCACGGCCCCAGAACGTCGAGCAGCGACGGCGTCGCGGGTTTGCGGTTGACGAACCCGTAGTTGGTGCCGGCCACCGAATTGACGACGAAGGTCACCGCGACCCACACCACTGTCGCCGTCACCGCAAACCGGTAGCTGCCCCAATCCGGCCGCATACCCACACCCCAGGTCAGGTAGATGGCCGCCCAGACAACGAGCAGGTGGATCGCCCAGAACGCCAGGAACTCGCGACCCGGGAAGTCGTCGGCCTCCAATACAGGCGATATGAGCGCCTGTGTGCTGAGGGTGAGACACCAGTAATAGGTCAGCGCGTACGCCCACCATCGCCGCGTTACCAGCGCGAATCCGGCGGCGAGGGTCGCCAGATCGGTCAACCGCAGCGGCACCGAACGGTCGATCGCCGGCGGGAACATCAGAGCCAGATAGATCACCAGATACAGCCCGAGCGTCACCCAGCCGAACACCGGGCCGAAATGGCTGGAGCCGTCCCCGGCCCGCTCCCACCGGCCGATCGCGACGACCGCGACCGCTCCCACCGCGAACACCGCCAGCACAACCCAGTGCGACACTCCGTACGCCGAGAACTCGCTCGCCAGTGGTTGCACCACGCCGACCAACCTAGCGCGAGCGCGGAACGGTTCCGGCCCACCGACAGGCTCACGGTGTGTCAGCCCATCGCCGCATGAGCGGACCAGGCTCAACCCCGTCGCGAGGAACCCGAAGTCACGTAGTTGACTGTTCCCGATCGACCGTGGTCGCAGTCGCGAGGAACTGCTGAGCCCGTGTCGGTTGATCACCATCCGTGGGAGGCGGACGTCTCCCGCCGGAGACCGGACACGACAGGGCTGTGGCGCGGAATCCGTTGGCGGCCTCCCCTTGTGATGCGGCTGGAGTTCTCCTCTCGTCGACTCCGGGCACCTGCCCGCGGCCCTGGGAAACCAGTGGTCGACCTGGGCCGCGACAGCGGCCCATGGCCCTGAGGAGAACCCATGTTGCACCGGAAAAGAACCGGCACGTCAAGGAACAAACGGTGGTGGTCTCGACTCTCACCGATTTCCTGATCGCGTTGGTGGTGGTGAACAAGGTGATCGAGATGCTGCATCAAACTGGTGCAGCGTGAGTCGGCGCCGTCTCCCGTGGGCGCAGACCCCTCACCCATCACGGCGGTGCGACATGGACATCCGGTCTCGGCGCTGCCCGCAACCAACGGCGCGGGCAGCGCCACATTGTTCCAGGGCGAGGACAACCTCCGCGGACCGGCCGGCACCCGGCAACGACAGGCGACGTCCGCCGAGCTCACCGTCCACAACGCCCTGTCGACGATTCGCGGGGGAACGTCGCCGCGATCCACGCCCGCCGCCAACGACCGCTCCCCGGAGCCCGAGCCGACCGGTCGAATGAGCTCGGCACCGTCGAACTCCCGTTTCGAGCGGTTTCGATCTTCAAGGTGACCGAACCCAGATGCACAAAACAGGACAGCCTTGTCACGGAAACGTGACACCTCTAGCATGGGCGCCATGACAGTAGAAGTCGCGGACGGCCTTCCGGTTCATCACCTCATCGACCGAACCCACCGCACGCTCGACGATCTGGCCCTGGCCTGGATGCACGCCCGCGGAGACCAGGCACCTACCGGCGCGGAGATCGAACGCGACCGGCGGCGGGAAACGATACTCACCGCCGACGCTCGTAACCGCCTGCGCGGGTACCACATCGCACGGTTCGCACTGGCCGCCAGCGCGAAGTTCGATCACCACGCGCGATGCGCTCTCGAAGACGCCCAGCGCTACGGTGCGACCTACCAGCAACTCGGCGCGCCCCTCGGCCTCTCCCGCCAACTGGTTCAACGTCGCTACGGGGTCACCGTCGCCGAGCGTGCCGCCGCCGACAAGGCAATCGCCGACGCGGTGCAGACTCTGGCCCCTTTCCCTGCGTTGCCCGACGCACGCTGGTCGGCCACGCCAATCGCGCACAACTTCTCCACCGAAACCGAACTCAGCGCAGCGCTGGTCACCCTCGAGAACGCAACGGCTTCGACACCGGTCCACATCCTGCTGTTCCACTACGGCCAATATCTCGGCACCGGCACCGACGACGCTCAGCCGGATGTCCACCTGCTGGCGACGGCCTCCACCAACTCGGTGGTCACCATCGAATTCCACGAACCCGGCACTCCGCACGCCGGTCCGCATCAGGCCATCCACACCGCGCGTTTCCGCTGGCTCGACGACCGGGTGCAGTGGTTCGGCACCTTGCCCCCCGAGGTGACCTCCTCGACCGCCGCCTGCGGATACATCCGGTACTTCGCCACCACCAGCCACGCCGGTGATCTCTTCTCATGCCATGCGGACTATGTGCACGAAGGCCACCTCAACGGCTCGACCGTACTTCGTGTGCAACGTCCCGACCGCGCCATCGAATACCTTTCCGGAACCCGCTACGACGACGACCCACTCACCTGGACCAGCGGAGCCGACGCCGTGACCATCCACCTCGCCGACCGGGATCTGCGCACCTACCCGGCAGGCACCGACATCCGGGAGGCCACCGCCGCCGACCTCCGTCACGAGACCCAACTGCTTGTGTAACCCGCTGGGGCCGGCCAGGCACTCCGGCACGAAGAAGCACCCTGGTTCTGGGTGCTCAACGCCTGAGGTCAGGCGAACACAACGAGAACCGGCCAGCGGATATCTGGCCGGTTCTCGCGTTCCAGGCTCACACGCTACGCAGCGGTCCGGTGCGGACCAGGGCGGGCCGAGGACTATTCCCGAGTCAGAGTCAGGGTCCGGTTCTCGGTGGTGTGCTCATGGATCTCGACCTGGCTCATGTCCTCGGCGTCAGGCGGCAGGTAGGCGAACGCGGCGGTGATCTCGACCGCATGGTCATCGTAGTAATACGTCATGAGTTCATTGCCGTCGCCGTCGTGAGCATCTGCGAGATTCGGGCCCTCGCCGTAGTCGTAGCCCAACGGCACCCTGACCTTCGTCTGCCGAGAGTCGCCGTCACAGGCCACCCGATCCAGCGCCTCGTCTTTCATACGGACGGATCGGCCTTTCGGGCTTGTGAACCGTTCGGACTCGACCTTGACCCACAGGGCGTTGGCCTGGCCGGGTTCGCAGACATAGGTGATCTCGGCGACGACCCACCAACTGTAGTCGCCCTGTGCGTCTGGGAACGCCCTCCCGATCCATATGCTGGTCGTTGCGCTGGCCGGCCCGGCCACATTGACCAATACAGCGGCGGTCAACGCGAGTATCGAAGCGAAAAGTCTTCCACGAACCACTATGTGTGCCTTTCGGTATCGGCAGGTGGTGGGACAGATCCGTCGAGCAGACCGCAGCCTAGACCACGCCACACAACAGTTATGCGTAAGCCCTATGAATAGTCCTGTAGGGATGCTGGACGCCTGAAACACATCGAGATGGATATCCGGTGACCGCGGCTCAACCACCGGCGAAGTGAAACCGATCGGCCTCTTCTGGGCTCTGCCACCACGGCGGTGCGACTACCGCCTGATTCGGCGCTCGCGTGTCCAGCGGCGCGCACATGCTGCCACTCGTTCAGCCGGCGCAGGCGAATGGCCGGAGAGGACTGCACAGATCCGGCGCGATATCGATTCCAGCGGTGCGGCACGCGGACGCGGCCATAGCGCCTGGCACAGCTGGCGCTCGCGATCGCCGAAGAAGAAGCCGTCAACCGGTCACGCGACAAGTGCGATGACCTGGCCTGGTTCACCCTCGACGCCCTACCGGGCCGGATGATCCCGTACTGCCGGCAGGCCCTGCACCACATTGCCGCCCGCCGCCGCTTCTCCCTGTACGGCTGGTAGCCGAACCCGCCGCGGCTCCATCACCCCTCTCGACAACACCCCGCGGCGGTACCTCGCCTCAGCTCGGATGACGCTTCAGTCGGTGTGCGAGGCGACCAGCTCCCCGAACCGCGGCCCGGTCACGCGCTCATGGCACGTGTCGGGGGCTGACGCTCATCCGGGAGGAAAGTCACGCTGAGCGGTTCGATTCGGGTTGGCTGGGCGTGTGATGATCGCCGGCATGGATTACGGCTGTGCCCTCTCCTCACTGGTTGTATGGGCCGAGGAGGCTCTGCTGACCACCGTCGGCCGGTACCGGCGACTCGCCGAGCGCACGGCCCAGCGCCTCGACTTCGCGGTGTTCGACCACGACCGTGCCGCAGTGGAAATGGACACCATCCTCCGCTTCGGGTCGCGATAGGAGGGGACCGAGCGGCGGAGCCCCCCGCCCGATGGCCAGCTGGACGGCGGACGTAGCAATCGCCGAACATCAACGGATATGGCGCGGTCGGTGATGAGTTTCAGGCCGACACGAGGCTGGCAAGTCGTCGCGGGGAATGTAGGCGCTGGCGGTGAGTACCGTGGTTATTCAGTAGATCCGCAGGTTCTCGACATAGATTTTGCCGCCGACCGACATCGGTTTGGACTCGCTGGGGATCTTCCAGACCAAACCGTCGCTACTCCACACTTCGAGTGAGTACCCCTCGCCCGGGTCGGCCGCGACCGCGATCCGGCTCCCGTCGGTGCCGAGTTCGGTTCCCTCCGGTAGCGAGTCGGGAATCACGGAATCCCCGGTGTAGGCATCCACAGCATGGCCCCGTTCCGAGGTGCGAATCAAGTTGCCGATACCGTACATCCGGACCGGATTTTCGCTGGAGGACTGCTGCTTCCACAGGACTGCCCCGGTGCGCGGACTGATTCCCGCGTAGGTCGTCTTGTCACCGTCGATCTGGATCGCGGTCGGCACCGAGGTCTCCGCAGGCGTCGACGGCCGCACCCGGTGCTCGCTGGTGACCGGGCTGCTCGGCCGCCATCCCTCCGGTAGCCGAGCGGTTCTTGTGCCGTTCCGGTCGTAGATCCCGGGCGGCGCCTGGCCCTCGGCGACGACGAATCCGTCGATGAAGACATTCCAATCGTCGTCCCCGATCTCTTCCACCGAGTCACGCCGGAACACCTCTTGTCCATCTTCGAGTCGGATCACCCGCAATTCCCACCTCGACAGCGGTTGCCCCGGATCAGGTGCGGACCTGATCACAGCCAGCCCGACCAACTCGAAAATTTCGATCCAATAGCGCTCATCCGAGGCATCCGCCGGCATCGGGGAGGCGTCGGGCCAGGTGATCACGGGAAGTTCCCGGCCGTCCACACCGATCGACCGCAGAGACGGCGGCACATCGAATGTCTTGTCCACGAAGACGAAACGTTCCCCCGCGGCCGTCAAATCGAAGATGAAGGCCCCCCGCGGGTCAAGAGTGGCAACGATTCGGCTCGTCGCGAAATCGACGACTATCAACGTATCGGATCCCAGCCCACGGGGGTGCTCCGGTTCGGCATAGAGCTCACAGGCGGCCGCTGTATGGCTTTCGCTGACGACGCAGTGCGTCGCGTCCAGGTTGCCTGTCGTGTCGATCACGATGGGCTGGGTGCCAGCCCAGGGGCGGCCGGTGTTCGCGTCGATTACTTCGAGATATTCGATCGCATCCCCGTGGTCGGGGTGGACCGTGCGGCTGAACAGGACGACTTCGGAATCGCCGCCGCGCACCGACGGATCGTTCGCCTGGTTCCCGGGCATGCCCGGGATATCCCCCAGCGCCCAGACCGGTGTATCCGGTTGTTTCTCGAGTGACGGCAGAATCGGCGTCACAGGTCGGCGGGACAGCTGCGCGGCTTCTTCCGCACCGGCGTCGTGCTGGAATGCCCGGACACCGAGCACACCGGCGACAATCAGCGCCACCACGACAACCAGCGCCCCGATGAGCAGAGGTACCTGGCGGCGGGACGATTCTGGCCCCGATGCCGTGGGGTCCGATGGCGTGGACGGCGGAACCTGGTCACGCGATCCATGGTCGGCCGCGGCAGGGTTGACGACGGTGTCCGCGTAACGGTCGGCGGGGCCGACCGGCTGTTCCGGGCGCGGCTCCGACGGCGCGAGGGCCTGGTCGAGAGCAGTTGCGAATGCTTCGGTGGAAGCGAAGCGATGCTCCGAAGTCTTCGCCATCGCCCGCGCGAACACCGCATCCACGGGCGGCGCGAGATCGGGCCGCCGCTCTCGCGCACTGGGGACCGGCTGCTGCGCATGAGCCAGGATCACCGCGGCCTGATTGGTGCCGGTGAATGGCTGCGTGCCGGTAAGGAGGTGAAAAGCGGTGGCAGCCAGGGAATATTGGTCGGAGCGCGGATCGACCGGGAGCCCGTGCATCTGTTCCGGAGAGGCGTAGGCGACAGTGCCGAGGGCCATGCCGGTTCCGGTGAGGTCGGAGGACTCCGGGCCCATGCGGGCGATCCCGAAGTCCGTCAGCAGGTAGTGGCCGGTTCTGGAGAGCAGGATATTCGCGGGTTTCACATCTCGGTGGATCAGCCCGCGAGCACCCGCGTAGTCGAGCGCTTGGGCTACCTCCGTGATCGCCCGCACCACATCTTCCACAGGTAATCCGCCCGGCGTGGCGGCAAGCGATGCCGACAGATCGATACCGTCGATCAGCTCCAACGCGATCCACAACCGCCCGTCGAACTCTCCGCGGTCGTGCACGCTGACGATACCGGGATGCGAGAGCGACGCAGCGAGATCGGCCTCGCGCTCGAAACGGCGCCGGTACGAGTCATCATCGGTGAACTGCGCGGCGAGCACCTTGACCGCATCGGAGCGGGGAAGCCGTGGATGCCGGGCGTCGTACACCTCCCCCATCCCACCGGTACCGAGCAGGCGTTTGATTGTGTACCCGGCGAACACCGACCCCGGTTTCAATGTGGCCAACGTGCGATACCTCCCCAAGACCGATGTCGACGTCGATCACAGCGCACACCGCCCCAGTCGGCAACCTAACTACCCTCGATTCGACGAAATCGTGCTACTCACCGCACCGGTGCACGTGATACTCGGCCGCGTCGCGCACCGGCACACCAACCCGTTCGGGAAAACTCCCGCAGAACGCGATCGAATCGCTGCCGATACCACCGAAATCGAGCCGCTGTTGCGCTCGGTGGCGACCGTGGAAATCAACACCTGCAGGCCGCTGATCGAGGTCGTAGAGCATCTCGCATCACTCGCAGGGCCACCGCCCCCGCGGCCCCCTCGCTGACCAGGTGGCGGACCCAGCGACCACAAACAGAACCACATAGCGTGACCTTCTCCCGGATACGCCTCAACCCCGCGTCCTTGGGGAGTCTCCCCCTTGGTCGCGCCATACGCGCCCAACCGGTCAGCGCCTGGCCGCGGCCTGTGCCCCGTGCAACCTGCAGTGCACGGGGGGAGCGTGCTCGCGCCACGGTGTAGCGGATCGATCGAGCCTCTCCCAGCTCAGCGGTTGTGGCCCGCAGCCTCGAGACTCGGTGCGTGCGAGGTGCAGGTCGGGATAGAGCTGCTGATACTCCTCGCGGTGGCGAGCGTAGTGCTCATTGCCCTGCTCGGTGAGCACCAGCAGCGACACCGATGGAGGCCAACAGCGAGTGATGGCCTCCTCGGTCAGCTCGATCACCTCGGCCAAGGGCCCGCAGGCCCGCGTCGCGGCACTGGAGAAAGACGTCACCAGCTGGATCGCGCACTGGAACGAAAACCCCCGGCCGTTCACCTGGCGCAAGACCGCCGACCAGATCCTCGACAGCCTCGCCCACTACTGCAACAAACTTACAGCGCTGAACAACGACTCAGATCACTAGTCAGTTCAGGGCAGAACCTGCGGGACCACGTCGGGATTCAC
>JBFARE010000078.1:0-16364 GCA_040674215.1 Nocardia sp. NPDC050193 | reverse complement strand
TCCACACGGGGGTATGAAGAACCGAAACCAAATCAAATATTTGGCACTGACATTCATCAACACACTATTGAGTTCTCAAAGAACACACGCACACACCATCTCGTGACTTTCAAGTCATTCGATCGGTGAGGCAACTTCTCAAGCTTAGCTCATCCGTTTTCCCGATTGCAAATCGGCGTCCCGGTCGAGCCAGTGTGATCGCCAGGCGCTCCTCGTCCTACCTCGTTTCCCTGGTCCCTCCGGCTCGGCGTTTCCGCCTCGCTCCGGGCCCCGGGTCGGTGTCCGTGTCGCTCTGACTTGGATAAAGTTACGTGGCATCTAATTCAATGTCAAATCGCCTGGTCAAAGCGACTTTTCAGCGACTGTTTCCGAGACAGTTTCCGAACCCGGGCCGCCAGGAACGGTCAAGTTCCCACTCCCACCCGTTCCACGCCGGCTCCGAGCGCCTGGAGTTTCTCCACGAAGTCCGGATAACCGCGGTCGATGTGGAAAACGTCGTGCACTTCGGTCACCCCGTCGGCGACGAGGCCGGCGAGGACCAGACCGGCGCCCGCGCGGATATCGGAGGACCACACCGGTGCACTGGAGAGCCGCGGAATCCCGCGGACCACCGCGTGATGCCCGTCGGTCCGGGCGTCGGCCCCGAGCCGGATCATCTCCTCGACGAACCGGAAACGCGCTTCGAAAACGTTCTCGGTGATCATCGAGGTGCCGTCCGCGATCGCCGCCAGGCCGATGGCCATCGGCTGCAGATCCGTGGGGAAACCGGGGAACGGCAGGGTGGAGAAGTTGACCGCGCGCGGGCGATCGGGCTGGACGACCCGGAAACCGTCGGGTTCGAACGAGATCCGCGCGCCGGCCGACCGCAGTTTGTCCAGGACCAGTGCCAGATGCTGGGGATTGACCCCGGTCACCCGCACATCGCCCATCGTCATGGCGGCGGCGATACCCCAGGTGGCCGCGACGATGCGGTCGCCGATCACCCGGTGCGTGATCGGCGACAGCCGCTTCACCCCGTGGATGGTGAGCACCGAGGTACCCGCGCCGCGGATGCGCGCGCCCATCTGGGTGAGCATGGTGCACAGATCCACGATGTCGGGTTCGCGCGCGGCGTTGTCGATCACTGTCTCCCCCTGTGCCAGCACCGCGGCCATGAGGATGTTCTCGGTGGCGCCGACCGACGGGAAGTCCAGCCGGATACGCGCGCCCTGCAGCTCGTCGGCCCGGGCGACCACGCATCCGTGCTCGATCTCGCTGGTCGCGCCGAGCAACCGCAGCCCGGCCTGGTGCATATCGAGAGGGCGGGAACCGATGGCGTCACCACCGGGCAGCGCCACCACCGCACGCTTACAGCGGGCCATCAGCGGGCCGAGGACACAGACCGAGGCACGGAACTGGGTCACCGCCGGGAAATCCGCGTGGTACTTGGGTTCGGCCGGGGTGTCGATCGTCACCACATCGCCGGAGATCTCGACGTCGCACCCGAGACCGCGCAGGACCTCGGCCATCAGCGGCACATCGAGGATGTCCGGACAGTTCGTGATGGTGGTCTTGCCTTCGGTGAGCAGAGCAGCGGCCATCAGTTTCAGGACGCTGTTCTTGGCGCCTCCTACCGAGACCTCACCGACCAGCCGGTTGCCGCCAGTTACCAAAAACCGTTCCATGCCGCCTCTCCGAGTATTCGGCGCACCAGTGAGTGCAAGGATAGAGCGCCCACGATCGCATCGCGCTGCCGGTCGAGACAACGCCGAGCCCTCGCGCGCGGCGGCTCGCCCACCCGATCGCAAGGAGCAGTTCCCACCGTTCGGACGGGATCCGTCAGCTTTCGAGCGCAGGACCCGCGCCTGGTTCGTCCGCAGTCGACGCAGGGGCATCGTCCTTGCGGCCGCCGCCGGGCTGCCAGAGCACATCACCCTCGGGATTGGTGTAGCGGCTGAGGATGAACAGCAGATCGGACAGCCGGTTCAGATACTTGGCCGGCAGCACCCCGGTGTCGTCGGGATGTGCCTCGACAGCCGCCCACGCCGAACGTTCGGCGCGCCGGACGACCGTGCGTGCGGTGTGCAGCAGCGCGGCGAGCGGGGTCCCGCCGGGCAGGATGAAGGAATCGAGTGGAGCCAGCTCGGCATTGAACCGGTCACACCACTGTTCCAGGCGTTCGATATAGCCCGCGGTGATGCGCAGCGGCGGATACTTCGGATTCTCCACCACCGGAGTGGACAGATCCGCGCCCGCGTCGAAGAGATCGTTCTGGACCGCACGCAGGACCGCTGTCAGTTCCGGGTCCGGGCCGCCGACGGCGATCGCGACCCCGAGGGCGGCATTGGCCTCGTCGCAGTCCGCGTAGGCGATCAGCCGCGGATCGGTTTTCGGCACCCGGGAGAAGTCACTGAGACCGGTGGTCCCGTCATCGCCGGTGCGGGTGTAGATCCGCGTCAAGTGCACGCTCACAGGACCCACCCTAACGTCCGCCCGGCCGGCCAGGGGGTTGCGGCGGATGCCGCATTTGCGCCGTACTGTTCACCTCTGTGAAGAGCCGGGCCGCGAACGGCCCGCGCGTCCGAGCTCAGTGGCCGCGCAGCCGGCGGGCCCGCTCAGAGGGCCGGGACTCGACCCAGGACAGGAACGCGGTCAGCGCCGCGCGGTCCAGCGCCAGCTCGTAATCGCCGTTGCGATCGGACACGCCGATCACCGCGATCTCCTCGGTCATGATGTCGTACTCGTCACCCTGGGGGCGGCGGCGATCACCGATTTCGATACCGCGGCGCCGGATCACCGAGTCGGCGCCGAGCTTGAGGCTGGTGAGCTTGAAGAAGACGAGGTGATCCTCGTCGTAGCGGATGACGCCGTGGCGCCAGCGCTCCCCGCCGCGAGCCGGGAGCACGCGCAGGATGGCCGCGGTGCCGCCGCGCCGCAACATGACCAGGCGATAAGTGGAAACCAGAGCCAATGCGACCAGCACGAGCACCAGAATGATCAGAAGCACCATCCCGGTCTGCAATGCTGCACATCCCTTCGCTCATCCGAGGCGATCACCGGATCGGACCGGCAGATGCACCCGCCGCCATTCAACCACGAACCAGTTTACAAATGGCACGGGGATGTCTCGGATAATGCGACGTCATCGATCCCGGAGACGCCCGTGGGCAACGCTGGTATGAACCGGGGCACGGCGAAACGGCTCCGGCCGGCGACGAGGACTCGCCGCCGGCCGGAGCCGAGATCATTCTGTTGTGCACCCGCGTGGGAAATCAGACCTTCGCGCCGGCCTGTTCCACCGCGCGCACCCGGCCCTGGGCGGCCAGCTGGGCCTCCGCGGACGCCGACCCGTCGGACAGCACCTGACGTGCGGCCGCGACATCGACCTCGGTGGCGAACTCGGCGGACTCCGCCAAGACCCGCACCGTATCGGCGGTCACCGAGAAGAAGCCGCCGTGCACCGCGGCCACGATCCGGGTGCCCTCGGTATCCACGATGGTCACCGTGCCACCCTCGACCAGCTGGCCGAGCAGCGGCTCGTGACCGGGCATGATGCCGATCTGTCCCTCGGTGGTCTGGGCACTGACGAAGGTCGCCCGGCCCGACCACAGCCGCCGCTCGACGGCGACGAGATCAACTGACATATCCGCCATGAAGGACTACTTTCCGGCGATCTTCTTCGCGGCCGCCTCGACATCGTCGAGGCCACCGCAGCTGTTGAACGCCTGCTCCGGGAAGTGGTCGAATTCGCCCTTGCAGACCCGGTCGAAGTCGTCGATGGTCTGCTCCAGCGGCACCACCGAACCCGGCTGACCGGTGAACTTCTCGGCCACGATGAAGTTCTGGCCGAGGAACTTCTCCAACCGGCGGGCACGGCCGACGAGAACCTTGTCCTCTTCGGAGAGCTCGTCCATACCGAGGATGGCGATGATGTCCTGCAGTTCCTTGTACTTCTGCAGGATCCGCTTCACCTCGTTGGCCACCGCGAAGTGCCGGTCGCCGACGATCGAGGCCTCGAGAATACGAGAGGTCGAGGTCAGCGGGTCGACGGCGGGGTAGATACCCTTCTGCGAAATCGGGCGGGAGAGCTCGGTGGTCGCGTCCAGGTGGGCGAAGGTGGTCGCCGGAGCCGGGTCGGTGTAGTCGTCGGCGGGGACGTAGATCGCCTGCAGCGAGGTGATCGAACGACCACGGGTCGAGGTGATCCGCTCCTGCAGTTCGCCCATCTCGTCGGCCAGGGTGGGCTGGTAACCGACAGCCGACGGCATACGTCCCAGCAGGGTCGAAACTTCGGAACCGGCCTGGGTGAACCGGAAGATGTTGTCGATGAACAGCAGCACGTCCTGGTGCTTCACATCGCGGAAGTACTCCGCCATGGTCAGCGCCGACAGGGCCACGCGCATACGGGTGCCCGGCGGCTCGTCCATCTGGCCGAAGACGAGGGCGGTGTCCTGGAGGACGCCCATCTCTTCCATTTCCAGGTGCAGGTCGGTGCCCTCACGGGTGCGCTCACCGACGCCGGCGAACACCGACGTACCGGAGAACTCCCGGGCGATACGGGTGATCATCTCCTGGATCAGCACGGTCTTGCCGACACCGGCACCACCGAACAGACCGATCTTGCCGCCCTTCACGTACGGGGTCAGCAGGTCGAGCACCTTGACGCCGGTCTCGAGGATTTCGGTCTTGCCCTCGAGCTGGTCGAAGCTCGGCGGCTTGCGGTGGATGCCCCACTGCTCGCCGTCGCGGCCGAGGCCGGGGCTGTCGAGGCAATCGCCGAGGGCGTTGAACACATGGCCCTTGACGACATCGCCGACCGGCACCGAGATCGGCTTACCGGAGTCACGAACCTCGGCGCCACGGACCAGGCCGTCGGTGGGCTGCATCGAGATGGTGCGCACGATGTTGTCACCGAGGTGCTGGGCGACCTCGAGGGTCAACGTCTTGGCAACCGACTTCAGGGTGATCTCGGCGGCGAGGGCGTTGAACAGTTCTGGGATGGAACCCCGCGGGAATTCGACGTCCACGACGGGGCCGATGACGCGGACCACGCGGCCGCTTGCGGCGCCGGTCCGGCTCGAGTCTTCTCGAGTAACAGCTGCGGTCATTTCTGGTTTCTCTTCCTGCGTCTCAGTCGCGTTCCGAGCTGGCCGCCAGGGCATTCACGCCGCCGACGATTTCGCTGATTTCCTGCGTGATGTTGGCCTGCCGCAACGAGTTGGCCTGCCGGGACAGGGAACTCGCCAATTCATTGGCGTTGTCGGTGGCCGCCTTCATTGCGGTGCGCCGAGCCGCATGCTCGGATGCCGCTGCGTCGAGCAACGACGCGTAGATCCGCGTATTGATGTACTTGGGCAGCAGCGCCGCCAGCAGCACATCGGCGTCGGGCTCGAATTCGTACTGTGCGCTCACCTCGGCCGTGGGCGAATCGGTGAGCATATCGTCGCCCAGGTCGAAGCTCTCGTCGACGAAGGAGATCTGGATCGGCGCCATCCGGCGCACCTCCGGCGTCTGCGACAGCATGCTCACGAACCGGGTGTAGACGATATGGAGTTCGTCGACACCCGCGATCGAACCGGTACCGTCCGGTGCCGCCACCTCGCCCGCCGACCCGGCCATGAAACTCTCGACCAGGTGGTTACAGGCTGCCGAGGCATCCGGGTAGGACGGCTGCTGGGAGAACCCGGTCCACGAGGCGACCGGCCGGCGATCACGGAAGGTGTAGTACGTCAGGCCTTTGTTGCCCATGACGTAGAGCACCGGTTCCTTGCCCTCGTCACGCAGAGTGGTCATCAGCTCCTCGGCACGTTTGAGCACATTGGAGTTGTAACCACCGCACTGACCGCTGTCGCTGGTGATCACCAGCACCGCGGCACGCTTGGGATCGGGGCGCTCGGTGAGCAGTGGATGCGATAGATTCTTCGACGCACTCGCCAGCTCCGCGACCACCTTGGTGATCTCCTCCGAGTACGGCTTGGCGGCCGCCACCCGGGCCTGGGCCTTGGTGATACGCGAGGTCGCGATCAGTTCCTGGGCCTTGGTGATCTTCTTGATCGAGTTGATACCACGAATACGGGAGCGCAGCTCACGCAATGTTGCCATCGGTCACACTCCCTTCGTTCGCGGCGTTACAGGAAAACAGCGCATGGTTCGCCCGGTCTACTTCTCGACGTGCTTACGGGTGACCGACAGCGATTCGACCTCTTCGTGGGCCAGTTCGCCGGCTTCGGCTTCGTTCACCACTCGGCTGCCGTCGGATGCCAGGAAGCCCTGTTTGAACTTGTCGGTGGCCGCCTTGATCTGCTCGGCGGCCTCGTCCTGCAGCACCTTGCCACCGGCGATGCTCGCGAAGGCATCGGCGGCATTGGCGTGCAGGTCCTCGAGCAGCTCGACATTGAACCGACGGATATCGGCCACCGGCACCGAGTCGTAGTAACCGGCGTCGACCAGGTAGATCGAGACGATCTGGTCCTCGACCGCGATCGGCGAGTACTGGTCCTGCTTGAGCAACTCCACCCAGCGGGCACCGCGCTCGAGCTGAGCCAGCGAAGCAGCGTCCAGATCGGAGGCGAACGCGGAGAAGGCTTCCAGCTCGCGGTACTGCGCCATTTCCAGACGCAGCGAACCGGCGACCTTCTTCATGCCCTTGGTCTGAGCGGCGCCACCGACACGGGAGACCGAGGTACCGACGTTGATCGCCGGGCGGACACCCTTGTTGAACAGGTCGGACTCCAGGAAGACCTGACCGTCGGTGATGGAGATGACGTTGGTCGGAATGAAGGCCGAGATATCGTTGGCCTTGGTCTCGATGATCGGCAGGCCGGTCATCGAACCGCCGCCCATCTCGTCGGAGAGCTTGGCGCAACGCTCCAGCAGACGCGAGTGCAGGTAGAAGACGTCACCCGGGTAGGCCTCGCGGCCCGGCGGGCGGCGCAGCAGCAGCGAGATGGCGCGGTAGGCCTCGGCCTGCTTGGTCAGGTCGTCGAACACGATCAGGACGTGCTTGCCCTGGTACATCCAGTGCTGGCCGATGGCCGAACCGGTGTAGGGGGCCAGCCACTTGAAGCCGGCGGAGTCGGAGGCCGGGGCCGCCACGATCGTGGTGTAGTCCAGCGCGCCGTGCTCCTCGAGGGCGGCCTTGACGCCCGCGATGGTGGAACCCTTCTGACCGATCGCCACGTAGATGCAGCGCACCTGCTTGGTCGGATCGCCGGACTCCCAGTTGGCCTTCTGGTTCAGGATGGTGTCGATGCAGACCGCGGTCTTACCGGTCTTGCGGTCGCCGATGACCAGCTGACGCTGGCCGCGGCCGATGGCGGTCAGGGCATCGATGGCGGTGATACCGGTGGCCATCGGCTCCTCGACCGGCTGACGCTCCAGCACGGTGGCGGCCTGCAGTTCGAGGACGCGACGGTCGTCGGCCTCGATCTCGCCCAGACCATCGATCGGCTGACCGAGGGGATTCACGACGCGGCCGAGGAAATTGTCGCCGACCGGGACCGAGAGCACATCGCCGGTGCGGCGCACCTGCTGGCCCTCTTCGATCTCGGCGAACTCGCCGAGGACGACGGCACCGATTTCACGGTCCTCGAGGTTCAGCGCGACGCCGAGCACACCGCCCGGGAATTCGAGCAGCTCGTTGGCCATGGCCGAAGGCAAGCCGCTGACGTGCGCGATGCCGTCACTGGTATCGGTGACGACACCGACTTCCTCGATGGAGGTTTCCGGGGTGTAGCTCTGGGTGTAGCTTTCGATCGCGCTACGGATCTCGTCGGAGGAGATCGTCAGCTCCGCCATGTTCTTCCTGCTCTCGGTCTCTGGTCTGGAATGTCGGGGGGTGTTGAGCGGTTCGCGCCGGACAATGCCCGGCGCCCCGCCGCTAGGTCAGCGAGCGGCGCAACCGGTCCAGTCGGCCGATCGCGCTGCCGTCGATCACATCGTCGCCGATGCGCACGACGAGCCCGCTCAACAGTTCGGGATCGACCTCGACATGCACGGTGACAGCCTTGTTGTAGATACGCGCCAGGGCGCCGCCCAGCCGTTCACGCTGGGAGTCGGTCAGCTCGATCGCCGACCGGACGTGCGCGACGATCTGTTCGCGCCGGGCCGCGGCCAGGTCGGACAGTTCGTCGAAGGCCACACCGATCCCGGCACGCTGCCTGGTCACCACCTGTTCGGCGAGAGCCCGGGTGATGGGCTCGGCCTTACCGGACAGCAGCCGCTCGAGCAGTTCCCGTTTGGCCGCCGCCGAGGCGGCACGGTCGGACAGGGCCTGTTCCAGCTCCGGGTTGTCGGCGATGATCCGGCCGAAGCGGAACAGTTCGTCCTCGATGGCGGTCAGCCGGCCCTGTTCGGAGGCCGATTCCAGGTATGCCAGCTGGCCGAGCAGCACCAGGGTGTCGACCAGGTCCCGGGCACGCGACCAGTCCTGGGCGACCGCAGTGGTCAGCACCGCCTGAGTGGCAGCGCTGACCTGGCTCCCGAAGACCCGCTCGCTGAGTTCGGCGCGGGCCGAACCGGGCACCGATACGTCCGCGAGCGCCACACGCAGCGGACGCTGGTCGTCCAGTACGTCGACAACGGCGAACAGTTCGGACCCCGTCGTGGCCGCAACACCGTTGCTTCCGGTCAGCGCGGCCCGAAGCGCCTCCTTGGACCGGGAGCTGGCCTCACGGCTCGCTGCGTACATGGTTTTCACTCCTCCGTCGTTACCTTCCGACCCCGATACCGGCGTCCGAACGGTCGATCTCGTCGAGGAATCGTTCGATCGTCGCGGCCTGTTTGGCCTCGTCCGATACCGACTGCCCGATGATCTTCTCGGCCAGGTCCACCGCGGTGCGGCCGACCTCGGCACGCAGCTCGGTCAGGATCTGCTGGCGCTGGGCTTCCAGCTGGGTGTGCCCGGCCGCGACGATACGGTCGCTCTCGGCCTGGGCGTCGGCCTTCATCTGGGCGAGGATCTGCTGGCCCTGGGTGCGGGCGTCTTCGCGGATCTTCGCGGCTTCCAGGCGGGCGTCGGCCAGCTGCTTCTGGTACTGCTGCAACGTCTCCTGGGCTTCGGCCTGCGCGGCCTCGGCCCGATCGATGCCACCCTCGATCTTGTCGGCGCGCTCGTCCAGCACCTTCATCAGACGCGGAACGGCGTATTTGTAGACCACGAAGGCGATAATCGCCACGCAGACCGCCGACCAGACGATGTCGTACGTCGCGGGGATGAGAGGATTCACATCCTCTCCCTCAGCCGCTGCGAGCAGAATGAACTCGTTCATCGGAATCAGAAGATGAAGCCGGCGACGAGACCGATCAGCGCCAGGGCTTCGGTGAACGCGATGCCGAGGAACATGTTGGTCCGGATGGTGCCGGAGAGTTCGGGCTGACGGGCAATACCCTCGATCGCCTTACCGACGACGATACCGACGCCGATGCCCGGGCCGATGGCGGCCAGGCCGTAGCCGACAGCGCCGAGGCCCTTCAGCGTGGATTCGTTGGTGGCAGCTTCCTGGGCCAGGTACGAGAGGCTCATGAGTCTTCCATTCCCTTTCTGTTGCTCACCCGCCGGACGGCGTGGTGCAGCAGGTCCTTATCGGTTGTTCCGGTCGTCGGTCAGTGCTCGTCGGCGTGCTGGGCAAGGCTGATGTACACGGCGGTCAGCAACGCGAACACATAGGCCTGCAGGAAAATGACCAGCAGTTCGAACAGCGTGAATGCGAGCCCGCCCAGCAGCGAGAAGGGCGAAAACACCTTCATCCAGGCGTCCGCGTCGAAGAGAAAGAACTGGGTCGCGCTGAAGAACAGCACCAGCATGATGTGACCGGCGAGCATATTGGCCATGAGTCGGACGGTCAGCGTGAAGGGCCGCAGCACGAAGGTCGAAATGAACTCGATCGGAATGAGCAGGACGTGCATGGCCGGCGGAACATTCGGAACGACGATGCTGCTGCGCATATAGGTGAAGAAGCCGTACTTCTTGATGCCCACGTAGTTGAACGCGATATACGCGACCACGGCCAGTACCAGCGGCATGCCGATACGCGCGTTCGACGAGATGTTCAGACCGGGGATCACACCCGAGAAGTTCAGGAACAGGACGGTGAAGAAGATCGTCGCGATCAGCGGGAAGAACTTGCGGCCGTTTTCCTTGCCGAGGATCTCGTCACAGATCTGCTCCTTGACGAAGACCAGACCCATTTCGCCGACGTTCTGCAGCCGTTTCGGCACGATTCGCGGGGTCCGGAACGCCAGGAAGAGGAATGCGATCAGGACGGCGGTCATCACCAGCCGGACCAGCATCAGCCGATCGAGCTCGAAGGGGGTCCCTTCGAACAGCACCGCCGGAGGGAAGAAGTCGGTTAGCGACGGCGCGTGAAACTCCGCGGCCAAGGTAGTGACGCTCAGCGTTCTCTCCCGTGTTCGGGCCGCGGGAAGTTTTCGCTCCCGCGGTTCGATCGGACATTGACGATCAATGTGGGTCGACTGAGGTCGGCTCGAGGTCGTCAGCAGCTGTAGCGGCGATCCGCGCTGGCGTCTGTACGTGTGTCGGCGACATCGTCGACATGCAGAACCGAACCCTTTACGAGCACGGCACGGCAGTAGCATAGCGGTAGCTGGTCGGGCCGGGTCGGCACCCCTGGCTTAGTCGCTTGCTTACCAATACTTTACCAAGAGAACTACGACAACGTGTAGCGGGGGAGATGTAATCTACGACAAATTGTCGTAGACCCTGGTCAACCCTGGTCAGGATCCTCTTTCCCGCCCTGCTCAGGGACGGTTACATAGGGGACCTTCTGTCGCAATACACCGTAAGTTTCGGCCCCCAGAACGATGACCAGGGCCCCCACGACGGTCAGGAACAGTGCCACCCGGTCGTAGAACTCGAATCGTTGCAGAACGGCGACCACGATCAACGCCACCAGCAGCTTCCCGACCCAGCTGACCAGCATGATCAGCCCGGCGGTGGACGGCGGGAGTTTCGCGCCGAGCAGCACGACCACCGCCGTGGTCAGGATGAAACCCCCACCGATCGCGGCACCCAGCAGCGCGCCCCACAGTCCGGCGGTTCCGGCCAGCGCTGTCGCGAGGGCCGCCGCCAGCACCGTCAAAACAACCAGACCGATCAGTCCATAGCGCAACGCCGCACGGAGCGGGGCATCGGCGCTATCGGGGGTGCTGGGGCCGGCAGAACTCGTGGACACGGCCCGAACTCTACCCGGAGTCGGAAGCCGAGCCCGCCGCGTCCCGGCGGGCCTGCCGCCGCCACAACCCCGGAACAGCGGTCACGACCAGCGCGAACAGGAGGCCGGCGGCCATCATCAGCACCACCACGCGGCGGTCCATCACCGAGGTGCCGACCGCGCCGAACGCGAGGATGCCGACCCACAGATAGATCACCAGCACCACCCGGCGCTGCGAATGTCCGATCTGCAGCAGCCGGTGATGCAGATGCATCTTGTCGGGAGTGGAGAAACTGACCCCGGCCCGCACCCGGCGCACGATCGCCAGCAACAGATCCAGCACCGGAATGAACATCACCGCACCGACCAGCAGCAGCGGCGAGAGCAGGCCGACGATATCGCGCGGCCCATAACCCTGTAGCGGGATCCGGCCGGACGCACTGGTCGACACCGCGGCCAGCACCAACCCGATCAGCATGGACCCCGAATCACCCATGAAGATCCGGGCCGGCGAGAAATTATGCGGCAGGAACCCCAGACAGGCCCCGGCCATGGCGGCGGCCAGCAGCGCGGGTGGATAACTGTCCACCGAACCGCCCTGTTCGGTGAGCAGGCCGACCGCGAAAGCGAACACCGCGAACGAAGCGATCAGGCCCAGGCCCGCGGCCAGCCCGTCCAGACCGTCGACGAAGTTCATGGCGTTGATCAGAGTCACCGCGACCGCGACGGTGACCAGACCGCCCTGCAATCCGTCGAGGACGACGGTGCTGTTGTTGAACGGGTCGTAGATCAGGTACCAGCCCAGGCCCATCACCGCCATCACCCCGGCAGCAGTGACCTGACCGGCGAATTTGGTGAGCGCGTCCAGGCCCCAGCGATCGTCCACGATCCCGACGCCGACAATGATCGTCGCCGCGACCAGCACAGCGGCGATATCGGGCCGGTAATCGAAGCCGCGGCGCAGCGCCGGCAACTGATGAGCGAACAAAACGGCCGCCACCACGCCGATATACATACCCACTCCGCCCATTCGCGGAATCGGCTTCACATGCACATCGCGGTCACGCGGAATGGCCACCGCGCCGAAGCCGATCGCCAGCGTCCGGATCCCACCGGTGGCCAGAAAGGTCACCACCGCCGAGATCAACAACACCAGCAGGAGCTCGCGTAGCGGGACGACCGCACCGTAACCGGTCATCGCGCCGACCACCGCCCCGCGACCGGGAAGACCGACCGGACCCGCATCGAAACCGCTACATTCACCGCGCGACGGACCCGATCAACGACTCGGCGGTGACTCCCAGCACCTCGGCGACCGCCTCGGTCGGCACCGCGCCCGCGCGCAGGATCCGCGGCTGATCAGCGGTGAGATCAACAATTGTGGACGGCTTCGCGTGCTGGGCCGGACCACCGTCCAGGAAAACCCCCACCTGAGTGCCGAGCTGCTCCCGCGCCTGCGACACATTCTCGGCCGGGGGCTTACCGGAGATATTGGCACTGGACACCGCCAGCGGACCGACCTCTTGGAACAACTCCAACGCCACCGGATGCAACGGCATCCGCAGCATCACCGTGCCACGCGCCTCGCCGAGATCCCAGGACAGCGAAGGAGCCTGCTGCACAACGATACTCAGCCCCCCGGGCCAGAACGCCCGGATCAGCTCACGCGCTTGCGGCCGCACCGAGAACACCAGTCCGTCGATCGTGTTCCACGAACCCACCAGCACCGGCACCGGCATATCCCGCCCCCGGCCCTTGGCCGCCAGCAACGACGCGACAGCAGCGGAATCGAACGCGTCGGCAGCCAGACCGTAAACCGTATCGGTGGGCACCACAACCAACCGCCCCGATCTCAGAGCACTGGTAGCCGCGGCCAGGCCGGCGGCGCGCGAGTCGGGATCGGCGCAGTCGTAGACGGTACTCACGCGCCCAATAGTATGGGCTGTGACATGGCCCCGCCTCCGGCGGGGCGGGGTCGAGGGCCCCTCGGTCCCGTCGTTCAGCACCCGAGACTCGCGCCTTCGGCGCATGCACTTCGGACGCTGAACGACGGGACGGCCCTCGACCCTCTCAGGGCCTCGCAAGACTCGGCGCCGGAGCGGACTGCCCGTCGCGAAAGGTATCGGGTACAGGCCCCACCTGGCGCGTAGGCCGGCTCGGCCGGCATGTCCGCACCGGATTCCGAATGTGGACGCCTGCGCGCGGGGACACCGGCAAGCCCTGCCCCGGACAATACGCCCACCTCCTGGAGGTGGGCGTTCGGACGGCCGCGAATTGTGGCTGTCAGCTTGTACGCACTGCCGCCACAAACCGTGGCTTCCCCGCCAGGTCCGGATGCTCCACGATCCCGGTGAACCGCCCGTCCGCCGCCAGTAGGCGCGCGAGTTCCCCACCGTTGCTGTCGTCGTGCTCGATCGCCGCTCCCCCACCGGGCCGGAGCAGGCGGCCGATGAGCGGTACCAGGGGGCGGATCACATCGAGACCGTCGGGGCCGCCGAACAGGGCGCGGTGCGGGTCGTGGTCGGCCACCTCAGGGGACAGTTCGGCGCCGTCCGGGATATACGGCGGGTTGGCGACGACGAGATCGACGTAACCGTCGAGTTCGGTGAGCAGATGCGGGTCGGTCACATCGTCGTGGTGCAGGGTTATGGGGGTGTCACCGTCGGCGGCGCACTGTTCGGCATTGCGGCGGGCCCAGTTCAGTGCCTCGAAGTCCAATTCCACCGCGTGCACATCGGCATCGGGCCGGGCGTGGGCCACCGCGAGCGCCAGCGCGCCCGAACCCGTGCACAGATCCACCACCACCGGCGTGTGATCGTGGCGGACCGCCTCCAGATGGGCGAGCGCCCAGGCGAAGAGCAACTCGGTCTCCGGCCGGGGGACGAAAACGCCCGGACCGACCGCGAGATCGATCTCACCCATGAACGAGCGTCCCGTCAGATGCTGTAACGGCACCCGCTCGGCCCGGCGGGCCACCAACGCCCGATAGTCGGTCAGCTGCTCCGCCCCGATCAACGGGTTCAGCAGCAGCCGGGAGCGCGCCACACCCAGCACATGCGCCGCCAGTTGCTCGGCATCGACGCGCGGGCTGGGCACTCCGGCCGCATCGAGAACTTCCGTCGCCTCGGCGAGCACGGGGCGGAGCTGAATGCGGGTCACCGTGACATTCTGGCGGGTCGGCGGGCGCGGGGCCGAGCGGGCCTCGACCCCGCACGCCCGAGGCGCGCAGACGAACACACCTATTCGGCCATGCGGGCGGCGCGGTCGGCGGTGGCCAGGGCGTCCAGGAGGGCGTCCATGTCGCCGTTGAGGACCGCGTCGAGGTTATGGGCTTTGTAGCCGATGCGGTGGTCGGCGATGCGGTTTTCCGGGAAGTTGTAGGTGCGGATGCGCTCGGAGCGGTCGACCGTACGGATCTGTCCGGCCCGGCCCTCCGCGGCTTCCTGTTCGGCCTGTTCTTCGGCCAGGGCCTGCAGGCGGGCGGCCAGGACCTGCATGGCGCGGGCTTTGTTCTGCAGCTGTGAGCGCTCGTTCTGGCAGGTGACGACGATTCCGGTAGGCAGGTGGGTGATGCGGACCGCCGAGTCGGTGGTGTTCACGCCCTGACCGCCCTTGCCGGAGGAGCGGTAGACGTCGATACGCAGATCGCTCTCGTCGATCTGTACTTCTTCGACCTCGTCGGGTTCGGGGTAGATGAGGACGCCGGCGGCTGAGGTGTGGACACGGCCCTGCGATTCGGTGACCGGCACCCGCTGCACCCGGTGCACGCCGCCTTCGAACTTGAACCGTGACCACACACCGTCGCGGGCGGCGTCGCGGCTCTTGATGGACAGCGTCGCTTCTTTGTAACCACCGAGATCGGACACGGCCGCATCGAGGATTTCGACCTTCCAGCCGCGGCGTTCCGCGTACCGGACGTACATCCGGGCCAGGTCGGCCGCGAACAGCGCCGATTCTTCGCCGCCTTCACCGGATTTCACCTCCAGCACCACATCGTCACCGTCGTGCGGGTCGCGGGGGGCGAGTAGATCGGCGAGTTGTTTCTCGAGTTCTTCGAGCTGTTCCTCGAGGCCGGGGACCTCGGCGGCGAATGCCGAATCGTCGGCGGCCAGTTCCCGGGCGGCTTCGAGGTCGTCGCGGGTGGCGGAGAGTTTCTTGTAGGTGCTCATCACCGGGGCCAGTTCGGCGAACCGCTTCCCGACCCGTCGCGCGGCGTCCGGGTCGTTGTGCAGGGCCGGATCCGCCAGCTGGGTTTCCAGTCCGGCGTATTCGGCCAGCACATCGTCGATCGCGGACGGTGCGGTTTTCTCGGCCATGAACGTGGCTCCTACTCGAAAGGACGACGCGGGGAGGTGGGCAGAAAAACACCAACGCCCGGCCTGCGACGGGGCAGGACCGGGCGTTGGCGAGAAAGCTACTTGGCGTCGGCTTCCTTCTTGGCACGCTTGCCGTAGCGGGCCTCGAAGCGGGCCACGCGACCACCGGTGTCCAGGATCTTCTGCTTGCCGGTATAGAACGGATGGCACTGCGAGCAGACCTCGACGGTGATGTGTCCCGATTCCTTGGTGGAGCGGGTCTGGAAGGTATTACCGCAACCGCAGACCACCGTGGTGTCGACGTAGGTCGGGTGAATTCCTGCCTTCATGGGTGTCCTCTCGATATTGGTCGCCGGGTCGCTCGGGCATCTACCTCGAACGTGAACCGGAACCGACTTCAGGCGGGATTGTCTGCGCGAATCGCAGACGCACGGCGGACCAGTATGCCAGAACCACCGATGCCTGCTCCAACGCCCCCACCCCTCGTTTTGTTCCGTTGCTCAGGTACCGAGCCTTCCCGCGAATTCGACCGGAAGAGGGCGCCGGAAGTCGACGGACCAGCAGCTCCGGACTGTGTAACCCACATACTCCACGGGACGATCGGGGCGTCCCGGTACCTGCCCGCCCGGTCGCAGCCTGCGATCGGGGCGTCCCAGGGATTGTCACGACGGCCCGGCCTTTTCGAGTTGCCGCTTCGAGTTGCCGCGTTGACCGGGACGAGCTTGCCGGGAACCGAACGGCCGGACCTCGAAAAAGACGAGCGGGTCGACCTTCTCGGAAGGCGACCCGCTCGGTGCCGAGTTCAGCGAGGCCCCAAAGGGTCGAGGCCCGTCCCGCCGTTCCGGCCTCGAAAGCGCATGAGCCGAAGGCTCGAGTCTCGAGGCCGGAACGGCGGGAC
>JBFARE010000077.1:0-16976 GCA_040674215.1 Nocardia sp. NPDC050193 | reverse complement strand
CCGGTGTTGTTGTTGATGAACTCCGCGGTGACGAACAGCGGCGCCGCGTAGGTCATGTCCTTGTCTTTGCACTCGTCGATCGAGGCCTTGACCTCCTCGAAGCGCGGCTCGGACAGGGCCAGCGACATGGTCCCCGCGAAATCTTCGATCGGGCCGATCTCTGCGAGTACCTCCGCCAGCCCGCCGGTGAACGAATCGCCGCGGGCGGCCGCCCGTTCCCGCTGGGCGGCCGCGCCGATCAACCAGCCGAACGATTCGGTCTGGATCTCCAGCAACCCCGGCACTTCCAGGGGCTCACGAACTCTGGCGAACGAGAGCCGCTCGGGACTTCCGGGGATTCGGCTCCCGGCGGATGCCACGGCAGCGACGTGGTTCTGATCAGGGAGTGCCAAGATGCGTCCTTCCAGCACCGCACGCCGCCCATACCTGCGCGGTACGGGCGTCGCGTATCTGCTTGTCCAGTGGGCGTTATTCGGATCGCGTGCCGCAGGCGGACGCCGTCCGGACAGGACTCGACGACAACCCGTGGCAGCGATACGCAGAATGCGCCGCTTCCACGGTCGGTTCGTATTTCGAGAGTCGGACAGCACACACCCCGGCGCGAAGTCCTAAATTACACACGAATTCATCGAATGTCGAGCGACATGAAAAATAAAGCATCCATTTTCCGGTGCTTTCTATTTTGATAATGACACCCCATCCGCACGGCGTCAAGCCGAATGGCGGAAACCCGCCGAAACCGACCGTGGCGGGTTCGCCGGAGGGAGATCGCGGCAGGCCGGGCCGAGAGACGACGCGCCGCTGCACATATCCGTCGGGCCGAGCAGGCGTCCTTCGATCACCCTCGGCAACAGAGACGCTCGCCGGGACGTCGAGGACTTACCCGCACCTCGCGGCGCACGACCGGACACGAATGAACACCGAATCCAGGGAACGAACGGGAAACACCAGAGCAAGAGAGAAAATAATTTGTTCCGCACTCCGAATGGGAAGCGATTTCCCACATCAATATATCGCGCCCGATAATCACGGCACACACCGGGTCCGCCGTCGCCGGTAATCACCCATGGGATACAACGAACGGTTGTGCCCCGGTAGCGCCGCGGTTGTTTGATAGCTGCCCGCGGCTTCTGCTTTGCTCGCCCAGGTCATCGCGAGGATGAACGAGCGAGAGGTGCGCCGGAATGGCGAGTGGTCGGTCCCTGGGACGGCAGTTCGGTTGGCTGTGGACCGCCTACGCGGTGAGCCGTTTCGGTACCGCGCTGGCGTTCAACGCCTTCGGCCTCGTCGCCGTCCTCGTCCTGCACGCCGGACCCGCCGAGGTCTCGCTGCTGTCGGCGGCCGGCCTCGCGGTCGGTGCCCTGGTGGCGATTCCGTTGGGCCCCTGGGTGGAGTTCCGCCGCAAGCGGCCGGTCCTGATCGCCATGGACCTGATCCGGTGCGCGGCACTGCTGAGCATTCCGATCGCCTTCGCCTTCGGCGCACTCGGCTTCGCGCAACTACTCGTGGTCGCGGTCGTCGCGGCGACCGCCGATATCGGCTTCACCGCCGCATCCGGCGCCTATCTCAAGAGCCTGGTGGCGCCGGACGATCTACTGGTGGCCAATGCCCGGTTCGAATCCACGAACTGGACCGCCATCGTGCTCGGGCCGCCGCTGGGTGGTGTCGCGATCGGCCTCCTGGGCCCGATGGCCACCCTGGTCGCGGACGGCCTGAGCTACCTGGCCTCGGCGGCGGGCCTGCGCGCGATCGGTGACGGGGAGCCGCGTCCGGCCCGCCCCGACGCACCGCACCCGGGCGCACAGTTCGAGGGCTGGCGTTTCGTACTGGGCCATCCCGGGCTGCGCCCGCTGCTCGGCAACGACGCCCTCGTCGGCGCGCTGATCATGGCGACCCAACCGCTGATGTCGGTACTCATGCTCGGGCAGCTCGGCTTCACGCCCTGGGAATTCGGGCTCGCGTTCGCGCTGCCCTGTCTGGGCGGGTTGCTCGGGGCGCGGCTGGCGCCCCGGCTCGTCGACCGGTACGGACGCGGGCACGTGCTGCGGATATCCGGGATTCTGCGGGTGTGCTGGCCGGTGGCGCTGGGCGCCGTCACCGCCGGCGCCGGCGGATTGGTGCTCGTCCTGGTGGTCCAGACCGCCGTGATCGTCTGTATGGCCGTGTTCAACCCGGTCTTCGCCACCTACCGGTTGGAGCAATTACCGGCCGACCGGGCGACCCGTGCGCTGGCGGCCTGGTCGGTGAGCAAGAAGGTCACCATCGCGGTGGTCACCGCACTATGGGGGCTGCTCGCCGCGTGGACCGGCATCCGCGTGGCGATCACACTCGCCGGAGTGCTGCTGTTGGTGACACCGCTGCTGCTGCCCCGGCTCGACCGAGCGCCCCACCACCCGGAGGCCGTATCGGCACGCCCGGCATCGTGACCGCGTCGCTACTTGTGCGCAGAACTCGGACACGGGGCCGCCGTGCGGGTAGGTCTCAGGCGCGTAAGGCGGCGGCCAGGGCCGGGTTCACGGCCATCGACAGCGCCAGCAACGACTCCACCAGCAGTTCGATCAGTTCGTCCCGGGTAAGGGGCTCGCCGCGCAGCCACGACAGGGTGGTCTCTTCGGTGAAAGCC
Source organism: Nocardia sp. NPDC050193 (assembly GCA_040674215.1). Classification (GTDB taxonomy): domain Bacteria; phylum Actinomycetota; class Actinomycetes; order Mycobacteriales; family Mycobacteriaceae; genus Nocardia. The sequence goes on along the minus strand of JBFARE010000077.1, from coordinate 14,353 downwards.
ACCCAGCCGCGAACCACGAGTATCAGCCGGGGCTGCTCGCGCTCCTCCGGCGACAGCGGCACCTGGGAGAGGATGATGGCCACGATCGCGTGCCGGGTCTGCTCGACCATGGCGGCCAGCTCCGGGCTGGAGCTGGTGGGTCCGCGTAGCAGGGCGAGGTACGAGGTGCGGTTCTCGCTCACGTAGTCGATATAGCGGCCCACCGAATCGCGCAGCATATCGAACAGGCCCAGCGTGGGGTCGGGGACGACGCGGGCCAGCAGTTCGGCGTTGGCGTGCCGGATCACTTCGAGCTGGAAGTCCTGTTTGGTGGGGAAATAGTGGAACAGCAGACCTCGGGAGATACCCGCCTGGGCCGCGATCTCGCTGACCGATATGTCCTCGATCGCCCGTTCGCCGAGCATTTTCACGCCGAGCGTGATCAGCTGCGTCTTCCGTTCGTCCGGGCTCAATCGGACGCGTTTGACGGGTGCTTCCGGGCTCGTACTCACCTGTCCATCCTACTGAATGCCGTTCAATACTGTTGACTGCGACTCAATAAGCCCTTACGCTCATTATATGAGTCGCAAGGTTACAGACAAAGCTGTCGCTAACCAGCCCACCCGTCATCTGCGGACGATCATCATCGGCAGCGGGTTCGCCGGCCTCGGCCTCGCCATCCGGCTGACCCAGCAGGGCCGCGAGGATTTCCTCGTACTGGAACGCGGTAGCGATGTCGGTGGGACCTGGCGTGACAACACCTACCCCGGCGCCGCGTGCGATGTGCCCTCGCACCTGTACTCGTATTCCTTCGCCCTGAATCCGGACTGGTCCCGATCGTTCTCCCGGCAGGGCGAGATCCAGGCCTATATCCAGGGCGTAGCCGACAAGTACAACGTGCGCGACAAGCACCTCTTCGACTGTGATGTCACCGGCGCCCGCTGGAACGCCGAGACCTCCCGATGGGAGGTGACCACCACCAAAGGCGATTTCACCGCCGACACGGTGGTCTCGGCGGTCGGCGCGCTGTGCGAGCCCAACCTGCCCGATATCAAGGGCATCAACAGCTTCGAGGGCGAGATCTTCCACTCGGCGCGCTGGAACCACGATTCCGACCTGGCCGGTAAACGGGTCGCGGTCATCGGTACCGGCGCCTCGGCCATCCAGATCGTCCCGGCCATCGCCGGTAGCGTTGCCCATCTCGACGTCTACCAGCGCACCGCGCCCTGGCTGCTGCCCCGGCTGGACCGCCCCTACCTGCTGCCCGAGCGACTGGCGTTCAAGCACATCCCGGGCGTACAGCGGCTGTCCCGGGCCGCGATCTACGCCGCCCGGGAGACCCAGGTGGTCGGCCTGGCGAAGTTCCCGCCGCTGATGCGCGGGTTCCAGGCCCTGGCCAAGGCCAAACTGGCCATGGAGATCCGCGACCCGGAACTGCGCAAGAAGGTCACCCCGAACTTCCGCATCGGTTGCAAACGCATGCTGATCTCCAACGAGTACTACCCGGCCCTGGATCGCGACAATGTCGACGTGGTCACCGACGGGATCGCCGAGATCCGCGCGAATTCGATCGTCACGAAAGACGGCACCGAACGCGAGGTCGACGCGATAGTGGTCGCCACCGGCTTCCACGTCACCGACTCCCCGGCCTACGAGACCATCTACGGTCGCGACGGCCGCAGCCTGACCGAGGTGTTCGACGATATCGGCCAGCAGGGCTACAAGGGTTCGGCGATCGCCAACTTCCCGAATATGTTCTTCCTGCTCGGCCCGAATGTCGGCCTGGGCCACACCTCGATGGTGTACATGATCGAATCCCAGATCAACTACATCGCCGACGCGCTGGCCACCTTCGAACGCCAGGGTCTGCGCACCGTCGAGGTGCGCCGTTCGGCGCAGGACTCCTACAACTCCACCCTGCAGAAGAAGCTCACCAAGAGCGTCTGGAGCACCGGCGGCTGCGCCAGCTGGTACCTGGACAAGCACGGCAACAATACGACCCTCTGGCCGGACTTCACCTTCGAATTCCGCCGGATCACAAGGAAATTCGACGTGGCCGCCTACGATACGACGACGGCCGCCGATGCCCCCGCTCGACCTGATCTGAAAGTAGTGACCGCATGAATGCAGCATCACGTAGTGATTCCCCGAGGGGCGGGGGCCGGGCGACGGGAGGGCGCAATGATTCGTACTTCCGCAACAAAGTCTGTGTGATCACCGGGGCCGGCTCCGGGATCGGGCAGGCGCTGGCGGTCAACCTCGCCCGGCGCGGCGCGAAACTGGCGCTCTCCGATATCGATACCGAAGGTCTGGCCGAGACCACCCGCCGCTGCGAAGAGCTCGGCGCCGAGGTGAAGTCCGACCGGGTCAACGTGGCCGAACGCGAGGCCGTGCTGCTCTACGCCGACGCGGTGAAACAACATTTCGGCGTCGTGCACCAGATCTACAACAACGCCGGGATCGCCCATCACGGCGATATCGTCAAAACCGATTTCAAAGACATCGAACGCATCATGGATGTCGATTTCTGGGGTGTGGTGAACGGGACGAAGGCGTTCCTGCCGTTCCTCCTCGAATCCGGTGACGGTCACGTGGTGAACGTGTCCAGCCTCTTCGGCCTGATCGCGGTACCCGGGCAGGCCGCGTACAACTCGGCCAAGTTCGCGGTCCGCGGTTTCACCGAGGCGCTGCGCCAGGAAATGCTGGTGGACCGCGCGCCGGTCAAGGTCACCTGTGTGCACCCCGGTGGTATCAAGACCGCCGTCGCCCGCAACGCCACCTACAGCGACGATATCGACGGTGCGAACGCCAGCTCGATGTTCGACAAGTACCTCGCCATCCACAGTCCCGAAATGGCCGCGCAGACCATCGTCGACGGCGTCCGCAAGGGCCGCGGCCGGGTGCTGATCGGCTGGGAGGCCAAACTGTTGGACCTGTTCGTCCGCACCGCCGCCGCCGGTTACCAGCGCATCGCGGTCGGCGTCGAACGACGTTTCCTGCCCTGATCGGTACGGGAGAAGGAACGACATGCGAGATATCGCGCTGCCACTGCCGCTGGCGCGGGCCGTCCTGGGTTCGATGTACCGGGTGGCGCTGCACTCCCGGCTACCCTGGCGGGTCCAGCGGGCCCTGATCGACGCCGGTTCGGCGTTTCAGCCCGTACCGGCGGGTGTCGGAGTCGAACGGATCCGCCTGGGCGGGCGGCCGGCCGAGCGACTCGCACCGGTCGGCCCCGCTCCGGCCGAACCCGCCGCCGTGCTGTACCTGCACGGCGGCGGGTACGCCGTGGGTTCGCTGGCCACCCACCGTTCGCTCAACGGCCGGCTCGCCGCCGGAACCGGGCTACCGGTCTACGCCCTCGACTACCGGCTGGCGCCGGAACACGCCTACCCGGCGGCACTGGACGACGCGGAGGCCGCGTTCCTCGAGCTGGTCGCCGAGCACGGCTACCGCCCGGAACGGATCGCGATCGCCGGGGATTCGGCCGGCGGCGGCCTGTCACTGGCGCTGGCCCAGCGGCTCATCGCCCGGCACGACCATTCCCCCGCCGCGCTCGGTCTGATCGCGCCGTGGGTCGATCCGAACCAGCTCGCCGAACGCCCCCGCGACCTGGTCGTGAACGGTCCCTGGTCCCGGGCCTGCGCCGCGGCCTATCTGGGTGCCGGCGATCCCGCCGATACCGGTTACGCGCCGCTGCGCGGCGTCCTCGCCGGGCTGCCCCCGGTCTACGTCCAGGCCGATGTCGACGAACTACTGCACCCGCAGTGCGTCGACCTCACCGCGGCCCTGCGCGAGGCCGGAGTCAGCGTCTCGTTCACCGAGAGCCGCGGCCTCTGGCATGTCGCCCAGCTACAGGCCGCCCTGGTGGGCCCAGCTGCCGCGGCGTTGACCGAAATGGCCGATTTTCTCCGGCAAGCCGTCGATCAGCTACCGCTGCGCGACCTAGGATGAGAGCTTGATCGGGACGCGTTTCGCCCTGGCTCCAGGGTGAGATCCAGGGCGTTTACCGGTGGCCCGCGCCCCGCCCGGTGCCGGTGGCGTAAATTACCGACGAGTTGGCAAACAGGGAAAGGCAATGATGCGCGAGTTCGAAGCCCCGGCTTCCTACACCATCCCCGAGGACGCGAACAATTCCGACAACGTGTTCCGCTACGCGAAAGAATCCCCCGCCGCGGTGATGTTCAACGTCCCCGACGGTAAGGGCGGCTGGCGCGATATCCGGGCCGCGGAGTTCGCGACGGCGGTCACCGATGTGGCCAAGGGTCTCATCGCCTCGGGTATCGAACTGGGCGACCGGGTCGCCATCATGGCCGCCACCCGTTACGAGTGGACCCTGCTCGATTTCGCCATCTGGGCGGCCGGCGGCTGCACCGTGGCCATCTACGACAGTTCCTCGGCCGAACAGGCACGCTGGATCCTGCAGGATTCGGCCACCGCGCTGCTGGTCGTCGAGAACGACAAGCATCGCGGCGTCATCGGCGAGATCGATCCCGCCGAACTGACCGCGCTGCGCGAGACCCTGCAGATCGACAAGGACGCGATCGGCGAACTCGTCCGGCGCGGCGCCGAACTCGACGAGCAAATCGTCCACGACCGGCGCGCCCAGGTGAACGCGGCCTCCCCGGCCACCCTGATCTACACCTCCGGCACCACCGGCCGGCCCAAGGGCGTCATGCTCAGCCACGCCAACCTCTGGGCCGAATCCCGGGCCGACCGGATCGCGCTGGCGTCGTTCCTGACCCCCGGCAAGAAGACCCTCATGTTCCTGCCGCTGGCGCATGTCTTCGCCCGCGCGGTGAGCCTGGCCGCCTTCGACGCCAAGGTCACCCTGGCGCATACCTCCGACTGGAGCACGCTGGTCCAGCAGTTCGCCGAACACCGGCCCGATTTCGTGCTGTCGGTGCCGCGGGTATTCGAGAAGGTGTTCAACGCCGCCAAACAGAAGGCCCACGACGAGGGCAAGGGCAAGATCTTCGACGCCGCCGCGGCCACCGCGATCGCCTACAGCGAGGCCCTGGGCACCGGGAAGCCCGGCCTGGTACTGCGCGCCAAGCACGCGCTGTTCGACAAACTCGTCTACGGCAAGCTGCGAGCCGCTCTCGGCGGCAACTGTCAGGCCGCGGTTTCCGGCGGCGGCCCGCTGGGCGCCCGGCTCGGGCACTTCTTCCGCGGTGTCGGCGTCACCATCTTCGAGGGTTACGGCCTCACCGAGACCACTGCCGCCGTCTCGGTCAACACTCCCGCGCACATCCGGGTCGGGTCGGTCGGCCGTCCGCTCGAAGGTCACGCCGCCAAGATCGGGGAGGACGGTGAACTGCTGCTGCGCGGACCCGTGGTGTTCGCGGGCTACTGGGGCAACGAGCAGGCGACCGCCGATGCGTTCGTGGACGGCTGGTTCAAGACCGGCGACCTGGGCGCCATCGACGCCGACGGTTTCATCACCATCACCGGCCGCAAGAAGGAGATCCTGGTCACCGCAGGCGGTAAGAACGTCTCCCCCGCGCCCATGGAGGATGAACTGCGGGCGCATCCGCTGATCGGCCAGGTGATGGTGGTCGGCGACGGGAAACCGTTCATCGGCGCGCTCATCACACTGGATCCGGAAGCGTTGCCGGGCTGGAAGGAACGCAACGGCATCGCCGCCGAGGTGGAGATCACCGAACTGGTCGAGAATCCGGCCCTGGTCGCCGAGGTGGAGGCCGCTGTCGCCGAGACCAACAAGAAGGTGTCCAAGGCCGAGCAGATCAAGAAAATCAATATCCTGACCTCGGACTGGACCCAGGAAACCGGCGAACTGACCCCGAAGATGTCGCTCAAGCGCGCGGTCGTCATGAAGCAGTACGCCACCGAGGTGGACAAGATCTACAGCTGATCCCCGCCACGCGAACGGCCCGGTGAGCAATCCGCTCAACCGGCCGTTCGCATTCGGTTCCGCGACCGGCTAACCGGTGAGCGAGTCCGCCTTGTCCGAATCCAGGGCACTCCGGTCCGGCGCGTGCCCGGCCTGGAAGCGGATGAACAGCGCCGAGGCGACCACCCCGACCAGCAGCAGCGCGGCCGGGAGCAGGGTGGCCTGGCTCAACGCGGTACTGAACGCCTGCTTCACCGGCTCGGGCACCTGGCCGGCCCCCATCCCCTCTCCGGCGGGGGCACCGCCCAGACCGGCCGCGCTCATCCGCGCGGCGATCAGGGCACTGATCGCCGCGCTGCCGAGCACCGACCCGACCTGCCGGGTCGTGTTGTAGACACCCGCCCCCGCCCCGGCCTGGTAAATGGGCAGATTGTGGGTGGCCGTGGTCGCCAGTGGTGCCCAGATACAGGCGTTCGAGGCACCGGCCACCGCGCCCGCCACGACCATCCAGGTGATATTCGCGTGCGGGTCCCGCATGACCAGGGCGAACCAGAAGATGGAGAGCGCGAACAGCAAGAATCCGACGGTCGGAATGATCCGCGGATGCATCCGGTCGGAGATCCGGCCGATCACCGGGGCGGCGAACCCGGTCACAATGGCCATCGGAGCCAGCACCAGCGCCGACCGGGTCGGCGACATACCGTGCACGGCCTGCAGATAGAAGTAGATCGGCACCATCACCGCGGTGACGGCCGCACCCATACTGGCGATGGCCAGGTTCGACAGCGAGAAATTGCGGTCCCGGAACAGCGGCAGCGGCAACAACGGTTCGCCCGACCCGCGGGCCTGGGTGACCACGAAAACGGCCAACACCACGATCCCGGCCACGATCATCGCCCAGATCTTCGGCGACCAGTCGCTCGTATTGCCCTCCTGGATACCGAAGACCAGCAGGAACATACCCACCGCGCTCAGTACCACGCCGACCAGGTCGAACTTGTGCTCATGTGTCGGCAGGGCCGGCACCAGCCAGACTGCGAGCGCGAAGGCCACCACGCCGACCGGCACGTTGACGATGAAGATCCACGCCCAGCCGAGACCGTCGACCAGCACACCGCCCAGGATCGGGCCCACCAGCGTCGCCAGCCCGGCGACCGCACCCCACATACCCATGGCGGCGCCCCGCCGATCCGGTGGGAAGGTCCGGGTGATCACCGCCATGGTCTGCGGGGTCATCAAGGCAGCGCCCAGGCCCTGCACGGCTCGCGCGGCGATCAGGGTCTCGATATCACCGGCCAGCCCGCACGCCAGCGAGGACAGTGTGAACACCGCGAGCCCGAACAGGTAGATGTTCTTGGGCCCGAAGCGGTCGCCCAGCCGCCCGGTGATCAGCAGTGGTACAGCGTAGGTGAGGAGATAGGCGCTCGTCACCCAGATGACCTGCGAGATATCGGCGTGCAGATCGGTCATGATCGCCGGGTTGGCGACGGCCACAATGGTCACATCGAGCAGGATCATGAAGAATCCGACGACCAGCGCCCCTAATGCGAGCCACGGATTGCGTTGAGTGGGCATAGCTTCCGTTCCTGTCCGAGCGGCGCCCGATGCGCCGTTTCGTGGATCTGTCGCGGTGCGCCGCACGGACGCACCCCCTGCGACTACCGGCTCACCATACGGACGGGGCACGACAGCCGCGGCCTGCTCATGCCGTGGTCACTCCGGACTCCAGGTACGACGCCGGGCGCCGCGCCAACATTCCGGGCATATCGGACCGATCCTAGTCCTGCTCAGAGCCCATGCGCGTCGAGCCAGGTGCGCGCCAGCTCCCCCGGGTCCGCGGATTCGTCCCGGACCCGCAGCACCAGAGCCGCGAGCTCGTCGGTGGTGAGTTCCCCCGCTACGTAGTTCAGCTTCTCCAGCTGCCGATCATCCAACGCCCCTTTGCGCACCAGCGCGAGCGGGTTCTCCGGCCTGATCGCGTCCTCGGGGTCGGCGAGCACCTTCAGCCCCTCCGTACCGCCCGGCAGGAATTCGGCCGGACCGGCCAGCACCGCGGCCTGGACCCGGCCCTGCAGCAACGCACGCCGCAGTTCCCCGGGCTCGGGGAATACCTCGGTCGAAGCGAACGCGCAGCCGGCGATCTTCCCGGCGACCTCCGGTAGCTCGAACAATCCGGGAACGGCGGCCACACCGGCGACCAGGGATGGGCACTGTGCACCCAACTGGTCCACCGAATCGATCCCGCGCTGCTCGGCGACGGCGGTGGTGACCAGCACCCGCGGTTCGAAATCCGCGCCGTCGGCCGCATCGGAGGTGATCGTCCCCTGCGGCAACGACCCGTTGAGTTCCCGCGTGACAGTCTTCGTGGTCGTGGCCTCGGCGCCCACGTTCAGGTCGGCCAGCAGCGCGCCATTGTGGTCCGGGGCCACCGCGACGGCCCCCGCGTCCAGCGCCGCCAGCGCCTCCGCCCGGCTGCCCAGCCCCGGCTCGACCCGCACCGCCGCGCCGGTGCGTGCCAGCGCCTGCGCGTAGATGTCGGCCAGTACCCGCGACTCGGCGGACCCCTGCACCCCCACCACCAGCGGCTCGGCCTCGTCGGCACCACAGGAGACGGCCAGCCCGGCGAGTACCGGCACCATCATCCGAGCAACGACACGCATCGACGCCGCCAGCACCATCGCGCGAGACACCCACTTCCGTAACCAGCCCGCCGCACCCCGTCCGGGCGCCCCGACAACTCTCAGGAATCTACAGGGTCCCCGCGGCCGGACGACCGGGGCGCAGCAGCAGCGCCTGGGGCGCCGGGGAGATAGGCACGAATCAAGGGATGGGGCGGAACTCGCACCCTGTGAACCTCGCCGAACTCGGCACCGGGCAGGCACAGCCGTTTTCGAGCAGCGCCGGACGGAGGTCCGCCGAGTGGTCGAGTCGGCATACGCCCCGAACACCCCAATGCCGACGCAACCCAATCGCGTCGAGTTTTGCGAGACACCTCAATGGGTTGAGGCCCGTCTCGCCGTTCAGGCCTCGAAGCGCATGCGATGTGCGGTGGGCCGCCCATAGAGTGCGACCGTTGAGCACCTTCGGCCAAGGCTCGAGGCCTGAACGGCGAGGCCAAGGGGGCCTCAACCCCGCGGCGCCGCCAAAAACTACAGCACCCGGCCCAGGGTGGCGGCCGAGTGCTGTAGTTGCGGTTACCGCCCGGGTAGGGCGGAACGATCTATCAGGCGACGCCCTCCGCGCGGGCGGCGGCGGCGACCGCCTCGGCCACCGCGGGGGCGACGCGCGGGTCGAGCGGGCTGGGCACGATCTTGTCGACGGCGAGTTCGTCGGCCACGACGCCGAGGATGGCGTTGGCGGCCGCGATCTTCATACCTTCGGTGATGCGCCGGGCGCCCGCGTCGAGCGCGCCCTTGAACACGCCGGGGAAGGCGAGCACATTGTTGATCTGGTTCGGGAAGTCGCTGCGGCCGGTGGCGACGATGGCGGCGTACTCACGGGCCACGTCGGGGTGGATTTCCGGGTCCGGGTTGGACATGGCGAACACGATGGCTTCCGGGGCCATCGAGGCGATGAGCTCTTCGGCGATGGTGCCCGCGGACAGCCCGAGGAACACGTCGGCGCCGGCGAGGGCGTCGGCGGCGGTGCCGGTGAGGCCGCGCGGGTTGGTGCGCTGGGCCAGGTCGGCCTTGACCGCGTTGAGGTCACCGCGGTCGCGGCTGACGATGCCCTTGGAGTCGAGCACGGTCACATCGGCGACACCCGCGGCGAGCAGGATGTTGGTGCAGGCGACACCGGCGGCGCCGGCGCCCGACACGACCACCTTGAGTCCGGAAGTGGACCGGCCCTGCACGGCGGCGGCACCGTTGAGGGCGGCCAGCACCACAATGGCGGTGCCGTGCTGGTCGTCGTGCATAACAGGGCAGTCGAGGGCTTCCACGACCCGCTTCTCGATTTCGAAGCAGCGGGGCGCGGAGATGTCCTCCAGGTTCACGGCGCCGTAGCTGGGGCGCAGGCGGATCAGGGTTTCGACGATTTCGTCGACGTCCTTGGTGTCCAGCACGATCGGGATGGAGTCGAGTCCGGCGAACTTCTTGAACAGCGCCGATTTGCCCTCCATGACCGGGAGAGAGGCGCGCGGGCCGATATCGCCGAGACCGAGCACCGCCGACCCGTCGCTGACCACGACCACCAGGCGGTCGGTCCAGGTGTAGCGCTTGGCCAGGCTCTCGTCCTCGGCGATGGCGCGGCTCACCTGCGCCACTCCGGGGGTGTAGGCGATCGATAGGTCGCGCTGGGTGGCCAGCGGCGAGCTGAGCTCGACCGAGAGCTTGCCGCCGAGGTGACCCGCGAAGATCTCCTCGTGAGTGATCGCCGAGAGATCTTGGGCCTCTTCTTTGCTGGCGGTGGCGTTCGGTGCGTCAGTCACAGAGGACACGATTTCACTCCTGCTGGTTGCGGTCGTAACCGGTGGACGGTTACCGCCGGGTATTTGGTGTTATCTGCGTCATATCGTTCATCGGCGGTGCGACCAGGATGTTCCCGGCGCAACCGGTACCCGGAAGACCCGGGAGCCCGGACATGGGGCACTGGACGGTGGTGCTGATTTCGGGCAGCTACTGTCCGGGTGGATTTCGGACGGGTTGGTCCGAATGAACTCGACCGGTGCCCGTGTCCCGTCGCGACGGTGCGTCGCGGAGCGGCGGGCGCCTGATATCCCCGACCCGGCGGTGGCAACGATCGGGAATCCGCAACATTCTGCCAGGTCCCGGCTCGTTCGCCAAACCGGGCCCGGCGGTTGCGCGTTTCGGACACCACGGGGCCAGCGTAGGCGGCGAGCATTACCTTCCCGTGAGCGGAAACTCGCGAGCGGCGCCATGGTCCGGTGAGAGACCTCAAAGGTCCCGGAGAGCCCGGTGAACCCGGGGACCGGAACGTGCTGCGCGGCCGGTCAGCCCCACCACTGGGTCCACAGCAGGATCGTGCCGGAACCCAGCACCACCACCGCCGCGCCGAGGCTCGCCGCGCCCCGTACGCGATCCGAATACACCTGTGCCCCAGCGGCGATCACCGCGACCACGATATGCCAGGCCACCGATTCGGCACCGGGTCCGGGGAAACCGTGGCGCTCGCCGAGGATCTCCGCACCGACCACGACCAGCGCCAGCAGCACCAGCCCGCCCGCCACCACACCGCTGAGGCCGCGCACGAGTCTCATGAGGCCAGCACCGGTACGCCGGTGGCTCTGCCGGCCAGTTTCTCGAACTGCTCCGGCTCGGTGGTGCATTCGCCCAGGCGGAGGGCCTTGTTGGCGCCGTGGTAATCCGAGGACCCCGTCGCAAGCAGTCCGCATTCGCCGGCCAGTTCCCGCAGTACCGCCCGGTCCCGGGGACTGTGGTCGGGATGATCGACTTCCAGGCCACCCAGTCCCTGCGGCGCCAGCTCGCGCACCTCCTGCAGATCCAACAGCCGGCCCCGGCTGCGGGCCCGCCCGTGGGCGAGCACGCTGACGCCACCCGCGCGTGCGATCAGCTCCACCGCCCGGCGCAGCGGGGTATCGGCTTTCTCCACGTAATAGGGGCCGTCCGAGGCGAGCAGATCGGCGAAGGCCGCATCCACCGAGGGCACCACCCCCGCCTCCACCAGGGCCCGGGCCAGGTGGGGGCGACCCGCCGCGGGACCGGCTGCGGCCAGCACCGCGTCCGGGTCGATCGGGAGGCCGTCGGCGGCCATCTGTTCGGCCATGGCGCGTAGTCGCTCGACCCGTTCGGCGCGCAGCCGTTCCCGTTCGGTCGCGAAACCGCTGTCTGCGGGGTCGAACAGATAGGCCAGCAGATGCACCGACACGGGATAGCCGTCGACACCGCGGCCCACGCACGACATCTCCATGCCTCGGATCAAGGTCAGCCCGGCCGGGCGGGCGGCCTCGGCCTCGGCCCAGCCCGCGGTGGTGTCGTGATCGGTGATCGCGACGACATCCAGCCCGGCATCGGCCGCTTCGCGCACCAGTTCGGCCGGGCTGTCGGTGCCGTCGGAGGCGGTGGAGTGGGTATGCAGATCGATGCGCACCCACCCAGTCTTGCAGTGTTGGTCCGGGGCACTCTCGGTGCGGGGCGGCAAGGGCGATCGGGCGACGTCACCGGGCGGCGGTGACCGGAGCTCTCCGTGGAGGTCCCGGCCCGCGGTGGCGGCGACGTAGCATCAACGCGTGCCTTCGATTCCGCTACCGTTCCATGGTCCGGGGCGGACGCGGCGTACCACCGCGGCACCGCATATCCGGGTGCCCACCGCGCGGGCGGTCGTCGACTGCGCGGTCTACGTGGACGGCAGACGTCTCCCCGGCCGGTTCACCCACGAGAAGGCGCTCGCCGCCGCCCGGGAACGCGGCGGGTTCGTCTGGCTCGGCCTGCACGACCCCGACGCCGAGCAGATGGGTGAGGTGGCCGAGACCTTCGGATTGCACGCCCTCGCCGTCGAAGACGCGGTACAGGCCCATCAGCGCCCCAAGCTGGAGCGTTACGACGACACCCTGGTGATGGTCATGCGCACAGTCGCCTACCGGGAGCATGAACTGCACACGGTCAGCGAGATCGTCGAAACGGGAGAGCTGCTGATCTTCACCGCACCCGATTTCGTCGTCGCCGTCCGGCACGGCGAACATTCGCCGCTCGCGACCGTGCGCCACGGCCTCGAAGCCGACCCCGCCCGATTACGACTGGGCACAGGCTCGGTGCTGCACGCCATCGCCGACCATGTGGTCGACTCCTATATCGACGTCGTGCAGGCGGTGGAATTCGATATCGACGCGATGGAAGAAGAGGTGTTCACCCCGCGCAGCAGGGTCACCGTAGAGGCGATATATCAGCTCAAACGTGAAATGGTGGAATTACGGCGCGCGGTCAATCCACTGGCGCAGCCGCTGCAACTGCTGGTGCACAAGGAGGAGCTGCCGATCGACCCGGAGATCCGGCGCTATCTGCGCGATGTCGCCGACCACCACACCGGCGTCGCCGAACGCATCACCGATTTCGACGATTCGCTCAGCGCCCTCATCAGTGCCGCGCTCACCAAGATCACCGTCCAGCAGAACACCGATATGCGCAAGATCTCGGCGTGGGTCGCCATCGCCGCGGTACCGACCATGATCGCCGGTATCTACGGGATGAACTTCGAGCATATGCCCGAACTGCGGACCAGCTGGGGTTATCCGGTGGTACTCGTGGTCATCCTGGGCATCTGCCTGACCCTGCTCGCACTGTTCCACCGCAACGACTGGCTCTGACCGGGCCCGTCCACCACCGCACCCGGTACCCGGACGCTACAGCGAAGCCGCGCCGCGTCCGGGGTCCAGCACATCGATCCCGGCCTCGGCCCAGGCATCCCGTAACGCCTGCGCCCCGCGCACCCGAACCCAGGCCGCCTCGGTCGCCGTCACCGGCGTCACCGTGAAATACCGCACGGGCTCCGCCGGATCCGGTAACTCGATCTCCGGGATCTCTCCCGCGCCGAGCAGGACCGCGGTGAACGGCGCTTCCTGCCAGATCGGTTCGCCCAGATCCAGCAGCGCGTCGGCCTGTAGCACAACACCTTCGACCGCGGGCGCCGCCGCCAGCACCCCCAGCGTCCGGGCCACCCCCGCCCCGGCACCCGCCGCCGACCGCACCGTCAGCACCAACTCGGCCCGCGGACCGCGCACCGGATCGGCGTGCAGATCCCCCGGATCGCCCATCGGATGCCGCGACCCGCCGACCGTCAGATAGTGCGTCACACCGTCACCGGGGATGCGCAGGATCTCGATCGGCTCCAGGCCCAGGAAAGTCATCGACGCCGTATCCACCGCGGCCGCGTCCACCCCGAAAAAACCCGCCACGGCCGTCCGGACGCGCTCGATCACGTCCATCCGTTAGATGGCCAGCTTCGCGAGCAGATCCCGGGCCTGTTCGGCTGTCTTCGGGTCACACAGCACGTCGTAACGTCCCGCGACCAACTGCATGGTCGACGCGAAATCCCGCTGACCCCGGGTGGCCGCGTACGGGATGGTCGTCGAGATGACCCCGAAGATGATGCCGCCGACCAGGCCCACAACCAGCGGGCCGGCCATACCGTTGGTGGTGAACAGGCTCAGCAACAGGCCCAGGAACAACCCGAGCCACGCACCCGAGACCACACCCCCGCCGATCACCTTGCCCCAGTTCAAGCGGTACAGCACCCGCTCGACCTGCATCAGGTCCACGCCGACGATGGTCACGTTCTGCACGGGGAACTGATGATCCGCCAGATGATCCACCGCACGCTGCGCCTCGGCATAGGTCGGATACGAACCGACCGGCCACCCGGAAGGGGGCGTAGGCAGCCCCTGCCTACCGCGATTCGAGCCTCCAAGAGGGTTCGTCATAAGTCCATTCTGTCTTATTTGGCGCCGCTGTGTTCATTGCCCCGCCTCCGGCGGGGCGGGGTTGAGGCCCCCTCGGTCTCGCCGTTTCGGCCTCGAGACTCGCGCCTGCGGCGCATGCACTTCGAGGC
>JBFARE010000076.1:0-19537 GCA_040674215.1 Nocardia sp. NPDC050193 | reverse complement strand
TTCCTCCGACACGATGATCCCTTCCGCTGAAGCAAGCCGCCTCAGCCTCTCCGATCACCGCCCCGCCCACAAGATCTCAGACAGTCCCCACGAGCTCCAGCCAATGTGGCTGGAGCTCTTTTTCGTTCAGGCCTCCGGCGCTCTCGCCGGGGGCCTTTCGTCGTCTATGGAGGGTGTTCGTGTCGGTCGATGCCATGTCCGTTGGGGCAGGGGTGAGTGCGTGGACGGTGTTCTGGGTCCAGCTTCCGGTGCTCGTATTCGCTCTGGCCGTCATTATTGTGGCGATCACTGCACTGCGGAGAGCTCGGCCCGAGGACGTGCCGCGGGTGTTCGAAGCGTTCGCTACTGCGTTCGGACGTCGGATCGGTCTGAGCCGTACGGCGCGGCAGCGTAAACAGGGCACCGCGCAAGTGGACACCCGAACCGAGGAGGGCCGCTGATGTCCAAGCGAACGCCCCAGCGCGATTGGATCGGCGATCGAGTAGCGAAGTTGTCCCTTGCCGACGATCTCGCCACCGCGATTGCTGCGTCCATGCACTACTGGGACGCGCACCTGTTGGTGGCCTTTCTTTCCGAGCTGGAGGCTGATGAGCCCAGGGAGTACATCCTGAGACGCCTGGGGACTCGGTTATCGCGAGTGCGGGAGAACTCCGACTACCGCGATGGTTTGGCGGCACACATCATCGATGGAGAACCGGCGCGGGCACGAGCCGGCCGGTGTCACGGGTGCGGCCGGGAACTCGACCCGCCACAGCCGGGCCAGGTCGGCAGACCGCGAAACCACTGCCGCGACATCAACGGCAGCAACAAGTGCCGACAACTGGCCTACCGCAACCGGAAGAGGGAGGCGAAACGCACGCCGGCTAGGAGCTGAACTGGCCGACATCGTCCGCTTAGCGCCGCGATATCGAGACGACCGGAGCGCCGTCTCGATACCTTGGTTTCGAGATCGGCAGTGTGGTGCTCCGAAACCGCGTCTCGGCGATCGTTGGTCGGCTGACCGTTGGCCGAAACGCCACGACAGGCTTCGCGTCGTCGATCTCCGGCTGTTTTTCTGGGGCCGACTGAGCTGCGGGTCACGGCCCGTCGGGTGTCCGGCCCGCACCAGGTGCAGGGACCAGTAGGACGGGGCGGTGGGCGTGGTGGACCAGGCTGGTGGAGACCGATTCGCCCAGCAGCCGCTCGAGCAGCGAGATCAGCCCGCCGCGGGAGGCGCCGATGATGATCATCTCCGCGTCGTAGGTGTCGGCTAGCCCGGCCAGCAGGTGCGCCGGGCGTCCGGGGCGGCTGTAGTAGGCCCATGGACTCGACGCGTGTTCCAGCAGTGCGCAGGCGTCGCGGTGTTCTTGATCGACCACGTCGGTGACGGCTTGTTCCCAGTCCGCGGCGTCGGGGTCGATCGGTAGGTCGTCGGTGTCGACGATATGGGCGACATGTACAAAGGCGTCGATCCGGGTGGCGAGGTCCAGGGCGTAGGACAGGGCGGCGTGGCTGGCGGGATGGCGGTCGAACCCGACCACCAGATGGCAGCGGGCCGCGGTCTGCGAGGCCGGTCCGTCGATGCGGTGTGGTGCCCGCCAGTCGCCGCCGGCGGGCGGTGGCGTGGGGTCGTGGTGGTCGGTCATCGCTGTCCGCCTCTTCATAGTCCGGCCAGTGCCAGGCCCGCGCCGCCGGCGGCCAGGGTGAGCACCAGGCTGCCGAATGCGTTGGCGGCCGCGGTGGTGTAGCGCTGGTTCTGGATCAGGCGCACGGTTTCGAAGCTGGCGGTGCTGAAGGTGGTGTACCCGCCGCAGAACCCGACACCGACGATCAGTTCGAGATCGCGGGCGGCGCCGTGGAACAGCACCATGCCGGTGATGACCCCGAGCAGGAACGAACCGGTCACATTGATCACCAGTGTGGCCCACGGAAACTGTGACGTGCGGCGATGCTTGATAGCGCCGTCGAGAACGAACCGAGCCATCGCCCCGGCACTACCGGCGACCGCGATCCACATCATGGTTGTCACACCCCCTCCGCCCGCCGCGACCGCGATCGCGCACCTGCCGAGATCCCCACGGTGGTGGCCACCAGCCCGGCCAGCACCGTGCCCACCGCGTAGGTGGCCGCGCTCGACCAGTGCTGCCCGCGCAGCAACAGGTCGGTATCCACGGCCAGGGTGCTGTAGGTGGTGAACGCGCCGAGGAACCCGGTACCCACTCCCAGCCGTGCCCGCTGTCGCCAGCCGTGATCGGGGCCGAGCCGGGTCAACCCCTCCAGCAGCCAACCCAGCGCGAACGCACCGGCGATGTTGATCGCGAGCGTCGTGACCGGCCACCCACCCGCCGCGTGCGGAAACCACACACCGAGCTGGTAGCGCAGCGGCGCACCGAACAATCCGCCGATCCCGACCAACGCGACCGCGCCCACCCGCAGATGCAGCGGCGTGACGGCGGAGGGGGCGGTGTCGGGATCGAGGGGTAGTGCCGGATATGGATCCGTGTGCTCGGCCACAGGACAGACTCCCTTCCGTAGGGGAAGGAACCATCAGCCCCGGTCAGAGGCGGTTCAGACATCCAGGAGGGGTGTCTCGGCGGAGATCCATCGCCGCAACCAGCATAACCGGCGTCGCGCACCGGGCCGTTTCCCCAGGTGTCGAGACGAGATCACCGGCGTCGACCCCGCCCGCGCCGGGTAGCGAAATTCGGGGTTGCATCCTGTACCCGGGTACAGGCTTACCGTGGGTTCATGACGCTTTCTGCTGGTAGCCAGGGCTGGGTGCCGGACTCGTGCACCCTGCCCACGGTGGAACAACCGGTGCGGGTCGCCGAGTTCGACCGCCTGTTCGCCGAGTCCGTGCGCGCCACCCGCCGGCCGGGCCCGGACCGGCTGGAACTGCTCATGGACCCCGCCGCCGAACCGGTGGCACGGGACCTGGCGGCCCGGGAGTCGAGCTGCTGCTCGTTCTTCACCTTCGACTTCGCACCCACCGGAGCCGAGCTGGTGATGGGCATCGGCGTACCCGCCGCCGGCACCGAGGTACTCGACGCCTTCGCCGCCCGGGTGGCCACCGCACGCGAGCAGAGTCGGTGACCGCGTTGCGCACCAGCGAGCTGGCCGCCGCGGCCGGGGTGAACGCGCAGACGCTGCGCTATTACGAACGCCGGGGCCTGCTGGCCGAACCGGACCGCAGTCTGGGCGGGCATCGGCTGTATCCGGAGCAGGCGGTGACGGTGCTGCGGGTGATCAAGGCCGCGCAGCGACTGGGGTTCAGCCTCGACGAGGTCGCCGACCTGCTCGCGGCCACCCAGTTCGGACATTGCCGACCGGATGCCGGATTGCAGGGCCGCGCCGCAGCGAAACTCGCCGAGATCGACGACAAGCTCGCCGAGCTGACCGCGGTCCGCGACACTCTGCGCGCGGCGCTGGCCGCCGGGTGCGACGATTTGCTCGCCTGCAGCGAAAGCCCGGACTGCCCCGTGCCATTCGATACCGAAGCCGGTCACTGCACACCCGGGCGCAGCTGTGGCTGCTGAACCTGCGAAGGGTCGACGGTGGTGGGCACCGATCGGAGCGGGTGCGCTGTTGTGCCTGGGCTGCTGCCTGGTCCCGCTGCTCATCGCCGCCGGTGTGCTCGGCACCGGCTCGCTGCTGGCCGGCCTGTCCCGGCTGGAGCCCCTCGGTTTCGCCTTGATCGGCATCGGTGCCGTCGGCCTGATCTGGTCGCGGGCCCGCGCCCGCCGGACCGGATGCGGCCACAACGGCCGGGACGACACCGCCGGATCGTGCGCGAGCACAGGCTGTGGATGCGCCAGCACCACCGCCTGAACCGGACTTTTAGGCTCCGATCATGACCGTACTGCGCTCGATCCTGCTGTTCGCCCTGGCCGCCGTCGCCGAGATCGGCGGTGCCTGGCTGGTCTGGCAGGGCGTGCGCGAACACCGCGGCTGGGCCTGGATCGGCGCCGGCATCATCGCCCTGGGCCTCTACGGATTCGTGGCCACGCTGCAACCCGACGCCAACTTCGGCCGGATCCTCGCCGCCTACGGGGGAGTGTTCGTCGCCGGATCCCTGCTGTGGGGCATGGCCTTGGACGGCTTCCGCCCCGACCGCTGGGATGTGATCGGCGCCGGCATCTGCCTCGTCGGTGTCGCGGTCATCATGTACGCGCCCCGCCCGGCCTGACCCCCGGCCCGGCATGGTCCGGCTTCTCGCGCGCCGCCGATACCGAAGCCGGGCTCGGGGACCGGCATGCTGGTGGAAAGACCGCATCGTTCACTCGGTGTTCGTTTGCCCTCCGGTATAGATTCCTGTCAATATCGATTCATGTCTAAATCGCAGTTGCCGGTAGAACCGGTCGAGGCGTGCAGCCCCACGTCGTGGGAGCGCGAGCCGTTGGGCGCGGAGTCCGCGGTGGAGCTGGCAACCGTGTTCAAGGCCCTGTCGGATCCGATCCGGCTGCGGTTGCTGAGCTCGATCGCCTCGCGGGCCGGACAGGAAGCGTGCGTGTGTGACCTGTCGGCGGGGATCGACCTGACCCAGCCGACGATCTCCCATCACCTGAAGGTGCTGCGCTCGGCGGGGCTGCTGACCAGTGAACGCCGGGCGTCGTGGGTGTACTACCGGGTGGTCCCGGAAGCCCTGCAGCGGCTGGCCGATGTCCTGCAGACCGAGAGCGGCGCACCGGTCGAGGTGCGCGCATGACCGCCCCCGAGGCCGGGGTGGTGGGCAAGCTGTCCACCCTCGACCGGTTCCTGCCGGTCTGGATCGGCGTGGCCATGGCGGTCGGCCTGTTGCTGGGCTGGTTGATCCCCGGACTCGGCGACGCGCTGGCCGCGGTGGAGATCGACGGGATCTCGCTGCCGATCGCGATTGGGCTGCTGATCATGATGTATCCCGTGTTGGCGAAGGTCCGCTACGACCGCCTCGACACCGTCACCGGCGACCGCCGCCTGCTGGCCGGGTCGCTGGTGCTGAACTGGCTGCTCGGCCCGGCGCTGATGTTCGCGCTGGCGTGGCTGCTGCTCCCGGATCTGCCGGAATACCGGACCGGGTTGATCATCGTCGGTCTCGCGCGCTGTATCGCGATGGTCATCATCTGGAACGACCTCGCGTGCGGGGACCGGGAAGCCGCCGCGGTGCTGGTCGCGCTGAACTCGATCTTCCAGGTGATCATGTTCGCGGTCCTGGGCTGGTTCTACCTGTCGGTGCTGCCCGGATGGCTCGGCCTCGAACAAACCACGATCGAGGCCTCCCCGTGGCAGATCGCGAAATCGGTGCTGATCTTCCTCGGCATCCCGCTGCTCGCCGGGTATCTCACCCGCCGGTTCGGCGAGCGGGCCAAGGGACGCGACTGGTACGAAACGACACTGATCCCGAAGATCGGGCCGTGGGCGCTGTACGGGATGCTGTTCACCATCGTCGTGTTGTTCGCGCTGCAGGGCGAGCGCATCACCTCCCAGCCCCTGGACGTGGTCCGGATCGCGGTGCCCCTGCTCGCCTACTTCGCGATCATGTGGGGCGGCGGCTACCTGCTCGGCGCGGCCATGGGCCTGGGCTACGAGCGCACGACCACGCTGGCGTTCACCGCGGCGGGCAACAACTTCGAACTCGCCATCGCGGTCGCGATCGCCACCTACGGCGCCACCTCCGGCCAAGCACTGGCCGGGGTCGTCGGACCGCTGATCGAGGTCCCGGTGCTGGTCGCGCTCGTGTATGTGTCGCTGGCGCTACGCAACCGCTTCCGTGACACCGCCGCCACACCGGTCGAGGCAGGCACGCGATGACCGGGCTCCCGTCGGTGTTGTTTGTGTGTGTCCGCAACAGCGGCAAATCCCAGATGGCCGCAGGGCTCATGCGCCATGCCGCCGGTGGCAAGGTGGTGGCGCTGTCCGCGGGCACCGACCCGGGTACGAAACTCAACGCGTTGTCCGTGGCCGTTCTCGCCGAGGCCGGGATCGATATCGCGGGTGAGAACCCGAAACCGGTCGATCCGCTGCTGCTGCACACCGTGGACCTGGTGGTCGTCCTGGGTCGCGAAGCCGTCCTCGACGCCCCGCCCGGTGTGCAGGTGCGCCGGTGGGACACCGACGAACCGTCGCTACGTGGGATCGAGGGCATGGAGCGGATGCGGCTGGTCCGCGACGATATCGCCGCCCGCGTCGCCGCCTTGTTACCCGATCTGGTTTCCCTTGCCCGTCCATAACCCCATACCCCTTCTCGAGCATCGGATCTTGTGATGACCGAATCCCCGATTCCCGTGACCGCGTTGCGCGCGGATCTGTCCATCGACCAGCATGTGGCGTTGAAGACCGCGGCGACCCGGTTGCAGCGTGAGTTCGACGGCACCTTCGGTGTGGAGACCATCGAAGCGTTCCTGCACTCCTCCTACGAGCAGTTCGCCGGCCGTGCCACCATCGTCAACTTCCTGCCCCTGTTGGCCGAGCGGTTCGCCCGCCAACGCCTGCAGGCGTTGGCGAAGGTGGAAGGCAAGAACCTCACCGGCACACCGACCGTGCTGTTCCTGTGCACCCACAACGCCGGCCGCTCCCAGATGGCACTCGGTCTGTTCACCCACATCGCCGGCGACCACGCCGTCGCGTGGTCGGGCGGCAGCGAGCCCGGCGATGAGGTCAATCCGGCCGCGGTGGCGGTGATGGCCGAGATCGGCATCGACATCACGGGCGAGTATCCGAAGCCGTGGACCGAGGAGATCCTCAAAGCCGCCGACGTCATCGTCACCATGGGCTGCGGAGACGCCTGCCCCGTGTTCCCGGGCCGCCGCTACGAGGACTGGGACCTCCCCGATCCTGCCGGGCAAACCCCGGAGGTCGTGCGCTCGATCCGCGATGACATCGAGGCCCGGGTCCGGGCGCTGCTGGCCGAACTCGACATCCCCACCACCTGAAAGAAGGCACCACCGTGAGCACACCGAGTGTGTTGTTCGTCTGCGTCCACAACGCCGCCCGCTCCCAGATGGCCGCCGGATTCCTCACCCATCTCGCCGACGGCGCAATCGAGGTCCGTTCCGCCGGCAGCGCACCCGCCGACCAGATCAACCCGGTCGCCGTGGAAGCGATGGCCGAGGTCGGTATCGATATCACCAGCCAGAACCCGAAAATCCTCACTCCCGATGCGGTCGAATCCTCGACCGTGGTGATCACCATGGGATGCGGGGACGCCTGCCCGGTCTTTCCCGGGATCTCCTACCGCGACTGGGACCTGCCCGACCCGGCCGGTCAAGGCATCGACGCGGTGCGCCCGATCCGCGACGAAATCCGCGCCCGCGTGCAGGCGTTGATCGCCGAACTGGCGCCCGCCCACACCTGACCCACAGCCTCCGGGGAGAGCGTGATGAGCGCCCACGCGCCCAGCCCGCCGCCACAGTCGGATCGGTGGGGCTGGGTGCGTGAGCTGGTCGCCGCTGCTGTGGTGACCTCGGTGGTGTTCTCGGCCCAGATCACGGCCACGCATACCGGTTGGGATGCGGGCCCGGCCGCCGCGGTCGTCGTGGTTGCGATGCTGGCGGTGTGCGCCGGGCTCGCCCGCGACCGGCGGCTGTCGATCAATCCGCTGGTCCTGCTCACCGATGCACTGTGCGAACCCCGCCCCCCCGATCTCGTTGACCAGTACCGCTGTCCGGTTGTGCGCCCAGCTGTTCGGCGCGGTCGCCGCGGCGGCGATCCTGGCTGCGGTGTGTGTTCTGACCGGGACCACAGTCACCACGGTGGCGCCGAACGGGATCCAGCTGCTTGCCGAGATCGCCACGGCCGCCACCACCGTGGTGGTGTTCACCTACGCCGCCCCCCGACCCGGCCTACCGGCGGGCCCGGGCTACCTCGCCGCCACGGCCGCCGCGGTCTTCGGTGTGGCCGGTGCCGGGTTTCTCGGTAATCCCGTCCTGACCGCCGCCGCGGTCCTGCATGGTCTCGATCCCGCCGTGGCGCTGTCGACCGCTGTGCTGCAGCTGGGGGGCTGCCTCATCGGATACGGGATCCTCACCGCCCGCCGACCCGGCACCGCCTAAGCCCAAGCCGTGGTGAGGGCTTCGGCCAGCTGAGTGGGGTCGGGGTGATGGCCTTGCCCGGGCAAGGTGGCGCGGGTCAGGTCCGGGATCGCGGTCGCGAGCTGGTCTGCGGCGTCTAGGAGGTAGTCGGCGCTGGTGGTGCCGGTGATCAGCGTGGTCTGTGTGGTGATCGCTGCGTAGCGGTCCACGACCGGATCCAGAACGGCCAGCACCCGCATCGTCGCGGCCAAGGTGGGGGCTTGGGCGACCTTGGACCACCACAGCGGATCGGTCCGCAATGCGGCCAACTCGTCCGGGGAGAACCCACCGGCCCCGGCCGAGGCGTGCAGCAGCAGCTGCTCGTAATCCCCGCCCGCCAACGCGGTATCGAGCTCGTCGAGGTCGGGCAGTGGATAGGTGATCGGCAGCGGCGGCTCATACACCGCTAGCCGGGCGAACCGGTCGGGTGCGGTGCGCGCGGCCTCCAACGCCAGGACCGCGCCGTAGGAGTAGCCGAACAACCCCGCCACCGGCCCGACCGCGGCGGCTACCGCGAGGATGTCCTCGACCTCACGGCCGATCCCGGGTGGGGACTGCGGCGGCCCGGAGGTGCCGTGACCGCGGCAATTCATCGCCACCACCGTGTATTTATCGGCCAGATGAGCTGCGAGGGGCAGCATGCTCACCGCGCTACCCAGACCACCGTGCACCGCGAGCACCACCGGGCCGGTGCCGCGGGTCAGGTAGGTGATGGCGGTGCCATCGGGCGAGGACACCCGGCCACCCCGCACCCACGAACCCGCCGGCACCGGTGCGCTCATCGCGCCTTCTCCACCGGCCGGCCCGCACCGGTGGCGGGCTGCAGGCGGCGGGCCAGGTAGGCGGCGTCGCGGCCGACCCCGCGCAGGGAGGCCGAGGACGGGGTGCGCTGCCACTCCAACCCGAGATAGCCCAAACCCTGGTGGGTGGTGGAGATCCCGCGGTGATGCCGCGGCGCCCCGGTTTCGGACAGGGCCCCCGTCGCGGCCAGATACGGCAGATGCGGCCGGTATCCGGTGGCGAAGATGACCACATCGACCGGGGTGCGCGACCCGTCCGGCCACACCACCCCGTCGGCGTCGAAACCGGTGAACATGGCCCGGCGCTGTGGTTTGCCTGCCGCGACGGCGGCGCGGTAGCGGCCGTGGTCGAGCACCGGCTGCGTAGGTGGATCGGTTACGAACCGAGCCAGCGGGGCGGCGTCGAACCCGGTGACGGTGAACCAGAAATGCACATCCCGGCCCAGCGGGCGCTGCGGGATGAACTTCACCGGCGCCCGGGACGCGAGCACCACCTTCGCCTGGTCGGCGAGTTCGGCGGCGATCTGCACCGCCGAATTCCCCGCACCCACCACGACCACCCGCTGCCCGGCGTACTCGTTCGGGGACCGGTAGTCGCTGGCGTGCAGGATCTTTCCGCTGAACTCCTCTTGGCCGGGCAGCACCGGGATCGAGGGGGAGCCGAACGAGCCGGTGGCCGCGATCACCCGCGGTGCGGTGAACACCTGCCCGGTGCCGGTGGTGACGGTGAACCCGCCCTCACCGGTGGTGACCGTCTGGACGGGGGTGCTGGTGTGGAGGTCGGCGTCCAGGCCGACCGCGTAGTCGCGCAGGTAGTCGACGACCTCGTCGCGGTGCGGATACCGGTCCGGGTCTCCTGGGAACCGGCTTCCGGGCAGCGCGCTGTAGGTGGCCGGGGAGAAGAGGGTGAGGCTGTCGTAGTAGCGCGGCCACGACCCGGTCGCCTCCGGCCCGGCTTCCAGGACCGCGGTCCGCAGACCTCGGGCGGTGAGGTGGTGGGCGCCGGCCAGCCCGGACTGGCCGCCACCGATGACCAGCGCGTCGTATTCGTTTGTCACACGATCTCTTTCTGCGAATGAATGCCGGTCGCGGCCGCGATCAGGGCGGCGGCCGCGGCGATACCGGCGAGGACGAGGTAGGCGTGGGCGTAGCTGCCGGTCCACGCCGACAACACCGTGCCCGCCCACGGGGCCAGAGCGGACACGATCACCACCGGCGCGGACAACCAGGCGTTGAGGCGCCCGTAATGAGTGGCACCCCACCGGTCGGTGACCGCGGTGGCCTGGATCAGGGTGAAGATGCCGCGCACCAAACCCGCACCGATCGACACCGCGATCAGCACGAACACTCCAGAGACCGCACCCAGCAGGGCCGTGGTCACCGCGAGCGCCGCGATCACGGCGGCGGTGCGGGCGGTGACTCCGGTGTGGCGGGCCAGCAGCGGGTACCCGACGCGTCCCAACACCTGCCCAGCGCCGCCCAGCCCGAGCGCCCACGCCGCCAGCGCGGGTGAGAGGCCTTGTTCCTGCATCAACGCGACCAGGTTGAAGATCCCGGCGAAGCTCGCGAACGCCGCCAAACACAGGGTGAGCACCAGCGCGGCGAACCGCGGACTACGCGCGATCCCGGAATGATCCGCATGCGCGGCGGTTTCGGGGGCAGGAGGGTCCGGCCAACCCACCCGCAATCCGATCCAGTGCACCGGGATCGTGAGTACGGCCAGCGCGACCGCCAGGACGAGATAGGTGGTGCGCCAGCTGGTGTGGGCGTCCAGGGTCGCGGTGACCGGCGCGAACACCGTCGAGGCCAGGCCGCCGGCGAGGGTCAGGATCATCAGCGCCTGTACCCGATCGGTGGCCCACCAGCGGGTCAACGCCGCGAACGCCGGCGGATACAACACCGCCCCCATCGCCGCGCCAGCGGCCAACCAGCCGAGATAGAACACGAACAGGTTCGGGGCCGCCGCGATCACCCCGAGTGCGGCCACTCCTAGCAGTGATCCGGCGGTCATGATCCGGCGCGGGCCCGTCCGATCCAAGACCGCGCCGATCGGGATCCCGGTGAGCGCGGTGACGAGCTGGCCCAGGGAGAACGCGGCGGTGATCGCCGGCGCCGACCACCCGGTATCGGTGGTGATCGACACCGACAGCACCGGAAACGCGTAGTAGAGGATCCCCCAGCTCGATATCTGGGTCACACACAGCACCGCCAGCACCCGGCGGCGCCCCGCCTGCGACAGCCCAGCTCCCGCCGCGGGCGCGGTTTCCACGTCGATCACTGAGCGCGGGCCCTTACCCCGCGGAAGCGGCGGCGGCCGGCGCGCAGCATGTCACCCCGGACTCCGCCCCGGCCTCGGCTTCTGCGTCGGGGGTCTGGTCGCGGCCGTCGGTGCCGCAGCACGCCGACACCGCCTCCGCATCGTCCTTACCGGCGAATTTCGGCTCGCTGCCGAAATGCTCGGTATCGGCCAGCACGGTGTAGACCTCCCACCGCTCCTTGCTCGGGCCGCTCACCCACACCTTGTCCTGGGTGGCGAAGCAACAGGTCGTCGCGATCTGCTCCTCGGCGAACAGCCCGGCCTCCGACAGCCGCGCGATCTCGGCGTGCACCTTCTTCGAGGACTCCACCTCGACCCCGAGGTGATTGATGCTGCCGCCCTGGCCCGGGTTCTCGATCAGGACGAGTTTCAGCGGCGGGTTCTCGACCGCGAAGTTCGCATACCCGGGCTTGCGTTTGGCCGGTCCGGTCGCGAACAGCGTCGAGTAGAACTCGATCGCCTGTTCCAGATCGTCGACGTTAAGTGCGAGCTGAACACGTGACATCATCATCACCACCTGTTGGATATATATCGAAGTACTGACGGTGGCCAGTCTGCCACCTTTTCGACATAAGTCAATATCTGCCGGTAGAGTGGTTCACGTGCCCAAAGCGCTCCCCGTTATCGACATCACCGCACCCGTCTGCTGCGCCCCCGTGGCCGCCGGTCCGGTCGACGACGACGCCGCCCTGGAAGTCGCGCTCCGGCTCAAAGCCCTCGCCGACCCCGTCCGGGTCAAGCTCATGTCCCTGCTGCTGGCCAGCCCGGATGCCGGCCGCACCGGCGGCGACCTTGCTGCCGCGGTCGGACTCTCGGAATCGACTGTCAGCCATCACCTCACACAGCTGCGCAAGGCCGGGTTCATCGACTCCGAACGTCACGGCATGAGCGTCACCCATCAGGTCCGCCGCGATGCCCTCGCCGCGCTTTGCGTCGTCCTCGACCCCAACTGCTGCCGCTGAACACCCCCAGTCGACCGTTCACAAAAGGGGCATTCCTATACGGTAGGCCGGTAGTAAACATCGCTGACCAGCGATGATATCGCGACCTCCTGTTCAAGAAAGCATCTTGGGCTGTTGGACGGGTACTTCCGGGATCCGGACGCCGACTCTCGACGATCGAGACGGATATCAGGCGTGGGCGGTGGCGGTGTCGGCGAAGAGGGTGAGCAGGGTGCTCCAGCCGCCGCCGCGTTCGACGATGGTGTCGCGCATGGCTTGGCCTTCGACGAGCCGGTCGAGGTGGCGGTGTTCGAGGGTGAGCACGGTCTGGTCGGGGGTTTCGCTGGTGAAGCGGAATTCGATCTCGCTGGCGCGTTCGGGGTTCGGGTCGTATTGCCAGTAGCCGTTGATCTGCCAGGTCACCACGATCCGGTGCGGGGGCTCCCATGTCAGTACTGTGCCCCAGTCGCATTCGGTGCCGTCGACGCCGCGTTCGAACCAGCGTCCGCCGACGTGGGGTTCGAGGATTGCGTCGGCCATGTCGGCGGTGCCGATGTGGTAGGCCGGCGGCCACCAGCTGCCGAACGATTCGGTGAAGAAGGTGAATGCTTTCTCCAGTGGCAGCGGCACTGTCGCGGTGCCGTGCAGTACGGCGAGGGGGCTGGAAGTGGTCATCGGTTCGGCTCCTGATCGGGGGTGTCGGTGGTCGCGGTGTCGGCGGCCTTCTGGAAAGCGGTCAGTGATTCGTCCCAGATCCGCTGGAAGTACGCGCGGATCCCGGCCAGGCCTTCGGGGTCGATCCGGTAGATGCGCCGGGTGCCCTCGGCGTGGGAGGTGACCAGGCCGCCGTCGCGCAGTACCCGCAGATGCTGGGAGACGGCCTGGCGGGTGATTGGCAGTTGGTCGGCCAGTTCGCCCACCGACGCCGGTCGGCGGGCGACCCGTTCGAAGATCTCTCGGCGCATCGGGTCGCCCAGGATTCCGGGATCAACCTCTTTGAAACCCTCCACTTTCGTAAGTGTGCGCTTTCATATGCTGGTTGGCAAGAGCTTGCATCCACCCGGTCTCGGTTGAGGTGCGCGATGGCCGGCCGCCGGGTTCAGTAGGTGGAGTCCTGGCACCCGAACGGAGAGGTGAGAGTGTGACCGAGGAATCGAACAGTCCCGTGCCCATTGGTGAGGTGGGTGGGGAGGCGGTGTCGTCGGCGCGGTTGTTGGAGGGGCTGGCCGAGAAGCTCGGCGGGAAGGCGTCGGTGCGGCGGGCTTTTGGTGAGCCGATCACAGCACATGAGGTCACGATTGTGCCGGTGGCGCGGACCGGGTTCGGGTTCGGCGGCGGGATGGGCCGCGAGTCGGGCGCGGACAAGCTCGGCGCCGGTGGTGGCGGTGGTGGCGGTGGTGGTGGCGCGGAGGTGCGGCCGCTGGGGTATATCGAGCTGCGCGATGGTGTGGCGGTGTATCGGCCGATCCGCGACCCGTGGGTTGATGTCGCGTTGCCCTTGGCCGCTCTGCTGATCGGTGCGAGCGCCCCGCGGGCGGTGCGGGCTTGGACGAAGTTGCGGCGCAAACGCGCTCGCTGACCTGGGGTGTCAGGGTTGTCGCGATTGTGCGGTGAGCGCGGCAGCGGGAACGACAGCGAGTACGAGCACACCGCCGGCGAGTGCGAGTGCGGGGTAGCTGGTGGCGGCGACCATCAGTCCGGAGCCCATGCCGCCGGTAGCTCCGGCGAGGGCGATCGACACATCGACCGTGCCCTGGGTTTTGGCGCGGGTGTGTAGGGGCACGGTGTCGGTGATGATGGCGGTGCCCGCGACCAGCCCGAGGTTCCAGCCCAGCCCGAGCAGCGCCAATGCCAGGGCGAGCAGCGTGATCGACTCCGCCGGCGCGGTCGCGGCCAGGATCCCTGCGGCGAGCAGGGTCACGCCGGAGGCGGCAGCGACGGGCAGCCGTCCGTAGCGGTCGACGAGCCACCCGGTCACCGGCGAGGGCAGGTACATCGCGCCGACGTGCACGGCGATGACCACGCCGGCGGCGGCGGTGCCGTGTCCGTGGGCGAGCATGTGCACCGGTGTCATGGTCATGATCGCCACCATCACCAGCTGGGTCAGCGCCATCACGAATCCGCCCACCGCGACACCGGTTCCGGCACGCCGGGCCGGTGCGGTAGGGCCGGAGGCCGTGGTGGTGGGTTCGGTGGTGCTCAGTGCGCGGGCGAGCAGCAGAGGGTCGGGGCGCAGCCACACCGCGAGCACGAGCGCGGCCAGGGCGTAGGCCGCGGCGGCGAGCAGGAACGGGCCGGCCAGATATGGGATTCCTAGGGTGTGGGCGAGAGTGCCGGTGGGGGCGGCGAGGTTGGGGCCGACGACCCCGCCGAGGGTGGTAGCGACCAGCACGGTCGATACCGCACGGCCGCGATGGGTGACGGTGGCCAGATCGGCGCCGGCGTAGCGCGCCTGCAGGTTGGTGGCAGTGCCCGCGCCGTAGACGAACAATGCCGTGAACAGCATGACCGGGTTGTCTGTGACCGCGGCAGCGATCACCCCGATACTGCCCGCCGCGCCGGTGAGATACCCGGCAGCCAGGCCGGGCCGGCGCCCGTGGGCCTGGCAGAGGCGGCCCACGGCGATCGCGGCGAGTGCGGAACCGGCGGTGAACAGGGCACTGGGCAGTCCGGCCAGGCCGGTGGAGCCGAGCATGTCCTGGGCCAGCAGTGCGCCGACGGTGATCCCGGCGGCCAGCCCGGCACCGGACAGGATCTGCGCGGCCACGAGCACGATCAGAGCGCGCCGTTGCGCGGAAGCGATGGTGGCGGACCAGTCGGGGTCGGGAATGTGGGTGGTGGTGCTGGTCACGAGACTTCTTTCACCGAAAAATGCCCGCACCGACCGACCTCGGAGAGTGGGTCGGTCGGTGCGGGAAAGGGGTCAGGCGTGGGTGTTCCAGCGGGCCAGCCAGTCCCGCTCCTGCTGCTGCTTCTCCTCGTGGAAGTCCGGTGAGGGTTCGCGCAGCTGCACCCGGGGCGCGGGCTCGGCCAGGAAATGTCCTTCGCCTTTGGCCGCCACGCCGCCACCGAGCTCGACATAGCAGGCGCCCTCGCCGGTGAACCGAGTGTCGGGGGCGTCGTAGCCGAGGTAGCGGGCGGCCTGGTGCGCGGCCACCTGTGCTTGGGCTTCGGCGAAGATCGCCGCCTTCGGCAACGGTTTGCCGTTGGGCAGCAGCAGCGCAGTGCTGTCCCCGACCGCGAACACACCCTCGGCGGTGGTGGACAGGGTGGCCGGATCCACCGGGATCCAGCCTGCGGGCCCGAGTCCGGTGGAGGCGGCCGCGGCGGTCGGAGCGTGCGGGGGGACCACGGCGAGCAGGTCGAAGGTCTCGGTCGAGCCGTCGGCGAACGTGACCGCCCGCGCGTGCGGGTCGACGCCGGTGGCGGCTTTGCTGCCGTGGAACCCGATCCCTTTCGCGGTCATCAACTCCACCAGCGCCTTCCCGACATCGGGTCCGGCGACCGGCATCGGCAGCGGATCCGGAGTGAACGCCTCCACCCGCACCGCCCCGTCGGCGTGCTTGTCACCGAGCTGGTCGGCGATGAGGAACGCGGCCTCGAACGGTGCGGCCGGGCATTTGAACGGGGTCGAGGACACCAGCACCAGCACCCGCCCTGTCTCCAGCTTCCCGATCCGGTGGTGCAGGTCGGCGGCGCCGGCGGTGGTGTAGAACTCCCCGGCCACCCCGGCATCGAGCGCGGACTGCAGGCCCGTGAGCGCGTCCGGTTTCAGTCCGGCGCCCAGGGCGATCACCAGGGCGTCGTAGCCGATCTGCCTGGCCGCACCACAGTCCACGGTCCGTGCCGCCACATCGATACCGGCGATATCCCCGGTGATCATCTGGACTCCGGGCAGCGCCGACGGGCCGGGGGTCACGGTGACCTGCTCTGGGGTGCGCCAGCCGCGCAGCACCCACAGCGACGACAGCCCGAGGCTGCCGGTGAATGACCGGTCGACCAGCACCACCCGGTCCTGGGCCGGCAGCACGTTGCGTAGTTCGGCGGCGGCGGTCAACCCGCCCACCCCGGCGCCGAGCACGACCACGGTTTTGCTCATGAGCTTCTCGTTTCTCCCCGGGATCCCAGGGGTCAGACGTTGATGACCTGGTCGGCCCAGGCGGTCCATTCGGCCAGCTCCGCCATCGAGGAGCGATGCGCACCCTCGACCAGCCGGTCCTCGCTCATCCCGCGCGCGTCCATGCACGCCCCGCAGTTACCGATCACCCCGCCCTTGCCGGTCAGCGCGGTCGTCATCTTCGCCAGGTTGTAGAAGCCGCCCGGGACCTTCTGGCCCGCGGTCACCGAGATCACCGCGTCGGCGAAGTTGAACACCCGCACCGCGTGCCCGGCCTCCAGCATCTGCCGCGCCCACCGGATCCCGTTGTAGGTGCGCTCGGTCCCATACGGCGGATCGTGCAGAACGAACAGATAGTTCACGGTGGGCTTCTCCTGATCGGTGGCCCCGACACCAGCGTGCCGGGAGATGAAGGGGTGGCGAATACAATCACCACATTCGACGTTATTCCAAAGAACTATGGAATAATCTATTCCAAAGAGTATTGGAGAAGCAAGAGTGGATCAGCCCTCCGGCGGCAAAGCCGCCCTCTACGACGAGATCGCCCGCGTCGGCAAAGCCCTCGGCAACGGCCGCCGCCTGCAGATCCTCGACCTACTCGCCCAGGGCGAGCGCACCGTCGAATCCATCGCCACCGCCACCGGAATGAACCTCACCACCGCCTCGGCCAACCTCCAGGCACTCAAAGCCGGCGGCCTCGTCGAATCGCGCCGCGACGGCACCCGCCAGCACTACCGCCTCGCCGGCGCCGATGTCGCCCGCCTGTTCGCCCTCGTGCAGACCGTCGCCGACAACCACCTCGCCGCCGCGGCCCGCGCCGCCGCCGAGATCCTCGGATCCCCCGACGACGCCATCACCCGCGACGAACTCATCCGCCGCCGCGACACCGGCGAGATCACCCTGCTCGACGTCCGTCCCCACGACGAATACACCGCCGGCCACATCCCCGGCGCCATCAACATCCCCGTCGCCGAACTCGCCGACCGCCTCGCCGAACTCCCCGCTGGTGCCGACATCATCGCCTACTGCCGCGGCAGCTACTGCGTCATGGCCCCGGAAGCCGTCCGCATCGCCCGCGCCGCCGGCCGCGAAGTCAAACGCCTCGACGAAGGCATGCTCGAATGGGGCCTCGCCGGGCTCCCCGTCGAGGCTCAACCTGCTTGACGGTGCCGCTTCGCGCTCTTGAATGTTCATCATTTTCTGAATACAGATTCTGATGTAATGTTCGAGTGTGGAAGCCGCTCTACACACCGACGCATTGGCCCGGTTCGGGCACGCCCTGTCCGATCCGACCCGCACCCGGATCCTGCTGTCCCTGCGCCAGGCACCCGGCTATCCCTCCGAACTCGCCGAGCAGATCGGGGTG
This sequence comes from Nocardia sp. NPDC050193, assembly GCA_040674215.1. Taxonomy (GTDB): domain Bacteria; phylum Actinomycetota; class Actinomycetes; order Mycobacteriales; family Mycobacteriaceae; genus Nocardia. Next base: position 1,972 of record JBFARE010000076.1, on the reverse strand, counting down.
ACCCGCCAGATCCTGTCCAACCATCTGGCCTGCCTGCGTGGCTGCGGCCTGGTGGTCGCCGTGCCAGAAGGCCGGCGCAGCCGCTACGAACTCGCCGACGCCCGGATCGCCGCGGCGCTGGAAGACCTGCTGGGTTTGGTGCTCGCGGTGGATCCCGCCTGCTGTCCCGACTCCGACACCGAAGGCTGCTGCTGATGGCCTCCCTCGGCATGCCCGCCCTGCCGTCCGCGGTAACCGTTTCCGGGCCCGATCCGGACCGGAAAGTGGTGCTGGCGCGGCGGATCCGCTGGTTCGTCGCCGCGACCATCACCTACAACGTCATCGAGGCGATCATCGCCCTGTCCGAAGGAGTCCGCGTCTCCTCGACCGCGTTGATCGGTTTCGGCCTGGACTCGGTGATCGAGGTGTCCTCCGCCGCCGCGGTCGCGTGGCAATTCGCCGGCCGCGACCCCGAAGCGCGAGAGAAGATCGCGCTGCGGATCATCGCGCTCTCCTTCTTCACCCTCGCCCTCTACGTCACCATCGACTCGATCCGCGCCCTGTTCGGGCTCGGCGAAGCCCAGCACTCCACCGTCGGGATAGCGCTGGCCGCGGCGAGCCTGGTGATCATGCCGATCCTGTCCTGGGCACAGCGCCGCGCCGGCCGTGAACTCGGATCCGGCTCCGCGGTGGCCGATTCGAAACAGACGCTGTTGTGCACCTACCTCTCGGCGGTGCTGCTGGTGGGTCTGTTGCTCAACAGCCTGTTCGGGTGGTCGTGGGCCGACCCGATCGCCGCCCTGGTCATCGCCGCGATCGCGGTCAAGGAGGGAATCAACGCCTGGAAGGGCGATACCTGCTGTCCCGCACCGACCGCCCTGACCACCGGCCGCGACAGCGAAGACTCCTGCGACTGCTGCGACCATCCCACCGAGAAAGACCGCTGATGCCCCGGCTGCCCGAACCCGCCCGCGCCCGCTACCACCAGGAAATGACCGCCGCGAAAACCGCGACCACCGACACGGCGCGGTGGACGCACCTGGAACGCGCACACATCCTGTCCCAACCCGATCCCTGGCTGCACACCGGAAACCACCTCGCCATGTTCTCCCTCGCCGTACGCCAGCGCGATCGACGCGAAGCCCTCGGCCAGATCGTGCGGATCACCGCGGCCGGACCCGCATCACTGGCCGGCCGCTACCCCGAAGGCAACACCGGACGAGCCCGCGTCGGGCTGCGTCAGCCGATGCCGGTACCGCCGGACCTCGCCGAACTGCTCACCCCGGCGCCCTGATCACCGCCCGGAGCGCTCATGTTTGCGGGCCATCACCTGGAACACCACACCACCGCGACCGGTGCGCGCGTATTGCTCAACAGTGAACCCGGCCGCGGTGGGCTAGCTGTAGTTCCCCGTGAGGTTGTGAACGCGGGCTGCGGGAGTTTGGCCGCCGAGGCTTGTGTGTGGGCGGTGGTGATTGTAGTGAGGTAGTCAGCGGCGAATCGCACCACCAGCGGTTCAGCCCAGCGCATCGGGGTCCTGGTAGTAACCGCCGAAAATCGGGCGGATATGGATACAGTCCCTGGTCAGGAGGCTTCGGTTCATCACCACGGCAGACCCGGGATAACAGCCGGTACCCGGGGCAGTGTGACTGCCGACCTGCAGCTATAGCGCTTCGGCCGTGCGCGAAGCGGCCCCGTTATCTGCCAGACTCATATCCGTTGCTTTTCGGCGGTTACTACCGGAACCTCCATTTGCTGGCTCGGGAGGCCGGACTGTACAGGGGGCGGTGCAGAGGGTGCGGGTAGTGGATCCGGGACATCCAGTGGGGCCGGTGCCGGCGCTTGGGTGGTCGTCGTCTGCTGTGCTGGTTCACCGAACGCGGGGCATGCGCCCCAGCCTGAACCGTCACGGGTTGGGGACCGGCTTCGGTTTCAGACCAGCGCCGGTCGGCCTGGCGTGAGTTGAGCGTAGTAGGCGGCTTCGTACTCGGCC
>JBFARE010000075.1:0-21118 GCA_040674215.1 Nocardia sp. NPDC050193 | reverse complement strand
GCGCCCGGGTCCGCGGACCCGGGCGCTGTCCGGCACGTCGCGGTGAGAACGATGGGGATCTATCAGCCACCCAGGGCTTCCGCCTGCGGCCACCGCGGGTCGTACGCCGCCCAGCCGGGGTCGCCGTGGGTCGCGAAGGAAACCCAGGCGCCGTGCACGCGGGCCGCGAGCCCGGCGGGCGCCGGGTCGGGACCGAGCAGACCGGCGTCGCCGTGCAGCCACGGTTCATCGGCTATATCGAACACGAAGGGCAGCTCGACCGTGTGGGTGGCGCCCAGCCGACCGTCCAAAGCCGTCGAGCGGTAGCCGAACGAGTACACGTGGGTGCGGCCACCGGACAGCCGGGCGTGAGCCTCGGTCATCCGAGCGGTGCCGGCCCCGAAGAGGCCTTCGCCCAGCACCGCGGAGCGCAACTCGCCCGGCGTCGCCCCCGGCCGGGCTGCCCGATGAGCCGCGACGACGGCGGCGGGGTCCGCGCCGACCTTCGCCGCGACTGCGAGCACATCGTCGTCCGTGGACGACTCCAGCTTGCCCTGCGGTACCAGGTAGAGATGGCCCTCCTCGGTGTTGGTGCCGATGAGCAGGCCGACCTCTCCGGCCGGCCCCTCCGCCAGGGCGTCGGCCGGCTGCACGGGCAGGACCAGGGAGAACGGGCTCAGCTCGACGAGTGGGTCCGTGGCCGTCGCGGTCCGCAGGTCGATCCCCGCGAGATCCGGCAGTATCTCGAGAAACCTCTCGTCCGGGATCTCGGCGAATGCCTGCGCTGTGGGCGGCACGCCCAGCGCCCGGGCAGCCGCCGCGGTGACCCGCCGCGCCTGTTCGGGGGTGAAGGCGCCGGTGCCGCTGCCGCTCTGGATGATCGCGCGCCGGAACAGCCCCTTGGCTTCCGGCGTCGCCAGCAGGGCTCCGGTGATGGTGGCACCAGCGGACTGACCGAACAGCGTGACGTTCGCGGGATCGCCACCGAACGCAGCTATCGTGTCCCGCACCCAGCCGAGTGCAGCGAGGACGTCGAGCAGCCCGCGGTTGGCGGGGGCACCGTCCAGGTCGAGGAAGCCGGGGATGCCGACGCGGTAGTTCACCGTCACCAGCACCACGCCGTCGCGGGCGAACGCCCGGCCGTCGTAGAGCGCGGCGCGGGTGGAACCGGTGACGAACCCGCCGCCGTGCACGAAGACCATGACCGGCCGCTTCCCACCGTCCGCGCCGGGCGTGCGGACGTCGACAGTCAGGTATTCCTCGCCGCGCACCCAGCCCGGGCCGAAGTAGGGGATCATGTCGAGCCGCCCGAAGTCTCGGGCCGGCTGCGGCGCGGTCGGCGACGGTGCGGTGGCGTCCCGGACACCGGACCAGCCCGGGTGGGACGCCGGTGGCGCGAACCGGCCGGCGCCCCTGGGTGCCGCCGCGTACGGGAGGGCGCGGTAGAACTCGCCGAAGCGGTCACGAACACCGCGCACGGCGCCCGCCGGGGTCTCTACGATCGGATTTGCCTGCTGGGGCACGGGAAACGCTTCCTCTCTCGGGTTACTGCGGGGCAGGGGCCGGCCCCACCGGGCTCAGGCGATGCGGGAGAAGCCCGCCCACTCCTTGATGGCGAACTTCGACCCGTCGCGCTCGACCTCGGCGGCGCCCTGGCCGCCGAGGTGAGCGGGGAAAACCAGCGCGTTGTCCTCGGCCGCGCGGCCGAGGAGCTTGTGGCGGGTCACCCGGGCCTCGGCCGGGTCTTCGCAGAAGCAGGAGTTGGTCTCCGGCTCCACGAGCTGTAGCGGGGTGTGCACCAGATCGCCGACGAACAGCGCACGGTCGCCGCCCGACTCCAAGGTCAGCACGGACGACCCGGGGGTGTGGCCGGGCGCGAGATCCAGCCGGAGGTTCCGGTCGATCCGGTACGAGCCGTCCCACAGGTGGATCAGCCCGGCCTCGTGCACCGGAGCGACGCTGTCCTCGAAGACGTTCTGGTTGCCGCGACCCAGGAGCGGTTCGTGGTTGTTGGCCGGATTCCAGAAGTCGAAGTCCTGCCGCGTGATCAGGTACGTCGCGTTCGGGAAGGTCGGCACCCAGGTCCGGCCGTCGAGGTAGGTGTTCCAGCCCACGTGGTCGATGTGCAGGTGGGTGTTGATGACGACGTCGACATCTTCGGGCCGGACACCGGCGGCGGCGAGGTTGTCCAGGAAGTTCGTGTTCAGCCGGTTCCAGACGGGCGCGTAGGGGCGGTCCTTGTGATTGCCGACCCCGGTGTCGACGAGGATGGTGCGGCCTTCGCTGCGCAGCAGCCAGGTCTGGATGGCCGAGAGGCATTCGCCGGTGCCGGTGTCCAGGAAGTCGGGCGCGAGCCAGCTCCGGTGCTCGTCCCAGGCACCGTCGGGGCTGTCGGGGAAGAAGTCCGCGGGGCCCATCTCGACGGAGCCGTAGTACTCCTTGACTCGGGTGACGGTCACGTCACCCAACTCGATCTGATCCATGATCACTCCTCGTGAATTCGGGGGCGGCTGTCCTGGCCAGGTCGAGCCTGATCGTGTCCGTGCGCGGCAACCAGCCCCGCCTTGTCCTACCCCCAGCAGGGTGTGGCTGGGCGGTGCCGTCGGCGTGGATAGTGGAGTGATGGACGGACCAAGCCCGCTCGGCGACTTCCTGCAGGCACGGCGGGCCAGGCTGCGCCCGGAAGACGTGGGTCTGCACGACCTCGGGCCACGCCGACGGGTGGCGGGGCTGCGCCGGGAGGAGCTCGCGCAGCTGGCAGGGGTCAGCGTGTCCTACTACACCCGGCTCGAACAGGGCCTGTCCCGTGGCGCGTCGGCGGAAGTGCTCGCGGCGATCGCCGGCGCCCTGCTGCTCGACGACCATGAGCGGGACCACCTGGAACGCCTCGCCGGGGCCTCCCGCCGGGTACCGCAGGCGCGAAGGCCCCGCCCCGAGAAGCTCGCCGACGAGACGCGCGACCTGCTGCGCTCCTTCGACGGCGTCCCGGCGCTCGTCCTCGGCCGGCGCACGGACGTGCTGGCGTGGAACCCACTCGGCCACGCCCTGCTCGCCGGCCACGTCGACCCGCTGAGCCCGGAGGACCCCGCGCGCCGGCCGAACATGAGCCGGATGCTGTTCCTGGACCCGCACTGCCGAGAGCTATACGGGGACTGGCGGCACAAGGTACGCGCGGTCGTGGGCAATCTGAGGATCGCCGTCGGCCGTCACCCGGAGGACCGGCTGCTCGCCGAGCTGATCGGCGAGCTGACGATGAAGAGCCCGGAATTCGTGGCGTTGTGGGGTGACCACCGGGTGACGCCGTGCGACGCCGCCACCTACGAGCTGCGCCATCCTGTCGTCGGCACGGTGACGGTCACCCAGCAGACCCTCGTCCTCGCGCGTTCGCCGGGGCAGTCCGTCGTGGTGTGCACGACGCCCGCCGGGTCACCGTCGGAGGCGGCCATAGCCCTGCTGCGGCAGGCGACTGCGGTGGAACGGTCCGGCCGGCGCGGTGGACCGGCCCTGCCCGACCGCTCCACCGCCGCCCGGTGACCACCTCGTAGCCCGGCCCCACCGCACCGGCCTTGCGGCAGCAACCTGCAACTCATAGGCCTCCCCGTTGTGCGCACCACGGCGGCACCCCGACCGGAACTCCGCCGTGGAGCTGGCTCTGTCCACGGCCACGTGGCTGACCGCGTCCAGGTGGGTACCGACGTGTCCGCTGTACCTCGGCCCCTTCACCGCTCGCGCCCACGTGCAGCGCGCGATGACCACGCTGAGCGCTCGCGACCGCGCGCAACTCGCTGTCATCGCCGGAGACGGCTCTGCGATCGGCATTTTCATGAAGTCCTAACTGATCGTCAGGCTCGACGGGGCGGGCGTCTCCAACCGGAAGGCCGTACCACTGTGGCTGCGTGTCTCACTGCGGTAGCGCCCGGGCGTGCGTCCGTGGGCCCGGGTGAAGGCGCGGGTGAACGCCGGCACCGACCCGTAGCCGACCGCCTCGGCGATCGTCTCGAGGGAGTCATGACTGTCGCGTAACTGCACGGCGGCCAGATCCATGCGCCAGTTCGCCAGATACGCCGCGGGGGTGTACCCCGTCGCGGCCGGGAACCGGCGGGCGAGGGTCGCACGGGAGACCGAGATGGCTTCTGCGAGCAGCGAAATCGTCCAGGGTATGGCCGGATTCGCGTGCAGATGCCGAAGCGCCTTGCCTATGACAGGGTCGTAGAGCGCACCCAGCCAGGTGCCGAAACACTCAGGGGGATTCACCGCGAGCCAGGCACGCAGCATCTGCACGAGCACGATGTCGACAAGGCTCTTCAGTACGGCAGGCGTGGCGAGCTGCGGATGGGCGAGTTCCCGGGCGAGCATGCGCACCGTATCGGTCAGCCCCGGCGTCCCCGCCTCGGCCCGCACTCATCGCCGCGGTGAACGGCGTGGCACTCGGCGGCGGATTCGAGATCGTCCTTGAGCGCTTGGTCGACCAGCATCTGCGATGACCCGGACGGGCTCGGTGTGGTCCGTGGTCGACAGCGGGTCACGGTGCTGCTCCCGGGCACGCAGCCATGACCTGCGCCTCACTTACCTCGGAACCTGGCCGACCCGGGGCACCGTCGAGATGATTCCACCGCGAATCTGCGCGTTATCAGACCGGTGGTTCTACGCTCCTGCGCAGAATCTTGCCCGTAGGGCCTTTCGGTAAGCTGGGTACGAACCAGATTCGGCGCGGATACTTGTAGTCCGCCAGCCGTTCCCGCACGAAGTCGACTATTTCGGCGGGCTCGGCGTGGGCTCCTGGCTTGAGTGCCACGGCAGCGCCGATTTGTTCGCCGAGATATCCGTCTTCGATCCCGACTACTGCCGCCTCGGCTACGGCTGGGTGCTCGTACAGCACCTCCTCGACTTCGCGGGGATACACGTTGTATCCACCCCTGATGATGATGTCCTTCTTCCGGTCCACAATGCTGTAATAGCCTTCGCGGTCTCGGGTCGCGATGTCCCCGGTACTGAACCAGCCGTCCACTATGGCTTCCGCGGTCGCCGCTGGGCGGCCCCAATACCCCTTCATCACGTTCTCACCTTTGATCTGAATCTCCCCTGGCTCATCGGATCCGTGCAGTTCGTTGCCGTTGTCATCGACCAGGCGAAGCAGGCAGCCGCGGACCGGAATTCCGATCGTTCCAGCTTTACGCGGCGTTCCCTGCTGATTGAAACAAGCGATGGGAGCGGTTTCCGAGAGCCCATATCCTTCGTATATCTCGCATGCGAATTTTTCCTCGAATGCCTTCAACACTTCGACGGGCATCGGTGCGCCTCCTACGATGCAGCAGCGAAGATGCGATAGGTCCACGGAATCAGCATCGGCGGAATTCAGCAGGGCGGAGTACATGGTGGGGACGCCCTCGAGAACCGTGACGTTGTCCCGCACGAGAACACGAAGGGCTGTTTCGGCGTCGAATCTGGGAATCAGGGTGAGCAGAGCCCCCGACTTCACGGCGGCGTTCAAACCGCACGTGAGACCGAATACGTGAAAGAGTGGCAAGCACCCCAGAATAATGTCATCGGGGGTTGTCTGGATGAGCGTATCGACGGTGGTGGAAGCGTTTGTCGACATGTTGTCATGCGTGAGTTCAGCGCCTTTGGGGTTGCCCGTGGTACCGGAGGTGTAGAGCAGCACCGCGGTGTCATCCCGACCGCGCCACACAGGCTCCTCGACCGGGAAACCGAGCAGATCCGCTTCGGTCGGCCCCAACTCCGTAACGAGAAATGCCGGAATGCCCGCCGCGCGTGCTGCTTCCGACACCACGTTCCCCGCTGTCAGCGAGCCGTAGACGAGCGACATCCCGGAGTCTTCCACGTAATACGTAACCTCCCGTGCCTTCAGCAGGGGATTCATCGGGACCGCGACGGCACCCGCCATCAGGATCCCGTAGAAGAGGATCGGAAACGCCGGCACGTTCGGCAGCACGATACCGACGCGGTCACCGGCGCGGATTCCCCTGGCTTGCAGATCGCCCGCCACGGCCGCGGCCGCGCGCCCGAGTTGGGAATAGTTCAGCGTGGTGGTTTCGAGTCTGATCGCCGGCCGATCACCCAGGTCACGAGCAGTGTCGATGAGATTGTTCGCGAGATTTGACGACATGGAGAACGTCGAAGACATGGTAGAAGACATAGGGAGTACTCCTGTTTGATCCGAGCGACGCCACGAGGCAACTCGACCTCGTCGACAGCGGCTCGAGCCAGCGACAGTGGGAACCACGGCCGCATGGAAGCGTGGGCCGCACATCGTCACTGCGTACGAATGCGCGGCCCACTTGTCGTGCCCGGTTGGTGCTATTGAAGGGCTACCCGAAAGACCCGGAACTCGATCACCGGACCCGGTGTGACGCGCCCCTGCCCCACGAAAATTGTCTGGTTGACCCAGCTGTACCTGGGGTCGCCGGACTCGAGCCGCGGAGTGGTGACGAAGTAGTGATCGCCGAACTCTGTGCCCGAACCCCCTCCTGCCAAAGCGGCTGCCGCCGCGTCCGTGACCTCGACCAGCCCCTGGTAGCTCATGTAGATGACGGCGCCGTCGTTGGTATTGAACTGCGCGCGCACATCCAACCGCCCGAAGCCGTCCTCGCCGGCGAGGAGCCAGTCGCCGCCGCCGATGGCCGCCTGACCGCTGAGTCGGTCGCCCGTCACCGTACCGCCGGTGACCGGGAGCACTTGCCGTAAACCGTACGGCCCGGGGCCCACAATTTGCGGCGCACCCAACTCCGCGGTGTACGAGAACTCTGGAATGAGCTTCACTTGGAAACCTCCAGGCCCGCGGCAGCCATTACTGTGGCCATGCCTTCACCGATGAGTTCGACTCCGAAAGCTCCGACGACGATGTTCGGATCGAAGTACTCGCGAATCAAAGTTACCTTGCCGTCCCTGACACGCATGTGCGTGCAATAGGTATTCGCATAGATATTCCCGTTCTGCGCTACGGTCGCCCGACCATGAAGTTCGAGAACAAAAAGCTCAGGGTCTGTCGTGTCGTGGACGACCAGCGAATCGATCACCAGATCCGGCACGGATCCGAAGAACCAGTCGACGAAGTGGCCGATGAGCGCGCGGCCGGGGACTGTCTTCGCGAGCGGCTCCGGCGCGAACGGCATTTCCCAGACAGCCTCTTCCGCGAACCAGTCCTTCCACTCCTCCAGCTTCGCTCCGGTCGGCGGTCCGCCATCGAGATCGCTCCAAAAATGGTCCACTACCTTGCGATTTTCGGCTTGGGTACTCACAGTCGCCTCCTCGTTGCGGCCCGGCGACGACTGATGTTCCAGTCGTCGTAACGTGAGAGAATGCCCGAACTGTCGGTGATAGTCAACAGTGTGTCGACAGTCAAGATCGAGTGCGGCGCCGCTCACCGACGTACAGTCGACATGGTGTTGACGATAATCCACTCCAAGTCTATTCTCAGGGTCTGGTTTGACCCGTGAGCAGCCCGAAATCATCTACGGACATGGGTTCCGGCGGTGTCGTCAGTCCGCGCATCAACCCTTTACTTGTCCTTTTAGGAGACGTCATGAGCGCACTTACCAATAGGCTCTATCGATTGCGGAGTCGACCGGAGGGGGAAGTAACGGACGCGAATCTAGAATGGTGCGAAGAGCCGGTTCCCGAGATTTCAGAAGGGCAGGCACTTATCCGCACGCACTATTTGTCCGTGGACCCGACGAATCGGGTATGGATGAGTGCGATGCGTTCCTACATACCCCCGGTCGAGCTGAACGCGGTCATGCGGGGGGCAGGTGTAGGCCAGGTGGTGGCCAGCAAGCGCGAAGATCTTCGTGTCGGCGCCTATGTCGTGGGATTGACCGGTTGGCAGGATTACTGCGTGGCCGATGCGGCGAGTGCGGATATGCCGTTCACGGTCCTGCCCGATCCGTTGCCGGCGCCGCTCCCCGCGTTCGTCGGCGTGCTCGGCCACACCGGGATATCGGCATACCTGGGCGTTGAGTTCGGGGATCCGCGGCCGGACGAGACGTTCTTCGTCTCGGGCGCGGCAGGAGCAGTGGGGGCGGTCGCGGGCCAACTCGCGAAGAGACGGGGAGCGCGAGTGGTCGGGATCGCCGGCGGTGCCGAGAAATGTCGGTACCTCGTCGAGGAGCTCGGCTTCGACGCCTGCGTCGATCGACATGCCGACGACTGGAAGGCGCAACTCGACCGGGCAACACCTGATGGAATCGACGTGGATTTCGAGAACGTCGGCGGCGAGATCATGGATCATGTACTCGATCGACTCAATATCGGTGCGCGCATCACGCTGTGTGGTCTTATTTCTGAATACAACGATTACAACACCGCCGGCACCCAGCGCGGGCTACGTAATCTCAGCCAGCTATTGATGCAGCGGGCCACTCTGCGGGGTTTCATCGTTTTCGATCACGTGGAACGGTACGGCGAGATCATCGAGCAGCTGTCCCAGGACCTCAGCGCGGGCGCGCTGCAGGCCGAGGAAACTGTGGTCGATGGCCTGGAGAATGCGCGACACACTCTCAATCGTAGTATCGCGGGTGAGAACAGAGGGAAAGTCGTCGTTAAAGTCGTCTGATCCTGGCGACCACGCGCTGCGGGCCGAATTCATGCATCACGGGCCGCAGCGTGTCTGCTCGAAACTGGCGGGGATCTGCGGCGCTCCGGCTTCCGAGTCGATTCCCCGCGCTCTTGACGTCGATTATGTCTCGGACCAGCGGTCGCCCGGCCGGTCACGTGCCGTACCGGCCGGGCGACCGGGAGCTGCCGTAGCGTGAACGACTCGACGTATCTATTGCTCCACGGGCGTACTGTCCACTAGCGCAGCAACCTGGATAGCTTCTCTGCGAAATCGGCGATGCAGCGCTCGCCCTCGTCCAGCACACCGGCCAGCAGAAAGAAGCTATGCGGCATGCCCGCATACTCACGGAACTCGGCCCCGACGCCCGAAGCCTTCAATTTGGCCGAGTAGCGCCGCGCGTCATCCGAGGCCGGATCGATTTCCGAGCTGAGGATGAGCGCAGGAGGAGACGCTGTCAGGGTTTCCCTCATCAATGGCGATACGGCCGATGACCCTCGAGTTGGTACATTCGGAAAATACTGATCAATACACCATTCGAGAACGGGCCGCGACAAAATTGGCGCTGCGCTGTATCGCTCGGCGGACGTTCCGGTCATGGTCGCATCGAGGACAGGGCACAGCAGTCCCTGCGCCTTCACCGTCGCACCGCGGGCGCGTGCCCGAACATTTACGGCGGTCGACGCCGCGAGCATCGCACCTGCGGAGTCACCGGCGACTGCGAGTGCGTCGCTGTCGATATTCAGCTCATCCGAGTGCTCCGATACCCAGAGGAACGAGTCCATCGCATCGTCGTGCGCGCTTGGATAGGTATTTTCGGGAGCCAGTCGGTACTCGACGGCGATAACGCTGAGCCCACCCCGGACGCTCAACTCCCGGCACAGCCTGTCATGCGAATCGAGACTGCCTCTGACGAATCCGCCACCGTGGAAGTAGACGACGCCGGGTACGCGACCTACCGCGCCTTTCGGGCGATAACCGCGCGCACCGACAGTTCTTCCGGGAAGGCGGATGTGAAAGTTCCGGACCTCGCAGCTGCGATTAGGGTCGCCGGCCAGCGCAATCAACTTCTCGCCGGCCGATCTGTATGAGGAAATCGGCACGTCCCAGGGCTGCGCAGGCGGGTTCGTGGACAGTGACGCGAGTAATTCGATTACCTGATCATTCAGAGTTCCCATTATCGAACCGCACGATCGGCCGCGCGGAGATGATTCATTTCCTGAAGCAACGTCATTGGTCCTCTTAGAGTCGGGCGCCAAAGCCTCGCGTGCGAACTCCGATAGCTGAGCGCATACGAGTGAGGAGCATTGTGCACATGATGTCGTGAGTTGTCAACGGTCTGTCTAGTTGACCTATAGAGCCAGCTTGCGACGGGGTGATATTCACTGCGATACCACCTCCCAACAGCCAGTTCATGAATACTCGACACACTGTTGACTCCAGCCAACAGCGAGTCTAGTCTCAATCCTGTTCAAGGTAGAACGCAGCTACTCGCCCCGGCGAGTAAACGAAAGGGACCCCCATGGTGACCGAGCCAGGTGTCGATCAGATCCAGCCGTCGACAACCCGAGACGGGGAGAGTTACGTCTCCCACCGCGATGACGTGCATTTCAAAATGACCGGTGATTTCATGACCGGTGTGGATTTCTGGATTCATGCGACCGGAGAGACCACTCAGGGCCAGCTAGTTGTCATCGAGACGAACTGGGTCCGCGGAACCGAGCCGGTCTGGCATATCCATCACCGCGAAGAAGAGGGCTTCTTCGTGATGAGCGGTGAAATTACGATTCACACCGAAGCAGGGTCGTACAATGCGGGCGCCGGCCAATTTGTGTGGGGGCGTAAGGACCAGCGGCATACCTATGAGGTCGTCGGAGAAGAGGCGAGGATTCTCGTCGTGTTCGTGCCGGGACCAGCCGGTACTTTCCCGCCCGGCAGTGGCATCGACAAGTACTTCTACGAGGCTCGTGATCGCGAACTGCGTACGCCCGAGCAGATCGCGGCAGAGGTCGAGAATCTCAAGACGAATTACGGATTGGAAATGTTCCCGGAGTTGCCCCACCCGCGGGAGAAAAAATCCTGAACGTTCGAGAAATAATTCGCCAATTCGCTAAATTGGAGTAACTGTGACTACAAACGGTGTCCATCTCGAAACCGTTCCACACTGGATCGCCGGCGCTCCCGTGAGTTCGACAAGCGCGACAAAGTCCGAAATCGTAGACCCGGCGACAGGCCACCCGATACGGGCCGTCGAGCTGGGAGGCGCTGACGTCGTCGATCAGGCTGTCGCCAGCGCACGAAGTGCAGCGGAAGCGTGGGCGTCGACCCCCACCCCCACTCGGGCCACGATTCTTCTGGCATTTCGCACGCTCTTGCTGGAACACGGCGAGGAGCTCGCATCGATCATCACCGCGGAACAAGGAAAGACCCTGGCTGACGCGAGGGGCGAGGTGGCCCGTTCTGTCGAAGCCGTAGAGGTGGCAACATCCGCGGTTCAACAGCTCAAAGGCGAGTTCGCGGAACAAGTCTCCCGAGGCGTCGACACATACTCCTTCCGCCAACCGCTAGGAGTATGTGTCGGAATCACGCCATTCAACTTCCCCATTATGGTGCCGGTGTCGATGTTCGCGGCAGCGCTCGCGTGCGGCAACTCGTTCGTGGTCAAGCCCAGCGAGAAGGTGCCGTCGGCGTCTGTGCGCGTGGCGCAACTTCTGGCCGAAGCCGGTCTGCCCAGCGGCGTCTTCAACGTCGTGCACGGAGGCGTCGACGCAGTCAACGCGCTGATCGACCATCCCGATGTCGCCGCCATCTCTTTCGTCGGGTCCACTCCGGTCGCACGGGAGATCTACCGCCGCTCAGCCGACGTCGGCAAGAAGGTGCAAGCGCTCGGCGGAGCGAACAATCACCTGGTCGTGATGCCCGACGCCGATCTGGATGCGGCGGCGGACGCGTTGGTGTCGGCCGCGTACGGCGCCGCGGGCCAAAGATGTATGGCCGTGCCCGTGGCGGTGGCGGTCGGAGACATCGCCGACCAGCTCGTTGCCAAGACAGTGCAACGAGCCGAGGCATTCCGCACGGGCCCGGGAGACGCGGCGAGTTCCGATATGGGGCCGCTCATCTCGGAGTCGGCGGTCAATCGAGTTCGCAGCGCCCTCGAGACAGCTACCGGCCAAGGCGGAACGGTCGTCCTGGACGGCCGAAAGGACGACTCCCATGACGCGGGGTACTTCATCGGCCCGAGTCTGGTCGACCACGTCCAGACCGACAGCGACCTCTACAAAGACGAGATCTTCGGCCCGATCCTCAGTGTGGTCCGCGTCGACGATCTCGACGAGGCTCTTCGTGTCGTCAACGCGAGCCCGTACGGAAACGGCGCGTCGATCTTCACCACAAGTGGAGTAGCTGGTCGTCGATTCGCCCACACTGTGCGGGCGGGAAGCGTCGGGATCAACGTCCCGATTCCGGTGCCGATTTCCTGGTTCGGGTTCGGCGGATGGGGCGACTCACGGTTCGGTGACGACGGATTGAATTACGACGCGTATCGCTTCTATACCAAGGCCAAGGTGATCACCCAGCGTTGGACCGAACCCCGCCAAGGTGTCGCGCCGCACTTTGTCGCCGCCGGAAGTCAATGACGATGCCGAAGCTGTCACCGGACGTCGCTGACGGGACCGAGGAACAATTTCCGCGTCTCGACCACGTCGGCATATTGGTTCGCGACCTGGAGCAGGCGGCTGCCCAATGGCAGAGCAGGTTCGCAGTTCCCATCGCGTCCACGTTCGAAGCGCCCGCACTCAAAATTCGGGCAACGTTCCTCAACCTTGGCTCGGCAAAAATCGAGTTGTACACCATTGATGAACCGAAGACCCTCGAGTACGCGCTGGGCAGTGCACCGGCCAAAATAGATCATATCGCTCTCGCGTTCGGCGCGAGCCTGAGCGACGCCGATCTGAGCGGTTGCACCATTCGAGGTCCCGGTCGGCCCGATCCGATCAGTTCACCATTTCGGATCGGCAGTTCTGACCATATCTGGACCGAGCCGCCTGGAATCGACATTCTGCTACAGCTGATCACGCCGTCCGACACCGCATGACAGTTCTCCTGGTTATCATAAATACGCAGCCTTGATCGTTGGATATGCAATCCATCCACGTTGCTGCACGTCCTGACACGGAGATCATCTACGCATTCTGCTGCCTGAGGGTTCCGAGCCCTCATGCGCAGTAATTGATTCACGAAGACCCTGCTCAAAGAGGAGATAACAATGGGACGAATGGATGGAAAAGTCGCTCTGGTGACCGGAGCAGCACGTGGAATGGGGCGAGCTCATGCGGTTCGCCTCGCAGAAGAGGGTGCCGACATCCTTGCCCTCGACTGCCCCACCGACACCGGGCTCCCCTATGCGGCTGGATCGCCGGAAGATCTCCAGACCACCGTCAAAGAGGTCGAGGGATTGGGACGGCGCATCATCGCACACGAGGGCGATGTTCGAAAGCAGTCCTCGATCGATAAATTGGTCGCCGACGGCGTAAAGGCATTCGGCGGCCTGGACGTTGCCGTCGCCAATGCCGGAATTTGGACCGTTCGCCCGTTCGACGAAATCCCCGAAAAGGAGTTCGCCGCCGTCCTCGACGTCAACATCACCGGAGTATGGCGCACGTTGAAAGCTGTCACACCCGCGATCAAGGCACGGGGCGGCGGGTCGATCGTGGTGACGTCCTCCGGAAACGGCGTAGAGGGATCACCACACTATGTGCACTACGTCGCCTCGAAGCACGGCGTGATCGGGCTCGCGAAGAGTGCCGCGCTCGAGTTCGGGCAGTACGGAATCAGAGTCAACATTCTTCTTCCTGGGCCGACTGATACCCCTGCGCTGGATTGGCAGGGCGGATACGACCTCTGTTCGGGCAAGGGTCCGGGGCAAGGAGTCAAGGAAGATCTCCAAGGCGCGAAGTATTGGTCCGCCCTTCGCGACGTCGGGTTGCTCCCACCGCGCGCCATGAGCGAAGCCGTACTCTGGCTGGCATCCGATGAGTCACGTTGGACCACCGGACTGGAAATGCTCGTCGATGGCGGACACATGCTCATGCCTGGATTGAACATGGCAAAGATGGCTGCGGATCAATAGCAGTAGCGAGATCTCGACACCGAATTGCACCGTACAACACCGGCGAAAACGTACGTTGCGTACAAATATGACCAACTGAATAGACACGCGATCTCAGCGAACCGCTTCCTAGGGAGTCCGGTTTGCTGCGATCGTATTATTCGACTCAGGCGCGATTCGTCGTTCCCGCATATTCGAGGCCGAATACAGTTCTGAGCCACACGGTAGTCACCGTCTCCACCATATCTTCCTTCGGGATGGCATTCGCGCTGCGCATGCTCATCAGACCAAGATTTCTCTCACCCATCCATATAAGCGCTGCCGCCAGCGCGCGGGCCGGGGGCCCGTCGATCGCCACGCCCGTGGACCGGTCGCGCTCGATAGCAACAGAAGCGGCCGTGATGAATCGGCCCAAGATTTTGTCCCACTGCGCCTGCAAGGCAGGTTCCGCCGCCGCGGCGTCACCAACTTCGCGAAGAATGTGACCGTGCCTCTCCCAGACAGCCGTGACTTCAGAGACCGCGTGCTCTATCGCGGCCTCCGGCGGGATTCCGGCCGGCCGTTCGAAAATCATCGACGACGCGACGAAAACATCGTCGGTCACACTCGACAGCAGCGCGGAAAGAACCTGCCATTTCGATTCGAAATAGAAGTAGAAGGATGACCGCGACAATCCTGCGCTCTTGGCGAGGTCATCGATCGAGACCGTACGCATCGACTCGGTGCGCAGCGTTTCATAAGCACCCTGAAGGATCGCTTGCTCTCGCATATCGCCCTTGAGGTTCCGCCGACCAGCCCGGGGCTCGGTGCCGTTGAGACCGTTCAAGAACGAAGTCGCCATGGCCTCTATCGTAGTGACCGGCCCCGGGCATAGCGACAGCCCGGTCTCAGAGTTCCTCTTTGTCAGGGGTATTCGATTGATGAGTCCACGCAGGCTTCGCAGGACCGGTGCGGCGTGCCGGTGCTTTGCCGTGGCGGTCAGACCGGGGCCTCGTTTACGAAGTCGGCTCCGGCAGCGGTGGCGAGGTCCGCACCGAGGACGGCGGCCGGGGTGTGAGCGCCGGGCCGCCCCTTACCCGCGGCGAGCTGGAGCGCGGTCTGCGCGGCGACGGCAGAGGTGAACTCCATCGCGTCGCCGGCCCGCAGCCAGCCTTCGCGGACGGTGCCGTCGGGCCAGGTGACGACGGCGTGGCCCCAGGTATGCGGGCGTGGACGCGGGGCAGCCTTGGTCTTGATTCCGGCCATCCAGCCGATCGCGAAGGTCCGCACCGTCGGGATCCGCAGCATCGCCGAGAGCAGCGGTAGGGCCGCCCGAACGGCGAGTGAGGCGGGAATGAGGCCGGAGGTCGCTGACACCGAGGGGGCTCCACTGACCCGGTGTGCAGCGATGAGTTCACCGGAGGGCACACCGACCGAGGACATGCGCTGCCCGTCGGGCAGGGTCAGGTGATGGACTTCCACGCCGAGGCGGGTCTTGACCAGTCGGCCGCCCTCGTAGCGGCGGCCGCCCATCGCGAAGCTGTCCACGATGCCGGTGGCAAGGGCGGGGCCCAGCACTCCTTGCTCGACAGCGGTCGAGGCGAAGGTGTCCACCCGGACCCGGCTCGGCACGGGATGGTTCTCACACAGCCGCGCCACGATCGCCTCGGTGCCGACGACGCCGAATCCCGCACCGGCCACCAGGGTGCTTCCCGCGGCGGTGGCCTCGTCGTCGAGGGCGAACAGGCGATGGAAGGCGGCTGGGTCGTTGGCCTGGTCCAGGTAATGGCCGCCCGGCATGCAGGCGCGGGCGAGCAGGACGGCGGTCTCGGCGTAGTCGCCGATGGTGTTCACGACCACGGCGGGCCGCTGCCGGGTGATCTCAGCCGCCATGGCCTCCGCCCCAGACGCGACCACAATCTTCGAGTCGGCGTCGAGCCCGAGGTCGGCGGCCGCGGTGCGCAGCCGACCGGCATCGCGCCCGACCAGCACGGGGACAGCCCCGGCCGCCACGATCTGCGCTGCGACGGCCCGCCCGACCCGTCCGGTGGCTCCGAGAATCCAGATCTCACCCTTCGCCATGATTCCTCCTTTGATGTCTCACTGTGTCATCACACGTTAGCATCGATGTCACAGTGAGTCACCGTGATAGGTAGGATGCGGGCATGGCACGGTGGGACCCCGGAACACCGGAACGCCTGCGACAGGCTGCGTTGGATCTGTTCGGCGAGCACGGCTACGACGCCGTGACGGTGACGCAAATCGCGGAGCGGGCAGGGCTGACCCGGCGGACTTTCCACAGGTACTTCCCGGACAAGCGGGAGATACTTTTCGCCGGCTCCGAGCGGCTTCCAGCCGCCGTGTCCGAGGCTGTGCTCGCTGCGGACCCCGGGCTTGCGCCACTGCCGACGGCACTGTCGGCCCTTCGCGAGGTCGGTGCGGCGGTCAGCAAAACGGTCGCCGACTCCGGACGACGCCGGGCGATCATCGAGTCCAGTACGGAGTTGCTGGAACGCGAGCGCAGCAAGTCGGCAGCGATCACCGCCGTTCTTCGGGATGCCCTGCAACAGCGCGGGGCCGGTTCCAGCGAGGCGCGCCTCACCGCGCGGGTGGCCTCGATCATTTCCGAGGAGGCGTTCGGTCGCTGGGCCGACGGCGGGGGCGCCTTCCTCGAGTGTTTCGACGCCGCCGAGGCCGCGCTCCATGCGGTACTGGCCGGGGACGCCTGAGCCGACGTCGTACAGCTCACGGGAACGGGTCGATGCCGCCGCCGACATCAAAGGTTTGCGTGCCGGTTCGCCGCTACTCGGTGAGGAATGGTCGAGCGGGCCCTACCCGCTGCTCACCTCGCCACTCTTCATCCCCTCGGCTCACCGAACCCGGCCGGGCCATCCAAGCCCCCGCGGCAAGTAACAGCCGCACCGGCTGCATCCTGATTCGGAATGGTCACTGATTCTGCTGCTCGGCACGCTCCGCGATCCATGCCGCGATCTGGGCGCGAGAGGTGAACCCGAGCTTCATCAGGATGTGCTCGACATGGCCAGAGGCGGTGCGCTGGGAGATCACAAGATTCGCGGCAATCTGCTTGTTGGTGAGACCTTGGGCGATCAGGTCAGCGACCTGTTGTTCGCGCTTGGTCAGCGCCCCGCCGGGCCCTGCCAAGGGCTTGTTCTCGGCGGGTTGTTCACCGAGCGCGTAGGCAACAGCTTCGTCCATCCCCATCGCTCGTCCTTTGTGGACAGCCGCATCGAACCTGCGGTCGCCGAGGGCGGATCTCGTCAGCAGCAGGCATTCGTCGTGATGGCGGGAGGTAGGGAAAATGCTCGCAGGGTTGCCCCTGGACCGCTGCAGTTCTTCCGCGGCTCCCATCAGTACTGCTGCGCGCTCGGCTTCGCCCTGGTCACCATGCACCCAGCACAGCACTTCGAGAATCAATGCAGCAACGAACGGACTGGACATCTGTCGATTGACCCGCAGGCCATTCTCGAGCAGTTCCATCGCCCAGGCCAGGCTGCCCTGCTGCCAAGCGGCGAGGCCCATGCCCCACAACGCAGCAGACCGGAAAAGTACTTCGCCACAGGCCTCAGTGACGGAAAGCAGCTCCTGATAACACTCGATCGCCCCGCTCGAATCACCGGAAAGTTCGCGCGCCAATCCGAGAAAGGTCAAAGCAGAACCGTAAAGGAAACCCTGCCGATTCGAACGTAGCTCTTCAACAGCATGTTCGAAGGACAGAGACGCCGCTGCGAGATCACCGCTGTAGAGCGCCACAACGCCGTCGGCGTAGGCGATCGGCGCCCGAGTTGTCGGGATCGGGGCCTGTTGAGCCAACATACGCCCCTCTTCCGCAAGCTCAGCGGCCGTCGGCAGGTCACCCTGCATGGCAGCAATGGTGGAGCCCACTTGAAGAGCCTTTACCCGGTCGGCTACAGGCTGCTGAGCGGGATGGTCGAGGAGCAACTCGATCCATCGGCGACCTTCGCTGTACATCCCGAGGAAGGTCCAGACGCCGTATAGCGCAACAGCGATCTTCAGCCCGGCTTCCGCCGCCTGCTCGGTGTCTTCGGCCAGGCTGTATTCGAGGGCGGCACGTAAGTTGGATTGTTCGCGTTGGATCCTGGCGAACCAGTAGGGCTGCCGAGCGCTGATGCACTCGGCGTCCGCGGACTGCGCCAGCTGCTTGAACCAGTCGCGGTGACGACGCCGAAGCAACTGTTCCTCGCCGGACTCCCGCAACCTGTGCCGACCGTACTCACGAACCGTCTCCAGCAACCGCAATCGCACCACACCACGCGACTCGTCCCGGATAAGGATCGACTTGTCCACCAACGACGACAGCACATCGAGCACATCACCCGTAGCCGAATCAGCTCCACACACCTGCTCGGCGGCGTCGAGTTCGAAGCCACCAGCGAAGATGGACAGCCGGGCCCACAGCCCCTGCTCGGCCGGGGTGCACAGTTCGTAGCTCCAGTCAATGCACCACCGCAGGGTCTGTTGCCGCCTGGGCCCGGTGCGGCTCCCGCGGGTCAGCAATGCGTACCGATCGTCGAGATGCCGCAAGATCTGCTCAGGAGACATCGTGCGTATACGGGCCGCCGCCAGCTCGATCGCCAATGGCAATCCGTCCAGCCGAGCACAAATCCGAGCCACACTTACCTTGTCATCGACGGAGAACTGCAGACCTGGCATCGCCGCGGTCGCACGGTCGGCGAACAAAGTCAGCGCATCGTAGCGGGCCAGTCCTCGTGGTGACGGCTCCTGATCCGGTTCAGGCACTGCCAGCGGCGGGACCTGCAATATCGCCTCTCCGGCAGAGCCCACCGTTTCCCTCGTGGTCACCAGGATCCGCAGATCGGGGCAGTGCTGTAGCCAACTGCCGACAAGTTCCGCCACCGCCTCCACCAGGTGCTCGCAGTTGTCCAGGACCAGCAACAACTCCCGTGAGACCAGGAAGTCGAGCACCACGGCCGACAACGACCGCGCCAGATCATCACGCAACCCGAGAGCGGTCGCCACCGCGTTGACGATCAGTGCCGGCTCGGAGATATCGGCCAACTCGACCAACCACACCCCATCGGCGAAGTCCTCGCGCACGGCAGCGGCTGCCTGCAGCGCCAACCGAGTCTTTCCGACCCCTCCGATCCCGGTCAATGTCACCAGCCGAGCCGTGGACAGCAGATTCTTCACCGCGGCCAATTCACTGCGGCGATCGACAAAACTGGTCAACTCCAGCGGTAACGTCCCCGCACCCCGCCGAGGCGCTGACACCGGTGAACGCCATTGTGGCGCGGCGACCATGCGGTCCCGGGGTTCGCCGTCCGGTTCGAAATATAACGCCATCTCGACGACGGCAAACCCGTGATGCCGTTGTGCCTGCTGAAGCGCCTCTCCCAGCGCCACCAGAGTCGGCCGCCGCTGTGGTTCTCGACTCATCGCCGCCGCTATCATCACCGCAACGTCCTCAGCAATGCCCAACTCGTGCAGGTTCGGCACCGGCTCGTTGGAGATCCGCAGAAACTGGGTCACCACATTTTCGCCACTTCGCCGTTCGAACGCCGCGTGTCCGGTCAACGCGCAGAACAAGGTGGCGCCCAGGCCGTAGACGTCTGCCGCGGACGTAGGGTCCTCACCCGCGAGGACCTCTGGGGCCATGAACGCCGGCGACCCGGTAAGGGCACCGGCGGCTGTCCGGAACCCCCCGGCAATCCGCGCGAGACCGAAATCGGTCAACGCCGGCTCACCATAATCGGTCAGCAGGATATTGCCCGGTTTCACGTCCCGATGCAGGACGCCCAGGCGATGCGCGCTCTCCAGGGCTCCAGCAATCTTTACACCCATCCCCAGAACGGTCTCGGTCGGCAGCGGACCCTGCTCGCGGATTCGCTCGGCCAATGACCCCAACCGGTGATACGGCATTACCAAGTAGGGCCGCCCGTCCGCGGTGACACCCGTCTCCAGCATGATGACGATATTCGGATGCCCGGTCAAACGCCCCATCACCCGCTGTTCCCTGGAGAATCGCGCCCGACTCTCTGGGTCCAACTCGGCAGGCAGCACCTTCACCGCAACCGCCCGATCCAACTCCGCCTGTTTGCAGCGGTAAACCACGCCGAAACCGCCCCGTCCGATCTCCTCGGCGTCATCCAACCCGGACGCAGCCAACCCCTCCGTGACCGGATCGACCACATCACGGACCGTCGGAGACGGATCATCCTCACTCAGAGCTGCACACATCTGTCAGCCGTCCCGGCAACGAGCGCCGCATACGTCAACACTTGGCAGAAGAAGACTACCCGGGTTACATGGCGACTACCCAGCGACCTGGGACGGGCCCGTGGATTGAAGGGTGCTTCCGACCTGATTGGCATGCCCTAGCGAGAGGTGACGACATGGTCACGCGGGAAAACGGTGCGATCGCGGTCTTCGGCGCGACGGGACAGCAGGGCGGGGCGCTCGTCGACGCGCTTCTGGCCCGAGGAGCGCGGGTGCGGGCCCTCGTCCGCACCCCCGAGTCCGATCGAGCGCAGGCGCCGGCCGCCCGCGGCGTCGAGCTGGCAGCCGTCCAGATCGACGACCCGCGGCCAACGGTCACCGCGCTGGAGGCGGTCGACGCGTTCTACTTCATGACCCCGGAGGCGAACAGCCTCGAGGAGATCGAGGAGGAGGTCCGAGTGGGCACCGCCCTCGTCGATGCGGCTGCCGCAGCCCGCGTGCCACACGTCGTGTTCAACTCGGTCTTCGGAGCGGATCGCGAAACGGGCGTGCCGCACCACGACTCGAAGCACCGGATCGAGGAATGCCTGAAGCTTTCCGGCCTGCGGGCCACGATGGTTCGCCCGGCCGCCTTCATGGAGAACTTCGCAACCGTGATGGCGCCGAGCCTGGAGGACGGAACGATCGTGCTGAGGCTGCCGCTGCCGAACGACATCGCCCTGAAGATGATCTCGATCAAGGATATCGGCCAGGTCGCCGCCGCGATCCTGCTCGACACCGTGGACGTGCCCGGCGGAGCCATCGAGGTCATCGGCGACGAGCCGACGGGCCCCCAGATCGCCGCCGCGTTCGGCGCGCGCGCCGGGCTACCGTCACGCTACGAGGTCCTGCCACTGAGCGTCCTCGGCAACGACCTCGACAAGGCGATGTTCCGCCAGTTCGCCAAGGCGTCCGAATACCCGTCAGACCTCGCAGCAGTGAAGGCGATCGAGCCGACCACCGGAGACCTGGCCGAGTGGATCCGCTCCACCGGCTGGACCGCGCCGGCGGACCGGGTCCGTTCCTGGTACTCCAGCCCGTAAGCCGTGATCTTGCCGGGCCCGCCGCCGGCAGACCGGCGAAGTAGCCGCCTTTCCGGCGTTGCGGAGCCCGTTCGACGATCACGGGCTGCTTGGGTTCACACGGTCGTCGCAACACTCTCGATTCGAGAGGTTGCGGCGATCGTGTCGTTTTCGGAGGATATGGCCCAGTTCGGTGAGCGACTG
>JBFARE010000074.1:0-22360 GCA_040674215.1 Nocardia sp. NPDC050193 | reverse complement strand
CCGGCCGCGGCCACAGTCCTCGGGTCTGTCGGCACGCCTGCCGAGGAGCGATCGTTCGAGTCGTTCCGGCCATCAGGCCAGTGGGTCGTCTTCACGGCGAGCCGGATGGATTGTGCGCTGCCGCCGGCTCATGATCTGACGATATCGACCAGACGGGACAGGTGCAGTTGGTGGCCGACACCTACCGATCGACCCGAACCGGCAGTCCTACGCCCAAATCATCGAGATCGCCGGCGAAGTCACCGGCCGCAAGACCGGTTACACGGTGCTGCCGATGCTCGCCTTCCGCCTCGGCCGCCGCTTCATCGAGCCGCTTGACGAGATGTACGAGCTGCTCGACCGCTACCGCGACGACAACATCTTCGACAGCTCGAAGTTCGCGGCCCGCTTTCCCGACTTCCAGATCACCACCTATCAGGAGGGAGTGAAGCGGATCCTCCCCGACTGACAGAGAGGATGTAGGTGAGCGCCTCCGGCCCGGGGTTGACCCACCGACTGACTGACTCAGGGTCCTCAACCGGATTTGTCGGCCCGGGCCGGAGGCGCTCACGTGCACTCCACCAGATGCGGCGTTGTGACTTCATAGGAGCCTGGCCAGAGGCCATCTCTGTCTTGTCCGCGTGCCCGGCTGGTGCGTGCCGCCCTGCCCACGGTCGCGAGCAACAGGACGACGATGCCCTCCATTACACACGAACATGCCATGTCCAGCGAGGTCGCCGGCGGCGTCGATACCCACCGGGACACCCACACCGCAGCGGTGCTCGACACCGTCGGCCGGGTATTGGGGACAGCCGTCTTCAGCACCGACGCCGCAGGCTACGGCGCGCTGCTGGATTGGATGCGCGGATTCGGCCACCTGACCCGGGTCGGAGTGGAAGGCACCGGCGCCTACGGTGCGGGATTGACCCGCGTGCTACACGAGCACCACATTCCAGTGGTCGAAGTCGATCGCCCCGACCGCAAGACCCGCCGCTTCCAAGGCAAGTCCGATCCGATCGACGCCATCCAAGCCGCACGCACGGCCCTGGCCGAAAACCGCACCGGCACACCGAAACAACGTGACGGCCGCATCGAAGCACTGCGCAACCTGCGCATCGCTCGCCGGTCGGCGGTCGACCAACGCGCCGATGCCCAACGCCGTATCAAGACCCTGATCGTCACCGCATCCGAGGAGTTGCGCCGACAGCTGCGTGGGCTGCCGGTGAGCAAGCTGATCGCCACCTGCGCGGGATTCGACCCCGACCATACCGACGCCGCCTCCCCGCTCACCGCCACCATGATCGCGTTGCGCTGCCTAGCGCGACGTCATCAGCAGCTGTCGGCCGAGATCACCGAACTCGACGAACTGCTTGCTCCGCTGGTGGCAGCCATCAGCCCTGACCTGGTCGCGGCCAACGGCGTCGGCACCGACACCGCCGGTCAGTTGCTGGTCACCGCCGGAGAGAATCACCACCGAATCCGCTCGGAGGCCGCGTTCGCGATGCTCTGCGGGGTCGCCCCGATCCCCGGGTCCTCCGGCAAGACCAACCGGCACCGACTCAACCGCGGCGGTGACCGCCACGCAAACGCCGCGCTCTACCGCGTCGTGCTCTGCCGCCTGTGCTGGGACCCCCGCACCCGCGCCTACGTCGAGCGGCGCACCAAGGAGGGCATGTCCAAAAAAGAAATCATCCGCTGCCTCAAACGCTATGCCGCCCGCGAGCTCTACCAGCTCATCACCACCGACAACCCCCAACCTGCTCCTTGACATCCATAGGAGCATCCGCCCGCCTGACCAGTCATCCTGCTGATAGACCGGGACCTGCCCGGACCGCCCTCGACGACGGGACCGGGGCTGGTGGTGTAGCCGCGGCATGCGCCGTGCTCTGCGTGTGTGAGGTCGATGCGGTCGAGGTAGCTTTCGATATCGGAGCGTGGTTCTGATCACGAATCTGGAAACCACCTGGTCGCGAATCTCGACATCGCCGGATCATTGTGGTTGCCAATTCCGGCGTCACCACAGCCAGTCGTCGATGGCCACTGTGATCGGTGGACAGGCACCACCGAAAGTGGGCAAGGGCCCAAAATCGATTCAGATCCAGTTCAGTGAAATTTCACGAAGTCCCAGGTGATGCGGTCGTAGACGCCGTCTTTGTGCTGTCCGCCGCGGTATCGCCGGCGTCGCTGCGCGATCCCGAGCAGGCAGGTCAGCGCGGGCAGATCCGGGCGGCCGTGGCCTGATCCCGACCGCGCGCACCGGGCCTGGCCCACGGTGGGTCCGAGCGCGGTGCCGTTCGGCCGGTTGCCCGCACCGACAGCCGGCGGAAGTTTCGACGACCGCATCCGGTTCGCATTGCAGGTCGTGACCACGGTCCGCCGCGAATGGCCGGCGGAACTACCCCTGTTCTTCCGTCTGTCGGCCACCGACTGGCTCGACGGCGACACCGAGGACCCCCGGCCGGGATGGATCGTCGCGGAGTCGATCGCCGTCGCGCCACATCTCGAGCGGCTCGGCGTCGACCTGGTGGATGTGTCCAGCGGCGGCTCCGTGCCCGATGCGGCGATCCCGGTGCGGCCGGGTTACCAGGTTCCGTTCGCCGCGCGGCTTCGCGACGAAGCCGGGGTCCGCACCAGCGCGGTCGGCATGATCATCGACCCCGAGCAGGCGGAGCAGGTCATCGCGCAGAGGCAGACAGACACGGTCTTCCTCGGCCGGGCCCTGCTGCGCGGGATGAAATGCGGGCGGCGGCGCCGGTTCTCGAACCGCACCGGCAGGACAGGCCCGGGTTCGGCGCCGCCCGGCTCACCGGCGCGCGAGGGCGAGACCGCCCGCAACCGCGAGCATGGTGACGCCGGTCCCGCGATCCAGACAGCGCCGGGTGCGCGGCGGCATATCGAACGAGTTGAGGGCCCCACCCACCCCCGCGTACACCGTCGCCGCGACGAACTCGACAACGAGATAGCCGAGACCCAGCGCGATCAGCTGCGCGGGTACGGCCCCCGCCGCGTGGTCGACGAATTGGGGCAGGAGCGCGGCGAACAACAGCAGCGCCTTGGGATTGGTGAGCGCCACCGTGAACTCCTGCCTGGTCAGCTGCCGACGCGTCCGCCGCAGCAACGATATATCCGGCGGCGAGCTGCCGGCCACGTCCGGTGTGCCGGCGGGGCGGCTCCGGTAGAGCATGGCCACACCGAGGTAGAGCAGGTACGCGACGCCACACCATTTCACGGCCGTGAACACCGGCTCGGAGGTGACCAGCAATTCCCCCAGCCCCACCGCTGTCGCGAGCACCAGCAACAGGAAGGCCGACAGCCGGCCGGACACGGCCACCAGCGCATCCACGGCACCCTGCTGCACCGCGTTCCGCAGCGACAGCAGCTGGTTCGCACCCGGAGTGAATGCGATGAGCGGAGCAGCGATCAGGAACGGCTGCCAGTGCGGAGTCGGCATATCCCCTGTATACCGCCAATTGCGGCGGCGATTACCAGGTTCGGTGGCAAGCTTCCGCCCGGCCCCACCGGCTCCGGCCGATCGAACAGACCACTACCAACGCGAGGAAGGTGGGCAGGGCCAGTGCGATGGCGAGCCCGGTATGTCCCGCCGTGGCAAGACCGAGGCCGCCCAGCAGTGATCCGGTGAAAACCCCGAGGCTCATACCCGCGGCATTGAGACTGAACGCGACAGTGGACAGCTCGCCGCCGCGGTGCGCGATCAGGGTCGTCACCTGAGCGGCCACCACGGCATGGCCGAACCCCATCAGGGCGGACGCGGCCAGCGCCGGTACCAGCGCATCCACGTGAAAGACGGCGAGCACCGCCACGAGTGCGCCGGACAATCCGGCGGCCAGAACGGTGCGCGGATGGCCACCGGCCGCGGTATCCGGGTCGCGCACCCACCACCCGGTCAGGTAGTTGCCGAGGAAGAACGAGCCGCCACTCGAGGTCCAGACGAGTGTGAAAACCGTTGCGGTCAGATCGAATCGGTCGTGGTACGACCAGCGTCACCACGCCTCGCCCGGTTTCCCGTCGGTGCGTCGGGACCGCGGTGGGTGGCACTTCCGGCGGGGAGTCCGCGAGACATTCGGAGGTGAACTCATCGACTTTCGCTCAATAACAGTATTGATAATCATTACCATTTAGCACATGATCGGGGCGATAGGCAGCCGTGAACTCCCAGAAGCGAGAGCCATTACTCCGAGAACCAGTGATTGACACCACTTTCGCCGTCTCATCGATTATTGAACCAATATCAGTTTGGTTCTGGAGGTCTCGGTGCCCTCGCTTTCTCGACGAACTCTCGTACTCGTCTTCGCCGCCGCTGTCGCGGCGGTGAGCACTGCCTGCGGCGGCTCCGCGCCGTCGGCGAATCTGCCGGTCGCCGGCGAGTGGGCCGAGGTGGTGGCGGCCGCCGAGGCGGAGGGGAGTGTCCACCTCTACTCGACCCAGCACCCGGACAACCTCGCGAAGCTGAAAACCGCGTTCGAGCGGACATACCCGCGCATCACCCTGGAGTTCACCCGTGGTACCGATGTGGAGATCAATCCCCGGGTCGAGACCGAGCACCGCACCGGGCGCGGAACCGCCGATGTGCATATGACCTCCGACCTGGTCTGGACCGCCACCGCGGCCGAATCCGGCATGTACTCCGTGGCACCGGCCGGCCCTTCCTTTGCCGACCCGGCCTACGAGCGCGATCGCAGTGTCCGTGGTGACCGGTTCTTCCTGACCAGTGCCGCCGTCTTCGGGCTGGGCTGGAACACCACCGCGCTGCCGCGGGGACTGGCGTCGCCGGCGGATCTGCTGGATCCCGCTCTGCGCGGCCGGATCGGCATGACCAACCCGAGCGGGTTCGCCGCAGTGGTGGACCAGTACCAGTTCTTCGACCGCAACTGGGATCCTGCCTTCACCGAGAAACTGGCCGCACAGCGACCGCGCATCTATCCGAGCGCATTGGGTGTGGCACAGGCGCTGAACTCGGGCGAGATCGTGGCGACGCCGATGGTGCAACCGCTGGTCCGTGAGCAGGCCGCCGGGGCGCCGGTCGACTGGAAACTACCCGCCCCCGCCTGGGGCACACCGTGGTACAGCCATATCCTGGCCTCGGCGCCGCATCCGAACGCCGCGCAGGTACTCGCCGATTTCCTGGTCACCCGGGACGGGCAGACGGCGCTGTCGGGCGGTTATGCCGCCGCGCTGCCCGATATCGAGGGCGCCGTGGCACGAGCCCAGGACGTCCCCTTCCCCGATACCGCCGCCCTCACCCCGGACGCCGTCACCCGCTACCAGCAGACGTGGCAGGGCATGTTCCAGCGCTGATCACGCCGGACGACCCGGCTCTCGCGGCAGCTGCGCGGTACCCGAGGTCGAGGAAAACCACGGCGTCGGCCGCTTCTCGGTCGTGTGCTGCTCCGGCCGGCCCCGGGTGTGCCCTCCGGCCGGGGCCGCCGTCGTCTCATCCGGCAGCCGGGTGCCGGTGATCCTGCATGGGGGTGAGTTCGTCGACCACCACCAGGTTCCCGCCGGACTGTTTGGCCCGGTACATGGCGGCGTCGGCGCATTGCAGCAGCCGATCCGGGGTCGGGCGCGGACAGCGGGGACAAATTGTCGCGTCGAAGACCGCGACACCGACACTCGCGGTGACCTCCACCGCGGTCTCCGGCGGGTCGGCGACGACGACCCGCAGGCGTTCGGCCTCGGCGCGCGCGGCCGCCGCGTCCATCGGCGCCGCCACCACGAACTCCTCGCCACCCGTGCGCGCCACCACCGCCCGCTCCCCCGCGGCGGCATGCAACCGCCGGGCGGTCCGTACCAGGACAGTGTCGCCGACGCGGTGCCCCCAGGTGTCGTTCACGCTCTTGAACCGGTCGAGATCCAAGCTCATGACGCAGATCGCGGGAAACCGGTCGACCAACTGCGGCAGCCGGATCTCCAGACCCCGGCGGTTCAGCAGTTCGGTCAGCGGGTCCGACAGCGATTCGGTACGCAACAGCCAGTAGAGGATCTGCAACGCGGGTAGCGCGCTGACCACCGAGACGAAGAGCAGCAGCCCGACCGCGCATGCCAGCCGGATACCGCCGCCCCCGGTGGCTATCCGCACCGAGAACACGAGAACCGACAGCAACGACCACGCCGAATGCGCGGCCAAGGCCCGCGCGCTGTGGAAGAAGCCGAGGTAGCTGCCGGTGACCACGAGCAGCACCGCGCCCATCGCCCCGAACAGCCGATCCGGCACCTGGAGGAACTCCATCGTGAACAGCACATCCGCGCCGCCGATCAACACCAGCGACTCGGTTTTGCCCGGCCAGGCCAGCAACCACCAGCGCAGCGCCCACAGCGTCCCGCACAGCACGCCGACCGTCGAAGCGATGCCGGGAGCACCGGCCGGGCCCACCGGCGTGCCCGCGATCACCGCACCCATCACCGCGATCGCCGCGCCCGCCACACCGACCAGCACTTTCAGTGGACCCAGCGCCGATCGCGCCGCCAGCGTGCGCACCAGCCAGCGGTAGTCGACCGGGTCGTTCCACCAGGCCCGCAGTGTTTTGCTGTCATTCATCGACTCACCCTTGGTCCCGACCGCGTTGCCCACCGTAGCCCGTACCGAAAGTGAGAATTCCGTAACCTCGCCTGGCTGGTCCGGGGCAGTCCAGACCGGACATTATTCCCCGGGCCGGAACGGCCGGAGCAGGCAGACCGGCGGTGTTCCCCCGAGATGGCGCGGGTCGGCCGGTAGCCGATGGCTCCGACCGCTACCCGGGGGCCGGCTCGGGGCCGGGAGACCCGGCACCGAGCAGCTTCGCCCACCCCGCGCGTTCCGGCTGTTTACGCACCCGGCCGGTGCGGCGGCGGCCCGGCCCATCATCCACCGGTAGCGGATCGCAGAGGGTCTCGAACACGGCCAGTCCCGATATTCCGCCCACCAGGCTGTGATGGGCCTTCAGGATCACCCCGGTGATCGCCGGCCAAACCCTTGACCGCCACGCACTCCCACAGCGGACGATCCCGGTCGAGTCGCTCCTCGATCTCGGCCGCCACCCACTCGCACAGCGTTCCGTCCTACCCCGGCCGCGGAAGCGCCACCCAGCGCAGGTGATGGGCCAGATCGAAGGCCGGGTCGTCTTCCCATTCCGGTGCGGCCAGGTCGAGCGCGGTGCGGCGCACCCGTTGCCGTATCCGGGGCATCCCGGCAATTCGCGTGTTCAGCAGGGCCGCGAAATCACAGAGCGGGAAACGGCCGGCGGCCTGCCCCAGTGCGGTGAGTTCGTTGAGCCGGCCGAGCTGTTCCGGGGTGCGCCGGTGGGCCGCGCGGGTCGCGCACAGCGGTTCCAGCCGGGTACGCAACTCCAGCAGATCGGCCGCCTCTTCCTTACCGGGTGCACTGGGCGGATACCGGCAATCGCGCGCTGACCTTCCCGGGACCGGACTCGCGAGTGGTCACCAGCGCGGAACTGCGTGCGCAAGCGGAAATCGTGGCACATCACTTCTCGTCGAGGCACTACCCGGTGCCGGACTCCGGAGGCCGTCCTATCGCAGCTCCCTGCCCGGGCTCCGGATACGGCGAGCCGCGGGGCGGACGATCGACCAGCCGGACCGTCTCCCCGGGCTCGAGCCACACCGGCCGGTCGCGGCAGACCACCTCGATCGGCGGCGCGTTGCCCGGCTCCGACCCGATCTCGACTCGGCGGCCGTCGACGCGCACGATCAGCCGGTGGCCTCGATACATCATCGGAAAGGACAGGGTGCCCATGGTTTTCGGCCAGTACGGGCAGAAGATGAGCTGGTCGCGACGTATCTCCAGACCGGTGAAACAGCGTTGCAGCAAATCGACGCTGCCCGCCATCGCGGCCAGATGGATACCCTCGCCGGTGGTCCCACCCTGGATATCGGCAACATCCGAACGGACCACCTGCTCGAAGAACTCCATGGCCCGATCGCGGTGGGCCCGGGCGAGAACCCACGAATGCACCAGGGCGCTCAGCGTGGAACCGTGCGAGGTCCGCGCCGTGTAGTAGTCGATCGTCCGCGGGATCATCTCCCCCGGCAGCTCGTAGCCCGCGCGCGTGAACAGTTCGCGGAGTTCGTCGGCGGAGAACAGGTAGAAGAGCATGAGTACATCGGCCTGTTTGCCCGCGCGATAGCGGCCGATATCGTCGCCCTCGGCCTCCAGTATCCGGTCCAGCCGCTGGATATTGCCGTAGCGGCGCCGATAGTGCTCCCAGTCCAGTTCCCGTAGCCGCTCGTAGCCGTCGAACTGGCTGATCACGCCGTCGTGGAACGGCACGTACATTCGATGGGCGACCTCGCGCCACCGGGCCGGCTCCGCCGGGCCCACCCCGAGCCGCTCCAGTAGTTCGGCGCGGACCCGCGGGGCGAGCGTATCGAGGGCTTCGAGCGCGCAGGTGATGGTCCAGGCGGCCATGACGTTGGTGTAGGCATTGTTGTCGACGCCCGCCAGGGGAGCGTGCGGGTAGCCCGTGTGGAATTCGTCGGGACCGATGACACCGCAGAGCACATACCGCCCCCGCCGGGGATCGTAATCGGCCAGCCCGGACCAGAACCGGGCGATCTCCACGAGCAGCTCGGCGCCGTGGTCGATGAGGAATTCGAGATCGCCGGTGGCCTGGTAGTACTGCCACACCGTGTAGGCGACGGCGGCGCCGATATGGTGCGCCCGACGGCTCGGATCCGGATTCCATCGGCCCGAGAGCGGATTGAGATGCAGTTGCTGGCTCTCCTCACGTCCGTCGCCACCCGACTGCCAGGGAAACATCGCACCCGGCACGCCGGCCGCCGCGGCCGCCCGGCGGGCCTCCGGGAGCCGCCGGTGGCGGTAACGCAAGAGCGAGCGGGTCAGCGCCGGGATACGCGGGTTCAGCACCGGGAAAACGAACAGTTCGTCCCAGAAGACGTGCCCGCGATACGCCTCACCGTGCAGCCCCCGGGCCGGCACGCCCACATCCAGTTCCACGGTGTTCGGCGACAAGGTCTGGATCAGATGCAGCAGGTGCAGCCGCAGCACACGCACCGATCGCGCGTCGTCGTCGAGATCTATTCGCATCCGGCCCCAGATCCGCTCCCAGGCCCGGGTGTGCCCGGCGAAGAGTGCCGCGTAATCCGGCGCCGCCGCCAGCAACCGTCCGGCCTGGTCCGCGGGGCCGGACGAGGCGCGGTCCCGGCCCGTGCACACCGCTGCCGTCTTTTCGAGGGTTACCGAGCCGCCTTCGGCGATCTCGACCCCGAACTCGTGACCGATGCGGCTGCGCTCCCGCACCTCCACGGCCTGCGCGGGCGCACCACGCAGCAGGTCGCGGACCGCCACTGCCAGCGGGATCTCCGAGTCGCAGGTGCGTGCCGCGAGAAGTACGACCGCCTCCGACAATCGGGCGGTCCGTACCGCGTCCAGATGTACCCCGGACAGGGCCTGGTAGCGTTCGACCAGGTTGTTGCTCACCTCCCCGTCGATCATCGAGCGCAGCTGGAGCGTGCCCGACCAGTTCTCGGCCGTAATAGTGGTGATGAGGGCTCCCAGGTGCGGACGGTGCATCGCCGCGAATCGCCGCTGCTCGACCCGGGTGATACGCCCCGCGCCGTCCCGGAACCGGAACCACCGGATCAGTTCGGCGCGGCGCAGGTCCAGCCGCTGCCGGTAGTCCAGTAGGTCGGCGGTGTCGAGATCGAACCAGTCACCCTCGGCGACCCGGAATGCCACCGGCAGCCAGTTCGGCAGGTTGACCATGCTCTCGTTGTCGATGGTCCGGTCGTTCACCCGATCCCGGAGCCGGTTATAGATGCCGGCCACATAGGTGCCGGGGTAGTGACAAGGTCCCGCCCGGCTCTCCGGTGCGGCCCCACGCACAGCGAAATAGCCGTTGCCGACCGTGCAGAGCGCCTCGCGAAGCTTTTCCTGTTCCGGGTCGTAGCCGTCGTAGGCGAACGACCATGTCTCCGATTCCACTGCGGCCGGACCGGTCCCGATCGAACGCACGCACCGGGCGAGCAGATCCGCGACCCGGCGGGGACCGTCCACCGAGAAATGGGCCGAGGTGTATCGGCCGGTGTTCTCCGCGGCCCGCACCACGACGGCGACCCCATCCGGCCCGACGACGTCGAAGGCGTCCTCATCGGTCATATCGTCACCGAGGTACAGCGGCACCACCGGTCCGTCGATCCGTTCGAGTATCCAGCGCAGTGCGTCACCTTTGTCCCAGTCCACCTCCGGCCGCAATTCGATCACCTTGCGTCCGTAGGTCACCCGCAGACCGCGGGCGCGCCCGGCCGCGCCGACGAGGGTGATCACCTCGGCGGCGTCCGCGTCCGTCGCCGCCCGGAAGTGCACGGCCACGGCGAACCGTTTGTGCTCGACAGCGACCCCTGCGATATCACCCAGCCGCAGCCGCAGCTCCGCGGCGGCACGGGCGAGGTCGGCTTCGGTACCGGGTAGCGCGCCGGGCAGGTGGCGGGTGCCGTCCGGCGCCATCAGTTCGAGACCGTGGCTGCCCGCGAGCCAGATACCGGGAACCGGCATTCGCGCCCGCAGATCGTCGAGGCCACGGCCGCTCAGCACGGCGACCGGGCACCGCGCGACCAGGTCCGCGAGGGTCGCGGCCACGCCCTCCACCATCTCCGCGGCGGCCGGGTCGGTGACGATCTCGGACAGAGTGCCGTCGAAGTCCATCAGCACAGCGGGTTTCTCGGTCTCCAGCAGATCCACGAACCGCGGCCAGTACTCGAAAACATCGGGTACCTCGCCGACCCGCCGGAACCCGCCGCGCACACCGATCCGCGCGGCGTCGTCGACCACCGTATCGGCCCCCGCGGCCAGCAGCCTGTCCCCATTACCTGCCCGGTCGATACCCACCACCAGTCCGAAACCCCCGTTGCGGCCGGCCGCCACCCCGGCTTCGGCGTCCTCCACCACGACGACCCGGCCGGGCGCCCTGTGCAGACGCGCCGCGGTTTCGCGCAGCACGGCCGGATCCGGCTTCCCCGGCAGGCCGAGTTCTTCCGCGTCCACCCCGTCGACCCGGACCTCGAAAAGGTGGGCGAGACCGGCCGCGTCTAGCACCTGCTCGCAATTGCGGCTGGCGGTGAACACAGCGGTCCGGACACCTTCGGAGCGGAGGCGGCGAACCAGTGCGACGGTGGAATCGAACGCCACGACACCGTCATGCGCGATACGCTCGCGGAACAGGTGGTCCTTGCGGTTACCCACACCGCATACGGTCGCGGCCGATTCGGGATCGGCCGGTCCGCCCCAGGGCAGCCGGATATTGCGGGAGGCGAGAAAATCGGCCACACCGCGATAGCGGGGCTTACCGTCCACGTACTTCAGGTAGTCGACCTCGGTGAACGGTGACCGGTCCTGTCCCGGGGTGGCCGGTCGGGCGGCGAGGAAGGCGTCGAACAGTTCGGTCCACACCGCGGCGTGTATCGAGGCGCTGTCGGTCACCACCCCGTCCATATCGAAGATCACCGCGTCGTGGCGGCGCGTATCGATCCGCGGCACGGCAGCACTATGAGCCACGAATCGAGTGTGACCGCCCCGGCGCCCGGCCGACAGGGGCAAAGGTCCGCTCCTTGGTCCGACCGGAACTCCCGGCCCTGGGCGCCGCCCCTGTCGGAGCCCGGCCGGTAGCGGCCGCGAGCGTTGCGCCGGCTCACCCCGCCGAAGAGATACCGACGACCTCGAGGACCTCGTCGGTATTCCGCCGCGGGGTCCGCGCTGGTGGCGGCGCGAGCGAACGTCCCAACCGGACGAGCACCTGCGGGAGCCGTGGCCCGGCCAGGTCCGCGACCCTCGCGCGGGCCGAGGCGAGTTCGGTGACATGGGTGAGAACGCAGGTCGACAAGTTCTCGACGGTGCACTCCAGCAGTACCGCCGACAGCGCCTCCCCGCACCACAGCAGCGACTCGACCGTATCGTCGCGGCTGGACAGTACGACGATCATCGTCTCGTCCGGGGGGACGTCCTCGTCGGCCGCGCCCAGCGCACCCACCGGCAAACTGCGGTTGACCGGCACCTGGGCCGACAGTTCCGGCGAGGGCAACCGACCGGTCGGGATCCCCGCACCGCCGTGGGTGCCGGCACCGGCCCACCACAGCAGTTCCGTCTGGTATCGGGGATCGTGCCGGCGCAATTTCGCGGTGGTCCTGGAGAGACCGTCCAGCTCGGCTCGGAGACGCGGGTTCACCACTTGCAGTGCGGTATCGCGGCGCCGGCACAGACTCTGCAGCACCGGCTCGAGTTCGGCCCGGCCGCCGGGGGCGGCCATCGGCGCTCGGTCGGTGTATCGGCTGTCGATCGCGGCGGCGGACAGTACATCGCTCTCGAACGGCTCGCGCCGCCCCGCGAACGACAGCGCGGCCAGGTTCGCCCGCACAGGAGGTTCCGGGAACCGGGTGACGCGCACATCCCAGCCGGCGGCCGCCCACGCGACGAGGGCATGGTCGAGCAGTGCACCACAGGCGAGGATGCCCTGGCGGTTCAAGGGATCCGTACCGGGCAGTAGGCGTTCGGCGTCGGCGAAGAGTTCCAGAGTGCTGCCGTCCCAGCGCCACCGCCAGGGTTGACTGTTGTGCAGGGACGGCGCGCGGCAGGCGCGCTCCAGTACCGCACGCACCGTGGTCTCATCGGGCTTCTGCTCGCGCATGCCGACACCTCCGCTGCCCCTCACACATCACGGGGTCGCCGCGACCCCACTCCCTGCATACTGACCGACCCCGGCAGGCTCGCGAGAGTGCCGAAGGTCCCCCGTCCCGGAGGATCAGGGCCCGGGCCCGTCGGACCGGCACCCGAATATCGCCGCCGGGAATCGACTTTGGTCTCTTCCGGCCGGGACCAAGGCCCCCATCGGCGGTGTGGTCCGCGCTTTACCCTCGCTGTATCCGGAGGAACCGGAGCGGCGGAGAAACCGCGGCCGGTAGCCGACGCGGATTCCGGAGCCGATGAGCGAGAAAGTGGGCCCACCGTGAGCACATATACCCGAGAGCCCGTGGTCGTCGGTGTCGACGGCTCGGCCGCGTCGTTCGCCGCCGTCCAGTGGGCGACCCGGACAGCGGCCGGGCACGGCGACCCGCTACACCTGGTGTACGCCGTCGGGGCGCCACTGGATTTCGGGCCCGGGCTCGGGGTCGTCGCCTTCGACAATCAAGCGCTGCGGGCCGACGGCGAAGCCGTATGCGCCTCCGCCGCGAAGATCGCCCGCGAGATCGCCGGTGAGCTGGAAATCACCACGGTCGTGGTCGACCCGGACCCGGCGCCGACGCTGATCGAGAGATCCCGGACCGCTCGCCTGGTCGTGGTGGGCACCTACGGACGTAGCGCGATCGGACGGGGGCTGCTCGGCTCGGTGAGCACCTCGCTGGCGCGGCACGCGCACTGCCCGGTCGCCGTGGTCCCGCAGAGCTACACCGAACACGGCGAACGCCCCGGCGCGCCCGTGGTGGTCGGAGCGGACGGGTCACCGCGCAGTGCCGAAGCTGTCGATATCGCCTTCGACGAGGCCTCCCGGCGCAGCACCGGTCTCGTCGCGGTCACCACCTGGTCGGAGTTCTTCCGTTACCGGTCGCGCCCCGAGATGCAGGAGCAGGCCCGCGCGCTACAGGCCGAGAGCCTGGCCGGGCATACCGAGCAGTATCCGGATGTTCCGGTGACCCGTGTCGTGGTCGAGGACCGGCCCGCACGGAGGTTGCTGCACGAGGCCGAGGGTGCGCAACTGGTTGTCGTCGGCAGTCACGGCGGCGGCGGTTTCGCCGGGATGAGCCTGGGCTCGACCAGCCAGGCGGTGTTGCACGGGGTATCGGTACCGCTGATCGTCGCCCGGCCCCGGGCCTGAGCGGATCGAGGCGGCGCCGACGCGACCCGACAGGTCCGGACCACAGGCCCCTCGTACCTGCCCTGGCTTCGGAGACCCCCGGAGTCAGGGCAGTAGCACGGCAGCACCATCGAAACGACCATGCGCGAGATCGGAGAGGGCCGCGACGGCCCGGTCCAGTGGGTAGGGGTGGGTCGTCACCCGCAGCCGATGGCGCGCCGCGAAGGCGAGAAAATCACGGGCGTCGGTGCGCGTATTGGACGTGACGCTGCGGACCTGCCGCTCACGGAACAGATGGCGCCGATAGTCGAGCGGGGGAATATCGGTGAGATGGATTCCCGCCACCGCCAGCGTCCCGCCGGGCCCAAGGGCTTCCAGCGCCGGCGGTACCAGCTCGCCCACCGGGGCGAACAAAATGGCCGAATCCAGGCGCTCCGGCGGTGGATCCGCGGCGTGCTGTACCGACGCGATGCCGAGACCGAGCGCGAGTTCGCGGGCCGCGGCGCCGCGGGTCATGACATGGACGCGAGCACCCCGGGCGAGTGCGACCTGAGCAGTCAGGTGGGCACTGCCGCCGAATCCGTAGATACCCAGTACCCCACCCTCGGGCACGAGTGCGCGGGTGAGCGCCCGGTAGCCGATGATGCCCGCGCACAACAGTGGCGCCAGCTCCCGGTCCGCGTATCCGACCGGCAGCGCCAACGCGAAATCTCCTGGGACCGTGACGTATTCGGCATATCCGCCGTCGACGTCCCATCCGGTGTACCGCGATTCCGGGCACAGGTTCTCCGCGCCCTTCCGGCAGAACTCGCACACACCACAGGTGTGCCGCAACCACGGAATCCCGACGCGATCCCCCACCGTGAAATCACCCCGTTCGGTGGCGACGACCTCGGCGACGACCTCGTGACCCGGGACGACATGCGGCCGGTGCACAGGCAGGTCGCCCTCCACCACGTGCAGATCCGTCCGGCACACACCGCAGGCCAGTACCCGGGCGAGCAGTTCTCCCGGACCCGGTCGCGGAAGCGGCTCCCGTCGCGCGATGATCGGTTTCCGGTCGATACGCCGGGGCGTGTCCACCCGCCACGCCCGCATGGTCGCCGGGTTCACACCGCGACCTCCGCGATCAGCCTCGTCCCGGTGACCAGGGTGGGTTCGATGCCGATGACGACGCCACTGTCCGGGTCATCCCAGGGGCCGAGCCGCCGCGCATACTCCGCGGCGAGTTCACCGGCGGCGACCAGCCGCGCCGGCCCGGTGACCAGCACCGACCATCCGATCCGCCGCACCGGGTCGATCTCGTCGGCGTGGTAGGCGACGATGGCGGGACGGCCGAGCGCTGTCCGGGACAGCCCGGCGAACGGCTGGGTGCGCACGATCACCTCCCCGCCGGCGCCGATGAGATGATTCACCGGCCGCACCGCGGGCAATGCGTCGGCGGTGAACACGAGGCGCCCGAAGGGGGCGGCGGCGAGCAGGCGCAGGGCTTCGGCACGCTCCAACTGCACGGTTCGCCGCGGAGCTCCGCCGTAGCCCGGGGACAGCTCGGGACCTATCACCTCGTTTCCCCGCTTCCTCTGTCGGTACCTCTCCTCAGATCACCACCACGGCAAGGAAAGAGACAGGGCCGAATGCCCTCTGCCACTGCTCACCAAGTACCTTCTTCCCGGCTCACCGCTACCGCGCACGCACGCCGACGGATTCGGACGTCACTTCCCCGCCCAGGGGCCACGGAAGTCCCCCGCCTCTCCCACGGGGCCGAATGTCCCCGACACGGGAGCCGAGCGACCCTGGGTATGCCAGGCCGGCCCCGGATATCGTCGAAGCATCTGTTGCGCACAGCGAGACGAGGTAGCGAGTACGGCGCCCCGGTCACGGCGGCTTCGGTCACGCGTGCGCGCACCCGAGAATGGGCGACGCTCTCCGCCGCAGCGGCCGACGGCGCCGAAAGGATCGGCGCGTCATGGCATATCAGGTGGATCTCCACGAGTCGGCGCCACACACCGTGCTCGCCATCCGCCGGACGGTGCGCAGCGACCGGGCGGGTGATGACATCCGGGACGGCATGACGGACCTCTATCGACTCGTCCGAACTCTCGGTCTGCTGCCGGTCGGCCCGCCGGCCACCACCTATCACGGCGATTTCCGGTCCGGCGCGGCCACCGAGGCGGAGTTCATCCTTCCGGTCGAGACCGAGGCGCCGGGCATCTCGGACAGCGAGTTCACCCTCCGCCGCACCGGACCGCGGTGCTACGCGCGCACGTGCCATCACGGCGACTACGCGAGCATCGGCGCCGCCTATCGCGCGCTCGACGACTGGCTCCGCCACTCCGGTCTCCAGAGCACCGGACCGCCCACCGAGATCTACCGGATCGCGCCGGACGAGGCCGTCACCCCCGCCGACCTGTTCACCGAGATACGCGTCCCGGTCACCTCCACTACGCTGAGCGTGCGAATACCCGCATCTGTCGCGACGGTCGCCCGGGCGGTCCGTACGGCACTGCGGGACAGCGGTTTCGAGATCTCCTACGAAGTGTCCCTTCCCACCGACCCGGATCGGAGGCCCGGCGCCGAGTCGCCCGAGCACCTGCTCCTCGGCGCCTTCGACCCGGACCTCGCCGTATACGCGGCCCGAGTCAACGGACGGATCATCCCACTGCTGCCCTGTGATATCGCCGTACGCCATACGGATTCGATCACCGTCGTCGAAACAACCGACCCCCGACTGCTCGTGGAATGCAGTGGGCAACCCGCGCTGGAGCCGGTGGCCGAGCAGATCGGTGAACGCCTCGTAGCGGTACTGACTGCGGTGGCACACGCGTACGAGTAGTGCCCGCGGCGCCGACCAGCACAAAACTATCGGCCGGTCAAGTGCCGTTCGTCGTCGAATGCGAGGCCCATGCCGCCGCCCCGCCGGCTCTTCACTCCGTACGCTGAGAGCACTCATATCCAAGAGAGGCGAGACCATGGTCAGGGTGTTTCTGGTCGACGACCACGAGATAGTACGGCGCGGGGTCGCCGACCTGATCGAGGCGGAAACCGATCTGGAGGTCGTCGGTGAAGCCGCCAACGTCTCCCAGGCACTGGCCCGGATCCCGGCGCTACGGCCCGATGTCGCCGTCCTCGATGTCCGCCTGCCGGACGGCAACGGTATCGAATTGTGCCGGGAACTGCTTTCGGCGAATACGGGGCTCCGGTGTCTGATGCTCACCTCCTTCACCGACGACCAGGCCATGCTCGATGCCATCCTGGCCGGCGCCAGCGGCTACGTCGTCAAGGACATCACCAGCCTGGAACTCGTGCG
This sequence comes from Nocardia sp. NPDC050193, assembly GCA_040674215.1. GTDB lineage: Bacteria > Actinomycetota > Actinomycetes > Mycobacteriales > Mycobacteriaceae > Nocardia. The sequence goes on along the minus strand of JBFARE010000074.1, from coordinate 5,260 downwards.
CGCCATTCGCGAGGTGGCGGCCGGCAGATCACTGCTGGACAATCGGGCGGCGGCCGCGTTGATGGCGAAGTTCCGGGCCGAGGCCGAAACCGCCACGGGTCCGCTCGCCGGACTGACCGAACAGGAACGCACCCTGCTCGCGTTGCTGGGCGAGGGGCTCACCAATCGGCAGATCGCCGGTCGCATGTTCCTGGCCGAGAAAACTGTCAAGAACTACGTCTCGCGGTTGCTCACCAAATTGGGTGTCGAACGCCGGACCCAGGCCGCGGTTCTCGCGACCAAGATCATCCCGCCCGACCGCAGGTGACGAGCGAACCGACCGTGACCAGGCCCGACGGTAGCGTGGCACGACAGGCCGGTGGAAGAATATCGCGTATGGAACGCCAGGTGCCCGCGACGAGTGACCGGCCCCCGGTAACCGAAACGCTGTCCCAGCTGCGGTTGCACGAGCTGCTGGACGAGGTACAGGAACGTATCGCCCAGATCGTCGATGTGCGTGACCGGATGGACCGGCTGATGGAAGCCATGCTGTCCATCACCGCGGGTCTCGATCTGGACGACACCCTCCGGTCGATCGTGCACACCGCCATCGAGTTGGTCGACGCCGGATACGGCGCGCTCGGTGTCCGCGGCACCGATTCGACCAGCGATGAGTTGGCCGAATTCGTCTACGAGGGTATCGACGATGCCACCCGGCACCGGATCGGCGATCTGCCCCGCGGCCACGGGGTGCTCGGGGTACTCATCCAGCACCCCGAACCCATCCGCCTCACCAATATCTCCGAGCATCCCGCATCGGTCGGTTTCCCGGCACATCACCCGCCCATGCACAGTTTTCTCGGGGTGCCGGTCAAAGTGCGCGACGAGGTGTTCGGCAACCTCTACCTCACCGAGAAGATCGGGGCCAAGGAGTTCACCGAGGACGACGAGGTCGTGGTGCAGGCCCTGGCGGCGGCGGCCGGTATCGCCATCGAGAATGCCCGCCTCTACGAACAGTCCCGGCGGCGCCAGCACTGGCTCGAAGCCACCCGGGATGTGGCCACCGAACTGCTCGCGGGCGGCGAACCGCAGGACATCCTCGATCTGGTCACCGAACGGGCCCGCACCCTCACCGGCGCCGCGTGCACGTTCGTGGCACTGCCCGACGATCCGGATATCCCCGGTCACGAGGTACGCGAACTCACCATTGCCGCGGTTTCCGGGCAGCAGACCGACGAATTACACGGGCAACGACTGCCGCTGCACGGTTCCCAGTCGGGTAGGGCGTTCCGCCACGGCCAGACGATCGCCGTGGCGCGACTGGCCACCGACGTGTTACCGGGGATCTCCGGCGATTTCGGCCCGGCACTCGTGCTTCCGCTGCGGGCCGAGGACACCATCATCGGCGTCCTTGCCACCATCCAGCCTCCCGGCGGCAATAATTTCGATGCCGCCGTCCAGGCCATGATGACGGTGATCGCCAATCAGGCCGCCCTGGCCCTACGGCTCGCGGAGACACAGCGCCGGATGCGGGAACTGGACGTGGTCGCCGACCGCGACCGGATCGCCCGCGATCTGCACGACCACGTCATCCAGCGCCTTTTCGCCCTCGGCCTGGGCCTCCAGGGCACCCTGCAGCGCGCCCGCAGCGACGAAGTGCGGGCACGACTGGGCGAAACCATCGACGACCTGCAATCGATCATGCAGGAGATCCGGCACTCGATCTTCGATCTGCACAGCACCACGACCACCGAATCGGCCGGCTACCGCCGGCATCTGCACGGTATCGTCACCGAACTGACCGCCGAGACCGACCTACGCACGACGATCCGGCTCAGCGGGCCCGTCACCGTCCTCGCCCCGCCCCTGTCCGACGATATCGAGGCCGTCCTGTGCGAGGCGGTCAGCAATGTGGTGCGGCACGCCCACGCCACCACCCTGTCGGTCGAGCTGCGCGTGGGCGACGAGGTGACTCTCGAGGTAGCCGACGACGGCATCGGGCTGGCGCCGGAAATCCGGCGGCGTAGCGGGCTGGCGAACCTGCGGGTCCGTGCGGAGCGAGCCGGTGGACACTGCACGGTGGGCCGCAAACCGACCGGCGGCACCGTCCTGTGCTGGAGCGCGCCGCTGCCCTGACCCGGGCGGGTCCGCCGAACCCTTCCCGCGGCTACCCGGCCGAGATGAGCACGCGTCGGCGAACCGCCGGCCTTTTGTCCGCGAACACCCGGCCCAAAGGCCACCACAGAACACGGGCCGGGCCCCGATATCGTCGGTTTCCACGCCCATCACGCCGTCGGCCACGGGCGCGGTGATCCCGTACCCGGACCGATCACGCCCTCGGCCACCGGTCCGGGGATTCGGTACCGGGAGTGGAGGCCCCCGACAGGGTCCAATGTCGTGAAATCGGAGGGTCCGCAGACCTCGGTTTCTGTGGCCCGCGTACCGTCGACCGGCCCTGCCCGGCACCGGTGGTACGCCTCCACACTGGCGATATGACCGACAACGACGTCCCCGGCGCCACTCACGCACCCGACCGCGCGACCCTGTTCGCGGCCATGCGCATAGCGGAACGCGCGCCGTCGGTGCACAATACGCAGCCCTGGCGGTGGGTGTACCGCGACGGCCGGTTGCGCCTCTACCGCGATGACGAACGGCTGCTCACCTCGGCCGATCCGAGTGGCCGCCAACTCGTGATCAGCTGCGGCGCCATGCTGCACCACGCCCGCACCGCCTTCGCGGCAGCCGGGTGGCGGACCGGAGTCGAGCGCCTGCCCGACCCCGACGACCCCGGCCTACTGGCCGTCCTCACCTTCGCGCCGTGGCCGGACGCACCGACCGCGCTGCGCGCCCTTCCCGAGGTCATCGAGCGCCGCCGCACCGATCGCCTCCCCCTGATGGATCCGGGCGACCTGTCCGGCCGAGCCGAGGCGGCGCGGCTCCTGGCCCGCGAGTACGAGGTCGAGCTGGACGTCCTCGACGCGGAGGCGGCCGCCCGGCTGAGCCGCGCCTCGCAGCACTCGGCCGCGCTCCGGCACTACGACATGCCCTACCACAGTGAACTCCAGTGGTGGGCCGGTCACGAGAACCTTCCCGAAGGAGTGCCCGCCACGGCCCTGGTCTCGGAGGTCGAAGCCGCCCGGGTGCCGGTCGGGCGCAAATTCCCGACCCCGGCACACGCCGTACGCGGCGGCGAAGAGGAGGACGGAGCACAACTCTGGGTGCTCGCCACTGCCGACGAGTCCGATCTCGCGTGGCTGCGGACCGGCGAAGCACTGTCGGAGATCCTGCTCGAATGCACCGCGGCCGGTCTGGCGACCTGCACACTGACCCACATCACCGAGCTCCCCACGACCCGGCGTATCGCATCGACGCTGATCGGTGGGCACCGTACGGCACAGGTGGTGCTCCGCGTGGGACTCGCACCCCACCGCTCGGACCAGGCGCCCACCCCACGCAGACCGGTGACCGATTTCCTGACCGTCCACCCCGACGCCTTCGCCACCGGCGACGCGGGCGTCCGCTAGTGGCCGGGCGGCCCTCACATGGCAGCGTCGTCGGTGGCGCGGAAGCGGCGGACGCCGCCACGCGACCGGAGCCCCCAGCCGACCGCGGCCGGTGATCCGCCAGGCCATCCACCGGTGACTTTCTGCTCTGTCAGGAGCTGTACCGGAGGGCGAGACTGGCGAATACAGCGTCCGCGACGGATTTCCGCACACCGGAGAGCGGATCGAGGAGACGCCGCGGTAGCCCGACCGTAAGCGAGGACCTCCGATGTCTCATCTCCATGATCCCGTGGCAGCGGCCGCGGGCACAGCGCACGAGTGGATACGCGCGGTAGCGGACTCTCTGGGGACCGACGAACCGCGCGCCTACCGCGTTCTACGGGCCTGGTTGCACTCGGTGCGCGATCAGCTCGGGGTCGCCGGATCGGCGCATCTTGCCGCCCAGCTTCCCGAACTGCTGCGCGGCACCTACTACAGCGGCTGGGTGCCGAGCCGGGTACCGCTACGGCACGACGCGGAGGGTTTCGCGACCCGGTTCGCCCGCGAGGCCGGCATCGAGCGCGGCGAGGTCGGTTACACCGCCGGCGCGGTGACCGGGGTGCTCGCCGGCAGGTTCTCACCCGGGCAGCTCGGCCGGGTCTTCGGAGTACTGCCCGAACCGCTGTGCCGGTTGCTGTCCGGTGCGGCGCCCGCGTCCGCCGACGGGTCCGGGCGCCGGAGGCAGAGCGCGGTCCACGGGACCGCCGCGGACCTGAGCGCATCGGTCCGCGCGCTGGGTGAGGCCGTCGGTGTACTCGCCCGGGGGCTCGAACGCATTCCGGTCGAGCCGGACGAGGCCGACGACGCCCGGATGCGTGCCGCCGCCCAGCAGGCCCATCGCATCCTGCTGGCCGCGGGCGTGACGGCCCCACCGGAGCTACAGCCGCACCACGACCGGATCACGGTCGCTTCAACGGGCCCTGCGCCCGGAGACGGGCGATGAACCAGGCGGGTGAAGCGCAGCGGGAACCGGAACCGTTGAGGCGCGCCGGGCGGGTCGTCGGCGGGCCCGCCTTGGCCCCGCCCTCGCTCAGCGCCTCGACCAGCGTTCCGACCGCGCGCGCCGAACTCCCCTGCGCGAAACCCCAGTCGAGCAGCGCCGCCGTCTCCTCGTACACGGCGTTGTGGCCGCTGCGGGGGTGCAGCACGGTGACGAGGAGGGTACGGCCCGCGCGGGTCGCGGCGCCGGTGAAGGTGTTGCCGGCGTTGCTGGTGAAGCCGTTCTTCACGCCGATCATGCCCGGGTACGGGGTCACCCCGTACGTGCCCGACAGCAGCCGGTCGGTGTTCTCGATCCGGAAGGTCTTCCCGTCCCCCGCCGGGAAACGGGCGGTCCTGGTGGCGCAGTAGGCGCGGAAGTCGGCGTCGCGCAGTCCGTGCCGGGCGAAGAGCGCGAGGTCGTAGGCGGAGGACGACTGGCCCTCGTGGTCGTATCCGTCGGGGCTGACGACCCGGGTGTCGAGCGCCTGGAGGTCCACCGCCCTCGCCTGCATCTCGGCGACGGTCCTGGCGACCCCGCCGTTCATCAGGGCGAGCACCTGCACGGCGTCGTTGCCCGAACGCAGGAACACGCCCTGCCACAACTGCTCGACGGTGTACGTGATCCCGGACTTCAGGCCGACGAGGCTGGAGCCCGGCGGAATGCCCGCCAGGTCCGCGTCGGTCACCAGACGGCGTTCGGCGCGGCCGAAGCTGTCGAGCAGCGTGTCCGCGATCAGCTTCTTCAGCGTGGAGGCGGG
>JBFARE010000073.1:0-23305 GCA_040674215.1 Nocardia sp. NPDC050193 | reverse complement strand
CGGTCACCGATCCCGCGTTGGGCACCACCGTGGTCAGTGTCGGTACCGCGATGTAGGTGTAGGCGATCCCGTTGCTGGTGCCGCCCACGGTGGTGGCGGTGACCGACACGGTTCCGGCCGCTCCTGCGGGGGCGACGGCGGTGATCTGGGTGTCGGAGTCGATCGTGAACGAGGTCGCCGGTGTCGCTCCGAAGCTCACTGCGGTGGCTCCGGTCAGGTTCGTGCCGGTGAGCACAACCGTGGTCCCACCGGTCACCGATCCCGCGTTGGGCACCACCGTGGTCAGTGTCGGTACCGCGATGTAGGTGTAGGCGATCCCGTTGCTGGTGCCGCCCACGGTGGTGACGGTGACCGATATCGTCCCCGCCGTCCCGGCAGGCGCGACCGCCGTGATCTGGGTGTCGGAGTCCACGACGAACGAGGTCGCCGGTGTCGCTCCGAAGGTCACTGCGGTGGCTCCGGTCAGGTTCGTGCCGGTGAGTACGACCGTGGTCCCACCGGTCACCGATCCCGCGTTGGGCGCCACCGTGGTGAGGGTGGGTACCGCGATGTAGGTGTAGGCGACCCCATTGCTGGTGCCGCCCACCGTGGTGGCGGTGACCAGTATCGTCCCGGCCGAATGGGCGGGCGCCACCGCCGTGATCTGCGTCGAGGAGTTCACGGTGAACGACGTCGCCGGGGTGCCGCCGAAACTCACGGTGGTCGCTCCGGTCAGGTTCGTGCCGGTGAGTACGACCGTGGTCCCACCGGCCACCGGACCGGCGTCGGGCACCACTGTGGTCAGTGTCGGCGCCGCAACGTAGGTGTAGGCGACGCCGTTGCTGGTGCCGCCCACGGTGGTGGCGGTAACCGACACGGTTCCGGCTGCACCGGGCGGGGCGACGGCGGTGATTTGCGTGTCGGAGTCCACCACGAACGAGGTCGCCGGGGTGCCGCCGAAACTCACCGTGGTCGCTCCGGTCAGGTTCGTGCCGGTGAGTACGACCGTGGTCCCGCCGGCCACCGGACCGGCGTCGGGGGCCACCGTGGTCAGTGTCGGCACGGCGACGTAGGTGTAGGCGACGCCGTTGCTGGTGCCGCCGGCTGTGGTGACGGTGACCGACACCGTCCCGGCTGCGCCGGCGGGGGCCACCGCCGTGATCTGCGTCGAGGAGTTCACGGTAAACGAAGTCGCCGGTGTGCCACCGAAAGTCACTGCGGTGGCTCCGGTCAGGTTCGTGCCGGTGAGCACGACGGTGGTGCCGCCGGCCACCGATCCCGCGTTGGGCACCACCGTGGTCAGGGTCGGTACCGCGACGTAGGTGTAGGCGACGCCGTTGCTGGTGCCACCCACGGTGGTGACCGTGACCGACACCGTCCCGGCCGAATGGGCGGGCGCCACTGCTGTGATCTGTGTCGGCGAGTTGACGGTGAACGAGGTGGCCGGTGTGCCACCGAAACTTACCGCGGTGGCTCCGGTCAGGTTCGTGCCGGTGAGTACGACGGTGGTGCCGCCGGTCACCGGGCCTGCGTTCGGTGCGATGGTGGTGAGGGTGGGGACCGCGACGTAGGTGTAGGCGACGCCGTTGCTGGTGCCGCCGGCTGTAGTGACCCTGACCAGCACCGTTCCGACCGAATGGGCGGGCGCCACTGCTGTGATCTGCGTAGGCGAGTTCACGGTGAACGAAGTCGCCGGTGTGCCACCGAAACTCACCGCGGTCGCACCGGTGAGGTTCGTCCCGGTCAGCACGACCGTCGTCCCACCGGCCGCCGACCCCGAAGCCGGATTGATGCCGGTCAAGGCAGGAACACCGACATAGGTGTAGGGCAGGGGATTGCTCGTGCCATCCAAGAGTGCCTGCACAGTGACATTCACCGTGCCGGTTCCAGGCGGCGCGATGGCCGTGATCTGAGTATTGGAGTCGATGGTGAATGTCGTTGCCGTCGTGCCGAACCGGACAGTCAACGGGCCGACACCACTGAATCCGGAGCCGGTGATGATGACAGAGTTGAGACCCGCTGCAGGACCGGAAGAGGGTGTCAGCGAGGTGATGACAGGCGCCATTGTCTTTCCTTTTATCGGTGATCAGTGAAGCAGGGGCTCCCGTAGGAGCGCAGGACCGGCCGTTACAGCCGCATATCGAGTAGTCCACCCACGGCGGCGGCACTTCGGCGACGCCTTCCCGGGCTGGTTTCGTCTGATTTGTATACGTTTTCGGGTGCGGCCGGGTGCCCGTTCGGTGGGTGCAGTCTCGGCGGCGTAGATGTCGTCGCCGCTGAGCGGGCTGATCGGCCGTCGACGAGCATCGCCGCTGTTGTCACCGGTCTTCTGATGCCCCGGTGATCCCGGAACTGCGAATGCCGTTACCGCCGACTGCACCCGCCGACAAGGGGGCACAGTTCGCAGCCCTGGTACTGCCGAGCGGACGACGCAGCATTCGCGAAGGTCGCCCTCGGAGCCGTGAGGGCCGCCGGGACGGGATCGCCGCCTACACCGACGAGTGCTGGACCGCCGGCGAGGAACCCGATGCCGCAACGACCGAGGCGGACCTGGAGGCCGCCGAACGTGACCGGCAGGCGCGAGCGCAGCACAAACGCGGTGCCGCCGGCCACAACCAGCAACTCGAAATCGTCACCGAGGTGAGGATCTCGATCAGCCGTCACCACGACCGTAACGCGATGGGGGGCAGTCAGACGTAGGTGTAGGGCAGTGCGTTGCTGGTGCCGTCCAGTTCAGTGGTGACGGTGACGTCTACGGTGCCTGTCCCTGTAGGGGAGATGGCGGTGATCTGGGTGTCGGAGTCGATGGTGAAGGTGGTTGCTTCGGTACCGAACCGCACGGTCAAGGGACCGACACCACTGAATCCGGAGCCGGCGATCACCACGGAAGTGAAAGCCGTCGCCGGGCCGGAAGAGGGGGTCAGGGAGGTGAGAACAGCTGCCATGGTCGAACTCCAAGTCGTTGTTGAATGAGAATGCTTACCCTGCAACGGTTTCCGATCTTCGCGGCAACCGTCACATATCCAGTAAGCCTCCGGCGACGACACTTCGGCAAAGGATCCACAGTCCGGTTTCGTCCGTTTTTGTCCGGTTTCGGCCTGGTGGTTCGGCACGCGGGACTGGTAAGGCCCCGAGATTTCTCCGCAAGTCTTGCGGGCCGGTCTCGGCGAGCCCGGGGAGACGCACCGTGCGGTGACCGAGGCGATCACCATGGGACCCATCACGAAAGCCCCTGCCGAGTTCCGAAACAGCAGGGCAACGACCAGCGGATCGGCGAGTTGCTCCTGGCCCGGGGGCGTGAATCAGGAAACCGATACCCGGCGATTACCATGTCGCTCTGGGCGGTCGGTTTCGTCGTACGCCCGGGCCGAGCTCGGCGATGCATGCATTGGTCCAGGGGAGACGACGGCGGCCATGATGGCGGAACGGTCTCCTCGTGGGTGGGTCGGCGGCCGGCGGCCGGGTGATCGCCCGTCGATACGGCGACGTGGAGACCTGCGGTGTCGACGCGGCCCCCACCGACCAGGCGAAGATCGATCCCCTGGTCATCGGCGATCCCGCCCACGCCTTCGGGCTCAGCCGCCCACAGACCCGCCGCGACGCAGCCGCACGCCCCGGCCACAGCCGCGATACCGGCGTGCGTGAGTGGCTCGATACCGCCGGTGCCGCTCGCCGGGCATCCATGCCGCGGCCTTCGGCATGGTCCTTGCGCACCGGCGCGGTTCGACGTGATTCGTTCCGGCTGTTTCCACGGGCGTCCGCCGGGCGCATAAACCTCACCAGCAGTCGGTTCGACCACGCCTGCCCTTGCCGAGTGCGGCGTAGAATCGGGTGCGTTAGAGGGTCGCTCCTATGCAACAGCGATGGTGGGTGTGGATTGCCGCGTTCCTGACGACACTGGGGATGTGTGCGGTGTTCGCGTGCAGTGGCAGCCTCCGACCCGGGCGCGCTCCTCCCGGCCCGGACGCATCCTCCCGGGCGGGGGTGCCCGTGCTGGTCGTGAAGATAGACAACAGTCCACAGGCACGGCCACCGGTAGGGCTCGGAGCCGCCGATGTGGTCTACGTCGAGCCGGTCGAGGGTGGTTTGAGCCGGTTGGCTGCCGTGTTCTCGACCAACAGGCCCCCGGTGATCGGACCTGTCCGCAGCGCCCGGGAAACGGATCTGACGCTGTTGGACCAGTTCGGCAACCCGACATTGGCATCCTCTGGTGCCGCACCCGAGCTGGTTGCCTCCGTCGATCGCTCGCCGCTCCGGAACGCCTCGGCCGATCGGCAACCTGGGGCGTACTACCGCGACTACAGTCGCGACGCTCCACACAACCTGTTCGTCCGCTCGGATCAGTTGCCCGTAGGTGGCGGCTGGCCGTCGGCGTCGCAACTGCACTTCGGTCCTGTGCCTGCCGGTGGCCGGCCCACGCAACATGAGGAAGCGCGGTATCCGGACACGGTGATCGGTTTCGACTGGTCACCCGGCCGGCATCGGTGGCTGGTGTCCATGGACGGTGCCGCCTACACCGCTGCCGATACCGGACAGCTCATGGCAAGTACGGTTGTGCTGCAGAGTGTGCAGGTGCACGACTCGGCCATCAGCGATATCGCGGGCAGCGTCTCACCTCTGGCCCAGACGACCGGTAGCGGTGAGGCACTCGTACTTCGCGACGGTCAAGCGTTCCCGGCCGTGTGGTCCCGGCCCTCCCCGCAGGCAGGTACAACGTATACAACCCCCACCGGTACAGCCATCCCCTTCGCACCGGGGCAGGTCTGGACAGTCCTGATTCCAGCGCAGCTCCGGTAACCGGGACCGTGCTGCCTCACTTCTTACCGGACGTACCGTCGAGGCCTGGGTGCGGATCGGTTGGACGCCCCACTCGTTCAGGCGTTTCCACGGCACCCGCCGCGCGGGGAAGGCGGTGATCACTATTCCACTTTCTGTTGGCGGGCCTGGGTGCAGCACACGATCAGAAGTGGGCCGTGGTGCGGAACGATCGACGAGGTCGGGTTGAAGACCATTTGCGGACGAGGTAGATGGTGATCGATCGGACGAACACGGCGCGGATGAATCCGAGTCCGGGGGCGATATGAGGGGGGCGGAGTGATGGCGAAGGCGCCGATGACGCTGTCGGAGGAGAAGGTGGCGTCGAATACTTCCAGGTAGAGGAAGACCCGGCTCTACCGGTGGCTTCGGCCAGTTGGCTGGTCCTTCGGTGCCGTCGATCTGGAACAGGTTGCCCAGTCCGTTGACCGCCAGGTAGGTCGAATTCCGAGTGGTCCGGCCTGTAGGACGGTGGCCGGGTTGTCCAGGGCACGGTGGCCCCGCGGGCCGGGGCGACCGCGGCCTCGAACCGCAGAATCTCCTCGACGGCGGTGGGGAGGACGGCGTGGTCTTCGACGATCCTTCGGCGCTGATCGGGGTTGCCGGCCAGATGGATGATGCGCCAGGCCAGTGATCCCTGGACGGTGTGCAGCCCGGCGATCAGCAGCAGGAAGGACATCCGGGTGAGTTCTTCGGCGGTGACAACCCTGTGCCGTCGTGCATTCGATCTGCGCAGTTGGCATCCCGCGACGCGGCGTCACCGCCTGGCGGAGATACCTCGTCCTCGGCGGGAAGCCCGAGATCGCACGAATCCGAGGCCGACGGCGCATCATGCTCTCGGGATGCCGCGTCGACCCCGCGGAGGGCCGGCCGGTCGTAGTCGGCGGGTGAGTTCGTGGGCGGCTCGAAGCAGCACGGTCCCGAGCTCGGGTCTGCGTTCGGCCGAGAATCGTGTTTCTACGCCGGTGAGGCTGAGTGCCCAGGCCGGGGCGTCGCGGTGGTCGAAGACCGCGGCGCCCATGCCCCAGCTGCCTTCGACCAGCAGGCCGGGATTCACCGAATAGCCCTGTGCCCGGGTGGACTCGATCCGTTCCCGGATCGGCTCGGCGGCGTGTGCGGGCCCGTACCGGTCGGTGAGATCTGTGCGGTCGATATAGTCGTCGATCTCGAGGTCGGGCAGGTGCGCCAGGATGACGAGGCCGGCGGAAGCGACGCCGAGAGGGAAGCGGATCCCCGGGTGGAGCACGTGCGACCGCAGGGGAAAGCTGCCTTCCTCCGCGGCGACGCATACGGTTTCGTCCCCGCGCCGTGCGGAGAGGAATGCGCTCTCACCGGTATCCCGGCTGAGTGCGCGGAGTATATCGCGTGCGCTGTCGGTGATGTCGTATCGGTCGGCGGCCGAGGCGCCCAGGAGGTAGATCTCCGGTCCGAGGGTCCATAGCCCGGTCGTGTTGTCACGGTCGGCGAATCCTTCCGCGGCCAGCGCCGTCAGCATGCGATGAACGGTGGGCCGGGCGAGGTGGGTGTAGCGGGCGAGGTCGGATGTCGAGGATCCGGACGGCTCGTGGTCCCCGATGGCCCTGAGTAGTGCGGCGACCCGTTCGATGACGTGTGGCTTGTCCTCCATCTACGCGATTGTACGTTCACTGAGTGAACGAATAATTCCCATTGCTTTCGCCAAACGAGCAGTTCGGATGGAATTGTCCACATGTATTGCCTACTTGCCAGGTATTTTGGTTGGCTCCTCGTGGTCGAGTGGACGTCCGCTATGTGATCGGTAATTGATGTATGCGATATGAGGAAAGGGTGGGAGAGTGGCCACCAGAGTTGTCGGAACGGCGGCGGAAGCGGTCGCCGATATCGGAGACGGCGCCACGATCGCGGTTGGTGGGTTCGGTTTGTGCGGTATCCCCGACGAACTCATCGCAGCGCTGGCGGAGACCGGAGCGCAAGATCTCGAGGTCTTCTCCAACAACTGCGGTGTCGACGGGCAGGGCCTGGGAATCCTGCTGGAGCTGGGCCGGATCCGTCGGGTGACCGCTTCTTATGTGGGCGAGAACAAGGAGTTCGCGCGGCAGTACCTGGCCGGTGAACTGGAGGTCGAACTCGCACCGCAGGGCACCCTCGCCGAACGCCTGCGCGCCGGCGGTGCCGGAATCCCGGCATTCTTCACCCCGGCAGGGGTCGGAACTCCGGTCGCCGACGGTGGCCTACCGTGGCGATACACCGTGGACGGCGCGGTGGCGGTCGAATCGCCGGCCAAGGAGACCCGGCAGTTCGGTGACAAGCACTATGTGCTCGAGCACGGCATCGTCGCAGACTACGCCCTCGTGCACGCGACCATGGGCGATACCGACGGAAATCTCGTGTTCGACAAAACGGCCATGAACTTCAACCCGCTGGCCGCCATGGCGGGCCGAATCACGATCGCGCAGGTGGAACGACTGGTGGCGCCCGGCCGGATCGATCCGGCACAGGTACACCTGCCGGGCATCTTCGTGCAGCGCATCGTCGAGACCGGTCCGCAAACCCCGCGGATCGAGAAACGTACCGTCCGCGAGACCACAGGAGCTCGAGCATGACCGATACCGTGCAGACACGAGGGTGGAACCGTCACGATATGGCGCGCCGCGCTGCGGCGGAGCTGCGTGACGGAGACTATGTCAATCTCGGCATCGGTCTGCCGACCCTGATTCCCGGATACCTGGATCCGTCGACGCGGGTGATCCTGCATTCGGAGAACGGAATCCTGGGCACCGGCCCGTATCCCACCGAGGATGCGGTGGACCCGAATCTGATCAATGCGGGCAAGGAGACTGTGACCGTCGAGTCGGGTGCGGCGTTCTTCGATTCGGCAGTGTCGTTCGGCATGATCCGCGGCGGGCATATCGGTACCGCGGTACTCGGTGGTATGCAGGTCTCGGCGACCGGTGATCTCGCGAACTGGATGGTGCCGGGAAAGATGGTCAAGGGCATGGGCGGGGCCATGGACCTCGTGCACGGTGCGGAGCGGGTCATCGTCGTGATGGAACACACCGACCGGCAGGGTGACCCGAAGATCGTGGAGAAATGCTCACTGCCACTCACCGGGCGGGGCGTGGTGCACCGCGTGATCACCGACCTCGCGGTCATCGACGTCGTGGGTGACGGCCGGTTGATTCTGCGCGAGACAGCGCCCGGCATCGGCACCGACGAGGTGCGCGCCGCCACCGGCGCGTCGCTGACTGTCGCCGACCGATTGATCGCCCATTGATTCGCGCGATCGATCCGGCTGCCCGGACCAGGAGCGCACTATGACCACACCCGCTGTCCTCGTCGCAGGTGCCCGATCGCGATCGGGCACCCCCTGGCTGCCCCCGGGCGCTGCCACCTGGCCCTGGAACGCGGGTAGGCGAACACAGAGCGCTGCGCGACCAGGTCGTAGATGCCCGCTCGGGTGACATCCTGCCCCGCGGTAATCGATCACCTCGTCCGTGCCCAGAGACCGCATGAACACGAGCTTCTCGCCGATGTCGACCGCGGTGACGGGCGCGCCGAGTCTGTCCAGCAAGATCCGACCATCCGGCTCTCACTCAACATAGTGCGCCGGTGCTGTTCGTGAGAGCCTCGTGGTCGAACCCGCTGTGCGCCGGCGAGAGGTTGTGGTTATCGAGGCGGGCCCGGCCGATCGGGCTCGGACGAGCTCGTTCCGTCCAGTAGCTGCTGGACGATATCGCCGAAACGTAGCAATACCTGGTCGGACCGCGCGATCGAGTTGGGGGCTTCGAAGATTCGCAGCGCGGCGGCGAGGCCCATCAGCGCGCCTACTGCCAGCTCGGACCGCAACTCGGCCTCCGCGCCGCCGCCGAGCCGTTCGGTCAGCGCGTCGAAGTAGCCACTGGTGAACTTCTCCTGGATCGTGTCGGGATCCGGGGCGGTGAGTCGGAGCATGATCGCGCGTCCCAGTGGTTCCACCGCGTCCGCCCGCATGCGTTCGATGATGTGCGCGACCAGCGCCGGGCCGAGTTCCTCATCGGGTATCCCGGTGAGATCGAGCGGCTGGACCTCGGCCACCTCGTGGAAGAGTTTCTCCTTGCTGCCCACCACTTTCATCACCATGGCGGGTGACAGCTCCGCGGCCAGCGCGATGTCGCGGATGGTCACCTGGCGGTATCCGCGCTCCGCGAACAGTTTCGCCGCGGCCGCCAGCGCGGCGTCCCTGGCTCGGGTCACCGCGCGGACACCGTGCCGGCGTGCGCTGGGGCCGGCTGCGCGGTGGGTTCGAGAAGCTCGATGTCGAAGTGCCGAGCCGAGCCCCAGATCGTGATCGCGCGGGCGGTGGACGAGGAACTTGTGAACGCGGTGATGATGTATCTCCCGTTCTGTGGAAGGGGCAGTTGGTAATCTCCGGTCGGGCCGGTCCTTGTCGTCCCGACAGCTTCGCCGGTGTGCCGGGTGAGTACCACATTGACACCGCGTACCGGTCCGCTCGCATCGACCATTGTGCCCGCCATCATCAGCCGTTCCTTCAGCACTATCGCATCGATTCGGCCGCCGGTGTCGATGTCCACCAGGCGAGAGTCCGGTGTCCACCCGTCGGCCGCGGTGACCAGAAGATAGCGGCCCGGACCGGGCACGGCGACCGAGAAGTGGCCCGCCGAGTCCACCTGGCTCCAATCGACGTGATCCGCGGACGGTGTGAACACGGTGACGACCGCGTGACCGATCGGTCGCTCCGACGGGTTGAGTACTTTTCCGCCGGCCACCGCCTCGTGCGAATGCTCGGGTTTGTCGAGTTCCTCACTGTTCTCGTCCGGTGTCTCGCGCAGCCTGGTCATGGCCAACGCGAGGACCGCGGTGACGACGCAGGCGCCGGCGGAAACCCAGAAGATCACGGCGAAGGCCTGGAAGCTGGGAAAGACCTCGTCGGCGACTCGGATCGTACTCATGGTGGCCACCGCGGCCATGACCGCGCTGGACAAGGCCGTACCGATGTACCGCAGGAGGGTGTTCAGGCCGTTCGCGGACGCCGATTCCGTCAGTGGAACGGCGCGCATGATCAAGGTGGGCAGGGCGGCGTAGGTCATCGAGGTCCCGGCGGCCACCAGCACCGAGCCCACGACAATGTGCCAGAGATTGTGGCTGAGATACACGCGACCCACATAGGAACCCGCCATCACGAGTGTTCCGGTGAGCAGTGTCGCCACCGGGCCGTAACGGCGGAGGATCTTCGCGGAGACCGGCGCCATCGCGCCGAAGACCAGCGCGATCGGTGCCATCCACAGCCCGGTGTTCAATATGTCGTATCCGAGCCCGTAACCGGAACCGACCGGCAGCTGGAGCAATTGGGTGGTGACGAGCATATTCGCGAACATGGCGAAGCCCAGCAGCAGCGAGGCCACGTTCGTCAGCAGGACCGCCGGCCGGGCGGCGATTCGCACATTGACGAGCGGGTTCCGGACCCGGAGTTCGAGCGGCACCCATGCGAACAGCAGGGCTGCGCCCACGCCGACCAGGGTCAGGGTGATACCCGAGGTCCACCCCCAATGTGCCCCTTTGGACAACGCGAGCATCACTGCTGTCAGCGCGACCGATCCGATGATCGCGCCTCGGTAGTCGAACGTTCCGCCCGTCTTGACCGGCGACTCGCGGATCACCCGCCACACGGCGGCGAGGACGACAACTCCCACTACGCCGGTGACCCAGAAGATGGCATGCCAGTCCAAATGCGCTGCTATCAGTCCGGAGAGGGGGAGCCCCGCGCCGGAACCGATGGCCAGGCTGGCGCTCATCAACGCGACACCGAGCGGCATGCGATCGCGCGGCAGCTCGTCGCGGAGGATCGCAATACCCACGGGGATGAGCGACAGCCCGACGCCCTGCAGCGCGCGAGCGATGATGATCGGGATGAGGTCGGTGCTGACGGCGCCGAGGACCGAGCCGAGCACCATGATGACGAGTGCGACCATCATCATCCGCTTCTTGCCGAACATATCGGCGAGCCTGGTGACGGTGGGAATCGAGACCGCACCGAAGAGCAAGGTCGCGGTCACCAGCCACGATGCGTTGTCTGCGGTGGTGTTCAGGAGGCCGGGAAGATCGGGAAGGAGTGGGAGGACGAGCGTTTGCTGGAGGGAGACGACGGTGCCGGTGAGCGCCAAGGTCGCCATCACGGTCCAGCTCCGTGCGCCTTCGAATCGGACTGGCGCGCTCACACAAGAACCCTTTCCTCGCAGTGAACGAATGTTCACCCCGAAGAGTGAACCAGTGTTCACCATCTCGAGTCGAGCGCCGGGCCTTGATTGTGATCAAGGTCGCCACGGCGTGGATCCGTGAGTTCGTGCTCGAACTGTCGTACGCCGGGTGGCAGGTAGTGGCGGTCGATCGCGGTGGCGCGAGAGGTCGTCGCTCTCGTCGGGAACGGGAGTGGATACCGGATCCGGGAGGGCCGGGGCGTCGATGCGCCACCAGTTCGAGGAATAAGCGCGCGGAAGCTCAGAACCCGGCGTGGAGCCGAGCCCACTCGATGTCCCACTGCTCCATCCGGCGTAGCCGGAGGCGACAGGCGGTGATCGCGGTCGCCACGGCGCAGAGCAGGACCGGCGCACTCCAGGCGAACAGTCCGACGAGGAGCGAGTCGAACAGGACCGACGAACCGTTCGGGGGCGCGGTGGTGTACCTGCCGTCCCGCTCCACCCAGATATCGACGACCTCACCTCGGCGGTACCCGGGCGGGGCGTTCACCTTGCCGGTGTGCTGTGCGCCGCCGGCGAACCAGGTGGCCTCGACCGTGGGGTATAGATCGTATTCGTTGGGGGCGGGCGCGGATTTCCGGAGCGTCGCGGGGACGCGGTGCCGTTCGGCGGTCGCCTCGGCCGCGGCGGCGCTCAGTGCTCGATGGGTGTCGATTCCGACCGCTGCCGCAATCGGGATCGCCGCGGCGGTGACGAATAGGACGCCGCATACCAGCCAGGCGAGGAGGCGGTCCCCGCGGCGGAGCAGCGGGCTGTCGCGCCACGGACGCAGGTTCCACAGCCGTGTCGCGGCGGTGGGATATCTGCTCGGTGGGGAGATCATTTGTTCTGTCCGGGAGGGGAATCGGGTCGGTGTCGTCTCCTTCCGATCATGTCAGGCCGCGCCCGGGAAACCGGTCCCGGGCGCCTGTGATACGTCTCATGTATCGCCGTCCCTGCGTTGCCGCCGCCCGAAGTGCTCTCGTCACCGACGGCGGGGTCTTTCGGCCCTACGTCCGCGCGCCGCGAACACATTCGATGGTCGCCGGGGCGGACGGACGTATGGAGTGCTGTGGACAGTGAGATGGTGCGGGCGTCGCAGGTGTGGTCGGCGAGTCCGTTTCCCGACGTCGTGATGTACACCCGTGGCCGGGTTCCGGCGATCGAGCGGGAACGATTCGCCGGAGCGGTCGGTCGGCTGCTGAAACGAAGCGAGGTGCCGGGTAGTGTCCGGCTCCGGATCACCGCTCCGGCGCACGGTCCGATGGTGATCCAGGTGAACCTGCGTATCGGTGCCAGCGCGGCCCGTGTCCAGACACGCATGCGCCGGGACGGTGACGCACTGTCGACCGTGGTGCGGCTGGAGCAGCGGATCACGGCGTTACGGGGAATCCCGCGACCGCGACCGTGGCCGGATCCGACCCGGCGCCCCCTCGATACTCCGGGGTCCGGGCGAGTTGGTCCGCCGGAAGCCGGTTCCGGTGGTCGGCTGTCACCCGTCGGCGGCAGCGGCGGTGATGGACGCGATGGATTACGACGCCCACCTGTCCGTCGATACCGATACCGGCGAGGATGCCATCGTCTACCGTGCGGGACCGAGTGGCCTGCGATTGGCTCGCCACCACAGCGTCCACCCACCACGGCCCGCTCCGGGCGGGCCGTGGGCGTTCACGGTCAACCCACGACCGGCGCCACCGCTGACCGAGGCCGGTGCCGCGGCCAGGCTGTGCGAGCACGGATTGCCGTTTCTGTTCTACACCCACCCCCGTACGGGTCGCGGCCTGTGTTCCATCCGCAGAGCCTGCGCAACAAGCAGGCCGTGGTGAACTCTTCCACCACGGCTCCCACTGTTTGGCGATCCAGACGCTCGAGGGGTTCATCGAGCCCGACGAGCTGAAGGTCGTGCATGTCGGTGGCCCGGTCGACCGGTTCCGGCTCGGCCCCGGCCGGGAATGGTTGCCCCGCAGCGGCATCGGGTAGATTTCGAAGCCCGACCGGCACACCGTCTGTCGTGAGTCGAGACCTGGGGTTCGATGTGAGACGCCGACGTATGAGGCCCGCACTGCTCGTCGCTGTTGCCGCTGCGCTGTTCGCCGCGTCCGTCACGGTGTTCGGCGCCGGGAACGGCTCCGCCGACAGTGGCGATCCGATCGTCGACTCCAAAAAGCTGCTGGCCGACCCGGTCTCGCCGAACGGCTCGCGAATCGTCGCGAGCAGAGTCGACGGCCGCAGCCTGACCATGCTGGTGCATTCCGCGGCGATGGACGAGAACATCACCGTCCGGGTGCAGCGCCCCCGCGACGCCTCGCAACCTCGTCCGGTGCTCTACCTCGTCAACGGGGCAGGCGGGGGTACCGATGCGGCGACGTGGTGGGCCAATACCGATGTCGGCGACTTCCTGGCCACCAAGGACGTCAACGTCGTGATGCCGGTCGGTGGCGCGTTCGCCTACTACACCGACTGGAAACGTGACGATCCGGTGCTCGGCCGCAACAAGTGGCGCACCTTCTTCCTCGAGGAGCTGCCGCCGCTGGTCGACGGAGCACTGGGCACCAATGGGATCAATGCCATCGCCGCGAACTCCATGACCGCGACCGCGATTCTGCAGATGGCCGAGGCCGCGCCCGGCTTCTACCGGAGCGTTGCCGGATACAGCGGATGCGCCCAGATCGCGGACCCTGTCGGGCGACAGTTCACCAAGCTGGTCGTCGAACTCTACGGTGGCGGCGATGTCCGCAACATGTACGGCGAAGACGACGATCCGGCCTGGGTCGCCAACGATCCGGTGGTGAACGCCGAAGCCCTGCGCGGTACGAAGTTGTTCGTTTCGACCGGCAACGGACTGCCCGGGCAGTGGGACACCGTCGACGGCGACTACGCGCTGCCGGGCCCCCAGGGCCTGGCCAATCAGCTCCTGGTCGGCGGTGTCATCGAGGCCGCTACCGGCTGGTGCACGCGCAACCTCCAGGACCGGCTCGCTCAGCTCCGGATCCCGGCCACCTTCGACTACGCGCCGTCGGGCACGCACTCCTGGGGTTATTGGCGTGACGCGTTCTACCGGTCCTGGCCGCTCCTCGCCGAAGGACTCGGAATACCCGAGTAGGCACCTGCGGTTTCGCCACGAAGTGGCGGCGGACCGCGGGCGCACCTGTACTCCGGCGTGTCCCGCGAAACTGCCGCGCACGGGCGGCGAGTGACTCACCCGACTCCGGGACGGCGGCGACACCGGCCGTACCGTCATCCGTTCGGCATCTTCGACGGCGTCGCCCGGACCACGAGAGTCGGCCGCCTCGACATCGGCGCCGTTACGCCGGCTCGCCTTCGACACCTCCTCACCGTCGCCGGGCCGCCCGGACCCGGCTGCCCCGAGACCGTAGGGGCCCGCGCTCGGAGGTGCTCGAATTCTGGCGATCCCGACCGCGTAGCCGAGGAAACTTCAGGGTTGCCAGGTCTGCCGGCGGGGTGAGTGCCGAGGGCCGGAAAGTCTCCGGACCCGTCGGGGAGCAGTCGGATATTGCCCCGGCCGCCCCGCTCCGGGCGATTCTTCCTTGCCGCGAAACCGCTGATCAGCAACCTCATCGCCATAGTCCGGCCGGTATGCGCACACTGCTGTCCATTTTGTCCTGTTGACAGTTCCCGTGTTACCGGTCACACTTCCTCAAGTTGACATGACTGTCACGTCAGATAGGGAAGTGCCGAGGAGGCAGCATGACCGCATCCGTAACCGACATATGCGAGCTGGGTCGGCGAGCGGGCGATCGGGTCGGCCGGGGGAGCGCAGAAGCGAGGATGCCGGCCGGAACGGAGACCGCGCCGTCGCCGAACCCGACCGGACAGGTCGTCCAGGCGGGCACACCACTGGACGGTCACGGCCCACAGCCCGGCGGAATCCGGATCGGTTCGTTCGCGATCCGATGAGCACCGCGGCCGTGCGCGGCCGGGCGACGCTCGGCGAGTACGGCGCGCCCGGACACCCGGGCCCGATCGCGCTTCGCTGAAGCGCTCGCCCCGCACGGCCCACCCCGATCCCTCGATCACACCGCCCGTGAGGCGGCGATCCCCACCTGCCCTCCGCATCTCCTCAACCCTGGGAGCGACCATGAAACGTACTCTCGCCGTGGGCCTGACAGCCCTGTGCGCCACCGCCGCCCTCACCGCCTGCTCGGGTCGCGACACCGCGACCGCGTCGGGCGACTGCGATCCAGGCATCACCGATACCGAAATCAGGTTCGGCACCAGCCTCATGCAGTCCGTGGCCGGTGCGCAGGCCACCGCGGCGACCGCGCTGTTCGACGAGATCAACGCGGCGGGCGGAGTCGCCATGGGCGACGGTAAGTCCCGCAAGATCATGTACACCGCCATGGACGACGGCTACGACCCCGCGCGCACCGTCGGTAATGTGCGGTCGCTGGTCGAGCAGGACCAGGTGTTCGCCATCCAGAATCTGATCGGTACCGCCTCGACCCTGGCCGTCGTCGACTATCTGACCCAGATGAACGTGCCGCTGGTGTTTCCGATGACGGGCACCGATGAGCTACTCGCCACGCACGACAAGCGTCCCGTCGTCGCCGGCGCGGTGAATCCGCAGACCGAATGGGAGGTGTCGGAACGAGCCGCCCAGATCCTGCGTGACCATCCGCAGGCGAAGATCGCGGTGCTCTACCCGAACGACAGCCTCGGGGTCGGGAGCCTCGACGCACTGAAGTCCGCACTCGAGGGCAGCGGGACCCGGATCGTCGCCGAACAGTCGTACGAGCAGACGACGCCATCGGTGGACTCGCAGATCGTCAACCTCGCCAATTCCGGCGCCGACGTGTTCGTCAACTTCGCGACCGCGAGCTTCGTGACCCAGTCGCTGAAGAAGGCGAACGAGCTGAGCTGGAAACCCGACACCTACATCTACTCGGGGGCCACCGACACCAACTTCGTACTCGCGCCGGCCGGACCCGGCGCCGCGGCGGGAATCCACTCCTTCTACTGGATCTACGACGTCAGCAGCACCGAGCACGACACCCATCCGGGTGTGCAGAACTGGCGGGCCTTCGCCGAGCGCAACGCGGGCAAGGTGAAAACCACCGACACCATCGCGGCCACCGGCTACAACACCGCCCAGCTGCTCGTGACCGCCCTCGAACAGATGAATGGCTGCACGCGTGCCGACCTCCTCGACGCCGTCGGCAACATGCGGGGCGTGACCACCGACCTGTCCATCGAAGGCGTCACCTTCGATACCACGCCGGACTACCCGTATGTGATCACCTCCATGGCGCCGATGACGTTCCGCGACGGCAGCTGGCACTACGACGCTGTCGTCACGCGCGGTACCGAGGGATGACGACCGTGCCGGACGCAGCTGCCGCCGCGGCGGTCCCCGCACTGCGCGTCGAGGAGGTGCGCCTGCGTTTCGGTGGGGTCGTCGCGCTCGACGGGCCCTCGTTCACGATCGAACCCGGGCGCATCGTCGGGCTCATCGGCCCCAACGGCGCGGGTAAGACGACACTGTTCAACTGCATCAGCCGCCTCTACCAACCGGATTCGGGACGTATCACCTTCGGTGACACCGATCTGCTGGCCCTGCCCGCGGCCGGGATCGCGGCTGCCGGGATCGCGCGCACCTTCCAGAACATCGGGCTGTTCCCCACGATGTCGGTGGTGGAGAACGTGCTCACCGGCGCGTACTCCCGTACCCGCGCCGGGTTCGTCCGCACCGCCGTCGGCCTGCCGTCGACCCGGCGGGAGGAGCGTCGCGAACGTGAACAGGCGTGGTCGCTGCTCGATTCGATGCAGCTCGCGCACGTGGGACTGGAGCCGGCGGGGAACCTGCCCTACGGCACCCTCAAGCGGATCGAGCTCGCCCGGGCACTGATGCAGCAACCACGGCTGCTCATGCTCGACGAACCGGCGAACGGGCTCATCCACGAGGAGGTACTCGAGCTCGCCGCCACGGTCCGCGCCCTGTGCGACGAACGGGGATTCTCGGTGTTGCTCGTCGAGCACCACATGGCCATGGTGATGTCGATCTCGGACCGGGTGGTGGTGCTCAACTTCGGTCAGAAGGTCACCGAGGGCGAACCCGCCGAAGTGGCGGCGCATCCCGAGGTGGTCGAGGCATACCTGGGAGGTGCGGTGTGAACCTGCTCGACGTCGAGGGGCTGCACGCCCGCTACGGCCGCGCGGAAGTACTGCACGGCATCGACTTCGCGGTACCCGCCGGTGAGGTGACGGTGGTGCTCGGCGCGAACGGTGCCGGGAAGACCACGATCTTGCGGTCGATCTGCGCGATGGTGCACACCACCGGGCGGATCGTATTCGACGGGCGCGATATCTCCGGACTGCGCACGGATCGGATCGCCCACCTCGGCATAGCGCACGTACCGCAGGGACGCGGCACATTCGGCGACCTGACGGTCGAGGAGAACCTGCGCATCGGCGGCTACACGACGTCCACCGCGGCCACCGACCGGGCGATCGAGCGGTGGTACGACTTCTTCCCGCGGCTGCGAGAGCGGCGGCGCCGCCCCGCGGCCGGGCTCAGCGGTGGCGAACAGCAGATGCTCGCCATCGCCCGGGCGCTGGTGGCCGGACCGCGACTGCTGTTGCTCGATGAGCCCTCGCTCGGCCTGGCGCCCCGCATCACCAAGGAGGTGTTCCGGGCGCTCGCCCGGATCAACGCGGATACCGGCACCACGATTCTCGTCGTCGAGCAGAACGCCCATCTCGCGCTCGACATCGGCACGTCGGCGGTACTCGTCGACGCCGGTCGCGTCGTCGCCCAGCGGCCCGCGGACAGCCTCGCGCGCGACGAATCGGTGCGGCGCGCCTACCTCGGCTATTGAGCACAGGAGATCTGTTCATGCAAGTCTTTGCGCAACAAGTGGTGGACGGGCTGACATGGGGCGCGCTGTACGCCGCGTTCGCGCTCAGCATCGTCCTGGTCTACCGGGCATCCGGGATCGTCAACTTCGCCCAGGGCGAGATGGCGATGTTCTCGGCGTTTTTCGCGTGGCAGTTCCACCAGTGGGGCGCCCCGCTGTACCTCGCGATCCTGGGTGCCATGGTGGTGGCGTTCGTCGCCGGCGCCGCTACCGAACGGGTGCTGATCCGGCCGCTCGCCGGGTCGCCGGACCATATGCCGCTCGTCATCATCACCCTCGGGCTGATGCTCGTGCTCAACAGCGCCGCCGGCTGGATCTGGGGAGTACAGAGCAGGGAATTCCCGGCCATGGTGTCGGGCCCGGTGATCACGCTGGGTCCGGTCGTGATGTCCCGGCAGTCCGTGGTGATCGTCGGTGCGGTCGTGGTGGTCGCCGCACTGCTCTTCGTACTGTTCCAGCGGACGCGGGTGGGGCTGGCCATGCGGGCGGCCGCCGGTAACCCGGACTCCGCGCAACTGATCGGCGTGCCGGTCGGCCGGATGTTGATGATCGGCTGGGGGCTGGCCGCCGCCATCGGCGCGCTCGCCGCCTCCCTCGCGGCGCCGCAACTGTTCCTGCAGCCGAATATGCTCGTGGCGTCGCTGATCTACTCGTTCGCGGCCGCGGTCCTGGGCGGGCTCGACAGCCCGGTCGGCGCGATCGTCGGCGGTCTGTGCGTGGGGGTGGCCGAAAACCTCGCCGGAACCTATATCTCCTGGATCGGCCACGATTTCAAGCAGGCGGTCGCACTGGTCCTCATCCTCGGCGTGCTGTTGCTCCAGCCGGAAGGGTTGTTCGGCGCCCGGAAGGTGGCACGGGTATGAGGTTTTTCGAACTACTCCGCCGCCCCCACGCCGAACTCGACGCGCCGGTGTGGCTGTCGCGCGCCACGATGATCTTTGTCGTGCTCGTCGCCGCGGTGGCGCCGCTGGTGTCCGCGCCGTATGTGAACTTCGACCGCTCGATGGTGCTGGTGTACATCGTCGTCGGGCTCGGATTGAACCTGTTGACCGGCAACACCGGCCAGATCTCTCTGGGTCACGGGTTCTTCTTCGCGCTCGGCGCGTACCTGAGCGCCGTGCTGGTGGAGAACCACGGGGTGCCGTATCTGCTGCTGATCCCGATTGCCTTCGCGGTCGGCTATGTCGTGGGCTATCTGTTCGGGCTGCCGGCGCTGCGGTTGCACGGACTCCAGTTGGCACTCGCCACCCTCGGGCTCGCGCTGGTGACACCCGCGGTCATCAAACGGTTCGAACACGTCACCGACGGGCAGGCAGGTATCAATATCTTCGGTGCCGAGGCCCCCGAATTCACCGGACTGGCCCGGGACCAGTGGGTCTACTATCTGTGCCTGGTCGTGGCGCTGGTCGCGTACCTGGTGGTGCGCCGCCTCGCCGCCGGCCGGATCGGGCGCTCGCTGATCGCGATCCGTGACTACGAAGCCGTCGCCACCACCCTCGGTGTACCCGCGACCCGGACCAAGACCACGATTTTCGCGTTCAGTGCCGCGCTCGCCGGGGTGGGCGGTGTGCTCTACAGCTTCGTGGTCCAGTACGTGGGCCCGGAGGCGTTCGGACTGCAGCTCGCGATCGCCTTCATCACGATGATCGTCGTCGGCGGGCTCGGCACGGTGCCCGGGGTGGTGTTCGGCGCCTTCTTCGTGGTGTATGTCCCGCAGTGGACTGCCGACATCAACCAGTCCGCGGCCGGAATCACCTACGGTGTGGCGCTGATCCTGTTCATCTTCGTGCTGCCCTACGGGCTGATCAGTCTCGTACGGCGGGGACTCGGTCCGGTGGTCGCGCGTGTCCCCGGCCGACGCCGCGGCGGACCGGCCGCGGCAGGCGCCGTACGACCGACGCCGCCCGGCGGCGGGGCCGGGGCCGACGAGGCAGGGCCGGTCGACGAATCCGCTGCCGCGGAGCGGCGAACGTAGCGAGCATGCTCGCTCGGTCCGGCGCCCGAATCGACAGTCGGCCGAATCGATGGTCCGGAGAGCCGCGCCGGCCACCGGCGCGGCTCTCCGGAGCGAACCCCTGTGCCGAACTGTTCTAGGAGCACTCGTTCGGGGCCGGCTCGCCGCGTAGACGCGCGTCGAGCCAGTCGAAAGCACCGGGGAATCCTGTGGTCAGGCCGGTCACGTGTTCACCCGGCTCGCTGCGGAAGACCGCGGGAACACCGCGGTCGCACTGCCTGCGATACAGCTGTTGTGCCCCCTCGAGCGGAATCCAGAGATCGTGGGCGGCGTGGTAGATGTACAGCGGCACCGCCGACGTCCGGTCGCTGAGATCCGTGCGCGCGAAGATATCGTCGGCGAGGGCGCTGTCGAGCGGGTGGGGAATATTCGCGGCGATTTCGAGCGGTATCCCGACCACCCCCAGCGGGCCGAGCGCCTCACCGCACACATTGTTGATCGGCGAGGTGGCCACCCACTGGGCCAGATGGTTCATCCTGGCGAGGATCTCGGGGTGTTCGCGGGCATAGGCGAGCACGACCGCCAGCAGCACTCCGGAGGCGAACTTACCGTCGAAACTGTTCGCGACGACCCGGTTGTCGGTGACGAGTCCGCCCATGGACGCGCCCACCACCACCTCGGCCAGTTCCGGCGCGTAGTCGTCGAGCAGCATGGCCGCCGCGTAGGAGGCGATCGCGCCCCCGGAGTAGCCGGTCAGCGCGAAATGGCCGGCAGCGAACTCGGATCCGGGCAGCGAGCGCACGGCGCGAATGCTGTCGAGGATGACGTGTGCGGCAACGTTCGGTTCCGCATAGGCCATGAAGGGGCCTTCGTGATCGGGTATCAGCACCGCGTACCCACGGCTCACCGCCGACGCGGTCGTCGGTGTCAACGCGTCGATGGCACTACTGCTGGTGCCGTCTTCTCCGTGCGCCATCGCATAACCGGGCGTACACCGCAGGCCGAGGGAGTTGATCGGCTTGTTGTCCACCAGGACCGGCCGGCCGCCGGGGCCTGTCCACGCCGCCGCCGGAACCACCAGGGTCGCCGTGCCGAAGGAGGGCGCCCCCGACGCGGCCGTCGACCGGAATTTCAGCAATACGGCACGGCCCACCGGCGCCTCGATCCGCGGCGCGGCGATCGCGGTGATGTCACGCTGTTCGATCACCGCCCCGGCGGCCATCGCGTCCAATCCGGACGGCCAGGTGTCGAAGATCGGGTCACCCGTCGGTGGGGACTGCACCGCATGCCACAGTGCCGCCAGTTCCGGCGGCAGATCCCCGATGGGTGGTGCGGCGGGGGCGGCCGGCAAGGCCGGCGGAGGGAGGGCATCGTCGATACCGCGCTGTAGGCCGGAGGGGGCCGGTGGGCCCGGCACCTCCTCGGCGACCGCCGCCGGCTGACCCGCAAGGGCCAGGCAGCAGACGGTGGTCACACCTGTCAGCGCCCGCACGAGACCTGTCCGCGCACGGACCCAATTCATAGAGCTACCTCTCGCGATCGGTGATATGCCTTCGGGTCATCGCCATCGAAGACACGCAGAAACCCGCCGCGTGCCCGCCGTTCGTCTCGGCGAAAAGGGTTCGTGCGCACGCTGGTCGGGTGACTCGAGGATATATGCTCCGGTCGGCGGCCCCGTCACCGAGCGTCAGGTTCGGACTTTTCACCACGGTCTCGGGAGGCCGTGTGAATCCGCCACAAACACCTCGGAAGCGCCACATACTCGTTCGCTCGGTGCGTGGCGCGAGCGGCTGCGGCAGATGTCCAGCGCGATGATATCCACGCCTTCCTGCGCCGTCGCGACCGCGTGCGCGCGTCCTCGGCCGCGCGCAGGGTTTCCTCGACCGCGTTCGGGATCGGTGAGGGGTCCGCGGCCGGCGCGCGTCGCTGATCGGGATGATCGGACAGCAACTGACCCAGGTATCCGATGAGCCGGGCGGTGGTCTCGTTGCCCGCGCCGGCGGGCGCAGCGGTGTGTTCAGGCGGACTCGGACCCGGCAAGAATGCGAGCGGTCAGCCGCGCTCGATAGTATTCCAGCGCGGCGAGTACGGCGAACACCGCCGCCAGCCCGGCCGCGGCGATCCGGAAGTACTGGCCTATTTCGAATTCGGTGGCTGCGCGTTCGATCTCGGCGAGCGTGTGCTCGTTGCGGCCGTCGAACAGAATGGTGGCGCGGGGCCACAGGTAGCTCACCGACAGCAGGAACTGGCCGCTGACCAGAGCGGCCAGGGAGCAGGCGAGCCACCGGCGGGCGATGCGGTATCGGACCGTGACCGTACCGGCGATCAGCGCGGTGCCCAGCATGACGGCGCCGAGCGGACGCATCACATCACCGACCGCGACGACGCTCATGAATTCCTGGGTCAGCTCGAGCGATGCGGGCACATCGCGGAAGATATTGGGGTATAGCAGCCATGTCTCGGCCGCGGTGGTAGCGAAAACGAAGGACGCGACGACGGCGTAGCCACCGAGTACCGTCGTCGCGACGGTGAAGCGTTTCACGGTGTGCCTCCGGTGGTTTCGTGGCGGACCCGCTGGATCATCAGTGCGATCGCGCCGGCGATCAGTCCCCAGATCGCGTTCACGATCAATACCGGAACGATGGTGAGAGGCCGGGCGAGCGGACCTTGGAGATGACCGAGCAGGAGCGGGGAGAGGATCGCGCTGAGCACGATGGACAGCACACCGTAGGTCAGTCCGGTGTACAGCAGAGTTGTCAGGGGGTTCCGGACGCGGGTGAGCACGGCGGCGGCTGTCCAGACGACGGTGACGGCGATTGTCGCCGCGATCGGCGCCACGGGCGAGAGGTCGAGGCCTGCCCGGTCTTCGACGATGCGGATCGCGGGACGGACCAGCGCGAATGCGCCGAGACCGAGGACCAGGGGCCAGTCGGCGATTTTCGGAGAGGCGATGCGGGCGTTCACATCCTCGACGGTATGGAGCGCACGGGCCCCGGGCATCCGGCCGGACGCTTGATTTCCCTCGCGTTCCGGCGACAGCCGGGTACGTCGAGAGGCGACAGGTGTTGTCGCTTCCGGACCCATGCGGCACCGGGCGGGTCTTCGTAGGATCGTCCCATGAGGGCCTGGGCCGACCTTTGCGGCGACACGGTGCCGCGGTGGTCGCACGACGCCGTGCTCGGGGCCGCCGTCGCGGGCGCGCTCGCCTTGGTGATCTCGCTCGGCCGCGACGGTTACCGGACTCCGGGCGCGCCGGCGTATCTGTTCGCGATCGCTTTCGGCGCGCTCATGCTCATACGCCGCCGCGCTCCGCGCACCGTGCTGGTCGCCACGGTGCTCGGCACCTTCGGTTACTACGCCCTGGACTATCCGCCGATCGGCTCTGGCCCACTTTCGGTGGTGTGGCTGAGGTGATGGCGGCACGATAGCCCGGTGGATGAGGTGAGTGCTGGTGTCGGCGTGGTGTTTTC
>JBFARE010000072.1:0-23820 GCA_040674215.1 Nocardia sp. NPDC050193 | reverse complement strand
AACGCTCGACTGGGATACCCCAGCCGAGCGCCTCGCTATGCTCTTGTCCACCACCAACTAACAGCGGTGTTGCGACGACCCCCAGAATCCGCCAGGTCCGGTGCGGGCCTTTTTGTACTGGGGGGTCAGCCGAAACGGCCGGAGATGTAATCCTCGGTGGCCTTCTCGCCGGGGTTCGAGAAGATCTTCTCGGTATCGTCGATCTCGACCAACCGGCCCGGTTTACCCTGGGCCTCGAGATTGAAGAATCCGGTCTTATCGCTCACCCGTGCGGCCTGCTGCATATTGTGGGTGACAATAACGATCGTGTATTCCTTCTTCAGCTCGGTGATCAGGTCCTCGATCGCCAGCGTGGAGATCGGGTCCAGGGCCGAACAGGGCTCGTCCATCAGCAGTACATCCGGGGACACCGCGATGGCGCGCGCGATGCACAGACGCTGCTGCTGACCGCCGGAAAGGCCGCCACCGGGCTTGTCCAGACGATCCTTCACCTCGTTCCACAGGTTCGCGCCGCGCAGCGAACGCTCGGCGACCTCGTCGAGTTCGCCCTTGTTGCGCACACCTTGCAGTTTGAGGCCGGCCACCACATTGTCGCGAATGGACATGGTGGGGAACGGGTTCGGCCGCTGGAATACCATGCCGATGGTGCGGCGCACGCCGACCGGATCCACCTGCGAGGCGTAGATGTCCTCGCCGTCGAGCATGACCGCGCCCGAAACGCTGGCGTTAGGAGTCACCTCGTG
Source organism: Nocardia sp. NPDC050193 (assembly GCA_040674215.1). Classification (GTDB taxonomy): domain Bacteria; phylum Actinomycetota; class Actinomycetes; order Mycobacteriales; family Mycobacteriaceae; genus Nocardia. The sequence continues at coordinate 23,077 of JBFARE010000072.1, read as the reverse complement.
CATCCGGTTCAGCGACCGCAGCACCGTGGACTTCCCGCAACCCGACGGGCCGATGAAGGCGGTCACACTGCGCGGCAAGACGTTGAGCGACACATCGGCGACGGCGTGGAATTTGCCGTAGAAGATGTTCAGGTCTTTGATGTCGATCCGCTTGGCCATCTGTTTTCCGTTTCCGCCCTTATCGGTTCCGCGTGAGGAGCTTGTTGACAGCCGCGGCCGCCAGGTAGAGCACCGCGATCATGAGGATCAGCGTCAGCGCGGCACCCCACACCCGCTGCCGGCCCGCATCCTCGGCGCTCTTCAGTTCCTGGAAGATCAGCAGCGGCAGCGAGGCCATATTGCCGTCGAAGATGTTCATATTGATCGCCTTGCTGTAGCCGACCAGCACCAGCACGGGCGCCGTCTCGCCCATCACACGCGCCAGTGCCAGCAGGATGCCCGAGATCATGCCCGGCAGGGCGGTCGGGATGACGATCCGCACGATCGTCTTCCACTTCGGGATGCCGAGGGCGTAGGAGGCTTCACGCAACTCGTCCGGTACGAGTTTGAGCATTTCCTCGGTATTGCGGACGACCACCGGAAGCATCAGTAGCACCAGGGCCAGCGCCACGGCGAAGGAACTCTGCGGGAAGCCCAGGGTCGCGATCCAGAGCGCGAAGATGAACAGCGCCGCGACGATGGAGGGGACACCGGCAAGGATATCGACCATGAAGGTGGTCACCTTGGCGAACCGGCCCCTGCCGTATTCGATCAGGTAGACCGCTGCCATGATGCCGAGCGGTACGGCGATGACCGCGGCCACCGCCGACTGCACGATGGTGCCGTAGATGGCGTGGTACACACCGCCACCGGTCTGATCGGGCAGGATGCCCTTCTGCGAGTTCTGCCACCACTCGAGCGACATGACGACGCCGATACCGTTGCTGACCACCATCCACAGCACCCAGCCCAGCGGGATGAGGGCGATGAGGAAGCACAGCGCGAACACCGTGGTCGCGATGTTGTTCTTGATCTTGCGAGCCGTACTCACGTCCCGGAAGGTCGGCGCCTTGATCGGCTTGTCGAGGCCGGTCGTGGTGGTGGTCATCAGCCGTTCACCTTTCCGCCTGCCGCGAGCCGGGCCAGCGCGTTCACGACGAAGGTCAGGGCGAAGAGCACGAAGCCCGCCGCGATATAGGCGCCGGTCGGCAGCGGCGCGCTGAATTCGGCCGCGGCCGAGGCGATCTTGGACGCGAAGGTGAAGCCGCCGTCGAACAGCGACCAGGTGCCCGGAGTCGCCGAGATCTTCAGGATGAGCAGGACCGCGATGGTCTCGCCGAGCGCGCGACCCAGACCGAGCATGGAACCGGCGATCACACCGCTGCGGCCGTAGGGCAGGACAGTCATCCGCACGACCTCCCATTTAGTCGCGCCGAGTGCCTGGGCCGCCTCGATATGCGCCCGCGGGGTCAGCGCGAAGACCTCACGCGAGACCGAAGTGATGATCGGCAGGATCATCACCGCCAGCACTACGCCTGCGGTGAAGATGGTGCCACCGCCGCCGATGGAGACATTGCCGTCGGAGAACAGGAAGAACCAGCCGAGGTTGTTGTTCAGGAACTCCTGGACCGGTTTCAGATACTCCGCCAGCACCAGCAGACCCCACAGGCCGTACACGATCGAGGGCACCGCGGCCAGCAGATCGGTCAGCATGGAGAACGGGCGGGCGAGCCGCTTCGGTGCGTAGCGGGTGAGGAACAGCGCGATGCCGACACCGATCGGCACCGCGATGACCAGCGCGAACGCGGAGCTCAACACCGTCACCATGAACAGGTCACGGATGCCGAAGCGGAGATTGTCCGCGTCACCGGTGGTGAACTCCGCGCTGGTGAAGAAGTTCACCTGGTCAGCCCGGAGCGAAGGCACCGCACGAATCAGCAGGAACAATGCGATGAGCGCGATGGATGCCACGATGATCGCCGCGGCGGTGGTGGCCAGCGATTTGAACACCAACTCCGCGCGCCTGCCATGACCGCGACTCTCACCGCCTAGCGGCGGTTTGCTCGGATGGCTCGACATCGATGCGGGGACTCCTGCCTTCGGCAGGCCCGTCGCGCTGGACGAGCTTGCCGAGGCCACCTCTGGGTTGACTGTCATATTCGCGCTATCAGGAGATGGCGTTGATCGCCGTGGTCAGCTTGGTCTTGAACTCGTCCGGGATCGGCACGTAACCGTTGTCCGCCAGACCTTCCTGGCCGTTGGTGACGGCGGAGGTCAGGAATGCCTTGACAGCGGTCGCGGTCGCCCCGTCGGCGTACTTCGAGCACACGATCTCATAGGTCGGCAGGATGATCGGGTAGGAGCCGGCCTCGGTGGGCTTGTAGAACGAGGAGGTGTCGAGCACCAGATCGTTGCCCTCGCCCTTGATCTTCACACCGTTGATCGCCTTACCGGCGGTCTCGGAGGTCAGCTCGACCGGTTCGGGACCGGCGGAGGTGATGATCCGGGCCACGGACAGATTCTGCGATTTGGCGAACGACCACTCGTTGTACGAGATCGAGTTCTTGGTGTTCTTCACCGCGGCCGAGGTGCCCTCGTTGCCCTGGGTGCCCTCGCCGACGCCGCCGTTGAAGACCTTGCCGGCACCCTTGCCCCATGCGCCCTCGGACGCGGAGTCCAAGTAGAGCTGCAGGTTGTCGGTGGTGCCGGACTCGTCGGACCGGTACACGACCTTGATCGGCTCGGCGGGCAGCTGCTTGCCCTCGTTGAGCGCCTTGATCTCCGGGGCGTCCCAGGTCTTGACGGTGCCGTTGAAGATCTTGGCCACGGTCGGGCCGTCGAGCGCAAGATCGGTGACACCGTCGATGTTGTAGGTGATGGCGATCGGGCCGAATACGGTCGGCAGGTTCCACGCGGGGGAAGCGCAGCGCTCGGCGGCCGCGGCGGGCTCGCCCTTCTTCTCGCTGAGCGGGGAGTCGCTACCGGCGAAATCGGTCTGGCCCCCGATGAATTCCTTGACGCCCGCGCCGGAACCGCTCGAGGTGTAGTTGAGGGTCTGGCCGTCACAGTTGGTCTCGAAGGCGGCGGTGAAACGCTCGACGGCGTTCTTCTGCGCCGAGGAACCGCTGGCCTTGAGGGCTTCCTTGCCGCCGCAGGTGACATCGGCGTTGGCCTCGACTCCGGTCGAGGAGGCATTGTCGTCACTACCGCAGGCGGCCAACGGCAGGGTCACGGCCGCGATCACACCGACGAGGGCGCTGCTGCGCTTGAACTTCACTCCAGTCCTCCGGATACGTCCTACTCGCCCGGTCCCTCACCGGCCCGGGCGCGTGTCGTGGTGCGGCCGTTCGCGGGGAACTTGCACACCGGGCGACCCACTGCCGCCCAGAATCAAACTAGGGCGCGTCGGTAGACAGCTGGACCAGGGCAAGTGAACGGAAGGTGAACAGGGCGGCGCGAACACGTCCGATATGTGTGATGTTTGCCGCGCTGTTACACCGCGCATACTGGAACGCGGCATTTCAACACCCGGATGTAAGAGTCGCACACCGGGCAGGTAACCGACCGGTTCCGGCGGCTCAGCCCGGTATCGAGTAGGCGATATCGATATGCGCCGGGGCGAAATTCAGCCCGCGATAGGTGCGGACCGCGGCCGTGTTGTCCGCCTCGGTGTACAGCAGCACCTCACCCAGGCCCGCATCCCGCAGATGGTGCAGGCCGATCAGGGTGAGCAGCCGGCCCAGTCCACGCCCCTGCGCAGCCGGATCGATCCCGACCACATACACCTCGCCGGCCGGCGGATCCTCGTCCCGATGGACCTTGGTCCAGTGGAATCCGAGCAACCGCTGCGGCTGCTGCGCGTCGAAGGCCAGGAAGAGTCCGGCCGGATCGAACCACGATTCGGCCCGGCGCTCCGCCAGTTCGCGGTCGGACCAGCCGCCCTGCTCAGGATGCCAATCGAAGGCCGCATTGTTGACCCGCAGGAGCTCGGCGTCGTCGGCCGGGCCGCGATAGGTGCGGACCACCAGTCCGGTGGGCACCTCGACAGCCGGTAGCTCAGGAGTTGCCAACGGACGTCGCATCTGCCACAGTTCCCGCGCGGCCGACAGCCCCAGCCGCCGCGCCACCGCCTGGGCGGCGGGCAGTTTCCCGTGCGCCCAGATCCGGGCTCCCGGCCCGCCCACGGCCAGCGCGGCCGCCACCAGAGCCCCGCCGATCCCGCGCCCCCGCCATTCCGGGGCCACCGCCGCCTCGGCCATAGCGGGGTGCTCGCCGTGCGCCGGAGTCAGACTCGCGTACCCGGCCACCTCATCTCCCGCCACGGCCAGCAGGTGGCGGGCCGGTGATTCCCGCCGCAGGCCCAGCCGGACCTGCTCGGAAACCGCCGCGACTCCGTCGGCGGTCGCCGCGGCGTCGAGCAGCGCACTCACCCGAGCGGCACGGGCGGCGGAGGGAAGCTCGTACCACTGCAGTTCGTACTCACCCATATCGGCCGGGCTCACTGGGCCGTGCCGTTGATCGGCGCCATCGAATCCTCCTCGGTCCCGGCCTTCTCGCCGCCCGCGGACCTGGCCTCGGGATCGTTCTTGTTGTTCGAACGAGCCGGCCGTACCGCCTTGTACCCGACATTGCGCACGGTGCCGATCAACGACTCGTACTCACTACCCAGCTTCGCCCGCAACCGCCGGACGTGCACATCGACGGTCCGGGTACCGCCGAAGAAGTCGTAACCCCACACCTCCTGCAACAGCTGGGCCCGAGTGAAGACCCGGCCGGCGTGCTGGGCGAGGTACTTCAGCAGCTCGAATTCCTTGTACGTCAGATCGAGCGGGCGCCCGCGCAGCCGCGCGGTATAGGTGCCCTCGTCGATCACCAGCTCGCCGAGGGTGATCTTCCCCGAGTTCTCCGGGCCGGCCGAACCGCCGGTCCGGCCGACGAGCAGGCGGAGCCGGGCGTCCAGTTCCGCGGGCCCGGTACTGGGCAGGAGAATATCGTCGAGACCCCAATCGGCATTCACCGCGACCAGCCCGCCCTCGGTGAGGACGGCGACCACGGGAACCGATGACCCGGTGCTGCCGAGCAGCCGGCACAGCCCGCGCGCGGCCGCCAGATCCGAGCGCGCGTCCACCAGTGCGATATCGGCGGTACCCGCCTCCAAGAGCGACGCCACCTCGGTGGGCGCGGGCCGTACATTGTGCGCGAGAAGCGACAACGAGGGCAGAACCGATTCGGGGTCGGCGTCGGAGGTCAGCAGGAGCAGCTCCACAAGCACTCCTCCCATCTCGTAGCTACGCGAAAGCCAGCTTCGTCGCCGTCGCCACGTTGCTCATCCATATGTAATCGCTGCAAGATTAGCGCGTCCGGCCCGATGACCTCGTATTCCGGGGCGACGCGGACAGGGACGCCCCGCCCACCGGCGCGAAGCCCGTACCGGGTGCGTCCACTAGGGTGCATGCCATGCGGAAGCTGATCATCGGACTGCTGTGCCTGGCGGGGCTGGCAGTGGTCGTCGATTTCGGAGCGGCCGCATATTCGGAGTACCGCGTATCGCGGTCGCTGAAGGTCGGTGCCGATCTCAGTGCCGACCCCGAGGTCACTTTCCACGGTTTCCCGTTCCTGCGGCAGGCGCTCGACGGCCGCTACGACAATATCGAGATCAAGGCCGACAGCGTCCGGCCCGATATTCCCGGTGAGATCGGTCTGGAGGCCACGCTGCGGGGAATGAACCTCCCGCTCGGCGATCTGGTCGACGGACGGGTGCGGAATGTGCCGGTGGAGCAGGTCGACGTCCGGATGCGGGTCGCACCCACCGAACTGGGTCGCCTGTTCGGTATCCCCGACCTGGAGGTCCATTCCCGACCGGCGGACAAATCGGACGGCACCGGCGGCTCGGGCGGGTCGGGGATGACCACAGCGGGTGCGCTGGTATTGACCGGCACGCTGCCGTCGGCGCCGAGCGGACAGCAGGGCGCGAGTTTCGCCGGGGAACGGGTGAGCGTCGCGGCCGATCTGCTGCTCGACGGCGATCAGGTGCGGATAGTGGCCACCGGTCTGTACTCGGAGGAGATCTCGCCGGTCCCCTCCGAGCCGGTCGTCGACGACGTCGACATCCCGGCGGTGCTGGCGATGTTCACCCGTACCATCGATACGAAGGAACTGCCGTTCGGTATCCGACCCACCGAGGTGACCGCCCTGGGCGGCCATATCGTGGTCGAGGGCCGGGGTAGCGATGTGACGATCGATTTGAACAGATTGCGGCGCCCATGATCGAGATCACCATTCTGGCGGTAATGCTGCTGGCGGGGCTGGCTGTCGGCCTGTACCTGCGTCGGCGCGAGGGCGCGGTGCGCTCCGCCCCGGTCACCCTCGACCGCGACACCGGCACGCGCGACGATCTGCTCGTCGCCGCCGGAGTCACCGGGTCGGGGCCCGCGGTACTGCATTTCTCCGCCGATTGGTGCGGCCCCTGCGCGGCGGTCCGCCGGGTCGTCGCCGACGCCACCGGCGATCTGGCCGACTCCCCGCAGCCGCCGCGCGATATCGAAATCGATATCGACGCCGACCCGGCGCTGGCCAGGGCCCTCAATGTGCTGTCGCTGCCGACCACCTTCGTATTCGACGCCGAGGGCCGGGAACGGTTCCGGATCTCCGGTGTGCCCAAGACCAGCGATCTGCGCAGTGCTCTCACCCCGCTGACGGCCGGTTCGACCGCCGGCTGAGCTGTGTTTATTCGCGGTATTTGCAGGTGCTCGGTGTCCGCCGCTCCCCGACGACGGACGCTGTCCGGTAAGGCCTCTGTCCAGGAGCGGACACCCCTCCCCATTGGCACAGCGGAGTAATTGGGTAGACTGCCCGTGTGCAAAACCACCGCGAGCTGATGCTCACCCGTCGCCGCACAGTCGACCTGTGCCGCCTCGGTGGTTGTTGCTGCCTGTGCCGCTGAGCGGTCGGGTCTACTTTTCCTGACGCCGACCACGGTTCGTCCGCGCGAGCGATTTCATCCCCCGGCGAACCGGCCGAATTGCCGAAAAGTTCGAGCGCAGGAGCTTTGTTCATGTCCACTACCACCATCGTCACGAACCGAGTCGATATCCGCGGCCCCCGTTTCGTGGCCTGGGTGACCACCGGCGTCCTGGTCCTGATCCTGCTGCTCGCCGCGTTCGCCCCGATCGCCGCCACGGTGCTGGTCGCTGTCCAGGTGCTGGTGTTCGCGCTCGGCGCCTGGCTCGGGCCGCGCCGGCACCCGTACGGCCTGATCTACGTGCGCTTCGTCGCGCCGCGCCTGGGCCCGGTCACCGAGACCGAACCGACCGCCCCGTTACGATTCGCCCAGTTGCTCGGTTTCGTCTTCGCCGCGGTGAGCCTGCTGGGCTTTCTCCTCGGCAGCACTGCCGTGGGCGCACTGTTCGCCGGGTTCGCCCTGTTCGCGGCGTTCCTCAATGCCGCGTTCGGCATCTGCCTCGGCTGCAAGCTGTACCCGCTGATCACGCGGCTGCGTACCCCGTCCGAATCCCCCGCACCGAACTGAACACCGATCCGCTGTCACCACTGAAAGGGAAAACATGGCTCGCTCCGATGTCCTGGTCTCCGTCGACTGGGCCGAAGAGAACCTCAAGACCCCCGGCGTCGTCTTCGTCGAGGTCGACGAGGACACCACCGCCTACGAAGGCGGACACATCGAGGGCGCCGTCCGGCTCGACTGGAAGAAGGACCTGCAGGATCCGGTCCGTCGTGATTTCGTGAACCAGGAGCAGTTCTCCGCACTGCTCTCGGAGCGCGGTATCGCAGGCGACGACGAGGTGGTCCTGTACGGCGGCAACAACAACTGGTTCGCCGCCTACGCCTACTGGTACTTCAAGCTGTACGGCCACAACAACGTCAAGCTGATCGACGGCGGCCGCAAGAAGTGGGAGCTCGACGGGCGCCCGCTGTCCAGCGAGGCCGTGAGCCGTCCGGCCACCCAGTACAAGGCCGCGCAGCCGGACAACACCATCCGCGCCTTCCGCGACGAGGTCATCGCGGCCATCGGCACCAAGAACCTGGTCGATGTGCGCTCCCCCGACGAGTTCTCGGGCAAGATCCTGGCCCCCGCGCACCTGCCGCAGGAACAAAGCCAGCGCCCCGGCCACATCCCCGGCGCGATCAACGTACCGTGGAGCAAGGCCGCCAACGAGGACGGCACCTTCCGTTCCGACGCCGAACTCGCCGAGCTCTACAATTCGGCAGGTTTGGATGGCAACAAAGAGACCATCGCCTACTGCCGTATCGGCGAGCGCTCCTCGCACACCTGGTTCGTGCTGCAGGAGCTGCTCGGACACCAGAACGTCAAGAACTACGATGGCAGCTGGACCGAATACGGCTCGCTCATCGGCGCCCCTATCGAGTTGGGAGAATAACCAGCATGTGTGCAGCACCTACCCAGGGCCAGGCCATCCCGGCCGGGGTCGATGTGGAGAAGGAAACGGTCATCACCGGCCGAGTTCTCGCCACGGATGGTGAGCCGGTGGCGGGCGCCTTCGTGCGGCTGCTGGACGGCAACGGGGATTTCACCGCCGAGGTCGTCGCCTCGGGCACCGGTGACTTCCGTTTCTTCGCGGCGCCGGGCACTTGGACGCTGCGCGCGCTCTCTTCGGCGGGCAACGGCACGGCCGAGCTCCGCCCCGACGGCCCCGGCATCCACAACCTGGACGTCGCCGTCTCGAAGTAGGACGGGACCGCACGGCCCGGGATACGCCCTCGCGAGGGCGTATCCCGGGCCGTTCCGTTTCCCGCCCGCTACGTCGCCGGACACGCCGCTGCCGCACGGCGCCGGGGGTCGGAACCCGGTGGGTCGGCGCCCGCCCGGTTCCCGAGCGCGTGCAGCCGTCCGTCCCTGGAGTGGCGACCCGCGGGCATCGACCGGGCCGTGCGCCCTCGATCACGGTGCACAACCGCACGATCCCTTCGGCTACTGCGAATGATCGACATTCGTGGCCGGGGTCACGAGGGCCCCGGACCGCTCTGCCGGAGACGGGGCAATAGAATCGGTCTGTGGTCCTCTTCTTCGAGATTCTGCTGATCGCCGTTTCGATCCTCATCGGATGGTTCGGCCTGTACGTCTTCTACCGGCTGTTCACCGAATCATGAGCGGTCTCGCGAGCGAAGGTTCCGATCCGGCCGAGCGAGCGAGCGACAACAGCAACGGAAGGCCTCCGGCCGATACCCACGGCCAGAACGGCAACGGCCGTTCGGCCGATGCTCCGTCGTCGCTGAGCGGCGATCGGGCGGTGGCCGACGCGGCCGAGCGCGCCAAGGCGACCGGTGGCCGGAACATCCCGGTGCTCCCGGACCTCCCGCTCCCCGACGATACGGCGAATCTGCGCCTCGGCCCGGACCTGAATCCGGCCATGCTGGCGCTACTGCCGATGGTCGGCGTCTGGCGTGGCGAGGGTGAGGGCAACAACCCCGAGCGCGGCGACTATCGCTTCGGGCAGCAGATCGTGGTCTCCCACGACGGTGGCGACTATCTGAGCTGGGATTCACGATCCTGGTTCGTCGAATCCGACGGCAGCTACGGCGGGCCGGACCTGCGTGAGACCGGATTCTGGCGGGTCGGGGTCGACGGCAGCGACGAGGTGCTGGAACTGCTGCTCACCCACAGCACCGGCATCGTCGAACTCTTCTACGGCACCGCACTCACCCAGGCATCCTGGGAACTGGCCACCGATGTGGTGATCCGCAGCCAGAGCGGTGCGGTGGTGGGCGGCGCCAAACGTCTGTACGGGATCGTCGAGGGCGGCGATCTGGCGTATGTGGAGGAGCGTGTGGTGGCCGACGGCCCGCTGCAGCCGCGCCTGTCCGCACGGCTGCAGCGCTATATCGGCTGACCCCGGCGCCGCGGGGGTCCGCGGATACAGAACGACCCCCGAGCCGTATCGGCGCGGGGCCCGTGGTGTGAACACCGGTGGGTCTCGCAGCCGATCCCGATCGGACGGATCGGGGACTCGGGGGCCGGGTGGCTGCCGTGGATTCGCTCAGCTCTGTAGCGATCGGAATCCGAAAGGACAGCCGGCTACAGCGCTCAGCTGGCAGCCACCTCACGCGTCCTGAGAATTTCCATTCTTGGGATCACCTCCTTCCTTGTGTAACTCCGAACTTAGCGACCACCGGTGGTGGTCGGCAACGGAATTTCATCGAGGGCGTAACTGGTCGCTTTCCCGTCCGCGAAAGCTGCCCGGACCTGGCCCGATTCATCCACGGTGATCACCAGGCCGGCGCGATGCCCGGCCGGTGGCTGATGTGTGACCACTACCACATCACGGTCGGCCGCGACCAGACCGCTGTCGATATCGAGCAGATCCCGCAACAGCTGTGCGCCGGCCACGGCATCGAGGTGTTCGGTGGGTTCGTCCAACAGGAGCGCGTGGGCGGGCGACACCAGGGCGCGGGCCAACAGGATGCGGCGGCGCTGACCACCCGAGACCGCGGCGGCGCCGCCGGGCAGATCGGTGTGCACGCCGTCGGGCAATCCGTCCAGCCAGTCCCCCAGGCCGACCGTCCGCAGCGCCTGCTCGGCGGTCGCGGCGTCGAGATCACCGCGGGCCACCCGCAGGTTCTCCAGCACGCTGGTACCGAACAGATGGGCGTCCTCGGCGAAGAACCGCACCTCGTCGTCCGGATCGTCGAAAAGACCGGCCCAGGCCATCAGCAGGGTGGTTTTCCCGGCACCGCTGGGCCCGACCACCACGACCCGGGATGCCTGCGGACGCTCCGGGATCTGCCACTGCCCATCGCCCACCCATCCGATGACGACCCCGTCGGCGCGACTGTCGGCGTAGGGGAACGGATGCGGGTAGCCGCCGGTGCCGAACCGTTTGCGGGTGCCGGTGGCCCGCGGCACTCCGCCGGTGGCGTCCGGCGCGGACTCGTCGTCCGATTCGAGAGGCTCCGGGCGGTGGTCGGGCGATACCGCCCGCAACCGGTGCAGTGCGGCGCGCGCGACGGTGAGCGTCTGGGCGGCAGCCGGCAACGGGGCGGTCGCCTCGAAGGCGGACAGCGGTAGCAGCACCAGAACGGCCAGCGCCATCGGAGTCATCGCGCCCGGTGCACCCCCGCCGGGACCGTAGACGACGATTCCGATCAGCAGGGCCGCGAGCACGGTCACCCCGGTGGCCAGCGGAATCGCGGCCGCCGCCCAGGCATTGCGGCCGGCGGCCCGGTCCTCGGCGGCCAGCGCCCGCCGGTTCGCCGCCGCCGCGGTGTTCAGCGCCGACTCCAACTTGCCGGCAACCCGCAATTCCGCGGCGTGGTCGAGCACGGTGAGTGCGTGTGCGGCGAATTCGGCGCGGTCCGCGCGCGCCGACCGTTCGGCGGCGGCCGCGGCGCGCGCCGAGAGCCAGGGCGCGACGATTCCGGAGAAGGCCAGTGCCGCCGCCAGCACCCCGGCGGCGGGCGGTGAAATGCAGGCCAGCAACCCCACCGCCGCCACTGCCAGTACCAGCGCCACCGCGATCGGGACGAAGGTCCGGACCACGACCGCGCCGAGATCGTCGATATCGGTGCCGACCCGCACCAGCACGTCCCCGCGCCGCAGCCGACCGGGCACCCCGGGTCCACCCGGCACGGTGGGGGCGGTGGGCCCACCCGCCGTGAGCGCGGGGATATCGGCACGGCGGGTCAGCCACAGTGGTGCCCGGGCCAGCGCGCGGTACACCGAGGTGCGGGCGGCGGTCATCGAGCGCAGCGCGACATCGTGGGTGGCGAGCCGCTCCAGATACCGGCAGACACCACGCGAGATACCCAGTGCCCGCACCGCGACCACCGCGACGGTGAGGTCCAGCACCGGCGGCATCTGCCAGGCCCGGGCGATCAGCCAGGCGGCCAGCGCGGCGAGACCCAGTGCACTGCCCAGGGCCAGCACACCCCACCCGGTCGCGAACGCCAGTCGCCGGCGGGATACCTCCAGCAGGTCCCACATCTGGCGGGTATCGCGCAGCAGCAGCCATATCCGGGCCCGGCGGCGGCCCGCGCGGGACCGGCGGTGCGGCGGACGAGGAGTTTCGGTTCGAGTGCTCATCGCAACATTCGGGGGCAGGTCGTCGGTACCGCGACGATCTCGTCGGCTGCGGACAGTAGGGCAGGTCGGTGGGCGACCACGACCACGGTCGCGCCGGTACGCGCCAGGGTTGTGAGGGCCGCCGCCACCGCGACTTCGCTGTCGGGATCCAGATGGGCGGTCGGTTCGTCCAGCAACAGAATCGGGCGATCCGCGGCCAGCACCCGGGTCAGCGCGAGCCGCTGCCGTTGGCCGAGGGACAGTCCGATCCCCCCGGACCCGACCACGGTATCCCATCCGGCGGGTAATGCCTCGAGCACGGCGTCGAAACCGGTTACGGCACAGGCGGCGTCCAATTCGCTGAGCACCCGGGCCGGGCCCCGGCGCGCCGGCCCGGCCACGGTGGCACCGAGTAGTTCGAGGTTCTCCCGGAGGGTGCCCGGCACCAGTACCGGCCGCTGCGGGAGCCAGGCGAGCCGCGCCCACCACTGTTCGGCCGGGATCTCCCGGATATGGACACCGTCGGCGAACACCGCACCGCGGGCGGGTTCGATCAAACCCAGGATGGCCTGCAGCGCGCTGGATTTCCCGGAGCCGTTGGGTCCGGTCAGGGCGGTGAGGGCGCCGGGGCGGAATACGGCGTGCAGACCGTCCGGTGCGGCTCCGTCCCTGGAATCGACTGTCAGATTGCAGAGTTCGATGACGCTCTCGCCCGAGAAATCCTGCCGATGGTGCCGTGTTCCGCCGACGCTCACCGCACTGGACGCCGCGGTACCGGGGGCCGAGGTCGTCACGGTGCCGGTAACCGAGCTCCCCACGGCGCTGGAAGGCGGGGGCACCGCCGTATCGGAGGACGACTTGGCTCCGGTCCGGGGGCGCGCTTCCGCATCCTGGGCGTCCGGCACCGGGATCGTGTCCGCGGCGTCTCCGGCCACGGGGTCCAGCACAGCGAAAGCCCGGTCGGCCGCGGCCATTCCGTCCTGTGCGGCATGGAAACGTTCCCCCACCGTCCGCAGCGGCAGGTAGACCTCCGGGGCGAGGACCAGGGCGACGATTCCGGCGTAGAGGCTCATATCGCCGTGCACCAGGCGCATGCCGATCGCCACCGCAACCAGCGCGACCGACAGGGTGGCCAGCAGTTCGAGCACCATCGAGGACAGGAAAGCGATCCGCAGTGCGCCCATGGTGCGGCGGTGCAGCGTTTCGCCGAGCTCCCGGACGCGGCCACTCATGGTGCGCCCGGGGAGATCGGTCGCCGTACCTGTCTCCCGGCCGAGGGCGCGCAGGGTGGGCATACCGGCGAACAGGTCCAGGAGTTGATCCGAGAGCCGCGTGGTCGCCGCGAGTGTCTCCTGGGCCCGGCCTTCGGTGAGCAGGCCGATGAGAATCATGAATACCGGGATCAGCGGCAGCGTGATCACCACGATGAGCGCCGAGGTGAGGTCGTGGGCGGCGATCACCGTCAGTAGCACCGGGGGTACGAGGACCGCGAGCAGCAGTGCGGGCACATAGCCGGTCAGGTAGGCGCGCAAACCGTTGAGGCCGCTGCCCACTACGACCGCGAGTTCGGTCCGCCGCGTTTCGAGTTCGCGGGGCGGGAGTCCGGCGCCCGCGGCGAGGACAGCCTGTTCGAGTTCGGTGACGACCCGGGCGCCGGCCCGGTGCGCGATCCGCGACTGCCACCACGCCGCCAGTACCCGCCCGCCGAGCGCGAGTGCGAGCAGTACCAGTTCCGTGGTCCACGAGCCGAGGGAGCGGCGGTCCGGGTCGGTGATCACCCCGGCCAGCACCCGCCCCAACAGTATGGCCGCACAGGCGATGCCGACCGTGGTCACCAGCGAAAGGGCGACGCTCAGTGCGAGATAACGCCGCGCCGAACGCGCGTGCCGCCACAGGCGAGGGTCCACGGGCGGGCGGGCCATTGGCTCACTCCTCGGTTACAACGCGGGGTGGAAGTCCGATTCCGGGGGGGATGTGTTCGACACTAATGCGTTTCCGGAACACCCAGTAGGTCCAGGCCTGGTAACCCAGCACCACCGGGGTCACGATCACCGCGGCCCAGCTCATCACCTTCAGCGTGTACGGGCTCGAGGAGGCGTTGTCCACGGTCAGGCTGAACGCCGGGTCGATCGTGGAGGGCAGCACATCCGGGAACAGCGCGCCGAACAGCAGCGCGGTGGCGGCGAGCACGGTGAGCGCGGTCCCGGTGAAGGACCATCCGTCGCGCCCGGCCAGCAGCGCCGCGGCGCCGCCGAGCAACCCGAATACCGCCAGCGCCAGCGGAATCCAGGTCCAGCCGGATCCGTAGGCGAACTGGGTCCACAGGCCGAAGCCGGTCACGACCAGGGCCGTCGGCATGAGCAGCAGCCGGGCGGCGCGGTGCGCATCGTCCCGGACCTCGCCGGCGGTTTTGAGCGCCAGGAACACCGCCCCGTGCAACGCGAACAGCAGTCCGGTGGTGAGCGCGCCCAGCAGCGCGTACGGGCCGAACAGTTCGCCGAAGGCACCGGTGAACTGTTTGTCGGCGTCCAGCGGTACGCCGCGCACGATATTGGCGAACACCCAGCCCCAGGCGAGCGCGGGAACCCAGGAGCCGATCCCGATACCGAGGTCACAGCGCGCCCGCCAGCGCGGATCGTCGATCTTGCCGCGGTATTCGATCGCGCAGATGCGCAGGATCAAGGCCACCAGGAGCAGCAGCAGCGCCAGGTAGAAACCGGAGAACATACTCGCGTACCACTCCGGGAACGCGGCGAACAGCGCACCACCGGCGGTGATCAGCCAGACCTCGTTACCGTCCCATACCGGGCCGATGGTGTTCAGTACGACCCGGCGGCGGGTGTCCGCGGTGAGCGCGTCAGGCCCGGAGGAGGCAGCTTGCGTCACCACGGAGGGCCCGCGCTCACCGCTCGTGGATGCGGATCCCCGGCCGAGGACCGGCATGAGCATGCCGACTCCGAAGTCGAAACCCTCGAGCACGAAGTACCCGGTGAAGAGCACCCCGATCAGTACGAACCAGAATTCCTGCAGTCCCATACCCGGCTCCTAGTAGGCGAACGAAAGCTGTTCGGCGACGAGTTTCTCCGCGGGCTCGCCCGCCGGCCGCTCCGGCCCCTCGAGCACATAGCGGCGCATGAGGTAGAACCACACGACGGCCAGCAACCCGTAGACCACCGTGAAGGTGATGAGCGAGACCCATACCGTCGCGGTCGCGTGGTCGGACACACCCTGCTGCACCATCAACCGCAGATCCTGGTCACCGGTCGGATTGGGCACCACGACCCAGGGCTGGCGGCCCATCTCGGTGAACACCCAGCCGGCCGCGTTGGCCAGGAACGGGGTCGGGATGGCGAGCAGGCTCAGCCAGGAGAACCAGCGCTGACGCGGGACCCGGCCGCGCCTGGTCATCCACAATCCGGCGAAGACCAGCAGGGCCGACCCGGCGGCGAGGCCGATCATGGCGCGGAACGACCAGTAGGTGACGAAGAGGTTGGGCCGGTAGTCGCCGGGCCCGAACTTCTCGTTGTAGGCCCGCTGCAGGTCGACGACGCCCTCCAGCTCCACCCCGGTGAACTTGCCCTCCGCCAGCCACGGCAGCACGAACGGCACCTCGAGCACATGGGTGACGCTGTCGCAGTTGTTGTGTGTGCCGACCGTGAGGATGGAGAAGTCCGGGTCGGTCTCGGTGTGGCACAGCGATTCCGCCGAGGCCATCTTCATGGGCTGCTGCTCGAACATCAGCTTGCCCTGGACGTCGCCGGTGTAGACCAGCGCGAGACCGGCGACCACCACCACCAGCAGCGATACCCGGGCCGCCGGGCGCCATACGGTGCGCGCCTCGGCGAGTTCTCCGGTTTCCCCGCTGCGTGCTTTGCGGACCATCCACCAGCCCGCGATTCCGGCGACGAAGGTGCCCGCGGTGAGGAACGACCCCGCGACCACGTGGGGGAAGGCGGCCAGCGCGGTGTTGTTGGTGAGCAGTTCGGTGATGCTGGACAGTTCGGCCCGCCCGGTCTCCGGGTTGTAGCGGGCACCCACCGGGTGCTGCATGAATGAATTCGCCGCGATGATGAAGTACGCGGAGGCGTTGACGCCGATCGCCACCATCCAGATGGTGGCGAGGTGGACGAGTTTGGGCAGCCGTGACCAGCCGAATATCCAGAGTCCGATGAAAGTGGACTCCATGAAGAAGGCCACGAGACCTTCCAGCGCCAACGGTGCGCCGAAAACGTCGCCGACGAATCGGGAGTATTCGCTCCAGTTCATTCCGAACTGGAATTCCTGCACGATTCCGGTGGCAACGCCCAGCGCGAAATTGATGAGGAACAGTTTTCCGAAGAATTTGGTGAGCCGGTACCAGTGCTCCTTCCCGGTGACGACCCAGGCCGTCTGCATTCCCGCGACGAGCGGCGCGAGACCGATCGTCAGGGGGACGAACAAGAAGTGGTAGACGGTCGTGATGCCGAACTGCCATCGCGAGACATCCAGGGCGTCCACACCGAGCCTCCTGTTACTACGACGTGTCGTAGACCTAGACTACGCGTCGCCGCGGCCCGATCAATGTGTCGGCGGACACGACATGCGCGGCGATACACCGACGACTCGGCAACGGGTCCCGGTCACACCGGGAACAGTCCGGTCACGCGGCGGTGCCCGCGCTCACCAATCGGCGATGGTCCCGGCCCGTTCGATCCCCCGATCGACCATCTCGATGATCTCCGAAACCGACTCCGGCGCCGACATCCGTACGCCGTCAAGGGAATTGACCCGTGCGGCGAGCGTCACACTGCTGAGCATCCAGATGCTGTCGCAGTCGAACAGATCGGCGGTGAACAACGGTTCGTAGCGGCAGTCGTAGCCGCGGCGTTCGGCTTCGGCGTACAACGTCCGCTGGGTGATGCCCGGCAGCACACCGTTTTTCGCCGGCGGAGTGATCAGCTGTTTGCCCCGGGCGATCACCACCGTGGAGCGCGGGCCCTCCAGTACCCGGTGTTCGGTACTCGTGAAGATGACGTCGTCGGCACCCATCCGGGCGGCGAACCGCAGCGCGGCCATATTGGTCGCGTAGGAGAGCGTTTTCGCGCCGAGCAATTGCCAGGGCGCCGCCTGGGCGAGGTCGATCGAGATACCCCGGGTCAAGGTCACCACGGCGACGCCCTCGGTTCTCGCCGCCGCCACCCGGTCGGCCAGCTCCGTGACCATGACGAAGGTCGTCGGAACCGGAACCGCCTCGGACAGCTCGCCGGAACGCAGCCCCGCCTTGGGGCTGCCCAGCGCGCTCTCCCGGCCGCGGGTCAGCACCAGGCGCATGACCCCTTCCTGTTCGCTGCCCCATTCCTTGGCCGCGGTCTCGATCGCACTGCGCCACCGGGCCAGGTCGGGCTCGGGTAGATCGAGCGCCTGGGCGGAGCGGCGCAGCCGGGCCAGATGAAAATCGAGCGCGCAGACTGTGCCACCGCGGACCAGAGCCGTTTCGAAAATTCCGTCGCCACGCAGGACGCCGATATCGTCGGCATACAACAACGGCTGGTCCGCATCGCGGACCTCGCCGTCGAGTGTTACAAGAACTCGATCCACCATGGCACGAGCGTAGGCCAACACCGCTCCCCATGACGGACAGAAATCCGGGCAGCCCGGATAATGTCGGCCGATTTCCCGGCCCCATACCGCAGCATCCGCCCAGGATTCCACCATTTCGATCATGCGGGCCGCGCTGGCTAAGGTCGGGCAATGGCGCGACGGACGGAAATCGACCCCGGCGCGGTGCGAGCCGCGGTGACCGCGGTCCGGGAATGGCTGCTCGACGAGACTCGTCCGGCCCCGCCCCGGGCCGATCTGGCGGCGGCGGTTCGCGGGACCGCGCGGGCGCTGGCCGCGGCCGCTCCCGGCCATTCGGTGGAGGTGCGGGTACCGCCCTTCGTCGCGGTCCAGTGCGTCGAAGGCCCCCGGCACACCCGCGGCACCCCGCCCAACGTAGTGGAGACCGACGCGCGGACGTGGCTGCTGCTGGCGACCGGCCTCCAGGAGTTCACGGCGGCCGTCGCCGCGGGCGCGGTGGACGCCTCGGGCAGCCGGGCCGCCGAGATCGGTCGCTGGCTGCCACTGGTCCCGGTCCGCCCCGAATCCTGACCCCGCGCGAATCGCCTGGTCAACCCCCCGCTGATGCGCGAGAGGGTGATTTGCTCTTAGAGTGGACACCGTGTCCGTGCTCGCCGCACCCAGCCCTGTCCTCGCAGTACCGGGAGCCGTCGCGGCCCCGACCGGCTCTCCGGACGAATCCGTCCCCTGGCATTACGGCGACCCGCTCGGCGAACAACGCGCCGCGATCGAACGCCTGGCCATCGTGGACCGTTCGCATCGTTTCGTACTCACCGTCACCGGCGCCGAACGGCTGAGCTGGCTACACACCATCACCAGTCAGCACATCGCCGACCTGGGCGAGGGGCGCTCTGCCGAGAACCTGGACCTCGACCTCAACGGCCGGGTACTGCACCATTTCGTGCTCACCGAACTGAACGCGACGGTGTGGATCGACACCGAGGGCGACCGGGGTCCGGGCCTGCTGGATTTCCTCACCAAAATGGTGTTCTGGGCCGATGCGCAGTCGCGGGAGGCGGCCGACCACGCCGTCGTGAGCCTGCTCGGTCCGGGTGCCGCGACCCTGACCGGTGTACTCGGCATCGATCGGCTGCCCGATATCTACGAGGCGGTCGCCGTCCCGAGCGGCGGTTTCCTGCGCCGGATGCCCTGGCCGACCCCGGACTCCTACGATCTCGTCCTGCCCCGCGAGCAGCTCATGTCGCGGTGGAGCGAGCTGACCGCCGCCGGTGCCGAACCGGCCGGTTCCTGGGCCTACGAGGCCCTGAGAGTGGCCGCTGTGCGGCCCCGGATCGGTCTGGACACCGACGACCGCACCATCCCACACGAGGTGAACTGGATCGGCGGACCCGCCGAATACGGCGCCGTCCACCTGAACAAGGGTTGCTACCGCGGCCAGGAAACCGTGGCCCGGGTCCACAATCTCGGCAAACCGCCGCGCCGGCTGGTCCTGCTGCATCTGGACGGCTCCGCCGACGAGCGGCCCACCCCCGGGGAAGCGGTCACCGCCGGCAACCGCGCGGTCGGGGTCCTCGGCACCACGATCGACCACTACGAGTTGGGCCCTGTCGCGCTCGCCCTGATCAAGCGATCCGTCCCCGCCGACGCCCAGCTGACCGTGGGTGGCATCGCCGCGGCGATCGACCCCGATTCGGTGATCGCCGACGACGCCCCGCAGGCCGGGCGTCGCGCCGTCGAACGGCTCCGTGGCCGCTGAGCGGCACCGGACGACGAGCCGAGAGGAGACAGCTGTGCGCGTCGGAGCCATCGGCCGGGTGCTGGCCGCATGCGTCGTCCATGCCGACCTGGAGGTACCCGGCCGGATAGGGCGCAGCGCCATCGACAAGCGCCCGGTCCCCGGCCGGGTGCGGGCCGGGCGGCTCGGGCTCGACGGCGATCACGTGTGCAACACCCGCGATCACGGCGGTGTCCACCAAGCGGTGTACGGCTACGCCGAGGAGGACGCGCGGACCTGGTCGGCTGAACTCGGCCGCACGCTCGGACCGGGCTGGTTCGGGGAGAACCTGCGCATCTCCGGGCTCCCGCTCAGCGACGCCGTACTCGGCGCGCGCTGCCGCGCCGGCGACGCACTGCTGGAGGTCAGCGCGCCCCGGGTGCCGTGCGCCACCTTCGGGCACTGGTCCGGGGAACAGCAGTGGGTGCGCCGCTTCGCGCTGCGGGCGAACACCGGATGCTATTTCCGGGTTCTCACCGAGGGCGAGGTGGGCGCCGGCGACCCGGTCGAATTCGTGCACGTACCCGAGCACGGCATCACCGTCCGCGATGTCTTCACCGGTGCCGACCCCGGACGACTCGAACGATTGCTCACCGCCGAACCCACCGTCTCCGACGAGATCCGCGCGCAGATCGCCCGGCACACACGACGTCGTACGGCCGAGCCCGCCCCGGAACAGGAGGCCGTCGAATGAGTGTGGACCTGGTCGAGGTGGTGCGCTCGGGATTCCGGGAATGCGTGCACCGCGGCTCGGTGGTGATCATCGGGCCCGACGGTGAACCGACCTTCGCGGCCGGTTCGGTGCACGTGCCGATCTATCCGCGCTCCACCAACAAACCGCTGCAGGCCCTCACCCTGCTCAAACAGGGTTTCACCCCGCTCGACGACGCGGAACTGGCCATCGCGACCGCGTCGCACACCGGCGAACCCGAACATATCGAACTGGTCGAGCGGTTACTGCGCCGTTTCGGATTCGGCGAGGACGATCTGGCCTGTCCCCCGGACCTGCCCGGAGACGAACGCATCCGGGCCGGGGTGCTGTACCGCGGTGAGAAACCCGCCAAGCGGTATATGAACTGTTCGGGCAAACACGCGGCCATGCTGGCGACCTGCGCGGTGAACGGCTGGCCGGTCACCGGGTACACCGACGTCGGGCACCCGCTGCAACAGGCCGTACTGACCCAGATCGTCGAGACGACCGGAGAGCCGGAAACCGATCTCGGCATCGACGGCTGCGGTCTGCCCATCGTCCCGGTCTCGCTGACGAATCTCGCGCGTGCCTTCGCGACCCTGGCCACCGCCCCCGACGGCACTCCCGAACACCGGATCGCCACGGCACTCCGCGCGCACCCACGGGTGATTTCGGGCACCAACGGCCCCGATCTGCTGACGATGAACGCCGTCCCCGAACTCATCTGCAAGATCGGCGCCGACGGCGTGCACGCCGGAGCGTTACCCGACGGCAGCGCCTTCGCGTACAAGATCGACGACGGTGCCGACCGCGCCAGAATCCCGCTGACCATGGCAGTCCTGCAGCGTATGGGCGTCAGGTGGTCCGATGAACTGGCGGCGCTGGCGGCCCCGCCGGTACTGGGGGGCGGAGCCCGGGTTGGTGTGATCCGGGTCATACCCGGCTCGGTCCCGCCTGGCGACTGAGCGGCGAAACATCGGCAAACCGGTCGGTTGATCCACCCGATAGCCGACTCGTGGAAGCGCGACGGCCGGACACGCGCTAAAGTGTCTGTCAGGAAGATATTAATTCGAACGGGGCCGCCACCAATCCCCAGGCCGCCCCGCTGTGACGCGAGGGGGTCAGCCATGGGCCGTGGCCGGGCTAAGGCAAAGCAGACCAAGGTTGCGCGCGAGCTGAAGTACAGCTCGCCGTCGACCGACTTCGCGAGCCTTCAGCGCGAGCTTTCCGGTAGCGACAACGCCCCACGTGGTGGCGTCCTGTCGGATGAGCACGACGCGGACAATTCCTTGTCCAAGTGGGACGAGGACGACGACTACGACAGCTGGCGCCGCTGATCAGGGTGCATACGCTCGGGGGAGGCCGTAGGCCTCCCTTTCGGTCGTTTACGCCGGTTCGCGCCGTTTCCCGCCGGTTCGCCCGGCGGTGGACGACGTGAACCGGCGGTACGACCCGAGCAGCATCTGAATTATCGCGTCGGTTCCGACCGAGAGTCGGTGGGCGATCCGTCACCCGCCGGGCGGAAGTCGAGTACGAGAAGTCCGGTCACCGCGCTGGAGCTCGCGCTCCGAGTGCACGACTCCGGAACCCGATAGCTGTGCGTTGACCCGCGGGCCATCGGAGCCGCGCTGTCGCTATATCAGGACCCGCGCAACAGCGACGGAAACCGGAAGATCCGGCCGCCGGATCACGACGGCCGGACCACTGATCAGAAACGCGGATGATCGCCGAGCAGAACCGCCCGCGGCGCATCCACATCCTTGGCCTTCTTCACGCTGCCCAGCGTCCAGCACTCGATATGGCGCGCGGTGAGCACCGCCAGCGCCCGATCGACATCCTCGGGCGCGACCACGGCGACCATCCCGACGCCCATATTGAACGTCTTCTCCATCTCCACGCGCTCCACTCGGCCACGCTGCGCGATCATCTTGAACACCGGCGCCGGATTCCACGTCCCGCGATCGAGCTCGGCCACCAGCCCCGCGGGCAGCACCCGGGCCAGGTTCGCAGCCAAACCACCACCGGTGATATGCGCGAATGTCCGCACATCGGTCTCGGCGATCAACGCCAGGCAGTCCTTGGCATAGATCCGCGTCGGCTCCAGCAACTCCTCACCGAGCGTCCGGCCGAACTCCTCCACATGCCCGGTCAATGCCATCCGGTCGATCTCCAGCAGCACCTTGCGCGCCAGACTGTAACCATTGGAATGCAGACCCGACGAACCCATCGCGATCACCACATCACCCGGACGTACCCGGTCGGGCCCCAGCAGATCATCGGCCTCGACCACACCGACACCGGTCGCCGACAGGTCGTAATCCTGGGCACCCATCATCCCCGGATGCTCGGCTGTCTCACCGCCCAGCAACGCGCAACCGGCCCGCACACACCCCTCGGCGATACCGGCCACCAGCTCGGCCACCCGCTCCGGCACCACCTTGCCGACCGCGATGTAATCCTGCAGGAACAACGGCTCCGCCCCGCACACCACAAGATCGTCGACCACCATGGCCACCAGGTCCAGGCCCACCGTGTCGTGCTTGTCCAGCGCCTGGGCCACCGCGATCTTCGTACCGACCCCATCGGTCGACGAAGCCAGCAGCGGCTCCCGATAGCTCTTCTTCAGCGCGAACAATCCGGCGAAGCCACCGATCCCGCCCTGCACCTCGGGCCGGCTTGCCTTACGCGCCAGCGGGGCGAACAACTCGACAGCCCTGTCACCGGCCTCGATATCCACTCCAGCTGCGGCATAGGACGCACCGGCACCGGTGGGGTTCTGCTCAGTCATTGTCGGGGAAAGCTCCAAACCGAATTCGCGGATAATTGCCTGCTCAGAGTTTATGGCGTCGCCCCGGAGCGTGGGGGGCCGGGCTGTGTTTAATTGCGGCGCCTTCGGCGCCGCGGGGTCGAGGCCCCCGAAGGTCCCGTCGTTCAGGCCTCGAGACTCGCGCCTTCGGCGCATGCGCTTGGTGGGCGGAACGGGGGGGGGGGGCGGGCCCCGTGGGTGGACAGCTTAGAAGGGGGACCCAGAGGGGGGCTT
>JBFARE010000071.1:0-24857 GCA_040674215.1 Nocardia sp. NPDC050193 | reverse complement strand
AGTCGGTTGCAGCCGGTGCCGGTCGGGGTGCCGGGTGAGTTGTATATCGCGGGTGTGCAGTTGTCCCGTGGTTACCTCGGCCGCCCGGACCTGACGATTACGCGTTTTGTGGCCGATCCGCTGGGCGAACCGGGCGCGCGGTTGTACCGCTCCGGTGATCTCGCGCGTTGGAATCGCTTTGGTGAGCTCGAGTATCTGGGTCGTGCCGATGATCAGGTCAAGGTGCGTGGTTTCCGGATCGAGCTCGGCGAGATCGAGGCGGCGGTTCTCGCGCAGCCCGGTGTCGCGCAGGCCGCGGTGATCGTTCGCGAGGACAACCCCGGCGATCACCGGATCGTCGGCTATGTGATCCCTGAGGCCGGGACCGAACTCGATCTCGATGCTATCTCTGCAAGTGCTGCGCAGCGGTTGCCGTCGTATATGGTGCCGTCTGCGCTCGTGGTGCTGGACCGCATCCCGTTGACCATCAACGGCAAGTTGGACCGCCGGGCCCTGCCCGCACCGGTATTCGAGACCCGGACTTTCCGGGCGCCCACGACTCCGATCGAGGAGATCGTGGCCGGAGTCTTCGCCGAGCTTCTGGGTATCGAGCGGGTCGGTGCGGACGATGATTTCTTCGCCCTCGGTGGTAACTCACTGATCGCGACCCAGGTCGCGGCCCGGATCGGTACCGCACTCGATACCGAGGTACCGGTGCGGATGCTGTTCGAGGATTCGACGGTCGCCGCCCTCGCGGCACGGGTGGAACAGCAGGCCGGCGCCGGCGGCCGCCAGGCCCTGGTTGCCGGCCCGCGGCCGGAATGGGTTCCGTTGTCGTTCGCGCAGCAGCGGATGTGGTTCCTGAACCAGTACGACACATCGTCGGTTGCCTACAACCTGCCGATGGCTATCCGGCTTTCGGGCGTGCTGGATGTGGCCGCGCTGCGGTGGGCGGTGTCCGATGTGGTGCTTCGGCACGAGTCGCTGCGCACCTTCTACCCGCAACACGACGGTGTCCCGGTACAGGTGGTGGTGCCGCCCGAGCAGGTGGATCTGGCTCTGGGGCCGGTATCCGTGACGGCGGACGAGTTGATCACCGCGGTTGTCGGCTTCGTGGCCACTGGTTTCGACGTGGCCGCCGCAGTACCGCTGCGGATCCAGCTGTTCGAGATCGCACCCGACAATCACGTACTGGTTGTGGTGGTGCACCATATCGCCGCCGACGGGTTCTCTATGACACCCCTGGCGCGGGATGTGATGACCGCCTACGCGGCGCGTGTCTCCGGTGACGGACCGGGCTGGAAGCCGCTCCCGGTCCAGTACGCGGATTACTCGCTGTGGCAGCGACGGGTGCTGGGCGCCGAGGACGATCCGGAATCGCCGATGGCGCGCCAGATCGCGTTCTGGGAGCAGACGCTGGCGGGGCTGCCCGACGAACTGGCACTACCGGTCGACCGACTGCGTCCCGCGGTGGCCTCACTGAAGGGTGCTACGGCGCAGGGCGAACTCGACGCCGAGTTGGTCCGGCAGCTGGATGAGCTGGCTCGGGCGCGTGGTGCGTCGATGTTCATGGTGGTGCATGCCGGGTTGGCGGCGTTGCTGGCGCGATTGTCCGGTAGTGAGGACGTCGCGATCGGTACGCCGATTGCGGGTCGTGGTGAGCAGGCGCTCGATGATCTGGTCGGCATGTTCGTGAATACGCTGGTGTTGCGGACCGCGGTCGGGTCGGGTGAGACGTTCGCCGATCTGGTGGATCGGGCTCGCCGGGTGGACCTGGATGCGTTCGGTAATGCCGATGTGCCGTTCGAGCGGCTGGTGGATCTGCTGGCGCCGGAGCGTTCGCAGGCCCGCAACCCGCTGTTCCAGGTGGCACTGGCGTTCCAGAACAATCAGCAGCCGGTGCTGGAGCTCGCCGGTCTCGAGGTGTCCGGGGTCGAACTTGCGGATGATGTGGCCCGCTTCGACCTCCAGTTCACGCTGGTCGAAAACGCGTCCGGCGGTATGGCCCTGTCTCTCAATTACGCGACCGAATTGTTCGACGAGGCCACTGCGGTCATGGTGATCACCCGGTTCCGGCGGTTGCTGGCGGCGGTGGCCGCGGATCCGGATGTGGTGCTGGGTGATCTCGAACTGCTCGATCCGAGCGAACGTCACGAGGTCCTGTCCCGTACGGGTGGTCCGGCGGTGCCGGCTTCGACGCTGCCGGAGTTGCTGGCGGCGGCGGTGGCGGTGGATCCGTCGGCGCCGGCGGTGGTGTTCGAGGGCGTGCGGTACTCCTACGGTGAGTTCGACGAGCGGTCGAACCGGTTGGCGCAGGTGCTGATCGAGCGTTGCCTGGGTGCCGAGGATCTGGTGGCGGTGGCGGTGCCGCGGTCGGCGGATTCGGTACTCGCGGAATGGGCGGTCACCAAGTCGGGTGCGGCGTTCCTGCCGATCGACCCGACCTATCCCGCCGATCGCATCGCGCATATGCTCACCGATTCCGGTGCGCCCGTGGGTATCACGGTGTCGAGTGTGCGGGCGGATCTCCCCGACTCGGTGGACTGGCTGGTGCTCGACGAACTCGCGCTGGACACGTATCCGGCCGGTCCGATCACCGATGCCGATCGCGTCTGGCCGCTGACCCCGGCGAACACGGCCTATGTCATCTACACCTCGGGTTCGACGGGTCTGCCCAAGGGTGTTGTGGTCAGCCATGCCGGTCTGGCGAACTTCAGTGCCGAGCAGGTCGAGCGCTATCGCCTCGATGCGAACTCGCGGGCGCTGGCCTTCGCCTCCCCGTCATTCGACGCCTCGATCCTGGAGTTGTTGCTGGCGGTCGGTTCGGCCGGTGCGCTCGTGGTGGTGCCGACGGGTACCTACGGTGGTGCCGAACTGGGTGAACTGATCTCCCGTGAAGGTGTGACGGTCGGTTTGATCACGCCGTCGGTACTCGGATCGCTGGATCCGGCGGATCTGGCCGGGATGGAAGTGATCATCGCCGGTGGTGAGGCCGTTTCGGCGGATCTGGTGGCGAAGTGGTCGACCACACCCGAAGGCGGGGTCGCGCGTCGCTTCCATAATGCTTATGGTCCGACCGAGGCGACGGTCGCCACGAATATCAGTGGTGTGCTGCGTGCCGGTGACCGGGTCACCATCGGTGGTCCGGTGCGGGGTATGCGGGCCCTGGTGCTCGACGACCGGTTGAATCCGGTGCCCGAGGGTGTGGTCGGTGAGTTGTATGTCGGTGGTGTCCAGCTGGCGCGTGGCTATCACGCCCGTCCCGGTTTGACTGCCGAGCGGTTCGTGGCAGATCCGTTCGGTGAGCCGGGTTCGCGGCTCTACCGCACGGGTGATGTGGTGCGGTGGCGTCGTGACGCCGCGGGTGACCCGGCGGTGGAGTATGTGGGCCGTAATGACTTCCAGGTCAAGGTTCGTGGTTTCCGTATCGAACTCGGGGAGATCGACGCGGCGCTGACCGCCCACGACACTGTGGACTTCGCCGTCACCACCGGATACAAGAATGCCGCGGGCGTCGTATCGCTCGTCTCCTACGTCGTAGCCGTACCGGGTCGTTCGATCGATGTGGCCGAAGTGCGCGAGTATGTCGAGCAGCGGTTGCCGTCGTACATGGTGCCGGCGGCCGTCATGGTCATCGACCGGGTGCCGCTGACCCCGGCGGGGAAGCTGGACCGGCGGGCGCTGCCGGAGCCGGTCTTCGAGGCACGGGAATTCCGGGCGCCGTCGACACCGATCGAACGGGTCGTGGCGGGTGTGCTGGCCGATGTACTCGGCATGGACCGGGTCGGCGCCGACGACGATTTCTTCGCCCTCGGCGGGAACTCGCTGCTCGCGACGCAGGTCACGGCCAGGCTCGGTGTGGCGCTGAATACACAGGTCCCGGTCCGGACACTGTTCGAGGCGTCCGTGGTGAGCGCGCTGGCCGGGCGGCTCGAGGAGCAGGTGGGCTCGGGCGGCCGTCCGGCGTTGGTACCGCAACCGCGACCGACCCGGGTGCTGCCTTCTGGCGAGGTCGTGGACCGGATCCCGCTGTCGCTGGCGCAGCAGCGGATGTGGTTCCTGAACTGGTTCGACGGCGGTGCGGCGGCCTACAACATTCCCCTGGTGATCCGGCTGACCGGGCAACTGAACGTGTCGGCCCTGCGACAGGCAGTCGGTGATCTGGTCGCGCGGCACGAGGTGCTGCGGACGGTGTACCCGGAGACCGAAGCCGGTCCGGCACAGGTGGTGCTGCCGGTCTCGGGGTCGGTACCGGACCTGGAGATCCGTACCGTGGCCGCGGACGCGGTCGATACCGTGGTGGCCGAGCTGGCGGCGGTATCGTTCGATGTCGCCCAGCAGGTGCCGGTGCAGGTGACACTGTTGCGGATCGACGGTGTGGCAGACGAATACGTACTGGCTGCCGTGGTACACCACATCTCCGGCGACGGTTCGTCGATGGTGCCGTTGATGCGGGATCTGATGACCGCGTACTCGGCGCGGACGGCAGGCCGCGCACCGGACTGGGCGCCGCTGGCGGTTCAGTATGCCGATTTCGCGATCTGGCAACGGAACCTGATGGGCGACGGCGCCGATCCGACGTCGCTGGCGCACGAACAGCTCACCTTCTGGCGGTCGGCGCTCGCGGATCTGCCCGAGCAATTGGATCTGCCGACGGATCGCCCGCGGCCGGCGACCCAGTCCTACACCGGTGGCCGAGTCGAAGTGCGCATCGATGCGGACCTGCATCAGGCGCTGCTGGACTTCGCGCGGCAGCAGGGCGTGACCCTGTTCATGGTTACGCATACCGCGTTCGCGCTCGTGCTGGCCCGGTTGGCGGGGACCGACGATGTGGCGATCGGCACGCCGGTGGCAGGCCGGGGCGAGGCCGCCCTGGATGATGTGATCGGCATGTTCGTGAATACGCTGGTGTTCCGGACCCGGGTCGAGGGCGGGGAATCGTTCACCGAGCTGCTGGCGCGCCAGCGTGAGGCCGATATCGCGGCGCTCGCGCATGCCGATGTGCCGTTCGAACAGCTGGTGGAGGCACTGAATCCCGTGCGGTCGACCGCACGGCATCCGCTGTTCCAGGTGGGCTTCGCGTTCCAGAACCTGGGGCAGGCGAGCCTGGAACTGCCGGGTCTGTCGGTGTCCGGAGTGGATGCTGGTGCCGCGGTCTCCCTGTACGACCTGAGCATGATCCTCAGCGACACCTACGACGCGACGGGTGCCGCCGAAGGCATGGCCGGGTACCTGACCTATGCCACCGCCTTGTTCGACCCCGCGACGGTGGCCGGATTCGTGGATCGGTACCTGCGGGTACTGGCCGGCGTCGTCGCCGACCCCGCGGCCCCGGTCGGTGAGATCGAGCTGCTCGACGCGGCCGAACGCGAGCTGGTGCTGCACCGGTGGAACGCCACCGACCGAATGGTCGAGCCGGGCCTGTTGCTGGACGGGTTCGACCGCGTGGTGGCGGAGACTCCGGATCGGGTCGCGCTCACCTACGAGGGCACCGGTCTGTCCTACGGCGAGTTCGCGCACCGCGTGCACCGGTTGGCGCGGTGGCTGCGCGATGCCGGGGTGGGTACGGAAACCTATGTCGCCCTGGGTATGCGCCGGTCGTTCGACCTGGTCACCGCCGCGTACGCGGTGATCGCGGCAGGCGGCGCGTATGTGCCGCTGGATCCGGACCAGCCCGTGGACCGGCTCGAGTACATCGTCGAGGCGGCGCGCCCGATCTGCGTGCTGACCTCCGGCGAAGACCTCGATCCGGCGATCGCCGGTCAGGTGCGGATCGACCGGCTGGAGCTGTCCGGTGTGGCCGACACTCCGCTGACCGACGCCGATCGACTCCGGCCGCTGCGGCCGGACAACACCGCGTACGCGATCTTCACCTCGGGTTCGACCGGCCGGCCGAAGGGTGTCCCGGTCTCGCACCGGGCCGTGCTCAACTACCTGGCGACCACCCGCGAACGGCACGGTCTCGGTGCCGACGATGTGCTGCTGCAGCGCACCCTGGCGACCTTCGACCCGTCCGTGGTCGAGTTCTTCATGCCGTTGCAGCTCGGCGCCCGCCTGGTCATCGCGCATTCGGAGGGGCACCGCGACGCGGCGTACCTCACCGGGCTGATCGCCACCGAGGGCGTCACCATGGCGCAATTCGTGCCGTCGTTGCTCTCGGTGTTCCTGTCCGAATCCGATCCCGCGGCGTGGGCCGGACTGCGCAGTATCGTCGTCGGTGGTGAGGCGCTGTCCGGTGAACTCGCGCAGCGGTTGCGGGAACGCACCGGCGGCGCCCGCCTGTTCAACCAGTACGGGCCCACCGAGACCACGGTCGATGTCACCGCCCACGAGGTGACCGGTACCGAAACCGGATCCGTACCGATCGGTGTCCCGGGTCTCAACACCCGGACCTATGTCCTCGACGACCGGTTGCGGCCGGTGCCCGCGGGCGTCCAGGGCGAGCTCTACATCAGTGGTGTCCAGCTGGCACCCGGCTATCTGGCCCGGCCCGATCTGACCACCACACGCTTCGTCGCGGATCCCTTCCACACCGGCGAGCGGATGTATCGCACCGGTGACCTGGTGCGCTGGACCGCCGCGGGCGAAATGGAATACCTGGGCCGCAGCGATTTCCAGGTGAAACTGCACGGTCAGCGGATCGAGCCCGGGGAGATCGAGGCCGCGCTCACCGAACTGACCGCCGTCACGCGGGCGCTGGTCATCCTGCGGCACGCGGGGACCGGTGACCAACTGGTCGCATACGTGGTGCCGGCAGCCGGCGCGACGATCGACGTCGATGACCTGCGGGCCCATCTGCACGACCGGCTGCCGTCCTACATGGTGCCGTCGGCCTTCGTCGAACTCGACGCGTTCCCGCTGAACGCCTCGGGCAAGCTGGACCGTCGGGCATTGCCGGAACCGGTATTCGAGGTCCGGGAATTCCGGGCGGCGTCGACGCCGATCGAGGAGCTCCTGGCGGAGACCTTCGCCGAGGTCCTCGGGGTCGAGCGGATCGGCGCGGACGACGATTTCTTCGCCCTCGGCGGCGACAGCATCGTCTCCATCCAGTTGGTGTCGCGGGCCAAGGCGCGCGGTGTGGTGTTCACGCCGCGGCAGGTGTTCGAGAAGCGCACGGTGTCCGGCCTGGCGTCGGTCGCCGAGTTCGCGGAATCCGGTGACGGCGCGGCGCGGACCCTGGCCGAGTTGCCGGGTGGCGGGGTCGGCCGGATGCCGCTCACTCCGGTGGTGCGGACCATGGTCGAACGTTTCGGCTCGTTCGGGCGTTTCCATCAGTTGACGCCGCTGAGCCTGCCGGTCGGCGTCACCCGCGAGACCATCGCCGCGGTCGTGGGTCCGGTGCTCGACCGGCACGATATGTTGCGGTCGCGCCTGTTCGTCATGGACGGCGAATGGGTCGTGGAGACGGCCGAGCCCGGTGCGGTCGATGTGGACGCGCTCATCGATCACACCGTGTTCGATGCCGCCGCCACCGACGAACAGGTGCTCGAAACGGCCTCCGCCGCAGTGAATGCCGCGCTGGACCGGATTGATCCCGGTACCGGCGTGGTGGTGCGATTCGTCTGGCTGGAACCGGATATCGCCGACCGGCCGGGTTACCTGGTCGTCGTCGCGCATCACCTGGTGGTCGACGGCGTGTCCTGGCGCATCCTGCTCCCGGACTTCGTGCTGTCCGCCGGTGCGCACAGCGCCGGGCTGCTGCCGGAACTGCCGGAGCCGACCACATCCATGCGGACCTGGGCGCATGCGCTCGAGGAGCACGCGCGCGGTGCCGAGCGGGAAGCCGAACTGGAGTACTGGCGGACCGTCGCGGAGACCGCTGACCCGCTGCTGAGCGACCGCGCGCTGGACCCGGCGGTGGAGACCGCCGCGACGGTGGAGACCTACTCGGTGCGGGTGTCGCCCGAAGTCACCCGGGCACTGCTCACCACGGTGCCGGCCGTGTTCCACGGCGGGGTGAACGACGGTCTGCTCACCGCGCTCGTCCTGGCCACCGCCACCTGGCGGGCGCGGCGGGTGGCCGCGGCGGCGATCGATGATCCGCTGCTGGTCCGGCTCGAGGGGCACGGTCGTGAGGAAGAGGTCGTGCCCGGTGCCGACCTGTCCCGTACCGTCGGCTGGTTCACCTCCGTCTTCCCGGTGCGGTTCGCGCCGGCCGGTATCGACTTCGAGGACGCCCTCGCCGGCGGCCCGGCAGTGGGAGCGGCGCTCAAGGCGGTGAAGGAACAGCTGCTCGCGGTGCCGGACAAGGGCATCGGCTATGGGCTGCTGCGTCATCTGAACCCGCGGACCGCGCGCGAACTGCCGGTCGAGCTGCCGGGCCAGGTGAGCTTCAACTACCTGGGCCGATCCGCCGGGGCGAGCGAGTTCTCCCCGGAGATGCGCGAGTTCGGCTGGCTGCCCGCCGATATGGTGGTGGACGCGGCATTCGACGCGGATATGCCGGCGCTGGCCCTGCTGGATATCAACGCCGCCGTCGTCGGCGACGAGTTCATCGCGCGGATCGGGTACCCGGCCACCCTGCTCGGGGCCGGGGAGGTCCGCGAGTTCGGCGAACTGTGGACGCGGGCGCTGGAAGCGGTCGCGCGGCACGCGACTTCCGCGGGTGCCGGTGGGCACACCCCGTCCGATTTCGGTATGGTCGCGCTGTCGCAGTCCGATGTCGACGGGATCGAGCGGCGCTTCCCGGCGCCGGTCGCCGATGTGTGGCCGCTGTCCTCGCTACAGGCCGGCATGCTGTTCCACGCCCAGATCGCCGAGACCTCGGTGGATGTGTACACCGGCCAGGTGGTGCTGACGCTGACCGGCCGGGTGGACGCCGCCCGGCTGCGTGCGGCGGCGCAGGCACTGGTCGACCGGTACGACAACCTGCGCACCGCCTTCGTCACCGATCACCAGGGCAACCCGGTGCAGGTGGTTTTGAAGGATATGCCGGTCGACTGGACCGAGTACGACCGCAGCGGCGCCGGGACGGCCGCCGATCTCATCGAGGCGGACCGGTTGCGGCGCTTCGATCTCGCCGAACCGCCGCTGCTGCGGTTCACGTTGATCAAGACCGGAGCCGACACCTGGCAGTTCGTGGTGTCCAACCATCACATCCTGCTCGACGGCTGGTCCATGCCGCTGCTCATGCGGGATCTGCTGACGCTGTACGCGGTCCGCGGCGATGCCGCCGCGCTGCCGGCTGTCCATTCCTACCGGACCTTCCTGGCCTGGGTCGGCCGCCAGGATCGCGGGGCCTCGCTGGAGGCCTGGCGGACGGCGCTGGCGGGGGTCGAGGAACCGACCCTGCTCGTGCGGCCCGAAGCGGGCGGCTCGGAGATCACCACGCTGTCGGGTGAGTACGTGTTCGAGTTGGACGCCGCGGCCACCGCCCGGATGACCGCGCTGGCCACCGAGGTCGGCGTGACGGCGAACACGGTGCTGCAGGTGGCGTGGTCGGTGCTGCTCGGCCGGTTGACCGGGCGCGATGATGTGCTGTTCGGCGCCACCGTGTCCGGTCGCCCGCCGGAACTGCCCGGCGTGGAGACCATGGTCGGGTTGTTCATCAACACGATCCCGGTGCGGGTGCGATTCGATCGGAACGAATCCGTGCGGACCCTGCTGGCCCGGGTTCAGGCCGAACAGGCCGACCTGCTGGACCACCACCATGTGGGCCTCGCGGATATCCATGCCGTGGCGGGGATGTCGGCCCTGTTCGACACCCTGCTGGTGTTCGAGTCGTATCCGGTGGACGCCGAGGGTATCCAGGAGCAGGCCACCGATATCGACGGAATGACGGTGGCCGGCCTGACCGGCATCGACGCCACGCACTATCCACTCACCCTGGTCGCCGCGCTCGGCAATACGCTGCGCGTCCGGGCCGGGTACCGGCCGGACATGTTCGCTGAGGCCGAGGTAGCGCGGATCGCGGATCGGCTCGTGCGGCTGTTGGACGGGATCGTCGCCGACCCCGGTATCGCGGTCGGCGATATCGAGTTGCTGGATGCGGCCGAACGGGATGTGGTGCTGCGCCGCTGGAACGCGACCGAGCATCCGGTCGAGCAGCGGTTGTTACTGGACGGGTTCGCCCGGGCAGCGGCGGAGCATCCGGATCGAGTGGCGGTGTCCTTCGAGGGCGCCGAGCTGACCTACGCGGAGTTGGCCGCACGGGTGAACCGGCTGGCCCGGGTGCTGATCGGCCAGGGCGTGGGTCCGGAGTCACTGGTCGGCCTGGTGGTGCGGCGGTCGCTGGATCTGGTGATCGGGATGTACGCGGTGGTCACCGCGGGCGGGGCGTATGTGCCGTTGGACCCCGACCATCCGGCCGAGCGGATCGGGTACGTGCTCGATATCGCGCAGCCGGTGTGTGTGCTGACCACCACCGCCGACGCTGCGGCTGTCCCCCAGGGAACAGGTGTGCCGGTACTCGAGCTGGATGCTCTGGACACCGCCGATTTCGACGAGGCACCGGTCACCGACGCGCACCGGCTGAAGCCGGTACAGCCCGGCAATACGGCGTATGTCATCTTCACGTCGGGTTCCACCGGGCGGCCGAAGGGTGTGGCGGTCTCGCACGCCGCGATCGTCAACCAGGTGGCCTGGATGCTGTCGCAGTACCCGATGGGTGCCGACGATGTGTATCTGCAGAAGACCGCGACCACTTTCGACGTATCGCTGTGGGGTTACTTCCTGCCGCTCGCCGCCGGCGCCCGGCTGGTGGTGGCAACCCCCGACGGCCACCGGGATCCGGCGTATCTGGCCCGGGTGATCGCCGAGCAGAACGTGACGGTGACCGATTTCGTGCCGTCGATGTTGACAGTATTCGCCGCCTACACCTCGGCGGGATCGATACCGAGTCTCGAGCATGTCTTCGTGATCGGTGAGGCTCTGCCGCCGGAAACCGTCACCGCGATGCACGCGATCTCGGACGCGGCAGTCCACAACCTGTACGGGCCGACCGAGGCCGCGGTATCGATCACCTACTGGCAGGCCACCGGTGCCGAATCCGGCAGTGTGCCGATCGGTGTGCCGCAGTGGAACTCGCGGGTATTCGTGCTCGATTCGCGACTGCGGCCGGCCCCCGAAGGTGTCGTCGGTGAGTTGTACCTCGCCGGTGATCAGCTCGCCCGCGGTTATGTCACCCGCCCGGATCTGACTGCGGACCGTTTCGTGGCGAGCCCGTTCGGCATGGGCGACCGGATGTATCGCACAGGTGACCTGGTGCGGTGGCAGCGGGTGGACGACCGCCCGGTACTGGTCTATCTGGGCCGGACCGATTTCCAGGTCAAGTTCCGTGGCCAGCGCATCGAGCTGGGCGAAATCGAGTCGGCGTTCCTGGCGCAGCCGCAGGTGAGCCAGGCCGTAGTGACGGTCGCGGCATCGCAGCTGGGTGACCAGTTGGTCGCCTACGTGGTGCCCGCGCCGGGTGCGCAGGCCGAACCGGCGCAGTTGCTCGACGCGGTACGCGCGGTGCTGCCGACCTATATGGTGCCGGCGACCGTGGTGTCACTGGACGCGTTCCCCCTGAACACATCCGGGAAGCTGGACCGTAAAGCGTTGCCGGAACCGCAGTTCGAGGCACGGGAGTTCCGGGCGCCGTCGACTCCGGTCGAAGAGATCGTGGCCGGGGTCTACGCCGATGTGCTCGGGGTGGACCGGATCGGTGCCGATGACGATTTCTTCGCGCTGGGCGGTAACTCGCTGATCGCGACCCAGGTCGCGGCCCGGGTCGGCCGGGCGCTCGATGTGAATGTCCCGGTGCGGGCCCTGTTCGAAGCGCCCACGGTGGCTGCCCTGGCCGCTCGTGCCGAATTGCACTCCGTTGCCGGCGGCCGGGCGGCGCTGGCCCCGCAGCCGCGTCCGACCCAGGTGCTGGCCTCGGGCGAGGTCGTAGCGCGGGTGCCGTTGTCGCTGGCGCAGCAGCGGATGTGGTTCCTGAACCGATTCGATCCGGATTCGTTCGTGGACAACATTCCGGTCGCGGTCCGGCTGTCCGGCGAGCTCGACGCGGCCGCCATGCAGGCCGCTATCGCTGATGTGCTGGTGCGGCACGAATCGCTGCGCACCTTCTACCCGGAGGTGGACGGAACGCCGTTCCAGCAGGTGCTGCCGGCGGGCGAGGTGGTACCGGAGCTGACACCGGTCGAGGTCACCGACGCCGGGTTGCCCGCGCGTCTGGCGGAACTGGTGACGGCCGGATTCGATGTCACCGCCGGTGCGCCGCTGCGGGTTCGGCTGTTCCGCCTGGAAGCGACCGAACATGTGCTCGGCTTCGTCGTCCATCACATCTCCGGTGACGGCTTCTCCATGGCGCCGCTACTGCGCGATGTGGTGACCGCGTATATGGCGCGTACCGCGGGCGAGGCCCCCGGCTGGGCGCCGCTGGAGGTGCAGTACGCCGACTTCGCGTTGTGGCAGCGGCAGGTGCTGGGTGCGGAGGACGATCCGGAATCGGTGATCGCCCAGCAGGTCTCGTACTGGTCGCGAGAGCTGGCCGGGTTGCCGGATCAGCTGGATCTCCCGGCGGACCGGGCGCGGCCCGCGATCTCCTCGGGCCGGGGCGCGACCCTCGGATTCGAGATCGACGCCGAAACCCATGCCGGGCTCACCGAATTGGCCCGGACCGAAGGCGCGACCCTGTTCATGGCCGTGCACGCCGCCTTCGCGGTGCTGCTGTCGCGGTTGTCCGGGGAGACCGATATCGCCATCGGCACCCCGATCGCAGGTCGCGGTGAACGCGCCCTCGACGATCTGATCGGCATGTTCGTCAACACTCTGGTGCTGCGGACACCGGTCGATACCGGGGCCGGGTTCACCGAACTGCTGAGCTCGGTGCGCGGTACCGATATCGCCGCGTTCGGGCACGCCGATCTGCCGTTCGAGCGGTTGGTGGAGATCCTGAACCCGGTGCGGTCGCAGGCCCGGCATCCGCTGTTCCAGGTGATGCTGGCATTGCAGAACACCCCGCAGGTGCATACCGAGCTGCCCGGTCTGGCCATCGGCGCGGTCGAAATGCCCCTGGAAACCGCGAAATTCGATCTGCAGCTGGATCTGAGCGAGCGCACCGGAGCGGCGGGGATCGACGCGGTCTTCACCTACGCGACCGATCTGTTCGACCGTGCGACGGTCGAACGGTTCGCCCAGCGTTTCGTGCGGTTGCTCAAGGCCGTGGTCAAGACGCCGGAGCGCCCGCTGGGCGATCTCCCACTCCTGGACGCGCTGGAGGCTTCGGCGGTACTGCGCGGCGGGTACGGCCCGGAACTCGCCGTCGATCCGGCCGCGACCCTGGCCGCCCTGTTCGCCGACCAGGTGGTACGCACTCCGGAAGCGTCCGCCGTGACGTTCGAGGGGACAGGTCTGTCCTACGCCGAGTTCGCCGGCCGGGTGAACCGCCTGGCGCGGCACCTGATCGCGCTGGGTGTCGGACCCGATGTCCCGGTGGCACTGGGCATGCGGCGCTCGGCCGATCTGGTCGTGGCGATGTACGCGGTGATCACCGCCGGTGGTGCGTATGTGCCGCTGGATCCCGAACAGCCGGCCGAACGCACGGAGTACATCCTGGCCACGGCCGACCCGGCCTGCGTTCTGACGAGTTCGGCGGACGAATTCACCACGGCGGGCCGGCCGGTGGTGGTCGTCGACGAGATCGACCTCTCGGGGTACGCCGATGACCCGGTGACCGATGCCGATCGGGTCGCGCCCTTGCATCCGTCGAATACCGCGTACGTGATCTTCACGTCCGGTTCCACCGGCCGCCCGAAGGGCGTGGCGGTGTCGCACGCGGCAATCGTGAACCGTCTGGTGTGGATGCAGGCCGAATACGGTCTGTCCACTTCGGATGTGGTGTTGCAGAAGACTCCGTCGACATTCGATGTGTCGGTGTGGGAGTTCTTCTGGCCGTTGCACATCGGTGCGCGGTTGGTGGTCGCCAAGCCCGACGGGCATCGCGACCCCGCGTACCTCGCCGATCTCATCGATGCCGAGCGGGTTTCGGTGGCGCATTTCGTGCCGTCGATGCTGACGGTGTTCGTGGCGGCGCTGCCCGCCGATGCGCCGCGCTGCGGTTCGTTGCGGTTGGTGTTCTCCTCGGGTGAGGCGTTGGCGCCGAAGCCGGCGCAGCGGTTGCGGGAGTTGACCGGGACTGCTGTGCACAACCTGTATGGTCCGACCGAGGCCGCGGTCGACGTCACGTATCACGAGGTGACCGACGCGGACACGGTTACGGTGCCGATCGGTGCCCCGGTGTTCAACACTCGCGTGTACGTGCTCGACGCCCGGTTGCGGCCGGTTCCGGTGGGTGTCGCGGGTGAGCTGTACCTCGCGGGTGCGCAGTTGGCGCGTGGGTATGTGGCGCGTCCGGATCTGTCCGCGGATCGGTTCGTGGCCGATCCGTTCGAGATCGCCGAGCGCATGTACCGCACCGGCGACCTGGTGCGCTGGAACTCCGCGGGTGAACTCGAATACCTGGGGCGTACCGATTTCCAGGTGAAGTTGCGTGGTCTGCGTATCGAACTCGGTGAGATCGAATCGGCGCTGACCGAGGTCGACGAGGTCGCCCAGGCCGTGGTGGTCATGCGTGGTGACGCGCGCACCGGCGACCAGCTCGTCGGCTACGTGGTGCCGGCCGCCGGCGCCGTGGTCGAGAGCGATTCGCTGCGCGCCGCCCTGTCGGGCCGGTTGCCGTCGTATATGGTGCCCGCCGCGTTCGTGGTACTCGACGCCTTCCCGCTGAACGCCAGCGGCAAGCTCGATCGCCGGGCGCTGCCCGAACCGGTCTTCGCGGCCCGGGCCTTCCGGGCGCCGGCCACCCCGATCGAGGAGATCGTGGCGGCGACCTTCGCCGACGTGCTGGACGTGGAGCGGGTCGGCGCGGACGACGACTTCTTCGAGCTGGGCGGTAACTCCCTGATCGGTATGCAGGTCGCGGCCCGCATCGGTGCCGCGCTCGGCACCCAGGTGGCGGTGCGCACGCTGTTCGAGGCGCCGACCGTGGCCGCGCTCGCGCTCCGGGTGGAAGAGTCCGGCACCCGGTCCCGGCCGGAACTCGTGGCCGGGCCGCGACCGGAACAGATACCGCTGTCCTACGCGCAGCAGCGGATGTGGTTCCTGAACCAGTACGACACCTCGTCGGCGGCCTACAACCTGCCGATGGCGATCCGCCTCACCGGTGATCTCGATGTGCCGGCATTGCGCGCGGCGCTGGGCGATGTGGTGGCCCGGCACGAATCGCTGCGGACCCGCTACCCGGAGCAGGGCGGCCGGCCGGTGCAGTTGGTCCTGCCCGCCGAACGGGCCGTGCCGGCCCTGGAGCCGGAGCAGGTGTCCGCGGACGAGGTGGCGGCCGAGATCGTCGAGTTCGCGGCGACCGGTTTCGACGTGGCCGCCGCCGTGCCGGTGCGGATCCGTCTCTTCGCCGTCTCGCCCCGGGAATTCGTGCTGGTCGTGGTGCTGCACCATATCGCCGGTGACGGTTTCTCGCTGGCGCCGCTGGCGCGGGACGTGATGACCGCGTACGCGGCCCGGTCCCAGGGCGAGGTGCCGGGCTGGGCGCCGCTGCAGGTCCAGTACGCCGACTACACCCTGTGGCAGCGGCAGGTACTGGGCGCCGAGGACGATCCGGACACCGCCATGGCCCGCCAGATCGCGTTCTGGCAGGAGACTCTCGCGGACCTGCCCGACGAGCTGGTGCTGCCCACCGACCGCCCCCGACCTCCGGTGGCGTCGCTGCGTGGTGCCAGGGTGCACGGCGAGCTGGACACCGAGCTGGTGCGGAGTCTGAACGCCCTGGCCCGGTCCCGTGGTGCGTCGATGTTCATGGTGGTGCATGCCGGTTTGGCGGCGTTGCTGGCGCGGTTGTCCGGTAGTGAGGACGTCGCGATCGGTACGCCGATTGCGGGTCGTGGTGAGCAGGCGCTCGATGATCTGGTCGGCATGTTCGTGAATACGCTGGTGTTGCGGACCGCGGTCGGGTCGGGTGAGACGTTCGCCGATCTGGTGGATCGGGCTCGCCGGGTGGACCTGGATGCGTTCGGTAATGCCGATGTGCCGTTCGAGCGGCTGGTGGATCTGCTGGCGCCGGAGCGTTCGCAGGCCCGCAACCCGCTGTTCCAGGTGGCGCTGTCGTTCCAGAACCAGGAGGCGCCCGCCCTGGACCTGGCCGGGCTGACCGTCGCCGGGGTGGAGATCGCCGACGATGTGGCGCGCTTCGACCTCCAGTTCTCGCTGGCCGAAAACGGTTCGGGCGGTATGGAACTGGTGTTGAACTACGCGACCGAATTGTTCGACGAGGCCACTGCGGTCATGATGATTACCCGGTTCCGGCGGTTGTTGGCGGCGGTGGCCGCGGATCCGGATGTGGTGCTGGGTGATCTGGGATTGCTCGATCCGAGCGAACGTCATGAGGTCCTGTCTCGTACGGGTGGTCCGGGGGTGGCGGCTTCGACGTTGCCGGAGTTGCTGGCGGCGGCGGTGGCGGTGGATCCGTCGGCGCCGGCGGTGGTGTCCGGGGAGCAGCGTCTGTCCTATGGTGAGTTCGACGAGCGGTCGAACCGGTTGGCGCAGGTGCTGATCGAGCGTTGCCTGGGTGCTGAGGATTTGGTGGCGGTGGCGGTGCCGCGGTCGGCGGATTCGGTGCTGGCGGAGTGGGCGGTGACCAAGTCGGGTGCGGCGTTCGTGCCGATCGATCCGACCTATCCCGCGGATCGTATTGCGCATATGCTCACCGATTCCGGTGCGGCGGTGGGTATCACGGTGTCGTCGGTGCGGGCGGAGCTGCCGGATTCGGTGGATTGGCTGGTGCTCGACGAGCTGGCGTTGGATACGTATCCGGCCGGTCCGATCACCGATGCCGATCGGGTGTGGCCGTTGACCCCGGCGAACACGGCCTATGTCATCTACACCTCGGGTTCGACGGGTCTGCCCAAGGGTGTGGTGGTCAGTCATGCGGGTTTGGCGAACTTCAGTGCCGAGCAGGTCGAGCGCTATCGTCTCGATGCGTCCTCGCGGGCGCTGGCTTTCGCGTCGCCGTCGTTCGATGCCTCGATTCTGGAGTTGTTGCTGGCGGTCGGTTCGGCCGGTGCGTTGGTGGTGGTGCCGACGGGTACCTACGGTGGTGCCGAACTGGGTGAGTTGATCTCCCGTGAGGGTGTGACGGTCGGTTTGATCACGCCGTCGGTACTCGGATCGTTGGATCCGGCGGATCTGGCCGGGATGGAAGTGATCATCGCCGGTGGTGAGGCCGTTTCGGCGGATCTGGTGGCGAAGTGGTCGACCACGCCGGAGGGTGGGGTCGAGCGTCGGTTCCATAATGCTTATGGTCCGACCGAGGCGACGGTGGCCACGAATATCAGTGGTGTGCTGCATGCCGGTGACCGGGTCACCATCGGTGGCCCGGTGCGGGGTATGCGCACCCTGGTGCTCGACGACCGGCTCAACCCGGTGCCCGAGGGTGTGGTCGGTGAGTTGTATGTCGGTGGTATCCAGCTGGCGCGTGGCTACCATGCGCGTCCCGGTTTGACCGCCGAGCGGTTTGTTGCCGATCCGTACGGTGAACCCGGTGCCCGTTTGTATCGCACGGGTGATGTGGTGCGGTGGCGTCGTGACGGCGCGGGTGACCCGGCGGTGGAGTATGTGGGCCGTAATGACTTCCAGGTCAAGGTTCGTGGTTTCCGTATCGAACTCGGGGAGATCGACGCGGCGTTGACCGCCCACGACACCGTGGACTTCGCCGTCACCACCGGATACAAGAACGCCGCGGGCGTCGTATCGCTCGTGTCCTACGTGGTGGCAACCTCCGGCGCCGCCGTGGATGTCACGGCGCTGATCGGGCACGTCGCCGAGCGGCTGCCCGACTACATGGTGCCGGCGGCCGTCATGGTCATCGACCAGATCCCGCTGACTCCCGCCGGGA
Source organism: Nocardia sp. NPDC050193 (assembly GCA_040674215.1). GTDB lineage: Bacteria > Actinomycetota > Actinomycetes > Mycobacteriales > Mycobacteriaceae > Nocardia. The sequence goes on along the minus strand of JBFARE010000071.1, from coordinate 6,988 downwards.
AGCTGGACCGCAAAGCGCTGCCCGAACCGGTGTTCCAGGCGCGTACCGCCTTCCGCGGGCCGCGCACACCGGTCGAGCAGATCATCGCCGAGGTCTTCGCCGAGGTCCTGGGTGTGGACCGGGTCGGCGTGGACGATTCGTTCTTCGCCCTCGGCGGTGACAGCATCGTGTCCATTCAGCTGGTGTCCCGCGCCAAGGCCCGCGGTGTGGTCTTCAGTCCGCGGCATGTCTTCGAACAGCGGACGGTGGCCGGACTGGCCGCTGTCGCCGAATCCGCGGACGCCGACAGTGTGACGCGCACGCTCGTCGAACTGCCGGGCGGCGGCGTCGGCACCATGCCGCTGACGCCGATCGTGCGGTTCATGGCCGAACGGCCCGGTTCCTTCGGGCGTTTCCACCAGCTCATCACCCTGGATCTCCCGATCGGCATCGACCGGGAAACCATTGCCGCCGTGGTCGGCCCGGTGATCGACCGGCACGATATGTTGCGGTCGCGGCTGTACTCCACCGACGGTGACTGGATCGTGGAAACCGGCGAGCCGGGCAGTGTCGATGTGGACGCGCTCATCGACCACACCGTGTTCGACGGCACCGTCACCGGTACCGAACTATCCGAGATCGCCACGGCCGCGGTCGATGCCGCACTGGACCGGCTCGACCCCGCGCGCGGTGTGGTGGTCCGGTTCGTCTGGCTGGAACCCGATACCGCCGAGCGCAACGGGCACCTGGTGATCATCGTGCACCACCTCGCCGTCGACGGTGTGTCGTGGCGTGTGCTGGTACCCGATTTCGTGCTGTCCGCCGTGGCGCGCAGCGCCGGGCAGATCCCTGAACTGCCCGCACCGGTCACCTCCATGCGGACCTGGGCGCATGCGCTGGAGCAGAACGCCCACAGCGCGGAGCGGCTCGCGGAGCTCGACTACTGGCGCACCGTGGCCGGCACCGCCGATCCGCTGCTCACCGAGCGCCGGATGGATCCCACGGTGGATACCGCCGGGACCGTCGCGGTACACGCGGTGCAGGTAACGCCGGAGGTCACCCAGACCCTGCTGACCACAGTGCCGGCGCTGTTCCACGGCGGTGTGAACGACGGCCTGCTCACCGCGCTCGTGCTGGCGACCGCCGCCTGGCGGAAGCGGCGGGTGCCGGGTGTCGCACTGGACGACCCGCTGCTGATCCGGCTCGAGGGTCACGGTCGTGAGGAAGAGGTCGTGCCCGGCGCCGATCTGTCCCGTACGGTCGGCTGGTTCACCGCGCTCTTCCCGGTGCGGTTCGAGCCGGCCGGGATCGAGATCGAGGCCGCCCTCGCCGGCGAGCCGGAACTGGGTGCCGCACTCAAGCTCGTCAAGGAGCAATTGCTCGCGGTCCCGGACAAGGGCGTCGGTTACGGGCTGCTGCGGTACATGAACTCCGAGACCGCCGCCGAGTTCCCGCGGGAGATGCCGGGCCAGGTGAACTTCAACTACCTGGGTCGCGTCGGCGCCGGTGAGGTTCCCGAGGAGATGCACGGTTTCGGCTGGCTCCCGGCGGCCGATCTGGCCGTGGATGTCGGCTACGACGCGGATATGCCGGCCATGGCGCTGCTGGATATCAACGCCATCGTGGTCGGCGATACGCTGACCGCGCGTATCGGCTACCCGTCCACCCTGCTGTCGGCGGACGAGACCCGCGAATTCGGGGACCTGTGGGTGCGGGCACTGGAAGCGGTGGCCCGCCATGCCGGTTCCGCGGACGCGGGCGGTCATACGCCGTCGGACTTCCCGCTGGTCGAGGTATCGCAGCCGGCCATCGAGGGGATCGAGCAGCGGTTCCCGATGCGGGTCGCCGATCTGTGGCCGCTGTCCTCGTTGCAGGCCGGCATGCTGTTCCACGCGCAGCTCGCCGCCACCTCGGTGGATGTGTACACCGCGCAGGTGGTGCTCACCCTGACCGGCCGGGTGGACGCCGAACGGCTCCGGGCGGCCGCGCAGGCCCTGGTGGACCGCTACGAAAACCTGCGCACAGTGTTCGTCACCGACCGTGCGGGCGACTCGGTACAGGTTGTCCTCGACGAGGTGCCGGTCGACTGGACCGAGCACGACCGCAGCGCCACCGGCACGGCCGACGACCTCGTCGAGGCCGACCGGCTACGGCGCTTCGATCTCACCGAACCGAAGCTGATCAGGTTCACCCTGATCAAGACCGGAGCCGACACCTGGCAGTTCGTGGTGTCCAACCATCACATCCTGCTCGACGGCTGGTCCATGCCGCTGCTCATGCAGGATCTGCTGACGCTGTACGCGGTCCGTGCCGACGGCACCGCGCTGCCCGCTGCCCGCTCCTACCGGCACTTCCTGGACTGGGTCGGCCGGCAGGACCACTCAGCGTCGCTGGCGGTGTGGTCCGAGGCGCTGGCCGGGGTGAGCGAGCCGACCCTGCTCAGCCGCCCGGAAACCGGCGGCGGCGATTCCGCGCACGAGATCGAGACCCTGTCCGGCGAATACACCTTCGAGCTGGACACCACGGCCACGGCACGGATCACCGCGCTGGCCGCCGAACTCGGTATCACCGCCAACACGGTGCTGCAGGTGGCGTGGGCGATATTGCTCGGCCGGATCACCGGCCGCGACGATGTGCTGTTCGGTGCCACCGTGTCCGGTCGCCCACCCCAGCTGTCCGGGGTGGAGACCATGGTCGGGTTGTTCATCAACACCGTCCCGGTGCGGGTGCGGTTCGACCAAGACGAACCCGCGCGCGCACTGCTCACCCGCACCCAGGGTGAACAGGCCGATCTGCTGGACCACCACTATGTGGGTCTCGCCGATATCCAGGGCACGGCCGGACTGGCGACCCTGTTCGACACCCTGCTGGTGTTCGAGTCGTATCCGGTGGACGCCGAGGGTATCCAGGAGCAGGCCACCGATATCGACGGGATGGCGGTGACCGGGCTGAGCGCGGTCGACGCCACCCACTATCCGCTGAGCCTGATCGCCGCGCTGGGCAGCACGCTGCGCATCCGCGCCGGTTATCAGCAGGACATGTTCGACGAAGCCGATGTGCGCCGGATCGCCGACCGGCTGGTGCGGGTGCTCGCCGCCGTCACCGAGGCCCCCGACCGGCCGATCGGTGAAATCGAACTGCTCGACGGCGGGGAACGCGACCGGGTGCTGCGCGCGTGGAACGACACCGCGCACACCGTCGATACCGCCGCGACGCTGGCATCGATGTTCTACGCGCAGAGCGTCCGCACCCCGGACGCGCCCGCCCTGACCTTCGGGACGGAGACCCTCTCCTACACCGATTTCGCGGCCCGGGTGAATCTGCTCGCGCGGTGGCTGATCGACCGCGGGGTGGGTCCGGAGTCGTATGTGGCCCTGGGTATGCGGCGTTCGATCGATCTGGTGGTCGGTATGTACGCGGTCACCGTCGCCGGTGGCGCCTATGTGCCGCTGGATCCGGACCATCCGGCCGAGCGCACCGAGTACATCCTGGCCACCGCCGACCCGATCTGTGTGCTCACCTCGGGCGATGATCTGCCGATCGATACCGCTCAGGTGCGGATCGACCGGCTGGATCTGAGCGCGTACACGGATACCCCGGTGACCGATGCCGAGCGTCGTGCGCCGTTGCGTCCGTCGAATACCGCCTATGTGATCTTCACGTCGGGTTCGACGGGTCGCCCGAAGGGTGTGGCGGTGTCGCATGCGGCGATCGTGAATCGTTTGGTGTGGATGCAGTCCGAGTACCGGTTGGAAGCCGCCGATGTGGTGTTGCAGAAGACTCCGTCGACGTTCGATGTGTCGGTGTGGGAGTTCTTCTGGCCGTTGCAGGTCGGTGCGCGTCTGGTGGTGGCGAAGCCGGATGGGCATCGTGATCCGGAGTACCTGGCGGAGGTCATCGATGCCGAGCGGGTTTCGGTGGCGCATTTCGTGCCGTCGATGCTGACGGTGTTCGTGGCCGCCCTGCCGGGTGTGTCCGTGGATTCCGGTGCCGGACGGTGTGGCTCCTTGCGGTTGGTGTTCTCCTCGGGTGAGGCGTTGGCGCCGAAGCCGGCGCAGCGGTTGCGGGAGTTGACCGGGACTGCTGTGCACAACCTGTACGGTCCGACCGAGGCCGCGGTCGATGTCACCTTCCACGAGGTGACCGACGCGGACATGGTTACGGTGCCGATCGGTGCTCCGGTGTTCAACACTCGGGTGTATGTGCTGGACGCTCGGTTGCGGCCGGTTCCGGTGGGTGTTGCGGGTGAGCTGTACCTCGCGGGTGCGCAGTTGGCGCGCGGCTATGTGTCTCGCCCGGATCTGTCGGCGGATCGGTTCGTGGCGAATCCGTTCGATGCCGCGGAGCGTATGTATCGCACGGGTGACCTGGTGCGGTGGACCGCTGCGGGTGAGTTGGAGTATCTGGGTCGTACCGATTTCCAGGTGAAGTTGCGTGGTCTGCGTATCGAGCTCGGTGAGATCGAATCGGCGCTGGCCGCGGTGGACGAGGTCGGGCAGGCCGTGGTGGTCATGCGTGGTGACGCGCGCACCGGCGACCAGCTCGTCGCCTACCTGGTGCCCGCACCGGGCGCGCTGCTGGATATCGAGGTGCTGCGTGAGGACCTGACGGAACTGCTGCCGTCGTATATGGTGCCCGCCGCGTTCGTGGTACTCGACGAGTTCCCGCTGAACGCGTCCGGGAAGCTGGATCGCAAGGCACTGCCGGCGCCGGTGTTCCAGACGCGGGTGTTCCGGGCACCCTCGACTCCGGTCGAGGAGATCGTGGCCGCGACGTTCGCCGAGGTACTGGGTGCCGAGCGGGTCGGTGCGGACGACGACTTCTTCGAGCTGGGCGGTAACTCGCTCAGTGCCACCCGGGTGGCGGCGCGGTTGTCGGCGGCACTGGACACCGAACTTCCGGTCCGGGAATTGTTCGAGGCCTCCACCGTGGCGGCGCTGGCCGCCCGCGCGGAGACCCATGCCGGTGCGGGTGGCCGGGTGGCGCTGGTACCGCAGCCGCGTCCGACCCAGGTCCTGGAAACGGGCGAGGTCGTGGAGCGGGTGCCGCTGTCGCTGGCACAGCAGCGGATGTGGTTCCTGAACCGATTCGACCCGGCCTCGGCCGCGAACAACCTGCCGATCGCGGTGCGGTTGTCGGGTCTGCTGGACCGGCAGGCCATGCAGATCGCGATCGCCGATGTGCTGGCGCGGCACGAATCGCTGCGCACCTTCTACCCGGAGGTGGACGGGACACCGTTCCAGCAGGTCGTGCCGACCTCGACAGTGATCCCGGATCTGACCCCGGTGGAGGTGACCGAGGCGGAGCTGCCCGCGCGGGTGGCCGAGTTCGTCGGTACCGGGTTCGATGTGACCGCCGGTGTGCCCTTCCGGGTCCGGCTGTACGAGGCGAATCCGACCGAGCACGTGCTTGTCCTGGTCGTGCACCATATTTCGTCCGACGGTTTCTCCATGGGACCGCTCGCCCGCGATGTGATCACGGCCTACAGTGCCCGGATCGATGGCGGCGAGCCGGGCTGGCAGCCGCTCGAGGTGCAGTACGCCGACTACACGCTGTGGCAGCGTCAGGTGCTGGGTGCGGAGCATGATCCGGAATCGGTGATCGCCTCGCAGCTCACCTACTGGTCGGAGGCGCTGGCCGGCATCCCGGAGCAGCTGGATCTCCCGGCCGACCGGCCGCGGCCCGCGGTGGCCACCGGGCAGGGTGCCGCCTACACCTTCGAGATCGACGCTGCCGCGCACGCCGAACTGGTGGAACTGGCCCGCGCCCACGGCGTGACCTTCTTCATGGTCGTGCACGCGGCCTTCGCGGTGATGCTGTCCCGGCTGTCGGGTGAGACCGATATCGTCGTGGGCACTCCGGTGGCCGGGCGTGGTGATCGGGCGCTCGACGATCTGATCGGCATGTTCGTCAACACACTCGCGCTACGAACGCCGATCGACTCCGGCGCCGGTTTCGCCGAACTGCTGGAGACGGTGCGCGCCGGCGATGTGGCGGCCTTCGGGCATGCGGACCTGCCGTTCGAGCGGCTGGTCGAGGTCCTGAACCCGGCCCGGTCGCAGGCCCGGCACCCGCTGTTCCAGGTGATGCTGTCGCTGCAGAACAACGATCCGCAGGTCCGCGGCGAGCTGCCCGGTCTGGTGATCAGCGGTCTCGAATCACCTATCGAAACGGCAAAGTTCGATCTGCAACTGGAACTCGGGGAACGGGTGGGCCCGGCGGGCGCGGGTTCCGGGGCGCACGGTGTAACGGCCAAGTTCATCTACGCCACGGATCTGTTCGACGAGTCCACGGTGCGGGGCTTCGCGGACCGGTTCACCCGGTTGCTGGCCGCGGTGGTCGCGGACCCGTCGGTCGCGGTGGGTGATCTGGAGTTGCTGGTCCCGGCCGAGCGGAGCCGGGTGCTGTCGGAGTGGAATGCGACCGAGCGTGCGTTGCCGGCGGGTCTGTTGCTGGACGGGTTCGCCCGGGCGGTGGTCGAGTACCCGGATCGGGTGGCGGTGGTCTTCGATGGTGTCGAGGTCACTTATGCGGAGTTGGATGCGCGGGTCAACCGTTTGGCGCGGCATCTGATCGCGCAGGGGGTCGGACCGGAGACACTGGTCGGGTTGCTGGTGTCGCGTTCGCTGGACCTGGTGGTCGCCATGTACGCGGTCGTGACCGCGGGTGGCGCCTACGTACCGTTGGATCCCGCGCATCCGGCCGAGCGGATCCGGCACATCCTCGATACCGCGGTACCGCTGTGTGTGCTCACCACCACCGCCGATGCGGCGGCGGTGCCCGCCGATGCGGCGGCTCCGGTCCTGACGTTGGACGAGCTGGACACCAGTGGTTACGACGCCGCGCCGGTCACCGATGCCGATCGGGTGCGGCCGCTGCGCGCGGACAACACGGCGTACGCGATCTTCACCTCCGGTTCGACCGGGCGCCCGAAGGGTGTGGCGGTGTCGCATGCGGCGGTGCGTAATCAGATCGCGTGGATCGTCGGTCAGTACGGGTTCGATCGTGA
>JBFARE010000070.1:0-31138 GCA_040674215.1 Nocardia sp. NPDC050193 | reverse complement strand
CGGCCGAGTACGAGGCTGCGTACTACGCTCAAAACCCGCCACGCCGACCGGCGCTGGTCTGAAAACGAAGCCGGTCTCTTACCCGTGACGGTTCATCCGCCCGAATGGCGAGTTTCGGTTGCAAGCAACGACATGGGGCCGAGAAATGGTCGGCAACGCTGTGCTCGGCTCGGTCCATGACCAACCACCGCGCCATCTGCTCAGGAACGCCGAATCAGTACTGGCCAGCGGTTCTGCCATGCAACTACCGCGGGAAATCGAGGCACGGCATAAGTTCCAGATCGGCACACACTTCGAAAGCGAAGAACGCCAGGCAACCGATTTGCTCATCAGCCGCACCGGCGGCGACGTGTCCGATGTCGAGCTTGTGCCCATTCGCAGCATCGACAAGCACTGGGCCCTGGAAAACTCTCTCGATATTCCCAAGCTGGCGGCTGAACTGAAAATCGAACCCCAGGACCGACGAGTCCTGCACCACCCTACCGGGGTCGTGCTCATCTTCCACCGGCACCACTCGCTGGTCACAGTACTTCGGCCGGCCGAATGGAACGCCGCGCGCCGAGAGCTGGCATCTCAGGAACGGCAGTCGGCATGAGTACACCATCGGGAACCCGCACCAGCATCCTGTGGGACGACGCCGACCTGGCTCGTCTCGTCAAGGCCGCGGCCGCCGGGACGAGCGGTCGCCTCCGGGCAACGGTCCTCTCGCATTTGGCTGTACCTTCCACACCAGCCGCCCGGCTCGCAGCCGAGATGGAAGTAGATCTGGGGATGGTGCGGGCGGCTTACCGCCACTGCCGGTCCAGCACTGCGGTGCACGAGCTGGTCAGCAGCAACTACTATCCGCATCGACTACGCTGGGCTGCTGCTGCATCGACCATCACCGAGTGGCGGCGAAGCCCGGACCGGCCGGCCCGCATAGCGGCGCGCGAGCCGGTGATGTCGGAAACCGTAGAAATCCATCCCACTCGCGGTACTTGCAACTACTCCTGCGCCATGTGCCTGTGGTCAGATCAGAAAGAGCTCACCTACACCACCCAGTCCCTCGACACCGGCGGCTTGCTCAGCGAACACGAATGGATTCGACTACTCGGTGACCTCCGCGACGGTGGCGCCCGACGCGTGGTGGTATCCGGCGGCGGTGAAGCCCTGATCAACCCCGGCCTCCCCGAGATCGTGACCGCTGCTGCGGGTCTCGGATTCGAAGTTCACGTCTACACCACCGGGTTCAGCATCCGACCCGGAACACCGCTGTTCGCTGCCCTGCTGCGCTGCCACCGAATCCGGTTCAGCGTCCACTCGCCGGATCCCATTACCTACGACCGCATCGCTGGTACCCGCCCTCAACAGCGGGCCTTGCATCGAGTAGTGGATAACTTGGCATCTCTGCGCGCTGCGCGCAGTGGTGGTCTGCGACTCGGTATGGGCTGTGTCATTCAGCCCTTCAATGTCGACCAGACCGCCGACATGGCGGCGTTTGCAGCCGAGGCCGAGGCGGACTGGCTCGATCTCCGTAAAGACGAGGTCGAAGTAACCGACAGCCTCGACGATAGGCAGACTGCGCAACTGCGCGAACAACTCCGGGCCGTGCGCGCTGCCCCGCCCGCCGGAATCCGGATCGATCTCAGCGACGAACTGGTCGCCATTGCCAACGGCTCCGCTCCTCACCGAGCCCGAACCCGTGAATGTATGGCCCGCTACCTGCGACCCACGATCAGCCCATACGGATTGCTCGCACCCTGCGACCTGAAAGCCGAACCTCGGTTCGCACAGAGCGGATACGACCTCGGCAACATCAAACGTTCCCGCATCCTCGACGTGATCACCACCTCAGCACAACAACCGATCGCCGACGACTGCGACCAATGCATGCCCAGCTCCCGCACAGGTAATGCTGTGGTACACAAACTGCTCGATGATCTCGCGGCTGGCTTGGCCTTGGACGAGCAGCCGTTCAGTTACGGGCCAGCCGGCCCGTGATCGTCGTGCGGGTGGCCGCAAGAACACCACGCACTACCAGCCCCGCGGCGACCAGCGGCGCAAACAGTATCCACGGTGTGCCCCGGTGGTAATCGCAGTAGAAACGGAGGGCGCTGCGGTGGTGGGCGCGCACCTTGCGCAGTGGTGCCGAACGCATGCTGCCACCCTCACGATGGCGGATCTCCACACTCGGATTCAGTACAACCCGCCAACCGTTTCGGTGCATATCGAGAGCCATTTTCGTTTCCTCGAAGTAGAGGAAGTATCGCTCGTCGAATCCGTGTACCGCATCGAATGCTTCACGGCGGAACAGCATGCAGCATCCCGAAATCCAGTCCACGTCACTGACTTCGGTAACCTGCCGGCCGAAGTACCGGCGTGTGGCCGGGTTGCTCTGCCACACGCCACCCAGGAGCGCGTGTGCGATACCAACCAGCAGCGACGGAAACGCGCGACCGGAAGGGTACAGCGTCCCGTCCAGCCGGGCGATACGCGGTCCTATCATTCCGATCCGCTCGTCGGAACGGGCCGTTTCCACAAGCGCCGATATCGAACCGGGAGCCAGTTTCGTATCCGGATTGGCCACCAATAGCCATTCCGCATCGGTCTGGGCTGCCGCCTGATTGATCGCCGCGGCCAATCCGACGTTGCGACGGTTATAGGTAACACGGCCGCCGAATTTCTCGACCAGTTCGGGACCGTCGTCGGTAGACGTGTTGTCCACGCAGACGATATCCAGTTCCAGGGGCTGCACGGCGGCCTCGATCGACTCCAGAAAGGTAGGTAGATCCTCCGCACTTTGGTACGTGATCAGCAGGACACCTACGGTCTTGTCACGCATGCGGGGACCCTATCAGCGTTGGATGAAGTCCTCACTCTCGATCACAATGAAAACGGCGCCGCTCCTTTCGGAGCGACGCCGTTTCGCAGCGATTCAGCGAATCACTTGATGATCTTCGTGACGCGACCGGCGCCGACGGTGCGGCCACCCTCGCGGATCGCGAAGCGCAGACCCTCGTCCATGGCGACCGGCTGGATCAGCTTCACCGACATCTCGGTGTTGTCGCCGGGCATAACCATTTCGGTGCCCTCGGGCAGAGTCACAACGCCCGTCACGTCAGTGGTACGGAAGTAGAACTGCGGACGGTAGTTGTTGAAGAACGGGGTGTGGCGGCCACCCTCGTCCTTGGACAGGATGTAGGCCTGACCCTCGAACTCGGTGTGCGGGGTGGTGGTGCCCGGCTTGATGACGACCTGGCCGCGCTCCACGTCCTCGCGCTTGATGCCACGGATCAGCAGACCCGCGTTGTCACCGGCCTGCGCGGTGTCCAGCATCTTGCGGAACATTTCGATACCGGTGATGGTGGTCTTGGTCTTCTCCGGGCGGATGCCGACGATCTCGACTTCCTCGTTGAGGTTGACCACACCGCGCTCCACACGACCGGTGACGACGGTGCCACGACCGGTGATGGTGAAGACGTCCTCGATCGGCATCAGGAACGGCTTGTCGGTCTCACGCACCGGGTCCGGGATGGACTCGTCGACCGCGTTCATCAGCTCGATAATGGATTCGCTCCACTTCTCGTCGCCCTCCAGCGCCTTCAGGCCGGAAACGCGAACCACGGGGGCGTCCTCGTCGAACTCCTGCGAAGCCAGCAGCTCGCGGACCTCCATCTCGACGAGCTCGAGGATTTCCTCGTCGTCGACCATGTCCGACTTGTTCAGCGCGACCAGGATGTAGGGCACGCCGACCTGACGGGCGAGCAGCACGTGCTCACGGGTCTGCGGCATCGGGCCGTCGGTGGCCGCGACCACCAGGATGGCGCCGTCCATCTGCGCCGCACCGGTGATCATGTTCTTGATGTAGTCGGCGTGACCGGGGGCGTCTACGTGGGCGTAGTGACGCTTCTCGGTCTGGTATTCGACGTGGGAGATGTTGATCGTGATACCACGAGCCTTCTCCTCCGGCGCCTTGTCGATCTGATCGAAGGCAAAGCTCTCGTTCAGATCCGGATACTTCTCCGCCAGCACCTTGGTGATCGCAGCCGTCAGCGTGGTCTTGCCGTGGTCGACGTGACCGATGGTGCCGATGTTGACGTGCGGCTTCGTCCGCTCGAACTTCGCCTTCGCCACTGTGGTGTCCTCCTGGACTTGTTGTTGCTTGCAGTTGCAGCAGTGCGGATTGATTTACAAGGGGGTCGTGCAGACGACCGGGCGAGATTACTCGCCGGTCGCCCTGGCGATGATCTCCTTCGACACGTTGGCCGGAACCTCCGCGTACGAATCGAACACCATGGAGTAGTTCGCCCGGCCCTGGGTCTTCGACCGCAGGTCACCGATGTAACCGAACATCTCCGAGAGCGGAACCAGCGCCTTGACGACACGGGCACCACTGCGTTCCTCCATGGCCTGGATCTGGCCACGGCGGGAGTTCAGGTCGCCGATCACATCGCCCATGTAGTCCTCGGGCGTGGTGACCTCGACCGCCATCAGCGGTTCGAGGATCACCGGACCGGCCTTACGGGCCGCTTCCTTCAGGGCCTGCGCGCCGGCGATCTTGAACGCCATCTCCGAGGAGTCGACGTCGTGGTACGCGCCGTCGAGCAGGCTCACCTTCAGATTGACCAGCGGGTAACCGGCGAGCACACCGTACTGCATGGCGTCCTGCGCGCCCGCGTCGACCGAGGGAATGTATTCCTTCGGCACGCGGCCACCGGTGACCTTGTTCTCGAACTCGTAGGTGGCGCCGTCTTCACCGACGAACGGCTCCAGCGCGATGATGACCTTCGCGAACTGACCCGAACCACCCGTCTGCTTCTTATGGGTGAATTCGAGCTTCTCCACCTTCTTGGTGATCGTCTCGCGGTAGGCCACCTGCGGCTTGCCGACGTTCGCCTCGACCTTGAATTCGCGCTTCATCCGGTCGACCATGATGTCCAGGTGCAGCTCGCCCATACCGCCGATGACGGTCTGGCCGGTCTCCTGGTCCAGCTTCACCGTGAAGGTCGGGTCCTCTTCGGCGAACTTCTGGATCGCGATGCCCAGCTTCTCCTGGTCGGACTTGGTCTTGGGCTCGATGGAGACCTCGATGACCGGGTCCGGGAAGGTCATGGACTCCAGCACGATCTGGTTGTTCGGATCGCACAGGGTGTCACCGGTGGTGGTGTCCTTCAGTCCGATGACCGCGTAGATGTGGCCGGCGCTGACCTGGGGTACCGGGTTCTCCTTGTTGGAGTGCATCTGGAACAGCTTGCCCAGCCGTTCCTTCTTGCCCTTGGTCGCGTTGATGACCTGGGCACCCGAATCGACCTTGCCCGAGTAGACGCGGACGTAGGTCAGCTTGCCGAAGAACGGGTGCACCGCGATCTTGAACACCAGGGCCGCGAACGGCTCGTCAGCGCTCGGCTTACGGGTGATGACCTCGTCTTCTTTGCCGGGCACATGACCCTGCACGGATTCGACGTCCAGCGGCGAGGGCAGGTAGTCCACCACGGCGTCGAGCATGGGCTGCACGCCCTTGTTCTTGAACGCCGAACCACAGAGCACCGGGTACAGCTCGGAGTTGACCGTCAGCTTGCGGATGGCGCCCTTGATCTCGTCGATCGAGAGCTCCTCGCCGCCGAAGAACTTCTCCAGCAGGGCCTCATCCGATTCGGCGACGGTTTCGAGCAGTTCCTGGCGGTACTGCTCGGCCTTCTCGGCCAGATCGGCCGGGATCTCCTGGACCTCGTACTTCTCACCGAGCTTGGTTTCGCCGGTCCAGACCTTCGCGTTCATCTCGACCAGGTCGATGATGCCCTCGAAGGAGTCCTCCGCACCGATCGGCAGCTGGATGACCAGCGGCTTGGCGCCGAGGCGGTCCTTGATGGTCTGCACGGTGAAGTAGAAGTCGGCACCGAGCTTGTCCATCTTATTGACGAAACAGATCCGCGGCACGTCGTACTTGTCCGCCTGCCGCCACACCTGCTCGGATTGCGGCTCCACGCCCTCCTTGCCGTCGAAGACGGCGACGGCGCCATCGAGAACCCGCAGGCTGCGCTCCACCTCGACGGTGAAGTCCACGTGCCCCGGGGTGTCGATGATGTTGATCTGATTCTGGTTCCAGAAGCAGGTCACCGCCGCGGAGGTGATGGTGATACCGCGCTCCTGCTCCTGCTCCATCCAGTCGGTGGTCGACGCCCCGTCATGGGTTTCGCCGATCTTGTAGTTCACACCGGTGTAGAAGAGGATGCGTTCGGTGGTAGTGGTCTTGCCCGCATCGATGTGGGCCATGATGCCGATGTTGCGGACCTTGTTCAGGTCGGTGAGCACGTCCTGTGCCACGGAAATCTTCCCCGCTCGTAGCTAGTTGGGATTTTCGCCGACGACCTCGCGATCGTCATCTGTCGTCAAAGCGGAAGCAGAGCTTCCGTAAGCCTCCCGACCCCGGAGCGATGGGTCGGGCAGACATCACCAGCGATAGTGCGCGAAGGCCCGGTTGGACTCGGCCATCTTGTGCGTGTCCTCACGACGCTTCACCGAGGCGCCCAGGCCGTTGCTGGCATCGAGCAGTTCGTTGGCCAGACGCTCGATCATGGTCTTCTCACGGCGCGCCCGCGAGTAGTTGACCAGCCAGCGCAGCGCGAGAGTGTTGGACCGTCCGGGACGGACCTCGACCGGAACCTGATAGGTGGCGCCACCGACGCGGCGCGGCTTGACCTCGAGGGCGGGCTTGACGTTGTCCAGCGCGCGCTTGAGCGTGACGACGGGATCGGTGCCCGTCTTCTCGCGCGCCTGCTCCAGCGCACCGTAGACGATGCGTTCGGCGGTGGACTTCTTGCCGTCGAGCAGGATCTTGTTGACCAGCTGCGTCACCAGCGGCGACCCGTAAACCGGGTCGTTGATCAGCGGACGCTTGGGAGCGGGGCCCTTGCGCGGCATATCAGCTCTTCTCCTTCTTGGCACCGTAACGGCTGCGGGCCTGCTTGCGGTTCTTCACACCCTGGGTATCGAGCGAGCCGCGGATGATCTTGTAACGCACACCGGGGAGGTCCTTCACACGACCGCCGCGCACGAGCACCATCGAGTGCTCCTGCAGGTTGTGGCCTTCACCGGGGATATAAGCCGTGACCTCGACCGCGCTGGTCAGCTTCACACGCGCGACCTTCCGCAGCGCGGAGTTCGGCTTCTTCGGGGTGGTGGTGTACACGCGGGTGCACACGCCACGACGCTGCGGGCTCCCCTTGAGGGCCGCGGTCTTGGTCTTGGAGACCTTGTCGCGGCGACCCTTGCGGACCAGCTGGTTGATGGTTGGCATATACCGGCTTTCCTTTTATCGGTTATGGCGGTGTCAGGGCTGTTCATCGAGCTTTCACCCGCACGTCCAACCACGTTTCTCGCGTCCCGAGGTCGGGCGTGTCGCGCGCAGTTCAGGGCCCGATTTACAGGCACGCTGGAATCGTCAGCCGCTCTCGCTGGCCTACGTCTACGCTCGAACTTGCCCGTATCCTTCCGGGCACAGCGGTCCACTGTACTCGGGCGTAGTGAATAGGGTCAAAACCGGGGTGAGGTTGTGATATGGCGGGCCGGTGTCGGCCCCTCGGATTCCGGCTCCCGACCCCTCCCGGGCAGTCTCGCGTTTCCTTCTCAACCGCCGGGCACCGCCGCTTGTTCCCGGGCCCAACCTGGTTCGCGGGCGAGTACCGCGCCACGAATCGGCACAGTACTACCGGGCGATATTGAGTGTCAGTTCGAGCAGTTTCTTGGCGGCGGCACACGGGTCGGCGGTGCCGCCCGAGGAGTTCACCCACCAGCCGATCACCCCCGAGTCGGCGGCACTCGCGGTCATCCCGCACGAGTTCGGGTCGTTCGGCCGGCGGACCTCCAGCGCGATCGTCCCCTGCACGGTGGTCTTGGTGCTGGTGTAACCGAGTTTGTCGTTGGTCGCCTGCTCGGTGCGCAACGACCCGTTCTCGTACCAGTTCAGCGTGAGCATTCCCGAGCCGCCGCCGATATCCCACATGCAGACGGCCCCGAAGAATGAATCGCTGATATAGGTGTTGCCGCCGAGTGCGTCGATGATCTGCTGGTCGGTCACCACATCGCATTCACGGAGCAGCTTGTCGATGTGGTCGGTGTTCACCGATTCGCCGCCGCCGACCGGTAGTGCGGTCCCTTCCACGGTACTGCCGCAGCCGGCGCCGAGCACCGTGATCACCAGCAGGGCCAGTGCCGCGGCGGCCGTGCGTAATAGCCGGTGGCGGGTTGGCAGACGTCGCATCCTCTTCACTCCAGCCGCTCGATGGTCAGTTCGGCCAGCGCCCGGCTGCGATCGCACGGATTGCCGCGGTCGGTGGCGAACGAACCCAGCGAGGTCGACCATTCGAAGAAGTCGTCGTCGAGCTGGACCGCGAGATCGCAGATGGTGCCGGTGGGATCGAGTGCCGCGAAGCCGTTACGGCCGCCGACGGTGATCGGTTCCGGCGGCCGGCCGTGCGTGGTGACCCAGGCCTTCTCTCTTTCCAGCGGGCTACCGCGATAGGAGGCGAAGGTGATCGAGGCGCCGCCCAGTCCACCCGACTGCCAGTTGCAGCCGACCGCGTTCTTGTACGACTGGACGATCTGCCGCAGGCCCCCCAGGTCGCGTACCTCGTTGTCGGTGACATGTCCGCATTCCCCCACGAACGGACCGAGTGCGGCCACCTTCGGCGCCGGTCCGCGCGGCCCGTCGGCTTCCTCGGAACCCTGGCCGGATCCGCAGCCCGTCAGAGCAAACGCCGCGGTTAACCCGAGGACTAACGCCGACCTGATCCGCATGCCGTGCACAATACCGACGAAAGATCGCTCCCGGCGGCGATGCAGGTCGCCGGTGGTTTCCGCGGTCCGGGCGGTCCGGCCCGCGGCTCGCGCGCCGCGGGCCGGACGCATTCAGCGAACCGTGACCACGACTTTGCCGGTGGCGGCGCGCTTTTCCAGCGAGGCCACCGCCTGCGCGGCCTGTTCCAGCGGAAACAGCATCGCCTGCGGCGCGGCGATCTTGCCGGCCGCGAATAGCGGCTCCACCTCGGCCCACTGCTCGGCCAGGTACCCCGGGTGCGAGAGCATCCATTCACCCCAGCCCGCGCCGACGACCTCGACATTCTTCAACAGCAGCCGGTTCACCTTCACCGTCGGGATATCGCCGCCGGTGAAGCCGACCACCAGCAGCCGACCGCCGCGGGCCAGCGAGCGGATGCTGTCGGTGAAGCGGTCGCCGCCGACCGGGTCGAGCACGATGTCGACACCGCGGTTGTCGGTGAGCTCTTTGACCCGGTCCAGCCAGCCGTCGGTGAGTACGACATCGGTGGCGCCGTGCGCACGAGCGATCTCGGCCTTCTCCTCGGTGCTCACCACCGCGATCACCCGGCCCGCGCCCAGTGCGCCCGCCAACCGCAGGGTGGAGGTGCCGATCCCGCCGGCGGCGCCGTGGACGAGCACGGATTCGCCCTCGGCGAGGCGGCCGCGGTTGCGCAGGCAGAAGTGCACGGTGAGATCGTTGAACAAGATTCCGGCGCCCGCCTCGAAGGAGATGTTGTCCGGGAGTTTGAAAACCATCTCGGCGGCAGTGCTGGTGACCTCGGCCATGGCGCCGCCGAGCATGGTGAGGGCACAGACGCGGTCACCGGGACGTACATGCGCCCCTTCGGGGGCTTCCCGCACCACACCGGCGACCTCGCCGCCGACCACGAACGGCAGCTGGGGTTTCATCTGGTAGAGCCCGCGGCTCATCAGTACATCGGGGAAGGCCACCCCGGCGGCGTGCACATCGATCACCACGCCGCCCGGCAGCGGCTGCGGTTCCGGGATGTCGACGATCTCGATCGCTTCCGGCCCCTCGAGTTTGCTGACCTGAGCTGCGCGCATATGCCGACCTCTCTGTTCGTCGACCGGCGGTTATAGATACGCGCCAGTCGATATGTACCAATCCACCCGTCCTCATCAACTTAATCGGCGCCACCGGCCCGAGTCCATCCCCCGCCCCGCCCGGGCCGGACCGGACCGCACCGGCGCGGTGAGCGCGGCGCTGCTGAAACTCGATACCGCCCTGCGCGCCGAAACCACCAATCTGATCGAGGCCAGCAACAAGGTCCTGCTGATGCGCGACACCGCCCGCGATACCGCGCAACCACCGCTACCTGCCTTCGAGGTCGCCGACGACGGCACCGTCAGTGCCCAGGCGCGGATCGACCACCTGCGCCGGGCCGCCGGGGATGCCGCCGACTCGCCCGAGATGCAGCGCACCGAACTGGGGCAACGACTCGTGGCGGCCTCGCATCAGTGGCATATCGTGAACGCCCTGAAAACCGCCGCGGACACCGCGTCTGGGACCCGGTGGACAACA
This sequence comes from Nocardia sp. NPDC050193, assembly GCA_040674215.1. Taxonomy (GTDB): domain Bacteria; phylum Actinomycetota; class Actinomycetes; order Mycobacteriales; family Mycobacteriaceae; genus Nocardia. The sequence continues at coordinate 20,799 of JBFARE010000070.1, read as the reverse complement.
TCATCGCCGGTACGCGATACGCCATCGACCGGTACGGTTCGCTCCGCAATGTGCCCGGGGTGGTCGGGGTGTCCAACGGCACCGGCTACGTCGGCTACTGACCACCGCCACACGCCGAGCACAGCGAACCGACGGCTCGGCGTGGCGCGGTGACACACGCCCCGTAAAGTCGTCTCACAGGAAATACGCAGAAGTACCGCGGCCCCACCCGCCGCGCGAGGAGCACAAGTGTCACTCGATCAGCCACTCGCCCCGCTTCCCCAGGAGGGCATGGGGTTCGTCACGGCGTGGCCGGTGCGAGCCGGCGACGTGGACCCGTACAACCGTGTACGCCTCGACGGTGTCGCCCGCTACCTCCAGGACATCGCCTGGGAACACCTCCAGCAATCGGTCCTGGAACAGAGCGATCCGAGCTGGATCATCCGGCGCACGGTCATCGACGTGGTCCGCCCGGTACTGTGGCCCGACCACGTCCACCTACGACGCTGGTGTTCGAGTATGTCCACCCGCTGGGCGAATATGCGGGTGCGCATCACCAGCGACCGGGGCGGTCTGATCGAAACCGAAGGTTTCTGGATCAATATCAACGAGTCGAACAATATGCCCGCCCGGATCAGCGACGCGGGCCTGGCCTACCTCGCCCAGACCACCGCCGAACAGCGGCTCCGCTGGCGGCCCTGGCTCACCGACCCCACCCCGCCCGAATCCGACACCGACCTGCCGTTCCCGCTGCGGGCCACCGATATCGACCAGTACAACCATGTGAACAACACCTGCTACTGGCAGGCCGTGGAGCAGTACCTGGTCGACTACCCCAAACTGGTCAGCGGCCCGCATCGCGCGGTCATCGAATACGTCGCGCCGGTCCTGGCCCGGCAGCACATCAGCGTCCGCAGCAGATACGAACCAGGAGACCGGACCACGGGCCGGCCGACGCTGCGCCTGTGGTTCGTGGTGGACGGGATCACCACCACGATCGTCCGTATAGCGCCCCTGTAGACCACGGGCACCGGCGGGGAGTCGGCGGTGGTGGTGCGACCGGGAAACCCGGGGTCGCGGCGTTCAACCGCGAGACCCGGGGGTCGTGGCGCGTCTGTTGGCGAAGGTGGGGCGTACGCGGCCCGCTCGTGAAGGTGCTGTGTTTTTGGCGCCGCCCCCGGCGTCGCGGGGTCGCGGCCCCCTTGGTCTCGCCGTTTCGGCCTCGGGACTCGCGCCTTCGGCTCATGCGATGTGCGGTGGGCCGTCCATAGAGGGCGACCTCTGAGCACCTTCGGCCAAGGGACGAGACGGGCCTCAACCCTCGAGGTGTCTGGCAACACTCGACGCAGGGGGTCGCGTGGCATTCGACGCTCGGGTCGGGTGCGGACCTGTACGAGAACGTGATCCGGCCGTACCAGGACGAGCGAGTCCTGTTGACGACCATGGGTCCGCCCCCGGATCACTCCGGGGCACGGACCCACCCCGCCGCGGCCGTCACCGGCCGCGCCGCACACTCGCCGTCAGCTACCGCCCTTGGCCGCCTGGAGCAGGTCGGCGAGGGTGGTGAACTTGACCCGGGGCCGGCCCGACTCCTTGCCGGCGCCACGTTCGGCCTGGTCGATGGCTTTCCAGCCGACCCGGTCCACCAGGTCCGGCTGGCGTTCCTGGACCAGGGCGCGCAGTGCGTCCCGGTCGGCGGTGGGAGCGGCCAGCTTGCCCGCGATGAAGTCGGCGATCAGGCCTTCCACCGTTTCCTCGGAGTCGACCCGGTTGGAACCGATGACCCCGCGTGGGCCGCGTTTGATCCAGCCGCTGACGTACACCCCGGTGAGGGGCTGACCGTCGGCACCGATCACGCGACCGTGTTCATTGGGGACCACCGCGCGTTTTTCGTCGAAGGGCAGGTCGGGGACCGGCTGTCCCCGGTAGCCGATCGACCGCAACACCAGCGAGGCCGGGAGGGTGCCGATCTCGCTGGTCGGGCGGGCGTTGAGGATTCCGCCCTCTTCCACCAGTTCGTTGCGGGCGTACTCCAGTGCTTCGACCTTGTCGGTACCGGTGAGCGCGGTGGGGGCGGCCAGGTACTTGAACACGATCCGTTTGTTGCCCTCGGCCGGCGGTTTCGCCGCGAACTCCTCGGCGAGCGCGTATTTCAGTTTCAGCGAGGGTTCGACGTCCGGGTGGTCGAGCAGCACCTGCGAGGCCGGGTCGAGTTCCAGTTCGGCCGGGTCGATGACGATATCGACTCCGGACAGGTGCGCCAGCGCCAGGAACTCCGGTGAGGTGTAGGCCGCCTGCAGCGGGCCGCGCCGCCCCAGCACCACAACCTCACGGATATTGCTGCCGCGCAGAGCGGCCAGGGCGTGGTCGGCGATATCGGTCTTCGCCAGCTCGCCGGGATCCACGGTCAGTACGCGGGCGACGTCGAGCGCGACATTGCCGTTACCGACGATGACGGCCCGCTCGCCGGAGAGGTCGAAGACCCGGTCGGCGTAGTCGGGATGACCGTTGTACCAGGCCACGAACTCGGTCGCGGAATGGCTGCCCGGCAGCTCCTCACCGGGGACGCCCATCCGCCGATCCGAGGAGGCGCCCACCGCGTAGAGGACCGCGTGGTGATGGGCCAGCAGTTCCTCGTGGGTGATGTGCTTGCCGACCTCGACGTTCAGGTAGTACTGCAGGGTGTCGCGCCGGAAGGCCGATTCGAACATGGCCGCGACCGTTTTGGTGCCGGGATGGTCCGGGGCCACTCCGGCGCGGACCAGGCCCCACGGGGTGGGCAGCCGGTCGAACATCTCCACCTGGACATCGCAGCGCCGCAACAGTTCGTCGGCCGCGTAGGCGGCCGCCGGGCCGGCGCCGACGATCGCGACCCGCAACGTACCCAGATCCTTGGGCGGCCGCACGGGGGTCGCGATCGGGTCCAGGTTCGATTCCAGCGGATGCCGCTCGAACCAGGCCGCGTTGATCTCCCGGAAACGGGCCAGCGACGCGGACAGATCGTCCTCGGAGAAGATGGCCTCCACCGGGCACGCGTCGACACAGGCGCCGCAGTCGATGCAGGTGTCGGGGTCGATGTAGAGCATTTCGGTCGTGGCGAATTCCGGCTGATCCGGAGTCGGGCGGATGCAGTCGACCGGGCACTCGGAAACGCAGCTCGCGTCGTTACAGCAACGCTGCGTGATTACGTAGGCCATATTTGTGCAGATCCTCGAGACTTATATGCGGGCTGGTGCCGTCCGGGTCGCGGGTGGCAGGGCGTGACGACTGAGCGTGGACCGGGATCACCGGGCCTCCCTCCATTGTGACGCCGCTTTCAGTTTGCCTCGAGTGTGTTGTGGATCTCCGCACCGAGGGTGCCTACGGTGGACCCATGGCTCGGACTCTGATCTTGATGCGGCACGGGAAATCGGCGTATCCGGCCGGAATCGAGGACCACGAGCGCCCGCTGGCACCGCGCGGGAAGCGAGAGGCGGCGTTGGCAGGCACTTGGCTGCGGGCGAACCAGCCGCCGATCGACGCCGTGCGTTGTTCCACCGCGACCCGCACCCGGGAAACGCTCACCGCCACCGGTATCACCGCGCCGGTCGAGTTCGACTCCGGGATCTACGAGGCCACGACCGGCTATCTGATCGAGCTGGTCGGGCTCACCGACCCCGCGGTCTCGACCCTGCTGGTGATCGGGCACGCACCGGGTATGCCGTGGACGGCGTGGGACCTCGCGGCGGCACACGATACCGAAGATGCCCTGCGGCTGAGCCGCAAGTTCCCCACGTCCGCACTCGCGGTGCTGCGCTTACCCGGCGAATGGGACCAGGTGGGCCCCGGTGCGGCCGAGCTGGCGAGCTTCCACGTTCCGCGCTGACACTCAGCGCAGCAGTTTGCCGCCGAACACCGCTCCGGCGCCGAGCACGACGAGCAGCAGGAACGCCGCCCAGCCGCCGATCAGCCACCAGACCAGGCCGAACACCACGACGATCGGCACCACCGCGATCGCGGTGATCACCGGGCTCTCCCTGACCGTGGCCCACGCCGAACGCGCCCGGACCCGGTCGATTTCCTTGGCCATGGTCTCAGGTTACGTGCCGGACTCCGGATGCGCTGGTACACGCGTGTTCCGAGCGGGACCCCCCTTGACGGGTACGGGCCGCGTCCCACGCCCGAGGGCGCGGCCCCGGCGCGGCGCCGCTGAGTACGCTGGCGCTGGACGGTACGGCCCGGGTCGTGGCGTCGGGGGTAGGTGTCCGGATATGGAAAGGAGCTGCGGAGATGACCGAAGCGACCGAGCAGAGCAAGGTGGTGCGCAACCCCGGCGAGAACCGCTACGAGGTGTGGTACGGCGCCGAACTGGCCGGGTTCGCCGAATACACCGAACGCGGCGAGGAAACCGTCTTCACCCACACCGAGATCGGCTCGCAGTTCGACGGTAAGGGGCTGGGTAGCCGGCTGGCCGGGTTCGCGATCTCCGACACCGTGGACCGCGGGCGCAAGATCCGGCCCGAGTGCCCGTTCATCCGGAGCTATCTGGAAAAGCATCCGCAGTACAGCGAGCACGTGGTCGGCGGCGGTGAGTGACCTCGATCCGCACCCCACCGAGACCCTGTGCGAGCCGGGGACCGGGCCGGGGCCGATAACGCGGCTGTATCCGGCCCGGGAGGTGCCGCTGGGTGGTGTGCGCGGCACCTATGTCGAGCGGACGCTGCCGCAGCGGGACCTGCCGACCGTCGGGGCGTGGTGTTTCCTGGACTATTTCGGCGCACCGACGGTGACCGTCACCGACGCCCCACCGGATATCGATCCGCATCCGCATATCGGTCTGCAGACCGTCACCTGGCCGTTCGAGGGAATGATCCGGCACCGGGACTCGGTGCGCTCGGATGTGCGCATCGAACCCGGCCAGCTCAACCTGATGACCTCCGGTCGCGGGATCGCCCATTCGGAGTACACAGTGCCCGAGGCGCCCGCCGGGCGCGGGCTGCAGTTGTGGGTCGCGCTGCCGGAGGGGCACCGCGATATCGCTCCCCATTTCGAACAGCACCGGGATCTGCCCGTGTACGCCGCCGCGGGCCTGCGGGCGACCGTGCTACTGGGTTCACTGGCCGGGGTGAGCTCGCCGGCGACGGTCTACACACCTTTGGCGGGGGCCGATATCGAGATCGATCCGGCGACCGCGGCCACGCTGCCGCTGGAACCGGAGTTCGAGTACGCGCTCCTGGTGATCGAGGGCACGGTCACCGCCGCCGGGCACGAGCTCACGCCGGGCCCGCTGCTGTATCTGGGCACCGGCCGCGACAGCATCGACCTGTCCAGCGACTCCGGCGGCCGCTTCGCCCTGATCGGCGGGGAGCCGCTCGCGGAGGAACTCGTGATGTGGTGGAACTTCGTGGCGCGCGAGCACGCGGAGATCGTGGCGGCCCGCACGGATTGGGAATCGCACAACACCGAGCGCTTCGGCGATATCGACGGTCACACTCCCGACCAGCGTATTCCGGCGCCGCCACTGCCCGGCGGACATCTGAAACCCCGCGCCCGGCACCCGCACGGCGGCTGATCCGCCGATCAGCGCTTGCCTGGAGTCCACTCCAGATGGCTAACGTTGTCCTCGTTCGACGAGAGGACATCGAGCGAGAAGATCGAACTCGTTGTGGTGCAACAGTTTTCGGCAAGGAGAGCAGTCGCCGTGAGTATCACCGAACCCGGCCCGGATATCACCGACCCGACTCGGGACCTCCCCCGGCATTCGATCGGGGCGGCGGCCCGGCACTGCGGTCTGAGCCAGGACACGCTGCGCTGGTACGAGCGCATCGGCCTGCTGGCCCATATCGGCCGCGACCACACCGGCAAACGCCGGTTCAGCGACCGGGACCTGGACTGGCTGACGCTGATCACCCGGTTGCGCACCACCGGTATGACGGTGGCGGACATGATCCGGTACGCCGAACTCGTCCGCGCCGGCGCGAGCACGATCCCCGAACGGCTCGCGATGTTCCGTAAGACGCGTGCCGATGTCCTCGACCGTATCGCCGAACTCGAACAGACCGTGGCGGTGCTGGATCACAAGATCTCACTCTATGAGCAGCATCTGCCCGCAGACACCGCCCGGTCCGCCGACAACGCAGCATCGTGAAGGGATACCCGAGACCATGACCACCTCCGCAGTACTGCCGACCGCGCCGCTGGGCACCACCGGAATCCGGGTGGGCGTCCAAGGACTGGGCTGCATGGGCATGAGCGAGTTCTACGGCCCCACCGACCGCGCGGAATCCCGTGCGACCCTGGATCGTGCCCTCGAACTGGGCATCACCCTGTTCGACACCGCCGATATCTACGGTTCCGGCGACAACGAGGAGTTCCTGAGCGATTTCGTCCGCGCCAACCGGGACCGGATCGTGCTGGCCACGAAATTCGCGATCGTCCGCCGGGCCGACGACCCGCACTACCGCGGCATCGACAACTCGCCCGATTACATCCGCCGGGCCGTCGACGCCAGCCTGCGCCGCCTCGGTACCGACACCATCGACCTGTACTACATGCACCGGCGCGATCCCCAGGTGCCGATCGAGGACAGTGTGGGGGTGATGGCGGAGCTGGTGCGCGCGGGCAAGGTACGCGCGCTCGGCCTGTCCGAGGTCACCGGTGCGGAATTGCGCGCCGCGCACGCGGTCCATCCGATCGCGGCGGTGCAGTCGGAGTGGTCGCTGTTCTCGCGCGACGTCGAGCGCACCGCGGTACCGGCGGCCGCCGAACTGGGCGTCACCTTCGTGCCCTATTCACCGTTGGGCCGCGGTTTCCTCACCGGAGCCCTGCCCGGCACCGACGACCTGAGCGAAAACGATTTCCGGCGGCATATGCCGCGTTTCACCGGTGACAACGCCGCGCACAACGCGGCCCTCCTCGCACCGTTGCACGCCGTCGCCGAAGCGCGCGGCCTCACGCCGGCCCAGGTCGCGCTGGCCTGGGTGCAGTCGCGGGCGCAGGTGCACGGACTGCCGGTGGTGCCCATTCCCGGTACCCGCCGCCGGACCCGGCTCGCGGAGAACGCCGCCGCGGCCACGGTGACTCTGACCGCGGCGGAACTTGATCGGCTGGAACCGATCGCCGCGCAGGTGGCCGGGCCGCGCTACGCGGATATGTCCTTCACCTCGGCCGGTCGCGAGTAGGACGGCGGCTCCGGCGCCCCCAGCCGCTGAGTGCCGATGACGCGCAGCAGTTCCATCTTCTCCGCGGCATCGGTACCCGGCAGCGGCCAGTAGATGAGCAAACGCTGGGTGGCGCTGGGCGTCAGCATCGTTTCGCAGAACATATCGATCACCCCGACCTCGGGGTGTACCACGCTCTTGGTATCGGAGTGCCGGACCGCCACCTCGTGCTCGTTCCAGAGCCGCTCGAACTCCGGACTGTTCGCCCGCAGCGCGGCGATGAACTCGATGACGTCGGGATCCTTCGGCCGGCGCGCGGCGGTGGCACGCAGATCGGCCACCTGCCGGCGGGCGAGCCCGTCGATGTCGCCCACCGGGGCGAGCACGCGGGCCTCCGGTTCGGTGAACCACCGCCAGGCGTAGAACCTGGCCCAGCCCTGCTGTTCGGCCTGATCGCCGAACAGCAGGGTGTGCATCCGGTTCTGTACCAGGCATTCGCCGAGGTCGGTGATGACCGCCGCCGGGATATCGTCCAGTTTGGCGAGTACGTGCATCAGCCCCGGGCCGACGTGTTTGTCGGTCCGGCTGCCGCCGGGCGGCGCGTGTTCGCACAGCAGATAGATGTGATCGCGTTCGTCGGCGGTACAGCGCAGCGCCCGGGTCAGCGCGGCGAGCACCTGCGGGGAAGGCCGGGGCCCGCGCGCCTGCTCCAAGCGGGTGTAGTAGTCGGTGGAGATCCCCGCCAGCTGCGCCACTTCGTCACGGCGCAGGCCGGGGGTCCGGCGGCGAGTGCCCGGAGGCAGGCCCACCGACTCGGTGGTCAGCTGTTCCCGGCGGCGACGGAGAAAATCGGCGAGTTCGCTGCGATCCATACCTCTACTGTCGCGCACCGCCGCGCGATCAGCCAGGGATCGCCGCTCCCCCGATAAAGCGTCTCTGCCACGACCGCGCCCGGTCCACCACCGTGGTGGGTATGACGAATACACAGATCGCAGCCGCACAGCTGGGCAGCACCGGGCCGACGGTCGGGCGGATCGGGCTCGGCGCGATGGGGATGTCGGGTTCCTACGGCCCCGCCGACGAAGCCGAATCGAGAGCTACCGTCCACACCGCGCTGGATTCCGGCGCCCGGCTCGTCGATACCGGCGATTTCTACGCCATGGGCCACAACGAATTGCTGGTGGGCCGAGCCATCGCCGATCGCCCACGCGAGGAGACGATCCTGAGCGTGAAGTTCGGCGCGATGATCGGGCCGGACGGCAGCTACCAGGGTTTCGACGGCCGGCCGGTGGCGCTGCGCAATTTCCTGAGCTACAGCCTGCGCCGGCTCGGAGTCGACCATGTCGACATCTACCGCCCGGCCCGCCTGGACCCGGTGGTACCGATCGAGGACACCGTCGGAGCCATCGCCGAACTCGTCGAGGCGGGCTATGTGCGGCATATCGGCCTGTCCGAGGTGGGCGCCGAAACCCTGCGCCGGGCCGCGGCGGTGCACCCGATCGCCGACTTGCAGATCGAGTACTCGCTGTTCTCCCGTGGAATCGAAACCGAGATCCTGCCCGTCTGCCGTGAACTCGGCATCGGCATCACCGCCTACGGGGTGCTTTCGCGGGGCCTGCTCAGCGATACCGCGCCCGGTCGCACCGCCGGTTTCAAGCCGGGCGACTACCGTGCCCACACCCCGCGTTTCCAGGGCGACAACCTCGCCGCGAACCTGGAACTGGTCGACGTGCTGGCCACGCTGGCGCGGGACAAGGGGGTTTCCACCGCCCAGTTGGCGATCGCCTGGGTACTGAGCCGCGGCGACGATATCGTTCCGCTGATCGGGGCGCGCACCCGTATCCGCTGGTCGGAAGCGCTCGGCGCGCTCGATATCGCCCTCACCGCCGCCGATATCGCGGCGATCGAGGCCGCAGTGCCGGCCACGGCGGTGGCGGGTAGCCGATACGCGGAGGCGCAGATGAGCGCCCTCGACAGCGAGCGCTGAAACCGTCCGAGATTGCCGCGTCGCGGAGCCCGGCGCACTTGCCGGGCTCCGCGACGGAGAATCACTTCGCCAGCAGTGCGTCCAGCGCCCGGTAGCTGGCATTGAGCCCGTCGGCCATCCCGGACTGCAGCATGCCGTCCCGTTCCTCCGGTGTGTGGAACTGGCTCACCGTGACCACCCGGGTACGCCCGTCGCCGAGATCCTCGAAGGTCGCGGCATCGATGGCGACGTGCGCGGGCATCCCGTCGTATTCGAAGGACTGCACGATCCGCTCCTGCGGCACGATCTCCCGGATCCGTCCTTCGAACCCGTGCGACTGCCCGTCGGCGTGTTCGACGAAACGCCAGTGCCCGCCGACCCGGAACTCCCAGCGCTCGACATCGATGTGGTGGCCCCGGCCCCACCATTGGGTGAGCTGTTCGAGGCGGGTGTAGGCGTCCCACACCCGTTCGCGCGGGGCGTTGAAAACTCGTTCGACCCTGATTTCGCGATCCGCGGCCGCGGTGACGACGGCTTCTTCGGTGGCAGTGCTCATTGTTCGTGCTCCGTTCGTTGCAGGAATTCGCCCAGACGGTCCATGCGTGCTTCCAGCATCTGCCGGTAGCCCTGCAGCCAGGCCACCTCCCGTCGGAAGACATCGGGCCCGACCCGGCAGTACCGGATCCGGCCCCGTTTCTCCGTGACCACCATGCCCGCGTCCTCGAGCAGCTGGATGTGCTTCTTGATGCCGGTGAGGGTCATCGAGAAATCGTCGGCCAGCTCGCTGACGGTGGCCGGTCCACGGCCGAGCCGCTCGAGGATGCCCCGCCGGGTGGGGTCCGCGAGCGCCCCGAAGGAGGCGTCCAAGAACTCATACTGAACCATCTAGTTCAGTATCGGCCGTCGAACACGAGATGTCAACAGGCCACGGTGAACATTTCGTAGCTGTGCCCCTCCGGCGAGCGGACGTACACACCGCGACCACCGCCCAGGTGATTGATATGCCGGTCCCAGCCGTGCCCGGGCCCCGACCCGAACTCGACAGCGGGCCATCCCGCCAGCCGGCCCAGCACGGCGTCGAAGGTGGCCTCGTCGACCAGGAATCCGTAGTGACCCGGCTCGACCCGGCCGCGATCATCGAAATCGAAGGTCAGGCTCTCGTTCACCCGCACCGGCACGAATGGGCCGGCCGGGTCGCCCACCGTCAACCCCATGAGCTCGGCGAAGAACGCCGCCCCGGCCACGCGGTCCGGCACCGGAACAACGGCGTGGTCGAGCACGATGCGCGCAGCGCTGGTCGATCCGGACATGAACCCTCCATATTTACGTGCAATGCACATGCAATATACATGCGTATCGCACGGAAAATTCGAAAGAGGATAGATTGGACTGTATGAGCGGCAGCTCCTCCCCCGCGGACGGCGGGCCCGCCCTGTTCCGCCTGGTCCGGTTCTGGTCCCGGCGCTGGATACAGCGCGGCGTCGGCGGGCAGAACGCGGAACTGCACAACGCTCAGCACGTCCAGGTGGTGGAAGCGGTGGCCGGGGCGGCCCAGACTCCGGACGAGGCGACCATCACCGCGGTCGCCCACCAGCTCGGTCTCGACCATTCCGGAGCCAGCCGGATGGTCCGTGACGCCACCACCGCCGGTTATCTGTCGCGCCGCGAATCCGATCTCGACCGGCGCCGTACCGCACTCCACCTCACCCCGGCGGGTGCCCGCCTGCTGGCCGACGCCCACGACTGGCAACGGCAGATCTTCGACCGGCTCACCGGCGACTGGCCCCCCGCCGACCGCCGCCGGTTCGCCGGGTACCTTCAGCGCCTGGCGGACGAACTACCGCACAATCAGTGAGAACCGCGCGGGCGGCGGCCCCGGCTCACCACCGGTAGTCGAGAAACTTCCCGTCGAAGGTGATGACCACCCGATCCCCGTCGGGGTCGGGACGGCGGGCGAAATCGACCTTGAAATTGATGGCACTCATGATCCCGTCACCGAATTCCTCGTGGATGAGTTCCTTCAACGCGGGCCCGTACACCGAGAGCGCCTCCACGAAGCGATAGATCGTGGGATCGCTCATCAGTGCCGGATCGGCGCCGCGGGCCGGCTGCAACGCCAGGCTTTCGGCCACCGCGTCGTCCAGCCCGAGCAGACCGCAGACCTTGCCCGCCTGCTCCGCCGTCATCGGATGCTGTCCGAGCAACGCCGCGGTCGTCCAGACCAGCGGAGCACCGAGAGCGTCGGCCATATCGGCCCAGGACAATCCCTGACGGATACGGGCGGCAACAACGAGGTCGGCGGCCGTGCGCTTGCTCATGATCGGTTCCATACGAGACTCCTAGCATCGGGAAACATCGAAAGCCTCCCATCGCCGAACGCGCCGAACCGAATCGGTATCACAATGTTTACTTCCGGGACATCACGGTCGGCGTGGCCGTCGCTCGAGGTCACGCACCGGACACACTCCCCTCGCCCGGATCCGGTGAGGGACCGGTAACACGGGTGCGCTCGCCACGATACGGGCGGGAAATCTCGGCATCGCACACTTCGGCACGGAAGACCACAACCGAAGGGCGTGCCATGTCTTATCTCAAACCAGCGGACTTCGTGAAAGAAATGATCGACGCCGGCGAAGCGAAGGCATTCATGTCCACGCGCGACACCGTGATCCGCGCCTATATGGCGGGGGCGATCCTCGCGCTCGCCGCGGCCTTCGCGGTCACCATCACGGTCCAGACCGGCCAGGCGCTACTCGGGGCCGTCCTGTTCCCGGTGGGTTTCTGCATGCTCTACCTACTCGGGTTCGACCTGCTCACCGGCGTGTTCACCCTCGTACCGCTGGCCTGGCTGGACCGGCGGCCCGGCGTGACCTGGCGCGCCCTGCTGCGCAATTGGGGTCTGGTGTTCACCGGTAACTTTCTCGGAGCGTTCACCGTCGCGGTCATGATGGCGGTCATCGTGACCATGGGTTTCTCGATGGACCCCAATGAAGTCGGACAGAAACTCGGCGAAATCGGCGTCTCCCGCACCGTCGGTTATGCCGATCACGGCGCCGCGGGCATGCTCACCCTTTTCATTCGCGGTGTGCTCTGCAATTGGATGGTCTCCACCGGTGTGGTCGCGGCGATGATGTCGACTTCGGTGTCCGGGAAGGTCATCGCCATGTGGATGCCCATCATGCTGTTCTTCTACATGGGGTTCGAGCATTCGATCGTCAATATGTTCCTCTTCCCGTCCGGCCTGCTGCTCGGTGGCGATTTCTCGATCGGCGACTATCTGATCTGGAACGAGATCCCTACGGTGATCGGCAATCTGGTGGGCGGCCTCGCCTTCGTCGGCCTGACGCTCTACGCGACCCATGCACGCACCGCCACGCCGCGGCCCCGCCCGGCCGAATCCACCGGCGCCGAACTCGCGGCGGTCGCCACGGACACGGTGACTCAACCGCCGGCGGCAAAGGCGGACGCGGGCGAGCGGCTCGCTTCGGCGGCCCAGTAGTCGGTGTCGACGGCCGCGTTCTGCGCGGCGAAGAAACGGCGGCGATTCTCGATATCGGCCGGGTCGACGACGAAGGTGGTCATCGCGGCGGACACCCGCTGCGCGTGTTCGTCACCGATCCAGCGCAGGATCCGGGCCGCGTCCTGCTCGGAGTACCCGGCCGTCTCCGCGCCGGTCGCCACCTTCTGAATCTGGTTCAGCTTTGCCCGGGTCGGCGCGGCCAGATACTCTTCGCCGGCCCGCCGCGCCGCGCCGCGCAGTTCGATCCCCTCCCGCCCGAGAGAGTAGGCGAGCACAGCCCGCTCCAACTCCGCGTGGGCCGCCGGAGTGTTCATAGCCGCCGCGTAATTCGAGGCAGCGACCACTTCGGCCAGATTCGTGTCGGCCAGCGATACATCGCCCCCGTGCTTCACCACATAACCCCGCGCTTCCACCGCGCGCTGGATCATGTCCTCGTCGGTGAAGCCGGCGCCGCGCAGCGAAGCGGCCACCTGCCCGAGGAATCCACCACCGCCCACCAGTACGCCGTCGACCGCGGCCGCCGCACCCCGCGCTGTGTTCACCCCGCCGCGACCGGCGTCACGGGCGACGAGCGTCGCATCACGAGCGGCATGCGAGAGATGTAGTCGGTCCAGGTAGGGGTGTGTGGCCAGCCCATCCGGCCCACCGGCCTTCTCGCCGTTCCATCGAGCGTTCCACACACCCCACTGGTCGAGCATCGCGCTCTGCCGCTTCATCGAATGCGGTTCCAGCGGTGATACCCGATTGAACAGCCAGGCCGATGCCGGGTTGTTGTTCAAAGTCGCGAGTGCGGCGGCACCGGCGAGCACACCGAGTCCCGGTATGCCGGAGTGGACGAGTCCGCTGGAACCCATGCCGAGTGCCGTGCCGCCGGCCCCGCCCGCACCGCTTCCGCCCGGTGCCTGTTGCAGGGCGAGGGAGAACCGGTTGACGATCCACTCATTGCCCTGGCGCAGCGCGGCAGCGAACCGCCGGAATTGGAGCAGGCCGACGACTTCCACCACCGCGGCCAGGATCAGTACCACTGTCGCCTGGCCGCGGGCCTGGTCGAACAGGTTGCCGAGGAACAGCACGTATATACCCAGATAGATGACATAGGCCGCCATCACCACGGCACCGTAGAAACTATCCACGAGGTTGCGCACCAGAAAGGTCTGCGTGGGACCGTAGACGAAGCCGCCCGCCGCGAAACCGAAGATCGCCGCGAAACCGTGAAAAACCGAGTCGAGAGCGGACCAGATGATCTTGACCGAGAGATAGGTCCCGAACGCGAGCAGGATGCCGGCGCAGAGCAGCACTACCAGCCCCGAACCGACCTGTCCCATGGTCGGGTTCAGTGCCGCCTGGTGCGCCACCAGATCACCGCAGCTGCGCAGCCCGGAGGCCAGGACCGAATCCGAACCCGATCGCACTCCGGCCGACCACACGGCCGCGCAGCCGGGCCGGTCGTCGATCACATGCCCGAAATTCCACACCTGGACCTGGCGCCGGGCGAAGTTGTCGGCCAGGGTCACCTGCATCGTCGCGACCAGTCCGGTCGGATCGCTGTACGCGTGCCCGGTGAGCCCGGCAGCCACCGCGATGCCGAGATCGCGTCCCTGCGACATCAACCCGTGCGAGGAAAGTACATCCTCGAGCGGTTGCGCCATGAAGGCCGGGCCGATCACGGCGACCCCCACCATCGTGACCGCCTGGGTCGCGGCCCGCGCGTGGTGACCGCGCAATACGAACCACGCCACGATGAACGCACCGAGTGACGCCGCGACGAGGAGCACCATCGGGATACCGATCTGCGTGTGCAGGCTGCGGGCGACTCCGGCCAGCGCGTCGCCGAACGGATCGAGCCAGTGGAAGCTCATCGTGTAGCCGATCACCCAGATCGCGCTGGTCACGATGACGATATAGCCGGCGAATTCGAGTCCGAGCACCACCGAGACGGCCGTCTCCAGCGGCTCGAACAGACTGCCGTGTGTGGTGACGAATCGGTAGCGGGTCAGTTCGACTCCGCTGGAATCGCGGATATTCATCCAGTTCAGCGCCGGGAAACCGGCAGTCGCCACCGAATCGGGTTCCCCGGTCGCGGCCAGTGCCGCCGCCCCGAGCATGGCGGGGAGCACGAACAGCATCGAGCCGAGCACCGCGAGCCGCCGGAACCATCGGCGGCGGGCCGGTTTCGTGACCTCCGCGCCATCACCCTCCCCAGGCACCACATGTGCGCGGATACCGCGCGCAAGCTGAGTGATTCGGAATGTCATGGGCCCTCCGGCGGTCGTCGGTCCGACGCCTGTTCGACGACTCCGGTAAACAGTGCATTGCAACGCTATTCACGACCATTCGGCCGAACGACGTTTCTACGCAACGTGATCCGAACGCCCGATTCATATTCCCACTGCTGAACCGAAGCGCTCAGCGGCTCAGCGGCTTCCGACGGAACCCGGCCCGCTCCCGACAAGGAGCGAGCCGGAGCTTCGGCGGCGGGGCCACCCGTCGCCGCGAGCTCATCCGAGAAGCGTGACCACGATCCCGAGCCCCGCGGCGCCGAACACCGCCGCGTTCCGCAGTTTCTGCAGCGTCCATGTCCAGCCGGGGAACCCGGCTTCGGCCGCCGCGAGCAGGGCGGGCACATCCACGCGCAGCAGTTCGGGGTCGTTCTTGCGCGCGAAGGCCGCACGGACCGATCGCACGGCGGTGAGATTGCTGTAGACGATGACTCCGTTGCCGAGCAGCACCAGCGCGAACACCACCACGGTCACGGTTGCCGCCCAGCCCGGTCCGGCCAGATTCACGCCGGCGACCGTCAGCAGTACCGCGGCGATACCGACGGGGGCCGCCCATTCGTGCCCACTGGCATCGAACCGCATTCCGTGCTCGGCCAGCGCGGTCGTCCGGACCCGTTGACGGGCCAGTTCCCGCTGCGCACTCGCCACGGCCGCCGCTCCGTAGCGGTGCCGCACCAGCGGCATGCTCAGGAATGCGGCGGCAACGATCAGAGACAGGGCGGCGGCAGTGATGTTCATGAGGGTCCTTCTTCTCTCGGCGAGCTCCACGGCCGCCGGATTGAACTAAGTAAAAGTAGAATAGCTCGCCACTTGCACTAAGTTCAAGTGGTGATTGAACTTAGTGCAAGACCGATGCCCGGAGCCCTAGAGTTGTCCCCATGCCCCGTGACACCCTCACCCGCGAACAGATCGTCGATACGGCCATCGAACTCTTGGACGAGGAAGGGCTCGACGGGCTGAATATGCGCAGCCTCGGCAAACGTCTCGATTCGGCCCCCACCGCGATGTACTGGCACGTCCAGAACAAGGACAATCTCGTACGCCTCGCCACCGACCGCGTCTGGGCCGAGATCGAACCACCCGATCTCGGCACCATGGACTGGCGGACCGCCGCCGAGACCATGGCCGGCGGAATGTACGCGATGATGAGCCGGCATCCGTGGCTGGTCCAGGCGCAATCGGCGTACCTGCTGTACGGGGAGAACAAATCGCGATACGACGACCACGTACTCGCCGTCTACGACGAGGCCGGTTTCACCACCGACCAGGCCGACCGGGCCGCTGCCGCGGTCTTCATGTTCGTCCTGGGCAACGCGGTGGGCGCCGCCGCCAATGTCTCCATCGGCCGGCGACTGGCCCGCGGTGGCGGCGACCCGGCGGCGCGGCTGCGCGACACCACGGCCGCCGCCACCGAGATCGCCCGCAGGTTCCCCCGCCTTCGCGACCGGATCGAGGCAGCGTCGGGCACCGGATACAACGCGGCACCCGACAGCAGCTTCGAATTCGGTTTGGCCGCGCTGCTGGACGGCCTGCGGAAAAACCTTCCGGACCCAGCCGGCGGATAGCCCGGCCCGGAATGCACTTCGGCCCCGCACCGAAACGGTGCGGGGCCGAAGTCTGCTGCTACCTACCGATTACCGGTAGTCGCTGAAACCGTAATCGTCCAGCGGGACCGCGGCACCGGTGGTGGCGCCGAAGCCCTCCGGGCCGTAGTAGGTGTCGTCGTAGGACGGCACCGCGTACGCCGCGGCACGCGCTTCCTCGGTCGGCTGGACCTGGATGTTGCGGTACCGGTTGATACCGGTACCGGCCGGGATCAGCTTACCGATGATCACGTTCTCCTTGAGGCCGATGAGCCGGTCGGAGCGGCAGTTGATCGCCGCGTCCGTCAGGACCCGGGTGGTCTCCTGGAAGGACGCCGCCGACAGCCACGAATCGGTGGCCAGCGACGCCTTGGTGATACCCATCAGCACCGGACGGCCCGCCGCGGGCTCATTGCCCTCGGCGACCACGCGACGGTTGGATGCCTCGAACTCCGAACGCTCGGTCAGCGAACCGGGCAGGAACTCGGTGGCACCCGAATCGATGATCGTCACCCGGCGCAGCATCTGGCGGACGATGACCTCGATGTGCTTGTCGTGGATGGACACACCCTGGCTCCGGTAGACCTCCTGGACCTCGTGGACCAGGTGGATCTGGACCTGCCGGGGGCCCATCACGCGCAGCACCTCGTGCGGATCCGCCGCACCCTCCAGCAACTGCTGGCCGACCTCGACATGGTCGCCGTCGGAGAGCAGCCGCTCGGTGCCGTCGTCGTGCTTGAACACGCGCAGCCGCTGACGCTTGGACAGCTTGTCGTAGACCACATCGTCCCCGCCGTCGTCGGGAATGATGGTGATCTTGTAGAAGCGGTCGTCGTCCTCCAGCCGCACCCGGCCCGAGACCTCCGCGATCGGCGCCTTGCCCTTGGGCACCCGAGCCTCGAAGAGCTCCTGCACGCGGGGCAGACCGCCGGTGATGTCGTCACCCGCGACACCACCCTGGTGGAAGGTACGCATGGTCAGCTGGGTACCGGGCTCACCGATGGACTGCGCGGCGACGATACCGACGGCCTCGCCGATATCGACGAGCTTGCCGGTGGCCATCGAGCGGCCGTAGCAGGTCGCGCAGACTCCGGTGCCGGTGGTGCAGGTCAGCACGGAGCGGACCTTCACCTCGGTGATGCCGGCGTCCAGCAGCGCCTCGATCGCGGGATCGCCCAGGTCCGCGCCCTTGGTGACCACGACATTGCCGCTCTCGTCGAGCGCGTCGGCGGCCAGGGTGCGGGCGTAGGCCGAGGTCTCCACGTGCGGGTCCCGGATGAGCAGGCCGTCGGGCTGCTTCTCCGCGATGTGCACGGTGATACCGCGTTCGGTGCCGCAGTCGTGCTCGCGCACGATCACGTCCTGCGAGACGTCCACCAGACGACGGGTCAGGTAACCCGAGTCGGCGGTACGCAGCGCGGTATCGGCCAGACCCTTACGAGCACCGTGGGTGTTGATGAAGTACTCCAGCACCGTCAGGCCCTCCCGGAAAGAGGACTTGATCGGCCGCGGGATGAACTCACCCTTCGGGTTCGTCACCAGGCCCTTCATACCGGCGAGGGTACGGGTCTGGGTGAAGTTACCCGTGGCGCCCGAATCGACGATCGTGATGATCGGATTGTCGGCCGGGTAGTGCGCGCGCAGCGCCCGACCGACCTCTTCGGTCGCTTCCTGCCAGATCTTGACCAGGGCGTTGTTGCGCTCCTGGTGATCGAGCGCACCACGCTGGTACTTCTTCTCGATCTGATCGGACTGCGCCTCGTAGCGCTCCATGATCTCGGCCTTCTCCGGCGGAACGAGCACGTCCGACATGGAGACGGTGACACCCGAACGCGTGGCCCAGTAGAAGCCGGCGTCCTTGAGCTTGTCGACGGTCTGCGCGACCACGATCATCGGGTAGCGCTCGGCGAGATCATTGATGATCGTCGCCTGCCGCTTCTTCGGCATCGGCTCGTTGATGAACGCGTAGTCACCCGGGAGCAGCTCGTTGAACAGCACCCGGCCCAGGGTGGTCTGGGTGGTCCACGCGTCACCGCGCCGCCAGCCCTCCGGGAACAGTTCCGCCTCGACGTCCTTGGGCGGACGCTGATCGGTCAGCCGCACCTTGATGGTCGACCGAACGGTGAGTTCACCGCGGTCGACGGCCATCTGCGCTTCGGCCGGCGAGGAGTACACGCCCGTTTCCGGACCGTCGGCCGTCGCGGGCCGGTACTCGCCCTTGGCGCCTTCGTCGAGCCGGGTCAGGTAGTACAGACCCGTCACCATGTCCAGACGCGGCATGGCCAGCGGGCGACCCGACGCCGGGGACAGGATGTTGTTCGAGGACAGCATCAGGATCCGGGCCTCGGCCTGCGCCTCCGCCGACAGCGGCAGGTGCACGGCCATCTGGTCACCGTCGAAGTCGGCGTTGAACGCCTCACAGACCAGCGGGTGCAGCTGGATGGCCTTGCCTTCGACCAGCTGCGGCTCGAAGGCCTGGATACCGAGGCGGTGCAGGGTGGGCGCACGGTTCAGCAGCACGGGGTGCTCGGCGATGACCTCTTCGAGGACGTCCCACACCTGCGGCCGCTGCCGCTCGACCATCCGCTTGGCGGACTTGATGTTCTGCGCGTGGTTCAGGTCGACCAGCCGCTTCATCACGAACGGCTTGAACAGCTCCAGCGCCATCAGCTTGGGCAGACCACACTGGTGCAGTTTCAGCTGCGGGCCGACGACGATGACCGAACGGCCGGAGTAGTCGACACGCTTACCGAGCAGGTTCTGCCGGAAACGACCCTGCTTACCCTTGAGCAGATCGCTCAGGGACTTCAGCGGGCGGTTACCCGGGCCGGTGACCGGCCGGCCGCGACGGCCGTTGTCGAACAGCGCGTCGACGGATTCCTGGAGCATCCGCTTCTCGTTGTTGACGATGATCTCGGGGGCACCGAGGTCGATCAGTCGCTTGAGGCGGTTGTTGCGGTTGATGACGCGACGGTAGAGGTCGTTCAGGTCGGAGGTGGCGAAGCGGCCACCGTCGAGCTGGACCATCGGCCGCAGCTCCGGCGGGATCACCGGAACGGCGTCGAGCACCATGCCCATCGGCGAGTTGCCGTTGGTCTGGAACGCCGCGACGACCTTGAGCCGCTTGAGCGCACGCAGCTTCTTCTGGCCCTTACCGCTGCGGATGGTCTCGCGCAGATTCTCGGCCTCGGCCTCGATATCGAAGTTCTCCATCAGCTTCTGGATGGACTCCGCGCCCATCGCGCCGGTGAAGTACTCGCCGTAGCGATCCTGCAGCTCGCGGTAGAGCACCTCGTCCACGATCAGCTGCTTGGGGGCCAGCTTGGTGAAGGTGTTCCAGATCTCCTCGAGCCGGTCCAGCTCACGCTGGGCACGGTCGCGGAGCTGCTTCATCTCGCGCTCGCCACCGTCCTTGACCTTGCGGCGCACATCGGACTTCGCGCCCTCGGCCTCGAGCTCGGCCAGATCGGCCTCGAGCTTCTGGGCCCGGGCCTCGAGGTCGGCGTCACGCTGATCGGTGACGGTCTTCTTCTCGACCTCCATCTCGGCCTCGAGAGTCGACAGCTCGTTGTGCCGCATCTCGTCGTCGACCGCGGTGATGACGTAGGCGGCGAAGTAGATGATCTTTTCCAGATCCTTCGGCGCCAGGTCGAGCAGGTAGCCGAGGCGGCTCGGCACACCCTTGAAGTACCAGATGTGGGTGACCGGGGCGGCCAGCTCGATATGGCCCATCCGCTCACGACGCACCTTCGCCCGGGTCACCTCGACACCGCAGCGTTCACAGATGATGCCCTTGAAGCGGACGCGCTTGTACTTACCGCAGTAGCACTCCCAGTCCCGGGTGGGACCGAAGATCTTCTCGCAGAACAAGCCGTCCTTCTCCGGCTTGAGCGTGCGGTAGTTGATGGTCTCCGGCTTCTTCACCTCGCCGTAGGACCACTGGCGGATATCGTCGGCGGTGGCCAGGCCGATCCGGAGTTCATCGAAGAAGTTGACGTCTAGCACGTAACTTCCTTTCCCCTGTGCGGGTCGAATACGAGCAAAAGTTCTCTAGTGGATTCGAACGCGGTGGCCGGGTGCCGCGCCGTAATTCGTCACGGCACCCGGCCAACGCCCTAGTTCGCCAGATCGTCGACGGTGGCCGCTTCGTTCCTGGACAGATTGATGCCCAGGTTGGCCGCCGCCCGCTCGAGATCCTCGTCGTCGCCGTCGCGCATCTCGATCGCGGCGCCGTCCGACGACAGCACCTCGACATTGAGGCACAGGGACTGGAGTTCCTTGAGCAGAACCTTGAACGATTCCGGGATGCCCGGTTCCGGAATGTTCTCGCCCT
>JBFARE010000069.1:0-32361 GCA_040674215.1 Nocardia sp. NPDC050193 | reverse complement strand
ACGGCCTTCTCACGAACCTCGGGCGGGTAACGCTTCGACATGATGGTGACCATCTTCCTCTACGAAGGAAGCGGCCCCCAACCCGTGACGGTTCAGGATATTGCAGAGGGTGTCTTTGACTTGTTCAGACAGTTGTTGGAGCGTGATCGTGCGTCCGGTGCGCCTCGGTACTTCCCCTGTGGCAGGCCAGAAAGAATTGAATGTCAGGTAGAGGCCACGCGCGCAGAGGTCTGCCTGGTGTTCGTCGACCAGGGCCTGCACACCGTGGAATTCGTGCTCACGCAACGCCAGCTCCGGGTAGTGTTCGCGAGCCTGACCGGAATAGCTCGGTGCGCACAGATGGTGCTGTGCCGCGAGCTTGCGACCTGCAAGGTATTTGCTGAGTTCGATGACGCGCTCCCAGTTGCCGCGATGCACGACGGTGATGACAGTGATCGGTTTCCCAGTACCGGCCAGCATGTGCAGCCCCTCCAGGACCCGCGGCAGGTTCTTCCCGCGCGCCGAGCCATGCAGATCGTTGGTGACACCGTCGACGCTGGTGCAGATGCGGGTCAGGTTCGATCCGGAGAGCCGACGCGCGATATCCGAGGTGATCAATGTGGCGTTTGTGATCAGTGCGGACGCGCACTGCCGCAGGAGCTGAGTGCTGTCGAGAACTGCGTGCAGTTGGTGATGCATCATCATTTCTCCGCCGGTCAGTACCACCTCCAGCGTGCCGGCGTCCTCTGCCGCAGACAGAGCCTGCTGCACCACAGTGGCATCGAGCTGCTGGTTACGCCAGACCTCGCCGGGATGGCAATATCTGCATCGCAGGTTGCATTCATTGACAGCATCGATAACCAGTCGCAGCACCCGGCCAG
Organism: Nocardia sp. NPDC050193; assembly: GCA_040674215.1. Taxonomy (GTDB): domain Bacteria; phylum Actinomycetota; class Actinomycetes; order Mycobacteriales; family Mycobacteriaceae; genus Nocardia. The sequence goes on along the minus strand of JBFARE010000069.1, from coordinate 31,501 downwards.
TCGGTTCTATCCGCGTGCCGTAATAGTCGCTGAGATTCATTTCGTATCTCTCCCATCGGATTGTCTGTTGGTTCGGCTCGGGCGGTTCGTCTCGGCCTTTGCGGTCTCAGTTGACTTACTTCTGCTCATTGGTGCGGCGGACCTCCTTCTGATTCCTGACTGGCCCACGCATACAGGGCGTTCAGCAGCTTGGAGATGGTCGCAAGGTCAGTCTCTGTCGCCGATGATTCCCTAGGAATCTCGTCTTGTTCCTCGAAGGTTGACCCGGGAATTCTTCTGGGCAACAGCGGGATAGTCCGGTTCTCTGCCGAAGAGTCGATGGAGGGCCCATCGGGGTTTCTCAATGCCTACTCCGTCCTAGTTGTTGTCGGAGGTATCTATCCGCTTGTCACGTAATCTAGGAATGACTGCGCGGAACACCTGGCCTGACAAACCTCCGTCGAGCAGTAGTGGTGAATCCGTAGAAGCGTTTGAGCTTCTTCGAAGCTCGTTACCCGAATCGGCCGATCGCACCGCAATGCGACCGAAAAGCCTTCGTGCCCGAAGGTCAGCGCCACCAGTACCCCCTGATCTGAGCTGAATGTGGTATCCGGACAGCTGGGTGGACTCTTGTAGGTTCAGTCGCATCCGTGCTGATGAACCCAGGATCAGAGGGAAACGGACTATGCGGAACTGGCGTTCGGTCGCAATGCACTGACGTTTCGCTGACCTTGGCTGGCGGTCCCGGTCGCGTTCGCGCTTCTGGGTGACACACTGAGCACATGGAATTCAACGGCGCGCCGATCAGTCAGTCCGATATTGCCGCACTGGGTTTGGTGGGCTATGGCCACTTCACTTCTATGCGGGTGGAGCACGGCGCTGTACGTGGCCTCACCCAACACATGGATCGGCTCGTCCGAGACTGTCGAACAGTGTTCGATGCCGAACTCGATATCGACCGCGTGCGCGCATTCATTCGGCACGCCCTTATGGACGTTGATTCCGCAGTAGTCGTACGGGTTACCATCTTCGATCCGGCCATCACACTGGGCAGGCCGGGAGCCGATGCAGACCCGGCGGTTCTGGTGACATTGCGCGAGGCGTCGCCTGTGCCGGAGTCTCCGCTCACCCTTCGGTCAGCGGTTTACAGCCGGGATCTACCCAGGACCAAACATGTCGGGCTATTCGGTGCTTTGCACCAACGTCGACTGGCACAGCGTGATGGCGCCGACGATGTCCTCTTCACCACGGCTGACGGCCTGATCAGCGAAATTGCGACTTCGAATATCGGCGTTATCGCAGACGGTCACCTCATCTGGCCGGACGCAGAGGTTCTGTCCGGTGTCACGATGCGCTTACTCAGCCAGACGCTGGATGAGGAAGTCATTGTCAAGCCGATCTGCTTGGCTGAGTTGCCATACGTCGACGGCGCTGTCGCGACCAACGCGGCGGTGGGTGTGCGTGCGATCGGTCGAATCGATGACATCGAGCTTCCGATAGACCAGGCAACAGTCCTCCGGCTCCGCTCGGAATACGAATCTGTTCCAGCGCAACGGGTCTGACGGCCTTTAACGTGATGTTGGGGCGCTGATCACACCGCTCGGGGAAGGGAGTGTGGACTCGATGGCCATCGTCGTTCGAAACTGGACGGGAGCGGAAGCACGTGCTCTACGTGGGGCGCGGCGAATGAGTCTGGTCGAGTTCGCCGCACATATTGGGGTTGATCCCCGGGTGATCTCCCGATGGGAAGCCGGCGGATCGACCATCAGGCCGCGCCCGGTCAATCAGGCGGCGCTCGACACGATCCTGTCCCGCCTCAGAGATGACGAGCTCGTTCGCTTCGTCGAGGCGATATCTCCATGCGTAGTCAGTGAGGCTCGAGATCCCGAGGTTGCCGAGGCGCGTTCGAGTCTGCGCCATCCCATAGACGGCAAGCTGATGACCTGGATACCGGAGGGAACCTTCCTTGCCGGACCCCAAGATCAGCCGGTATGGCTGGCCGGATTCTGGATGGATGTATTTCCGACCACCAATGCCGACTATGAACGTTTCGTCGCGGCGTGCGATCATCCACCGCCGCGACATTGGGGTGAAGTGGCCCACGATCGTGAGGTTGTCGCCGATCATCCTGTGGTCTGGGTTTCTTGGGACGACGCTGCGAATTACGCTGCATGGGCCAATAAGTCCTTGCCTACCAGTCAGCAGTGGGAAAAGGCTGCCCGAGGCACCCGCGGCAATAGATGGCCCTGGGGAAATCAGCCGACTCCGGCCAAGTGCAATGTCCGTGGTGCCGGGCCCGGCACCACGACACGGGCGGATACGTACGCCAGCGGAGTGAGCCCCTTCGGTATCTATGACCTCGTGGGTAACACGTGGGAGTGGACCGCGACGGAGACCAGGGTCGACCGCTACCAGCTCAAAGGCTCGGCCTTCACCAGCCCTTTCGAGAGAGGTGAACCGGCTGTCTTCAACGATGCATCGCGAACGATGCTCGATGACGATACTGGGTTCCGCTGTGTCGCTGCTGATCTCGAGAGCTGACCGGTCGGGCACTATGGATGCGTCATCCTGGTGGTCGCGGCCACCGACGGCCCGATGCCGCAGACCCGTGAGCACGTGCTGCTCGCCCGTCAGGTCGGCGTGCCCTACATCCTGGTCGCGCTGAACAAGTCGGACATGGTCGACGACGAGGAAATCCTCGAGCTCGTCGAGATGGAGGTCCGCGAGCTGCTGGCTTCGCAGGAGATCGACGAGGACGCCCCCGTGGTGCGTGTTTCCGGCCTGAAGGCGCTGGAGGGCGACGAGAAGTGGAGCGAATCCATTATCGAGCTGATGAACGCGGTCGACGAGTCCATCCCGGACCCGGTGCGTGAGACCGACAAGCCGTTCCTGATGCCGATCGAGGACGTCTTCACCATCACCGGTCGTGGCACCGTCGTCACCGGTCGTGTGGAGCGCGGCCAGGCCGCCATGGACGAGGGTCTGCGCTTCGCGATCCGCGAGGGTGGCCGCACCGTCGGCGCCGGTCGCGTCACGAAGATCATCAAGTGATTCGCTGAATCGCTGCGAAACGGCGTCGCTCCGAAAGGAGCGGCGCCGTTTCTCGTTGCGCAGGGTTCGCGCTCGCTATCCTCTACGTCAGCGTCCGGGCTCGCGGAGCACGACGTCCGTTAGTCCGGTTGCAACGTTTCTCGCCACTATTCAGACAACCTGGTTAGCCATCACCGCGCCTTCCTGCATCCAAATCGCGTATTGCCCACTGTTTCAGGGCGTTCAGAAGCTCAGTGATTCTCACTGGGTTACCTTCAACTACCGGGAGTTCTGCCGGTTCATCCAGACACCCTGCGAACGTTGAACCCGGATCGCGTTGCGGCAACTGCGGGCGTATGAGAGACAGGGGCCCGGTCGTACTCGTCGGCATATCGAATCTCCTCACGGCTGACCCTTGTCCGCATTTCCAGCCCGGAATGAGTTATCGCCGGCCACGTAATCGAGAAATCCCTGGGCGGAGCGCCTGGCGTGGCATATAGCCGAGCAGCAATGATGGTGAATGCTCAGAAGAGTTTGGGCCTCTTCGTAGCTCGTCACTCGAATTGGCCGGTCGCAGCGCAGCGCGATCGAAAAGCCGACATTCCCGAAAGTCAGCGCCATCATTGTCCCCCGTTCCTCGATGCTGTCCTCCCGGTTTGCCCAGACGACGGCTCTCGTGGAAATGACATTCGCGGATTAGCGACTTCGACATCGATCTGAGCGGTGATTGCGCTGAGGGGCATCCCACCCAAGTGGTCCGGTGTCGGAGCAATCACCACGTCTACGTCAGCGGACCGGACCTGCTCGGCCAGAGGGAGGAGTGACTCTGTTCGTGCCCATACGAGGACGTAGCCGAGGCGTTGCGCGAGGTACTGGATCAGTGCCGCGTCCCGTTCAGGCGCGACACTGACCTCGGGATCTATCCATCCGAAAGCAGTTGGCAGGATCCTCATTGCCTCACCCACCGACGTATTGCATTACACCCGTGTCTATGCATGCGTCGACGCTAAGGCCGTGGTATCTCGCTACAAGGGACGCCGCGTACCCCTGTGAGATCCATTGGGGGACAGCTTGTCCCCCGATCGCTCTGGACCGATCAGGCTGGAATAGCGCTACCGAGACGGGAAAGAAGTGTTGCAGTTCGCGATTTCAGTATTGGGGGCGCGGACTCGAACAGTTCGTCGGCCAGCGTTCGGGCCCACGGAATCAGTGCAACTGCCTCCGCCGATACCTGGGTGGCCAACTCCAGATACTTGACTGCTGCGTCCAGCTCGCGCCTGGCGGAGTAGACGTGGGCCTTTTCCAGCAGTGCCCGCGACTGTCGAATTACCGATGGCACGGCGCGGAGGTCGATCTTCTCAGCGGTGATGACTGCCTCTCCCGTTCGATGCAGGTTGGCGTGGACGATAACGGACAGTATGCGGACATTTCCCCGTTCGAATGCCGATTGGCGGTGCCAATATCCAGCTGGCAACTTGTTTGCCGTCGCCTCCGCGCGTCGAGGTACCGGTAGGCGTCACCGGCCCTTCCGGCGAGAGCATGCGCAGCAGCCGCCTCCAGCTGTAGGGCTCCGAGTACACCGCCTGCGTCGGGTGAGTCGTCCAACCGAGACCGCAGGATGCCGGCTCCCGTTTCCGCCAACTGGATCGCGAAATCGTACTGACCTGCGGCGCAGTAGCTTACGGCGGACGACCATGCGGCAGACGCGAGCGCGATCGGAGTATCAGCGTCTTCGGACATAGCTCTGCCTCGCTCAACCGCCAGCGCGTGGAGCTCTGGCTCGCAGATGTGGGCAAGAAGCCGCTGCACTAGGCGATAGAGGTCGCCAGTGGCTGCCCGAGCGCATCGGCGTTCGATGCCGTCGCTGTGCCGAACGCATGCATGTGCTGCGATGATCAGTGCCGGAAGCAGGCGGCCCACATCAGTGCGCTGTCTTGGCGAGGAATGCCACAACGACCATGCCTGGGCGACCTGACGCCGCAATTCGCCAGCGGACAGGGCTTTCCCGGGTGCTTCATCGAACGATACGTCGTGCATAGCCCGTCTGATCCCGGGCACGGCCGGATGGGTGGCCTTGCCCCAGGCGGACACCGGGGTAGGTGCTTCGCCGGTGAGCACGGATAGGTCTGTTACTCCGAGAGCGGCGGCCAATCGAAGCAGCAGTGTCAGGGAATTCAGTTGCCGTTCGCCGCGCTCGATCTTCTTCAGCCAGTCGGGACTGCGGCCGACCAGGCCCGCGAGTACTGGGCGGCTCATCCCGCGGGCTTCGCGATGCAGCCGAATGCGCTGACCTGTCGTCGGTACCGGAATGTCAGTCATGTACCCATCCGAAGATTGAGATGGACCAGATGCTACTACCGTGCGGGTCGGGTGTTCCGGCCTCGAACCGACACCTTACCGTGGTCTGGTTAGATACCGACCTGGAGCGAACCGAAATGACGACTATCGGGGTCACCGGCCACTCGAACCTCTCTGACGCCACAACAGCCTCGGTCGCTGATGCGGTGCGAACACGACTCAGTGCCTACGTGGGGGAAGAGTTGGTCGGTATCACGTGCCTCGCACGTGGTGCCGACCAGATTTTCGCCGAGACTGTGCTCAATCTAGGCGGGACGATCGAGGTCGTTATGCCCGCGGCCGACTACGTCACCGGAATACGTGACGCAGGAGACCGCGCCAGATTCGAACGCTTCACTGCCAAGGCACGGGCAATACACGAACTGCCATACGCGACGTCAGGCCCGGATTCCTACTTTGCGGCAAGTAAGTTCCTCATCGACCGCAGCGAACACATTGTGGCCGTTTGGGACGGCAGTCCCGCGGACGGCCGAGGCGGAACCGCTGACGCAGTCGACTATGCGCGACGCCAGGGCCGCGAGATCCTTGTCATTTGGCCAGCGGGGGCCCAGCGTGTGTCGTAGTTGCTGAAAGAATGAATAAATCCCAGGCCGACGTTTTCTGTGCAATATTTGAGATCGAAAATCATCGGCTGGTTCTAGGAAATGCTTATTCGCTCATACCAGAGGTTAGGAACGATCGTAATGCGGTCGCGCATGGCAGCTTGACTGCGGACGAGGTCGGTCGTAGGACGACTTACGCTGATCTGTGCCGGAAGATAAATGACTGGGAATCGGAGTGGATGAACTTTCTGGACAAGGTTGAGAAGCTTGGGTCTCGGCGAGAGTTCTTCGTTTGCTAACGCGTGCGCAGGCGCCGAGTACGGGCAGTTCGTTGCGGCTCGCGTTGGAAGAATCCGACATACCACCGTTCGACGATGATACGCCTCCGATATCGCGGCGGGACTTGACGTGGTGTCCGAGAATATGGAGGGCCGTGAGTAGGCTCCTGATTCTCGACGGCGCCGGTCACGTCAGAAGGTCATCAAGTGATTCGCTGGATCGTTCCATCAGAGTGCTCACGCACCACACACCGGAAACCGAGGTGGCAGGTGGCGGTGTCCTCGGTTTGTCCCTGCCGGGCGGCGGGCCGGTAGCGCAGGCAGTAGTTGGCGGCGCACAGGTAGGAGCCACCTTTTACGACGTGCCGGGGAAACCGCTGTGCGCCAATTGGATCGGGTTGATCGATGTGGGGATTGCGCGGGGCGCAGCAGGTCGACCGGAGGTGGGTGTTCCGGTAGAGGTGGCTGGTCCACTCCCAGACATTGCCGGTCATATCGGACAGCCCGTACCCGTTGGGCGCGTAGGTGCCGACCGGGGTGGTGCCGGGGACAGGTCTCTGCCCGCGGCCGGGATGGAATTGCCAGGGGAATTCGCCGGCCCAGATATTGGCCATCCGCCGGCCCGTGGGTTCCGGTTCGTTGCCCCAGACATAGGCGGTCGAGTCCAGCCCGCCGCGGGCCGCGTACTCCCATTCGGCTTCCGTCGGCAACTGTTTACCCGCCCAGGCCGCGTACGCCGCGGCATCGGCGTACGCCACCTGGGTTACGGGGTGGCGGTCGAGGCCTTCCAGCGTGCTGCCGGGCCCCTGCGGCCGACGCCAATTCGCGCCGGGAACATAACGCCACCAGCGCTGCCAGTCATCCAGCGGCACAGGCCGCGCGGTGGGTCGGAACACCAGCGCCCCGGCGACCAGATTCCCGGGCTCTGCCTCCGGATAGTCCTCGGCCGCCGGGGCGGTTTCCGCGACGGTCACGTACCCGGTCTGCTTGACGAAACGCCGGAACGCGGCATTGGTCACCGGGTGCGCGTCGATCCAGAAGGAATCCACCTGCACCCGATGCACGGGTCGCTCCTCGGGGAAGAAATCCGCGGACCCCATCGCGAACTCACCGCCGGGAATCCGGAGCATCCCGCGGCGGTTCTCGGCGCCGGGCACGGTGGCCGGGTCGTTGGTCCTCAATCGCGTGAGAATGCCGAGGCCACAGCCATTTCCAGGTCCTCGTAGGGCTTCCCGCTCACATCCTCGACGACCTTGTGCACGATGCCGCCGGTGAACGGAAACGGAGCCCGATAACGCGTGGTCACCGCCTGGCCGCTGTCCCGCCCGACGCGGACCCCTTCGCCGACACCGGAGAACACGGTGGGCTGAATGCGCATATCCGTGTAAGAGCCCACCGGCTCCTCGTCGATATAGAGAACGGCCTCGCCGGTGGGGGTGAAGTTGTCCGTGCGCGTTCCGCTCCGCTCGTAGCGCACTCCGAGAATGTGATCACCGGGCGGTACCGGACGCTCGGAGACGATGACCTGGTCTTCTTCGCCGAGGAAGTTGTAGAGATAGTGGAGGATTCCGTTCTCCAGGAACAAAGTGTGCCCGCCGAGCCGGCCGCCGTGGGCGAACAGCACCCCCTCGGCTGCCGTGCTGGTGATCGTGGTCTCGGCGAGCAACGCGAACGACCGGCCACTGATCTCCAGGGCCGCCCCGGGCCCCACCTCTGCCGTGCCGGGGTAGTAGGCCACCTGATCCCGTGCTTTGCCGTAGCCGGGGCGGTCACGCGTCATCATGGATACGACGTCGAGGTCGTTGAGCGGCATACCGTTGTATTTCTCCGCTTCGGCGAACCACAGCGCTTTCAGCTCCGCCACCTTCTCCGGATACTCCTCGGCGAGATCGTGCAGCTGGCTGCGATCGTTTTCGAGATGGAACAGCTCCCAGCGGTCGGTATCGAATTTGCCCCAGCCGGACGGGCACGCCGCGTGCACGGTATCGGCGAACCAGCCGCGATGCCAGATCCCGCGCGTCCCCAGCATCGAATAGAACTGCGTGTGCTTGCCGGTGTCGGCGTCCGGGTCGTCGAGCAGAGCCCGGAAGCTCACGCCCTCGAGGGGGCGCTGCGGCACGTTGCGGACCGTTTCCGGCGGTGCGATGCCGAGCAGTTCGAACACCGTCGGCGTGATGTCACAGACATTGAGGTACTGGTGGCGTAGTTCGCCGCGGGCGGATATTCCGGCAGGCCACGACAGCAGGCACGGGTCGGCGATACCGCCCTCGTGTGAGGCGTAGCGCTTGTACAGCTTGTACGGGGTGTTGAACGCCATCGCCCAGCCGATGCTGTAGTGGTTGTAGGTCGTCGGCGAGCCGAGTTCGTCGAGGCGCGACAGGCTGTCGTCGGTGGTGTCGATATAGCCGTTGAAGAACTTCATCTCGTTGGCCGAGCCGTTCGGGCCGCCTTCGCCGCTGGCTCCGTTGTCCGACAGGACGACAATGATCGTGTTGTCCAGCTGGCCGCTTTCGTCGAGGTAGTCCAGCAACCGGCCGATCTGATCATCGGTGTAGGAGAGATAGCCGGCGAACACCTCGGCCTGCCTGCGGAACAATCGCTTCTCGTCCTCCGACAGCGAATCCCACGGTCGCACCGTGTCCTGCGCCGGCCACGGTATGCCGTCGGCGCTCGTCGCGGTCGAGTACGGATTCATGGGCGAGAGTTCGGTGTTCTCCGGCACCAACCCCATGCGTTTCTGGTTGTCCAGGACCGATTCGCGATATTTCTCGTAACCCATATCGAAGCGTCCGCGGTAGCGGTCGGCCCATTCCGGGGACACATGGTGTGGCGCATGCCCGCAGCCGGGGCTCAGATAGAGAAACCAGGGCTTGGCGGGGGCGATCACCTTCGAATCGCGGATGAACTCGATGGATCTGTCCGCAAGGTCCCTGGACAGGTGATAGCCGTCCTCCGGCGCGTAGGGCGGGGAGACCGGGTGGTTGTCGTATACCAGGTTCGGATACCACTGGTCGGCTTCGCCGCCGAGGAAACCGTAGAACCTCTCGAACCCGCGCCCCAGCGGCCAGTTCCGCTTCGATGCGGCGAGATTTTCTTCCTCCAGCGGAGTCATATGCCATTTGCCGATCGCATAGGTATTCCAGCCCCGTTCGGACAGGACTTCCGAGCACAGCGCGGTCTCGGCCGGAATCCGTCCGGACATACCGGGAAAGCCGTCGGTGAATTCCTCGATGGTCGCCATACCCACCGATGTCGCGTTCCGCCCGGTGAGCAGCGAGGCACGGCTCGGCGAGCACAACGCGGTCGTGTGGAATTGCGTGAATTGGAGTCCGCGATCGGCGATACGGCGCATATTCGGCATCTCGACCAGACCGCCGTAGCAGTCCCAGGTTCCGATGCCGATATCGTCCCACACCAGATAGAGCACGTTGGGTGCGTCCTGCGGTGCGGTGGGCTCGACATACGGTGCCCAGTCCGCGATCGAATCACGGATATCGAGTGCGATACGTCCTCGGAACTCCTCGGACACGACCACCTCCAAGACGGTGATGGGTCAACGGTGCATATCACCGAGGTCCCCTGTGGGCGGGACGGGCGATTGCCTCGAAAGCGGGAGCTACGGCGCTATCGTCGAGTACAGGTAGACCCGCGCAAGCCTATCGGCCGCCAGAGCTCGGCTCCGGACACGGAGCCGAACAGTAGCCCGATAACGGCCGAACTGTGACCGGACCACAGCGGGTCCGGCCCGCGCCCACCCACGGGACCGGTACTGGGGTCAGCGGAGTCGGTGACTCGAGCCGACGACCTGCGGCGCTGTTCCGTTCGGACCGACACTGCCGGGTGGTCGGCTCAGCGCCTGCCCCCGAGCATGTTGGCTGCGGCCAGTATCGGGGTCGCCGTCGCGGTGATCGCTGCGCCGAGCGGGGTATCGGTGGCTTGCATCCAGCGGACCGTCCGCATCGCCGCGGAGAGGGTTTCACTTCCCCGGATCCGCATCTCCGCCTCGAACCGGCTCACGGCGACGGGCAGCGTTGCCGTACCGGCAGCGACCGCGCGCAGGTTCGCGACCAGACTCGCGGCATCGCGGATGGCGGTTCCGGCGCCCATACCCGCGGTGGGAGGGGTGGCGTGGACGGCGTCGCCGAGTGCTGTGACAGAGCCGGCGGGCCACGGCGCCAGGTCCCGGGCACGGGTCGATGCCGCGTTGAAGCGGAAGGCGGCGATACTGCCGGGCTCGGCTCGTTCGATGACCTCGAGGGTGTGCCGACTCCAGCCGCGGCGGCCGAAGGCGGTGACCAGCGCGGACCGCAGCGCGGTGCCGCGGAGCGCGCGCATCGCATCGGTCGCGGTGGACTCGGGGAACATCGCGCCCCAGATATAGGTCGGTCCGGTCGTGATCGCCTCCCTGCCCTCGGGGGCATCGAGCAGGGCGTTGCCCACCGGATCGAGGAAACCGATGTACAGCGCCGTGGCGTGTGAGCCGATCGCCATTCCCGAACGCGATCCGAGCCGCTCCCGCTCGGATACACCGAGGTGTTCGGCTCCGGTCCGCCCGGAGAAGCCGATGATTCCCGTGGGCTCGCTGGTGGGGCCGCCTGCCAGATACCGGGCGACCATCGAGTGGGCACCGTCCGCGCCTACCAGGAGATCTCCCCGGCACGCGGGTCCGTCCGCGAAGACCGCCGACGGTTCGCCGTCCGCGGTACGGGTGATCTCGGTGACCGTCCGGCCCAGATGCAGGTCGGGTCCGACCGCGTCGGCCAGTACGGTCCGCAGGGTGATGCGGTCGATATCCACGCTTGGGCTGTCCTCGAGCCGCGGCCCGTATGCCAGTAGGCGCCCGTGCCGGTCCCAGAGTGCGTCCCGGTCGCGCAGCCGCAACGCCGACGCCGACCGCAGGAGCCGTTCGACGATCTCCGGTGCGACGAGTTCGCGGAGCGCCGCCTGTGCGCGGCCGTCGAGCGTGATGTGGTATCCCCCGGTCTCCGCGACGTCGTGATCGCGATCGAAGACCGATACCTCGAACTCGTGCCGGCGTAGTCCGGCGGCCAGCGCCAGGCCGCCGATTCCGCCGCCGACGATGATGATGCGCATTGTGTTCCGGCTCCTCGAGCTGTTGTCGGATGATTGCCGGCCCGACATTGCCATCGGTAGTGGCCGTCGAATGTCCACTACTTTGGGACGGTGGCCGATACCTCCCGGCGTGCACTGCGCCTGCTGTCGCTGCTCGCCACTCGACGGAGCTGGTCGCTCGGTGCGCTCGCCGCCCGGCTCGAGGTCAGTGAGCGCACCGTCCGGCGGGATATCGAAACACTGCGCTCGCTCGACTACCCGGTTGTCACCCTGCGTGGCCCGGCGGGCGGCTATCGGCTCGGGGCAGGCCACACGCTGCCTCCGCTGCAGTTCGACGAGGACCAAGCGCTCGCGGTCGCGGTGGCGCTACAGACCGCTCCGACCACGGTGTCCGGCCTTGCCGACGACACCGAGCGGGCGCTGGAGGCACTCGAACAGGTAATGCCGGTCCGGCTACGAGGGGCCGTGGCAGCGTTGCGGCTGACGAGTTTGCCGAACTACTGGGAGTTCCCGGCCCAGCCCATCGAGGCAGCCGCGTTGCAGGCCGCGGGCAGCGCCGTACGCCGTCACGAGGTGCTCATCGTCGAGATCCTCGGGCCCGGCGGCACCCGCCCCGACCCGGGTACCGCCGGGTTCGTGCCGGCCCGCCGCTTCGAACCCCATCACCTGGTGGTCTGGGCGGGCCGGTGGTATCTGGTCGGCTACGACCACGCCGACATCGCCTGGCGGGTGCACCGGCTCGACCGCCTCCACCTCCACCCGCCCACGGGTATTCGATTCACTCCGCGCGAGCTGCCCGGAGGCGATATCGCGGGCCTGGTGATGACCACCCATGACCGTGGGGACACTCCCGCCGCATGGGAATGTATCGGAAGTGCGCGGCTGGATCTGCCGGCCGAGACGGTCGCGCGATGGGCGCCCGGCGGATCAGTGGTCGAGCACCTCGATTCCGGTCATTGCCGGCTCACCGTCGGTGCCTGGTCCTGGGCCGGTGTCGCCGGTCTGCTGGCCACATTCGATACCGACCTCGCCGATGTGGAGCCACCGGAACTGGTGGCCGCCTGCCGCCGGCTGGTGCGACGGTGGCAGGCGGTGGCCGGCGACGCCGAACCGGATGCGGCGCACCCATGAGCGCGAGTACGCCGGAAGCCCGGTGCACCGTCGCCGGGGATCGGAGGTTCGGCGCCCGATCAGCTTTCGCGGGCAGCCTGCAGTAAGGCGTTGGCGAACTTCACCATCTGAGCCGGGCCGCCGTACCAGGCGGTGACCGCGGAGAGGACCGCGGCCCGGGCCTCGCGGGCGGCGCGGGCCACCTCCGCGGCCGACACCTCGCCCGTCTCCGCCTGTCCGGCCAGGACTTCGAGGTCATCGCTCGCGGTCAGCAAACGCATGATGAGGTGGATATCTATATCGGCGCCTTCCTCGCTGCGGCTGTGCCGGGACGTGGTGTCCTCCACCGGCGCCGGGCGCCGAGCTCCCGGCAGTGCCGATACCGGTTCTGGCGCGGGGCCCGACAGTACCGCCTCCGCACGGTCCGGCACCGCGGATCTGGCGGCCTCGGCCTCGGCCGCCTCCCGCGCCCGCCGGGAGCGGCGCGTTTCCAACGGCGGCCGGGAATCGGCTCCGTCACCCGAATCCGGGGCCGGCTCGTCGGCGGCGTCGGGTACGAGGGTCAGCGGCGATACGGCCGCGGCGGGAGTTTCCGGTGCCTCCTCGGCCGGTTCGTCGGATCCGGCGTGCCGGGAATCCTCGGACTCCAGGATCCGGGTGAGCAATTCGGCCACCGGTGCGCCGGATTCGTCGCCGGGGTCGCTGCCGTGGGCGGGTTCGGAATCCAGCAGCCGGTCGAGCATCGGGGTGCCGTCGGGCGGGGCCAGCCGCGGGGGAGCGGTGTGCGCGCCGGTCTCGCCGGCCTGGTCCGCCTCTTCGGGCTGTGCCGCGATCCGCAGCGCGGGTTGCTCATCGCCGCGGGCGCCGGATTGCTCGTCGTCGGTGTCGTACCGTGCCGCGGACCGCGGCAAACGGCGCGGCGCCGGCTGTTCGTGCTCGCTGTCCGCGGCGTCGGCCGGTACCGGCTCCGGAAGGCTCACGAAGTTCGCCGGAAGCGCCTCCTGGGCGTTGGGCGCCACCGTGTCCGTCTCGTCGGCCGGGGCGGGGGCGTGCCGGGCCGCGGACCGCGGCAGGCGCCGGGCCGGCAGCGGCGGGGCGGCGGATTCCTCCTCGGGGCCCGGAGCGGGTGCGGTGTGGCCGCGGGGACTGCGGGTGGGCAGTCCACGCGACGGCAGTTCCGGCCGCGCGGCGGGCTCGCCGTCGAACGCGGGCTCGCGCTCCTCACTCGGAGCCCCGGAAAGTGCGTGCGTATCGGTGACCGTGGCCGCGGAGTTCTCTTCGTGTCCGGGCCCATACTGGTCCTCGAACGGGTTGAAAGCCTCGGCCGGTGCGCCGGATTCGGTGAGACCGAGTTTGCGGCGCCGCCCGCCGGTTTCCAGCGGGTGCGGTACCGGCTCGTCCCCGATCGAGCTGAGCCAGCTCGGCAGCGACCCGGTATCCGCATCGCCGTAGGCGTCGGGTCGCTGCGGGGTCTCGGGCGGCAGCGGATAGGCGGCCTCCAACGAGCCCGGCGTGGGCAACTGCGTGGTCGGGACGGAGAACTGATCGGCACCGGGCCGACCGGCCATGGGATCGGCGGACGGCGCCGATTCGGCCGTGTACGGCGATCCGGGCGCGGGGATCCGCGCCGAGGAGGCGAGTGCGGCCGAGTGTTCGCCGGCCTGTCCGGGGCCCGGCGGCGATACTCGCGGCAGCGTGCCGGGTTCGGTCTGTCCGGGATCGCTCATCGGCCCGGCGCTGTGCCGGGTGGACAACGCGGCGGTATCCGGCCCGTTGGGATCGTCGGGCGGTGCGGGGAACTGGGACGGATCGGTCGGTGAGGTGCTGAAGCGGGAATCCGGTTCCTGGTTACCGGATGTCATGACGCCGACGCTGTCACCGATGACTCCGGGGGTGTCCCAGGCGGCGAACGGGTCCAAAGCCGCCGATCCGCCGGTGCTGTGCTGGTGCTGCGTGGGAGTGGACGGTGGTGCGGGGGTCCACGTGTAACCGTGATCCGGTACGGAATCCGATCGGTTCGTGGCGCCGTTCGTTCCATTCGCCGAATCGAATTCGTTCGATCCGAAGCCGGCGAAGCCCCTCGACTCGGAGTTCTGTTGCGTGCGGCCGTACTCCTCCTGGCGGCCGCGACGTTCGTCTCCGAGGCTGGCATTTTCGGCATCCATGGGCCCATTCTTACCCGCCGGGGTGGATTTCGTTCTAGTGTGCGAAGCCCATGAATGGTGCGTGAGCCGTCCGCGGTGACGAGTATTACATCCCGCCCGAGAGGGACGGGCACGCGGGACCGTATCCGGGGCATCCGGATACGCGGCTCTGACGTGCCCGGACGGCGGGGTGTGCGGAAACCGGCGAAGAGCTGTGCACCGGCGGCCCGCTCCGCGCCGGTTCTGTCGGGCCCCTCGAAATTTTCCCGGTGGTGTCGATGGCGCAAATGAGTCTGCCCGCCGGGCTCGGCCGGCGGGTAGCTCGTCGAAGTGGTTGCGGTTCAGTGGTGCGTCGCGGCCCCGTGCATCCGGCCGGCCACCGCCGGCAGCGCTGCCACGGCGAGTACGACGGTGACGATTCCGACGACCCACGACGTCCACGACGCCCCGTTGTAGCCGGTGTAGTTCATGGCCCACGGTGCGATGAACAGCAGTGCGCCGAACAGTGCCATTCCGTAGTCGGCCGCTGCCATCGCGGGCCGGTACATCTGGGCGAGTCCGGTGAGTGCGATGAGCGCTCCGAGCACGATCATCGTCCACACTGCCCGGTTGTTGGTCGCCACCCAGATCGGGGAGAGGGCGGTGAAGACACCGAGCACCACGGCCAGGAAATCCTGAGTCCGGCTTTCTGTGAACATAATGGCCTCCTGAGACTGGAAACAGGTCCGTAGAAAGGGCCTGACCTCGGTATAGCGTGTCCGGCCGCGACCGGTCGATATCGCGACGGACACGATTGCGCGGCGAAACGATGCGCAGCGGACGGGCTTCCACCGCGGAGCCCCGCAGGTCCTGTACATCTCCGCGTGCGCTCCGCGCCGGCCTGCGCCGCTGCCCGGCCGTATGAATCGGGGGATGGGCTTCGCCGAGCTGTGCTTGTTAGGGTGGGCTACACAATTTTCTGTAACCTGTTCCAGGCGCGGCGCCCGGGTGCCGCGGGGAGGGAGTTCGGTATGTCCGCACCGATCGTGATCGCCGGTGCCGGCCTGGCCGGATTGCGCACCGCCGAGGAGTTGCGCCGCGCGGGATACGAGGGCGAGCTGGTACTGCTGGGTGACGAGCCGCGCGCGCCCTACGATCGTCCGCCGCTGTCCAAACAATTCGTCCGTGGCGAGACCACCGCGACGCCGTTGCGTCCGGAGGAGTTCTACGACGAGAAGAAGATCGACCTGCGCCTGGGTACGGCCGCGACCGGTGTGGACACCGACACCAGGCAGGTGCGGCTGGCCGACGGTTCCGCGGTCGCCTACGAGCATCTGATCATCGCCACCGGGCTGCGGCCCCGGCTGCTGCCCGGCGCCGACGAGGTGACCGGAGTTCACGTCCTGCGCAGCCACGACGACGCGGTCGCGATCCGGGAGGGGTTGCGCGATACCGCCGCGGCCCTGGTGATCGGCGCCGGTTTCATCGGCTGTGAACTGGCCGCGAGCCTGCGTGCGCAGAACGTGCCCGTGGTGCTGGTGGAACCGCAGCCCGCCCCGCTGGCCGGGGTACTCGGCGCGGAGCTCGGTGAGCTGGTGGCCCGGTTGCACCGGGCCGAAGGAGTCGATCTGCGCTGCGGCGTCGGGGTGGCCGAACTGCTGGCCGGTCCCGCGGGCCGGGTGCGCGGGGCGCGGCTGGCCGACGGGTCCGAGGTGACCGCGGATCTGGTGGTGTCGGGCATCGGCTCCCGTCCGGTGACCGACTGGCTGGCCGGATCCGGTATCGAACTGGCCGAACCGACCGCCGGTGGCGGCGTGTTCGCCGACGAGGCCGGGCGGACCAGTGTGCCCGGCGTCTGGACGGTGGGCGATGTGGCGGCGTGGCGGACCCCCACGGGTGAACATCGCCGGATCGAGCACTGGACCAATGCCGGGGAACAGGCCAAGCTGCTGACCTGCGCCCTGCTGGGAGTCGCGGCGCCGGGTATCCCGCAGGTCCCGTACTTCTGGAGTGATCAGTACGACCTGAAGTTGCAGGCGCTCGGTACGCCGCGCGCGACCGACGATATCCGCATCCTCGCCGACGACGGCCGCAAGTTCCTCGCCTACTACTTCCGTGAGGGCCGGTTGTCCGCAGTGGTGGGCGCGGGGATGACCGGTCAGGTGATGAAGATGCGCGCCAAGATCGCCGCGGCGGCCCCGGTGGAGGAATTGCTCGGCGCGACTCAATAACCTGTGGGGGTGATCGTCGCGCTCATCGATTCGGGTTTCGGGTTGCTGCCCACCGCGGCGTGGCTGCGCAAGCTGCGCCCCGAGGTGGATCTGCTGCTGCAACTGGACCCCGAAGGGGCGCCGTGGGGCCCCAAACCACAGGACTGGATGATCGACCGCGTGGTCGCGGCCGGTCGCACCGCGCGTGACCTGGGTGCCGAGGTGGTCGTGCTGCCGTGTAACACCGCCAGTGTGACCGCGCTCGAACACGTCCGGGCCGATCTGGGCGCCGCGATCCCCGTGGTGGGTACGGTTCCGGCGATCAAACCGGCCGCGGCGGCCTGCCGGTCGGTGGCCGTATGGGCGACCGCGGCCACTACGGCCAGCCCCTACCAGGCGGATCTGATCGCGCGGTTCGGTGGTGAGGCGAAGGTGACCGGGGTGGCCTGCCACGGACTCGCCGAAGCGGTGGACCGCGGTGATATGGCCGCGGTGCATGCGGCGGTGACGGACGCGGCGGCCCGGACACCCGCTGATGTCGAGGCTGTGGTGCTGGGTTGCACCCACTACCCGCTGATCGTGGACAGCATCCTTGCCGCGCTGCCCGACGGCGTCCGGCTGTTCGACAGCGCGCAGGCCGTGGCCGCGCAGACGGTGCGGCGGATGGAGGCCCTGGGCGGCGCGACGACCGGCGACGGGACCGTACAGGTGTATCTGAGCGGCCGGCCCGGCGTGCTGCCGCCCGGGGCGGCCGCGTACGAATCGGGGCGGATCCTGGGGGCCGGGTAATACCCTTCCCGAGTGCGCGACCGGCTGCTCCGGACGCCGAACTCGGGACGCTGAGCGGTGTCGGCATCGGCCGATCCCGCTCCGTTCACGGCGGTGCGTGTCGGCCCGGAGCGGTGGAGGGCCGCGGCCGCTCCGGGCCCGTCTCAGTCGATGCCGAAGGAGCCCGCGATGGTGTCGGCGACCGCGGTGACGGTGCCGCGGACCACCGGCTGGCGCACGATCCAGGTCTGCATGGTGATCGGCGGGTCGACCAGCCGCCGCCACACCCAGCCGGGCAGCAGGCGGCCCGCGGTGGTGCGGCTCAGGATCGCCCCGCTCGCTCCCGTGGCGTGCAGACAGGCCCGCGCGTTCTCGGTGTAGTTGGCGAAATGCCACCGCGGTCTGATCCCGGCCTCGTGGGCCGCCGATACCAGCCGGTCGTGGCCGATGGGGACCTGGTCACGGGCATGCGCGAGCACATCCATGCCGTCGAGGGCGCTCAGCGGGCAGATATCGCCGCTGAACTCGCCGTCCAGCCGCGGATCGACGACGAATCCGAACGGCTCCTCGAGAACCCGGTGCCGGACGAGATCCCCCGCGGGCGGTTCATGCACAAAGGCTATATCGAGCCGTCCGGCGCGCAGCTGCTGGAGTTGGACGGTGCTGGTCGCGTCGGTGAGCGAAAGGTATGCCTGGGGTACGGCCACGCGCACGGTGTCGATGATTTGCCCGAGCCAGGTGGGTGGTAGACCGGGGGCCAGGCCGATCTGCACGATCTCGCGGATCGGTCCGGCCTCCCGGGCGGCGTCCTTCGCGGTGTCGGCGTAGCGGAGCAGGGTGAGGACATGCTGATAGAGGGCGGTTCCGGCGGGAGTGGGCACGATACCGGCAGGTACCCGCTCGAAGAGGGGCACACCGCATTCGCGTTCGAGCTGCTGGACCTGGCGGGTGAGGGCCGGTTGGGAGATCAGCAGGGCCTTCGCCGCCGCCGACAGCGAGCCGCGATCGAAGACTTCGACGAAATACCGTAGCTGTCGTAGCTCCACCGTTGCTCCCTGTTTTGCGTACCGATCGGTATGCCATAACTTCAGGACATACCCGGGTCAGCCAAGTGGCATTGGATCACAAGCCGTCCGCGCGGTTGCATTGTGGTGGGTACCACAGCCGCTACGCAGTGCGGGCGCCGGTGCCCCAGCTTCACTCGAAAGGACCTCCGGTGACCGCGATATCCCCCGCAACACCAGACACCCGATATCGCTGGGTGGTGTTGACCCTCTGCTGGGCCGCCTTCACGATGACCTCGGTCGACCGGGCCACCTGGGGCCCGGCGGCGGGCTCGGTGGGCGAGGACCTCGGGGTGGCCGTCGCCGGCCTCGGTGTCTTCGCCACCACCTATTACATCGGCTATGTGATCTCCAACGCCATCGGTGGTTTCGTCGCCGACTGGCTCGGTGCGCGGATGACCGTCGGGGTGAGCATCCTGCTCTCCGGCGGATTCATGCTCGCCTTCGGCGAGGCCGACAGCCATGCGCTGGGCCTGCTCTTCCAGGCGTGTATCGGATTATGCGCCGGCGCCGAGGTGGGCGGCGGCGTCAAACTCCTCACCAGCTGGTTCGCCCCGCAGCGGCGCGGCTTCGCGATGGGCGTCTTCATGACCGCGACCTCGCTCGGGCTGGTGATCGCGAACGCGGTCGTGCCCCGGTTGATCGAATCGCACAGCTGGCGCACGTCCTATCACCTGTTCGGTCTCACGTCGATCGTGGTCGGTGTCCTGTGCCTGATCCTGCTGCGTCCCGGCCCGCTGCTGGAGGCGCGGACCGAAACCGGTGGCCGCCCGAACCTGCGGCCGCTGGTGCGTAATCGCGGCCTGCTGTTGATCGCGCTCGCCGGGTTCGGTGCACTGTGGGGCACCTACGGATTCATCACCTGGTCGAACCTGCTGATGGTCAAGGGCATCGGTATCGATCCGGTGCGCGCCGGCACCGTGGTGGTGATCTTCGGCGCGGTGGCGGTGTTCTCCAAACCGCTGGTCGGCCTGGTCGGCGATGCGCTCGGGCTGAGTCGCCGACGGCTCACGATCGCGATCCTGGCGGCATTCGTGGCCTGCCTGATCGTTTTCAGTTTCGCCACCACCGCCACCCAGTTCCTCTGGATCGCGCCGTTCCTCGGCATCACCGCCTACATCTACAGCCCGGTCATGATGGCGATGATCCCCACCCTGTCCGGGGCGGAACTCGCCGGGACGGCCACCGGCGGGGTGAACGCCTTCTGGCAGCTCGGCAGCACCATCGTGCCCGCCGTGATCGGCCTGGTCTTCGCCGCGAGCGGCTCGTTCCAGCTGGTCTTCCTGGTCCTCGCCGCGGGGCCCTGCCTGGCGATACTGCCCATGTACTTCATCCGAGACGCCGACAACCGCGAATCCGCGACCGGTGCCCCCGCACCCGGCGGCGGCAATGCGCTGATCCTCGCCACCAATGGAAAGGTCTGATCCCCGTATGACCCCGAGCAGTACCCACTACGACGTCATCGTCGCGGGCGGTGGATCGGCCGGAATCGCCGCGGCGGTGGGCGCCGCCCGGACCGGTGCCCGCACCCTGTTGATCGAACGCGGTCCGTGCCTGGGTGGTGCCGCGACGCTGCGCAATGTCGTCACCTACTGCGGTCTCTATACCCGCGACGACCTGCGACAGGTCGTCTTCGGTATTGCCGACGAGGTGATAGCGCGGTTGAAGGCGCGCGGCGCGGTCGGCGAGCCGCGCCGGTTCAACGCGGTCACCGTGGTCTTCGACCCGGAGAACGTGAAGGTCGTGCTGGACGAGCTGTGCCGGGAGGCCGACGTCGATATCCGCCTGCACAGCCTGCTGATCGGCGCGCATACCGAGGGCGACAGCATCACCGCCGTCGAGGTCGCCGATCACGAGGGTGTGCACCGGTTCACCGCCGACGCGTTCGTCGACGCCACCGGGGACGCCGATCTCGCGCACCACGCGGGGGCCGAAGTCCGTTACGGCACCGACGGCTGGGTCCAGAACGGCAGTCTCGGGGTCCGGTTCGGTGGTATCGCCCCCGAGGCCGAAGTCACGGTGGATACCGTCGGAGTGGCGGTCCGCAGTGCCAAAGCCGCCGGTGTGGACGGGCTGCTCGCCGAATCCGGGTTGGTCGCCCGGATGCCGGTTTCCGGTGACGTCATCATGTACCTGGTAGACGAGGGCTACGACGCCCGGTCCGCCGCCGACACCACCCGTGCCGAGATCAGCGCCCGCCGCCAGGCCCAGGCGTATCTGCCGGTGGTCCGGACGATTCCCGGTGCCGAACACGCCTATATCGTCACCACCGGCCCCGAACTGGGTACCCGCGAATCCCGCCATATCGTCACCCGGCAGCGGCTGCGCGAGACCGATATCGTCCACCCGGGCACCACCGAGAGCGCGGTCGCGATCGGGGCCTGGCCGATGGAGTACCACCCGGGCCCGGGTATCCCTTCCACCTGGAAGTTCATCGGCGATCCCGGCTTCTATCCGATCCCGCTCGGCTGCCTGCGCAGTGTCGGCACGGACAATCTCTACGCCGCCGGGCGAACCCTCGACGGTGACCGGCAGGCCGGCGCATCGCTGCGCGTCATGGGCACCGCCTTCGCCACCGGGCACGCGGCGGGGGTCGCGGCGGCGCAGCAGGCCCGAAACGGCGAGGTCACCACCGCGAGCGTCCGTGAGGAGCTCCAGCGTCAAGGGGCTCGGCTACCCGAGCCCGTGCCGGTCTGACCGGCCGGGGAGAGCGGGCGGTTCCGGTGGAGCGACCGGACGGAACCTCGGTGTTGTTCGACGAATGATCGATTGTGAACACTCCGGACGTGGCGGCAGTGAGTCCAGATCATGTGGCGACCGGCGTATGTACCGGAGGTCGCCGCCGAAGCAACGGATGTGAGATGCCGGGCGGCAGTATCCGACCAGCCCATCGACACAGCGACGACCATGATCGGTGCGCCGGTCGATCTAGGAGGCACAGCCGATTTCGTTGCCGACGTCGGCCGGAACGCCATGCCTGTTCACGCAGTCGAGGCCCTCGCCCACATCGATCACACGCCAGTGCGTGTGCCCGTTCTGTTCGGAGTACTCGAACAGGTACATGACCGGGTGGAGAGTGCCCTCCGGATAAGACATCGCCGAGGCGAAGGAGCCACTGCACCGTGCCTGCTGGAGATCGGCCAGGGGATACCGAGGCAACCCCGTCATTCTCAACGTGGTGATCAGGTACGCGTCGGTCACCTCGGCGCAGGGATCAGCCATCGGCGGTGCGGGTGCAGCGGAGGGGTCGGGCGCCGGAGGCGCGGCCGGCGGTGCGGGTGCAGCCGAGGGGTCGGGCGCCGGAGATGCGGCCGGCGGTGCGGGTGCAGCCGAGGGGTCGGGCGCCGGTGAGGCAACGGGCTCGGTTCCCCCATCGATGGGCTCCGTGGCGGATGCGGTGGCCGCAACGGTGCCCGGCGCTGCTGTCTCGGGTTCGGCTTCGCCTTCACCGCCACACGCTGAGACAGATATCGCGATGGTGGCCGTGATGGCGGCGAGTAGTTCGGTTCGGGGCACAGTGCCTCCTTGTTCGGGGTTCCACCTCAGGCCGGCTGCTGGTGCAGCGGCTGTGCGAGTCGAGAATTTCGGATAGTTCGTGCTGTCGCGCTCGACGCCGCGGGGCAGAGGTTCAGTCCCGGTAGACCGTGACGTAGGCGTTCGTAGCGGTCCCGATACTCATCGTCCCCAAGCATGAGGCCGCGCCATGTCCGGATGGGCCGAAGGAGCCACTCCACGATCCCTGGTACGGGCCGATTGCCATGAGTGGAAAGGCGTTGGGCACGCCGTGCAGACCGAAGCACTCGACGATCAGCGTGTACTCCCGCCCAGCGGGGCCGTCGTCGTGGCATGTCGCCGTCGCGCCGGTCAGGTCTCGTGTGACCACACAATCCTGCGGCGCGGCGTGGGCGGACCCGGCGCCGAGGGCCGTGGCGAAACCCGGAACCACGGCTGCGGCAACGACGGCTTGCGCGGCGACCACTGTCATCCTTCTCGTGCGAAATCTCATCTCTTCGATCCGTTGGAATGTTTTCGTTGCCCACCGGAGGGCAGCCGGAGGTACAGGGTCAGCACCGAGACAGTCGCCACAACACCGACCCCGCGACCGCGTCAGCCGACCGGGCCGGTCCCGAGAGCGGCACGGGTCCCCAGGCCTACAGTTCCGCCGTCGAGACGGGAAACTGCACTGCCACAGCACATCACAATTTCAGCGGAGGAGACCAATACTCAGCGTCCCCGCGAACGAGTCGGACTCGGTATCGCCGCAGCTCACCTGGGACGGACATGTCCGGAAGCTCCGCCGGCGAAGCCCTCTCGGCCGGTGCGGATCACACCGTGTCCGGCAGGTCTCGGGCTGAAGCTCGGACGAGGCTCGGCCGGCCTCCGAGTTCTCTGCACCGCTTTTGACGGACGCGATCAGCACAGCCCCGGCGAACTCTGAAGTCCCGTCGTCGGTAACGGACACAGTGTTCGTTGCCACCGCAGTCGAGGGTGCTTTGCGGACAGTCTCGGTGGTGTGGGATCCGAGCGGGATGCGCTCATCGCTGAGTCGCCGCGGAACCGGAGGGGTCGGGGGCTCTGTTCGCCGGCGAGCGGGACCGGATCCTGCTGGTCGAGCCGCCCTGATCGCGCCGGTGGCCGCTCGAGCGGGCGGCGCTCAGAACTGGATACGCAGGTGGTCGGTGACCGGGCGGGCCTGGCAGCCCAGGATGTACCCGTTCTCGATGTCCTCGGGATCCAGTATCTCGGCGTTCTCCATCTCGACCTTGCCCTCGAGCACCGTGCAGGCGCAGGACCCGCACTCGCCCTCCTGGCAGGAGTAGGGCACATCGAGGCCCTTGTCCAGCATGATGTCGACCAGGGTCTGTTTCCGCGGCCAGCTCAGGTTGTGCGTCTCCCCGTCCAGCTCGACCTCCACGGTCGCCGCGTCCGCGGCGTCCTCCTCGGAGACCTCGGCCGGGGCGGTATCGGCGAACGGGTCGCCGGCGAGTGAGTTGAAGATTTCGGCGTGCGTACGGTTGCGCGGTACCCCGAGCCCGGTGAGGGCGTCGTGCACCCCGTCCATGAAGGGCTTCGGACCGCACATGAAGGCCGCGTACTCGATGTAGGGTCGCAGCACTTCGGACAGCGCGGTCACGGTCGGCAGGCCCTGGAGGGCCTCCAGCCAGTGCACCACCACCAGCCGCTGCGGGTTCTTCTCGGCCAGTTCGCGCAGTTCGGAGGCGAAGATCACCGATTCGGCGTCGCGGTTGGCGTAGAACAGCACGATCTTGCCGGTGCCCCGCGCCAGCGCGGATTTGAGGATGGACATCACCGGGGTGATACCGCTGCCGGCCGCGCAGAGCAGCAGGTCCTCGTCGAAATCCTTGGGGGTGAACACGCCGGAGGGCGGCAACACCTCCAGCTGGTCACCCGGCTTGATGTTGTCGCAGAGCCAGTTGGAGCCGTACCCGTCGCTGGTGCGTTTCACCGTGACCTTGGGCAGGTCGTCGGTGAAGGGCGAACTCGCCAGCGAATAGCAGCGCGCCACCGAACCGGTGCGGTCGCTGGGGATGCGCAGGGTGAGGAACTGGCCGGGCCGGTACGCGAATTTCTCCCGCGCCTGCTCGGGGACCTCGAAGACCAGCGAGCTCGCGTCGGCGGTTTCCGCGATGACCTGGGCGACCCGCAATACGACGGATCGCGAGCCATGGGGCACTTCGACGGTGGTCATCTCGTCCTCTCGAAACACTGGTTGCCGGTGGCTCCGAGCCTACGGCAAAACTAGAACGTGTTCCAATTTTAGCCTATGCCGGCGGATTGTTGGCGGGCGAGTTGACCCTCCAGGCCGGAGACCAGGACGCCCACGCCGAAATCGTAGGAATACTTGCCCCGCAGATCGGGCAGGTATTCCATTGCGCGGGCCACTCGTTCCGGCATCACCACATCGGGCGGGGTGTCGAGGTTGCGCGGATTCACCCGGCGGCGGCCGAACAGGTAGGTGTGGATGGTCGCGTAACCGGCCAGCACATTGCGATCGTCGAACCCGGCCTCGTACAGGATCTCCATGATCCCGGCGATCAGGTCGAGCTGTTTCCCGAGCATCTGCTCGATGAGCACATCGCCCAGTCCGGGGTGCCGGCGCAGCCGTTCGTCGATCTGCGCGAGCAGATCGACGAGGCGGTCCTGCCAGGGGCCCGAATCGGGCGGCGGCTTGCGCACACCGGTCAGCGCGGCGGTGGCCACCAGGTCGAGTAGCTCGCGCTTGTCGGCGACGTAGTAGTACGGCGCCATGGGGGAGACGCCGAGTTCGCGGGAGAGTCGTCGCATGGACAACTTCTCCACCCCGTCGGCGCGGACCACTCGAAGTGCCGCTTCGACGATCTCGGTCTCCGAGAGGGTGCTGCCGTTGCCGCTCCCGCCCCCGCTCGCCTGCATTCGCACGACTCCCATTGCCACCTCTACACGTCGAGCGGCATCCGCTCGTCACGTTCTGTTCAGCTGCTCTGCCCCCGCAGTCTAGAGGTCGCGTTTCGGCGTGAGCGTGGACATTACCCGAAAACTGTTCCATTTTGTCAGTGGATGACGTTATGGTGTGACGGTGGTCGCACCGGGCGACCGCGGCGCCGGCGCTGTGCCGGGGCCCACCGGCGGTGTCCCCAGCGGCGCCGCGGCGGGCGGGTCACCACGGCAGCGAGCCGGCGCAGGCACCAATCTGTGGAGGTAGCCATGGCGGACAACCGTTCCTTCGGACCGGCCGAAACCGATCACCGCGGCCCGATCGCAACCGTCGACACCGACGCGGCCGCGAATGCGCCCGTGATCGAGGAATCGCTGATCGAAGAGGTGTCCATCGACGGTATGTGCGGCGTCTACTGACCGGCGGGAGCCAACTATGCTCGATCTGGAAAACCGCTGGCAGTTGCATCCCCGGGTGGCGCTGCGGCCGGAGCCTTTCGGTGCGCTGCTCTACCACTTCGGGACCCGCAAGCTGTCGTTCCTGAAGAATCCGCGGATCGTCGAGATCGTGCGTTCCTTGCCCGGGCACACCTCGGCCCGGGCGGCGGTCCGGGCCGCCGGGGTCGAGGACGCGGCCGCCGCCCCGTATCTGCGGGCGCTGACCGAACTGGCCGATTCGCAGATGATCCAGCGCGCGCCGGACACGGCGGTGCTCAGCGAGCCCGCCCCCTTCACCGGGGTGGGCCCGGCCGACCCGGCGGTCCGGCTGGTCGACCGTTTCGAATCGGGTCTGGCGGCTCCGATTTGCCTCACCTGGGAACTCACCTACGCGTGCAATCTCTCGTGTGTGCACTGTCTGTCCTCGTCGGGCAGGCGCGATCCGGGTGAACTCAGTACCGAACAGTGCAAGGCGCTGATCGACGAATTCCAGCGGATGCAGGTGTTCTACGTGAACATCGGCGGCGGTGAACCCACCGTGCGTCCGGATTTCTGGGAACTGGTCGATTACGCGACCTCGCATCAGGTCGGGGTGAAGTTCTCCACGAACGGGGTCCGGATCACCCCGGAGGTCGCGCAGCGGCTCGCCGCCAGCGATTATGTCGATGTCCAGATCTCGCTGGACGGTGCCGACGCCGAGGTGAACGACGCGGTCCGCGGGCCGGGTAGCTACGCCACGGCGATCCGGGCGCTGGAGAATCTCGCGAACGCCGGGTTCCGGGACGCGAAATTGTCCGTGGTGGCGACCCGGCACAATATCGACCAGCTCGACCAGTTCAAGGAGATCGCGGACCGCTACGGCGCCACCCTGCGGCTCACCCGGCTCCGGCCGTCGGGTCGCGGTGCGGACGTCTGGGACGAACTGCATCCGCTTCCGGAACAGCAGCGCACGCTCTACGACTGGCTGGTCCGCAACGGCGAGGGTGTGCTCACCGGGGATTCGTTCTTCCACCTCTCCGCCTACGGTCAGGCGCTACCGGGTTTGAACATGTGCGGGGCCGGCCGGGTGGTGTGCCTGGTCGACCCGCTGGGTGACGTCTACGCCTGCCCCTTCGCCATCCACGAGAAATTCCATGCCGGAAACGTGGTCACCGACGGCGGTTTCGCCACGGTGTGGCGGGAATCGGCGCTGTTCGAGGAGTTGCGGGAGCCCAGCGGTGGCGGGGCCTGCGCCTCATGCGCGCACTACGACTCCTGCCGTGGCGGATGTATGGCGGCAAAGTTCTTCACCGGGCTGCCGGCCGACGGTCCGGATCCGGAATGTGTGCAGGGCTACGGGGAAGCGGCGTTGGCCGCCACCGGACGGGTGATCCCGCGTCCGGCGGTGGACCATTCGCGTAAGAGCGCCCCGCGCCGATCGCGTTCCGGGGGTCCGGTTCCGCTGACGTTGCTGCCGCCGGCGCGGCGTCCGGCGCGCGCGTGCGACGAGAGTCCACTCGTGTGAGCATCTTCCGGGAAGCTGCCCGGAGTGACGATAGCCAGAGCGTTGCTCCGGGCGGCTTCTCATACCCGCGCCACGGCGGCGGTGACCTATTTCATGCCCGTACCTCCGGTAATTCCGGGAATTTCTTCAGCTCGAAGTACTTTTTCCCGGACTGCTGATGTCTTGTATCGAATCGGCAGTTACCATCCGTGGAATGCGCAATGATCGCCTGCCCGACGGATTCGGGGTGCGGATCGACCCACGGGTACGCGCATACTCGGGGGGTCGAATCCTTATCGGAGGTTCACCTGCCCGGTTGCTGCGCCTGGCTCCCGAGGCCGCCGAAATGATCGGTGACGGCTATCTCGAGGTGAACAGCCCGCAATCGGCAGTGGTTGCCAGACGGCTATTGGATTCCGGGGTGGCCAATCCCCGGCCGCGGCTGTTGCCGTCGCCGGAGGACGTGACGATCATCGTCCCGCTGCACAACAATCCCGGCGGATTGGACCGGCTGCTGGCCGCGCTGCGCGGCCATACGGTCATCGTCGTCGACGACGGCTCCGACGACGAGGTACGGATCGCCGACGAGCACACCGGTCGCTGCCGGGTGAAAGTGCTGCGGCACGAACGGCGCCGCGGTCCGGCCGCGGCCCGTAACACCGGTCTGCGGGCGGCGACCACCCAGTTCGTGGCCTTCCTCGACTCGGACGTGGTACCGCGCAGCGGCTGGCTCGAAGTGATGCTCGGGCATTTCAGCGACCCCCAGGTCGCCCTGGTCGCGCCGCGGATCGTGGCGCTGGACCCGGAGACCAATACGCTGGCGCGCTACGAGCATGCCCGCTCCTCGCTGGACCTGGGCCGCCGCGAATCGGCGGTGCAATCGCGCGGGGTGGTGTCCTATGTGCCCAGCGCGGCGCTGCTGGTGCGCCGCTCGGTGCTGGAAGCCGAGGGCGGTTTCGACGAGACCATGCAGGTCGCCGAGGATGTGGACCTGTGCTGGCGCCTCGAGCGCTCGGGTTGGCGGGCCCGCTACGAACCGGCCGCGCATGTGGCCCACGATCACCGGGTGTCGTTCCGGGACTGGTTCCGCCGCAAGGTGTTCTACGGCACCGGCGCCGCCCCCCTCAGCGACCGGCACGCGGGAATGGTGTCGCCGCTACAGGTGCCGAAATGGACCGCGGCGGCGGCATTGCTGCTGGCGACCCGGACCCGCTGGGGTGCGCTGGGCGCGGGACTCACGCTGTTGCTGCCGCTGCGCCGGTTGCGGCGCGCGTTCGCCGGCGTCGACAACCCGACCGGTGTCGCGGCGATCTATGTGGCCCGGGGGTTCTTCGCCGGTCTGTGGCGGATCGCCTCGGCCATGTGCCGGCACTACTGGCCGATAACGCTGGCCGCCATGCTGTTCTCCCGCCGGATACGACAGATCGCGCTGTCACTGGCGGTGGCCGAGGGCACGGTCGACTGGTACACCCATCGCGAGTCCGGCGGACTGGATCCGCTGCGCTATATCGCGTTCCGGCGGGTCGACGATATCGGCTACGGCGCCGGTCTGTGGCTGGGCGCGCTCCGGGCGGGGAGCCCCGCCGCCCTGAAGCCGACCGCTCCGCCTCAGTAGTCGGAGCAGGTCGCCCCGCATGGTGGATACGCTGATCATCGGCGCCGGGAGCGCCGGATGTGTGCTGGCCGCCCGGCTCAGCGAAGACCCGGGACATACTGTGCGGGTGGTGGAGGCGGGTAGCCACTGGGCTTCGGCCGACGACTTTCCCGCGGAGCTCGCCGACAGTGCCGACCTGCCGCTCGGTGACCAGGCGGCCTGGCTGTGGCGTTATCCCGTAGCCCTGACGCCGGACCGGCCGGGCACCATTGTGCGCGGCCGCGGTATCGGCGGTTCCGGGTCGGTGAACGGCTCCTATTTCATCCGGGCCGCGGCGCGGGATTTCGCGGCGTGGAGCGGGGAAGTGGGCACCCGCGCGTGGGACTTCGAGTCGGTGCTGCCCTATTTCCGTGCGCTGGAGAACGATCACGACTACGGCGATCACCCCGGCCACGGCCGGGCGGGTCCGGTGCCGGTTCGCCGGACCCGCGCGCCCACCCGACTGATCGAGGAATTCGGCACGGCCTGCCGGGAACTGGGCTTCGGTGAGGTGATGGACTGGAACGCGCTGCCCGGCGGCCCCGAATCGGGTGTCGGCCCGGTGCCGTGCACGGTCGGGCCGCCCGACGCCTCCGGCCGGCGTCATCGGATAGGGCCCGCGCATTCCTATCTGCTGCCGGCGCTGTCGCGTCCCAATCTGACGGTGCAGGGCGAAACTTTGGTGACGCGGTTGCGTTTCCGCGGCAGCCGGGTGATCGGCGCCGACTGCCTCCACGGCGGCGAACCGGATACGATCCGGGCCGACCGGGTGGTGGTGTGCGCGGGGGCGATCGAATCGGCGGCACTGCTGCTGCGTTCCGGTATCGGCCCGGCGGCGGAGTCGACGGCACTGGGTATCCCGGTGGTCGCCGACGTACCGGTCGGGCGATGGCTCACCGACCATCCCGAAATCGGGATCGATTACCGGCATCCGGCGCCCGCGGGCCGGTCCGTCCCCCTGGAATACGTCCTGGAGTTCGACGATATCGAGATCCGTCCCTATACGGTCTCGTTCACACCGGGGGTGTGCCGGATGGGCGTGACGTTGATGCGGCCCACCAGTTCGGGAACGATCACGCTGACCGCGGCCGATCCGCGGGCCGCGCCGCGTATCGAGCACGGCTACCTCGAGACCGGAACCGACCGGACCCGGCTGCGCAACGCGGTGGAAATCACCGGGCAGCTCCTCGGGGCCATGGCGGCCGAACCGGTGGGGTACGCCGGGCCGGTTTCGGATGGGTGGCTGTACGACCGCCTCGGTACCTCACAGCATCTCGGCGGTACCTGCCGGATGGGACGTGCCGACGATCCGCGGGCGGTGGTCGACGAGCGGTTCCGGGTGCACGGGGTGGACGGGCTGTCGGTGGTGGATCTATCCGTGGTGCCGGTACCGCTGAGCCGGGGTCCGCAGGCGACCGTGGTGCTGCTCGCGGAACGCGCCGCCGCCGAGCTGTGTTGAACCTCGGCCCATCGATCACCTGCCTTTACACCGCCGCAGTGCCCTTCGGACCATGGAGCAGTCGATGGTGTGCTAATCGGTGGCGAACTCGCTCGGCCCGGCCGCCCGGCGCCCCGCGATGGCCCGAACTGCCACTGGCGCGGTCGTGGCCGGTGCGGTACTTTCCACCGGTGCGATTCGCCGGTCGGTGATCAGGACCGGTCCCTGCGCAGACATCCGGGCACTGCCCGGCATCCGGGAGCGAATCGCCGCCATCGAGGTATCGCCGTCCGCAATCGGCATACCCCCCAATGCCTGCGCCGGGCCAACCGGTGTGGTAGGTGAGCTGTATCGGTCGGGGATACAGCTCACCGGGGTCGGCCCGTCGAAATATCAAGCGGCACCGTGCAATATTGCCTCTTCAATTTCGACACCCCGGGCCGATCTCCCGGGAATCGGACCGCGAGCTTGTACTCTGGTCCCTCGGGTGGCCCGCTGCGGCAACGTGATCCGGCCACCCGAGAATCCGCACCCGGCGCCGGACACGGGGAAGGTACGGCGCCGGTGCGGAAGACTCAGCGAACTCCCCGCGACTGCAACAGTTGCACAACACCGGGAGCAGTCCTACGCGGCCGGCCAACTCTCGTTCTGTGTGGGCAGCCGGCCGCGTGGTCCGCGAGGTTCGTCGCACGCTCTAGTGGACCGGGTTCGCTCGGTCCAATCGGCTACGAGGCCACAGGCTTCGGGTGCCGAGACGATTGATCAAGATCTAGAGTGCGGCGCCGGCCGAGCTCGGCCGGAAGGAGCGGACGTTGATGGATAGGCCCTCCGGCAAAGGTTGCGGTACCCGTCAAGGCTGTTGCGGCGCGGCCTGCGCGAGGCAAGGGCCGAGTAGCCGATGAAGTTCGGTCTCGGTGCTCATTCTGTATGGCTGATTGCGCAACGATCAGAGAGACCGAGTAGATCATTTCATCCGGTCAATGGTTTCCAACACTCTAATGAGCATGTCAAGATCCGACCGTAAACGCTCTACATCCGGAAATGAATCAGAATGTACATACTGGTTTCTGCGCATCCGTAGGTACTGGATCAGTGGATGGACTTCCGAATTCAGCAACTTCCCGTCGAAGGCATAGCGAATTGCCTCGGCCATCGGAATGGGTTCACGACGCGACCTGATTGCGCCTCTGATAATTCCTTCGAGCTCGTTCCACTTGAATATGAAGTCGAAATAGAGTTCCTTAATTCTCTTGTTGGTGTCGCTGTCCGCCGCACCGCCTCTACGAAGCTCATTTTGGGCATCGCGAAGAATGTTATATGTTGACACATCTTCCTGTAGAATTCGTTCTACCACCTGGTCCGCCAGTGCTTGTTTCTCCAGGCCTGTATTGATGTTGTGCAGGTAAGGTGCAAGCTTCTGGGGAGTGTCGATCTCGAGTCGGAGGGTCAAGTCCAAATGCGTGGTGTAAAAGGGTGATCTCCGCGTGACCCTGTGGTCAGGCGGTCAGGGCTGCGGGGTCGGTGTTCTCCTGTTCGTCG
>JBFARE010000068.1:0-32809 GCA_040674215.1 Nocardia sp. NPDC050193 | reverse complement strand
TATACTCAACACGCTCGCCCTGTTCTACGGTGAGCGGATAACCGGAAACTAGCAGGGTAATTCACCGTTCTGCCCACAAAAATTCCGACACTCCCGGTGGCCGCGGTCAGGGAGAGTCGGTGTGCCTCGAGCCACCGCCAGCGCGCCGCCGATCATGGTACGGTGCGCTGGTACATGTTTCCTGATTATCAGGTTCTGTAGATATGGGGCGGGTAATCGATCTTGGGCCGACGGTGGGGAGCTATGGCTAGTGCTTTGCGGACCGCCCGCAAGTTGCTGCTCGGGCGCGAGATCGACCATATGATCCGTGTCGCCGGGTTGAGCCAGGCCGAGGCGGGCAAGCTCATCGAGGTCGGGCAGTCACGGATCAACAGCATCGTCGCCGGTTCGGGCACCATCTCTGCGGGCGATCTGAAGGATCTCGCCCGGGGCCTGGGTTTCGCTGATGAGGACTACATCGAGACCCTGCTGGAGCTGCGTCGCGACAACCACAAGCGGGGCTTCTGGAACACCGGCTATCGCCGCGCCTATATCGAGGAACTCCGGTTGCTGGTCGACCTGGAAGCCCAGGCCGACCGTATCCGTGAGGCCGGCGCCGAACTCGTTCCGGGGCTGTTGCAGCATCCCGACTACATCCGTGCCCTGCACGAGCCGTTTGTCGCCGATCTTCCCGGCGGCGGCCCCACGGTTGATGAGCATGTGCAGGCGCGGATGGCACGGCAGGAGAATTTGACCAAGCGCGGTGCACCCGAGGTGCACATGATCTTGTCGGAGTCGTGTCTGCGGCGCACCTACGGCAGCGACATGGTCATGTACGCCCAGATCCTGCACCTGATCGAGCTTTCCGAACGACACAGCAACATCTTGTTGCAGGTCATGCCGTTCACGCACGCGGTGCCCGGAGCCGGCATGGAGGATCGCCACGTCCTGATCAGGGTCCCCTCACCCGGTGCTGCGGGCGATCTGGAAATGGCGGTCGTGGAATCCCAAGGCGAGCTGCGATATATCGACGACAAGGCCGCATTGGCCGCTCGTGAGCGCGTGCTCTCCCGTCTCGCCGCGACCGCGTTGTCCGAATCCGACTCACGAGCTTTCATGCAGCACATCGCACGCAGTTTGCGTTCCCGCCCCACCGTCCGAGCGTGACCACCCTGCTTGGGAAGGAACCATGACCGACAGCATGCCCCGCGAACTGGACACCTCCACACCGACATCGGCGCGCATGTATCACGCGATGCTGACCGGTGAAACCTTCTACGACGCCGACCGGCGGTTCATGGAACGGCTCTACGACACGATCCCGATCTTTCCCGTGTGGGCACGCCACAATCGCGGGTTCCTCGCCCGGGCTGTCGATTACATGGTCGGCAACGGGATCAAGCAGTTCCTCGATGTCGGCTCTGGGCTGCCCACCGGGGGCAGCACTCACGAGATCGCCCACGCGATCGACCCCGATGTCCGGGTTGTCTATACCGATATCGATACCGATGCAATCGTACGTGCCCGCGAACAACTCGTCGACCAAGGCGTGACCGCCACGACGGCTATGGTGCCCGGCGATCTCCGGGAACCCCACCAGATCCTGCACCACCCCGAGACGGTGCGGCTACTGGACTTCACCCAGCCGGTGGGCGTGCTGCTCGTGTCCATCCTGCCGTTCGTCCCGGACGCCGATCGACCGGCCGATCTCGTCGCCCGGCTCCGCGATGCTCTCGCACCGGGTAGCTATATCGCCATAACCCATGTCAGCCTTGAGGACGCGGCATCGGACACCGCCCAGCAGGTCGCTGCCGGTGCCGCCGCCTACCAGGACACTTTGGACCCGGTTACTCTGCGGACCCGCGCGCAGTTCGCCGAGTTCTTCACGGGATTCGATGTGGTGGAGCCCGGAATCAGCTACGCCAGCGATTGGCACCGCACAGCCCCGGTCGACACCACGGACCCAGCGAGACCCTGCAACTTCGCCGCGGTCGGCCGCGTTCCCTGAAGGGGATGATCCCTCTACTGCGGGTTCCGCCGACCAGAATGTACGCTGCATCCTGATCGAGCCCCGGACAGCCGATTAGCAATCTCAGCGCACCGGTTTCCGGCCGAGGGCAGCGTAGAAGCCGATTTCGGCGTCCGTGATTTTCGTTGTGCCGCCGCATGGGTTGTGCCATCGGTGAGGAGTGACAATTCCGGGGGCGATGGGTTCGAGGCCGTCGAAGAGACGGGCGATTTCCGCGCGCGTGCGGGGTTGGGGGTCCATGCCGCTGGCGCGGCATACCTCCACAGCGGCGCTGGTGCCGTGTGGGTCGAAGTCCGCGATGCTGTGGCTGAGCGTCAAGTACGAGCCGGGCGCGAGAGCTTCCAGCAGGGTCGATACTGCTTCGTGTGGATGGTGGCGGTCGCTGATGAAGTGCAAGACCGAGATCAGCGAGAGCGCAACCGGCTCATCGAGATCAGGGATCTCGCGGAGGACCGGAGCGTCGAGGATGGTTGCGGGTGGGTGATATCACCTTCCATCATCACCGCCGCCCCGTGTGATGTGCCGGTCAGGAGGTTGCGGGTGTGAGCGAGCACGACCGGGTCGTTGTCGACGTAGACGATCTTGGCGATCGGTGCCACGGTCTGTGCGATCTGGTGCAGGTTGGGTTCGGCGGGGATGCCGCTACCGATATCGAGGAACTGGCGGATGCCGGCGTGTTCGGCGAGATAGCGGGTGGCGCGGTGCATGAACGCTCGGTTGGTGCGGGCCATGGTTCGCACTGTGGGGGTGGCCTTTTCGACTTCCTCACCGGCGATGCGGTCGGCCTCGTCATGGGCGCTGCCACTGAGGTAGTAGTTGTAGAGTCAGCCCGGCTGGGCAGCCTGGGCCGGGCTGATGTGGCGGGGTGTGGGCATCTTCTTCTCCTGAGATGTGTGCTGGTTCGATACAGCGATACGGCTGAGCTGTTCCGGCCCGGCCTCCGGTTCACGTGCCGGGCCCGGGGCCTCCGATCTGGTGATTGCTCGCTGAATGTGCGGCCGGGATCATGGTGCCGTCGGCGGCACTGAAGATCGGTGGTTGCACACCGGACCCACTCACGTGCAGGTCCGGACCGGATTCGGTGGCGTGGACCGCGGCATCGATGTCGGCGCCTGCGCTGAGGTGCAGGTCGCGTGGCAGATCAATAGCGGCGGCGATGCGTTGCTTGACGTGGTCGAGGTCGGGAAGTGCTGAGCTGGTACCGATAGGGATTTCGGCGCCTGTCAGGGCGACGGTTTGCAGTCCGTAAGAGCGAGTGTCGGTGCTGGTCGCAGTGCGCCAGCGTTCGGCGAGTTGGTCGGCGGACAGGCAGTTTACCGTCTGGGTACCCTCGGTGATCCAGTCGTGGCTGGTGCCCCAGAGCAGGGTGCCGTGTTCGTCGCTGAGCCCGAGCAGGTTCGCGACGGCGTTAGTGCGGTAGTGCAGGACATGCAGGTTCCGGTCGAACCGGCTGCGCAGGTGCGGGCTGCGGCTGGTGTCCAGTCGGCTGTAGACCGCGTCCAGGGCGACCCAGTCACGCAGCCGGTGGGCGTCGGTGGTGAGGTCACCGAGGACACGGTCGAGGTCAGCAGGTTCCGGGGCCGGGAGCGCGTCGGGGCCGCGCCAGGGTTGGTTGTTCTCACCGCAGGTGCGGGCGTGGTCGATCCAGGCTCGTGGGAGCGCGGCGGCGTGGCCGACATCAGTGAGGGCTTCGCGCAGGACGGAGCGGCCGTGGAAGTCCTCGTACCAGGAGGCCGGTGGTTGGGTGCCGGTATGTTGCTGGTGGCGGGTGGCGTCGGTGAGCATGCCCGCGATCGCGGCCGACTGTGCGTGCAGCGTGTTCAAGACCGCTGTTTGGGCTGGTGTAGGGGTTTTCATGAAGTCGTTCCTTGTCGGGTGAGGGCGCGGAAGTCGGGGCCGAACCCGAGCCGGTCGACCGGTGTCCGGGCCCCGGGTAGGGCGAACCAGTTGCCGGGCACCCGGGCGCCCGGCAGGCCGGCCAGATCGGTGTGCCGGTCGGGGGTGCAGCGGTGCAGGGGCCCGTTGGCGGCGTCGAGAATCAGGCGCAGGTGGGGGTCGATGTGACGGACGAGCAGGGTGGAGATGGCGGTGTGGTCGTCGCTGGCGAGTGCGGCTTCGAACGCGGTGTGCAGGCCGGCGAAGCGGACCGCGACGGTGTGGTGGCGCCACCACTGGGTGCACCAGGTGTATTGGCCTTCCCGGTTATTGGCGGCGATACGGACGGAGGTCACCGGCAGCAGCCACTGTTCGACGAAGTCGCGGTAGTGGCCGAACCGCTTCTCCGGCTGCTTACCGCCGGACTCCGGCGTTTTCGGGGGCGGGAACCAGTTCTCCGGCACCGGCGTGAACGGCAGCGCCGGGGTGGGTACATGCTCGATGCGGGTGCAGCGGTGCAGCGGCCCGTTGGCGGCGTCGAGAATCAGGCGCAGGTGCGGGTCGATGTGGTTGAGGACCAGGTTGCTGAACCCGGTGCCGCTGCGACTGCGCCGGGTGGCTTCGAACGCCCGGTGCAGGTGGGCGATCCGGACCGCTACCGGGCGGTGGGCCCACCACTGGGTGCACCAGGTGTAGGTGTTCTCGCGGTGGGCTTCGGCCAGCCGCAGCGTGATAAACGGGAACAGCCAGTCCTCGGCGAAGTCGACAAAATGCGAGTACCGCGGCGGTGCCGGCGGCCGGGCAGGCCTGGCGGGCGGGGTGGGGGCGTTCATGAAGGGTCCTCCGATTCTGGGAGCGAGATCGTGGCGGCGGGAAGTTCGATCGGGGTCGCAGTGGCCTTTGCGAAGTGGGCGAGCGACGCTGCGATCAGGGGCGCGTATTCGGTGTCCTGCCACCAGACTTTGCGGACCAGGACGGGGCCGTGGCCGGGTAGCCGGACCAGGGCGCGGTCTTTGGCGAGGGCCGCGAGCTGGGCGATGTCGAGGATGGGTTCGGGCCGCCAGGTCAAGGTCCGGTTGACCCCGCCGGCGCCGTGGCTACGAGAGCGGTCGGCCACATCATGCTGGCCGGTCATCGCCTGCCAGTGCTCCAAATACCCGGTGTCGGCGATACCGCCGCCGTAGACCTCGATCGACTGGGCGCGCATGGTCTTCAACCCGTTGACACCCCACAGGTCTTCGCCTTGTTCGAGAACCTGCAAGATCGTCATCAGGATGATCCCGCAGCCACCCGCGTAGGTGTAGTAGGACGGGAGTTCACCGATGCGCGCGCAGTTGGCGGCCTCATCCAGCACCGCCAGCAGCGGCACCGCCAGGCGCCCGTCAGGTCGGGCGCGGGCGGTGTTCAACGCCGCTTCCAAAATCTGCCCCACCAGCGCGGAAGTCAGCGGAGTCGCACCGTCGGGTCCAGCCATCGACAGCGCGTACAAGGTGTCGTGGGAGGTCACGAACTCGACCGGTTTGAACTCCGGCAGAGCGTGGTTGACCGTGGTCTCTTCGGCGATGTCGAGGGCGGTGGTCATGGTCCCGCTGCCGTCGTCGGCCGGCACCTCACTGGCACGCAGTATCTTCCGGCGGGGTGGAGTGACCATGCGGGCGTAGGCCTCGTCGGAGGTGACGTTGAGGAACCGGCGCGCCATGTCGTAGAGCCCGTCGCGCTGGCGGGCATAGAGTGCCTGGGCTTCGAGGATCCGTTCGGCCGGCCGGGGATGCCCGTAATGGCGCAGGATCAGCGCCGGGGTCTGGTCCTGGTCACGGCCGAGCCATTCGGCCACATGCAGCAGGTCCCCGCCCGCGCACGCCGCCGCGAATGCATACAACGACAACAGTTCCTGAGCGCCGCCGTCGAAGTACGAATCGACTTTGGCGTTGGCGGCCTGCGCTGCGCTGCCGGTGGCCGCGGAGACGAAGAACGACACCAGTTTCCGTGCCGCCGGCAACCCGGCAACTTGGGCCAGCAGATCGACCCAGAAGCCGCACTCGGGTTTCCCGGTGACTGCTTGCAGGTCGCTGAGCCAGATCCGGCCCCGCTGTTCGCGCCCGTAGACGGTATGCCGATACAGGTCGGGTTTGTTCGAGGTGGCCAGGCACGGTCCCCACGCCGACAGGACCGCGGGGATCGCCCACGCCATCGTTTTGCCGGTGCGGGTCCCGGCGGCGATCGTCACGCCGAGTTCGGCCGGGACATGCAGGGCGACCCCTGCTGTCACAGTGACGCCGAGGGGCGGGCCCGGTAGAGCCCTGATCTCGGGCGCGGCGTCCTGTAGCAGTCGCACCGCCGCCGCCTCGTTGTCTTCGACGCGGCCGATGCGGATATCGCTGGGGCGCTGCATGGTCCGCGCCGCAGCATCGAGTTCGGAGCCGGTCCGCAGCCACCGCCACACACTCACGCCACAGGTCAGCACCACCGCAGTGATTGCGGCGAGCACGATCGTTGCCTGCCACGGCCACCGGCGGCGCCCGGCAGCCAGGTCGAGCAACGCGGTCACCGGGTTCCTGGTTACCGGCCAGCCTGCCCACCACGACCCGATCACCAACGCCGCTCCGGCAGCGAGGCCGGTGACGACGATGCCCGCGCCGATCAGCAGCAGAGAGGTTTCCTCCCCGAGGCCTCGTTTGGTTCGGCGGCGGGTTTCCCGTGCGGAAAACATCGCCCGGGCCCTACGACAGTTCGACGCTGCGGTCGGAGGTGGTCGGTTCGGAATCGAGGCTGTCCGGTGAGTTGTTCCAGTCGCCGGCGTCGTAGCCTGCCGGCGGTGTGGCGGCGGTGATCGCGGCATCGATATCCAGACCCGCCCGGCTCCCATCGGCACCCGGCTTGGTGCGGCTCAGAGCACGATCGAGTTCCCGAGAAAGGTGGTCGATGCGTCCCAGCAACGCATGCCCTGGGCTCTCCTGCCACGACACTCCGGTGAGTCCGGCCCGGTAGGTCTGATCTATCTCTGCCGCGGGGATACCGGCCTGCGCGGCATCCCTGCGGGCCGCGCGGCCTCGGTCGAGAAGCTGTTCCAGTCGCAGGATCCATCCACCGAGCAGCGGTTCCGGGCCCAACTCGGCTGCCAGGGCAGTGTGTTCTGCTGTGGCGTTCTGCAACCGTCGCAGCGCATCGATCTGCCGGTTGTGCTGCTGTGCGATCTCTTCACCGAATACCCCCGTGTGGGGCAGCTGTGGTCTCGGGGCGGGGGCGGTTGACTCTGCCCAGGGTCTGTCGATGGTCTGCTCGGCTGGGGGCTCCGCGATCGTGTCCGGCCCGGTGGCTGCTTCCGGACCGGCTGTGGCGCTGTCGAGGAATCCGCGGCCGAAGGCTCGATCGAGGACCTTGCCGGTGTCGGCGTCGGCGACTACGTCGAGGTGGGCGACGCGGGCTGGAGTTCGGACGGCGTCCTGCTCGGATCCGGTGATCGGTTCGGGACCGTGTCCGGTGATATCGCACGCTTGAACCAAGGTCCGCCAGGTCACGCAATCGATCGGGACGCCGCCGAGCTCCCGCGACTTCGCGACTCGGTCGAACGCACGCGCAGTCGCGTGCGGGCGGGCTTCCCACCCGGCGACCGCGCCGTGTAGTTGACGCCACAACGTCCTCATCGGGCGCTGCTCGTGGTCTGTCCACCGGTCGGCCAACCGGTGGGCATCCCGATACATCCGGATCCTGTCGGCGGGGGTTTCACCGTAGGCGGCGATGAGGCGTAGCTGGTAGTGGTGGGTGAAGTCGGCGCGCAGCTGAGCTTCGGTCGCTGACTCGGCATCGGCGTAGAAGGCGGGATCGGTTCGGGTGGGTGTGTGGGCAGGCCGGTTCACGACTCCGCCCCCGTCCCGCGAGCGGCGTCACTGTCGCCGGGAGAAGTGTCCGGAGACGCGATGTCGGGCTTCCAGCTCTCGGACCCGGTGTCGGTGCCGGTTAGGGCCGAGTCGATCGCCGAGTCGATCGTGGAGCCCACGTGTTCCCCGGTGGGGCGGACTTCTCCTGGATGTTGATCTGGTTGCGTAGCGGCTGGAAAGGCTTCCGGCGAGACCGGGAGCGGCCGTCCGATTTCCCATTCCGCTCCGTTCAGTGCCTCCCAGAGCCTCTGGATGTAGGTATCGGTGCGAGCCAGATCTTTGGCCTGGCGAGCGGCGGTGGATTCGGCGGCGACTGCCCTGTTGACCGTCATCGACAGGGTCTTCTTGTGCAGGTGCAGGCTTTCTTTGACCTCAGCGAGCTCGTCGGTGAGCTGCTCGATACGGCCCAGCCATCGGTGCGACGGCGCGTCCACCCACGTAGCACCGCCAGCTCCGGCAGCTTCTGCCGCGGCGATATCGCGTGCACCGATTCCGGCGTCGCGCGCCAGCGCCCGCGATTCGCTCAGCGCGGTATCTATCTCGGACACATCGAGTTTGCGTATCGTGGATCGGCCGGTGCCCTGCTGAGTCGCTTGAGCACGGACCGCAGCCAGATTCTGGACCTCCCGTAAACGCGCGGCCTGCTGGGCGTCCTCGAGCGCTCGGGCACCGTAGTCGGCGGTGACCGGCCCGATGCGCATCTCATGCGGTAGCGCCCCGATCCGGCGCAGCTCACGCAGAGCAGCCTGCAGCTGGCGCGCCCCTTCCGAGGTAGGTGCACTTCGGGTGGTCCTGGAGTCGTTGGATGAGTGTGATTGGTCGTCGGTGATGTCGGACATCGCGTTTCACCTTCGTCACGCACAGCCGCGCCGGGTGCCGGCACAGGCTGTGGGATGTGCTGTGGATGTCCCCTGGGAGTGAGGTTCGATGAGCGCGGCTGTCCCCGTGGCCGGTCACCGACAGAATGCGTGAATCAGAAGAGTCATGGATCGGTGCCGATGTCACCCGGATACCGCACCACCGACTCCGGGCCGGTTTCGGTCGGATCGGCAGTCCACGCCTCCGCGCCCGGGATCGCGGCTTCGATGGCTTCGGCGATCGGGGCGTGTGCGAGTCCGAGTGCAGCGATGGGTTCGGTGGCGGTGTGCAGGATTTCGGTGTGCAGGGTGGCGGTGGCGGCGTCGAGCATCAATTCCGGAGTGGGGGGTGTGAATCCGAGTGCGGCTCCTTCCAGGTCGGGGACATAGGGTGGTGTGGCCAGTTCGGCGGTGGGCCGGCTGTAGGTGTGCCATTCGGCGGCCAGGTCCAGGTCGCCGGCGTGCTGATGTGCAGCGGCGTGCCAGTAGCGCATGCTGGTGGCCCCGGGCCCCCACAGCGCTGCGGCTTCGGCCTCTGTGACCTGCAGAGTGTGGGCGAGCGCGGTGACGCGTTGGGACCGTATGGTCATGTTGTCACTGAAGGCGCGCAGCGCCATCGGTCCGGAGTGCAACTCGCCGTGGCCGAGCCCGGCACGGTGTGCGCGGGTCACGTGCAGGCTGGCCATCCGTTCGAGATGCCAGAGGTCGAGGCCGAGCATGTCGAGGTAGAACTCCTGCATTTCCCCGGTGCGGTCGATGCCTTCGCGTAGCGGCGGTTGTTGCGGTGCCGCGAGCCCGAACAGTCCACGCTGGCGGGCGTCGTCCACGTCGCTGGGGTGCACACCTGCCGTGACAGCAACTTGCTCAGTGTGCTCGCGGGCGGCTTCGATGACGTCGAGGTGTGCACGCCATCCTGTCTCGGGGTCGATGTCGAGGTCATGGCCGCCGTAGCCTTGCGGGCCTCGGGCGTAGGTGCGGGCGTATTCGCCGGCCAGGTGGTGTATGCGCCGCAGTAACTGTGTCTGCCAGTCGGCCACCGTCACCGGTGGACGTTCGGGTGATGTCATGGCGTGACCTCCTATACAGCTGGCCGCAGGCGGCCCGAGTGTGGGTGCGCGGGCAGGTGCCCGCGAGGATGGATGGTTGTCATGGCTCGCATCCGATATCGGCGGGGTCCGAGCCGGGGCCGGGCGCCGGGGTTGTTGTCTCGTCGAATTCGCAGGCCGGCTCTGAGGGTGTGGTGAGGGCAGCGGAGTCGATCGCGGTGGCGATGAGGCCGCCACCGCGTGTCCTGCTGGCGATCGTGGTGTCGAGGGAGGGTGTCCCCGGGGCACCGAACAGGGCGATCGCGGCGTGGTCGACCATCTGGTCCGGTGACAGCGGCAGTTGCCGGGCGATGTCGTCGTGGGTGATGCCTGCGCCTTGCAGCACCATGATCGGCATCGCCAGTGGCGTGAAGTCGCTGGTGTGCATCGCTTGCCAGCGCGCGACCAGGGCCGTGTCGTCGAGGGCTTTCGCCGCGGCGGCCACGGCAGCAGACCATTGCTGTGGCCCGGGCTGCCAGCACTGGTGGCGTTCGTCGCGGGTCAATGCCAGGGCGTGACCGATCGCTCCGGTCCGTTGCCAGGTGATGCCAAGGACTTGACGGACTTTCGCGACCGCGTCGGGGTCTGCGCCCATCCGCGGTGGGTAGGCCGCTGCGGTGGCGGCCATCTCCTGCAAATCCCGAACGCGCGCAGTCTGGGCGGTGAGCAGTTCGCTGCGCGTGGCATGCTGACCGGACAACATCTGCTGGCGGGGGTGCCAACGCTGGCCTTGGCGGCCCGCGATCCGGGCGTAGTCCACCCAGGGTCTCGGGATGCCGATCGCGATCGCGGCGGCCTCGATCTGAACGCCGGCGGAGTCGCCGATCTGGATCTGCGCGGCGTGGATCGGTGTGATTCGGTTGTGGTTGCGTTTCTGTGCGGTGTCAAATGCCAAGTTCTGCACAGCACGCAGCAGATGCGCCTGGAATTCGGTCGGGGTGTACATCGGCGGCCGTCACCTTCCGGGCCCGAAGTCCGGCGCGGTTGGTGGGCAGTTGCCAGTTTCCGGATCCGGCTCGGCGAGCTCGGTCCACGCCAGCTGGGTTGCCGATGCACTCTCCCCCCCCGGGTGATCCAGGCCGGGGCTGGGTCCCGGGTGCCGGGTGGGTGAGGGATGGTCGAGGTCGTGGAGCGCGTCGGTGGCCGATTCGATGAGCTGATAGGGGGTCGGCGGCGCGGTGCCGGTGTTCACAGCGTGGTCGACCCGGGCTTCATCGGGCCCGCCGAGCCAGCGCAATGTGTCTTCGATCTCGGGTGAGGCGAAGTCGTGCAGCCGTCGGCGCAATCCGGCGTCGTCGTAGCCGCGCACGAGCTCAGCGAGGGGTTGCCACAAGGCGGTATCGCGTTCCCAGAGGCCGCTGGCCTCAGTCGCGGTCAGACCGGCGAAGTCGATGCCTTCGGTGACGCCGAACCACGCGGCGGTCATGGATCGCTCCAGATCGCGGAACAGTTCGAGGTCCGCCACGAACTGGCGGGCGTCGGTGCGCTGGTTGTATTCGACCAGTACCAGCGCGCTGTGTTCGAGGTGCCAGATCTGATCGGCCAGACGGTCGGTGGCCGCCTCTCCGGCGACAGCATCCCGGTCGAGGATACGGTGGCGGTCCGGCGAGGCCCACCCGTCCCAGCCAGCCTCGTGGGCTTGCTGGATCGCGGCAGCCGGTATGCCAGCGGCGGCAGCACGGGCGTCGAGCTCACGCTGGTAGCCGTGCAGTGCCAACAAATCGGCCAGCTTCGGCCCACCGTGGGTTGTGGGATCTCCGCGTCCGGAGTGAACGCTGTCCGCGCTTCGGATGCTGGACAGGTCGACGGCGAGTGCGACGCTGTTTTGAATGCGGTCCAGCAACCGCATCTTCCAACCCGATAGACCCTCGAGCTCAGGGAAACGGGAACTCACAGGAAATCCTTCCGGTATCGATGGATCGGCCAAGCCCGGGTCGTCACAGGTCGGGCCCGCTGGTGGGGGCGGGGGCACTCAGCGACGGGTCTTGGCCCTGCTCGACGCCAGGGTCCTCGCTCCATTCCTGGTCCGGTGACTCGGCGGCCCGGTGAAGGGTGAGCAGGGCTTCGGTGGCGGTTTCGGACAGTGGGATCGGTTCGGGGGGCGCGATCCCGAGCCGGATGGCGTGCGCGATCCGGTCGGGGCTGTCCTCGGCGAGAGTGCCGGCGAGGTGTGTCCGGATCTCAGGTGAGGCGGACTCGTTGAGTCGGTGACGCAATTGTGTGTCGTCGTAGTTGTGAACCAGACGCCCGCAGTGCCACCATCCCTGCTCGTCGAGGTCCCACAGCGCTATTGCTTCCGTGACACTGAGATCGGCCAAGGCGATGTCGGCGGTAATCGCGAACCACAAGGCGTCCATGTTGCGGCCCGCCTCCGTGATGGTCGTCAGACCCGCGCGAATCTCGTGGTCTGAGGATCGGATGTCGTATTCGGCCACCACCAGCGCTGTATGGCGTAGTCGCCAGATTCTGTCGGCCAATACGTCCGTCGGCTCCAGGTGCTCGGATGCGGTGTCGTCCGGTGTTCCCGGGGCCAGTTGTCGTTGCGCCAATCCGGCGGCCCGCGCCGACGCGATCGCTGCCTCGGTCAATCCCGCTGCCGCGGCCCGGGTCTCCAGCTCCTCGATCAGGGCGCGGTAATCGGTGACATTCCGGTCGCCTCGGCCGCCCCGCAGCAGCGCGGGCGGGTTCCCTGCTAGGTGCTCAGCGTCTCGAACTGCCGGCTCGTGCTGGTGGGCGTAGTGGTATCGGATCCGGTTCAGCAGCCCTGCCTTCCAACTGGAACCATCTGTGGACGTCTGGAATTGCGCGCTCATCGTCCGGCTTCCGGACCGGTCCAGAGGACCGGCAGGTTCGCCGAGGGCGCGTCGGTCTCTTCCACGATTTCGACGGCTTCGACATCGATCGGCGTGTTGAGACCTGCGTCTTCGACCGCCGCTTCCATCCGCACCGCCGGGGCCGGTGGGTCTTTGGGTGTATCCGAGATCGGGGGCAGCAGATGGGCAAGCACGCAGAGGTCCCCGATGAGTCCATTGACATCACGCCGCGGCACCCGCATGGGTGGTGGCGACCATCCCGGTGAGGGGCGGGCACCGCGGAGTACTTGGTGAGGATCGGTGCCGGTGTCCTCGACGAAGCGTTCATGAAATGCCTGGTAGTCGCGGGAGCCCTCAGGGGTTTCCGATCCGGTGGAGGCGGCGGCGAACGCTGCTGAGGACGTGACCGCTGCCGCCGATTGCGGTCCGGTCTGCTCGCTCAAGGTCTCGGTGAATCCCGCGGTGCGGCGGCGGATATCGATCAGTAACTTCTTGTATTCGACATCCAGTTCATGCAGTTCGGCAGCACGCCGCTCCCGGTTCACGTAGCCGGCGACTTGATGGTTGTGCAGGGTCTTTTTCTGGTTGCTCTCGAGGTTGCCGGCGCGCTCCCGGCGCGTTAGGTCTTTGTC
This sequence comes from Nocardia sp. NPDC050193, assembly GCA_040674215.1. Taxonomy (GTDB): domain Bacteria; phylum Actinomycetota; class Actinomycetes; order Mycobacteriales; family Mycobacteriaceae; genus Nocardia. Next base: position 19,661 of record JBFARE010000068.1, on the reverse strand, counting down.
TGCGCGCTCGATTTGACCCTCGACGCGCCGCATCTCCGCGGCGTGCAGCTCGGCGCCGCGGGTGATGCGGGCACGCACCTCCTCGACGCGGGCTTGGTTGAGCTGACGGTCCCACCACCGAGCCTCGGTCTGCTGGTCCACGCGCAGTTGATGCTCGACGAGCGAGCGGTGCTCTTTGGCGGTACCGGCCGACAACCGCTGCTCGTGTTCTTCGCGGGAGCGAGACTCGCCGCCGCGCCGGGCCAATAACGCCTGGGTGGTGTGCGCGGTCTGCATGGCCTGCACGAACCCCGTGCGCAGCGCCTGCCCGCTCTCCTCGACTGGATCCCCGCCGCTCACAACGCCACCACCATGTGCGACAACCGCCAACCCTGCACAGGCGTGTCCCGTTTCGCTGTCGCGTGCACAACCAGCTCCGCGCCGGTAGGTGCCGCGGCTCGGCGAAACGCTAGCGCTACGGCAACGGTGCGGTGCACGGTCGTGGCCCGATCGGGTGGGTGATCATCTGTGGTGACTTGCACCGAATCGACCCGAGCCTCGCGCAGCCCCGCCGGTGCCCACAGCAGCGCCGATTCCTGCGCTGCCGCAGCGAACGTGGGATCGATCAAGGGCAGCGCGGTGTGGAAAGCGTGCGCTGGTCCCCCGTACCGGTCGTAGTCGAACACCACGCCCACCGCGGCTTCGACCACCGCCTCCGGATCGCAGTGATCGACATTCTGATAGGGCGGCCTCAGATGCTCGACTCGGCACTGTGATTGGCCACCGGGCGGAGACTGCGCGGCCGCGCATCCGCCCATCAGGCCGCCGGTGGCGACCAGGGCCATGACAACCACAGCACGTCGGATGGCGCGTGGATCTCTGCGCGCCGCAGCACCTACGCCGCCTCGGCCTACGGTGGGCGCACTGGTGAACCCGGTGGTGAAATGATCTATGACCGGCCGGTCAGGACCTCGGCGGTCATAGATCGGCCGGTAGCCCGGGTCCGGCAGGTGGTGGATACGGTTCATTAAGTGCTCCTTCGGGAATGAGCTCGACCGGGATGGTTCACGGCCAGAGACTTCGGCTGATCCGACGATGTAGAAATCAGGCGCGGGGTGCCTTCTCCTTGCCGGACGGAGGCAGGGAGAGCTCGTAGCGGCGCACATCCATGCGTTCGCCGTCCCAGCCCGACAGCGGCGCGATGGTGACCGTCTGCCCGGTTTGGGGTGCGTGGAGCAGCAGGTCACGGCCGGCTTCGTCCCGGCCGTAGTAGATGCCGACATGGTGAGAATCGGTTTCGCCGGGGGCGGTGAAGAAGATCAGATCTCCAGGTGCCCGAGCAGCGAAGGGCACCGGCTGGGCGGCGGGGTGGTCCTGCTGGGCCTGGGTGTAGTGCGGTAGCCGGATCTGCCCGCCCGACGCGTGGTAGATCGCGTATAGGGTCAGCCCGGAGCAGTCGAACCCGCCGGAGGTGGGGCCGTGCACGTCTCCACCGCCCCACACATAGGGGGTGCCGATCCAGTCGGAAGCGTGGTCGATCACCGCCTGTCCGAATGCGGTCGACTCCGAACTGAGTGGAGCTCCCGAACCTCCCGCGCCACACCCCGCTGCCGGGCTGCCGGCGGGAGTACGCGGCATCGACGCCGGGTCGAGGTCGGCGAACATCGCATACAGGTCCTGTGCCAGGGCCAGGTGCTGACGGTAGGCGACCGGTTCCGATCGTTCGATCGCTTGGGCCAGCTCCGGTGCCGACATCCGCTCGGCTGCGGCCCCGAGTTTTTCGGCTTGGTCGTAGAACCAGTTGATCTGATACGTCGGGTTCATCAGCGTGGCGATACCGACGTCGCCCCAGATGCTGACCCGCATCTGGTGCGGGCCCACGGAATCGTGATCGGCGGCGATGCCGTCGTTGGCGTAGCGCAAGGACTCGGGCACCGTCGAGTTGGCCAGGTTACGGAAGCTGGATTCGGTGGCCTGGGCGGCGAGTTCGGCGACGATCACCTTCTCGGGCATCCCGCGTTGAAGCCCGATCGCGACCCCGTCACGCGCCAGCCGCAGCTGCGCGTCCGACAGCCCCTGCACCCCTTGCCCGGTCGAGGCTGCTCCACCGCTGCCCGCCGACGGAAAGGCGGCAGCGCACGACGGGGACGGTTCAGCGCTACCCAAGAGCACGAGAAGCAGCAGCACGCCCACCACCGTTGCCACCGCTGCACCGAAGGTTGCCGGGCTGCTGGAGTTCATGTGTTCTGTGCTTCCGACCAGAGGACCGACGCGGTGCGGTCAGGTCGTCGCCGCGGACGCATCTCCGAACCGGTCGCTCCAGCCCGCGTACTCGATCCACCGCCGGATATAGTCGCCAGCCATCGGCGCCGGCAATGAATCCGGTAGCGCGAAGGTTTTCGCCAGCACCGGGAGGTGTGGCTCGATGCTGAGCTGGTGGGCGAGTAGTTCGCTGTCGATGACCGCGGCGTAGCTGCTGGAGATGTAGTCGTTGGCGGTAAACCACAGCCCGTGTTTCTTCACCTTCCGCAGCGCATAGGTGGCGGCCAGATCGGTGAGGAGCTGATGCGCGACCGGATCGGTGGTGGTTTCGGCGGCGGTGACCATCTCATCCACCGCGATCCGGTCGGCCACCGCAGCAGCCAGTTCCATGGCCGAGTTGTCGGGTTGACCGGACACATCGATCCCGATCGTCAGCAGTCGCTCGCGCTCGGTGAGCAGACTCTGCCACCAGGTTTGCGCTCCGCCTGGGTCGGAGGAACCGGGCAGGAGCCGGCCTCGGTGTTGTAGGGCTCTGCCCGCGGCTCCCAGTACCGCTGCGTTGTCTCCTTCAGCGGTGCGCAGTCCCTGACAGGCGGCGATGTAGTCGACGATGTAGTTGGCGCGCAGCATGCCCTGCGCCGCGCACACCTGCCGGCAGACCTCGAGCACTTTCCACGCCGAATGGGAGGTCATCGCTTTACCGAGCATTGCCCACAACGCCGCTTCTCCCGCGTCGCCGCTGCGCCCGTGGGTGCGGGCAGTATTGGACAGACACGTCATCGCCCACGCCTCCGACATCGCGTGCACGAGTTTGCGGGCGACATGGTCGCGGTTGATCATCGTCTTCCCCGGGCCGATCTTGCGGTTGACGGCGTAGGGGATCGTCAACGCCAGCCCGGCACGCGCCGCCGATGCCGCTGCCCCGCCCATGCTCAGCCGCGCCGGATGCAGCGGGCTGGTGGTGCGCGCGAACCGCTGACCGAGGGTCAGTTCGCAGTGGAAAACGCCCTGGGAATCGAAGGCCGCCACATCCCCGGACAACAGTGCCGATTCCGGCAGAATCGCTGCGTCGAAGCGGGTCATCGCGTGGTCCATCGACAGCCCGTAGCCGGTGTCGGGCAACGCCACCATTTCCACCCCGTCGGCGAGACCGTCGCGGGTGCGCAGCTCCATCACAAACGGCCACACACCTTCGTCCCGGCCCTCGACGATCAGCCGGGCCACCACGATCACCGTCTTCGCAACGCCCTCGGCTGTGGTGTTGGGCATGAACTTCACGCTCTCCGCAGTCGGGCTGTCCAGCCGGTAGGTGCGGGAGTGCCGCTGCCATGTCGCGGTGGTCTCCAAATGGAATATGTCGCTGCCGTATCCCAATTCGGTGAACATCGCGACGCCGGCCACCGCGCCGGTGTCCAGCTGTGCCAGGCACCTCTTCTGGTAGGCCGACCCGTCGCCGAGCTGCTGGATCGCCGCGACTGAGAGTTTGTGATGACCCGACAGCAACGACCACAGCCGCGGTGCCACCGCAGCCGACCAGTCGAACAAAGCATCCGACTCACATGCGTCGGCCTCGATCCCTACCACCGACCCGCCCAACACCTCGACAGCCCGCGGCAACAGTGTGTAGCTGTACAGCGCTTCTTCGATCTGGGCCAGTCCGGACTGCGGCACATCTCCCAAGCCGGTCAGCGCGTCACGGACTCGCATATGGCGCGCGAAACTGCGGGGGCCGCCGAAGATCACGCGCCGCAGCGACGCCATCGGCTCCGCAACATAGCCCGATGGCGGTGTCGAGCAGCCACCTCCGCGGGCCGAAGCAGTATCCAGAGAAGTCATTTCCGTGTCCTTCCGAGAGATGTGATGCGGTGCGGGCGCGGTTACTCCGTGCCCTGGTGTTACGTGCTGGGAGTTGAGTGATCCGGGAGCTCGGCTGTGATTCCTGGCAGGTTGTCGAACCGCCGGTTGGTGTTGTGCACATCCGCGGCGCGCTCGCTCGCGGTGAAGGTGAGCCGGAACGGAATGCCGGGTTCTTCGGCTTCCCCGGTCTTGAGCAGGAAACAACCAGTGCCCGGAGGGGTGTCGCGGCGGGTGGGGTCCAGATCGTCGTCGCTGGGCGGGCGCGGGGCAGCCCAGGAGGTGACCAACAGTTTCTCTGTCTCTGTGATGCCCACCGCCGCTCGCAGCCGGTTGATCTCCTCGGGTCCGACCGGGCCGATGATCTTCGCCCGAGCCCGTTCGAAGAACCCGAGCGCTTTGGCTTGGGACGCAGGGGAATCGAAGGCCGAGAGGTCTTTGATGGTGTGGCTGCACATGATCAGCCCGGTCCCGATCTGGCGATGCAACCGGGTCAGGGCGTCGACCCGGTCGACCATGAACTCCCCCACTCCGAGCACCCGCCAGATCTCGTCCATCACCACTTCGAAGGTGCGTGCGGGCGCCAGTCCGGCATCGGCGAGAGCGTGCGCGGCGGCGACCGCACCGAAACCGTCTGACCAGCACACCATCAGCACCGCCGCCAATAACTTCGTGTCACCTTCTGGGATGCGGGACACGTCCACACACACCGCTGGCGCGCCCAGATCCAACTTCACGGTGGTGGGCCGATTGAACACCGCGCCGAAGGGTCCCTCGACCAGCGCCCGCAGCGAGCGCCGCAACGGCTTCGTCGCCGCCCGATAGGAAACTTCGTCGTCTTCCTCGGCGAATTCCCGCAGCCGCTCCCCTCCGCCGGAGATCACCTCCAGCAGATCCGATAGCAGCGGCGACCGCTGATGGGTGAAACCCCCGGCAGGGCTGTAGAGCTCACGCAGGCCGGCGGCGAGGAGGACTTCTTCGTAGTCGGCGACCCGGGACCCACGTACCAGCTCGATGAGGCCGGCGATGATGGTGACCTGCCCGGCCTCGACCCGGGCGGCCACGCGCCGACGCTGATCCGGATCGGGCAACCGGTCGATCACCGCGCCCAGAGCTCCGACGTCGAGGGGGTTGAGGCTGCCGTAGCCGTAGCCGAGATCGATCACCTGCCCACCCAGGCGCAGGACCAGATCCCGATAGTCGGGTTTGGTGTCGCCCATGCACAGCACCGTCTCCCCCGCCGCCACTGCGCCGGTCACCATCCGCCGGATCAACGAAGACTTTCCGAAACCGTTGAGCGCCAGAACAAAAGCGATGGGAGCCGTGATGAACCCGCGCAGGAACCAGCTCATCGGATCGAAGTGCACCGGTGCCCCGGAGACGTAATGTGAACCCACCGGCGTCCCGACCACTGGAGCGCTGGCGCCGACGGTGAACGGCCACAGGCCCGCCACCTGCGTTGTCGTGGCCCGCCATTCCGGTGTGGCCGCCACCACGGCGGCGCGGCCCCCACCCAGACCTCGATAGCCTCGGTCGGACGGCTCAGCCAGCGGGCGCCCGACGCCACTCGACTCGCCGCGCCCGGCCCTGCCGGCTGCGGTGGCACGGCGGTGGTCATCGCTGGAGAGCTGCAACCGCGCCCACCATCCACGCAACCCACCCCGGCCCGCCGCAGTCTCGGCAGCGGCCCGCGCATCAGTGGTGAGCACGCGGATCCCGGCGCGGGTCTCGGTGCGCGCACTTCGCGACTGTCTCTTCGACATCCCTGAAGAAATGTTCATGCCGAGACCCGCTTCGAGATCGACACGTGCTCAGGCAATATGAGTCCGATCCCCAAGGACGCGGCGAATGCGGCAGCTTGGCTGCCGTAGCAGCGGCGCACCGACAACCGCGACGCCGCAGCCATCCCCTTCACCGACGCCTCGATTCCCGGAAGATCGCCGTCAAGGTGATCGGTGACCGTAACCAGCAGCCCGAACCGGGTCAGCCCCGCGCCGCGAGCCTGTTCTTCCCGCGCGGCCTGAGTGTTGCCGACCCGGATCCGCGCCGAGGCCGTCGCGATGCCACGTTCGGTCTGCTCAGCGGCGACCGCGTCCCGGAAATCGGAATCCACCAACTGGGTGGCCTCGCCCGCCGAATGCAGCCGATACACGATCGCCACCCGCTTGCGCGGCACATCGGGCCGCGGCCGCAGCAACTCCTCGAGCACGGTCTCCATCACCGCGCCCCGCGGCGCAGCATCCATCTCCCATGTGATCGACCGCGCCCCGTCGTGGACGTAGTGATCCCACCGGTCCTCGTGCGCCAGCGGACCCACCGAATCCCACGACTGCGTCTCGGTGATATCGGCGCCAGCAGCTTCGACATCGCGTTGGGACGCCAGGTCATAGCGGGTACGAACCAATCCCAAGACTTCCCACGCCTGCAACGGAGTCCCGGCCAGCCCCGCGCGCGCCAGATGCGACAGCACTCCCTGTAGCCGTTGCCCGATCTCGCGGGCCTGCTCAGCCTCATCACCACGGATACGGCCACGCCCGATGCCGCGGTAAGTGATCGCGATCCGTGCTTCGATCCGCACCCCCACACCACCGGTATCAGCCACCGCTTCACGCATCACCGACCGCGCATACTCCCGCGTATCCGGCCGGACCAGCCGCGCAACTTCCCGCGACTGCTTCAACCGCGTCTCGACCACGTTGTCCAATACCGAGGTCACCGCGACGACCTCGCCGCTGCGGCTCTGGGTCGCCAGGAAATCCCCGTAGGCCGCTACCCACGCATCGATCTGTGCCTGATCCACCAGTTCTTTGCCCCGCGGGATAACCCGCACGATCACCGTGTAATGGCTGCTACGGCGGATCGTCACCATCGCGAACCGCCGCCCGCCTGGGGTCTCGTACTCCGCCAACTGCGAATCCGCCAGCAACCCCGGCAGCCTCGCCACCCCCGGGATACGGGCGAACCGACCCGACCGATACACCAGCTCACCCCGGGACCGAGCAAAGGCGAACTGCACCCGCAGAACAGCGATCTCCCAGCCGGTACGGCCATTGCGGACCACAGCCATCGGCACGAACACCACAACCGAAACCACCAGCATTACCCCGGCGATCGACGGCGAGCGGGTAATCGTGAAGGTCGCCATCACCGCAATGACCAGTGCCAGCCCGAGCAGCGACACACCCCAGGTCAACCCAAAGAACCCCGCCGAGCGGGGGCGCTCCCAACGCCCGTACATCCGCGCCGTCACCGCCGCACCTCCCCCGAGCCCAGGGTGTCCGGATCCAGTGGCACCGCCGACTCCACCTGACGATCCAGCGCCGAGGAACCCTGTTTGGCCAGATCCACGCCGGCCTTGGCGGCCATCGCGACACCTGCGGCCCCTCCAGCACCGCCGCTACCATCGCCAGCATTAGATGCCTGGCCATCGTTTGACACTGCGCCAGGCGACTGCTTCGACGTGCCTGCGGACCGCGCGGTTCCAGGGGCTGGCGCAGCCCCGACCTGCCCGCCCTGTTGTCCGGACGGTGACGGGGACCCGCCCCCGCCTTCGGGCATCGGTCGGCCACCACCTCCCGAACGGCCAGACGGGCCAGACGAGAGGTTGGCTCCTCGGGGCCCTGCCGCGTGCTCGCCTTCGCTCACTTTGCGGGCGCCCGACCTATTACCGACGGCGGACATCGCGACCCCCGCAGCACCGCCGGCCAGTACCGACGACGCGCCACCACCGCCACCGAGCGCCGCTACCGCTGGCGAGACGAGCCGGATCAAGGCAGGAAGAGCTACGACCGATAGCACCAGCAGGATCAGACCGAGCAGCTTGAGCTGGAGGTCTTGATGGTCGTCTCCGGCAACCGTGAAGGCCAGCGCGTAGATCAGTGCACCGGCCGGTTTCCACAGTACGAACGCCAGAGACCATGCGAGCAGCCTTTTGAAGGCTTGCGAACCAGGGCCGGTGCCGGAAGCTGCGGCTGCGATCGGTAGGACTGCTACCACGACGATGAGTAGTGCTTGTCGGATGACGAGCATAACCAGCTGGACCAGCATGCTGATTATCCCGAGAAAACCGACTATCAGGACAGTGCCGGTGCCCAGCCCTGAACCACCTTCGAGGATGTCGAACTCTGCCATCTCGATGAGCAGGGCAGTGACGTCACCGCGAGTTGCGTCGGAGATCACCCAGGTGGCGAACTCGTCGCCGGCGCGGGTCGCTGCGGCGATGACGGCTGCGAAGGTCATCGCACCGAATACCGCTCGCGTGAGCATCAGGAATGCTTCCTGCGCTTCGCCGGCGACACCTCCGCGTTTGGCCAGCGCCAGGCGTGCCCCGGCAAATAGAATTCCGGCGGTGAGGAACAGGACCTGCAGCCCACCCGTGTAACTGCGGATCTGCGTAAGCGCCGGGCTCAGACCATTTTCCGAGGTCAGTTGTGGCGATGGGAAGTCCACCCACCAGGTCATGACGATGCGCAGAAGGCCGCTGAATCCTTCCATAAACTGAGTGGCGAGCTGGTCGTAGGCGGAGTCAGCGAGGCTGGTGGCGCCCTCCTGCACCACGCGGCAGGCCAGAGCTGGTGGGATTGGCAGATCGCAGGGATCGGGGATCTCGAGTTGGGTGTGCCGATGTTCGCCTAATTGGGCCATGACGGTTCCGGTCATGGCTGCCACTTCCAGTTCCCGAATCCGTTGAGAGAGGAAGTGGATTCTCCCGGTCTCCAGAAGGATTCGATGTCCCCGGGTGTGCGAACCCGCCAGTCGTTGTCGACCCAGGCGACAGGCCAAGTGGCGATGGCGTAGCCGCGCGCGCTGCGAGCTGCGATCTGAACAACGGCGAAATCGTCGCGGTAGCCGGGCTGGATCCGAACGCCGTCGGGCACGGTGACATAGCGGCCGGAATTGGCGCTGCTGGCACGTGAGCGAGCAAATCGATCACGCAGCCGGGCGGTATCACCGTAGTAGCGGGAAACAACGACGCGTTGCCAGGTTCCCTCAGGAGCGGCGAGCGCGCGTCCGAATGCGTCCAAAGCTGCTAGCGCCGCGCCGCGGGGCGTGCGCGCGAACCCTGAGGCGATGCCGTCGTGGATGCGCGCGGGTCCGTCGCTCGTCGAGACCGGCAGTGCAGCCCCTCCCCAGGCTCGCTGCCATTGCAGGCCCGCAGGCGGGGCTGTGAGGTAGTCAGGGTCGTTCGGGTCGAGGTCCGGGCCCGGATGCCGGGCAAGCACGTCACCGGCGGGTGAGGTGGAGACCTCGAGTCGGTTTCCGAAGAGGTCGGTGGTCGGCGGCTGGGCTCGGGGTGTGGACGGAATATCTGGGTAGTGCTTTTCGGTGTTTCCGACCGTGCGCCTGTCCGTAGGTGGGTCCTGGTCGCCGTCGTCGCGGATCACGGTAACCACGGAGATGGCGACGACGACCGCGGCGAGGAAGACTAGCAGGGCGGTCAGTAGTTGCTGGGATTTCATCGGAGGCTCCTATCGCGGTGCGAGCGCGATCATGTCCGGGGGCGGGAAGGTCAAGACCCGAACCGGGGTGGTCGCCGAGTTGTCTGGTAGTTCGAGCCGCCAGTCGGATGCCTGCCAGCGGACGCGGCAGGTGTTGCTGTTCACCGAGTTGTCCGGGTTCAGGGTGTAGATGTCGATCTCGGCGGTATCAGGGGTGTAGTGGGTGATGCGGTATCCGAGGATCGCCGGCGGATCATCGGCGATCGGGGTTGTGATCGAGAGCTGGGCGCGGGCCGTTGTCCAGGCGTCGCGTCCGGGACCGGGTGCCACCAGGTTCCTCACCACCGCGATCCACTGCGCGTCGGTTGCCACCGACATCCGGACGGTGGCGTGGATCGCCGCGAGTGCGGCCCCGACCGGGGAGCGTTCGAACCCGCTGACAACGGCTCCTTCAAGGCGGGTCGGACCCTGCTGTGCGATGGGCAGGCGGATCCCTTGGAAGGTCCCCCAACGCAGCGCAATCGGCTTCGTCTCGGGCACCGTGGAGATCGCCGGGTTCGTGGTGTGATGTTCCTCGGTTCCGCAAGCGCCGAGAAGAGCGGTCGCGATCGCTGCGAATGCTGCGATGGTTCTCTGCACGATTCGCGCACGATGACTGGAATTGGCTGTGGTTGTCACGAAGGATCTCCCGGCATCAGGTGGGTAGGACGGCGATGGCGATGGAGCTGGCGGAGCCGACGAGCGCGGCAGCGGCGAAGGCGCCGATGAGTCCTTCGAGGCTTTCCTCCCGGTACATGCGGATCGCCAGCAGTCCGGCAACCCAGATCAGGCGCCCGATACACAGCAGCAGCACCAGCCAGGCCAGATATCCCAGCAACAACGTCAGCGGCGAGAGCACCTGAGCCGGCAAGGGATCAGCGAGCACGATCACGATCCCTCCCGCAGCTGTGTGTCATGGGCAACGCGCAACGCGGCGAGGATCGGTTCGGCGGCCCACACCGGATCGGTCGACGGAAATCGGTGTCCTCCAAACGAGATGGCCTCGTGATCGGCCCACAACATCTGGATCCACTGCGCGGTCGGCGCCTGATGATCGGTACCTGCGGTCCGGTCGGTGACCACCCAGGTCGGAATCATGCGCAATCTGTGCAGCTCGGCATCGCCTGGAATCCAGACTTCCTCGGTGACCGGCGCGAACAGCACCAGCGCGGTGAGCATCCTTGCGCGCCGCTGCGAGCTGGCCGTCCAGGCCAGTGCTGCCAAGGCGGTGCGGGAGTGGGCAACCAGCACCCTGGCACCGACAGCGGTGCCGAGAACTACATCCAGCTCCGAATCGAAGCTCCCGTATCTGTCCCCGGTTTCCCTCATCAGGTGATGGTGGCGGTAGATGATCTGTGAGAACTGGCCGTCGAACCGGTGGTGCAGGTATGCGGTGAGGCGACCCCAGAGCCCGGGCTCGATAGCATCGTCCAGATAGATCAGGCTTGCGGGCGGGGCTTCTGCTCCGGTCCGAAGGATGACCGGGCGGCCTATGGCAGGAGGCGTGTGAGCAGCCATGGTTCATCCGCCTCCGCCGGTGACGACTGCGTTCATGATCGATCCGGCGCTGGTGGCGATGATGCCGCCGACGAGGGCGCCGAGGATGATCTTGGGGGATTCGATCGCCCCGCCGTGGAAGCGTTCCCACCCGAATTTGCCGCCGGCATAGATGAGTGAAGCGATACCGGCCAGCATCACGATCCAGGACAGGTAGTTGACCAGATTGACGAGCCGGTCCGCACCGGGCGGGCTGTGCGGGGTGATCGTGATCTCTTGAGCGAGAACCGCAGCGGCCTCAGCTGCTACCAACATCATGCTCATCGCGTGCCCTCCGAGCTCGGCGAATCAACCGCGCGTTCGGCCGCGATCCTGGCCAGCAGATCCTCGGCCGCGCGGTGCACCTCGGCTGGAATCGATCGTGTGAGGCTCGCGCGGCCACGGCGTGCCGGGAGCCGCTCGCCCGGGAAGAATTGGGCGAGGTCGCTGATCTCGAGGCAGGCGAGCTCGTCGTGCCATGCGATGTCGTAGATCGGGGTGACCAACTCGGCGACCGTCGCACGGTAGCGGCGCACCGTTACGGGTGCGCGGCGGCCGGATACAGGAGTGAGGACCAAGCCGATCACGGTGATCTCTTGGGGGACCAGGCCCGCGTGCCATTCTCGGAGTCGGTCTGCGGCCGCGGTGAGCCCGGGCAGGCACAGCCTGGCGGCCAGCAGCACTCGTTGGGTGGTGCGGTCCGAACCTGGCCATTGGTCTCCGGTGTCGGCGGCCGGTGCCCACCAGCGGGCCAGTGTGGAGGTTCCAGCACCGCCGTGGGCGCCCATCACGGCGAAAAGCGGTGGATAGCGGCCGGTGGTGGGCAGGGGTGTCGTCCGGACGGTGGCGCGATTTTCCGGTGGTGGGGCGGTGACGGTTCGTGGGTCCAGTCGGCGGTCGGGGTCACGCCGATCATGTAGGTGAATGGGTGCGGCGGTCATGGTCGGCTTCTGTTCTGGATATTGGTGATGATCGGGCCATCGGCGGTATCGCGGAGGTTGATCAGTTGCAGGTAGTCGATGCGCTGTCCGTCCGGTCGGGTTTCGGCCAGGTGCACCTCGGCAACCCCGGCGGCGACGGGGGTGATCGCCACGCAGTGCCGGGTGCCGTTGGGGATGGAGGCGATTCCCGCGGCGAGTGCTTCGCGGCTGATTCCGGCTTCGGGTGCGACGAGACGCAATGCGGCGGCGGCGTCGCGTTGGCGGTAGTAGGCGGCTTCGAACGCCGTGATCGCTCCGGCGATCGTGCCGGGTGCCGCGGTGCCGACTGTGACGGTTTCGCCGGTCAATCCCTCGCACGCGGCCCCATGCGGGTTCGTAGGGGATGTCGCTGTCGCGGCGGGGAAGGTCGGTGCGGCGACTTGTGTGTTGTGCTGCCCGGTGACGTAGATTGTTCCTGCGCCGGTGATGATGGCGGCGGTCGCGAGCGCCGCGCCGAGCGCCGCCCACATTCGCCGATGACCGCGAGGTGCCGATTCGCGCTCCACAGCGGGCGCGGTGGGCTGGGTATGTGCCAGCCAGGCAAGTTCGTCGATGTCGTGCGGCGCACCGGCGAAATTGCTGGGGTGCAGCGAGGTTGGCTCGATGGTGTCGAGCCATTGCCAGCCATGCTCATGGCCTGTGGTGGTGTCGGGCACCGCTGTAGTCACCTCCTCTGGGCCTGTCAGGGTGGGTGGGCCCTCCGAGCGGACGCTCCCTGGGGAATCGCCAGCCGGCCGACTGGTTTGGGGGGACGTCGGCTGATCCGGCGTCCGCTCGAAGGGGTTCATGGGGCTCCGTCTCGCAGCGATGGCGCTGTGGAGCCGTTCTCACCGACATCCGGCCCGCTGGGTGTGGGCGCCGGTTGCGGCAGGGGTCGTTCGGGTTGTGATGTGCTCTCGGTGGCGGCAAGGTCGCGGGCCACGGCGGTGAACCAGCCCGCCACCGCTGCGAATGCTGACGGCATGCCGGGTGAGATGGTGTTGGTGCGGTAGGAGCCGTGTCGTCCGATAGTCGAGCTGTAGGTTGCGGAGCCGGCGACCGTGTAAAGGTCTGCCGGGTCGGTGACCAGGCTGGTGACAGCGTCGAAGGCGTCGTTGACCCATCCGAGCGCAGTTTGGGGAGGGATCAGCTCGACGACTGCGGCCGCGACTTTCGTACCCAGGACCGCGACCGCTGCGGCGGGGTTGGCCAGACCGATGGCGGCGAGTTCGGCGACTGTAGCGGGTGTGAACACTGTGCGGGCGACCGTGACGATGGTGCCGAGACCGATGGTGCCGAGTTTGAACAGAGCGGCCAGTGCCTGGTCCGGACCGGGTGGTACGGCACCTGGTGCGGAGGCTTCCGCAAGTCGTTCGCCCAGGCTCTTTGTGGGGTTGTAGGCGAGTTGGTCGAGGCTGGTGCCGGTGAGGTCGTTGTTGATCACCTCGACGCCGGTGGTGAATGTGGTTCCGGCCAGGGCGGCAGCGAGTGTGGAGATCGCGGCGACCGGGTCGCGGTGATCGATACGGGCAGTAAGGTGAGCAACCGTTGTCGCCAGTGGTCCACCGGGCATCGTGTCGCACGTGGCATCCCCTGCGACGCAGAGATCGACCACGCGGCCGGTCAAGGCTCCGAAGTCCGGTGCCCGTGGGGCCGCCTCGATTCCGCCGCCCGCCACCGTAGTGTTGCTCAAGGTGACTGAGGTGGTGTGCTGACCGTGGGTCCCCGGGGCCGCTGCGGGTGTACCGGTATGTGGGCGCCCCGGAATAGTCGGAGTGCCCACGGCCCGGGAAGGGTTGGCCAGCAGAGCAATCCCGGCCACCCGGTCAGCAGGTACACCCGACCGTCCTGCGCCGACTGTGGTGGCGAAGCTCGTGACGGCGGGGGCGCCTTGGGCGTACCCGGCGACGGCGATCCGGGTATTCGGGCAGCGCCGGGCAAGGTCGGTGGCGTGAGTCTCCAACTGCTGCGCCGCATCCGTGACCGCAGTGGCATATCCCCCGGCCCCGTTGTCCGGGAACCGGATGTAGGTGCGCGCGACCGAGTCGCCGGCCGCAGCTTTGAGTGGCCCGAACAACTGTCCGAGCGCCCCTGTATCACTATTTGCTGCCGCGCCGGGATTGGATTCTTCGGCCCCCTGGACCCCGAACACGAACAACTGCGGGCAGGCGGACGCGTTTGGCGCCGCCGGGACGGTGCTCGTGCTCGGGACGGCTGCTGCGACGCCAGCTGCGGTGGCCGTCACAGTGACCGCGGTGACCGCCACGAACATTCTCGTTCGCCACAACGAGGTCCGGGTCGTACTCCGATCGTGTCCGCACATGAGGTCCTGCACCTTTCGGAAGTTCAGTAGTTGAAACCGGGGATTCAGGCGGCGGAACCGCTGTCCGGGCGCATCGGCGGGGGCAGCGGGGAGGCAGGTCGGGCTAGAAATTCCGCCGCGCGGTCGAGCGCGTCCCCCGCGGCCGCGACGGCGGTGGCGGAGTGGTCTTCGGGATAGTCCTGCCAGCTGACCTCGATCCCGCGGCTGCGGTATCGCTCGGCGACAGCGCGACCCATCGTGGCGGGGATGACGGGGTCGTCGGTGCCGTGGTACAGATGCACCGGTACCCGCGGGATTTCGCCGCTGGTGCGCTCGTTGGTCATGACGTAGGCCCACAGAGGGTCGTTCCAGGGGTCGGGGCGTTCGCACCACCGCCCCACCGGCTCACGGTGCTGCTCGAGCAGGGACACCAGGTCGAGCTCCCCGGCCATTCCTACGATCAGGTGGCCTTCGGCGGTCAGGATGTGGCGAAGCGGGAGGTGCGAGTATGCCCGAATCGAACCGGCCATAGCCGCCATCACCAGCCCAGCGCACGGGGTCCCGTCCAGATCCTGCGCAAGTTGCCGCAAATCGCTGAACACGGCTCCTGCCACCACGCCACGCAGGTCGATATCGGGGGAATAGCGGGGTTGCAGTTCCGCGGTCCACAATGCCGCGCGACCGCCGTCGGCATACCCCCACACCACACAGCCGACCCCCGCATCGAGGTCCAGGAGTTCGAGGGTCGCTCGCGCTGCGTCGAGTCCGGCATGGGCGGCAGCGCCACCGGCCGGCCATAACTGCGGTCCGATACCGTTGATCCCCAGACCGAGGCCATCAGCAATGACGACGGTCCAGCCACGGGCCACTGCTGCCGCGATCCGTGGTGCTTCGGGGTCGCTGCCGAAGGCCAACTGCCGCGACGGCGCGCAGCCACCGCCGAGTCCGTGAAACGCCGGGCAATACAACAGAATCCGATCGCCCGCCGGCACCGACCCCGGATCGGGAGTGATGACCGTCGCGGAGGCGGGAATCGGCGCACCGAAGCCCGTGCGGCTGGCATAGACGATCTGCCAGGCGGTGCTCACCCCGTTGATGTCGGGCAGGATGATTGGGCGGCGGCGCAGAATCGTGCCGGGCAAGGGTTCGAAGCCGAGCTTGTCGGCGGCGAAGAAGTCATCTCCGGTCCGGTGGTCGGTCATGAGTGCGCTCCCGCGATGTCGTGAGCCAGTGCGATCAGCCACGCGGTGCCCGACGCCAGCCGCCCGGTCGCCGCGTAGTCGGTGTGAGCGGCGATCGTGCCCGCGTAGCGGGCCCAGACCGCCGGATTCAGCAGGTCGGCGTTCTCGGCAACCAGCTGGCTCCACGCCCCGCCGAGCTGACCTGCCAGCGCGGGCAGCACCGCCAGCGGATTCCCGGCCACCGCACTCGCGACCTCGTTCCATCGCGCAGCCGCCGCAGCGTGCTCGCTGGACGTCGGTGCCGACATTCGGGGATCGGCCGCATCGATCAGACGCTGCGCCAGCGACACCGCGGGCACGTAATCGGCGCGACCGGGGCCGACCTGGAAGTCGTTGAGCAGGACTGTGGTCCAGGCGCCACCAAGCGCGGCCGCAAACAGCGCATCCAGCGAATTCGCCGCAGCGACCGGATCGCGTAGGTCCGCCTGGGCAGCTATCTCGGCGCCCAACCGCAGCAGCGCGGCCTGCCCGGGCGCCGAGCACGCCAGGTCGCCCTCGACACAAATATCGGCGACCCGTCCCGTCAGCGACCCAAATCCGGTATCGCGCTCCGCGATGCCCGAACCCGAGACCACACCTGCCTCGACCCGCACCCCGGAAACCGCCGCCCCGGCAGTGCCGGGTGCCGGGTCCGGGACTGTCTGCCCGGGCCGCCCCGGGATAACGGGCGCCGCCGGCGCGCGATCGGGGTTGGCGTACAGAGCGATACCGGCGATGCGCTCCGGCGACACCGGTCCGTACCCTGCACCGACATCGCGGGCAAACCAGGACATGGCCTGAGCGCCTTGGGAATACCCGACCCCAGCGATCAAGGTGCCCGGGCAGTCCCGGGCCAGCCGGCCCACCTCGGTGTCGAGCCCGTGGCGTGCTTCGGCCACCGACACCGTGTACGGGGCAGGGCCGCCCCCGGGAACTGCGCCGCCGAACCCTGCGCTATATGGAATGTAGCTGCGGGTCACCAGGCCCGGAGCGGCGGCCATGACCGGGGACAGCAGCGCACCGATCACACCGGAATCCGCGCTGGGATCGGCAGCCGGTGAGGACTGCCCGGTGCCCTGTATCCCGAAGACGTGCAGCCCCGGACAACCAGGATTCGGCGGGGACGCCGTGGCGGGATGGATCAGTGTGAGCGAGGCCGCCAGGGATAGACCGGCTCCTAGCACTGCGCTGGCTGCGCGACGGCGGGTCGCTGCGGGGGACTTCACTGCCCGACCCCGACACCGGCACCGAATCCGGCGCCGATCGTCCCACCGGCGACCCCACCCGCGACCGCCGCCGGAAGGCCCGCAATCGCCGCTCCAGCTGCGGCTCCTGCCGCAGCTCCGATCGCGGTTCCCGCGACTCCGGAGGTGACGGTGCCGACCACCGGGACCGCCACGACTGTGCCCAGGGCTGCCCCGGCGATGCCGCCGATGGTGCCGCCGATCAATCCCCCGACCACGGCACCCGCGGCGGCCGCGGGCACGCCCGCCACAGCTGCTCCGGCCGCGCCGCCGATCCCGGCGCCTGCGAGGGTAGCGCCGCTGACCCGGTCCGAGCGGCCCGCAGGTATGCCGACCGAATCCAGCGCGGTCGCCACGTGAGCTTCGGCTGTTGCCGCGGCTCCGTTGATGGCGTCGCGGACTTCCGGCGGAAGCCATGGCGGGTTAGGGGTTTGCCACTGCCCGACCCGGATCGTGTCCGGCGGTGGCGCCACCGGCGCGACCGGCGGCACGGGGGCCGGCAGGTGGAGTTGCTCGATCCGGACCGGCTCCACCGGTTCCTCTAGCGACGGCGCCGGTCGTGCCGCGGAGTCGTTACGCACCTCCGGAGGCTGCGCGTAGTACACCGGTGCTTCGGGTGCCGAGGCAGGCGGCGCAGGAGCCGGTGGGGGCGGGGCACTCGTGCCGGGCTGCGCCGGGCTCGTCACACCTGGCTGATCGGCAATCGGCCCAGCCGCCCCCGCGGTGCCGGCCCCCGAGGCGCAAATCAAGGCCACCACTGTCCCAGCCAGTAACAGCTGTTTACTAATCGTCCCCGGCTCGGACCCGTTGCGTTTGCCGGGACACGCAGGGACAGCCAGTAACTCACGAATAGATCTCGCGGCGTAGCAAAATTCACTACTTCCCTCTACAGACATGCAGAAACTACCCTTCGCGAAGAAGTGTGAGAGTGAGAATCAGAAATAAATGGCGATCCGACTCCGCCCTTCCCTGAAACTAGGAAATCCGGGCAAGGGCGGAGGATCGGCCTTTTCGTCAGACGAAAGACAGAATGATGCCGGCCAGCTGTGAAGCCACGCTGAGACCGTGGGACAGCACCGACAAGCCGGTGTCTACCCAGCTCAGAATGATATACGGGTCCATCGAAATCCTTTCCCATGTCGAACTGACAGACCCATCAAAACCCTCGAAACAGCCCGCAGGGAAGGCCCTGAACGCACCTAAATTTCGTTAACGCCACACGCCCAATACACCAAAAAGCCAGCTAACCAGCGGTTATCCGGTCGGTTTCACGCGCCGAGCGTTAACCCTCGAATGAATCACATTCAGTATCGGAACGAGAACCCGGCAGCTCGGGATCGATACTCAATGTATTCGGCACGACTCTGAACCGCTTCGAAACCGGGTTGCTCGCCCATTCGGGCTGTGGTAGTCGTTGAAGCGTCTACTCAGGGGTGGGATTCAACACCTGCACGACGCATATCAAAGCCAAGAAAGGGGGGCCTCCATCATGAGTGCCACGAAACGAGCCGCAACCGGCCCTGGGCCAGTGCCGCGTGCACGCATCCCAGAGCTGGGCGACACCGTCTGGTCGTTCCGCCGCAACCTCGAGATCTCGCGTGCCACCGCTTACCGCCGCCACGGCATCAGCCCGTCCTACCTCGCACAGATCGAAAAAGGCGAACGCGTTCCGAGCACGGAGATGGTCGACCAACTCGTCATGGGATACGGCCTCAACCGCGCCCAAGCCCAATACCTACATGACCTACGCGCACCGTCGCTATGCCTCGAGCCGACCTCACACTCGCGGCGCCGCATATTCGAGAACAAGCAGCTCGTTCAGCACCTCGAAGAACTCGAACGCCGAGGCGTCCTGGCCGCATACGTCGATCCGCTCAAGCAGATCCTTGCCACCAACCATATATTCCGCTCCGGGCTCCCCGGCCTGCACGAAGCCGGCTCGATCCCCTTGTGGATGTTCGCCAACGCCGGCCAGGAAACCGTCATCGACTGGCCGCGCGAAACCCACCGCACCGTCGCGTCACTCCGCCCCGCCCTGGCCCGCTACCGCGACACCGAACAAGCCCACGCACTACTGGCCAGACTCGCCAAATACGCCCGATTCAACAGCATCTGGCACACGCACACCGAGGTGAGCTACAGCCGCGAGACCACCGACCCGCTGCACTGGTACAACCCCGACACCAACCGACCCACATCCCTGACACTCGGTACATCGGCCGTCACCGAGAACCACGACATCCTTCTGATTACCGCCGTTCCCCGGGCCTACTGCGGCCCCTCTGACTACCTCTCCCGCCTGCCTCACCCGCCCGCCGCAGCGTCCTAGACGCAGAAAATTTCGACACTCCCCGTGCGCGTCCTGGCGAAACAGGCCACCTACAGCGGGGAGCTCACGGAAGAGACGAGCACGAAATGATCGGTCCCATGCGTGTCTCCACGACGGATAGACGCATGGGACCCGATCGCGATTCGTCGCCTCACCTCACAGCGGCGCTCGACACTCCACCGGACGCCCTGCATGCTCCACCCGTACCGGCGAATCCGGGCATGTGTAGCGCGCCACCCCCGATCTCGCTAAACTCACAGGTGGGGAACGTCAGCTGGCACGGCGCGAAAGCGACTGTCCATGCACCCGATCCCGCTCTCTCAACTATCCCAGCTCCATTCACCCTGGCAAGGTCAAGGCTGCGGACGGCCTGTTCGTCCCACCATTGCGCTCGGAGCCGCTCTGGTTGCGTCCAGCAGGATGGTGTACGACCCGGACGCCAGACCGAGTCTGAGCGTGTCGTAGCCGGGAAAGGGGTGGCCACCGCGTGATCCTTCAG
>JBFARE010000067.1:0-33090 GCA_040674215.1 Nocardia sp. NPDC050193 | reverse complement strand
ACGGCCTTCTCACGAACCTCGGGCGGGTAACGCTTCGACATGATGGGGACCATCTTCCTCTAGGAAGAAGCGGTCCCCAACCCGTGACGGTTCAGTTGATGCGCTATCCCGGGCCCTGAAGGACCGGGCTTGCGCGCTACATTTCACGGTCGTTCGACCCGGCCCGCTTCGATCCCCCCTGCGGCCCGGTACAGGGTGGCGACCAAGGTCGGCAACTGATTCCGGTCGTAGCGGACCGATGGCATCGATACCGACAGGCCCGCCAACGCGGTCCCGTCCGCGTCCCGCACCGGAACCCCGACCGCAACCACTCCGCGCTCCGAGAGCCCGTCGTTCAATGCGAACCCCGACCGGCGCACTTTTGCGAGCTGGGTGCGCAGACTCGGCAGGTCCGGCCGTTCGTCAGGACGCTCCGTATATCGTGCCTCGTCGTAGAGCTCGTCCAACTCGGCCGGGTCGAGTTCCGCGAGCAGCACCAGGCCGGCGGTAGTGCGATGGGCCGGGAACACCATCCCCTCCCGCGACCCCACCCGCAGCGCCTGCCGGCATTCCACACTGGCGATGAACCGCGCCGTATCCCCGGCCCGGATCGTCAGGTTCGCCGACTCCCCCACCAGGTCGACCAGTCGTTGCAGATGCGGCAGCGCGGCCGCCCGGAGCCGCGAGGTCCGTGACTGCGAGTGTGTGGCCAGCTCGAGCACCGGGCCCGGGTGGTAGACCCGCTGCTCGTCCTGCACCGCGAAATCCCGGTACACCAGCGTCTGCAACAACCGATGCGCTGTCGACCGCGCCACCCCGAGCCGTTCGGCGACCCGGCTGACCGTCAGCCCGCCCTCCAGCTGCAGCATCACCGCTGCCCGTAGCGCGTGGTCCGCGCTGGTGACGACGTAGGCCGGTGGCGTCTTCGGTTCCGTGTTGCCCATCTTTCTGTTCTGCTCTCCAGAATTATCTGTTCTGCTGACTCGACAAGGGCCACTGTAGGCGATATGAGCACCACTGACACCCCCGTCCGCCTGCGGGCGGTCGCGGCGCCGGACCAGCCGGATGTCACCCCCGCCCTCGAGGAGCTGTACCGCGGCTTCGAGCAGGAGCTGCTGGTTCCGCTGTGGACCGAGATCGGTGATCTGATGCCGGCGCATCCGCGGTCGCGGGCGGTGCCGCATCTGTGGCGGTGGGAGAATCTGCTGCGGCTGGCGGCACAGGCCGGCGATATCGTGCCGGTCGGCCGCGGGGGCGAGCGGCGGGCGATCGCGCTGGCGAATCCGGCGCTCGGGGGGCGGCCGTTCGCGACGCCGACATTGTGGGCCGCGATCCAGTATCTGATGCCCGGCGAGGACGCCCCGGAGCACCGGCACACCCAGCATGCCTTCCGGTTCGTGGTGGAGGGGTCGGGGGTGTGGACCGTGGTCGGTGGTACCGGGCAGACGGCCACCGGTGACGCGGTGCCGATGCGGCGTGGGGATTTCCTGCCGCAGGCCGGGTGGAACTGGCATGCGCACCACAATGCGACCTCGGAGCCGATGGCCTGGATCGACGGACTGGATATTCCGTTCCAGTACGTGGTGGAATCGCAGTTCTTCGAATTCGGGCGCACGGAGATCGGCGATGCCGAACGGATCACGCCGGAGCGGTCGCGGTCGGAGCGGCTGTGGGGACATCCGGGACTGCGGCCGCTGTCGGTGGGTGCGGTGGCTCCAGGGTCGCCACTGCTGGCCTACAAGTGGGAGCACACGGATGCCGCGTTGAACGATCAGCTGCTGTTGGAGAAGGAAGGGTACGGCGGCACCGTCGAACCCGGGCACGCCGCGGTGCGGTTCTCGAATCCGCATGACGGCACCGATGTGCTGCCCACCATGCGGGCGGAATTCCATCGGGTCACCCGAGGTGCGGAGACCGCGCCGGTCCGGGAGACCGGGTCATCGGTGTATCAGGTGTTCGACGGGTCCGGCACGGTGACCGTCGGAGACAAGAGCTGGACGGTCACCCGCGGTGACCTGTTCGTCGTCCCCTCGTGGGAAGCCTTCTCCGCCAAATCGGAAGCCGGTGGCAGCGACTCCGACTCCGGTGCCCTGGACCTCTTCCGTTTCTCGGACGCGCCCGTTTTCGAGGCGCTCCGGCTCGACCGTCAGGAGATCACCCGATGAAACTCGCCACCCTGCGCGTCGACGGCGGCACCCGCGCGGTGCGCCTCGACGGTGACACGCTCGTCGACCTGGGCTACGACGACCTCGGCGCGCTGTTCGCCCGGGACGACTGGGCCACGATCGCGGCCGAGGCCACCGGGCGGAGCCGGCCGGCGGCGGGCGCGGATTTCGCCGCGGTGGTGCCGAACCCGTCGAAGGTGATCTGCGTCGGGCACAACTACACCAACCACATCAAGGAGATGGGGCGCGAACTCCCCAGCTACCCCACGCTTTTCCCGAAGTTCGCCGACAGCCTCATCGGGCCGAACGATCCAATCGTGAAACCGGCCGAAACCGACGCGCTGGACTGGGAGGTCGAGCTGGTGGTGGTCGTGGGCAAACCGGTGCGGCGGGCCACCGAGACCGAAGCCGCGGACGCCATCGCGGGGTTCACCGTGATGAACGATGTGTCGGCGCGGGACTGGCAGTTCCGCACGATCGAATGGACGCAGGGCAAGATCTGGGATTCCTCCACCCCGGTCGGACCCTATGTCGTCACCCCGGACGAGGTCGGCGGGGTACGGCCGGCGCTCGAGGTGGAGACGCTGGTCGACGGACAGGTCATGCAGCACGATGACACCGGGACGTTGCTGTTCGACCCGGTGCACCTGGTGCAGTACGTGTCGACGGTGATCCGGCTGAACCCGGGCGACCTGATCGCCACCGGCACCCCG
Organism: Nocardia sp. NPDC050193; assembly: GCA_040674215.1. Classification (GTDB taxonomy): domain Bacteria; phylum Actinomycetota; class Actinomycetes; order Mycobacteriales; family Mycobacteriaceae; genus Nocardia. The sequence continues at coordinate 30,233 of JBFARE010000067.1, read as the reverse complement.
GCCGGGGTCGGTCACGCCCGGGACCCGAAGGTCTATCTGGTCGGCGGGGAAACCGTGGTGACCCGGATCGCCGGGGTGGGGGCGTGCACGAACAAGGTGGTGAAGGCCTCGTGACCGGGCGGACATACGCCGACTCGCTGAAGTGGGCCGAGCACGGGACGGGGCTGTTCGTCACGCAGGCTGCCCTGCTCGACGACGAGTCGATGTCGGCGCCGAGCAGCCTGCCCGGATGGACGCGTAAGCATCTGGTGGCGCATGTCGCGGCCAATGCCGACGCGCTCGGGAATCTGGTGCGCTGGGCCCGCACCGGCGAACGCACGCCGATGTATTCCTCGCCCGATCAGCGCAATGCCGATATCGAGTCGGGCGCCGCGCTGACCGCGGCCGAGCTGACCACCTGGTTGAACGAGGCGGTGCGCAAACTGTCCATCGCGATGGAGGCGCTGACCGGGGACGACTGGCACAACGAGGTCGTCACCGCGCAGGGGCGGAACGTCCCGGCCACGGAGATCCCGTGGCTGCGGGCGCGCGAGGTGTGTGTCCATGCCGTCGATCTCGGCACGGGCACCACCTTCGCCGACCTCTCCGACGAGTTCCTGTCCGCGCTCGTCACCGATATCCGGGGTAGGCGCGGACTCGACGAAATCCCCGACGGCCCGCTCCCCGAGGTCACCGCCTACCTCGCCGGTCGTCCCCATTCCCTCGCCGGCGTCCCCGACCTCGGCCCCTGGTTGTAGAGGAGGCTCATCGTGAGCACCCCTGACGTCGTCATCGTCGGCGGCGGCATCGGCGGGCTGAGTACCGCTTTCGCACTGTCCCGGCTCGGCCTGCAGGTGCGGGTCCTGGAGCAGGCGAAACAGTTCGGTGAGGTCGGCGCGGGTATTCAGCTCGCCCCCAACTGCACCCGCATTCTCGACGACTACGGCCTGCTGGACGAGGTGAAGACCCGCGGGGTCGTGCCCGACCGGATGGTGATGCGGGACGCGGTCGACGGGACCGAGCTGACCTCACTCGACCTGCGCGATCTGGAGCGCGAGTACGGCTTCCCGTATCTGGTCATCCACCGCAGTGACCTGCACGCGCTGTTTCTGGAGGCGTGCCGGGACGCGGGTGTCGAACTGCTCACCGAACAGCGCGTCGTCTCCTACACCCAGGGCGCGGGGAAAGCCGGTGCGGCGACGCAGGCCGGTGCGGTTCACGAGGCGAAAATCGTGATCGCGGCCGACGGATTGCATTCCGTCGCGCGCACACTGTTCACCGACGATCGGCCGGTGTCCTCGGCCTATGTCGCCTACCGCGGTACCGTGCCGATCGCGGAGGTGGACCGGCCGGTGGACCTGTCCGAAGTGGTCGTCTATGTCGGGCCGCGCTGCCATTTCGTCCACTACGGGCTGCGCGGCGGCGATCTGCTCAACCAGGTGGCGGTGTTCGAATCCCCGAAGGCCGTGGCCGGGCTCGACGACTGGGGTACTCCCGACGAACTCGATACCGCCTTCGCCGCGACCTGCGATGTCGTCCAGGATCGGCTGCGGCATATGTGGCGGGACAAATGGTGGCGGATGTACGACCGCGACCCGATCGACACCTGGGTCGACGGACGGATCGCGCTGCTCGGCGACGCCGCCCACCCGCCACTGCAGTACATGGCGCAGGGCGCGATCATGGCGATCGAGGACGGATGGGTGCTCGCCGAACACGTCCGGCGTCTACGCGACGCCGCCGGGGTGGTCGACTGGGCGGGAGCGCTCGCGGCGTACCAGGCGGTCCGGCCGGAACACTGCCGGCGGGTCGTGCTGACAGCTCGGGTATGGGGTGAACTCTGGCATCTCGACGGGCTCCGGCGCGCGCAGCGCAATGTGCTGCTGCGGGAGCGCGCGGTCGGCGACTACTCGTTCACCGATTGGATCTACGGTCCGACGGCCCTGTTCCCCGCGGACGAACCCGAGATGTTCGAGCCGATACCACTCGACTCGGCCGACCGGGTGGGTGCCGGGCCCGTGTAGTCACCCGGCGCCGGAAGTGCGACCGGTCCGACCGCGAATCGGTTCGCGGGCGGGCGTCCTCCACCGGGCATCCGGCTCGCACGACTGTGGGGCCTGCTGCCTTGCCGACGCCACCGGCCCGCCAGTAAAATGTGATGCCTGTCACCTCCAATGCCCGGCTGTGCCGAGATCGGCCGCGCGGGCGCCCGAAGGAGAGATCCGACCCATCCGGAACGGGGATTCGCAGTACCGAGGAGAACGACTATGTCCGGTTTGGTACGCAAGAGCTTCGATTCACCCGAGGAAACCCGTCCATTCGAGGCAGGCAAGGGCAAGATGGACCTGGTCGACCTCGACGCCGGCCCGGTGGGCCGGGCGGTCTTCGAACCCGGCTGGCGCTGGTCGGAACATGTCCGGCCGATCGCCGGGACCGACAGTTGTCAGGCGCCCCATACGGGCTACTGCGTCTCGGGGCACCTGGCGGTGGTCATGGACGACGGTGAAAAACAGGAATTCGGCCCCGGCGATCTCATGATCGTCCCACCCGGACACGATGCCTGGACCGTCGGCGACGAGCCCTGCGTCATGATCGACTGGCAGGGGGTCACCGACTACGCCAAGCGGTGAGCTTCGCGCGCGTCCGCCGGATATCAGTTGATCTGGCGGCCGCGGCCGCTCCAGTACGGTGCGCGCAGTCTGAACTTCTGCAGTTTGCCGGTCGCGGTCCGGGCCAGCTCGCTGCGGAACTCCACCGAGGTCGGCGCCTTGTAGCCGGCCAGCCGCTGTTTGCACCAGGCGATCAGCTCGGCTTCGGTCGCGTTGCTCGCTTGGATATCCGGGGCCAGCACGACCAGCGCTTTGATGGTCTCACCCCACTTCTCGCTCGGTACCGCGATCACCGCCACCTCGGCCACGGCGGGATGGGAGAACAGGCAGTCCTCGACTTCGATCGAGGACACATTCTCGCCGCCGGTGATGATCACATCCTTTTTGCGGTCGGCGATGGTCAGGTAGCCGTCGTCACCGAGGGCGCCGCCGTCGCCGGTGTGAAACCAGCCGCCGGCCAGCGCGGCCGCGCTCTCCTCGGGGCTGTCCCAATAGCCCTCCATCACCACATTGGACCGGGCCAGCACCTCGCCCGAGCCCTCCTCGGGTTCCTCGGCCCGCAACCGGACGCCCAGGGCCGGGGCCCCGGCGCGGGTCAGCTTCGCGGCCCTGGTCTCGGGATCGAGGTCGTCCCATTCGGCCCGGGAGCGGTTGACGGTCAGCAGCGGCGAGGTCTCGGTCAGGCCGTAGATCTGGATGAACTCCCAGCCGAGTTCCTCTTCGACGCGGGCCACGGTTTTCGTCGGCGGTGGCGCCCCGGCCATGATGATCCGCACCCGGTCGCGTCCGGGGATCTCGCCCGCCCAGGTCTGCGCGGCGTCGAGCACCGCGGCGGCGACCGCGGGCGCCGCGCACAGCACCGTGACGCCGTGGTCGCGGATCCGGCGCAGGATCTCGGCGCCGTCGATCTTGCGCAGGACGATATGCCGGGCACCGACACCGATCATCGCGAACGGCATGCCCCAGCCGTTCGCGTGAAACATCGGCAGGGTGTGCAGATATACGTCGCGGTCGCTGATCGTGGCGTGCAGGCCGAAGGTGACGGCATTGACCCAGATACTGCGATGGGTGATCTGCACGCCCTTGGGGCGGGCGGTGGTCCCGGAGGTGTAGTTGATGGTGGCGGTGGCGGATTCGTCGGGTTCCCACGGCCGCGGTACCGCACCGGCGGCGGCGTAGAGGTCGGTGTCGGCGCCCAGCACGAACTTGTGCTCGCAGTCGACCTCGCCGAGCGAGTCCGCGAGTTCTGGGTCCACGTACAGGGCGCGGGCCCCGGAATTCTCGACGATGTAGCGCACCTCGTCGGGGCGCAGGCGGAAGTTGATCGGGACCAGCACTCGGCCCCAGCCGCTCACGCCGAAGAACGAGGTCAGCAGGCGACTCGAATTATGGCTGACCAGCGCGACCCGGTCCCCGGCCCCGATACCCAGTTCATCGAGGCGGGCGGCCTGTCTGCGGGCCAGGTCGGCGATCCGGGAATAGGTCAGCGCGCCCTGGCCGGGCGCAGGCTGGGCGGGTTCGTCGACGATACCGATCCGGTCGCCGTACACGGTTTCGGCGCGATCGAGGAAATCGGAGACACTGAACGGGACGAACATGGCACTCCTACGGATTCTGCGTACGCCGGGAGGCGATTCTGCGGACCTCCCGGCGGTCCGACGATTGTCTCGCCGAACCGGCCGCGGCGGGCCGGAATTCTTACGGCGGTCCCTCCGCACGGTGGCAATCGCCGGTTCCCTCACCGGCGACCGCCAGGGGAGTGCCCGGACGAATCGGCCGGGTGGACTCAGTGGTCCCGCTGAGCGAGCGCGTGACGTGCTTCCTCGTGGAGTACGTCGAGCAGATCCTGTTCCAGGGCCACGAACTCGGGGGTCGTGATCATCGACAGCTCCCGTGGCCGCGGCAGATCGATGCGCACGTCGCGACGCACGGTGGCCGGTCGTGCCGACAGCACGATCACGCGATCGGACAGGTACACCGCTTCCCGGATATCGTGTGTGATCATCAGCACCATCCACCGGTACCGCTGCCAGACGTCCTGGAGCCATGACTGCATCTCGGTGCGGGTCAGCGAGTCCAATGCGCCGAACGGCTCGTCCAGCAGCAGCAGTTCGCGTTCCTGCACCACGGTCCGCAGCAACGCCGCCCGCTGCCGCATACCGCCGGAGAGCTGAGACGGCCGGGCGTCCTCGAATCCGGACAACCCGAAAACCGGGAACAGTTCGCGGGCCCGGCGCCGGGCCTCCGATTTCGGGATCCCGTGCACCTGTAGTCCCAGGACCGTGTTGTCCAGGACGGTGCGCCACGGGAACAACAGATCCTTCTGCGGCATATAGGCGCAGTGCGGTGCGGTCGGCTCACCGTCGCTCGTACCGAAACGGATACTGCCCGCGTCGGGGGTCTCCAGGCCGGCCAGCATATTGAAGACGGTGCTCTTACCGCAGCCGCTCGGGCCGATGACGGAGACGAACTCACCCGGTTGCGCCGTGAACGACACACCGCCGAGAACCTGCCGGTGGGGTCGGCGCCGGCCGGGTGACGGAAACGATTTGGTGAGGCCGTCGACGACGATCCGGTGCCCGCGCGCGTCAGTCATGCCGACTCCTGTTCTCCGCGCGGGACCACGGCGCGACGAGCCGTTCGATCGCGAAGGTCAGCAGGTACAGCGCGATACTGAGCGCAGCGGTCACGAGTACCGCCGCCAGCACCAGGTCGGTCCGGAAGGAATTCTTCTGCAGGCTCATATAGATGCCGAGGCCCTCGCTGGCGCCTACGTATTCGGCGAATACCGCGCCGACGACGGCATAGGTGATGCCGATCCGCAATGCGGTGAAGAAGCGCGGCACCGCGGAGGGCAACCGCACGTAACGGAACACCTGGATCCGGGACGCCCCCATACTGCGCAGCAGCGCCCCCGCCTCGCGGTCGGTCGCAGCGAATCCCTCGATCAGCCCGATCGCCATCGGGAAGAAGGTGACGAGTGCGACGACGAGCACTTTCGGGAGCAGTCCGAAACCGAACCAGATGATCATCAACGGCGCTATCGCGATGATCGGCAGTGTCTGGGAGGCGACGAACAGCGGTACGAACGCGCGCCGCAACCAGGGCGAGAAGTCGACCATGACGGCCAGCAGCCAGGCCAGGCTCAGCGATACCGCGAATCCGGCCAGTGTCACCTGAAGCGTGGCGGCGGCATGGACTCCGATCTCGTCGCGGTGCGCCCACCCCTGCGCCACGACCCGCGCCGGGGACGGCAACAGTTGCGGGCGGATACCGCTGACCTCCACATAGACCTGCCACAGCCCGACGAGTAGCGCCACCGTCACGACGGACGGGAGCGCCCAGCGGATCCCCGCCGATCGACCCGGCGTCCGGGTGTCCGGATCCGGCTCGGGCGGGACCTCTCGCACGGAGTTGTCAGGCAGCGGTGAGGTAGTCATTGGTGAAGTAGGTCGACCAGTCCGGTTCCTCCGTCAGCGGGGCGCCGTCTGGACCGGTCAGCAGACCCTTCTCGTACAGGAAACCGGAATTCGCTGCCCACTGCTCGCGGGTCTGGGCGCCCACCCGGCCGTCGGGGCCCTTCATGAATCGCTCGGCCAGCATCCGCTGACTCTCGAAGACCAGCCCCTCGTCGTTGAACGCGCCGGGGTTGGCGGCGAGAAGATCCTGGGCGGCGGCGTCCGGGTTGTCCGCGGCGAACTGGTATCCGCGCTGCAAGGCCTGCACGAACTTTCGCGCGCGGTCGGGGTTGGCGGCCAGCCAGTCCTGGTTGGCGTCGATCACGATGGCGTACGCGTCCGGGAAGCCGAAGTCGGTGTAGCGGAAGTACCGCATCGGCGTGCCGTGGTGCTCCGCCTCGATACCCTCCCAGCCCAGGTAGGAGACGGTGAAATCGGCTCTGCCCGAGTAGACGGCCTCATAGGCCGAGGTGCCCAGGGTGACGGTGGTGAAATCCCCGCGGCCACCGTCGTTGCGGATCACCTGCTGGAGGGCTTCGACCTCACCGGGGTCGCCGAACCCGGCATAGGTTTTGCCGTCCAGGTCCCTCGGGCGCGTGATATCGGCCCGGTCGGCCTTCACCCCGATCCCGGTCGCCCAGTGTTGCAGCGGTGCGAACACGGACAGCGTATGCGCCCCCGACGCCCGCGCGAAAGTCGACGAATTGTGGGTGCTGATACCGAATTCGGCGTTACCGGCGTCGACGACCGTATCGACCGCGGTGTTGTTGTACGGCAGGATCTGCACATCCAGACCGGCGTCGGCGAAATAGCCGCGCTGCTGCGCGACGAACAACCCCGTGTGGTTGGTGTTCGGTGTCCAGTCCAGGGCGAAACGGATGGTTTCGCCGCCGGCCCCCGCGGTGCAGGCGGTGAGCGCGGACAGCGCAGCCACGGCCGCGAACACAATCACGAGGAGGCGGTGCGGGCGGCCGCTCATACGGCGGGCCAGGGCTGCGGATTCAGGGCGGTGTCCCAGAACATCAGCTCGTATCGGGTGGCCACGGTGAACGCTGTCACCATCGCCGCACGATCCCGCTCGCTCGCCGCCTCGGCCGCCGCGTCGACGAACGACCGGGCCGCGTCCGCCGATTCCTGGAACTCCGCGGCGCCGTAGGTGGACACCCATTGGGCGTACGGATGGCCTGGGTCGGCCGTGAGGACTTCCGCCGCGCTCGCGGCCAGGCCGCGGCCGACCTCGGCGTAGACCCAGAAACACGGCAGCGCGGCCGCCGCGCCCACTGCGTAGGACTCGGTCGCGGCGGTGGCGATCAGGTAGGAGACATAGCCCAGGCAGGCGGTCGACGGTTCCGGCTCGCCCACCCGCGCGGGGAGGCGGCTGTCGTTGAGCAGATCGTGGTGCAACTCCGCCTCGACGGCGACCGCCGTGGCCGCCGAACCCGCCCAGAACTGTGCGGCCTGCGCGTCGGGTGATTTGGCCGAGAGAAGGGCCAGCACCTTCGAATAACCGGCGAGGTACAGCGAATCCTGCTCCACGTAGGTACGGAACACCTCGAGCGGGAGGGTGCCGTCGCCGAGCCGGCGCAGGAATTCGAGGTCATCGATGGCACCGCGCAGATCCTTCGTCCGATCCCAGAGGTGTTCGGTGAATCTGCCGGATTCGGTGGTGTACGCGCGTGAAGCCAAGACATTCCTTCGTCAGCATTACCTGGACAGGTTCTCGGGTATGTTCTCAGCCCCGTATTTGCGGAGCACCCCGTGTCAGAACGAATCCGACCATAACAGTTGAGCGGCGCGCGGTGGGCGGTAGGTGGTACCGGGTTCGGTCCGTCCGGAGTGGCCACTCCGCCCGCGGAATCGCGCCGACGTGCACGAACCGGGCTGAGCCGTGACCCATGTGCGTCAGCAACCGTGACATTCCCGCGACCAGTTCGTAATCTAACAGTGATCTTGTCGTCGAGCGTTACGAGTAGTCACCTTATGCCTGGTCAACACCGCAAGCCGGCCCGAGTCAGAAAGATCGCTCCGCTGGCCGGCAGCGCGATCGCGGCGACGGCGGTGATCGCGCTGTCCGTCACGGCACGCCCCGGCCCGGATGCGCAGCCGGCCGCGGCCGCGGCCGACGCGCCGGCCGCCCCCGCCGCCGGCCTCGACAAGGCTGCGGAGACGACGACGCAGACGCCGGACGCGCCGATACCAGTAGCCGGTATCGGCCGGGCTCCGGAGGTGCCGGCGAACACACCCGATACTCCGGCACCGGCGGCCACGGTCGCGCGTCCTCCGGAACCCGCCCGGTACGCGAAACGGCACGCGCCTCCGCCGCCACCCGTCATCGCGTGCTCGACCGAACTCGCCGGCGCGCGACCGCAGGTGGCACAGGTGGGCAACTTGATCGACAAGACGTTCGGCGTCGGCGATATCGGGGGCGCCAACGGCCGCTACGACGGCGATCACGGCGCGGGCCTGGCACTCGACTTCATGACCCCCGATCCGGCCCGTGGCGACGCGATCGCCGACTTCGTGCTGGCCAACAAGGAGCGCTTCGGCGTGACCTATGTGATCTGGCAGCAGCGGTACAACGACGGCAGCGGCTGGTCGTATATGGAGGATCGCGGCGACCCCACCGCCAATCACTACGACCACGTACACGTCTCGTTCGACTCGACGGCCGATATCCACGTGACCTGCTGACGCATCCGATTCCGGGTTAGTGGCGGGCGGGGTGGGTATCGCGCCACCGCAACAACCCGACCGTCGAGGCGAAACAAGGAGGACGACGATGGTCGCAACCGACGCGGATCGAGTCCGGGCGGCACTGTCCGCCGCTGATTTCCCGGCCGAGAAACCGGAGCTGGTGCACTGCGCAACCCGAGCGCACGCCGACAACGACACGGTGCGCGCGCTCAAGGCGATTCCGCCGGAGACCTACGGCAATCTGCAGGAAGTTCTGCAATCGGTGAACCTCGAGCCGCAGCGGTCGCCGGCGGACCGGGCCGCCCAGCGGCGCACCCACCGTCATCCGGGCCTGGCGGAGCAGGAGATAGAGGTTCCCCCCAACCCGATCACCGAGGAGCTCGGGTACAACCGCGACAGCTGACCGGATGCCGGATGACGGTGGCATGATCCGCAGGAACCTGGGTAGCCGCCGCAGATGACCACGACACATCCCCTCGCTCTCGTGACCGGCGCCTCGAGCGGTATCGGCCTGGAACTCGCCACCGTGTTCGCCGACCGCGGCTATGACGTGGTCATTGCCGCGGAGGACGCGGAGATCGAGGCCGCGGCCGAGACCGTCCGGCGCCCCGGGATCGAGGTGTGGGCGGTCCAGGCCGATCTGCGCACGCCCGAAGGTGTGGAACAGGTGTACTCCGCGGCGACCCAGGACGAACGGCCGCTCGACGCGGTCGCGCTCAACGCCGGGGTCGGTCGCGGCGGCCACTTCGCCGAGACCGACCTCGACGACGAACTCGATCTCATCGCGCTCAATGTGCGCTCGACCGTGCACCTGGCCAAGCTCACGCTGGGCGATATGGTGCGACGCGACACCGGTGGAATGCTGTTCACCTCCTCGATTGCGGCGATGATGCCCGGCGCCGGGCAGGCGGTGTACCACGCGTCGAAATCGTTCATCCAGTCCTTCGCCGAGGCGCTGCGCGAGGAAGTGCGCGAGACCGGGGTGACCGTGACCGCGCTGATGCCGGGACCGACCGATACGGATTTCTTCCGCCGCGCCGGGCTCCTCGAGACACCACTCGGTCGCGGCCCCAAGGAGGATCCGGCGCGGGTGGCACGGCAGGGTGTGGACGCGCTGCTCCAGGACAAACAAAAGGTCGTCGGTGGATCGCTGGGCACCCGCGCCATGGCCACGGTCGCGCATGTACTTCCCGATTCGGTGAAGGTCACCGCGAGCCGGGTGATGAATGCGGCGCTCCCCCACCGCCCCTGACCAGGTGCGATGGTCAGCGACCGGAGACGCCCTGCTCCACCGCGACCGATGCACCGAGCCCGACGATCAGCGCCCCGCCCCCACCCCTGACCGCCTCCAATCGCTTCGGCGACCGGGCGAACCAGTGGCGCGCCGCGGCGGCGAGCAGAGACCAGGCGCTGTCACAGATCAGCGCGATCACCAGGAACAACGAGCCCAGCATCAGCAGCTGGAGTGGCAGCGATCCGGTGGCCTGAACGGTGGCGGCGGCCACGAAGGCGAGCAGATTGGCGCCGGGGACCATCGGCGAATTCTATGCCCGGACAGCGGGCGAGGCGCTTCGGAATCGGTGAGCCCGCCCTACGGGCTGTTCCTGTCCGAGGACGGGCACGTGTTCGTCGGCGGGTACACCGGCGAGTAGGCGCGTGGCAGCACCGGCGGACCCGTTCCGTTCACCTGCCGGGAGGGTTCTCCGGAAGTAGTGGCCCGAGGGGGCCGAGATCGATATTGAGGTCTTCGGGGGTGAGACCGAAATGCTCGCGCAGCTCGTCCATTCGCTGCTCGAGGAGCATCAGGGTGGTGCCGATGCGCTCGACCTGGTCCTCGTTCAGATCACCGGCGTCGACCCGCCGCAGGGCCTGCCGTTCCATCAGTTGACGCAGCAGTTCCACCAAGGTGAGGACGAGCGTGACCAGACCGCGTTCCACCGTTTCGGGATCGGTGTCGATACGTGGTGAGATACCGTCGAATTCGGTCATCCGGGCGGGTCCTGCCCGGGACCGTACAGGGTGCTGACCGAAGAGATCAGCGCCCGCAGTGAAATCTGGACCAGATCGACATCGGCGATGGCGAGCTTGATATCGCCGGTGACGACGACCCCACCCGCCAGCACCCGGTCCAGCAGATCGACCAGTGCGATGCGGCGCTCGCTGTCGACGCTGTTCATCGCGGCTCGCGTTCCACGCCCGCGAACGAATACGGCGGCCACGGGCCGGTGAGTTCGAGCCGGATACCGGGGAATTCGGCAGCGAGCGCGTCGACGGTCGCGGCGAAATCCGCAGCGCGTTCGTCGTCGACCAGGTAGGTCCCGTTGAGCACCATCCAATCACTGCGACCACTCAGCGCGGGATCGGTGGTCGGCTGTCGGCGACCGGCCGCGGCGCGACGGCTCAACCGGGTATGGATGACCTCCGCACGCTGCGCCGCATCGTGTTCCACGGTCTCCTGAGCGGACAGTTGCGCCCGGCGGCGCGCCAGATAGGCCGCGCCCGCGCCTTTCGCGGTGTCTTCGGCGCGGGCCTCGGCCACTGCCGCGGTGAGCGCGGCACGGTCTCCGTAGACCTTCACGCCCCATTCGGTGCGACCGCTGACCAGAACCAGTGCCGCCTCCAGATCGGCCTGCCGGTCCCGGAGCAGTTCCCGCACCCGCTCGTCGTCGAGAAAAACGGTCGCCAGCCGCAACGGGGCCGACGGGGCCCGGCGCACCGCGGCGGATACCACCACATCGTGTGCCCGGGCGGTGGCGGCCAGCCAATCCAGATCCTCCAGGTTCCGGCTCAGCGGTTGCGCCCCGAACACGTCGAGCGGCACCGAACCCACGAGCGCGGCGAGCGGCTCGGAGACGACGACCCGGACCGGTTCACCGGCCACTCCGGTGAGCCCGTCGAATCCCGCGGCAGCGTCCGCGGCCGCCGTCACCGCATACAGCCAGACACCGGTCCCGCCCGTCACGGCCGATCTCTCTCCCGCGATTCGTGTCGCTCTTCGACGGCTTCGCGCCGGTCCCGTCCGGCCTCGAGTTGCGCTATCCGGTCCCGCAATTCGCGGTTCTCCAACTCGAGGTCACGATCCTGCCGCTCGAGTGTGCGGGCCTTGCTGTTGAGCCACGGGTCGGTCTCCCACCAGTCGATGCCCACAGCCTTGGCGGTCTCCAGGGACGCGACCACCAGTCGCAGTTTGATGGTGAGCAATTCGATATCGAGCAGGTTCACCTGGATATCGCCCGCGATCACCAGCCCCTTGTCGAGGACCCGTTCGAGAATATCGGCGAGGTTGGTCGATTGGTGCCCGCCGCCGTAGGGCTGCGGCTCGTAGGACCCACCACCTCCGACCACCGTCATCGCCGGCCCCTTCCGCCGATCTCGGTACTACCGCGCGCATAGCGCGCGGTCCTGCGGTAGGCCAGCAGATTGCCGTCGAAATCGATCTCCACTTCGTAGAGCGCGAGCATATCCGCCGACGAGGGGATGCGGTGGTCCTCGAGCACCTCGATCTCCACCAGCCGGCCGTCGTCGAGCGGTTCCATCGAGGTCACCCCCTCCACCGATTTCGACGTCAGCTCCATCAGGTGTTCGATCGCCGCCGCCGCGGCCTCCCGCGCGGTGAGCGGGTGGTCCGGCTCCGGATCCGCGGCATTCTCGGTGGTCGACCTGCGGTTCATCGCGACTCTCCCCTCTCACCCGACGGCGGCGATCCTCCGGAAGGACGCCTGATCCGGGAGAGAACTTCCCGCAATGCCCCGTCCCGCTCGTCCTCGGAGATCTCGCCGGCCGCGGCGGCTTCCTCGATCTCCTCGATATCGCGCCGGACGGCGGCCGGGCTGCGCCATTGCTGATCGACCTGCTCCTGAATGACTTCACCCAGCCAGATCACCCCACGGACCGGGGCCAGCGGCAACAGGACGATCGACGACAACAGTCCCATGTCCTCACCCCGGGGCTTCGCCGGCGGTGACGAAATCGTAGGGCGCCATCGGGCCGAGCAGATTCAGCTGGACCCGTCCGTCCCATTCCTCGCCGAGTTCGGTCAGCGCTTGCAGTAGCTCGTCCTCCCGGGACAGGTCGAGCAGCAGCGCGAGGTGGACCGCCTCCTCTTCGTGCGTGGGCTGACGCTCCCGCACCGTCGGATCGAGATCGCTCAGGGCAGCCGCCACCCGGCGGGTATCCGCGGCCCGTTTGGCCTCGATCTCCTGATTCACGATCTCACCCAGCCGGATTCGCTCGTTGCGGGTGGCATCTTCGGGTTTGTCGCGGATCTCCGCGCGCAATCGTGCCGCGTCGGCGTTCTCGTCCAGAATCTCCTGGAGCACCGTGTTCTCGGTGTAGCGTCCCCGGATCACGTATTGGGCGCGGCCTTCGAGATCGTCGAGCGCGCTGCGGAACTGGTCGTGGTTGGGGGCCAGCAGCTCCTTCTCCACCGCTTCGGTATCGGTCACGACACCGCCGAACTGCAGCGGCAGCACCGGGGCGACAGCGGCCGTCCCGTCCAGCAGGCGCGCGTGCGCGGTGAGATCGTCGGGCATGCCCAGCGGGCGGTCGAGCGTGACCTCGCTGACCAGGGCGGCGATATCGCCGTGCCGTACGACGGTGACGGCGGCGGGTGGGTCACCGATGCCCTGGGCGTGCGGTTCCGGTTCCACATCGGCGGTCACGATGCCGTAGACATATACACCGGTCCGCTGGTCGCGATCGCTCTCGGTTGTGGTACTCGCGGTGGACATCAGCGCTCCCCTCGTCTGGAGGCCCGGGAGGTCTGACGCTGGTCCTGCACGTCCCCGAGAAAGTCCTGCACTTTTTTCCCGGCCGCTTCGATGGCGCCTTTCGTCTTGTGCTCGGCCGCGCCCTCGGTGACATCGCCCACGAGGTCGGTGAGCCCCTTGGGCTCGTTACTGGAGATCTCCAGACGGTTGACGGCCTCGGCGAAACGCAGATACGTGTCGACGCTGGCAACCACGACGCGGGCGTCGATGGTCACCAGTTCGATGCCGACCAGCGAGACCCGGACGAACGCGTCGACGACCAGTCCCTTGTCGAGGATGGTATCGACGACCTCGGCCAGGCCGGATGAATTCGGACGGGCGACAGCGCCGCTACCACCACCGCCCGCGGGTTCTATGGTCATGTTCGCGCTCCTCGCCTCTCGCGGGAACGGCGTGGCACGGCGGCACGGCGCCGGGCAGTCGGGCGGCGCGCAGGCTCCGGTTCGGCCTCGTCCTCTGCGTCCCCCTCAGCCGAATCCTGTTCCGTCTCGCCGTCCTCGTCCTCGTCCTCGTCCTCGTCGAGTTCGTCTGCTTCGTCTTCCTCATGGTCTTCTTCGCCTTCGGCGGGTTCCTCGCCCTCGCCGGTTTCTTCCTCCGCACCCTCGTCCTCGGCGCTCTCCTCTTCTTCCCTACGCCGCGCGGTCTCGTCGTCCTCGACGACCTCGCCGTCACGGATCTCCCCGTGCCAGCCCACGATGTCGTCGGGGCGCAATACCGCCTCGGTCATGACGTAACGCTCGAAATGCTTGAGTTCCAGGCGGCATCGGCGCCCGGCGGCGCGCCAGATATTGGCGGTCTTCTCGAACAAACCCTGCGGGTGATATTCCAGAACCACCAGCACTCGGGTGAAGTGCGGGCCCAGTTCGTGGAAGGTGACCGCGCCGTCGATATAGCCCTTGGCGCCTTTGGATCGCCAGATGATCCGCTCGAACGGCACCTGTTCGAGGATCGTGGACTCCCAGATCCGCCGCGACCAGAACACGCGGCCGGTCCAGGATAGTTTCTCGTCGGCGACCTGTTCGACCTGTTCCACCTTCTTCATGAACCTGGGGAATTCCGCGAACTGCGTCCACTGGTCGTAGACGAGCTCGACCTCGGCACCGATATCGATGTGCTCGACGATATTGGCCAGTTTGAGTTTCTTCCCCTTGCCGCCCTTGCCGCCTCCGCCGGTGAGTGCGTCCTTGGCGGACGACACCGTGTCCTTGACCGACTTCCCGACTTTGCTCATTCCCGCGCTCATAACCGCTCGCATCGGGGAAGCGCCCTCGGAGAGCTTTTCGACTCCTGTCAGCGCCGCGAGCAGATTGCCGCCACCCTGGCCTTCGGCATATTCGTTCAGCCGGCCGGCCGCATTCGAGACCCCGCCGGACAGACCGGACACGGCACGTTGGGCGAGGGTTCCGGCGAGATTCTGCACCGACTGCCGGAGTAGATCGCCGGGACTACCCTGCTCCGCGGTTTTCCGCGCTGTAGAACCGGCCGATTTCGCCGCCCCGGTCGCCCGGTCGGCGGTACCGGTCGCCGCTTTGCCGACGCCCGAGACGGTATCACGCAGTACTTTTGCCATACCTGGTCACCGCCTTGTCCGCCGCACGGGCGCTTTGTCGGTATCGGCTCCGGCGCGCCGTCGACGCGGCGCGGTCGTCTCGCTCTCTCCGGAGCCGGACGACCGGGTCGACGTGCGAGTACCGGACCGGGTGGCCTTGGTCGCGGCTGTTCGGCGGGCCCGCTGCCGCGGCGCGGGTTCTTCGGCTTCTTCTTTGTCCGGGGATTCGTCGGGCTCTTCCTCGCCCGCCTCGTCCGCCTCATCGGGCTCGGGCTCGGTGCCCTCCGGCTCCGTCGCGGCGGCCCGCCGACGGCCACCGCCGTCCTCGTCCTCGGTCGGCACGGGGGACTGTAGCCGATCGTTCAGCGCGTCGAGGCGGTTGCTCGCCGCGGTCACGGCCGCCGAACGCACCGCCCCCAGCAGCTCGCCCCGAACGGTATCGGTGATCTTGGTCAGCTCCTGGGTACCACCCAGCGTCGATGTGCCGCGTTCGAGGAGCTCACCGGCGAGCCCCGTGGATCGTTTGGACATCGCCGCGCCCGCCAGTCCCATCGCCCAGCGCATTTTGCGGGTACGACCCAGGAAATATCCGATTCCCACCCCTAACGCAATTCTTGCTCCGCCTTTCATACTCACTCCTCGCCGCCTCGGGTACCGCTACACCTCGAAACGGGAGCGGCCGAGACCAGAGACCCCAGAAATGGGACAGACCCACGTTACGGTGGACGATATCCAGCGTATTCCTGGTTACCCGCAGGGTCGATAGGCTCGAGGGCAAGAAACGAACACGGCGGCGAACCGGCGAGACCCCGTAGCGACCCTTTCGCCGGCGCGTCCCCGCGGTGGCGGACACGACAGGCCCGATCCGCGGCACCGGGCTCCACACCGAGGAAACGCGTACTCGCGTAGCGCGCGCAGTCGTGGTCCTGACCGCGAAGCCCTCGGGGAAGGTTCCGCCCCAAGCAGACGCCGGGCGGCGGACCTCCGGTGATTCAGTTACGGATCAAGGTGATCGGCAGGCCGTCCTTGGGGAAGGGCAGCGAGTGGTAATCCATCGGTGGCACATAGCCGGGGTCGACGGTCCAGTGGTATTCGCGCAGCAACTTGTGCATTATCGCCTTCACCTCCAGACCCCCGAAATACATACCGATGCATTTGTGTACACCGCCGCCGAACGGTTCCCATGCGAAGCGGTGCGATTTGTCCTCGCGACGTTCGGGGCCGAACCGGGCGGGGTCGAAGGCCAGCGGATCGGTCCAGTAGTCCTCCATGAGATGGGTGAACTGGATACCCACGATCACATCGGTGCCGGCGGGGATACGAACGCCCTCTACCACGGTGTCCTTCACCGCGTACCGGACCAGCACCGGAACCGGAGCCCGCAGGCGCAGTGCCTCGCGCATCACCAGATCGATCGAGACCAGCTTGTCCAGTTCGGCCATCGACGGCGCCGGCCCGAGGGCGAGCGCCTCGGCCCGGCAGCGCTCCTGCCAGTCCGGATACTGCCCGAGGTACTGCAGGATGGTGGAGGTGGTGATGGTGGAGGTGTCGTGGGCCGCCATCATCAGGAAGATCATATGGTTGACCACGTCGTCATCGCTGAACCGCTCGCCGTCCTCGTTCTCGACGTGGCAGAGCACCGAGAAGATATCGTCGGTCTGCCGGGCGCGTTTGGCGGGCAGGTAGTGGCGGAGGAATCCTTCGAGGATCTTGCGACCGCGGTAGGCCCGGCCCCACCGGGTGAAGGGCGCGTTGATCCGGACGATACCGGCCGCGGCCTGCACACAGGCGATGAACGCCTTGTTGATCCGGTCCATCTCGGCCTGGCCCGTGTCCTGCACGCCGCCCATGAACAGATCCGCGGCGATATCGAGAGTGAGCTGCTTGAGTTTCCAGTACGACGGGAACTCGGTGCCTGCTTCCCAGGCCGCCACACCCTGTTCGATGGCCGGGTGCAGACGCTGGGTGTAGGCCTCGAGGCGGGACCTCGTGAACGCCTCCTGCATGATCCGCCGGTGCGCCAGGTGCTCCTCGAAATCGATGAGCATGAGTCCGCGGTGGAAGAACGGGCCGACGAGTTCGGACCAGGCCGGCTCGTTGGCGAAGGCCTTGTCCTTGTTCTGCAGGGCCGCGCCGCACGCGTCGGGCCCGAGCAGCATCACCGCGTTCTTGCCGAGCGCGCGGAACGGCGCGACCGGGCCGTAGCGCTGCCAGCGGCCGCGGCACAGTGCGACCGGATCCTTGGCGTACTCCAGCACCTGCCCGAGCAGCGGTAATCCGCGGTCGTCGCGGTGCTGGACCGGGATCGGCCGCGTGGCCGCCGGCCTCGTCGTAGCGGCTTCCTCGCGTGGTTCCAGGGCCTCGGCCTTCATCTGCTCACCTCGTACTGGTGTGGCGGTGGTCACGTCAAGAGTGATTCAGGAAGGACGTCCTGTCAACCTTGGTGCGCCGATTCCTGTGGCATGCTGAGGTCGTGGCCGTGCAATCGGGGATCTACCGGGGCGTCAGCGCGGCCGATCGCGCCGCCGAACGCCGCGCCCGGCTGCTCGAAGCGGGCCTGACCGTATGGGCGGACCCGGACACGCGGACCACGATGACCGCAGTGTGCGCCGCGGCGGGATTGAGCGAGCGCTACTTCTACGAGAGCTTCTCCGGGCTCGACGCCTTGCTCGAAGCGGTGATGGACGGCATCGCGGCGGAGATCGAGGAGATCAGCCGGCGGGCCGCCGAACACGCCGGCCCGGACCCGGCCGCGCGCGCCAAGGCCTCCATCCGTGCCTTCGTCCAACAGTTGCTCGACGATCCGCGCAAAGGCCGGGTCGCCATCGTCGAATCGGTCGCGGTACCGAAACTGCGCCGGCGCCGGACCGAGCTCCTGCGCCACCTCGCCCATCAGTCGGCGTTGGAGGCACGGGAATTCTTCGGCCCCCGCGACCGCAGCGAGAACGCCGACGAAACCGCCGGCCTGCTTTTCGTCGGCGGGATGGCCGAACTCGTCACCGCCTGGCTCGACGGCACCCTGCATGCGTCCGCGGACGAGATCGTCGATGCGGCCGCACGCGCGCTGGTCGGCCTCTACCGCTGAGCCGGTGCGCGCCGATATCGCCCGGTGTTCGTAGGGCCGCGGGCGCGGCGCGAACGCTCGGACAGACGCGTTCCGGCGGCGTAGCGAACCTTGCATCCACGACATGCCCTCGGTAGGCCGGTGCGAGCGCGTCAGGCCGTGGGCATCCGCCGGTCGGTCATCTCGGCATAGCCCCGGCACGCGCCGAGGTAAGGCAGCGTGAACTGGTAGAGCCCGGAGAAGAAGAGCAGGGCGAGCGGAATCAGCGGCAAGTACGAGACCCAGACCACGGGCTCCGCCAGCGACAGCGCGACGACGGCCGCCAGCACGGTCAGTATGAAAGCGACGGCGGACCAGCGGTGCAGTTGCCGGACGCGATACACGGCCGCCCGGCCCGGCGATCCCGTGTCCGGCCGCCGCGCGAAGTCCGCGGCCGCGCCACCGCGCCGGGCCGCGACGAGAGGTCGCACGAGCAGATAGAGGCCGGAGAGGAACAGGAAGGCCAGTGGGGCAAGCGGCAGATAGGACACCCACGCCGGACCCTGCAGCGTCAGGACGATCACGGTGAGCACCAAGGTCGCCGTGAAAATGGGCACCAGCACGCGGTGCGTCCGCCGGATCGGCCCGTTCCAGTTCATTACGTCCTTACCTTTCTTGTGTGGTGATCGAGCCCGTAGCCATCGGGTTCCGAATCACCTGGGAGCGGTGGGTATGGCTTTCATTTCGTTGCCGAGGTTCATGGCCGAGGAGGATTGGCTGCCCATCGTTCCGCGACGACTCGACCGCTGATTGAGAGACGCGATCCGATCGCTGTGTAAGGACGAGACGGCGTGGTCGTCGACCCACCTGGCCTGCTTTGCGATTCTGATGGAGATAGTTGTGCCACAACAGCTTTGGGCGGGAATAGACGCCGGGAAGGCGGCGCATCACTGCACGGTGATCGACACCGACGCGACACGACGGCTCTCGCGCAAGACGATCAACGACGAGACCGAACTGACAGCACTGATCGACGACGTCCTCGCCCTGGCCGACGGCGGTGAAGTGACCTGGGCGATCGACCTCAACCGTGGCGGGGCCGCACTGCTGATCGGTCTGCTGCTGGCCCGTGGTCAGCAGCTGCTCTACATCCCCGGCCGCACCGTCCACCACGCCGCGGCCGGTTACCGCGGCGACGGCAAATCCGATGCCAAGGACGCCGCGATCATCGCCGACCAGGCCCGCATACGCCGTGACCTGCAACCCTTGCGAGCCGGGGACGAGATAACCGTCGAGCTGCGCATCCTCATCGCCGCACGCACCGACCTGGTCTGCGACCGCACCCGCGCGATCAACCGACTGCGCGCCACGCTGGGCGAATACTTCCCCGCCCTGGAACGAGCCTTCGACTACAGCACATCGAAAGCAGCACTGATCCTGCTCACCGGCTACAACACACCCGACGGACTCCGCGAAATCGGAGCGAACAGACTCGAAACCTGGCTGCGAGCCCACAACGCACGCAACGCATCCACCATCGCGGCCACCGCCACAGCTGCTGCAGCGGCCCAGCACACGATCGTGACCGGGCAGCAGATCAGCGCGGCGCTGGTCGCGCGGCCGGCGAAGGAGGTGATGCGGCTCGACAACGAGATCGGTGACACCGAATCGTTGATCGAGCAGCGATTTCGCCGCCACCGCCACGCCGAGATCATCCTGAGCATGCCCGGTTTCGGCCCCTTGCTGGGTGCGGAGTTCCTCGCCGCTACCGGCGGTGACCTGACAGTGTTCGACCGACCCGACCGCCTCGCCGGCATCGCCGGCCTGGCGCCGGTGCCCCGCGATTCCGGCCGGATCAGCGGTAACCTCAAACGACCCCGCCGCTACGACCGGCGCCTGCTGCGCGCCTGCTACCTCGCGGCGACGGTCGCCACCCGCCACGACCCCGCCTCCCGCAGCTACTACCAGCGGAAACGCTCCGAAGGCAAACGGCACACCCAGGCCGTGCTCGCCTTGGCCCGCCGCCGTCTCAACGTCTTGTGGGCCATGCTCCGCGACCACAAAACCTATCAACCGGTTCCCGTGACCTGACAGCATCAGCGATCCCGGAGAGCACCGGAACAGCTTGACAACCTCATTGAGAATCCTCCTCGGAAAGAATTCGCGCGTCCGGCTTTCTGCCGTGCGAATCTCGATGCGGACGACGTTAATGGCGGGGCTGTGACCAGCGCTTCTCGATTCCTGATCGCTCGGCCCGGCTATTGTCGAATCCGGTCCCGGACCGGCGGGTGCCGTAGCGACCGCCCGCGCGAGCCGGCCGAACCGAGGCACCCGCGCCCAGGCGGCCCGCGCGTCGGCGGCCGCACGGCCCGCGCGCCGCCGGATGAGCCGGTCAGCGGCGGTCGAATACCACCCGGGAGACTGTGTCGAGGGCGTAGCCGATGATGCCGATCACCACGATCACCACCATCACCTGGTCATGGGCGAGCTGGTGCCGGGCATTGAGCATCTGGTAGCCGAGCCCGGAACGGACACCGAGCATCTCCGCCGGGACCAGCACCAGCCAGGCGATACCCAGTCCGATCCGGAGACCGGTCTGCACCTGGGCGCGGAGCGCGGGCAGGATCACCAGTGAGCTGCTCCCGACGTGACGCGCCGAAGGACCGCACGACCAGCAGCAGCCCGGGATCGATCGCCCGCACCCCCGCCGCGGTATTGAGCACGATCGGCCATACCGCGGCCGGCGGCGACGAGGAAGATCACCGGCTGGTTCCCGATACCGAATCGCGCCATTGCGATCGGCGCCCAGAACAGCGGCGAGATCATGCGCAGGAACTGCACGACCGGCGCGAGCGCCTGTGCGGTGACCGCGTGCAACCCCAGCAGTGGTCCGAGCGGAATACCGACGGTGAGCGCGATCAGCAAACCGACCAGTAGCCGCCAGGGCGGCGGTGAAGCTCCCAGCCGCGGTTTCCGGGGTTGCCAATACGCGAATGCCGCAACCGAATTCCCGGAGGGAACGCTGCCCCGGTGATCGCCCACCGCCACTGGATGCCGGACACCCTCACCGAGTTGCTCCGCGCCCGCGGCGCGGCCGAGGCCGCCGTGCTCGCCCGCCGCATCCGGTTGATCTACGACGGCGCGCTGGTCGGATCCAAACTCGAGCACCCGGTGGAGCCGCTGTGTCTGGGTCGCGCGATCGCCGCGGAGCTCGTCCGCCCGGCTGATCGTTACGCCGCGGGTGAGTCCCGGCCATCACCGCGGCAACGGTGTTCGCGGCGGCAGCCCCGCCCGGCATCGGAATCGCGGACCCGGCCGAGCCCGCCGGCCCCGAGCAACCGCCCGGAGAAGCCGGTTCGCGGCGCGGTCCGTCCGCTCGACTGTCGGATATGAAGAGGAATCCGGTTCGAGTGGATATCGGCGTGGGCGGTGTGCGGCACCGAGTTCGCCTCGCGCGGATTCGAATCGTGAGGGGGCGGTCGCGACGTGATGCCATTATCGCGGCAGCCGGTGCCCGTCCGGACCGCTGCTAGCATGCGCTGTGCCGTCGCCGACCGATACGCACCGGTTGCCCGCGGCGGCACAGCCCAACACGGCAAGCCGCAGAGGTGGAGACTTTTCGATGACTACTCGTGCCGAGGTGTTCATCACCGCCGCCGAACTGGCGGAAGCGATCGCCTCCGGGAAACCGGTGACATTGCTGGATGTGCGGTGGCGGCTGGACCGTCCCGACGGGCGTGCCGAATATCGGGCCGGCCACCTGCCCGGCGCCGTCTACGCCGACCTGGACAGCGAACTGTCCGATCACTCGGCGCCCGGCCGGGGTCGCCATCCGCTACCCGACGGTGCGGCACTGCAACGGAGCCTGCGGGCCTGGGGTGTCCGCGACGGCGTCCCGGTTGTGGTCTACGACGACTGGAACCGCGCCGGTTCGGCGCGCGCCTGGTGGGTGCTCACCGCCGCCGGACTTCCCGACGTCCGCATCCTCGACGGCGGGCTGACGGCATGGCGGGAGGCCGGCGGCGGTCTCGAGAGCGGTCAGCTGATCCCGGCGCCCGGCGACGCCACCGTGACCCGGCCGGATCTCTACGCCGGGGCACGCGATGTCGTGACCGCGGAGGAATTGGCCGATATCGCCGCCCAGGGATCGCTCGTCGATGTCCGGGCCCCCGAGCGGTACCGGGGCGAGAACGAACCGGTGGATCCGGTGGCCGGCCATATCCCGGGCGCACGCAATGTTCCCGCGACGACCCTGCTCGACGAGTCGGGCCGGTTCCTCTCGAACGAGGACATCCTCGCCCGATACCCGGCCGGCGACCCGTCGCGGCCGCCGGCCGTCTACTGCGGTTCGGGCGTGACGGCCGCGATCGCCGTCGCCGCGCTCACCGCGGCGGGACGGGACGCGCGTCTGTTCCCCGGTTCCTGGTCGCAGTGGAGCGCGGATCCGTCCAATCCCGTAGAGGGCGGCGACCCGTCGGCGCCGGAGGTCTGAGCCCACCGGCTCGGTGTCGCGGATCCGGCGCACCGCACCCACGCCGGGCACGGTGGCGGTGAGCGCGGCGCCTCGGCGGAGGCGTAGCGCCCCCGGTCGGCCGAGGCGATGGCCGGCACCGGGAGAGCCGACGAGCTCCCCCGGCAGCTCACGGCTACCGCACGGATTCGACGCCGGCGGCGGTGAGATGATCCCGGAGCGCCGCGGCGCCGGACTCGGCGAGCCAGTCATCGAAGGTGCGCAGGCCGGGATGGATCACGCGGAGGGCTTCGATATCGGCGTGCCAGCGGCGACCGTCGCGCCAGCTCGTGCGCACCGCGGCGATCTCGCTGCCGAGCGCCGCGGCCTCGTCGTCGGTGAGCTGCTCGTATCGCACCGCGATACCGGTGGCCTCGCTGATCGCGGCGGCGGCCGCGACCGGGGTCGGCTGGTCGCCCGCGAGTTCCAGAGCGCGCCCGGCGAAACGGCCGGGTTTGGTGAAGGCGCGCAGCGCGAATTCGGCGATATCCTCCACCGCGATGATCTGCATCGGCTCGTGGGGCGGAAACAGATGCCGATGCACCCCCTGGAATATGCCATCGATACCGGCCACCATGGCGCTGAGATAGTTGGTCATGAACCGGACCGGTCGCAGCACCGTCGGCACGGTGATGCGCTCGAGGAGGTACTGCTCGATCGCGTGTTTGCCGGCCCCGCCCGGTAACGGCGTCGAGGTCGAGGCGACCGTGCTGAACACGACCTGCTCGACCCCCGCGGCCACTGCCGCATCGACCAGTGCCCGGCCCCGCGCCGCCTCCAGTTCGGTATCGACGCCGGACGGCCCGTATGCCACAGGTGGGATACCGAATACGCCGGCGACTCCATCCAGCGCGGACACCAGGGTGGACGGATCGTCGAAGTTCCCGCGCACCAGCCGGGCACCCGTAGCGGCCAGCGCGAGCGCGGCCGGCGCCTCGGTATCACGGACCAGAGCACGGACCGGCCGGCCCGCGGCCAGCAGGCGCCTGGCGGTGGCGCCGCCCTGCCGGCCGGTGGCACCGGTGACGAGAATCGGAGAGTCGGAATCGGTGCGCGCGGCGGCCATTCCGTCGAATGTGGATACTGACATGATCCGGAATACTTCGCCCGTTTCCGCTCCCGGAAAAGGATTACGTGACATGACAGCACCCCCGGCACCCAACAGTGAGCGCGCCGATTCCCGACGCAATCGAGAGTTGGTCCTGCGGACGGCCGTACGCGTGTTCACCGAGGACGGACCGGAGGTGTCGATCGGCCGGATCGCCCAGCGCGCGGGCGTGGGCGCCGGGACGGTGTACCGGCATTTCCCCAGTAAGGAGATCTTGATCGAAGCGGTACTGGCCGACCACGTGGCCGGTCTCGCCCGGGCGGCCGATCGGTGGGCCGAATCTGCCGCGCCCGGCGGCGCGCTGTTCGGCTTCTTGCTCGAGGTGATCGAGAAAACGGCCGGCCGGAAACAGATCTGCGATGCGCTGACCGCTGATCAGAGCTGGCCACATGCCCTGCTCGCGGCCGCGGCGCAGCAGTTCGACGAAGCGCTGCGGCGCCTGCTGCACAATGCGCAACGGGTCGGCGCGGTGGACGCCGAGGTACAGGTCGCCGATCTGACCGCGCTGACCGTCGGCGGCGCCGCGATCCGGTCGGCACACCGGAATCGGGCGCGCGGCGCCCGGCTCGTCCGGCAATTGCTCGATGTAGTGCGGACCACGACCGTCACGGAAGGAGTGGGCTTACGTGACAATGCGATACCGCGCCGTCACGAAACCGGGCGCGGCCGGCATTGCGCGGAATGCGGTGCCCGGTTGCGGGATCGGACCACCGGCCGGCCCGCCCGCTACTGCGGGCCCACCTGCCGGCAACGCGGGCACCGCCGGCGCGCGGGCAACTGAGCACCAGTGATCAGATCACCGGCGGTGGTGTCGGCTGCCGGCGCACCGTCCCGGGCGGCCCGCCGGACGCGGCACAGGCGGCGCGGCGCTGCCAGTTCGACGGCCTCCGCCGGGGCCGGGTGATGAAAAGCCAGTTCGATCGGCAGCCTTTCGAAGACTGCCGCATGGCGTGTTCCGTTTCCGCGGGCACTGTCCGGCGCGCCCGCCGCGGGATCCACGCCTGCCGCCACCTCGGACACCATCGCGCGCAACCGGTCCGCGGACCACGCGCAGACTCTCCGGCCGCGACCGGAGCCGCGAGTTGACCGTGCCGTAACGGGATGGTTTCGAATGGCCGGTGCAGGCCGGCCGCGGGGGCCGGCGACGAGAGAGCCGAAGGGAGACGTTTCATGGCCGCGCAATGGGAGTACAAGGTGCTGACCTACAAACTCCGGATGAAGGGCTTCGACTACGAGCGGATCGAGCAGGACCTCAACGAACTCGGGCGCGCGGGCTGGGAAGCGTTCAGCACGCTCGCCCCGAGTTTCGGGTCGGGCCAGGCGATCGAGATCAGCGTCATGCTGAAGAGGCTCGGGGCCTGACCCACCGGCGGAGCGACGACGACGCCCCGCGCAACCCGCGTTGGTACGAACGCCGGTTGCGCACCGCCGGTGTTTCGCCGAACACCGCCACAGGGTCGGCGCCCCGGGTCGGCGCAGGTGCACGCCGACCGACCCAGGACCTCCGCGATATCCCCGCTCACCACGGCGTTTTCCCGGCCCGGCCGCCAAACCGTCCGGTCCGGTACCGTCCGCGCGATGAGCACTGAGTCTCCGGCATATGTGTTTTCGGCCCAGTCGCGCATCGCCGCGAGGACGAGTTCCAGCGACTCCCCCGAGCTCGGTCAGGCCGTAGTGGACTGCGGCGGCCCAGTCGATTCGACGTGCCGGGTGACGAGTCCGTCGGCGACGAGTCCTCGCAGCGTCTGCGACAGCTCGGATCCATGGAGGTGGACCCCGCCGACCGCGCCCGGAGCCGACGTCACCGTGCGGCGCGCCGCCCCACCGGCCGCACCTGCCATTGGATCCTGGAGACCCACCTCGTCGACCCGGGCCAGCGGATTCGGCGGATTCTTCGAACAGCTCCTGGATCTCCGGCCACCCGCGTAGCACCACAGCCGGATGCCGTTCACAAGACCGGAATATCGGGCGGCAATTGCAGCGCCACCGTGATCAGGGAGTGGATGCGGGCACTGATCACCGTCAGCAGGCCGTGGATCTCGGCCGGCGCGGTTTCGGCGGCGGCGTGCAGAAGTTTCAGGTCGTTGTCGATCCGGTCCAGCACATGGCCGATATCACCGGGGTCGGCGGTGAGCGCGGTAGCGATCTCCTCCAAGGGCAACCCCTGCGCCTCGAGCCGGCGGATGAGGTGGACCCGGGCGATATCGGCGGCATCGTAGAGCCGGTAGTTACCGGTCGTGCGTTCGGCCGGTGCCAGCAGGCCAAGGCCGGTGTAGTAGTCGATGGTGCGCGCGCTGACCTCGGCGCGGGCAGCGAACTCACCGATTCTGAGCAGCGACTCGGGCACGGGCACCTCCTTCTGCCACCACAACCATACAGTGGTGCGTGCTAGTGTCGGATACATGTCCGCACGAGGGACTCGGCAAATGCGCAGCGTCACCAACCGGCCGGTGGGCCGGACATCCTGCGCGTGCTGAGGGCCGGTGGCCGCACCGGATCGGCCTTCGCGCACATATCCGCGCCGCCGGTTATGCGAACACCGGGCAATACGCGACGCCGCGCCGCGAACACCCCGGCGGCCGGGGTACCGGACAGCCGATGACGTCTCGAGAATCAGGAGAAGCGGAATGAGTGTCAGTCTCGCCAAAGGCGGAAATGTCTCGCTGTCGAAGCAGGCGCCGAACCTGACCGCGGTGGCGGTGGGTCTGGGCTGGGATGTGCGGTCGACCACGGGCGCCGATTTCGACCTGGACGCCAGCGCAATTGCGACGGGCCCGGAGCAGAAAGTGGTCTCCGACCAGCACTTCGTGTTCTACAACAACCTTCGTTCCCCCGAAGGCAGTATCGAGCACACCGGCGACAACCTCACCGGTGAGGGGGAAGGCGACGACGAGGTGATCAATGTGGACCTGGCGGCCACCCCGCCGACGATCACCAACATTTTTTTCCCCGTGTCCATCCACGACGCCGATGCCCGGCAGCAGTCGTTCGGCCAGGTACGCAATGCGTTCATCCGGGTGGTGGACCGAGCCAACGGGGCGGAGCTGGCGCGCTACGACCTGTCCGAGGACGCCTCCACCGAAACCGCGATGGTGTTCGGCGAGCTGTATCGCCACGGTGCGGAGTGGAAGTTCCGCGCGATCGGACAGGGTTACGCCTCCGGACTCGCCGGGATCGCTCGCGACTACGGCGTCAACGTCTGACCCCGGCCACCGGATCCCACGGTTCACCCGTAACCGTTCCCTGAGCGAAGAGAGTTCATGAGACGCGCATCGCGCAAAAAACGGCACCCCGGCGCGCGCCGGGGCGAGGAACCTCCCCGACACTCGACCGGCACACGACAATGCTGACCGTACTGAATATCGCGCTCGGTATCGTCGTCGTATTGCTCATCACGGCGGCGACCGGATATTTCGTCGCCCAGGAATTCGCGTTCATGGCCGTGGACCGGTCCCGGTTGAAAGCCGGCGCCGCGGCCGGTGACCGGGCCGCCGGCCGGGCACTGCGGGTCACCCGGCGCACATCGTTCATGCTCTCGGGCGCCCAGCTCGGGATCACGGTGACGGGGCTGCTGGTCGGCTATGTCGCCGAACCGCTCATCGGCCGGGGGCTCGGCGAACTGCTGGGCGGTGCCGGGGTGCCGGCCGCCGTCGGGATCGGTGCCGGGGCGGTGCTGGCCATCGCGTTCTCCACCGTGGTGCAGATGCTGTTCGGGGAACTGGTACCGAAGAATCTCGCCATCGCCCGGCCGGAGCCGGTCGCCCGCCGGCTCGCGGCCTCGACGACGCTGTACCTGAAGGTGTTCGGATGGCTGATCCGGCTGTTCGACCAGTCGTCGAACCTGCTGTTGCGCGCCCTGCGCATCGAGCCGGTGCACGATGTCGAGCATTCGGCCACCCCTCGCGACCTCGAGCACATCGTCGCGGCATCGCGTGACTCCGGGGAACTGCCCGCCGAATTGTCCACGCTGCTCGACCGTATCCTCGATTTCCCGACCGGCACCGCCGAACACGCCATGATCCCCCGCGCGCGGGTCGACACGGTGCATATCGATGATCCGGTGCGCGAGGTCCTCACCCGGATGCGCAGGGGCCACACGCGTTACCCGGTCGTCGGTGACTCCAGCGACGACCTGCGCGGGGTGATCCATCTGCACGACCTCCTCGACAGCGCACCGGACGGTACCGCGCAGACCCGGTTGCGCCCCGCGGCACTGGTGCCGGCATCGCTGCCGCTGCCCGAACTGGTGGACCGGCTCGGTGCCGCCCGCGAGGAGATGGCACTCGTCGTCGACGAATACGGTGGTTTCGCCGGTATCGTCACCGTCGAGGACATCGCCGAAGAACTCGTCGGCGAAATTGCCGACGAACATGATCCCGGCACGCCCGGCGAGATCGTCGCCGAGGGCGAGGGCTGGCTCCTGCGCGGTGACATCCATCTCGACGAGGTCGAACGTCTTCTCGAGTCCACCCTGCCCGAGGGCGACCACGAAACCCTCGCCGGCCTGATGATCAGTGTCTTCGGTGGCCTCCCCGAGGTCGGCGATCGGGTCCGCGTCCCCTTGCCGGCGGCACCGGCCGACTACCTCAGCGACCCGCCGCGTCCGGCCCGCGTCCTGGTCGCCGAGGTGCGCCGCGTCGAGAAGCACGTGCCCGCCTCGGTGTTCGTCACCGTGCGGCCCGAGTCGGAGGGCCCCGCAGATGAGTAACCCCTGGATCGTCGTGGCGGTGACGGTTGGATTGATCGTGGCGAGCGCGTTCTTTGTCGCGGTCGAGTTCGCGCTCATCGCTGCCCGGCGGCACCGGCTCGAGGACGCCGCGGCGAGCAGCGCGGCCGCGCGCGCGGCGCTGCGCAGTTCCGCAGAGCTGTCGGTGCTGCTGGCCGGGTCGCAGCTCGGCATCACCGTGTGCACCCTGGCGCTGGGCGCGATCACCAAACCCGCTGTACACCATTGGCTGACTCCGCTGTTCGAAGATCTCGGCGCGCCGCTGTGGGTCGCCGATGTCATCGGCTTCGTCCTCGCGCTCATCGTGGTGACATTCCTGCATCTGGTCGTCGGTGAGATGGCGCCCAAGTCGTGGGCGATCGCGCATCCGGAGAAATCGGCCACGATCCTGGCCGTCCCGATGCGCGTCTTCATGTGGTTCACCCGCCCGCTGCTCACCGCACTCAACAGCACCGCCAACCGGTGCCTGCGTGCCGTCGGGGTGGACCCCGTGGACGAAGTCGAAGCCGGACAGGATCCCGCCGCGCTGCGCCACCTCGTCGAACATTCCGCCACGGTGGGTACCCTCGACGAGCGCTATCACGGCAATCTCATCAGCGCGCTGGAACTGGAACAGCTCACGGTCGCCGATATCGTGCGGCCCGACGCCCACCCCAGCGCGGTCGGCCCGGACGCCGGCCCGGAGACCATCCAGGCGATCTCGCGCGAGTCCGGACATCTGCGCCTGCTGGTCCGCGAGGGCGCCCGGATCGACGGGGTCCTGCACGTTCGCGACAGCCTGCAGGCCGAGCCGGGCACCACCGCGCGGCGGCTGATGCGTCCGGTCCTGACCCTGACCGCCGCGACGAAGGTGTACGAGGCGCTACACACCATGCGGGAAACCCGCAGTCACCTCGCCGTCGTCACCACCGCCGGCCGGGCGGACCCGGTCGGCCTGATCACCATCACCGATGTTCTGCAACGCCTGCTGCCCCGGCCGGCCACGGAAACATCGCGGACCACACCGCCGCGGCACCCGGAGAACACGCCCGCGTCGCACGCGGCCGCCGCCGGCGCGGTGGGGGGCGAGCGACAGCGTGGTGGAACTCGTAATACCAACGGCCCCAGCCACACCGCGAACGACCGTATCGAACGTCACGACCAGATATGAGATCGTGGAAACCGCCCCCGGTTGGGCATCGCGCCCACACCGCCGGGGGCGGTCGCTATCGAGGAGGAACACGATGACCACCGGAGCATACGACCCCCGATTCACCGCGGCCGCGGGGATCACCCCGGGTGGCCTGGGCAAGCGCGCCGCGGCCCGATTCATCGACTGGATCGTCGCGGCGATCGTCGGCGGGATCTTCTTCTGGTTGCTGAACAAGATCGCCCATACCCCCGGCTGGGTGTCGGTCCTGCCCGGCGCCGGATTCGCTTTCCTGTACTTCCTCGGGTTCGAGGTGACCTCCGGTTCCACCCCGGGCAAGAAGCTGCTCGGCCTGCACGTCAACGGTTCCGGCGGCGCGGCGAAGCCCAGCATCAGGGAATCCGCCCTGCGCAACGCCTATATGCTGCTCAACCTGGTGCCCTGCATCGGCGGCGTCCTCTGGTTCTTCGCCGCGCTCGGTATCGCCGTCACGGTCGGTTCCAGCTCGACCAAACAGGGGTGGCACGACCGGGTGGCGGACGGGACCCAGGTGGTCGAGGCGTCCTAGTACTCCAGCCGCACTTGGTTATGTTGTGCGGTAGAGTCTTTCGTCGTGTCGATCGATGGAGACCTGGCTGCGTGGGTGGCCGGGCTGGATG
>JBFARE010000066.1:0-33801 GCA_040674215.1 Nocardia sp. NPDC050193 | reverse complement strand
CGCGCGCCCATCCGGCCGGCCATGAAACGCTGCGACGCCGGCGGGATGACCCGGTGCGGCGCACCGGCTCGTCCCAGGTGATCCGATAACGCTGCTCGGTGGCGACCGTCTTCTCCGGTCTCATCACCGTGCGGGCAAGCACGGGCATCAGCCACTGCATCATCCTGCGGGCCACCGGTCCGGGGGTCTTGCTGTGGTTGATCTTGGCCGCGCGAGCGGCCACACCTTCCACCCGGGCGCGACGCAGCGTTTCGTAGGCCGCGAATGCGTCGGCCGGTTGGGGAATATCCCGCAGGCACCGCGCCAATTCGATCGCGCTCTCGATCGCCAGCGAGGCACCCTGGCCGGAACTGTTCGACGGGGCGTGCACCGCGTCGCCCACCAGTACCATCCGCCCCCGGTACCAGTGCGGAACCGGCGGCATGATGTGCAACGCGCCCACTGTTTCCAGCTGGTCGGCGGTGGTGGCCCGGGCCAGCTGCCCACCCGGGGTGTCGTCGCCGTAGGTTTCGCGCAGCACCTCGAGCCAGTGTTCGGCGGGGATCCGGCGCGCGTCGGTGAGCGAGAGATATTCCTTGCTGGGCAGGTTCACGCCCCACCCGATCCGGCCGTGACCGACGCTCCAATACAGGTAGTAGGCCCGGGAGCCGTAGGCGAAGACGATGGTGTCGGGTTCGATATCGACCGCGCAGTCCACGGTCGCGCCGAAACCGAGCATCCCGGTGTATTCCGGGCCCGGCGCGGCCGGATCGATCAGCCCGCGCACCGTGGAGCGAATACCGTCCGCGCCGATGAGCACATCGGCGGTGGCGGTGCTGCCGTCGGTGAACCGGGCGAGCACGCCGTCGGCGGTCTGCTCCGCCGATTCGAGCCGCTTGCCGAATTCGACCGGCACCCCCGCGGCGAGCGCCTGCTCGTGCAGGGTCCGGTGCAGTTCGCCACGATCGACCAATTGCAGCGGCGGCTGATCGCCCAGCACGGGCATGGACAGCAGCTTTCCGCCGACCGACAGTGCCATCCGCGGGACCGGTACCGCGATATCGCGGACCGCGTCCCCGGCGCCGATCACATCCAGGGCGGCGACACCGTTCGGCGCCAGGGCCAGGCCGCTGCCGATCGTGTACGCGGGGCTCGGATAGGCCTCGTAGACGCGGGCCTCGATACCCGCCTTGTGCAGTGCGGTGGCCACCACGGGCCCCGCGATTCCGCCGCCGATCACCAGGGCGGTCGCTGTTGCGGACATGGGAGTACTCCTCGGGAGTTCGAATCGACGCCGCCGACCTGCGGCGGCACGGTCCGGAACGCTCGTGGTCCGGACCCGTTCCTTGTCGAACCACCCCGTCGTCCACCCACCCGGTTATCCTGTGTTCTGCCAAACTCGTGGCCGGGTGTGCGTCCGCGCGGGCACGGTCCGAGACGGTGATCCGAGCTCGATGGTGGTGTTGCCGCACCTCCATCGGGCCCGGTTGGCTCACTGGTCCCTCGTGCTATCAGCCCCCTCCACGTAGGCGCGAGCGCGCGCGCTGTCCACACCCGGCCCGTTCCGGTGCCAGGCCCGCCATTCCGCCAGATCGGGAAAGGTCCCCTCGACCAGCTCGGTACGCAAAGCCCTGGCCCACTCCGCTTCGGCCTCGAGCACGGCGAGCCCGTATTCGGATTCGATCAGAAAGAGCCGAGGCAACGTACCGGCGAGATCGGCGAACTCCGCGCGCACCTGCGCGATCTGCTCGTCCAGCACGGCCAGCCGGCGGCCCAGCAGCTCGGCCACATCCTCCGGCGGCAGCACCGCCAGAATCGACAGACCCGCGACGAACCGCCCGCGTTCGGGTTCGGGTTCCGCGATCAGTTCCCGGGTCCAGTCCACGAGTTCGTGACGTCCGGCCGGGGTGATCCGATAGATCACCCGCTCCGGCCGCGCCCCCGCGCGCTCACTGCCCACCACCTCGAGGAAACCGGCCTTCGCCAGGTTCTGCACAACCGTGTACAGCGACCCCCACTTGATATCGATGTCGCGGTCTTTGCCGTACTCACGCAGCCGGGCCGCGATCTGATACCGGTGCATGGCTTCGTCCTGCATCACCGCGAGCACCGCAAGCGCCAGCAGATTGCCCACCTTGCGCTTCTTCGCCATACACCCTCCTTACTCGCCTACGAATATACGTGAGCGAGTATAGGGCGACAAGAGCCCGGCTCTCCGGATGTGACTTGAACCTCGAACACCAACGCAACCGCATGTGTCGAGTTCTACGAGACACCTCGAAGGGTCGAGGCCCGGTCTCGCCCCTTGGCCGCATCGGCATCGGGTAGCACCTGGTTCAACGCGTAGACCTGTAGCCGACGTGCACGCTGCCGACCTGGCCGCGGACGGTGACGTCGAGCCGTTGGGAGTCGAGGCGCCCCGATCACGGGAATCATCGCCCCGGGGCTGCGGCTGTGCGCTGCCGGGACTCGGCCGTGGCGTCCGCGCCACCGCGACGCAGCACGGCACGCGCGAAGGACCCGGTCGCTAAGAAGATTCCACCGCGTCGCCGACCAGGGGTGCCGGCGCCGCCAACCGCCACGAATCCAGAACTATGTCCCGCATTTCGTCCAGATCGTCCAGCGCCGCGAGCCGTACCCGGACCCAGGAGTTGTTTGCCTCGTGCCCGGCGATCCAGAACTTGTCCGGTTCGGCCTGCACCAGTTCGTCCCGGTCGACGATCGGGCAGCGCACCGCCATCGAGGTCTCGTCCTCGGGCAGGGTGAGGAACAGCCGGCGCTCCACCTTGAAGATCGGCATGCCCCAGGCGAACTCTTCGGTCGTGGCCGGAAGGCCCAGGGCATAGGAGCGAACATCGTCCCCGGTGGCGGTCATGACCCTGATTCTGCCCGGCGCCGGTGACAAGTTCACCCGCAACGGCACCGTTCGCACACCTCGGGGACGGCTTCCGCCGCCGCCGAAGCTCGTGGGGTCGGCCTCAGGCGCCGGCCCTGACCACGGCGCCGGAGAGCTCTACCCCTGCCCCGTTCAGTTCGTCCAGTGCTTTCTCGACGGTCGCCGGCGCGACTCCCGCGGTGAGACCGAGCAGGACCCGCGTGGCGAAACCGGCAGCGACGGCATCCAGCGCAGTAGCCCGGACACAATGGTCGGTGGCGATGCCCGCGATGTCGACCGCGCCGATATCACGAGCACGCAGCCACTCGGTGAGGGTTTCCCCGGCCGTCGACGCGCCCTCGAATCCCGAGTAGGCGGCCGAGTACTCGCCTTTGGAGAAGACCTCCCGCACAGCGGCGGTATCGAAATTCGGATGGAAATCGGCCCCCGGGGTGCCGACCCGGCAGTGCGGGGGCCAGCTGTCCACATAGTCGGGTGTCTCGGAGAAATGGGCGCCCGGATCGATGTGGTAATCGCGAGTGGCCACCACCGCGTCGTACCGGTTCTCGGTCAGATATGCGCTGATCAACTCCGCGACGCGGGCGCCACCCGATACGGCAAGCGAACCGCCCTCGCAGAAATCGTTCTGCACATCCACCACGATCAGCGCGCGTTTCATAGTTCCAGTCTCCTCGCGTACGCCCGGTCAGACCAGGAATGTAGTCGCAACCGCCGGGTCCCCGCCGGACAGTTTCAGTCCCTCCCAGGGCAGGCTCACCAAGCCGCGGGCGACGAGATCCCGGGATTCGGCGAGGTCAGGCCGGTCCACCACCGCACCACCGCGCACCAGTGGAACCGACAGATCGCGCACCTCGTAACCGGCCGGCGCCGGCCGGGCGGCGGCCGCGGGGTACACGATCTCCTCCTCGATGGTCCCGGTGCCGCGGGCCAGGCGCACGGCACGTTTGGCACCACCGCGGGATTCCTTGTGACTGGACCGCTTGGCCACCGGCAGCCCGTCGACTTCGACCAGCTTGTAGACCATTCCGGCGGTCGGCGCGCCGGAGCCGGTGACCAACTGGGTGCCGACTCCGTAGGCATCCACCGGTTCGGCCCGCAGCGCCGCGATGGCGTATTCGTCCAGGTCCCCGGATACCACGATCCGGGTTTTCACCGCGCCCAGTTCGTCCAGTTGCCGGCGCACCTGCCGGGCCAGCACGCCGAGATCACCGGAGTCGATACGCACCGCGCCCAGGTCCGGCCCCGCGACCTCGACCGCGAGCGCGACGCCGCGGGTGATGTCGAAGGTGTCGACCAGCAGGGTGGTACCGGTACCGTGCGCCGCCACCTGACTGCGGAACGCCTCGATCTCGTGTTCGCCGTCGGCACCGCTGTGTACCAGGGTGAACGCGTGCGCACTGGTACCCGCGCCGGGCACGCCGTAGCGGCGGACCGCCTCCAGATTGGAGGTGGCGTGGAAACCCGCCAGGTAAGCCGCCCGCGCACTGGCGGGTGCGGCCTGCTCGTGGGTGCGCCGTGAACCCATCTCGATCATCCGGCGTCCGTCGGCGGCGCTCACCATCCGGGCGGCCGCGGCGGCGATCGCGCTGTCGTGGTTGAACACCGACAGTGCCAGCGTCTCCAGCAGCAGGCATTCGGCGAAGGTCCCGCTCACCGAGAGGATCGGCGAACCCGGGAAGTACAACTCCCCTTCCGGGTACCCGTCGATATCGCCGGTGAACCGGTAATCGCGCAACCAGGCGACCGTCTCCGCGTCCAGGAACCCGGCGACGATCTCCAGTTCCGCCTCGGCGAACCGGAAGTGGGCCAGCGCATCGAGGAAACGGCCGGTACCGGCCACGACGCCATATCTGCGACCATGCGGCAAACGCCGGGCGAACACCTCGAAGGTGCACCGCCGCGCCGCGGAACCGTCGGCGAGAGCGGCGGCCAGCATGGTGAGCTCGTATTGGTCGGTCAGCAGAGCGGTGCTACCGGCCGCGTCGCGCGGGTCCACGGATGTCACTGTAAACAGCCCGTGCGCGCCCCGGCGAAGGCCGCCGGGGGCGGCGCCGGGCGCCGGACCCGCGCGGCGGTGTCCCGCGGGTCCTACCCGGCACCCCGGCGGGCCTGGACAGGCGGCATCGTTGCTGCTCCGGGTGTTGTGAATTACTCCACGCGTCGTACTCTTGAATTCATGGCCTTGTGCAACACCGCACCCCGCTCATCGACGACAGAGGTCCTGCTCGGCACCTCGGGTGTCACGTTGTCGGCGGCCCAGGCGACCCCGGAGGCCGTGGAGTACACCGAGATCCTCGAGGCCGAGGATCGGCCGTGGGTCACCGTGGTCTGGGACGATCCGGTCAACCTCATGCACTACGTCGCCTACATCTTCCAGAAGCTGTTCGGCTACAGCAAAGCCAAGGCGACCGAGCTGATGCTCAAGGTGCACAACGAGGGCAAAGCGGTCGTATCGTCGGGATCGCGGGACAAAATGGAACAGGATGTCCGCCGCCTGCACGCGGCAGGCCTGTGGGCCACCATGCAACGAGACGACTGATCGGACGGTTACCGTAGCGACGTGCGTAAATGGAGCCGGAAGAACTCATTGAGCGGTCTCAAACTGCGGTCGGAGATGGATGCGCGCGAAGCCAGTGTGCTGCGCTCGCTGGTCGGAGCCGTTTCGGGTCTGCTGGGTGAACGCGCCTCCTCGGCCCCCGAGGACGAGCTCGCCGCTCTCACCGGCCTGCGCAGCGGCAATACCGCACCCCCCGACGACCCACGGCTGGCCCGGCTGCTGCCCGAATTCCACCGGGCCGAACCGGGCTCGCCCGACGCCGAACGAGCCGATCTGAACAGCGCGCTGCGCGGCCTGCACGAGCCCGAGATCATCGACGCGAAACTGGCCGCCGCCGGGGTGGTGCTGCACACCCTGCCCGAGGACGGTGGCAAGATCGTGATCACCCCGGAAGAGGCCGAGTCCTGGCTCACCGCGCTCACCGATGTCCGGCTGGCCCTCGGCGTGGTGCTGGAAATCGACGCCGACACGCCCGAGCAGTTCCCGCCCGACGATCCGCGCGCTCCCCATCTGGACGTCTATCACTGGCTGACCTGGATGCAGGACTCCCTACTGCAGGCGATGGCCCCGTGACCGCCGCGCCCGGCGCGCGCAACGCGCTCACCGATGTGGCGGGACTGCTCGTCGGCCACCATCACGTACTCGATCCGGACGCGACCCGCGGCTCCGGCGCGGCCACCGGTTGCACCGTGGTCCGCGCGCCGGGCGGCGCGGTCGCCGCGGTCGAAGTCCGCGGCGGCGGACCCGGCACCCGGGAGACCGATCTGCTCGACCCCGCGAACACGGTCCGGCAGGTACACGCGATTCTGCTCACCGGCGGCAGCGCCTACGGTCTGGCCGCCGCGGACGGGGTGATGCGC
Organism: Nocardia sp. NPDC050193; assembly: GCA_040674215.1. Taxonomy (GTDB): domain Bacteria; phylum Actinomycetota; class Actinomycetes; order Mycobacteriales; family Mycobacteriaceae; genus Nocardia. The sequence goes on along the minus strand of JBFARE010000066.1, from coordinate 27,509 downwards.
TGGCTGGAGGAGCACGGCGAAGGGCTGCCCATGTCGCCCGAGGATCCCACCCGTGTCGTCCCGATCGTGCCCGGTGCCGTGATCTTCGACCTTCCGGTCGGCGACTGGAACACCCGCCCCACCGCGCAATTCGGCTATGACGCGGCCGACGCCGCCGGACCCGATTTCCTGCGCGGTTGCGTCGGCGCGGGGACGGGGGCCCAGGCCGGTGCGCTCAAGGGTGGTATCGGCAGCGCCAGTATCCGGTTCGACGAGGGTATCGCCGCCGGACTGACGGTGGGCGCGCTGGTCGTCGCCAACCCGGTCGGATCGGTGTTCGACCCCCGCACCGGGATTCCGTGGGGTGCGGGCACCGACGGACCCGAGTTCTTCGGCCTGCGACCCGGAACCGCCGCGGAACTCGCGGCCGCGAACGCACTGGCGGTGAAGGGCACCGTCCTCAACACCACCATCGGTGTGGTCGCCACCGACGCCCCACTGGATCCGGCCGGGTGCCACCGGCTGGCCACGGTCGCCCACGACGGTCTGGCCCGGGCGGTCCGCCCGGCCCATTCCCCGCTCGACGGGGACACCTTCTTCGCGCTGGCCACCGGCACCGCGACACCCCCGGAGGGCCCTCGGCTGCCCGCCGCGTTCCCGGCCGACCTGGCGGTGGTCGACGCGCTGAGCACCGCGGCGGCGGTCTGCGTCGAACGCGCGGTGGTCGACGCGATCCGCACCGCCCACTCCGTGGCCGGCATCCCGGCGTACCGCGACCTGTTCGGTGCCTGATCGCCCGCCTCCGGCGCGGCGGGCCGGAGCTCCGGTGACCCCGGTCGCGGCGGTGGCCCATCCGGCGTCGCGCGGATGTGCGCGCCGAACGGTAGGGGGCCGTGCAGGGTGCCGGGAATACCCGAATATCCTCGGCAGTTGTCGGCTGTGACCGGTCGGTGATGGCCGGGCCAAGAGGTGGAAGGGTTCGATTGTGCTCGTGATCAGGGCCGACCTGGTGGATGCGATGGTGGCGCACGCGCGCGCCGACCATCCCGACGAGGCCTGCGGCATCATCGCGGGACCCGAGGGCTCGGACCGGCCCGAGCGTTTCGTCGCCATGATGAACGCGGAGCGGTCGCCCACCTTCTACCGTTTCGATTCCGGCGAACAGCTGAAGGTCTGGCGAGCCATGGACGACGCCGACGAGGAGCCGGTGGTGATCTACCACTCGCATACCGCGACCGAGGCCTACCCGAGCCGTACCGATATCTCCTACGCCTCCGAGCCCGGCGCCCACTACGTGCTGATCTCCACTCGCGACGCCGCGCGGCACGAGTTGCGCAGCTACCGGATCATCGACGGAGCGGTCACCGAGGAGCCGGTACAGATCGTCGAGGCGTACGAAACCGCCTGACCGCCACAGTTTTCCGACCCACACACCGAGTACTAGCGAGGAGCAGCACCATGCCGGTCACCGTGTCCATCCCGACCATCATGCGTACCCACACCGGAGGCGAGAAGCGCGTCGCGGCCGAGGGGTCCACACTCGCCGCGGTGATCGAGAACCTGGAGGCCAACCACCCGGGGCTGGCCGAGCGGCTGCTCAAGGAGGGCAAGCTCAACCGGTACGTCAATATCTATGTCGACGACGAGGACGTGCGGTTCTCCGGCGGCCTGGAGACCGCGGTGGGTGAGGGCTCGACCGTGACGATCCTGCCGGCCGTCGCGGGCGGGGCCCGATAATTCCGTGGCACGCTACGAGTCACTGATCGCGACCCTCGGGAACACCCCGCTGGTCGGTCTGCGCACTCTGTCCCCGCAGTGGGAGGGCGAGCAGCCGGTACGGCTGTGGGCCAAGCTCGAGGACCGCAATCCCACGGGGTCTATCAAGGATCGTCCCGCACTGCGCATGATCGAGCAGGCCGAGGCCGACGGCCGGCTGACCCCCGGCTGCACCATTCTGGAACCCACCAGCGGCAACACCGGGATCTCGCTGGCCATGGCGGCGAAACTCAAGGGGTACCGCCTGGTGTGTGTGATGCCGGAGAACACCTCGGTGGAACGTCGGCAGCTGCTCACCATGTTCGGTGCCGAGATCATCGACTCACCGGCGGCGGGCGGTTCGAACCAGGCGGTGGCCCGGGCCAAGGAGATCGCCGCCGCCAACCCGGACTGGGTGATGCTGTACCAGTACGGCAACCCCGCCAACGCGCTCGCCCACTACGAGACCACCGGCCCGGAGATCCTCGCCGACCTGCCCGAGATCACCCATTTCGTCGCCGGTCTGGGCACCACCGGCACCCTGATGGGGACCGGGCGGTTCCTGCGCGAGAAGGTCCCGACCATCGAGATCGTCGCGGCCGAACCCCGCTACGGCGAACTGGTCTACGGTCTGCGCAATATCGACGAGGGCTTCATCCCCGAACTGTACGACGAATCGGTACTCACCAGCCGGTTCTCCGTGGGCCCCTACGACGCCGTGCGCCGCACCCGTGAACTGGTCGGAGAAGAGGGCATCTTCGCCGGTATCTCCACCGGCGCCATCCTGCACGCGGCACTCGGGGTCGCCCGGAAGGCGGTCGCCGCGGGCCGTCGCGCCGATATCGCCTTCGTGGTGGCCGACGGCGGCTGGAAGTACCTGTCCACCGGCGCCTACGACGGCACCCTCGAAGAAGCCGAGGAACGCCTGGACGGCCAGCTCTGGGCCTGACGCCACGACAACTCGGTACCCTCGGAAGCAGCGCGCCGGGAGCGGTGGCGCGTCCGAGGAGGAAATCATCATGACCGGTGGTGGGCCGCTGGGCGCTTCGTTCGACCCCGACCGTATCGCCGCGCTCCGGCCCCCGACGGGCGGTGGGCCGGTTCCCGGGAGCTCGGGTTCCGGCGGGTTCGCCGCCACCCGGCGCACCTGGTCGCGGGCCGGGGTCCTGACCGTCACGTTCCTGATGGTGCTGTACCTGGTGGAGTTCGTCGATGTGGCGATCGACTCGTCCATCGATCGGACGCTGGGCATCGAACCCCGCGAGGTCGACGGCCTGGACGGGATCGCCTTCGCGCCCCTGCTACACCACGGCTGGGACCACCTGATCGGCAACACCCTGCCTGTGCTGATCCTCGGTTTCCTCACCTTGGCCACCGGTATCCGCCGCGGACTGGCCGCGACCGCGATCGTCTGGGTTGTTGCCGGTGTGGGCACCTGGCTGACCGGCGGCGAGGGCACCGTGCACGTCGGCGCGTCCTCACTGGTCTTCGGCTGGCTCACCTATCTCATCTGCCGGGGCTGGTTCGCCCGGCAGATCGGGCAGATCGTACTGGGGCTGGTGGTCCTGGTCCTCTACGGTTCGCTGCTGTGGGGCGTACTACCCGGTCAGGACGGAATCTCCTGGCAGGGACACCTTTTCGGCGCTATGGGTGGACTGTTCGCCGGCTGGGTACTCTCCAGTGATGAACGTCGACACCGTCGTCAACTCCACACCGGGCCACTCGCCTCGCCCCGGTGACCGTGGGTGCGGCCAGTATTTTCGGGGGATGCGGTCTTGAATCGGGAAACCTCGTGGCAGCATGGTGACATGCGCCTCACCGTCCTCGGGTGCTCGGGCAGTGTGTCCGGCCCGGATTCCCCCGCGTCGGGTTATCTGCTCACCGGTCCGGACATGTCGCCGGTGGTCATCGATTTCGGACCGGGCATCCTCGGTGCGCTGCAGCGATTCGCCGACCCGGGCGAGGTGTCGATCTTTCTCACCCATCTGCACGCCGATCACTGCCTCGACCTTCCCGGGCTGCTGGTATGGCGGCGCTACCACCCGGCTCCCCCCGCCGGGCGGGCGATCGTCCGCGGCCCCTCGGACGCCCCGTTGCGGATCGGTAACGCCTCGGCCGAAATCGGCGGGGAATGCGACGACTGGTCCGATGTGATCGATTTCCGCTCCTGGAACGAGGACGAGACGGTGGAGTTCGGTCCCGGACACACCCTCACCGCGCGGCGGATGTTCCACCCGCCGGAGTCCTACGGTCTGCGGATCGTCACCACCGCCGGTCGTACCTTCGTCTACACCGGCGACACCGCGGTCTGTCCGGCGGTCCAGGAACTCGCGCAGGGCGCCGACGTCCTCCTGGCGGAGGCGTCGTGGACCCACGATCCCGCCAATCGCCCGGCGGGCATCCACCTTTCGGGTACCGAAGCCGGCCGTATCGCCGCCGAGGCCGGGGTCGGGGAGCTCCTGCTCACCCATATTCCGCCATGGACCTCCCGCGAAGATGTCATCGCCGAGGCCAAGGCCGAGTTCACCGGGCCCGTGCACGCGGTGACCCCGGGCGAGTCCTTCGACCTGTAGACCCAGGCATGTCCCGGCACGGGTACCCCACTACGCTGAGCCCGTGTCGAGACGAGCCGATGGCAGGGCGGACGACGAACTCCGCGAGGTACGGATAACTCGAGGCTTCACCACGCACCCGGCGGGTTCGGTGCTGGTCGAGTTCGGGCAGACCCGGGTGATGTGCACGGCCAGCGTCACCGAGGGGGTGCCGCCGTGGCGACGCGACTCCGGTCTCGGCTGGCTCACCGCCGAATACGCGATGCTGCCGGCCGCCACCCATACCCGCAGCGGCCGGGAATCGGTCAAGGGGAAGGTCGGCGGGCGTACCCAGGAGATCAGCCGGCTGGTCGGCCGCTCCCTGCGTGCCTGTATCGATCTCGCCGCCATCGGCGAGAACACCATCGCCGTCGACTGCGACGTGCTGCAGGCCGACGGCGGCACCCGGACCGCCGCGATCACCGGCGCCTATGTGGCGCTGGCGGACGCGATCACCTATCTGGGCGCGGCCGGCGCGCTGGCGGATCCACAGCCGATCTCCTGCGCCATCGCCGCGGTGAGTGTCGGCGTGGTGGACGGCCGGGTCCGGCTCGATCTGCCCTATGAGGAAGATTCGCGGGCCGAGGTCGATATGAACGTGGTCGCCACCGATACCGGCACCCTGGTCGAGATCCAAGGCACCGGTGAGGGTGCGACCTTCCCGCGGTCCACCCTCGACAAACTGCTCGATTCGGCGCTGGCCGGATGCGAACAGCTGTTCGCCGTCCAGAAGGAAGCGCTGGCCCTGCCCTATCCCGGCGTCCTGCCGGAGGCCACCGAGACCTCGAAGAAGAAGTGATGACGCGTCGGGTTCTGCTCGCCAGCCGCAACGCCAAGAAACTCACCGAACTGCGCCGCATCCTCGACGAGGCCGGCATCGCGGGCCTGGAGATCGTGGGCCTCGACGACGTACCGGAATATCCGGAAGCCCCGGAGACCGGCGCGACCTTCGAGGAGAACGCCCTGGCCAAAGCGCGCGACGGCGCCCGGGCCACGCGATTGCCCTGCATCGCCGACGATTCCGGTATCGCGGTGGACGCGCTCAACGGAATGCCCGGGGTGCTGTCGGCGCGGTGGTCGGGCCGACACGGTGACGACGCCGCGAACAACGCGCTGTTGCTGGCGCAGTTGTCCGATACGCCCGACGAACGCCGCGGCGCCAGTTTCGTCTCCGCGTGTGCCCTGGTGATCCCGGCGGGCGCGGAGATCGTGGTGCGCGGCGAATGGCCGGGCACCATCGCGCGGGAGCCGCAAGGCGACGGCGGCTTCGGCTACGACCCGCTGTTCCGCCCCAACGGCGGGGAACTCAGCGCCGCCCAGCTCACCCCGGCACAGAAGGACGGGGCGTCCCATCGGGGTCGCGCGCTGGCCCAGCTCCTGCCGGCGCTCGCCGCGCTGGCGGGCTGAGTCCGGCACCGGGCGGTCAGACCCCGAAGTCCCGCTTGACCTGCCGAGTGTTGCGGTGCTCGACGAAGAACGACAGCAGCGGGATGGTGCCCGCGAGCAGCGTGCCGACGGTGCGTTTGATCGGCCAGCGCACCTTCACCGCCAGATCCGCGGTGAGGATCAGATAGATGAAGTAAGCCCAGCCGTGGACCACTGCGATCCAGCTGGGCGTATTCACGCCGAACCCGTATTTGGCGATCATCTCGGCGGTCAGGAACAGCAGCCACAGACCGGTGACCCAGGCCAGGACGCGGTAGCGCAGTAGCGCGCCCGCGATCCGCCGGTCGCCGACCGGCGCGGCGGCGCCGGCCGCGGGTGTGGTGGCGTTTTCGCTCGCGGTCAACCCGCGCTCCTCTCGGTCTCGCGGGCCGGGCCCGCCGGGCTGCCCGCGGCGCCGTCTGCGGCGTTCAAGCGGGCCAGGTAGCTGTTGTATTCGGCGAGCACCGGATCGTCGTCGCGGGCGGCTCGCGGGCGTTCGGGCAGGAAACCGGCCGGGATCTCCCGCGGCCCGGCTGCCGGGGTGTCACGCCGGCCGGCGAACAGCCCGGTACGGGTTTTCGACGAGCCGGAGCCGGTGTCCGGTGTATCCGCGCCCGGTGCGGTGGCCGTGCCGGATTGTTCGGTACCGGCGGTCTCCGTTTCCAACCGCACGAACCGGAAGTAGGCGAACAACGCGAATCCGGCGAACAGCGGCCACTGCAGCGCGTACCCCAGATTCTGCGCGGTACCACTCGCCGAGGAGAACCGCTCCCACTGCCACCAGCCCAGGGCCAGCGCGGTCAGTGCCAGCACGACCACCAACAGGACCAGGGCCGGGCGGTGCACGGTGCGGCGAGGTGTTGCGGACACGGCTACCACGGTACCCGTCTACTACACGGACCGTAGTGTGAGGTGGGTATCGCGGGAGCCGTATCGCCGCCGGTCAGAACTTGTAGACGACCCCGGTCAGGCGCTCGGACTCGGCCCACAGCCGCTGCCACAGGTCGGTGTTCTTGGACAAGCGGGTGGACGGGGACGCCTCCACCGGGCCCTGCGACTGGAACAACCGGGCCGGACCCCAGTACGTATCGGGATCGGCGTCCGGCGTGGTGGCCGCGTACAGCGTCGAATGCGCCGCCTTCGCCGGTGCGTGTCCGACCAGCCGGATAACCGGTTTGCTGACCCAGTCCAGCGGCGTCTCGGTACGGGTGAACAGTTCGGTGGCCGATACCCCGGGATGCACTCCGTAGGAACGTTTGGCCGAGCCGGACGCCGCCAGCCGGCGCTGGAGTTCGCGCGCGAACATCAGGTTCGACAGTTTGGCCTGGGCGTAGGCGAGGTTGCGCTGGTAGCGGCGGTTCTCGTAGTTCAGGTCGTCGACCCAGAACTTGGGGGTCTGTTTGTGGGCGATACTGGCCAGGGTCACGACCCGGTCGCGCATCCGGTCCAGCAGCAACCCGGTCAGCGCGAAATGGCCGAGATGGTTCACCCCGAACTGGGTTTCGAAACCGTCCACGGTCCGCGAGAAGGGCACGTTCATCAGACCGGCATTGTTGACGAGTACATCGAATTCCTCGGTCTGCTCGGCGAATTCCCGGACCGAGGACAGATCGGCCAGGTCCAGCCGGCGGACCCGGAGATCGCCGCCGATGGCATCGGCGACCTCCTGTGCCTTCTCGGTGTTGCGGCAGGCCATCACGACGGTGGCCCCTTTGCCGGCGAGCACTTTTGTGGTCTCGGCTCCGAGTCCGCCGTTGGCGCCGGTGACGACGAATATGCGTCCGCGCTGGTCGGCTATCTGATCAGGTTTCCACGCCATGGTCAGACCTTACTTCCGAGTAAGATCGCTGAGAAGAGTGGTACGCGCCCGGGCGCCGAGCGGGCAGGACAGGCCGGGCCGCGACTGGGCGCACAGCTGTCGGTGCGGCGCAGTAGGCTGCCCGAGTGCCCGAACTCCCGCCCGTATCAGACCTGCTGGCGACCGCTGTGACCGCGCTCGGCGGTAAGGAACGCCCGGGTCAGATGACGATGGCCGCGGCCGTGGACAACGCCATCGAGAACAAAGAACATCTGGCCGTCCAGGCGGGCACGGGCACCGGGAAATCGCTCGCCTATCTGGTGCCCAGCCTGCGGTACGCGGTGCGGACCGGACGCACGGTGGTGATCTCCACGGCGACCATCGCGCTCCAGCGCCAGCTGGTGGACCGGGATCTTCCCCGTCTGGCCCAGGCACTGACGAAACCGCTGGGCCGCACGCCGGAGTTCGCGATCCTCAAGGGCCGCAACAACTATCTCTGCCTGAACAAGATCAACAGCGCCGTTCCGGAGGAGCCCGCCGAGGCCGAACTGTTCGACGCATTCGCGATCTCGCGGCTCGGCCGGGAAGTGAAACGGCTCAACGAATGGGCCTCCGATACCGAGACCGGCGACCGCGACGAGCTCGCCCCGGGCGTCGGCGACCGCGCCTGGCGGCAGGTGAGTGTGTCCGCGCGCGAATGCCTGGGCAAATCACGCTGCCCGTTCGGGCAGGACTGTTTCGCCGAACGGGCTCGGGCCGAATCGGCGCAGGCCGATATCGTCGTCACCAATCACGCCCTACTGGCCATCGACGCCATCAGCGGTGTGCAGGTACTGCCCGAACACGATCTGGTGGTGGTCGACGAGGCACACGAACTCGTCGACCGGGTCACCGGGATCGCGACCGCCGAGTTGTCCGCCACCGCCATCAGCACCGCGGCCCGGCGCTGCGCGAAACTCATCGATGAGCGGGAGGTCGACCGGCTCGAAGAGGCCGCCGAGGCCTGGCACACCGCACTCGACGAACTGCCGCCCACCCGCTGGGACACGCTGCCCCAGGGCGTCGCCGAGGTGCTGGCACTCGTCCGGGACGCCGCCTGGAACGCCCGCACCGCACTCAATCCGCAGGGCTCCGGCAGTAACGATCCCGAGGCCGCCGCCGGCCGGAACATGGCCATCGCCGGAGTGGAGGAGATCCACGACAGCGCGGTCCGCGCGCTCACCGCCTTCGACGAGCCCGACCCCGCGGTCCGCCGCGATGTGGTGTGGCTGTCGGCCGACGAGCTCCGCGGTGTCACCCGCCGCACCCTGCGGATGGCCCCGCTGGCCGTGGGTGGGCTGCTGCGCAGTCAGTTGTTCGGCACCGCAACGGTCGTCCTGACGTCGGCGACGCTACAGATCGGCGGAAATTTCGACGGTCTGGCCCGCACCTGGGGCCTGCCGCCGCAATCGAACAGCCGCGTCGATCCGGCGACGGCCAACAGCGCCGAGGCACCGAGCGACGCCGATACCGTGCGCTGGTCCGCGCTCGATGTCGGTTCACCGTTCGACCACGCCAAATCCGGGATCCTCTACGTCGCCAAACACCTGCCGACGCCGGGTCGCGACGGCCTGCCCCCGGCCTATCTCGACGAGATCGAACGCCTGGTGGAGGCCGCGGGCGGACGTACCCTCGGGCTCTTCTCGTCCATGCGGGCGGCGAAGGCGGCCACCGAGGTCCTGCGCAAACGCCTGGACACCCCGATCCTGTGCCAGGGCGAAGATTCCACCGGCGCCCTGGTGCGCAAATTCGCCGACGACCCGGAAACCTCCCTGTTCGGCACCCTCTCGCTCTGGCAGGGCGTCGACGTGCCCGGCCCCTCGCTGAGCCTGGTGATCCTGGACCGTATCCCGTTTCCCCGGCCCGACGATCCCCTGCTGGCGGCGCGGCAGCGCGCCGTGGAATCGCGCGGCGGCAACGGTTTCCTCACGGTCGCCGCGAGCCACGCGGCCCTGCTCCTGGCCCAGGGCACCGGGCGGTTACTGCGCAGCGTCGACGACCGCGGCGTCGTCGCCATCCTCGACCCCCGGCTGGCCACCGCACGCTACGGCGGTTTCCTGCGCGCGTCCCTGCCCCCGTACTGGGAGACGGCCGACCCGGCTGTAGTGGAGAAGGCACTGCGTCGGCTCTCCGCCGCCGCGACGGTCTGATCGGGACCGCTCAGAGTACTGCTTTGAAGATCAGGACGAGCACGGCCGCGACCACGGCGACCGCCACCGCGACCAGCCCCCACACCACCCCGCCGCGCGCCCACGGGCGGTTGCCGTCCACCGAGAACCGGCCCGGGCCGGTGAACGCCAGGGCCGCCGCCGCCACGGCGTAGAGCAGACCGGGCTCATATCCCTTGCCGGTGAGCAGCCCGCCGCTGAAGGTCGTATTGATGATGACGATGGTGGTACCCAGCACGATGGCCGCGCCCAGCGGAGACAACACGCCGAGGGCCAGCAGCAGCCCGCCGGTGAATTCACTGAGCCCGGCGAGCGTGCCGAAGAAGCTGCCCGGGTTGAAGCCCATCTTCTCGAAACCGGCATTGTTGGCGGTCAGGCCCGGACCGCCGAACCAGCCGAACAGTTTCTGGCTGCCGTGTGCGGCGAGGAGCAGACCGAAGACCACCCGCAGAATCAGCAGGCCGATATCGGTGGACAGGCTGCGGTTTCCGGTCGCCGGTACCGCGGTGCGGTCCAACGTCGACTCGACTGTCATATGAACCCCTCCTTGCTATCCGGATAGTTGGCCACGGAAACAAAGCGGACCGGGGTCCCATTCTGAAGTTGTCGGTTGCCGCCCCAGCCCTCTCTCAGACTATTCCGCCAGGAAGAAGAAGTATCCGAGGAAGATGAGGGTTAGTACCCACATCACCGGATGCACCTCGCGGATCCGGCCGCGGGCCACCATCACCACCGGGTAGAAAATCATTCCCATCGCCAGCCCGTTCGCGATGGAGTACGTCAACGGCATCACCACGATGGTGATGAACGCCGGGACCGCGAACTCCAGCCGGGTCCAGTCGATATCCCCCAGCGACCGGGCCATGAGGACGCCGACCACGATCAGCGCCGCCGCGGTCACCGCTCCCGACGCCGCCACCACCGAGAAGATCGGATAGCAGAACATGGCCACCGCGAACCAGGCGGCCGTCGCCACCGCGGTCAGTCCGGTCCTCCCGCCCGCGGACACCCCGGCTGTCGATTCCACATACGCCGTGGTGGTGGAGGTACCGATCACCGCGCCGGCCATGGTGCCCACCGCGTCGGCGGACAGTGCGCTCGCGGCCCGTGGCAGCTCCCCCTTGCTGTTCAGCAGGCCCGCCTGGTTGGCGACCCCGATGAGCGTGCCCGAGGCGTCGAAGAAATCGACGAACAGCATGGTCAACACCACCACGGCCATCTGCGCGGTGAACGCGTCGGGCAGATGCATGATCGCCTGCCCGAAGGTCTGGTCCAGCCCCCGGGGCAGCGCCGCGACACCCTCGGGCACATCCACCAGACCGGCGACCATCCCGACCACCGCGGTCAGCACGATGCCGTACAGCACCGCCCCGTGCCAGCCGCGCACCAGGAAGATCACCGTGACCACCAGGCCGAACAATGCCAGCACCGTCGTGCCCTGGGTGAAATCGCCGAGCTTCACCAGCGTCGAATCACTGTCGACCACGATCCCCGCGTTCTTGAACCCGAGAAAGGCCACGAACACGCCGACCCCGGCCGCGACCGCCAGCTTCAGCTGCAGCGGGATCGCGTTGAGGATCTTCTCCCGGATCTTGGTCACCGCGAGGACGAAGAAGATCACACCGGACAGGAAGGTGCCCGACAGCGCGACCTGCCAGGGAATGCCCATACCCAGCACCACCGAGAACGCGAAGAACGCGTTCAGGCCCATCCCCGGCGCCAGCGCGATCGGATACCGTGCCCACAACCCCATGACCAGAGACCCGGCCACCGCCGAGACCGCGGTCGCGGTGAACACGGCCTGGGTCGGGATGCCCTGGTCACCCAGTGCACCCTGATCACCCAGGATGGACGGGTTGACCGCCAACACGTAACACATGGCCAGGAACGTCACCGTGCCCGCCATGAGCTCGCGGCGCATGGTCGACCCGTGCACCCCGACAGCGAAATAGGTATCGATCCGCCCGCGGGTCCGGGTCAGAAGATCGGTGGCCAATGGGACCTCCAGTCGGCTGGGTATGACACCCGCCCACGCGCGGACGGGGAGCGGACCGGAGTCCGGCAGGAACTCGCCGGGCACCGCTCCGGCCCGGCACCCGGCGTGTACGCACCGAACCGAACCGGAAGAGGCGACAGCCTCGTATGCCCCCTCCTGGTGAGCGCGCAGTACACAGCGGGAGGTCCGGCGCCCGGCAGCGCCAGTGTGGAACGGTATCCGATCCCTGTTACGAACCGAGTCGCCACTACCCCCGACGGGTGGGCCTTGCCGCCGCCGAAGTGAGCGACACAACACCCGTGTCCAGATGCGTGTCCCGCCGCGAAGCTTCGCGGCGGGCGCTCTTATGGCCTACCTGGACCCGTCGCACTTGCCGCAGCGGGAGCAGGTGCAGAGGCGGGTTGCTTCTCCGGCGCCCGGCCGTCAGGCGTTGACCACCCGGCCCAGCTCCGCGGGTGTGGCCAGCAGATCGTGGGCCGGCAGCACCCGGACCGTGTAGCCGACCGCACCCGCGCGCGGTACGGGAGTCTCGACGGTGAAGACCGCGAGTGCGGATCCGGCGGGCTCCGCTCCGGTGCAAGGCATCGGGACGGTGCTGGTCTCGGTGAGCTCGTCCTCGGCCGACACCCGCCCCAGCACGGCCTGGACCGTGACATCGCCGGGTTCGAGACCACCGAGGTCCACCCGCGCGGTCAACGACAGCGGTGCCCCGATCACCGGGGTGTCCGGAAGACCGGCGGCGTCCACCTGCACCACCCGCACATTCGGCCATGCGTTGTCCACCCGCCGACGGTATTCGGCGATCTCCCGCGCGCCCCGCAGGTCCTGCCCGGTGACCCGCCGGGACGCCGCGGCGGCCGGCAGGTAGTAGCGCTCGGTGTACTCGCGCACCATCCGATCCGCGAGCACTTCCGGTCCGAGAACGCGCAGCGTGTGACGCACCATCTCGACCCAGCGGCGTGGGACACCGGCCGCGTCGCGCTCGTAGAAACGCGGCGCGACCATCCGCTCCATCAGCTCGTAGAGTGCGCTCGCCTCCAGATCGTCGCGGCGCTCGTCGTCGCACACGCCGTCGGCGGTCGGGATCGCCCACCCGTTCTCGCCGTCGAACATCTCGTCCCACCAGCCGTCCCGGATCGACAGGTTCAACCCACCGTTGAGTGCCGATTTCATTCCGGACGTACCGCACGCCTCCAGCGGCCGGAGCGGGTTGTTCAGCCACACATCGCAACCCCAGTACAGGTACCGGGCCATCGACATGTCGTAGTCGGGCAGGAACACGATCCGGTGGCGCACCGCCGGATCGTCGGCGAACCGCACCACCTGCTGGATCAGCGCCTTACCGCCCTCGTCCGCGGGATGGCTCTTACCCGCCACCACCAACTGCACCGGCCGGTCGGGGTCCAGCAGCAGATCCCGCAACCGCCGCGGATCGCGCAGCATCAGGGTCAGCCGCTTGTAGGTCGGTACCCGACGCGCGAAGCCGATGGTCAGCACCTCGGGATCGAATACCGAATCCACCCACGCCAGTTCGGCATCGGCCGCGCCTCGCTGCCGCCACGACTCGCGCAGCCGCCGCCGCACCTCCCGCACCAGCTTCGCGCGCAGGGTCCCGCGGATTTCCCAGAGCCGCTCCGGCGCCAGCTCACCCAGCGCCTCCCAGATTCGCGGACAGTCGCCGGTATCGAGCCCCTCCCCCCATTCCCGGGCGGCCCAGGTGGGCGCGTGCACACCGTTGGTCACCGAACCGATCGGCACCTCGGCGGTATCGAACCCGGGCCACAGCGAGTCGAACATGCTCCGGCTCACCGCGCCGTGCAGACGGGAGACCCCGTTCGCGCGTTGCGCCAGCCGCAGACCCATATGGGCCATATTGAACACGGCGGGATCGTCCTCCCGGCCCAGTGCGATGATCCGATCCACCGTGATCCCGGGCAGCAGCGGCGACTCCGATTCCCCGGACGACCCGCCGAAATACCGGTGTACCAGCGAGACCGGGAACCGGTCGATCCCGGCCGGCACCGGCGTATGCGTGGTGAACACGGTCCCCGCGCGCACCGCCGCCAGCGCGGTATCGAAATCGTGGCCCGCGGCCAGATACTCCCGGATCCGCTCCAGCCCCAGGAAACCCGCGTGGCCCTCGTTCATATGGAAGACCTCGGGGTCCGGGAGCCCGGCGGCCGCGGTGTAGGCGCGGACCGCCCGCACACCGCCGATACCGGCGAGGATCTCCTGCTCGATCCGGTGTCCCTGGTCGCCACCGTAGAGCCGGTCGGTCACCGACCGCAGAGCCGGATCGTTGGCCGCGATATCGGAGTCCAGCAACAGCAGCGGCACCCGCCCCACCTGCGCGATCCATATCCGTGCCGCCAGCACGCGCCGGTCCGGCATCGCGACGTGCACCAGCACCGGCGCGCCGTCGACGGCCAGCAACCGCAACGGCAGCCCCTGCGGATCCAGTGCCGGATACCGCTCGACCTGCCGGCCATCGGCGGTCAGCGACTGCCGGAAATACCCGGACCGGTAGAGCAACCCCACCGCGATCAGCGGCAACCCCAGATCAGAGGCCGCCTTGAGATGGTCTCCGGCCAGGATGCCGAGCCCACCCGAATAGTTGGGCAGCGCCTCGGTCACCCCGAACTCCATCGAGAAGTAGGCGATCCCCCGCACCCCCGGGTCCGGGACCGGGCGATCCAGATACGCCCGCAGATCCGCGGCCAGCGCATCCACTCGCGCACAGAAATCCACGTCGGCGGCGAGTGCGTCCAACCGCTCCGGCGGCACCTCCGCCAGCATCCGTACCGGATCGTGCCCGGTCTCCGCCCATCGGCGCGGGTCCAGGGCGGCGAACACATCCTGGGTCGGACCGTGCCACGACCAGCGCAGATTGGTGGACAGCTCGCCCAGCGCGGCCAACCGCTCCGGCAGGTGGGCGCGGACGGTGAACCGACGCAGTGCCTTCATCCGCCCGAGCTTAGCTGTGTATATTTGCGCGCCTTCGGCGCGCGGGTCGGGGCCCTGTGACCCCGATTCTTCCCTCCTGCGCTCAGTCGCTGCGCTCCTTCGCTCCGTCGGTCCAGAATCGGGGGCGGGCCCCGACCATAGAGGTAGACCATCCGGAGGAGGCAGAAGAGGCACGCCGCCGACTTCGCTCGCGCCGGTTTCCGCTACCGATGCCGTTGCCAATAACGTGGTGAGGTTAACGTCCCTCCTGTCTGAAGGCAGGAGATTTCCGGTTCAGACTGCAACCGCACCACCATCCCGGAGGAGGTGATCCACATGGCTTACGTCGTCGACACCGGTGTGGCCACGCTCCGCCACAGCCAGAATCACTCTGGCAGCGTTGCGGTCCCGACACCCGCTGTAACCGCAGGCCGCACACCGAAATATCCGTTCCCCGAGCCCGAGGTGCTGCTTGGCTCTCGCGAAGCACCCCGAACACGTCATGCCGATCGCCGCATCCGCCGCCTTGCGGGCCATCCTCGACTTGGCCAGAAACTGCGGCCGGAAGTCCTCCACCGTAATCACCTGATGTTCGGCGACGACACTCTTGGCCCACACCCGCGCCTCATGCTCGTTCTGGCGGGCCGCCTTCTCCTGCAACCGCGCCGCCTGCGCGCGGGCCTGCTGGTAGCCCTTCGACGGGTTCTTTCCTTTCCCGCCCCGTCTCCGCGACATCTTCCGCTGGGATTTCGCCAACGCGGCAGCACATCGTTTCCGATACCCGCGATGCGGCAGATCGAACCGCTCGTCGGTAGTGGTCGCGGTCTGCGCCACCCGCCAATCGACACCGATCCCACCGTCGGCATCCGGCAGGGGCCCGATCTCACGGGTCACCACGAACGAGGCGTACCAGTGCCCCAACGAATCCTGGGTGATACGCACACTCGTCGGTTCGGAGGGCAACTCGCGCGACCACACCACCGGGATACTGATGCCCTTGGCCAACACCAACCGGCCGCCGCGCAGCCCGAACCCGCGCCGGGTGTATTCCAGCGACGGCAACGTCTTCCTGCGGGCTTTGACCCTCGGCCGACCCCGGCCTTCAACCCGGAACGAGGAGTCATCGAACAGAGCACGTTCGGCGATGCGCCCCGGCCGCAACCGGTAGCTGTAGCGCACCACTTCGTCGATGCCGAACAAGCTGGCGACACCCACCGACACGTTGCCCCGACACCACCACACCTCGGGAAAGGAGGACGGCGCTTCCCCTCCCCCGTGAACGGGAGAGTATCCGCGCCGAATATCTGATGACCGGCCGCATCGCCATCGATGACACCGCCCCGCACATCCCCGGCGGCTACCCGGCGAAGGCCGTGGTCGGGGAGGTTTTCCCGGTGCGTGCCGTGGTGTGGCGGGACGGGCACGGCGCGGTCGGCGCCACTCTGGCGGTGCGCGCGCCGGGCTCGTCGCGTTCGATACGGGTCCCGATGACACCCGACTACGAACCCGATGTCTTCAACGGTGTCTTCACGCCCACCGCACCCGGAGTATGGCACTTCCGGGTCGAGGGCTGGGCGGATTCCATAGCGACCTGGCGGTCGGCCGTGGAGGCGAAACTGGCGGTCGGGCAGAGCGCGGCGGACCTGGACAACGATCTGGAGAGCGGGGCCCGGCTGCTGGACCGGGCGGCGCAGGCGGTGCCGAAGCGGGAGTTCGAGCGGTTGCGAGCCGCCGCGGCCGCGCTCCGCGGCACCGATCCCCTCCCGGCGCGGGTGGCTCCGGCGTTCACCGACGAGGTCGCCGAGATCCTGCGGCGGACGCCGCTACGGGAGCTGCTCACCCGCGGGCCGCAGTATTCGGTGCTGGTGGAACGCCCGCGGGCCCGCACCGGGTCCTGGTACGAGTTCTTCCCCCGCTCGACCGGCGGGCGCGACGCCGACGGGTCCCCGGTGCACGGCACCTTCGCGACCGCCGCGAACGAACTACCCCGGATCGCGGCGATGGGGTTCGATGTGGTCTACCTGCCGCCGATCCATCCCATCGGCGTGGTGAACCGCAAGGGCCGCAACAACGCGCTGAGCGCGGGCCCCGGCGATGTCGGGTCGCCGTGGGCGATCGGTTCGGCCGAGGGCGGTCACGACGCGTTCCACCCGCAACTGGGTACCGGGGCCGATTTCACCGCCTTCGTCCGCGCCGCGACGGAGCTCGGCCTCGAGGTCGCGCTGGATCTGGCGCTGCAGTGCGCGCCCGACCATCCGTGGGTGAGCGCGCATCCGGAATGGTTCACCACGCTGCCCGACGGCACCATCGCCTACGCCGAGAACCCCCCGAAGAAGTATCAGGACATCTATCCGCTCGATTTCGACCACGACCCGGACGGCCTGTATGCCGAGGTATTGCGGGTGGTGCGGTACTGGGTCGGGCTCGGCGTGAAGATCTTCCGGGTGGACAACCCACACACCAAACCAGCCGATTTCTGGGAGTGGCTGATCGCCGCGGTGCGCCGCACGGATCCGGACGTGATCTTCCTGTCCGAGGCGTTCACCTATCCCGCGCGGCTCTACGGGCTGGCGCGACGTGGTTTCAGCCAGTCCTACACCTACTTCACCTGGCGCACCCACAAACACGAGCTCACCGAATTCGGTTCGGAGCTCGCCGCCAAAGCCGACGAAGCCCGGCCCAACCTCTTCGTCAATACACCCGACATCCTGCACGAGAGCCTGCAGCACGGGGGTCCGGGGATGTTCGCGATCCGCGCGGTCCTGGCCGCGACCCTGGGCCCCAGCTGGGGGGTGTACTCGGGTTACGAACTGTACGAGCACCGGGCCGTGCGCCCCGGTAGCGAGGAGTACCTGGATTCGGAGAAGTACGAGCTGCGACCGCGCCCGTTCGCCGAGGCCCGCGCCCGCGGCGAATCCCTCGAACCGCTGCTCACCCGGCTCAACGAAATCCGTCGCCGGCATCCGGCGTTACAGCAACTGCGCTGCCTGCACTTCCACCATATCGACAACGACAACCTGCTCGCGTATTCGAAGACCGACCCCGCCGGCGGCGACGCGGTCCTGGTGGTCGTGAACCTGAACCCGTTCACCGCCGAACAGGGCATGCTGTCGCTGGACCTGCCCGCCGTCGGCCGGGAATGGCACGACCACCCGGTGGTCCACGACGAGATCAGCGGCGAGCAGTACCACTGGGCACAGTCCAACTACATCCGGCTCGATCCCGCGCGCGCGGTCGCCCACATCATCGCGCTTCCCCCGGTGCCCCATCACGCCCGCGCCGCTCTGGCGTACCGGCGCGGGTTCCGGTGACGCGGTGATGGATCGTCGCGACCTGCTGCTCCTCGCCGCGGGCACCCACCCCGACCCGCATACCGTGCTGGGCGCGCACCCGCACCCCGACGGCACCGCGGTACGGGTGCTGCGACCCGCCGCGGAATCGGTGTCGGTGCTGGTCGGCGGGGTCGATCATCCGCTGGACCCGCTGGGGCACGGAATCTTCACGGCCGTGCTGCCGTACCCGGAGATACTCGATTACCGCATCGTCGCGGTGCACCCCCGCCGGCCGGCCACCGTGACCGCCGACGGCTACCGCTTCCTGCCCACCCTCGGCGAGTTCGACCTGCACCTCATCGGCGAGGGCCGGCATAACCGATTGTGGGAGGTACTGGGCGCGCACCCGCGTACCTATCGAGGTCTCGACGGCGAAGTCACCGGTGTGTCCTTCGCGGTCTGGGCGCCGAACGCCCGCGGCGTCACCGTATTCGGCGATTTCGACCGCTGGCAGGGCGGCACTTGGCCGATGCGCTCGCTCGGGCAGTCGGGAGTGTGGGAGG
Source organism: Nocardia sp. NPDC050193 (assembly GCA_040674215.1). Taxonomy (GTDB): domain Bacteria; phylum Actinomycetota; class Actinomycetes; order Mycobacteriales; family Mycobacteriaceae; genus Nocardia. The sequence goes on along the minus strand of JBFARE010000066.1, from coordinate 8,980 downwards.
TCTTCGTACCCGGCGCGGCGCCCGGTGATCGCTACAAGTACCGGGTGCACGGGGCCGACGGGCGGATCACCGATCACGCCGACCCGGTCGCGTTCGCCACCGAGGTCCCACCGGCCACCGCGTCCGTCGTCACCACGACGGAACACCGCTGGACCGACCACGGCTGGCTCACCACCCGCGGCCACACCGATCCGGCGCGTGCCCCGTTCAGTGTCTTCGAAGTGCATCTGGCGTCCTGGCGTCCCGGACTGGACTACCGGGAACTCGCCACCGAACTCGGCGAATATGTACGCCGCCTCGGCTTCACCCATGTCGAACTGCTCCCCGTCGCCGAACACCCCTTCGGGGGGTCCTGGGGATATCAGGTCACCTCGTATTACGCCCCGACCGCGCGCTTCGGCAGCCCGGACGATTTCCGCGCCTTCGTCGACCATCTGCACGCCTGCGGAATCGGCGTCATCCTCGACTGGGTTCCCGCGCATTTCCCGCGCGACGCCTGGGCGCTGGCGCGTTTCGACGGCACCCCCCTGTACGAACACCCGGACCCGCGCCGCGGCGAACAGCCCGAATGGGGCACCTACATGTTCGACTACGGACGGCCCGAAGTACGCAACTTCCTGGTCGCCAACGCCCGGTTCTGGGTCGAGGAGTTCCATATCGACGGCCTGCGCGTCGACGCGGTCGCGGCCATGCTGTACCTCGACTACGCCCGGCCCGGCGGCGGCTGGGAACCCAATGTCCACGGCGGCCGCGAGAATCTGGAGGCTGTCGCCTTCCTCACCGAACTCAACGACAGCCTGCGCACCTCGTATCCGGGTGTCGTCACCATCGCCGAGGAATCCACCACCTGGGCCGGCGTCACCCGCGCCACCGAGGTCGGGGGGCTCGGCTTCTCCATGAAATGGAATATGGGCTGGATGCACGACACCCTCGGCTATCTGGGCCGCGATCCTGTGCACCGCACCTGGCACCACAACGAGATCACCTTCTCGCTCATGTACGCGTGGAGCGAGAACTATGTCCTGCCCATCAGCCACGACGAGGTCGTGCACGGCAAGGGCACCCTGTGGACCCGGATGCCCGGCGACGAGTTCGCCAAAGCCGGCGGTGTCCGCGCACTACTCGCTTACATGTGGGCCCACCCGGGTAAACAACTGCTGTTCATGGGCCAGGAGTTCGGGCACTACCGCGAATGGTGGCACGACCACAGTCTCGATTGGCACGAACTCGGCAATCCGCTGCATCGCGGTATCCAGCTGCTGGTCGCCGACCTCAACCGGGTCTACCGCGACCATCCCGCCCTCTGGAGCCAGGACACCACCCCCGGCGGCCACTCCTGGATCACCGCCGACGACCGGGAGTCCAATGTCCTGGCGTTCCTCCGCCACGGCGCCGACGGCAGCACGGTCGCCTGTATCTGCAATTTCTCCGGCGCCACCCACCGCGACTACCGGATCGGCCTGCCCGCCGCCGGGCACTGGACAGAGGTCCTCAACACCGACGCGCTCGAGTACGGCGGCACCGGCTCGGGCAACCTCGGCGCAGTCCACGCCGACCCGGTCAGCCGCCACGACCGTCCCGCCTCGGCCGCCCTCACACTCGGCCCGCTCAGCGTCATCTGGCTGACCCACCCCTGAACAGCCGTACGTTCACCAGAGAGGATCGGCCGATGGGCATCGATCCGCCAAAGGCCCCGAGCGCACTCGAGGGTCGGATATATCTCGGTGTCGCCCACCGCCTTGAAGCGTGGCGTCCATAGCGATTGGATCGCGCCCCCGGTACCGAGTTCTACTAGGCCAACACCTGTCGAGGACTGGAATACACCGGGATCGGGAGGGCCTGGGGGTCACCTCGCCGACTCGACACATGCGGTTGGTACCGGCCATTCGCGGTCCCGACTATCTGCCGGTGCCGAGTCTTACAAGGCCCTGAAAGGGTCGAGGCCCGTCCCGCCCTTGACCGAAGGTGCTCAACGGGCACACTCTATGGAAGGCCCACCGCACATCGCATGCGCCGCAGGCGCGAGTCTCGGGCGCAGAACGGCGGGACCTTCGGGGGCCTCGACCCCGCGCCGCCGGAGGCGGCGCCATCAATACAGCGCGGTGGCCAGTTTGCGGCGGGCCGCCACCACGAACGGCTCGGCCTGGTCGAAGAGTTCGAACAGTTCCAGCAGTCGGGTCCGGACCGTGGTGCGGTCATCGCCGGCGGTCCGCGCCACCAGCGCGATGAGCCGGTCGAACGCGGCCTCGGGCTGCTGCTGGAAGAGTTCCACATCGGCGGCATCGAGCGCGGCCGCGACATTGCCGGGGTCCGCGTCGGCGGTGGCGATCGCCGATTCCGGAAGTTCCTGCGCCCGGCGCAGGAACTTCACCTGCCGCAGTGCCGCTTTGGCCTCGGTGTTGCCGGGCTCTTGGGCGACGATCGACTCATAGGCCGATTCCGCGCCCACCAGTTCGCCCTGTTCGAGCAGCGCCTCCGCCGCCGCGAACCGCGGATCGGCGGGCTGCTCCTGGGGCGCGTCCGGGTCGCCCTCGAGTTTGCCCTCCACCGCCTGTACAACGGCGGTCAGCCACTGCGAGACCTGGGCTTCGGGCTGATTGCCCTGGAAATCGGCCAGCGGCTGTCCGCCCGCGACCGCGATCACGGTCGGGATGCCCTGGACGCCGAAGGCCTGCGCGATCCGCATATTGCTCTCGGCTTCCACGGCGGCGAGATCCCAGGTGCCGTTGGCTTCGCCCACGAGCCGCTCCAGCAGTTGGACCAGTTCGATGCTGCCGGGACTGCGCTGGGAGTACAACGCCACCACGACCGGTACCCGGGCGGAGCGGCGCAGCACCTTGGTCTCGAAATCCGCCTCGGTGACCGTGTGGTCGCCCGTGGCGGCCGGCGCACCCGCGGGCGGCTGCTTCAGGGCGGACAGATCCACCGCCCCGGACATGGCGGCGGCTACGGCGGGTGAAGGACGACGGGATGCTGGTCGAGTCACAGGCTCCAGTTTGTCACGAGGAGGCCGCGAGGGTCTTCGGGGACTCGGTGGCGCCGGCCGCACTCAGCTCACCCAGCTTGCCGGTGCGTACGGCCCACACCTCGAAGATGACCGTGAAGAACGGTGGGATGCTGGACAGCAGCGCCAGCACCGTGGTCTTCCAGTTCCATTCGAGTTCCCGCGCGGCCAGCAGCGCCGTCAGCAAGAACAGGACGAAGATGCCGCCGTGTATGGGGCCGAAGATCTTCACGCCGATCTCGTTGCCCTCCGCGGGAAGGTACTTGAATGCCATTCCCACCAGCAGGCCCAGCCAGGACAGCGCTTCGAGCACTGCGAAGAAGCGGAACCTGCCGGCAACGGTACCCAGACCAAGGAAGTTCATGCGCCCATTGTGCACTAGCCACTACACGGTGTCGTAGTCGAACCGGTCACACGAGACAAACCGGGCGGTCTACACCTTCACGATCAGCGCATCACCCTGGCCGCCGCCACCACACAGCGCCGCCGCACCGATCCCGCCACCGCGGCGCTTCAGTTCCAGCGCCAGGTGCAGCACGATCCGCGCACCCGACATCCCGAGCGGATGCCCGACCGCGATGGCGCCGCCATTGACGTTCACCTTCGCCGGATCGATCCCGAGCTTGCGAGCCGAGGCGATACCGACCGCCGCGAACGCCTCGTTGATCTCCACCAGATCCAGATCGGCGGGGGCGATCCCCTCCTTGGCACACGCTTTGGCGATCGCGTTGGCCGGCTGGTCCTGCAGGGTCGAATCCGGTCCGGCCACCACACCCGCCGCACCGATCTCGGCGATCCAGCTCAGCCCCAGTTCCTCCGCCTTGGCCTTGCTCATCACGACCACCGCGGCCGCACCGTCGGAGATCTGCGAAGCCGACCCCGCGGTGATCGTCCCGTCCTTACGGAACGACGGACGCAACGTGGACAGCGATTCCGCGGTGGTATCGGCCCGGATCCCCTCGTCCTGCCGCACCACGACCGGATCGCCCTTACGCTGCGGCACCTCCACCGGCACCACCTCGTCGTCGAAGATCCCGTTCTTCCAGGCGGCGGCAGCCCGCTGATGCGACGCCGCGGCGAACGCGTCCTGATCGGCCCGGGTGATCGGGGCGGCGTCGTTGCGCTGCTCGGTGAGCGCGCCCATCGCCTGGTCGGTGAAGATATCGTGCAGCCCGTCGTAGGCCATGTGGTCACGCAGGGTCACGTCACCGTATTTGAATCCCTCGCGGCTCTTCTCGAGCATATGCGGGGCGCGACTCATCGATTCCTGCCCACCGGCCACCACGATCTCGTACTCCCCGGCCCGGACCAGCTGATCCGCCAGCGCGATCGCGTTGATCCCGGACAGGCACACCTTGTTCAGCGTCAGCGCCGGTACATCCATCGGGATACCGCCCGCCACCGCGGCCTGCCGGGCCGGAATCTGGCCCGCGCCCGCGGTGAGCACCTGGCCCATGATCACGTAGTCGACCTGGTCGCCCCGGACGCCGGCCTTCTCGAGCGCCGCGGCGATCGCGAACCCGCCCAGATCCGATCCGCTGAAATCCTTCAGACCGCCCAGCAGCCGGCCGATCGGGGTACGCGCACCGGCCACGATCACGGAGTTGGTCACGACGAGCCTCCTGTATCTGTTGCGTCGCTTTCGGCGGCGCGGGGTCGGGGCCCCTCGGGCCCCGGGCTGTGTCCATTTGTCCCGCCTTCGGCAGGGCCGGGATCCCCGGAACTCCGGTTCTCCACTACGGCGGTCCCGAGCCGGGGACGGGCCCCGGCCGTGGACGCCGGCCATCCGGCCGGGGAACGGCCTCGCCCGGCTCCCGAAGTTCGGCCCGGGACGCACGCCATGCGACCCCGCGATCCACGGGTAACCCGAAGGCAACGCGCGGCGCGGACTACTCCACGGTAGCTTGCGGCCTCCCCGGATCGGCGTGCAGGGATGCGCTGCTCACCTAGTCGATATTTGAGGGCGGCCGCCCTCCGTTTGCCCCGGTCCGGGCGGGTACGCGACCGCGGCACGATGGAACGCGCTACTTTCGAAGGGTGAGCACCGCTACCCCGTCATCAGAATTCATCCCCGCCGACTACGTCGTCGCGGTCGACCACGTCGGTATCGCCGTCCCCGACCTGGACACCGCCGTCGCCTGGTACGCGGAGAACCTCGGCCTGGTCGAAACCCACCGGGAGGTCAACGAGGAACAGGGCGTTCAGGAAGCGATGCTGTCCGCGCCCGCCGCCGAGGACGATTCGACTGCTCTGCAGTTGCTGGCGCCGCTCGACGAAACCTCCACCATCGCGAAATTCATCGATCGCAGCGGCCCGGGTCTGCAGCAGCTGGCCTTCCGGGTCACCGACATCGAAGCCGTTTCCGCATATCTACGCGATCGCGGCATGCGCCTGCTGTACGAGGCGCCGCGACGCGGAACCGCCGACAGCCGTATCAATTTCGTGCATCCGAAGGATGCTGGTGGTGTGCTGGTCGAGTTACTGGAACCGGATCCGAATGTTACGCACTAGTCTCGAGATGGGGCTGTAAGGAGACGCTCCGATAACATTCCCGGTCGGCTCACCATGCGCAGGTCTCAGGCTGTAGTTTGTTGGCCATGTCGTCACCCGAGTCCGATCGCAATCGCTTCGTTGCGCTGCCCTTCACCGTTGTGCGCAAGGGTTATGCGCAAGACGAGGTGCGTAACTATTTCGACCGCTTCGATGCCGAGTTGCGGGTTACCGCCACCGACCGCGACGCCGCCGCCGCCCAGGCGCGGAACCTCGCCAGTCAATTGGAAGACGCCCGCGACGAAATCGACGAACTCCGCAAGGAAGTCGACCGGCTGTCCGTACCGCCGACCACCGCGGAGGGGATGAGCGACCGCATCTCCCGCATGTTGCGATTGGCCTCGGACGAGGCGTCCGAGGTTCGCGCGCTCGCCCAGGCCGAAGCCGCCGAGATGGTTTCCATCGCGGAGCAGCAGGCCACCGAAATGCGCGGCAAATACGAATCCCTGCTTGCCGAAACCAAGGAAAAGCGCGAAGCGCTGGAAATCGAATACGAGCAGACGCTGGCGAATGCTCGTACCGAATCCGCCAAGATCATCGATGCCGCTCAGGCCGACGCCGAGCGCCTGGCCAAGGAGTCCGAGGCCAAGCGCAAGGCCACGCAGCAGGACTTCGAGGTCACCATGGCCGAGCGGCGCACCAAGCTGACCCGCGCCATGGAGGAGCTCGAGGCCACCAGCCGCGCCGAGGCCGCCCAGCGGATCAAGGACGCCACCGACGAGGCCAACCGCCTCATCACCTCGGCGACCCAGACCTCCGAACGCAAGATCGCGCACGCGAAGGAACTGGCCGAGGAGATGCGCGTCCTGCGCGGCCGGGTCCTGGCCCAGTTGCTCGGCATCCGCGGCCAGCTCGACTCGGTGCCGGCCATGCTCGCGGCCGTGAACCGGGAGAGCGAACTGCTCGACGGTGTGCCCGAGCAGCCGCGTAAGTCCATCGGCAGCGGTCAGAACAACAAGTCTGTGAACGGCCCGCGTCAGAAGGCCATCCCCGAGATGAGCTCCGAGGACGATTCCGACGATATCCTCGAGGAAGAACGCGAGAACGCCGACATCAGCCACTGAGCTGCTGTCGGGACGTACACGGCGACACCGGAACACCGAACATCCGAAGGCCGCCCCCACCGGGGGCGGCCTTCCTCATATCCGGCGACCGGCCAAATACGACATAACACGATCTGCACTCTGCGGTCGCGTGACGCGAACTCCACACTGGTCTCTGCGAGGCCCGACGAGTGCGGTACCGGGGTCACGATGGCTGGCGCGATGGTGGTCTACGGAGGCGCAGGCCGGCGCATTGTCCTTCTCCGTGCCCACTTGCCGGGAGTCGTACCCCTCTCGGGTGCGGACAGCTCGTCCGTCCGTGCGGGCCCGGAAAAGCAGTCGAAGCCGTCGCCACGCGGAGCCACCGAGTGGACCTGCGCGACATCTGTTTCGGCGACGACACCGGCCGGAAGCTCCTGCACGGGTCCTTGAACCAGGGACGGCCCCGGGGCGCCCGGTCGTCCCTCACTCGGGCATGGGCAAATGATCAGCAGCCGGCTCCCGGCGCCGGCGCCCGGACCACGCACGCGGTCCGACTCGGCCACCCGATATGCGGCCGACCGGGGACGCCGCGCAGGCGAGACCCTCCACCGCACGCAGACCACAGTCCCGCCGCCACACAGCGGTCGACGGCGCGGTTCCACCGCTAGGACCAGCGACGGGTGATCCCCCGGGTCCCCCGACCCTTCCAGCAGCCACCGTGCCAGTGCCGCCGGTCCGTCTCACCGCTCCCCACCGGCCAGGTCACCACATGTGGCACCCCCGGCATGATCTCGTGATCGCAGCCCGGGCAGCGGTACCGTTTCACCGCTCGCGCCCCCGGCACCGTGCGAACGACGTACTCGTCCCCGTCCGGCCCCGGTTCGGTCCGCCGGTAGACATCGCCGAGCCCGCCACCGGTCCGCGACGGCTCCGTCCCGGAGCGCGCGCTGCGCGGATTTCGTCGTGGCATGACCCCAAGTCTAAAAGAGGCGGAATTCGTTGCTCTCGGTCCCACGTAGGGCGTCGTAATCCAGGGTCAGGCAGCGGATCCCACGATCCTCGGCCAGCGTGCGCGCCTGGGGCTTGATCTGCTGCGCCGCGAACACCCCCGCGACCGGCGTCAGCAACGGGTCCCGGTTCAGCAACTCCAGGTACCGGGTGAGCTGTTCGACGCCGTCGATCTCGCCCCGGCGCTTGATCTCCACGGCCACGGTTCCTCCGTCCGCGTCGCGGCACAACAGATCCACCGGCCCGATCGCGGTCATGTACTCCCGCCGGACGAGGCTGTATCCGGCGCCCAAGGTTTCCACGTGCTCGGCCAGCAGTTCCTGCAGATGCGCTTCCACCCCGTCCTTCACCAGCCCGGGGTCCACACCCAGCTCGTGGCTGGAATCGTGCTCGATCTCCTCGATCGCGATCCGCAGTTCCTCCCCCGCCTTGTTGGTGACCACCCACAGCGCTTTCAACTGCGCGGCGGCCGCGTCCGGCTGCCGCTCTTCCAGCCAGCAGGGCGGGCTCATCCAGTTCAACGGCTTGTACGAACCCCCGTCGGAATGGACCAGCACCGACCCGTCCGCCTTGATCATCAGCAGCCGGCGGGCCATCGGCAGGTGAGCGGTCAACCGCCCCACGTAGTCGACCTGGCACCGTGCAATCACGAGTCGCATCCGGCAGAGTCTAGGCGCTACCGCCGCGCACCGATCACAGCGGAGGCATGCCCGTCGTCTCTTCCACCGCACCCGGAGTCTCCACCCGTCGACCATGTCCGGACTCCGTTGCGCAAGCCCGCAATCCGTTTCGACGGCTACGGAGCCGCGGCAGCGCACACCGAAGCACTGCCGGGCGCCGAGACCTCGATGCGGGCTGGCGACCACCGGTCGCGGATTCTGCAGCACTCCCACCGGTCGGCTTGGCCGGACACAACTCCCGAGATCATTCGGCACGAGAGTCCGGACTTCCATCGGCAACTGTGAACGAGGCGGCTTCGTTCGCGTGTACAGCAGGCGCGAAATCGGCGGCTCGGTCGGCAAGCGCCCGCAGCGGCTACCGAACAGCCCGGACCGCCGTCACGGATCAGCAGAACCAGGGCAGCGACGCCGCGCCCTCGCAGGCCCGGATGCGCCCCGAATGCGACGGCCACGGCGCCCCGGCCGCCGACCCAGACAAACGTGCGCCGGTAAGAAATGAGAAGCGAGGGCCCGCCACCCTGACCGAAGCGAACCGTGGCGCCTGCTCACACAGCAATCCGCTCCGGCAACCCCGAAAACCGCTTCAGGGGCCCACAATTGTGGGCCCCTGAAGGGAAATATGTTCCGGCGGTGTCCTACTCTCCCACACCCTGTCGAGTGCAGTACCATCGGCGCTGGCAGGCTTAGCTTCCGGGTTCGGAATGGGACCGGGC
>JBFARE010000065.1:0-37685 GCA_040674215.1 Nocardia sp. NPDC050193 | reverse complement strand
ACCCCGCTGTTCGGGCAGCTCACGCTGCCCGAACAGCAGAACAATCACTCCCGACCCCGACCGGGGTGATCAGCACAAGTCACGAAAAATCGAGGTTAGTACCAAGGCCGCGCAGTTTGGGTTCCTGCCCGGTTGTCAACCGGGCAGGATAGGGACGCTGACTTGGGTTTTGTAGATGTTTCGGTCGATGTTGCCCTCGGCGCGGTGTTTGGAGATAGCGCGTTTGACCACCCGCGGGCTGGTGCGTGCCCGCGCCGGTATCGGTGATCTGCTCGATCAACGCGGTGACCGCGAAGTTCCGGCCGGCCGGCAACAACATGCCCGGGCACAGGCAACCGCACAGCCGCGGCGCATAGCCTGTTTCGGCCACCCGCAACGGACCGAACACGACATCGACGACGGTGCGATAACTGCGCGGCCTTGGAGCCAGAGAGTGTCCTCAAAGCCTGGGCGGTTGAGGATACTCTCTAGCAGCATTGCAACAGCACCTCTACAGAAGCACCCGGGACCAGGGGCGGAGCTACGCGGTAGAGGTGTTGCGGTGACCGTTCCTCTGATGGAACACCGCAGCCGCCGGAATGTGCAACCTCGCCGATTCCGGGTTGTCCCGGTTCGTGTGTGTTCGAGGGCGCCGATCCGCGCTTAGCGCACTCGCCTCAGCAGTTATTCAGGACGAATCTGCTTGTCCAGTTGCATCGATGAAACGCGGTATCCGTTGCGGCGGTACAACGCGATCGCCGCCTCATTGTCGCCCACCACGTTCAACCCCAACCTGGCGCGGTGCTCGCCGGCGACCAGAGCCTCTGCGGCGGCCAGGATCGCAGACCCGTAGCCTCGACGGCGGAAGCGTTCGAACACATTGATGTCGTACAGCCACGCGGAGTCCGCCGTGCCGGTCGTATCCTGCGGGTCGGGCCCGATCCACGCATTGCCCACGACCTCACCGAACTCGTTTTCGGCGACGACGAGGTGATGGCCCGGCGTATCGCGGCCGTCTGGCAAGAAGTGGGCCGTACCTTGCCGTGATCGGTTCCACGCCTCCTCCTCGGGCATGAACTTGGAGAGTTCACGGGCGCCCTCGGCTTCACGATGCCGAGTAGCCTGCTCGTACTCCGTCTCCGTCATTTTCCTCAAGATCATCTTCGGTCCTTCCATGACAACATCTTCGGTCGGTCGGCGAGAATTTCAACTGGTTTCAGGTGCGGATCATTGATCGCTGCCAGGAAAGAAGAGGGCAGCTCGTCTCATGCGGGACCCAACCTGTGGAATCGCGAAAATTTGTTCTACTGTCCTTTGGGTAGCAGTCCAATGTTGGCTTTGTCCCTGCATAGATGACATCTGAACACTTGACGGGCAGGCAGGTCGGCGTTGGAACGGCACCGATGCCGGGCCGACGATCTGGCACCGGTTCCCGGCACGGTACACATTCCTCGATCAAAAATTCGGGCGGTTCTGCACCCAGCGGAACGGTGTGCTTCGCTGCGGGAAGCCGTCCGGGTCGATCCGGTCGAGTGTGAGGGTGACCTGGTGGCCGTCCAGTTCGCCCGTCAGCACGGCTGTGTCCGGGGTGGGTTGCTGGAAGTAGAGGTTGCCCAGGGGGTTTCGAATGTGCTCGGATGTCGTCATCGGTCTGGGTTTCGGTGTCGGTTCGGTCAGCCGGATCCGCTGGGACGCGACGTCCACGTCGGCGGGAACGGTTACCAGGGTGTCGTCCATCCGCTGAAAGGTGATGGTATCGGGGTAGTCGAACACTATTGTTTTCCATCGAGTTGTGTCGGTGGTCAGCGGTGGCACCGGTTGTGCGTCGCGGGTGTACTGCGACACCGACCAGATGCCGTACAGCGGCGGCTTGGGGCGGTCGGGCCCGCTGGAATGCCAGGCGTGCAGGCCGCCGTGCACGAGTGCCACCGTCATCCAGACGCCAAGCGCGACCTGCATCAGTGCCGCGATCCGGCGAGATTTCTTGGTGCGGAATGGATACGGTACGGCGGACGGGCCGGTGGCGCGGTTGAGCAGCAGCACTCGTGTCAGCCGCCGTGCCTCGGGCGCCAGCAGTATCAACGACATGAGCAGAAGATGCGTGGAGGAGATCTTCTCCGGCACATCGAAGGTCATGTTCAGCACGACGATGAGCAGGGTGTCGATCAGCGCCAGCATCGCGCCGAGCAGCGCGGTCCGTGGGATCAACAGCAGGATCGCCGCGGTGATCTCCGCGGCGCCGAGCAGCATTTCGTATGGTCTCGACACACCTATCTGCGACCACAGCACGGCCATCGGCGTGAGGTCGCCGTACTTGGTCAGCAGTGTGGTCAGCGAAGGCTCGGGCATCTGTGTCGGAATCGTCTTGGCGAAGCCGAAGCTCAACAGCTGACCTGCCAACGATATCCGGATGACGAGGAGATACCAGCCTGCGAGTGTGCGATAGTGCCCACGATGCCGGTCCAGTACCGACCACACCGTTGATCCGGCCACCGCCACGACCAGGATGCAGAACAACAGCACCCAGAAGATCGTCTGGTCCCCGACTCCGGTCGGATACAGCTGTACGTTGATACCGAACAGCTCCCTGCCCACCCAGTTCAGGACAGGCTGCAGTTTCCGGATGTGCCAGAACTGTGCGTCGTAGCCGAGCTTGCGGCCGAGCAGGCCGGTCAAGTCGAAGACGATCGGCGGAGTCAGTAAACAGAACAAGCCGAAGTAGAGTAAACAGAACCGGAACGCGATACGGGTGAGTGGTTTCCACTCCGCTCGCCGGACCGGCTCCGGTCGTTCGGTGGCGATGGTTCCGGCCGTCGTCACCGCCGCATCCTCTGATCGTGTGCCGGGTCGGGATACATGGCAGGGCAACCATGCTCGATCGCCTCGGGACGCAGTTCGTAGTGCCAGGGCTCGTTGCGATAGATCTGGCACAGTCCGTAGGCGGCGCCGTGTCCGGACAGCCACGCCGCGGCATCGGCACCGAGGTCGACCGCGTTACCGGACACGTGCGCAGAAGTGTCCGCGGTGGCGACCCATCGGGCGGCTCTCTCCGTCGAGCCGTACTTCGCGACTGCCGCGCGAAGCAGCCGGTTCTGGTGCTCCCGAGAACGCCAGCCACTGTTGACATGGAACTCGATGCCATCATCGCCTGCGTCGGCCGCCGCGGCACGCAGCGCTTCGATCAGATCGGGCGCGAGGTTGGCTACGCCGGGATACTCGTCAGCGAACACTGTGACGCCGTTCGGGAGACCACCATCGTCCGGGACAGCCCGGCCTCCGTGGAGTACGTCACTGACCAAACGAACCGACGATGGTGCCCACTGATAGACCAGAGTGCCGATGATCGCGGTAATGGCGACGAGCAGGCCGGTCACGGCCGGCCTGCGGGTCCCTGGTGGTAATCCGGTTCTTCGACTCATGCCGTCAGTCAAGGCCCGGCGGTGTTGCCTGCCCGTATGCGATTTTCGATATGCCGAGGAAATGTTGTGCCTCGTAGTATCGAGAGCATGCGTGTGCTGGTCGTAGAGGACGAGCCCTATCTGGCAGAAGCCATCCGTGATGGGCTGCGATTGGAAGCGATCGCGGCCGATATTGCCGGTGACGGCGACACGGCCATGGAGTTGCTGAGCATCAACACATACGACATAGCGGTCCTCGACCGCGACATTCCCGGGCCCTCGGGTGACGAGATCGCCGAGCACATCGTCGCGTCCGGTACCGGCATGCCGATCCTGATGCTCACCGCCGCCGACCGGCTCGATGACAAGGCCTCCGGCTTCGAGCTCGGCGCCGACGACTATCTCACCAAGCCGTTCGAACTCCGTGAACTCGCGCTCAGGCTCCGGGCCCTCGACCGCAGGCGCGTCCACAACAGGCCACCCGTGCGGGAGATCGCTGGCCTGCGGGTGGATCCGTTCCGCCGCGAGGTCTACCGTGACGGTCGCTATGTGGCGCTCACCCGCAAGCAGTTCGCGGTGCTCGAAGTTCTCGTCGCCGCCGAAGGCGGCGTCGTCAGCGCCGAAGAACTACTCGAACGGGCGTGGGACGAGAATGCCGACCCCTTCACCAACGCCGTGCGTATCACCGTCTCGGCACTGCGCAAACGGCTCGGCGAACCGTGGCTCATCGCCACCGTACCCGGTGTCGGCTACCGCATCGACACCGGACCGGACGCCGGCAACCGGGAAGCGGTGCGTGGATAGGCGTCAAGGGTTGAGCGTCCGCATCAAGCTCACCCTCAGCTATGTCGGGTTTCTCATGCTCGCGGGCACCTTGCTGCTCGCCGCCGTGTGGGTGTTCCTTCTGCGAGGAAGGTCGAACGCCCTATTCGTTCCCGATCTGTCCGACTTCCGGCGTGCCTTCGATCCACGCAGCTTCGGCGCAGCCGTCTTCGTCCCGGCGGCAGTCCTCGTGTTGGGGTTCCTGCTGGTGTTCGGCCTCGTAGGCGGGTGGATTCTAGCCGGCCGTGTGCTGGCCCCACTGACTCGAATCACCGAGGCCACCCGGACGGCCGCGAGCGGATCGCTTTCCCAGCGGATCCGGCTGCCGGGCCGCAACGACGAGTTCCGCGAACTCGCCGACAGCTTCGACACCATGCTCACCCAGCTGGAAGCCCATGTAGCCGAACAGAGGAGATTCGCAGCCAACGCCTCCCACGAACTGCGCACCCCGCTGGCGATCACGCAGGCACTTCTCGACGTGGCCCGCAACGATCCCGACAGCAACACCGCTGAACTCATCGAACGACTTCGCACCGTCAACACCCGAGCAATCGACCTCACCGAGGCATTACTCCTGCTCAGCCGCGCCGACCAGCGATCCTTCACCCGAACACACGTCGACCTGTCCCTCCTGGCGGAAGAAGCTGCCGAAACACTTCTCCCCCTCGCGGAAAAACGCGGTATCGCAATCGAAACGTCCGGCGATATAACCCCGACCATCGGCTCACCCGCACTCCTGCTGCAGTTGATCACGAACCTCGTGCACAACGCGATCATCCACAACCTGCTCGATCGTGGCACCGTATGGGTCACGACCAGCGCGCATCCCGGTACGGTCGTGCTCACTGTCGAGAACACCGGTGAGAAACTCTCGCCGCAGGTGGTTTCCACGCTGGTCGAACCGTTTCGCCGCGGCACCGAACGCCTGCACGCCGACCATGCAGGTGCCGGGCTGGGCCTGGCGATCGTCCAGAGCATCACCCAAGCGCACGACGGAACGCTCTCCCTCAGCCCGCGTGCCGACGGCGGGCTCTGCGTCACGGTACGACTACCCGCGACAGCTCGGCAGGCCATGTAGGAAGCGGGACGAGATCCGGCTCGGTCGGTGTACCCGCGTCGCTCGTAGAACCTGTGTGCGTACGGCCGGCGATCATTTGCCCGCCGAGCAATTCGTTGACGGCTTCGGCGCCGGCGCTGCGCGCCGGCCGTATCGCATAGTTCACTCCGAGCCTCGTGAGTCGATACTTCGTTGCTCCGCGACCGTGGTGAGCACGTGCCTGGCCAGGATGACGCCCGCGTCCGGTGCGCCGGCCGCCGACGCGTAGGCCGACAACTCAGCGATCCGCTCGGGATCGGTGAGCATTGGGATGAGAGTGGTTTTGATCCAGGTCGGATTGAGGTCAGTGTTGTCGACGAGCAGCGCCCCACCGGCAGCGACGACCGGCTCGGCGTTCAACCGCTGCTCGCCGCCTCGCAGCGGCAACGGGACGTAGGCGGCAGGCAATCCGACGGCGGCCAATTCGGCGCACGTCATCGCCCCGGAGCGGCAGATCACGAAGTCGGCCGCGGCGTAGGCGTACTGCATTTCGTCGACGTAGGGGACGGCGACGTAGGGTGGGTCGGCGGGGTGGCCGGACGGCACGTCGATCGTGTGCCGCGGCCCGGTGATATGCAGGACCTGCACGCCGGCCGCCCGTAACGCCGCCGCGGCGCCGGACACAGCAGTGTTGATCGCCTCCGCGCCCTGCGAACCGCCGGTGACCAGCACTATCGGCCCATCGCGGCGCAGCCCGAACCGTTGCCGAGCCGCGTCGCGCAGCGAGGCCCGATCGAGCCCGGCGATCGCGGGCCGCAGCGGGATGCCGATCGCGGTGGCATGGGCGAGACGAATACCTGGCGCAGCGACGAACACATGCCTCGTCATCCGCGCCGCTACGCGGTTGGCCACTCCGGGCTGCACGTTCGCCTCGTGGACGACGATCGGCAGGCCACGTCGTCGGGCGGCGAGATAGGCAGGCATAGCTATGTAACCGCCGAAGCCCACCACGACCTCGGCTCGCACACGGCCGAGCACTGCGCTGGCTACCCGGACCGAGTCGCGGAGCCTGGTCGGCGTCTGTAACAGGTCGCTGTTCAGTTTGCGCGACAGCGGCACCGGCGGGATGAGTTCGAGCGGGTAGCCGCGAGCGGGGATGAGTGTCGTGTCCAGGCCGCGGACACTGCCGAGAGCAGTGATCTCGGCAGTGGGCTCCAGACGGCGCAGCGCGTCGGCGAAGTTCATCGCAGGCTCTATGTGCCCTGCCGAATGGCCACCGGCGACAACGACGCGCGGTGGCGGCTCGTCTGGCATCACGATGTCCCTCTGATCAGGATTCCTCGGTTCGCGTGAAACCGCTCGAAGACATGCATGGGTAGCGATGCAGAGTCTGAATTGTGGGAGTAGCCCGACGGATTATGGAACCGCACTACACCGTTATCGACCGCATAGACCAGCACGAGGTGGCCTCCACGTTGGGGCTCATGGGTGTTCGGGTCGCGAATCTCAGGTGATACCGACGCGATCATGACCTGTCCGGGTCGCACCTCTCGGCTGGATACGTGCATGGGTGTGCGCTCGACCAGTTCGCAGTGAAATCCGAACTGTGAACTGA
Organism: Nocardia sp. NPDC050193; assembly: GCA_040674215.1. Classification (GTDB taxonomy): domain Bacteria; phylum Actinomycetota; class Actinomycetes; order Mycobacteriales; family Mycobacteriaceae; genus Nocardia. The sequence goes on along the minus strand of JBFARE010000065.1, from coordinate 30,835 downwards.
CCCAGGCCATGAACGGCCGGTAGATGAGTCCTCGGACGTTGCCGGAGGGCTCCACCACGTAACAGCCCCGGTCAAGGGCCAGCGCGAGGAGTTCGCCCATCGGCAGCCGGGTATCGGTCCATCCCTGGAGCAGCGACTGCAGGCACGCTAGACCGCAGACCTTGCGGGACCAGAACAGGTATTCCTCGCTCGAGCGGTATCCGTCGGAGGCCCAGTCGTGCAGTCGCGATGGATCGGTGCTGCCGCCCAAGAAGACCTCCAGCCCCGAGAGATCGGTGCGCCGCATGACGACCTCGTCATTACGTTCCAAATGTCCCCACTGCGAGATGCAATGGAGACTCCGATCACATGATGGGAAAGTCGAAGTAGACATCAGGATGGGACTCGTTTTTCAGCGTGTAGTGCCACCATTCGCAGTCGTACGGATCGAATCCGCAGTCCTCCATGATGGAACGGAGATGCTCACGGTTTTGGGCTTCGGTTGGCGTGATTCCTTGGGCTCGATGATGTGAGATCGGGTCCATGAGGTCGTGGCCGCCACCCATAGGAGCAAGCTCACCGGTGGCAAGGTGATAGAGGGTCAGGTCAACGGCACTCCCCCTGCTGTGACCCGACTTCGCGACCACATATCCCTTCTCGCAGATCTGTGTCCGGTCGATGTTCGGGTAGTACCGCAGTTTGGTCCGGCCATCCTCGGGCTGTTCCGACCAGCGTAGGAAGCAGTCGACGGCGCGTTGAGGGCGATACCCGTCCCAGAGAAGCAGCCCGAAGCCGAGCGAGGCCGCCTTCTCACGTGCTTGCTCCAGGCCAGCGCACAGCGACCGGGTACCGACGATGCGATTCGCGAGATAGCCGTCCACCGGTTTACCGGTAAAGTTGTCCCAGGTGGCGTACTTGGCATCCCACCGGACGCCCGGCACCCAATCGTCAACGTAGACGAAGTCGTCGTTCATCACTTCTTCCTGTGCAATGTCATCGAGATGAGCCGGTCGATCACATCGGACAGCGGCACCCCCGCAGCGGCCATCATCCGCGGGTAGCGGCTGTAAGACGTCATGCCGGGCATGGTATTGACCTCGTTGAGGACCACCCGCCCGTCGCCGGTGAGGAACATGTCGACGCGGGCAAGCCCCTTGCAACCCAGGGTGTGGTAGATGGTCTTGGCGGTCTCTCGGACAAGCCGGCGCGATTCGCCGGAGATGTCTGCGGGAACGATGAAGGTCGAGTTCTCCGATCCGGTCTCGGGCGAGTCCTCCTGGTGGATTCTGAAGAACCCGTGCGAGAGGTCAACGCGGTCCACCTCGCCCACGATCAGGTCGAAAGGTCCTTCGAGGACCGCGCAGCCGATCTCGCCACCGACCACCGTCTCCTCGATCAGAACCTTCGCGTCATACTGTCGCGCTGCGCTCAGCGCACTCGACAACTCGTCTTTGTCGGTGACTTTGCTGACGCCGAACGATGAACCCGAGCGAGCCGGCTTCACGAATACGGGATAAGGGAGACCGTCGGGGTCGACCTTCTCGTCCTCCGCGACAACCCAGAAGTTCGGCGTGGCAATTCCTGCGCGCTTGGCGACGGTGTAAGCCAGGGACTTGTCCATACACACGGCCGAGCCCTGGACGTCGCAGCCGACGTAAGGGATGCCGGAGAGGTCCAACAACCCCTGGATCGCGCCGTCCTCGCCGAGCTTGCCGTGAAGCACGGGGAAAACGACGTCGAGGCGTCTCACCTCATAGCCCTTCTGCCCCATGACCAGCAGGCCGTGCACACTTCGGGCGGGTGACAGCATGGCCGGCCGAGCGCTGCCATTCTCCCAATCCGCGCCAGGGCCGTCACAGAGCTTCCAATCGCCACCTGTGGTGATACCGATCCAGAACGGCTCGTACTTCTCGGTGTCGAGGTTCCTGGCGATCTCTTGCGCCGATTTGACGGAGACGAGATGCTCTTCGGAGGCACCGCCAAAGACGATTCCGACTTTCACTCTGCTCATGATGTTTTCCCACTCTCGAAATTCAGGCAGTTGATGAGACTGTTCTCGACGGTGTCTTTCAGGGCGCGGTCCGTGTAATAGGCAGAGTGCGCGCTGATCAGCACATTCGGCAAGCGCTGCAGCCGCAACAAGGCATCGTTCTCGATATGCCTGTTTCGGCAGTCGACGTAGAAGATGCCTTCCTCACCTTCGAGTACATCCAGCGCCGCACCGCCCAACCTGCCGCTCTCCAACGCAGACAGGAGAGCCCCGGTATCGAGCAGCGGCCCGCGCCCTGTGTTGACGACGTACGTCCCGGGCTTCATCCGATCGATGCGATGACGATCGAGGAGATGATGGGTGTGCGCGGTGAGCGGGGTATGGAGCGTGACAATGTCGCTCCGCTCGATCAGATCATCGAGCGGTACGTAGTCGACCGAGGCTCGAGGCCTGCTATCGTGGGCCAGCACGCGGCAGCCGAAGCCTCGCAGCCGGTCGATAACCGCTGTGCCGATGCGGCCTGTTCCGATCACCCCGATGGTCAGATCCCGCAACTCCTTGCCGCGAGTGTCGCTCAGCCGATAGTCATGAGTGTCGGTGCGGCGGACAGTGGATTTCGCGTGGCGCACCGCCATCAGCATCAACATCAACGTGTAGTCGGCCACGCTGTCCGGTGAGTAGGCGACGTTGCCCACCGAGATCCCGACGCGCTCGGCGTACTCCAGGTCGATATGGTTATAGCCGATGCTTCTGGTGGAGATGTATTCCACACCGGCCTTGCTCAGCGCCAGAAGGGTGGGATTGGTGATCTGAGTCTTGTGGTTCACGCTGATGCATCGGTTGCCATGTGCCAGTTCAGCGTTGGCCTCGCAGACGGCGGCCTCGGTGATGGTAGGCGACAAGCCGAGGCGTACCCCTATCGTCTGGAACAAGGCGGCTTCGTCCTGGCTGCATCCGAAGACTGCGAGTGCTGTCGTCCGGATGGGCGAGGGAGATGGCCCGGCCATTGTTCGGGCGCGACGGTCCGTAGTTGCTTCGCTGTAGGTCGAAACCAAATCGCTGGAGGCCATGTCTCTATTCAAGACAGCGCCGCGTTGTCAGCGCGTATGCGATTCTCGATATGCGGACGATATGCCGCTCCAAGCTGCCGGTCACGTGAGCGCCGCGGCGATCTCGTCGAGGCGCGCCACGCGAGAGGCATTGACGAGCACCACATCGCCCACAGCGAGATGGCCGCGAGCCATTCAACGGCCGTCTTGTTGTCAGCCAGACGAGTACGTGACCACCAGCGACCTGAACCCGACAAGAAACCACGCCTCTGCTGGGGGCCACGCGACAGGACGCTCCCGTCGATATGAACCGTCACGGGTAAGGGACCGACTTCGGTTTCAGGCCAGCGCCGGTCGGCGTGGCAGGTTTTGAGCGTAGTACTCGGCCGGGGTCAGGTAGTCCAGCCGGGAATGTAGGCGCGCGTTGTTGTACCAGTCGCACCACTCCATGAGCGCGAACTCGACCTCGGGCACCGTCTTGAACGGGCCGTGCCGGTTGACGACCTCGGTCTTGAACAGGCCGATGATCGACTCGGCCAAGGCGTTGACGCTCCTATAGTTGTCAAATCGCTGCGAGGGGTGGTCGTGGGTGGGACGGAGCAGGCGATATACCTCGCGGATGACGTAGCGTTTTAGGCAGCGGATGATCTTGCGTTTGGTCTTTCCTTCGGCGGTGCGGCGGGCGATGGTAGGCAGTGTCTCAAAGTCGAGCAGCAGTTGAGGGCGGGCGTCAGCCCGCCCTCAACTATTACCGAGCCATAGATTGATTGCGGCGATGTGGAGCGTGGCGAGGTAGCGGACGGCGAGTTTGTCGAACCTGGTCGCCACCGCCCGATGTTGTTTCAGCTGGTTGATACCGCGCTCTACGGTATTACGATCCCGGTAGATCACCGTGTCGAACGCCGGCGGCCGCCCACCATCGGAACCGCGTCGTCGGCGATGACCAGCCTGATCGGCCGGGACCGCGATCGTCGCCCGGATACGACGCCGTCGCAGATGCCGGCCAATCCGTGCGTCGGGCTCCTCGACAACCTGCCCGACCAGTTCCGCCGCGCGTGTCGAAATCACCCGTGGCGGGTCCCGAGTCGGGCGAGCGCGGCGGCGCTCGGGCTACCCGGTTGCGCTGTGTACATCACTAGCTGTAGGTCGGTGCCGGGCAGCAGTAGGCTTTGACAGATCACCTCCAGCTCACCCAGCTCGGAGTGACGTAGGCGTTTGCGCAAGGTGGGTACGGGGCGTACGTCGTGGTCGCGCCATCTGGCGGCGAATTCAGGACTGTGCGCGGCGAACTCTTTGACCAGTTCCTCGATGAGGCGGTTGGCCGGGCAGCGAACACTGGCAATGCGGAGCTGGGCGGCGAACTGCCGGGCGAGCTCTCCCTCCTCGCCTGGCGGTGCCCAACAGACGGTGCCGCCGAGCCGGATAGCCAGCCGCACAACATTGCGCTCCTCGGCCGGCAGGAGCCCGAAATCGGTGATCAACACCGCGGCCGCAGGATTCCAGGCCACGAGGTCCAACCGTCCGTCGACCAGGTAGGCGGGAATCGGCCCGAGCCGCTCCAGCAGCTGCCGAGCGTCGGCGGGCACCGGGGTGGGATCGAGGTCCACGGCAGGCAGTGCCTGCCCTGCCAGCCGCGCCAGGTGCTCGAACTCCGCGCTGGTGAGCTGTAGCGCTGTCCCCAGCTCGGCCAGCACCTCCGGGGATGGGCGCGAAGCACGCCCTTGTTCCAAGCGTTCGTAATAGCTGAATGACACATTGGCCAGTGCGGCGACCTCTTCACGGCGCAGCCCGGGGGTGCGCCGGGCACGTTGGCCAGGCCAGGAGGTGGCAACAGCCGAAACTTGGTCCGGTCGCAATGCCTCCCGTCGGCGGCGCAGAAAGTCGGCCAGTTCGCCTTTGCTCACCGCCCTCATGCTGCCACGGGGACCCCAGATCAGCCACGGCCTGGCGGTCCGGGGCTCGGCTGTGTGTTCCCCGGTGTCAAGTCTGCCTCCATTCTGGAACTCACACCCGTCGAACATTGGAGGAAACCGTGCTCCGCACACCCGAGGAAGCGATGCGCCGACTGCTGGATTTGCTGCTGGCAAAAGACATGGATGCCGTCGCCGACTTGTGGGCAGAAGACGGCACTGTCGAGTTCCCGTTCGCCGTCGGTGCCTCGCCGCGCCGGCTTATCGGGCGCGAAGAGATCCGCGGCTACCTGGCTGGGTTCCCGGCGGTGTATGACGTGCGAGAGATCCCGGCGATCACCGTGTACCCCACAGAACGGCCGGACACCGCTGTGGTGGAGTACACCGCGAAAGGGTTCTCGGTGCGCACCAGGGATCCCTATCAGATGGACTACATCGTGGTGATCGCCGTCCAGGCCGGTTCGATCACCGGCTTCCGCGACTACTGGAACCCGATTGCCAACGCGACCGCAGCCGGGACGCTACCCCATCTGCTGAAAGCGCTGCACTCGGAGAATGCCCGATGACTGGGGTGCTGGTGACCGGCGGCACCGGGAAGACCGGCAGCGTGGTCGCGAAACTGCTACGCGACAGAGGCATGCCGGTCCGGGTAGCCACCCGCCACCCGATGGCCGATCACCCCGACACAATCCGGTTCGACTGGGACGACCTGGCCACCCACCCGGCCGCGCTGCGCGGGATGGACCGGGTCTTCCTGGTGCCACCGGTTCGCAGCGTGGACCCGATGCCGCTCGTCGGTCCGTTCCTGTCCGAGGCGCAACACCTCGGCGTACGCCGAGTCGTGCTCCTCGGCTCCGCAGTCGCGCTGCCGAACGCTCCCGGTGCGCTGGAGCTGGCCTGCCGGGTGCGGGCACAGCCCGGATGGGTCGTACTGCGCGCCTCCGGGTTCATGCAGAACTTCCTGAGCCCACACCCGATGGGCGAGCGGATCCGGCAGCACTGTGAGATCCGCACCGCCGCAGGTGACGGTCGACTGGGATGGATCGACGCGCGCGATATTGCGGCTGCAGCGTCCGCCCTGCTGTCCCACCCCGGCGGTGAGTCCGGCGACCAGCGCGACTATCTGCTCACCGGGCCGCAGGCATTGAGCTATCCGGACGCGGCGGCGATCATCGCCGCTCGTACCGGTCGGCTGGTCAAGGTGGTGCACGTGGGCGTCGAAGAGCAAGCGGCCCGATACCGGACCGCGGGCATGCCCACCGAGTTCGCCGCCGCCCTCGCCGCCGTGGAAGACGGCATCAGGGCCGGTCGGGAAGAGCAATTAAGCACTGCGGTATTCGATCTGACCGGCCGTCGGCCTCGCACCTTCACCGAATTCGTCCAGGAACACGCACCCGAGTGGGGGAAAGAGGGCAGCGGGTAAGGGCGGCCTCGGTGTCGACCCGCACAAGGCTTCCCACACCGCCGCTGCCGTCGACACTCCAGCAACCACGACGATCGACACCCTCACTATCTCCTCGTCCGAGACCGAATACCGTCGGCTGCTGGACTGGGCGCGGCGGTGGCCGGAGCGCTACTGGGCCATCGAAAACGCCGACGGCCTTGGTCATCACCTGGCGCAGTGGCTGATCAGCCGGGGTGAGACCGTGGTCGACATTCCCCCGACCGCCACCGCAAAGATCCGCACACTTTCCCGCGGAGGTCGCCGCAAGAATGACCCTATCGATGCCGCCGCCGCGGCCTGCGTGGCAGCGATTCGCGGGGAGAGCCGACCGGTCGCCGTCGAGGACCACACCGACGCCCTCGCGCTCCTGGACGAGCGGCGACACACCCTCAGTCGGCATCGCACCAGGCTGCTCAACCAGCTGCATGCTCTCTTGCGTGAACTGCCCGGCTCTCTCGCTATGGAAATCGAGATCTCAACTCTGCGCTTCACTCCATCGCCGTCGTTCAGATCCGGACCCGCACAAGTTCCGGCCGACGCTATTACGACCGCAAGATCGCCGAGGGAAAAACCTCACGGGAAGCCATCCGCTGCCTCAAACGCCACCTGGCCACCACCCTCTGGAAGAGGATGATGAACGATGCCCGGTCACGCAACATCACCCCCACCACACAGTGCTCGGACGCGGCTTGACAATACAGAGGGACCATCGACCCCATTCGGCCGCCGGAAACCGGCCACCAGCCAGCCGCCTCCAACCGGCGTCACCAACGTCCAGGCCTCATACACCTAGCGCCGCCTGTCCACCAGCCGCCCCATGGGCCCCAGGACAACCCGGCACATGCCAGGCGCGAACAGCCACCCGCAGTTCTAGAAATGGTCCGTCGAGAATCCGTAAAACAGTTCATAGACGCTAATCGGTAGCGACGAAGGTTGCGTCGGGGAGATAGATCGCCCCACTACTGTTCATCGTCTCGAACTCGATTCGTACCTGATGGACTGGTGGGGCGTTGTTCTCGGCGTCAGGGAGTTGCTTCGTGGTGATCTCGAATGTCGCCGAGGCGGTATCGGCCGGTTCCGCGCCGACCCGGGCGGCGTTGGCCGCGGCGATGGTCGCGAGCCGGCTCGCGGTGATCTGCCGCAGGCCGAAAAGCTCCGCCGGATCCAGTGGGGTGCCGGTGTCGGTTTCCACCGTCGGAAAGACTCCCGACGCAAGCGCAATGCTGATCCGATCGCCGGGTGCGGTCGCCGGGTGGACAACCAGCTCGATCTTTCGGGAATTACAGGCAAGGCAGAGGCGCTCGATTCCCGGTGCGGTCGCGTCGATACCGGCCAGCGGGAGGGCGGCGGCGACCTGTGCGAGGGCGGCCGGGGTATCGCGGACGTCGAAGATCGGGGCGATGGTCCCGTCGAGCTCGGCCAGGTAGGTGCCGCTGTTGTCGTTCACTTCGACGCGTACTTCGATACGCGGCTCGGCGTCCGGCGACTCTTTGCTGATCTCGACTCGATCGTCACCGGTCTGGTCGATCCCGAGTGTCGCGGTGATCGTGTCGTAGGCCGAGACCACGACCGATGGATCGACGGCCGTGAGCGGGAAGGTATTGCGGATCCGGGCCGAGGCGTCGTTGCCCGACCCGCGGGAGACGTCCACCCGGTCGGGGGAATAGTTGCCGTGGGAGTCCTGGCTGGCGTGATAGATGACGCGCTGGGCATTCGCCTCGTCGAGGACGATGAGCTCGGTCCAGAACCCGTAGAAGGTCAGTTCGAGCACATGTGCGGTGCTGCCGGGAATATCCTTCTCCGCCATTGCGGTCAACGCGGCCAGCGCGTCGAGACCGAACCGGCCGATCGCGGTGTCGATTTCGTGTGTGCCGATACCGATATCGGTGACCGCGGGAATCGCGGTGGAAAATGCGGAGCTCAGGCCCGCGGTATCCGGCAGCACCAGCCCGGTCGCCGCGCCGACGACCGCGAAAGCGGTACAGAAACAGAGGGTGACCCGCGCCGGTGAGACGACCCCGTCGCGCGGCACGGTGTACACGCGCTCGGGCGGAATCTCCTCGGGTATCTCGGCGGCCAGCGCCTGACCGTACTGCTGGAGTTCGGCATCCTTCCACGGCATCACGACCGCGCCGGGCAGCCGGTGCACTTCTTCGACGGTTGCCATCCGGCGCTCACCGACGGCCGATGCGAGCACCTTCGGCGCAGCGATCGCGCGGGTGGTCGTGGCGTAGGAGACATCCGGGAACTGCCGATCGACCACGGTGAGGCCGAACTGCGTGGTCCGGGTATCGCCGGTGAGGTCTGTCTCCACCGAATGGATGGCCGCGATCTTGGCATGCGGTGAGTCGACGACTGCAGCCCGCCGCGGACCGCCCGCAGCGAGATCCGGACGCACGACGAGGTCGTCGGCGGATCCGCGTAAGCGCAGCGACCCGGCCAGTAGGGCGAGAGCGGCGATTCCGGCGCCCGCGCCGTACAGCAATGCCGAGGAATTGTCGGCCGCGATCGCGAGCCCGGTGAACGACACGGCGCCGGTAGCAGCGCCGATAACGGTCGCCCGTAAGGAAAACCGGCGGGTGACCTCTGGCATGGCTTGAGGCTAACACGCTGCGCAAGCGGCTGTTCGTGTAGTTATATCGAAGTGTGGTAGACCCCGACGTGCCTCTACGGACCTCACGCGAGGAATCGCGATCCGCCGGTGAGCGGGGTGATCCGGAGTGCACTCCGGTCGCAGGTGCCGGCGCGGCCGATCTCGACAATCTCCAGTACGGCACCTATGTCGCCGCCGACCGCGATCCGATGTTTCCGGTCGTGTTCGGGGCCGGCTCCCTGACGACGCTCATGGTGAGCGGCTGGACATGGACGGAGTTCGGCCGCGACAGCATCCTCGCCACGATCGCCCTGGTGATCCCGATGGTGATCGCCCTGGGAGCGGTCCTCCTTGCGGCCCGGCGCCACCCGCCGCGACTCGGGATCCAGATCAGCCCTACCGAGGTCATGTTGGGGAACTGGCCGGAACGTACCTTCCGATTCCCGCGGGCCGCCGTCACGAAGGTCGCGATGAGTAACGGCCCGTGGACCGCTAGCTCGACGGCAGCGGCTCCCGACCACGATTTCCGGCGGCGGATGCACCACTATCTCCAGATCACCGTGCGCAGTGGAGATATCTTCTGCGTCGCCGCCGATCCCCACAACAACCCGGTCAATGATCGGATAATCGACGAACTCCGGCGGACCGCCGCGCTCGAACCGCAACGAGCGAAACCGGCGGGGCCCTCGCCGAGCCCGCCGCAAGCTCCAGCGGCCCGGCAGGGCGGTGTACCGGAGTCTCCGCCGACCGGCCTCGCGGCACCGTCTTCCGCTGAGAAACTCTGGGCGGCGGCGACGCTCAGACACGACGAGGTGCTACTCGCCTACCTGCCCTACGAGACCGAACCGCTGATACTCATGCGCTACCCCGCGCTCACCGATATCACGCACCCCGCGACAGCGGCATTCCACGACGCGCTGGCGGAGGCGAATACGCTGCGCACCGCGACGATGCCCTCGGACACGACGTTCGCGGCGACTTACCGAGACTCGGTGCGCCGCCTCACGGTGGCCTGGGCGACGGCCGAACGCTCCGCGAAACGTGAAGGCACGACGTACCTGGATCCGGTGGACAGGCGCAAGCTGGAGCAGGCGGCCAAGCTGCTGCGGCATGCCGAGGGCGCCGCGTCACCACCCGAACGCGCGGTGTACCTGCGCCAAGTCAAGTCGATCATGGAGGAGTTGGTCGACAATGGTGCAATTCACGCCCCGCCGAAGATCGCCGAGGCGATCGACACCGTCACGAGCCTCGCGATCGAGGCCACAGAACAGCGATAACGACACTCTGGGCGAGTCCTCGAAGCCGAAAAACGCGATGCCCGTGGGCATTTCGCATTGCGTCAACTGCTGGCCGGCCGGACCATGCGGTTCACCGAACTGCGACGCGAGATCGACGGCATCAGCCAGCGTATGCTCGCCCGCACCCTGCGCCACCTGGAACGCGACGGTCTGGTACGCCGCACCGTCTTATCACCCAGCCGAGGCCGGCGAGCCGCCCGGCCGGCACCAGAGAGTCTGTGTTCAGGACAACGGTTCGCTGTCGCTGGACGAACAGGTTCAACCGCTGTGCACAGCTACACGGTGCGCCGTGTCGATGTACTCCCTGGCCTTGCGAACTGTGCCGTCCTCTATCTCGAAGAGGAAGTGGTAGAACTGATTGAGAATCCTGCCGTTTGGCAATGTGGCGGTCGACTCCGCTTCGACGGCCACCCTGGCGGCCTCGGCGGTCATCCCGGTGACGGTAATTCGAATCCCACTCGGTGTCGCCTGCCGAAAACGTTTGATGTGCTCGACGAACTCCGCCTTGGACATGCTGCCTGAGGCAGGGAACGAATCAGCGTGTGCCATCACAGTCCACAAGGCGCTCTCATGGAGAAGATCAAGAGCTGCCTCGCCATGGTCGGAGTCGAGTCCCTGCACCAACTCACAGGCAATCCTCTTGTTTTCTTCCACACTCATCAATGCACCCTAATCGCTTAACCACTGAATATGCACCTGGACGGCCGAGACCTCGATCCGGCGCCGCGAGGGCTCAGCCTCGATCCACCGAATGGGTCCATCGGTTGTGAGAGTTCTGATGCACCAGAATGGGCGCTGGAGGAGACGATCACACCATGTCACGACGTCGGCACGCGCCCGAGCAGATCATCCGCAAGCTCCGCGAGGGTGAGCGGCTGCTCGGTGAGAATTTCACGATCGAGGACGTGTGCAAGCGCCTGGAGATTTCGGATGCGACCTGGCATCGCTGGCAGAACCAGTACGGCGGATAAAAACCGACGCCAAACGGCTCGAAGAACTCGAATGTGAGAACGCCTGGTTGAAGCGCATGGTCGCTGATCAGGCCTCGACATCGACATGCTCGAGGAGTTGCATCGGGGAAACCACTGAGCCCGGACCGCCGCCGCCGGGCCGTACAGGTGCTGCGTGACCGGTTCGGGGTCGGCGGCCGTCCCGGCCGGGGTTCATCGACCAGCCCGGCCCAGCCGTGCTCGATGAACCGTTTCCGCCACTTCGCCAGGGGAAGCCTGGAGGCCTCCATTGTGGACCGCGGGATCGTGTTGCGGCGTGGGCCAAGGTGCGACCGGATCGCCGACGAGGTGGGCCGCAACGCCCGCTCGTCCCCGTCGATCCCTGGGCTACCCCGTCAGGACCGTCTCGCGCGTACCGGCGGACTCGATGTCGTGGCGCCGGGTTTCTGGGCCGACGGCGAGCGCGATGAGGGTGAGCACCGTCAGCAGCCCCAGGTAGGCGGCGACCGGCCACCAGTGGCCGGACCACGCGAGCAGCGCCGTAGCGATCAGCGGCAGGAAACCGCCCGCCAGTACAGAACCGATCTCACGGGCGAACGCGAATCCGGCGAGCCTGGTCTTGGTTTCGAACAGCTCCGCGAACCACGCCGCCTGCGGCGCCAGCATCGCCGGGTAGCAGATGCCGAGCCCCACCACGAACCCGACGACGACGGCTACCGGCTCGCGGGTTTCCAGCAGGAGGAAGAACGGCACGGTCCACAGCGCCGACGCCACAGCGCCGGCCGCGTAGACAGGCCGCCGTCCCCACCTGTCGGACAGCCAGGCGAACAGCGGCACTCCGCCCACTTGTACGGCCGACGCGATGATCACCGCGGTCAGCCCGAGCGACTCGGACAGGCCGAGCTGGTGGGTCAGGAAAGCTACCGCGAACACGGGGAACAGATAGGCGAAGCCGTTCTCGGCGAAACGGGCACCGATGACGACCAGGAAGCTCTTCGGCTGGTACCGCAGCGCGGCGAACAGCCCCGGTTCGGTTTCCTCGGCCTGCTTGGCCTTCTCGAACGCGGGAGTCTCGTCCACATCGCTGCGAATGAAGTAGCCGATCACGAGCATGACGAGCCCCAGCAGGAACGGTACTCGCCAGCCCCACTGGCGGAACTGCTCGTCGGGCAGCAGCAGGAACAGTTGGAAGATCCCAGTCGCGAGCAGGGTCGCGAGTGCGAAACCGGCCGGGGCCCACGCACCGGCCAGTCCGCGACGTCGCTGGTCGCCGTGCTCGACGGACAGCACCACGGCGCCGGCGTACTCGCCTCCGGCGCCGAAGCCCTGCACGAGACGCAACAGGATCAGCAGGACCGGCGCCCACGCGCCGATCTGATCGTAGGTGGGCAGCACGCCGATCAGCGTGGTCGCGACGCCCATCAACAGGAGGGTGAGCACCAGCATCGTCTTGCGGCCGAGCCGGTCGCCGAGGTTGCCCAGTATGATGCCGCCCAGCGGTCGGGCGAGGAAACCGACGGCGTAGGTGGCGAAGGTGGCCAGTGTGCCCGCCACCGGACTGATCGTGGGAAAGAACAGCTTGTTGAGGATCAGCGCGGCAGCCGTGCCGTAGATCAGAAAGTCGTACCACTCGAGCGTGGTGCCGACGAGGGCGGCGATACCGGCTTTGCGGGCGCGCCGTCGCGATTCGGTCATGTAGAGCCAGCTCCTTCGGAGGCCAGAAAACTTCAGTGGCGGGCAGGAGGGCGCAGGACCGCACCCCGCTGGATCGGGCCGACCAGTGCCGCGTACTGGCCCAGCCAGCCGCGCTCGGCGCCCGGGTCCCCGGCGGTGACGGGCTTGCCGTCGCGCGCCGGGTCGGCGTCGATCAGCCGTGCGTCGAGGTCGATCGAGATGCTGTCCCTGTCCTGGACCCCGGCGAGTGGTCCGCCGTCGGCCGCTTCGGGCATGACCTGGCCCACGACGAGTCCGTGGTTCAGCCCGGACAGTTCGCCGTCCGTGACCACGGCGACCTGGCCACCGAGGCCGGCCCCGTTGAGGGCGGCTACGAAGCTCGCGGCGAACACCGTGCCGGGTCCGCCCCTCGGGCCCATCCCACGCAGCACGATCACGTTTCCGGGCTCGATCCCGCCCTGGCCGAGCGCGGCGATGGCCTCGTCCTCACCCGCGAAAACCTTGGCAGGCCCGGAGAACTGGCGGCGCGCCGAGCCCACTCCGGCGACCTTGACGATTGCGCCGTCCGGGGCCAGCGACCCACGCAGGATCAGCAGGCCTGGCTCGTCGGCGATGGGTTTCTCCAGCGGGTGCACCACATCGCCGTCCGGCCCAAGTGCCTCCGCGACCAGCTCGGCAACGGTGCTGCCGGACACGGTCAGCGCGTGGGTGTGCAGCCGCGGGGCCAGCGCACGCAGCACAGTGCGGACCCCGCCTACCCGGTCGAGGTCCCACACTTGGTGTGTCCCGTTCGGACGGATCGCAGCGAGCTGCTTGGCGCCGCGACCCTTCTCCTCGAACAACGCAACGACATCGAGGTCGAGGTCGGCCTCCGCGGCCACGGCTGTGAGGTGCCGGACGCAGTTGACCGAACCGCCCAGCGCCAGCGCCACCTCTACCGCGTTCTCGATGGCGTCGCGGGTCAGTACCTTCCGTGCGGTGAGCCCTTCCCGGACCAGCTCGACGGCACGGCGTCCCGCGGCCGCGGCCCGCTCGAGCATCGGCGCGGAGTTCGCGCGCGTCGGCGCCGAACCAGGCATCGTCATGCCGAGCGCCTCGGCGAGCACATGCATCGTGTTCGCCGTCGCCAAACCCGCGCACACACCGGGTCCCTCGATCGCGCGGTCGGCCAGCTCGCCGAGCTCCTCCACGCCCAGCTTCCCGGACGCTACGGCACCCACCGACTCGTACACCGAGTCGATGTCGACCGAGCAGCCGGAGAACGTGCCTCCTCGCTGGTAACCGCCGACGACGATGATCGAAGGCAGGTCGAGCCGGGCGGCGGCCATCAGGTGGGCCGGTGTCGTCTTGTCGCAGCTCGACAACAGCACCATGCCGTCGAGCTGGGCACCTTCGACGGCGGCTTCGACGTCGTTGACGATCAGATCCCGGGTCGGCATCAGATACCGCGCCTTGCGGCCAGCGCTGGTGACGAAATCGGACGGCGCGGTCGTGCGGATCTCCAGTGGCAGCCCTCCCGCCTCGCGAACCGCATCCTCGACGACCTTCGCCACGTCGTCGAGGTGTGCGAAGCACACCGACAGCTTCGACGAGGTGTTGACGATCGCGATCTTGGGTTTGTGCTGGTCCTCGGCGCTGATTCCCATCGCGCTCCACTGGGCGCGGCGCACGGCCCAACGGGTGGTGCCCGGCTCGAAGTTGCTCCGCAGCTCATTCATGCTGTTCTCCTGTCAGTACGGGAAAGTGCGCTTCCGTTGGCGGCCATCACGGACCGGACCTCGCGGCCGTCGAGCTCCCGGTACGGGCGGCTGTTGTCGAGCGACAACAGCGTCGCGACGGCGGCGGCGTGGCCGTACTCGAAGCACTGCGCGGTGACCCGCGCCGAGGCGAGCGCCTCGTGCTCGGCGCTCAGGCAACGGCCCGCGACGATGATGCCCTCGCCGCGTTCGGGCACGAGCGTGCCGTAGGGCACCTCGTAGTAGTCGTCGAGCAGCCAGGTCAGTTTCGGCCGGTCACCGACGTGCAGCTCGATCGGCCACGGCACCCGGCAGATCCCGTCCTCGCGCTTGCGGGCCGCGAGGACGTCCTCGTTGGACAGCCGCTCGATACCGGCGATCGTGCGAGTCTGCCGGATCCCTGCCTCCACCCCGGTGTCCACCACGAAAGCCGTTTCGCAACCGGGGATCCGTTCGGCCAGGAACCGCGCATACGAACGGACCTGCCGCCGTCCCCGGATCTCGGCCTCGGTGAAATCCGCTGGGTCGATCACATTGAGCATCCGCCCGTCGCAGCCCGCCAGCCGGGTCGCGTTGACGAGCAGCTCGCCGCGTCTGGGAGTGGTGAAAATCCAGATTTTCTGGCGCGGCAGGTCCAGTCCTGCGTCCCGCGCCCGGAGAATCTCCTCGCTGACGTACGGCGGGCAGATCGTATCCTCGCCGTAGAACTCCAGGAACCGCTCGACGTCGACGTTGCCGAGACGGAAGAACATGGTCGGGTTCTGGATCGTGCCGTGGTCGCCGAAGGTGTAGCGGTACCCGGCGCGGGCGATCACCGCCGCGTCACCCGAGGCATCGATCGTCCTGGCGGCCAGCACCACTGCCCGGCCCGCGTTCGATTCGACCACGACCCCACGGTGGGTATCGCCGTCGAGAACGACGGCGGTGACCGCGGTGTGGTACAGGACCGTGACACCTGCGGCTTCGAGGAGGTCGTCCGCGACCTCGCGCCACATGAGCGGGTCGTGCGCTGCGGTCCAGGTCTTGCCGTAGACCTGCGGCGCGGTGAGACCGCCGCGGGTTGCCAGCTCCCGTCGAAATCGCTCGGTGAACCCCGCGACGACCTGCCTCGGCTCCCGGTCGGTGTCCGACGCGAGGTACATCCCGCAGATCGTGCCGGACATGCCTGCGACCGCCGCGCCACCGGCGAAGCCGTACTTCTCGACGACGAGCACCGACTTGCCTGCCTCGGCCGCGACGACCGCCGCCGCGACCCCGGCCGCTCCGGCCCCGACCACAAGAACGTCGACGTCGGCCAGCACCTCGAGTCCGCGGTCGAGCTGTTCACCGGTCAGCGACCAGTCCGATATATTGGTCATGTACCGGTTGTACATCGCTACGCACGGTACTGTCCAGACCCAGTAGTGGAGTGCGAAGGAGGACCACCGTGGTGAACAAGGCCGACCAGGCCTACGACGTGCTGGAACGCATGATCACGTTCCAGGAGCTCCCACCGGGGTCGTTGTTGTCGGAGGCCCGGCTGATGGAGCGGACCGGGCTCGGCCGCACCCCGGTGCGCGAGGCGCTGCAACGGCTCGCGCGCGAACGCATGGTGGATATCCATCCGAGCCAGGGGGTGTTCGTCGCCCCGACATCGATCGAGGCCCAGCTCAAGGTGCTCGAACTACGCCGCTCCATGGAAGAACTCGCGGTCCGCCTCGCCGCCCTCCGCGCCACGACGGAGCAGCGCGAGCGCATCTTGGCGCTGGCCGAGGTCCTCGGCAAGTTCGACGGCGACGACTCCAAACGGTTCGGTGAACTGCTCAAGCAGACCCACACCCTGATCGTCGAGGCCGCGCACAACGAGTACCTCTCGGTGGCTATGGCCCCATTGCAGGGCCTCTCGCGCCGGTTCTGGTTCGCCCACCTGCGCGATCCGGAGGTGGAGCTGGCCGAAGCGGCCGACCTCCACGGGGACATCCTGCGTGCTATCTGCCACAGCGACCCGACCAAGGCGTCCGAGGCCTCCCTCAGACTGAACGACTACCTGACGGACTTCACCTACCGGACCCTGCGGAACCAGTGAGTAGGTGGCCGGTGCGGCCAGGCGAGGACGATCACGCTCCATGACCATTTGCTCGGTGGCGGTGAGCGTTCCCACCAGCGGATGACGTAGCTCGTAGGCATCGGCTTCACATGGTTTGACGCGGTGGTCGCTCCACAGCGCGACGAACTCCGGGCTCTTCATGGACAATTCCCACTGTTCGGCCAGTACGCGGGGGCCACCATCGTGAGCGGTATCCGCGCGACCCCGATAGCAGCAGCGCGCGATCGTGCAGAGTGGCAACGGTTCGGGCGCCTTATCGCAGGAACAGGCGGCACGGGTCACCCATGCGGCCGGCGCCACGCTCGGCATCACTTCGACCGCAACGGATTTCGCCGCCCCACCGACGAACGGCTCATCGAGATCCTGCCCGAGCTCGCCGATCTGGACCTGCGAACGAACACCCGATTCGACCCGTTGCTCGGACTCAGCCCGTTCGGTCTCGTACTGAACCGTCAGACCTCCGTAGCGCTGGCGACCGGTGCCGGTGCCGTCCCTCTCCTGATCGGCACCAACACAGATGAGGCCAACCCGTACCTTGTGCCACAGGGACATCTGGCCACCTCGACCGCCGAGGACGTCCACGCCCTCGCCGCCCAGGTGTCCCCGAAGCGACCACGCAGGTGGCGCGTACCGAGCACGTCATCCGGGGCGAGCTGGGGCGTTTTACGCTCGGCGATGATGGGTGACGCACTGTTCAGCACGGGCAGTGACCGTCTCGCCGAAGCACACACGGCACACGGGCCGACCTACACCTACGAATTCGCCTGGCCGTCCACCGCAGTGGACCGCCGCCTCGGCGCGGCGCACACGGTGGAACTTCCGTTCGTATTCGACCGATCGGATCTCCCGGAACTGCACGGCCCTCGCGGTCTGCTCGGTCCCGCCGAATCGCCCGCTGCGCTCGCCGCGCGCATGCACGGAGCATGGGTGAGTTTCGCCCATACCGGCGACCCGGGCTGGAAACCCTCTCAGACCCACCGCTTCACTGCACCGGACCAGCCCGGAACGCCCTGAGAAAGGTGCGCACGCCCTCGACTACGAGCGGCTCGACGCGAGGATCCTCCGCGGCATTCGCCGAGCCGAACTTGTTGAGCGCGACCCCGAACGCCAGGGCGAGGAATTGGTCGACCGCGAGCCGGAGGTCGGGAATGTCGAGTAGCCCAGCCGCGGCGAAGGCGGCAAACCGCTCGGCGATTGCTTCTTCGGGAGTATCGGCCATCGGGTTGTAGCCGGGGTGCGGTAGGTGGCCGGATTCCGTGCGGACCAATCGAACCAGCGTTGCGTACTCCGCCGAGCCGAGCATATCGGTGGCAATACGCATCGAGAAGGTGACCAGTGACTCTTCGAGATCGGCGCCTTCGGGGAGACCGGTGAGGGTGTCATCGAGCGTACGCCGGATCGTGTCGGTCAGCGACCGGCCGACTGCGTCGACGACTGCTTGCAGCAATGTGTACTTATCGCCGAAGTAGTCATAGACCGTCCGTTTGGACACCTCGGCGCGGGCGGCGACCGCATCGACACTGGACCGGTCGAACCCCTGGGCGAGAAACAGTTCCCGCGCGGCGGAGAGTATGGCAGCCCGCTTCTGGGCTGACCCCTCACGCGGTGTCTTCGTGGTCGGCATGACGACATCCTAGCGAATTACACTGCACGGTGTAGTGTAATTGGGTGTCGCACCATTCGCGGAGCTCGCACACCCACCCGGCCGCAACTACAGAAGGACTCTCAATGACCGAAACGCTGGCTCCGGCAGCCCGTATCGGGAAGCCCGCTGTCGCGGCGCTCGGCATACTGGCAGTCGCCACCGGCGCTCTGGAATCGGTGGTGACGCCGACCCTCCCGCTGCTGCAACGCGAGCTCGATATGACTCCGGCCCAAGGTGCGCTGCTCAGTGTGGCGCTCCTGGTCACCGGCGCGCTCATCACACCGGTCGCCGGCAAGTTCGGCGACCGGTACGGCGGAAAACGGATCCTGATCCGGCTGATGGCGGTGGTCTCGACCGGAGGTCTGGTGTCCGCCCTGGCACCGAACCTGCCCGTCCTGCTGCTGGGTCAGATATTGCAGGGCGCGATGGTGGGCGCCCTGCCACTGTCGTTCATCCTGGTACGCGAACATCTGCCCGCGGGCGCGGCGAAGGTGGCCATCGGGGTGGTCAGCGGATTGTTCGTGGGCGGCGGTATGGCGGGAACACTGGCGGCTGGGCCGGTAGCGGAAGGACTGTCCCGGCACTGGATGTTCGCGCTGCCGACGATCGTGGTCATCGCGGCGACCGCACTGGTGAACCGACTGATGCCACATGACGCGCCCGGACGGAAGGGCGCGGCCGGCATCGACGCGCCGGGCCTGGGCCTGTTGAGCGCGATCTTGGCCACACTGATGCTCGGACTCGCGCTGGCGCCCGATCTCGCTTCCCGGCCACTTATCCTCGGCGTCTTCCTCGTGGTCCTGGGATCCTTCGTCATCGGATGGATCGCTGTCGAGCGGCGCGCGACCGCACCGATGATCGATCTGCGCATGCTCGCACGGCCTGCCATATGGAAGCCGTGTGTGCTGACATTCACCATCTGCGCCGGTACGTCGATAGCGGTCTATCTGGTCCCGCAACTGCTCGCGGTGCCGACCAGCGAATACGGGTTCGGGGCGAGCGCCACCCAGATCGGATTCCTGCTGTTGCCCGGCGCTATCGCCGCGACATTGGCCGGGCCGATCAGCGGAATCTGGACGCGGCGTTCCAGCTCACGTGTTGTCGTCATCGCCGGGATCGTGCTGCTGACCGTCGCGCTGTTCGGCCTGGCGGCCGTGCATACCGAGATCTGGCACCTCGTCGGCGGCAAGGCGATGATCGCGCTCGCCAACGGCCTGTGCGTAACCGCGCTGGTGACGGGCATCGCCACCGCCGTCGATCCGGGTGACACCGGCATCGCCACCAGTTTGGTCCTGGTGACTCGCGTGATCGGCTACGCCGTGGGCGCCCAGCTCAGTGGCGCGATCCTCACCGCCGCAACACCTTCAGGATCCGATGTCCCGGCCGAATCGGCCTTCGTCACCGGCTTCGTCATCGCTGGAGCCGTCACGGCACTGTCCTTGTTTGTAGCCCGCACCATGAACAAAGGAGTCACGCAATGACCGGCACCGAATCGACGAGGGGCAACCGCACCACACCGCGACGCAAAGTACTGATTGCCGGGGCGAGCATCGCGGGGCCTGCTCTCGCGTTCTGGTTGAACCGGTACGGATTCACCGTCACGGTGGTCGAGAAAGCGAGCGCCTTCCGCGGCGGTGGTTACCCCATCGACGTGCGCGGCACCGCGCTGGAAGTCGTGCGGCGGATGGGGATCCTGCCACAGCTCCAGAACGCCCATATCGACCTGCGCCGGGTCTCCTTCCTCGACGGCTCCGGTAACACGGTGGCATCGGTGGCCCCACACTCCCTGACCGGCGGCACGGGAAACGATCTGGAGGTGCCGCGCGGGGAACTGACCGCCGCTCTGTACGAGGCGGTTCGGGACGACGTGCAGTTCCTGTTCGGCGACTCCATCGACACGCTCGACCAGACGAGCCACGGCGTCGATATCGCCTTCCGACAGGGCGGCACAGAAACGTTCGACCTTGTGGTCGGAGCCGACGGCCTGCATTCCCGCACCCGCGAACTCGTGTTCGGACCCGAAGAACAGTTCCATCGATATCTCGGCTACTGCTTCGCCGGATTCACCATGCCCAACACCCTGGGGCTGCGCCGCGAGACCGTGTTGTGGAACACGCCGGGCCGGGCCGCGGCACTCTACGCCGTGGGAGACAACGACGACACGGTGCACGCCCTGCTGAACTTCGCCCATCCGGCCCCACCGTTGGACGCGTTCCGGAACCCGCAGGCCCAACGAGAACTGGTCACCGGCGTTTTCGCCAACGCCGGATGGCAGGTCCCGGGCATGCTGAACGCCATGCGGCACGCGGAGGACCTGCTCTTCGATACAGTGGGTCAGATCCACATGCCCCGCTGGGCCGACGGCCGAGTCGCACTGGTGGGCGACGCCGCGTACGCGCCCTCATTCCTCACCGGACAGGGATCCAGCCTCGCGCTCGTCGGCGCGTATATGCTCGCCGGCTCACTGGCGAACCGCGACCACGCCGCGGGCTTCGCCGCCTACGAACACGACACACGAGAGTTCGTGACGCTGAACCAGAACCAGGTCGGCAAAGGTGATGCCGCGCTGTTCCCGGCCACCGAGCAGGCCCTGCAGCAACGAAACGAGATGCTACGCAACCTCAGCGCCATGCCCGTCCCGGCGGAACGGCCCGCCCATTCTGCCCTGACCCTGCCCGAGTTCATCCCCTGACTGATACCTCATCGTGGCCGGCCGCCGGATCCGATGCCCACGGCCGGGGAAGCGGGCACCTCGGGGCGACATCATCCCACCCTCAACGCATGGTGATGACCAGCTTGCCCGTGGTGTGGCCCGTCTCTGCCAGGGCGTGGGCGCGGGTGCCTTCGGCGAGGGGGAAGGTGCCGGAGACGTGCGCGCGGAGCCTGCCCTGGTCGACGAGTCCGGCGACAGCGCGCATCCCGGCCTGGTCGTGCTCGACGATCAGGGTGACGGCACGGACCTGCGCCTTTTCTACCGCGGCGGGGGTATCCTCGGCGCCCGGCACCAGGGAGACGAGGATCCCGCCAGGGCGGAGCACGCCCGCGGAACGGGTGGCGGTCTCCCCGCCGAGAGTGTCGAGGACGACGTCGTAGCGCTCTTCGGTGTCGGTGAAGTCCTCGGATCGGTAGTCGATGCATGCATCTGCGCCGAGCTCGCGCAGGAAGTCATGTTTGGCGACGCTCGCGGTCCCGGTGACGTGCGCCCCGCGTGCCTTGGCGATCTGCACGGCGAGATGACCGACACCGCCGGCCGCGGCGTGGATCAACACCTGTTGCCCGGCCCGCAGGTCCGCGGTGTCGACGAGCGCCTGCCAACCGTGGAGCGCCGCCAGCGATAGAGCAGCTGCCTGGACGTGGTCGAGTCCGGCGGGCTTGGCGACGAAGGCGCGGGTGGGGCCGGTTACGTACTCGGCGTGGGAGCCGGCCCCGTACGGGTAGGGCAGCATGCCGAACACCTCGTCACCGGGCTTGAAGAGGGTGACGCCGAAGCCGGTCTCCACCACGGTGCCGGAGACATCCCAACCCAGGGTCAGTGGCGGGGGCGGTAGGAAAATGCTCAGGGCGCGGTGTTTGTAGTCCGTGGGGTTGAGCCCGGCCGCGTGCACGGCGACGAGGATGTCTCCGGGGCCGGGCGCGGGCCGTGGAAGCTCGGTCGATGACGAGGAAGACCGCTCCGACGCAGAAGTTGAGCCAGGTCGCGGCGAGCGGCGAGCCCGATGCCGCGGTCGAGGCCCCATTCAGGGCCTGCTGCACACCGAGCAGGAAACCGGCGGCTATGGCGGCGAGGGACGGCAGGATGATGGCGGCATCGGCAGGTCATTCGATGATCGACCGAGTTCCTGTGCCCACCACATTTTTCGGGCCGGTCACCAGATCCATGTTGTCCGAGTACGCTCAGGCCACCGGGGACAACAATCCTCTTCACCTGAGTGATTCGGCAGCGCAACTGGCGGGGCATCGCGAAGTAATTGCTCAAGGAATGCTATCCATGGCATTTGTCGGTCGGTGGGTGACATCTTGGTGCCCCCTCGAAGATCTCCGATCTCTGAACTCCCGATTCACCGCTCCCACGCCGTTGGGCTCGCGCCTCAGATGTGAAGGCTATGTCAGTTCCGCGCAACAAGGATCGGTGACAGTCGCCTACACTGTCACGATCGAAAAGAGGGAGGTGGTAACGATTACGGGCACGATTGTGGTCGACTCCGTTGCGCTGGAGCGCTTTGCCGAAGGGCGGGATCGATACCCCGAGATTCGTGGGCCTCGGACAGACGCCGGAGACTGAGGCCGCGCGGATCAAACGGTCATGTCGACACGCCGCCGTCGACCGGAAACACCACACCCGTGCTGTCCGCCGCTCCTTCCGAGGCAAGGAAACAGTCGACATCGGCCGCTCGGACGGCGCCGCGAACGCGAGATCGGGGTCGCGAAGTCCGCAATATTTCTTCAGGTATCGAGTCGGTCATGCGTGCAGCAGCCCCATGACCTCGACGTGGGCGAAACACCGCACACGGCCGCAGCGTTCTCACCACCACGAAACCCGTGCCGGGCACAGCGTGGTTCGTTGCCCTGGCGCCGGGAGTTGAAACGTCCGCTCAGGTATTATTCGAGGTTCCAGCGTATTCGAGGCCGAACACTGTTCTCAGCCACACGGTCGTCACCGTCTCGACCATATCTTCCATACGGATCGCGTTCGCGCTGCGCATGCTCATGA
Organism: Nocardia sp. NPDC050193; assembly: GCA_040674215.1. Taxonomy (GTDB): domain Bacteria; phylum Actinomycetota; class Actinomycetes; order Mycobacteriales; family Mycobacteriaceae; genus Nocardia. Next base: position 7,770 of record JBFARE010000065.1, on the reverse strand, counting down.
GACCGAGGTTTCTCTCACCCATCCACATGAGCGCTGCCGCCAGGGAGCGGGCCGGCGGCCCGTCGATAGCCACACCCGCGGCTCTGTCGCGCTCGATAGCGGCGGCGGCAGCATCGATGAATCCACCCAAGATTTTGTCCCACTGAGCCTGTAAGGCAGGCTCCGCCGCCGCGGCATCACCGACTTCGCGAAGAATGTGCCCGTGCCGCTCCCATACATCTATAACTTCGGAGACCGCGTGCTCTATCGCAACCTCTGGCGGAACTCCGGCCGGTCGATCGAAAATCATTGCGGATGCTTTGAAAACATCGTCGGTAACGCTCGAAAGAAGCGCCGAAAGCACCTGCCACTTGGATTCGAAATAGAAATAGAAGGAGGATCGCGACAATCCTGCGCTCTTGGTGAGATCATCGATCGAGACCGTACGCATCGACTCGGTGCGCAGTGTTTCATAAGCTCCCTCGAGGATCGCTCGCTCTCGCATGTCGCCCTTGAGGTTCCGCCTACCGGCCCGGGGCTCGGTACCGTTGAGACCATTTGAGAACGAAGCCGCCATGCCCCTATCGTAGTGACAGGCCCCCGGTAACGTGACAACGCACCTTCAGAGTCGGATCGTTGTCATCGGAATTCGATTGGCGAGTTGTTGCACCCCGGGATTGCCGGCAATCTACAACCGACGCCGCCAGGAGCTGACCGATACCGATCAGGGGCGGGACTGGCCTGCGCCGAGCACACGGTACTGTCCGCCGCCGAACGGCGGATCCGGGAAGTCCGCACAGACGGGTGTCGCGTCCGGGGCGCTGACGACCGCAGCACGCACGAGATGACTATTCAACCAAGTTGATCTCCGATGTCGGCAACAGTGCCTTAACTTCGTTAAGGTGCCAACTGTGACCAAAGGAATCACGCGGGAGCAGATCGTGACGACAGCACTCGATCTGCTCAACGAGCAGGGCATGGACGCCCTCACTGTCCGTGCGCTCGCATCCCGGCTCGACGTGAAGGCCCCCGCCCTGTACTGGCACGTCCGCAACAAACAGGAACTGCTCGACGAAATGGCCACCTTCGTCATGCGACGCGTCACCGAAGCCCTCGCGGCGATCCCGCGCGGCGGCGACTGGCGTGACGATGTATCCGCCTACGCCCGCGTCTTGAGGTCGGAGTACCTGCTGCACCGGGATGGGGCGCGCATCTTCAGCGGCACGCGTTTCGCCGACCCCGAAGTGGTGAAGGCGAAAGAATCGTGGCTCGAGCGCTTGACCGCGGCCGGGTTCTCACTGCCCGAGGCCGACGACACCCTGGACCTGGTCACCGCCTTCGTAGTCGGCTTCGTCATCGAAGAGCAGGAGCGCAGCCCGTCCGCTGGCGCCGACCCCGCCCGATACTCGCTCACCGAACGTGACGCGTGGCTCGGCGAAGGCGCCGAACTGGCCAAGGCCGCCGGACATCTCCGCGACGACGGCGACCCGAGATTCGAACGGCAACTCGGCATTCTCCTCGACGGCTTCGCCGCGCGGCTGCCCTGACGACCGGTCAGCCGTTCCGGCCCTCACAACAGGCGGCCACACCGGGGTCGGAGAACCCCGCGCACACCGGCGCGACATCGGACCCGGTGACGACCGCCGCCCGCACCGCACCCTCCCTATCTAAGTTCAGTCGATCGATTGCCGCCGTTCCTTAACTTTGTTAAGTTGTTGACGGCGGGGACGGGGATCACCCGGGAACGGACCCGTGGCGACCGCGCCGAAACTGCTCGGCCATCGCAAAGGAGCTTTCGTGAACACCACTCCGGACACCGGCCTGCCACCGGGCACGACACGGCACAGACGGTGGAACAAGCGCCTCGCCGCGCAGATCGCCGCATCCTCATCGGGAATCTGATGGCGGATACCGTGCTCGTAGCGCCGCTGCTGTTCCTCCCGCAGATGCTCGAGCACTTCCGGACCGATCAGGCGGCCTGGATCAGCTCCAGCGCGGCGCTCGCCGGTGCACTGTGGGCCCCGCTGCTGGGCCGGAGCGCCGACCTACGCGGCAAACGCCGGATGCTCGTCAGCACGCTGCTCATCGGCTGCACCGGCTCCGTCATCTGCGTGATAGCTCCCAACATGCTGATTTTCACCCTCGGACGTCTCGCCCAAGGCGCCGTCATCGCGTCGGTCTTCCTCTCCGCCACGATCGTCCGCGAACTCTGCGAACCACGGATCGCGATGCCCGCGGTCGGGATCGTCACCACCGGCACCGCAGTGCTCAACCTCGGCGCCGCCTTCCTCTACGAGAATTTGGTCGCCGAGCTCGGCTTCCGCGTTATATTCGTGACGGCAGCCGCACTCGGCGCCACCGCCGCCGTCGCGGTGCGCGCAGTCATCCCCGAATCCACGACCAGGTCGCCGGGCCGGCTCGATGTCGGCGGTGCCCTCCTACTGGGCGCCGGCCTGGTCATGGTGCTCGGCTACATCAGCCTGGGGCCGGAGATCGGCTGGTTCGGCGTGATCCCGTTCACCCTTCTCGGCGCCGGTGTGACCACGCTGGCGTACTGGGTGCGGCACTCCCGGCGGGCTACCGATCCGGTGATCGACATCAGCAACCTCGGGCGTCCTCTCCTGCTCACGCTGCTCGTCATCGTGCTCGCTACGGGTGCGACACAGAGCATGGACCAGCTCCTCAGCCTGATCGCCCAGGTCTCGCACGAGCAGCGGCTCGGTTACGGGCTCGACGCCCAGGGCATGCTGGGGCTACTGTTCGGGATTCCCGCCGTCGGGGTTGTCGTCGGTGGAGTGCTGTCGGGCTGGCTCGCGACCCGGATCGGGCCGGCGGCCACGCTGGCCGCCGCCACGACGGTCGGCACCGCCGGCGCCGCCGGAATGCTCACCGGGGCGTCCTGGCTACCCGCCGCGATCGCCTGCTCCTTTCTGCTGCAGTGCACGATGGGTGCGCTCCTGACCACCGGATTCAACCTGGCCGGGTCGCTCGTGCCGGCCGATCGTCAGGCTGCGGTCTCGAGCATGGTCTCGGTCGTGGGCGCGTTCGGCTCGGTGGTTATGACGTTCGTGGGTGCAGCCGTGCTCTCGTCCACCCAGACGATCGTCGACGGGACGGCGGTGAACTCCGCGTCGGGCGTGTACAGCTACATCGCGATCGCGACCGCCACGCTGGCGACCGCCACCGTGCTCGCCCTCGGCCTGACCCGCCGACGACCGTCCCGGTTCACCGCCGCCGATGGCCAGCCGTGCTCATGAGTCTCGAACGCCAAGTTTCTGGACGAGACCCGCCGCCGCGAAGCCGGCAATATGCAGGTGGCGTTCAACCTCGGCGTGGCCGGAGTGGCCCTGGGCGACGTGCCGCCCCGCCCTCGGCGCGCCGGCCGACTTCCGTCGAGTCGGCGGCGACGCCGCCCCGCTCGATCCGGACCGAGAACTCCCCGGCGCGAGTCCAGCCGCGCCGAGCGTCGAACGGACGCCGGAACAGCCGGCAGTGCAGATTGTCTGATCCCATGGGCTTCGGTCTTTCCTCCACCGTTCGGCGTCGCCGTCACGGATTCCCCGCCTGACGAACTCACTTCAGTCCCTCTTGCCCGCGGCGGCCGGTGGCACGACCTCGATCACCGCGCCGGGCATCACTTCCGACGCCGGCCCGCACGGGCAGCCGCGAGATCCACACCAGCACGAACGCGAAGATCCCGGTGCCCAGCACGCAGAGCACCGCCGGCAGCGGGCCGAGTTCGTTGGTCGGCGGTGGCTCCAGCGGCAGGAACGGCCCGGTCTGCGAGAAGTCTGCGCGCTTCCCGGTCGAGTCCACCGCGCCGACCGCGATCACGCCGGGAAAGGCGGCCGGTAGGTCACCGGGTCGCCCTGCTGTGTGCTGTTCGCGGCGGACGCCAGGGTCAGCACGTCATGGGCCACGGCCCGGTGCTGTGATGTCGACCCCGCGCTGCACCTCGCCCGCGAGCTGCGACGTGTGCGCGTCCACGTCGGTGAAGACAGCAGCCCGAATTCAGTGGGGTCAGCTATTTCTTCGACGGATCCCGGGATCTTCACGTCAGGCCCGGCGACCGCTCGTCCCTGCTCGCAGGCGCGTATGACTCACGCGTCCGGTCGGGCGGCAAGCCCGTCGAGGACGATGCCGAGATGCCGTTCGAACCGCTGGTCGCCGTCGTCGTGAAAGTGCCCGGCCTCCTTCACCAGTGACGCGCCTTCGCCGAGCCGGGCGTCACGCTCGGTAGCCGAGTAGCGCGTCGAATCAGTCGCGGCGGACTGGCGCCGCTCCTGCTACTCGATGACGAAGCCCACGACGAAGAGCAGGTTGACAACTTAACTTTGTTAAGTAATGCTGACTACAGCGTTTAACTTAGTTAAGGAGAATCTGATGCGTGCTGCAGTGGTCACCGCCCCCGATACGTCGCCTGTCTGCGGTGACTTCCCCGAGCCGACGGTCCCACCCGGTCAGGAGCCGCTGCACCTCGTCGGCGCCGGCCTGCACAACATCGTTCGCGGGCTGACCACCGGGCGGCACTACGGCCGAGGGCAGATGATGTATCCGCTGGTGCCGGGCATCGACGCGGTCGCTCGCACCGGCGACGGGCGCCTGGTCTACACCGGATACGCGCGTCCGCCCTTCGGGACGATGGCCGAGCGGCTGGTCGCGCCCTTCCGAGCGGAGGTCCCGGCGGGAGCGGATCCACTCGCGATCGCCGCAGGCATGAACCCCGGCCTCTCGGGCTGGATGGTCCTCACCGCGCGACGCAAGGAGATAGGGGCGTTGGGCACCGTACTGGTGCTGGGCGCCACGGGGATGTCGGGCAGCCTTGCCGTGCAGGGGGCGTTGGCGCTCGGGGCCGAGCGGGTCATCGCCGCCGGACGCGATCCGGAGGCGCTGGAGCGGCTCCGTAGCGCGGGAGCGACGACCGTGTCGCTGGCCCACGACGGACCCGACGGCCTGGAGAAGGCCCTGGCCGATGCGGTATCCGAGATGTCGCCCGGTCTCGTGCTGGATTACCTGTGGGGGCCCGTCGCCGAGGCCGCCTTCGCCGTGCTGGGTCGCAGCGGCGAGGACACCGAGGCGAACACGGCCTACGTGCAGATCGGCTCGCTCGCAGGCTTGGGGGCGTCGCTGCCCGCGGACCTGCTGCGCAGCAGGCGGATCCGGATCACCGGGAGCGGCGTCGGATCGCGGTCCGCCGAGGAGATGCTCGCCGAGGCGCCCGAGGTCATGGCCCGCTTCGCCGACGGGTCCCTGCAGCTGCCCTACACCGTGTTCCCGCTGAGCCGGATCGGCGAGGCGTGGGCACACACCGGCCGCAGCCGCGCCGTCGTCGTGCCGGATTGAGCCGTCCATCCATCAGAACGTGACCGGAGAGAGGAAAGCCATGCAGAAGGTGGCACTAGTGGTGGGGCTCGGAATCGCAGGGATGTCCGCGGCCATCGGGCTGCGCCGGGCCGGTTGGACGCCGGTGATCGTCGAACGAGCAACCGAGCGTCGGACGGGGGGCTACTTCATCTTCATGTTCCCGGAGGGTGTGCAGGCCGCGGCCGACCTGGGGATCGCCGACCACCTGCACACCCGCAACCCGGAATGGCGACCGGGCGGGAACTCGTGGTCGGTGGATCGCCGGGGCAGGCGGAAGCCGGCTCTGGGATTGCTGGATGCACCCAGCGGGCTGGCAGCGGTGCTGCGCGGCGACATCGAGGCCGCGTTGTGGCAGGGCATCACCGGCAACGGGACCGAGGACGCGGTCGAGGTGCGGTTCGCGACCACTCCGGTCGACATCACCGAGGGCGCCGGCGGGGTGCAGGTCCTGCTCGAGGACGCCGGCACCGGGAAGCAGTACCGCGAGGACTTCGATCTCGTGGTCGGCGCGGACGGGATGCGCTCGAGCGTGCGCCGGATGGTGTTCGGTCCGGACGAGGACTACCTGGCGAACTGGAAGGCGATGATCTGCGCGTTCCAGATGAAGGAGCAAGTGCCCTCTTACGAGGCGAGCGACAGCATCATCGTCTCGCGTCCCAAGCGTGCGATGTGGGTGTTCGGACTCGCCGACCACGCGCCCTGCGCATGGCTGACCTACCGCACCGACGACATTCCGGACCGGTTCGCCGGGCCGTCGATCGAGCAGGTGCGCGCGGCTTTCTCCGGGATGGATGACGACCCCGTAGTGCGCCACGTCCTGGACTCCCTGGAGCAGGCCCCTGACCACGTGTTCGACTCGATCCACCAGGTGAAGATGCCCCGGTGGAGCACGGGGCGGGTCGTGCTCGTGGGGGACGCAGCCTGGTGCATGAACACCTACTCGGCCATGGGCTCCTCCTCCTCGCTGCGCGGCGGCGCCGCACTGGGCGTGGCCCTGCGGGAGCACCCCGACGACCTCGCCGACGCGCTGGACGCCTGGGAAACCGGCCTGCGTCCCTACATCACCAGCCAGCGGCGCTCCGCACGGATCAAGCAACAGCGGTTCGTCCCGTCCAGCCGCCCGGTCCAGGTGCTGGTTTCGGGCGTTCTCGATCTGATCCGCAGGGTCGTCCACCGTCGGCTGGCAGCGGAGTTCAGCGCGGCGGCGGCCGCTGCCCCGTCCGGCGCGACGCGGTGACGGCCATGCGGAAGAGGGCGTTGGTGGTCGGGCTCGGGATCGCGGGGATGTCCGCAGCCATCGGGCTGCTCCGGGCCGGTTGGACGCCGGTGATCGTCGAACGGGCACCCGAGCGACGTACCGGAGGCTATTTCGTCGGGCTGTTCCCGGAGGGTCGGCAGGCCGCGGTCGACCTGGGCATCACCGACCACCTGCACACCCGCAACCCGCAACGGACGGCCCGCGCGAAATCGTGGTCGGTGGATCGCCGGGGCAGGCGCAGGCCGGCTCTGGGATTCCTGGATCAGCCCGGGGAGCCGGCAGCGGTGCTGCGCGGGGACATCGAGGCCGCGCTGTGGCAGAACATCACCGGCGTCGAGGTGCGGTTCGGGACCACTCCGGTCGCGATCACCGCGGGTCCTGCCGAGGTGCAGGTCCTGCTCGAGCAGGCCGACACCGGTGCGCAGTACCGCGAGAGCTTCGACATGGTCGTCGGCGCGGACGGGATGCGCTCGAGCGTGCGCCGGATCGTGTTCGGTCCGGACGAGGACTACCTGACCACGTGGAACGCGATGATCTGCGCCTTCCAACTAAAGGAGCAGGTGCCGTCGTACGAGGCGAGTGACAGCATCATCATTGCGCGCGCGAAGCGAGCGGTGTGGGTGTTCGGGCTCGCCGACCACGCGCCCACCGCGCTGCTGACGTACCGGACGACAGACATCCAGGAGCAGTTCAGCGGGTCACGGGTCCAGCGGCTGCGCTCGGTCTTCTCCGGAATGGACGACCCCGTGGTGCGGCACGTCCTGGACTCCCTGGAAGAGGCCCCTGACCACCTGTTCGACTCGGTGCACCAGGTGCGGATGCCACGGTGGAGCAAGGGCCGGGTCGTGCTGGTGGGGGATGCGGCGTGGTGCATGAACCTCTACTCGGGCATGGGTGCCACGTCCTCGCTTCGCGGCGGCGCCGCGCTGGGCGCGGCCCTGCTGGAAGACCCCGACGACCTCGCCGCCGCACTGGACGCCTGGGAAACCGGCCTGCGTCCGTTCATCACCAAGCACCAGCGCACCGCGCGGCTCAAGCAGCAGATGTTCGTCCCCTCCAGCCGTCGGGCCGAGGCGCTGCGGTCGGTCCTCCTCGGTCTGATCCGCAGAATCCGCGGCCGTCGGCCGGTGCCGGACAGCGCCCGGGTCCGCGGACCCGGGCGCTGTCCG
>JBFARE010000064.1:0-39476 GCA_040674215.1 Nocardia sp. NPDC050193 | reverse complement strand
TAATCCGAATACCGGAGACCTCACCTATATGCCAGCGCGGGCAACAGTTTCCACCGAACATGCTGATGGGGTGGCACCGCTACGCGGTGCCACCCCATCAAAGACTTCGAGACGCTGCCTAGGCGCCCGGCCGTTGCCGGCCGCTCGGTGCCCGGCCGGGGCAATGCCGCCGATCCGGCGGACGTGCCTTCGTGGCGGAAGCGGGCCACCGGGATCGCCGGTCGTGGCGAAGCGGACCCGGGCCGTGTGCATCTGCGTGGCCAACCGTGCCGGAGCTTCGGCCGGGCCTGGCCGCGCCGCAGCCCTGCGGGGTGCTCGCCGTCGCCGAATGCCCGCCGCATCGGAAGGCGATCTTCGTCTCCGGCGGTCACTACGACTTCTACGAGACCACCTATCACGGCGGCATCATATGGTTCATGCCGCGCGCCACCCGGGAGGGACGCGGCGGTGATTCCGGCTGGGCGTTCACCGACGGCGTCAAATCCCGCATGCTCGAGACGTATTCACCCGAGGAGATCCGCGCACGTGTCGCCGCGCGTCTCGCGGACCCGGATGTGGCCGCGTGGCCGAATCCGGTGCACGTGCTGAACTACCCGTAGCAGCAGTACATCCTGTCGCAGCGGACCGGCAGCACCCGGTGCCGCTCGGACCGGCGAAATCTTCTGCGTGACGCTGATTATCGATGGGCAGAGCGGGTAGGCGCGCAAGAGGTGCAACGTGGCACCCGCCAGAAAATCGACACCGGAGGAACGATATTCGTATGACTTCGCGTGAAACCACCACTCTTCTGGCGCAGCTGCGTGCGATCCGGGAGCTGACCGATACCGAGATCCAGATCGCGGAAACCCGGATCGGGCAGGCCCGGACCGAGGCAGTGCGCCGTGAACTGTCCGAGAACTCCGAAAACGCCCGCGCCCGTGCCGAAGCCGTCGGCGCCGCCATTCGAGAACTCGGCGGCGTACCCGAGGTGATCGGCCCCTTCCTCGGCCGGGCCACCGCCGTGGTGAAGGCGCTCATCGAACAGGCGCAGCCGTTCGACGAAGCCCTGCTGGGCGATCTCACGCTGGAACACCAGCTCCTCGACCGCGCGCGGTACGTCAAGGCCCTCGCGACCAGCGCGGAGCGCAGCGATATCGCGGCGCTGGCGCAGCGGCTGATCACCGCACACGCCGCGACCGTGGACTGGCTGACCACCGTCCTGGCCGAGGAGGCACTCGGCGGTCCGGCCGCGCTGCGCCGCACGCCACTACAGGCGGCGGCAGGTGCTGCCGTGAAGTTGGTCAATCTGCCCGTCACCTGGTCCGCGCGCGGTGTGGATCGCGCGCTGGACACCGTCCGGGCCACCCCGCCCGCGCTCGGTGAACTACTGGCACGGGGTGCGCACGCCGGTGATATCGCGGCCCGGACGCTGACCGCATCCCGCGACGCCGCGCTGGAAAGCGCCGAGGAGGTGACCCGCCGGGAAGGTGCGGGTAACGCCGCCGGTTCGCTGCATTCGGTCCGCGCGGCCACCGGTGTACTCGAAGCGGAGGAGCTGCCCATCGCCGATTACGACCAGTTCAACGTGAGTCGAGCGGTCGCCGCGGTCAAGGAGCTGACCGACCCGGCCGATATCCGCGCTATCGTCGCCTATGAGGAGGCGCACAAGAAACGGCACGGGGTGGTCTCGGCGGCGCAGACCCGGCTCGCGGTCATCGCGAAGGAAGTGGCGGGCCTGAACTGATAACTGATCGCCGTGTTCGCCGCGGCGCTCAGCCGGCGATCGACTCCATCCAGTCCTGCACCGCCGCCTGATAGTCGGCGGTGTTGCGGGCGAGATTCACCGAATGCCCGCTTCCGGGTAGTACGAACGTGCGCAGCCGTGCGGCCGGGGAGAAATGCGGTGCCTCGGCGGCCTGCAGGGTCGCCGTATCGGCGCAGACCCGGGAGCACAGCACATCGTCGCTACCGTTGACCACGAGTACCGGGGCGGTGATCTGCGTGGACATCGGCGGCAGGGTGGAGGTCAGCCCGTCCGGGTACTCCGTCGCGGCGAACACATCCTTGGTGGCTTCGTCCACGGCGACGACCTCGGGGTCGGCGGTCGCGGGCGAATGGAACGATTCCGCGCGCGTGCCCGGCCGGGTGGTGAGATATCCGCTGTCGTAGCCCTGGCCGGTGAAGGCGGCATCCTGCTCGGCCGGCTGGTAAGTGCCGACGATGCCGAGCGCGCCCGGAATATTCAGGCCGTGCGAATAGCCGGTCAGCAGCACCCCGTCGACATCGTGATGGGTGATCGCCTCCAGCACCGCCACCCCGGAACTGAGGGAATGCCCGCCGGTGACGACCTTCCCGAAGGGCCGGGAGCCGGCGAGGCCGGTGCGGAGCATTCCGACGATTTCGTGCAGGGCCTGCGCATCCCCGGTGGCGGTGACCGCGGTGCTGGCCGGCCGGCTGCTGGCGCCGGTCCCGAGCCGGTCGATCACCAGCGTCGCGTATCCGGCGGCGTTCATCGCGCGCCGGAAGTTGTAGATCTGCGGGGCATGCGGGAAATCCCAGTAGGTGGCGTTGTAGTTGGAGCCCGGCATCAGCACCATGACGATGTCGGTGTCATCATCTGACGGTGTGCACAATGTCGTCGCCAGGGTGCCGCCGGCGCGCAGCGGGAACGCGGTGGGCGTGCACTGTCCCGGGTCGGGTTCCGCGGCGTGCGCGGTCCCCGGTGCCAGAAGTGCGAGAACGGCTACCACAGCGGCCGATATGCGTACTGTCGATCGACACATACGCCGCGATCGCTGCGGACGGCCGAGCGGAAACCTGCGAGCAGTCATGTGCTCGGGACCCTAACGGGAGCAGCCTTGACGCGCAACGGATGTGGTGCCCACCGGGCCGGAAACCGATGTGGGAGAGAGGGGAGGGAGTCGCGCGTGGACCCGTCGGCAACCGTCCGGGAGGGCTAGGATGCGAGCGTGAAGAGGCGGGCTGTCCATTTCGTCGGAAGCTTTCCGGCCGTCGATACCGAAACCGCCATGCGGGCCATGCTCGATGCCGCCGCGCCCAGGCTGCGCACCCTCCCGACCGGGGAGACCGGTCGCTACGAATTCTATATCCGCCCCATCATCGAGAATCTGGCTGCCCAGGGCGCACTGGAAGCGAAACGCGTCAGGGAATGGCGGAGCAGCCGGGACCGGACCCGGTACCGGGTGCCACGGGGGAGCACACTGACCGCAGAGTCCCTCGACCTCGGGTACCGGCGGGAAACCGAAGAGGCGGTGCCGGTGTATACGCGGTTGCGCCGGGCCCGCGATCTGTCCGGCACGGCATTGCAGATCGGGATGCCCACTGCCTTCACCCTCGCCTTCGTCGCGCTGGGTGCGAGTGGAGTACTCCGGCACCGCCGTGCTTTCGCCGAGGCCACCGCGCGTGAGATCACGGCGGTGCGCGAATCGGCCGGGCCCGATGTCGTCATCCAACTCGAGGCCACCGCCGAACTGGTGCTGATGGCGATGGCGCAGCCGGCGCACGGGTCGGCCGACCGGGCACTGGGATTGGCCCGCGGCCCGGCGGAGCTGGCGGCCGCTGCTCCGGTGGGCACCCGGTTCGGGGTCCACCTGTGCCTCGGCAGCCTGCACAACAAGGCCCGCGCCACCCTACGCGATACCCGCCCGCTGGTGGACCTGGCCAATGCGATCGCCCGGCAGTGGCCGGTGGACCGGCCCTTGGAATTCCTGCACGCCCCACTCGCGGCCGGTGCGGTACCGCCGCCGCTGCGGCCGGAGTTCTATGCGCCGCTGGGCGGGCTGGCGCTGGGTGCCGGCACCGCGTTCTATGCGGGCCTGGTGCACGATGCGCCCCCGGAACAGGAACAGCTACACGTACTGTCGGTGGTCGAAGCAGCACTGGGGCGGCCGGTGGACGGTATCGCCTGTGCGTGCGGCCTGGGCCGTCGATCGCGCCCGGTGGCCGAAGCGCTCATGCGACGCGCGGTCCGCCTCGCCGCGGAGGGAGAAGCGCAGACATGAGGTCCGACGGGGCGGCCGCGAGCGGTCGCGGAGGGGGCGGCGGGCCGACGCCGGAGATCGAGCGGGTGCCGCAGGGGGTGGACCCACACGAGCCGCGCTCGGCTCGGGTCTACGACTACCTGCTGGGTGGAAAGGACAACTACGAGGTCGACCGCGCGCTCGCTCATCGCATTCTGGCGGTGGCCCCGGAAACCCGGTCACTGGCGTGGTTCAGCCGGAATTTCCTGCTGCACGCGGTCCGTACGGCCGCGGCGGCCGGGGTGCGACAGTTCATCGATCTCGGTTCGGGGATACCTACCTCGCCCAATGTGCACGAGGTGGCGCATGAAACGCATCCCGCGGCGCGGGTCGCCTACGTCGACAACGACCCGGTGGTCTTCGTGCACTGCAATGCTCTCCTGGGCAATCACCCCGGGGTGACCGCGTTGCACGCGGACGTCCGCCGCCCCGGCGAACTGATGCAGCGCCTGCAAGCCGAATCGGGAATCGATTTCGCGGCGCCGGTGGCCGTCACGCTCGTCGGCGTCCTGCACTATGTGATGGACGACGAGAATCCGGCCGAACTCCTCGCCCACTATCGTGACGCCATGGCGCCGGGGAGCTATCTGGCATTGACCCACGGCGCCGATATCAGCCATCCCGAGATCATCGAGCGCACCTCCCGGGATGCGCGGAACAGTTCCGCGCAGGTCCGGTACCGATCGCGCGAAGAGGTGACCTCGTTCCTGGACGGTTTCGAGAACACCGGGCCCGGCGTGGTTCCGCTGCAGCAGTGGCTCGCCGACGATCTGCCGGAAACCAAGCTGGTGCTCTACGGGGCTGTCGGTCGTAAGCACTGACGGCTCGCCGATCACCGCCACCGGACGAGCGGGTAGGGCGGCTCACCGGTGCGCACCGAGTGCCGGTGGTGACCGGTTCCGCGCGGTCCGCCGACAGTGGTCGTCGCAGGCCTCCGTGCGACAAGGGGGGAGTAGTGGGGGTATTGCGTAACCCCAAGAGCGGTAACACAATTGGTTGCGGTCCGTCGACGGAGCCGAATCGCTCGAGGAGCAGTCGTGAACCCTGCACAATCGCCACCTCCGGTGGATGTCATCACCTCTCTGGACGATCTCCGGGGTGATCTGGCGCGCCGTCATCCGGCCACCACCACTACCGCGGACGCGGTCGACCCGGCCACGGTCGCCGCCGACCTGGCCGCTGTCGAACGCGACGGCTACGTCATCTGGGAGAACCTGCTCACCTTCGATCAATGCGAACAACTCCGCCGTGCCCTCACGCCCTTCCTCGAGCGGACCGGCCGCAACACCTTCGAGGGGCAGCGGACCCGGCGGGCCTACAACCTGCTCGAGAAGACCCGTGCCTGCGACGCGCTCGTCGAACACCCCCGCGTGCTGGCATTGCTCGATCGGTTGTTCCTGCCGAATTATCTGCTCTCGCAATTGCAGGCCATCGATATCCACCCCGGTGAACACGCGCAGATGTTGCACCACGACGACGGTTTCTACCCGATCCCGCGACCCCGGCCACCGTTGAGCGCCGCGACGATGTGGGCGATCGATACGTTCACCGACACCAACGGCGGCACGGTGGTGCTCCCGGGCAGTCATCGCTGGGGCTCCGATCGCGGACCCGCCGACAGCGATATCCGGGCAGCGGTGCGGATGCCGGCCGGATCCTGCGCGTTCTATCTCGGCACGCTCTGGCACGGCGGCGGTGCGAATCGCAGTACCGGTGCCCGCCTGGGGGTGACCGTGCAGTACTGCGAACCCTGGCTGCGACCGCAGGAGGCCTACACCCTGGCCACCAGCCGGGACACCGCCCGGACGGTATCGGAGAACATCCGGCGGATGCTGGGGTACAGCATCCACCCGCCGTTCATGGGCGCGGTCGACGGGATGCACCCCAAACGGCTGCTCGACCGGCCGGTGTGACCGGTCTATCCGGCCGCTGCCTCGGTATCGCCCACTTTGCGCAGCGCGATTCGATACAGCACCAGGTGCTGCTCCTCGAACTGCCGGATGGACGCCTGCAGGTACCGTTCATAGGCCTCGGTGACCCGGGCCCCGGCCAGCTGTTCCGCCTCCGCGCGCCGTGCCCGGAGCCGCCGTAGCCATTCCGCGCAGGTGGTCGCATAGTCGTGGCGGTCGTTGACCACCGACCGGATTTCGAAGAGCTTCTCCGACGCGTGGGCGAGTTCGGCCAGCCGCGGTGGATCCGACTCCGGGAAGATCTCGTCGGCCAGGAACTGCACATCGGTGATCGAGTTCTGGTCGAGCGGACGGTTGCCCTTGCCGATCGTCTGGATCACCAGGCCGCCGCCGGCACGCACCATGCTGTGGCAGTAGGCGAAGAAGGCCCGGTAGGTGGCGGTGCGTTCGCGGCGCGACAGCCCGAACCGCACGAAATGTTCGAGCGCTCCGATGCAGAAAATGGTGTCGTAGGGGGCGTCGGGCCGATGATCCTGCCAATGTTCCAGGCGCACATCGGTGCGCGCCGGGACTTGGGTGCGGAGATGGCGGTACTGGTCGCGGCTGAGTGTCAGTCCGGTGACCCGGGTCCGGGCGTGCCGGTCGGTGATCGCCCGCATCAGGCTGCCCCAGCCGCATCCGATATCGAGAATGCGTTCGGTCCCGGTGAGCCGGGCCTGTGCGATCAGGTAGTCGAGCTTGCGCTGCTGCGCGCGGTCGAGGTCGTCGCCGTCGTTCCACAGGGCACACGAGTAGGTCAGGCCGGAGTCGAGCCACAGCCGGTAGAAATCGGTCCCGATATCGTAATGATGTTCGACGGCATCCGCCGATGCGCCTTGACGTGCGCCGGTATCCGATGTCATCACAGACCTCCGAAGTCTCTCGGTGCGCCGGTGTCTCCCGGCGGGGGTTCGCGGACCGGTACGTCCGGCCGATCGATGGGCTCGGTGGATCGCCGGCCGAGGCTCGGGTCGCGGCGCCGGGGGTATACGGCATACGAGTGCCGGTCGGTCGGGTGCGGGTTGCTTTCCGGGAACCGGTGACCTCGAGGGGCGCCGGACTTGTGGCGTGCGGTGTCCGTGCCTGCCGAGGACGATTCGTTCGGGACCGTGGCTGTTCACCGGAGTTCAGGGGCAGTGGGACGGGATTGCCGGTACGGCAGAAGATCTCTCGGCCGGGCTCGCGGTATCTCCTGTTCGCGAGCGGGGAGTGAGCGGATCGGGTCGGCGCCGTAGTCGATTCTACGTGCGCGCGGCCGGGCGCGTCCAGATGCTCTCGACACCAATTATGTTGTGGGAGCGCGGTTGTCGAACGATTCCGCGCTGCCGTGCGGTCGATCGGTTGCCGGCGACAGGACACGAATGCCGGCTACCCGGAGGTTCACCGCAGATGACCGGGTGGGGACCGGAGCGGTCCGATGATGACTTCTGTCATCTCCGGGCCGTGAGAAATGCACGGAAATCCCGTGACTGCGCTTACTACAGATCCCGGTCCGGCGCGGTGATCGTAGAGCACATGAACAGCGCACATCCCGATTCGCCGCGACTGCCCGGGCGGCCGGTACACGATATCGTCGTCGCGCGCGGTCTGCGCCGGACCTACGGCACCGGAAAGACCGCGTTCGAAGCGGTCCGCGGTATCGACCTACAGGTCGCCGAGGGCGAGGTGTTCGCCCTGCTGGGCACCAACGGCGCGGGCAAGACCTCGACGCTCGACATACTGGAGGGACTGACCGAACCTTCGGCCGGCTCGGTCGAGATTTTCGGCCTCGATCCATACCGCCACCGCCACCAGGTACGCGCGCAGGTCGGCATCATGCTGCAGTCCGGCGGTCTGCCCGCCGAGCTCACCGTCCGTGAAACCCTGGAGATGTGGCGCGGGACCTGCAGCAACCCGGTGAGCAGCGCAACGGTTCTCGCACAGGTTGGTCTGGTTCATCGTGCCGACGTCCGGGTCGGGTCCCTGTCCGGCGGCGAACAGCGGCGGGTCGATCTGGCCTGCGCCCTGCTCGGCCAACCGCGATTGTTGTTTCTCGACGAACCGACCACCGGACTGGACCCGGAGAGCCGGCGCGGGACGTGGCGACTGCTGTCCGAGCTCAAGAGCTCGGGGGTGAGCATGGTGCTGACCACGCACTATCTGGACGAGGCGGAAGCGCTGGCCGATCGGATCGCCATCATGCACCGGGGCGAGATGGCGCGCACCGGGACCCTGCGCGAGATCGTCGACGGTCATCCGGCCCGGATTGCCTTCGACCATCCGGGGTTACCGCTACCGGACCTGTCCACCACCCGCCTCGAGGCGCGAGCCCGGGTCACCGTCAACACCCACGACCTGCAGGGTGATTTGTCGGTGCTGCTCGGCTGGGCGGACGAACAGGGCGTGCGGCTGGGTGGGCTAGAGGCCCGCGCCGCGTCCCTGGAGACGGTTTTCCTCGATATCGCAGACGATGCGGCCGCCGCGCCGGCGGCCGACCCCGAACCGATCGGAGCTCGCCGATGACCACGACCGCCGCCCCTGCCCCCGGTTTCCGCCGCCGTCCGCTCGCCGCGCTCGCGAAGGCCGAGTACCTGCAGTTCCGGCGGAACAAGACACTCCTATATCTGGCGACGGTCTTCCCGATCGGCATACCGGTGGCCCTGTTCCTCATCGCCCGCCGGGGCGATACCTCCGCCGCGGATCTCGCGGTGCTCACCTTCGAAATGCTGGCGCTGGTGACCCTGCTGTTCGTGCAGTACTACTCGGTGCTGTCGATGGTCACCACCCGCCGCGGCGAAGGTGTACTGAAACGGCTGCGGACGGGTGAGGCCGCCGACTGGCAGATCCAGACCGCGCCCGCGATACCCGGTGCGCTGGTCACCGTCGCCGGTACCGCCGTGGTCGCCGGGGTCGTCTACGGCGTGGGCGCCCCCGCGCCGGTCAACCCCGTCGCGCTCGCCCTCGCTCTCGTAGGCGGAATCGTCCTGTTCTCGCTCTTGGCGCTGGCGACCAGTACGTTCACCAAGAACGCCGAGGCCGCGCAGATCACCTCGCTGCCGGTGATGACGATCGCCATGCTGGGTATGACATCGATCCGCGCGATACTTCCGGATCGGCTCGCGGGTCTGGCCGACTGGACTCCTTTCGCGGCGGTCTCCGATCTGGTGTCGCTGGGTGTCGCCGGGGAATCGGCTCTCCGCGATTCCGGTGCCGCGCGTGATGTCGCGGGGACCTTCGCCGAGATGGGGCGTCCGTTTGCGACACTGGCGGTATGGACCGTCCTGGCGTTCGCGCTGATCCGCCGGAGTTTCCGCTGGGACGACCGCGGGTGAGCCGCTGGACCGCCCGGTGGCGTGCACTGCCGGCGGGAGCGAAATTCCGGCTCTATACCGGGATCACCTTCCAGAGCGCGCTGGTCGCGGTGGTCGTCGCCATGGCGGCCACCACGGGCTCGCTGTGGGCGGCCACCGGAATCGTGCTAGCTGGGGTCGCGGCGGTCTTCGCGGTGGAGGCCCGGGCCGAATTCGCCATATCGTCGCGGTGGTCCTCGCGGGGGTGGATCCTGCCGCTCGCCGTCGCGACGTCGGCCGCGGTATGGGTCGCCGCTGCCGTGGTCGCCCGGACGGCGGACGACGAATCCGCCGTTGTTCCCGCCCGGGTGACCGGTGTCTACGTGATGGTGCTGGCCGTGTTCGCCGTCGTGGCCTTTCTGCGGCACCGGTGGTGGATTCTGCCGGCGCTGAGTGTGATGACCGGGCTGGCCTTCGGCTCATCGCCGGCGACCGTGGTGAGCGGGATCGTGGTGACCTTCGTCGCCGGCGGGTTCGTCATCGCGACGGTCTGGCTCACTGTGTGGGGGCTGCGGGTCGTCGACGAAGTGGAGCACGCGAAGGTTGTCGAGGCCGAACTGCGGCTGGTGCAGGAGCGCTTGCGATTCGCACGGGACCTGCACGATGTGGTCGGCCGCGGATTCTCGGCGATCGCCGTGAAAAGCGAACTCGCCGGGGTGCTGTCGCGCTCC
This sequence comes from Nocardia sp. NPDC050193, assembly GCA_040674215.1. GTDB lineage: Bacteria > Actinomycetota > Actinomycetes > Mycobacteriales > Mycobacteriaceae > Nocardia. Next base: position 29,508 of record JBFARE010000064.1, on the reverse strand, counting down.
GGCGATACCGGCCGGGCGGCGAAGGAGATGGACGAGGTCAAAACACTCGCCGTCGAATCCATGGGGCAGATGCGTGAACTGGTCCGGGGCTATCGCGGGATCGACCTGCTCGGTGAGGTGGCCGGGGCACGCTCGCTGCTCGCGGCGGTGGGTTGCGCACTCGGTCTCGAGGGCGATCCCGCGGCGGTCCCCGCACAGTTCCACGAGGTCGCGGCCTGGGCGGTGCGCGAGGGTACGACCAATATTGTCGAACATTCCGCCGCCACGTCGGCGACTCTCGCGTTCGGTGGTGCCGGTATGTCGTTGCGCAACAACCGTCCACGCGGGAGGCCGGGACAGCATTCGGGACTGCGTGGTCTCGCGGAGCGGCTTGCGGCCGTCGACGCGAGCCTTGCCGTCACCGCGACCGCCGACGAGTTCGTTCTGGAAATCCGCTGGGAGGAACAATGATCCCGGTCTTCCTCGCCGACGACGAAACGCTCATCCGCGCGGCGCTGGCGACCATGCTCGATCTCGAGGCCGATCTCGAGGTTGTCGACCATGTCGGCTCCGGGGAGGAACTCCTGGCCGTGTGGCGGCGCCGCGCGGCGGGCGCACCGGACGCGGTGGCCGTCATCGATCTGCAGATGCCCGGTATCGACGGTATCGAGACCGCCGCGCAGTTGCTGCGGCTCACGCCGGGTGCCGCCACACTGATCGTCACCAGCCACGGCCGGCCCGGCTATCTCAAGCGGGCACTGGCCGCGGGAGTCCGGGGCTTCCTACCCAAGACGACCTCGGCGGCCACACTGGCCGCAGTGATCCGCACCGTGCACGGCGGTGGCCGGTATGTCGATCCGGAACTGGCCGCCGAAGCCATCAGCGCGGGTGACACCGTGCTCACCGCACGGGAAGCCGATGTTCTCGAATATGCGCTCGACGGCTCGTCGGTCGAGGACATCGCCCGCCGAGCACATCTGTCGCCGGGTACCACCCGCAACTACCTCTCCGCGGCAATGGCCAAGCTCGGGGTCGCCAACCGGTACGAAGCGGCCCTCAGGGCGCGGGAGAAGGGCTGGATCTGACGAGCGTCAATCGCTGCCCGGCCCCCGGCTCGTGCCACTGCCGGGCCCGTTCGTCCACCGGCCCAACAACCGATCGGCTCCGTCGCACAGTGCGGCGATCACCTCACCGGCCGGGAGACTGCGGGTGAGGGCACCGACGCCCTCGCCGGCGTCGACCGGGGCGTGGCGGGGGTCTCCGGTGGCGGCGGCCGCCGCCACCTCGTCGCGGGCCGCACCGTCCCCGGACAACGCGGCTTCCCGCTCCGCCCAGTGCCGGGTGGTCTCGTTGGCCAGTACGCGGGCGGGAAAGCGGTCCGGCCAGGGGAGCCGCTGCCCCAGATCGAAGACCCGGGTGACCACCGTATCGGTGGCCCGGGCGCGTACCAGCGCGGCGCGAGCGGGTGCCGGGGTGAGCGCTTCCGGGCAGGCCGACAGGCAGGTGCCGAGCCAGGCACCGGACGCCCCCGCCGCGAGCACGGCCGCCAGACCCCGGGCGGTGGCGATACCACCGGCAGCGAGGACGGGCACGGTGACCGCGTCGAGTACCGCGTCCAATACCGCGAGCGTGCCGAGCCGGGTTTCGCCGTGGCCGCCGCCCTCGCTGCCGCGGGCGACCACGATATCCACTCCGGCCGCCGCGGCGCGGCGGGCATGGTCCGCGTCGTAGACCTGGGTGACCGCCGCCGCGCCCGCCGCGTGGACCCGGTCGATCCAGGCCCACTCCTCGGTGAAACCGACCGAGACGAGGGCCGGTCGCGCGGCCAGGGCCGCCTCCAGCAGGGCGGGTTCGCGCTCGACCACCCAGCCCACCATGCCGATCCCGAACACCGCGGGCGCCGGGTCGAGTTGCGTGAGTTCGTGTTCCAGCGTCTCGGCCGATCCGGTGCTGCCCATGCCGATCATGCCGAGCCCGCCGGCCGCGGACACGGCGGCCGCGAGACGGCCCCCGGCCACTCCACCCATCGGGGCATTCACGATCGGGACCGATAAACCCATCCGGCGCGACCACGGTGTTCCCGGCACCCACAGCCTCCTTCTCCTCCAGGCGCTCAGGCGCCCCTCTGCGGCGACATTACGGGAGCCCACGTCTCGGCCGGCTGTGCTGCCGCCCCGCGGGCAGCGTGGTTCAGGGGGTTACGCCGCCGGTGAACGCGTCCACGACGGCTGCACCGATCCGGCGCTGTACCGGGTCGGCGGCCGGTCCGAACAGGCGCTCGTCGACACCGGTGACCACTTGCTGGGCGGCCCGGAGCAGACGAGTCCCTTCGGCGGTGAGTTCGATCGCCGATGCCGAGCCCGCACGGGCCGTACGGTCGTGCACCAGTCCAGCGCCGACCAGGGCCTTCACCGCCGTGTGTACGCTCTGCACGCTGATCCCCGACATCCGCGCCAGCTCGGAGAACGACGCCCCCGGCACCCCGGAGATATGGCCGAGCAGGCCCAGGCGGGCGACGGTCAGATCCAGCGTCGCCAGGGCGGCGTTGAGTTCGGTCTCCACTCGCCGTGCCAGTGTCAGCACGATGATCGAGGCGCTGGCCGGTGGGGGTATCGGGCCGTTGTCGGTACTCACCGATCCAGTGTCGCGCACCGACGCCGGTGCACCGGACGGCACGCACGTCTGTCGTGCCGGGTCAACGGACCGCGTCGATGAGATGCCGGGTGGAGAATGCGACGAACGGGTGTCCGTTGCGCATCTCCCGGTCCAATTCCAGAAGAGTGTCCCGGTAGCGGTCGATGGAGAAATCCGGTACCCACCACACGCATTTACGCAGGATCCATACGATGGCGCCGATATCGGAGAACTCCATCCGGCAGCGCGCGGTGCGCAGATCGGTCACGGTCAGTCCCGCGGCTTCGGCCGCCGCGGCTTCCCGGGCGGGGTCGCGCCGCGTGCGCTGCCCGGGCAGCGGGCCGAGGAAACGTTCGATGAGCTCGAATGCCGAACCCGGGCCCACATGCTGGGCGAAATAGCGGCCCCCGTCGGTCAGGACCCGGTGGATCTCGGCCCAGTCCGGGTGCACCGGATGCCGGGCCGTGACGAGATCGAAGCGGCGATCCGGGAAGGGGAGCGGGTCGCCCGGCGTGGTCTGCACCACGATGGCGCCGCGTCCGCTCAGCCGCCGGCGGGCCCGTTCGGCGTTCGGCGGCCAGGATTCGGTCGCGAACAACGCCGGCGGTAGTACCGCCGCCTCGGCGAGGACTTCGCCACCTCCGGTATCGATGTCGAGGGCCGACCGGGCGGCGGCCAGGCGCCGGCCGAGCTGCCGGGCGTAACCCCAGGGCGGCCGCTCCTCGGTGGCCCGGCCGTCGAGCCACGCGAAGCCCCAGCCGTCGATATCGGCGGCTACGGCTTCGGCCACGAGATCGTCGAAGGAGCGCACCCGCGAATGTTCGCAGACGAGCCGGAGGCGGGCAACGTACTTTCGCCGCGTGCTGCCGGTGGCAGGGTCGGGCTCGCCGAATTCGACCGGCTTCCTCGTGCGCAAACGTAGTCGTGCCGGGGCCGTCCGCGCTCGCGCCGCCGGACTGTGTACAGCCGGTGCCCCGGGCGCCGCTCTTCTCAGTCGGCGCCCGCGGTCTGCCGGTTGTCCGATCGCCGCTGGGCGAGAAGGAACACCGCGATCGCGGCCGCCGACCATCCCGCGAGCACCAGCCAGGGCCCGAGGTGCTGGTGGTCCGGGAAGTAGACGGCGGTGTGCTGGGCGTTCACCGACGCGCCCGGCGGTAGCCACCCGCCGATCGTCGCGAGCAGCCGGGGAAGCAGCGGCCACGACACCGAGCCGCCGGAGGTCGGGTTGCCGAGCAGGATCATGATGCCCCAGGTCGGCAGTATCGCCCATCGCCCGAACAGGGCGTGGAACATGGTGAAGACCATGCCGCAGGTGAACATGGTCAGTGCCAGAACCGCCCACGACCGGAACGGGAGTTCGAGCGCGCCCAGAATCCAGTCGACGGTCGCCACGATGGCGAAGCCGCCGAGCAGCGCGTATGCCGCGGTACAGACGATACGTTCGCCCGGACGCAGATCGCGGGCGTTGACTCCGAGTTGCACCGCGCCGACGAACCCGACGACGACCGAGGCGATCGTCATATAGAAGATGGTGAGGCCGTGCGGGTCGCCTTCCTGCAGCGGATTCAGATCGTCGACCCGTACGGTGTACCCGGCGTGTTCGGCGATCGGCGGTAGCCCCTGCGCGAGGGCGGTCGCCACCGACTGGCCGGAGGCGCTGGACAGCTCGAGTGTCACCGTGTTGTCGGCCGGGGAGGTTTCGACGACGGCGAACACCTCCTGGTCCTGGAGCGCGTCGAGCGCGGTGGCGCGGTCGGTGAAACGGTGAACGCGCAGCGAACTGCCCATCGCGGTCGCCAATTCGGCTTCCAGTTGCGCCGCCTGTGCGGCGGGCATCGATCCGGCCACCGCGATGGGCACGTATTCCGGCTTGGGGTTGGCGGTGGCATAGGTGTAGGAGCCGGCGAAAAGAGCGGCGGCGCAGGCGAGGATGCCGATGATCACGGTGGCCGGGAAGAACCGCGACCCGCGGAAGTCGTGCCACCGGCGTTTCGCGATATCCCTGGTCATCGCGCGGCGGATCGCGTACTCGCCCGCCGGTCCACTACTTCCCGGTAGGGGGCGCGCATCCTGCCACCTTTCGCGAGCAGTCGAATGTCCGGCAATCGGGCGTGGACTCGCGGTCCTTCCGGTCCATGGGGTGGTCGAGACCCGGGACCCGTTCGCGAACCGGTGGGCCGTACGCGGCGGCCCGGCGGAAAGACCGTCCGGCAACCGCCCCACCATAACGCGCACCGGCGGTTGTCCGGCCGGCTCACATGCCGCCGCGACGAACCTGTTGTCCGGCGGCCCGGTCGACGAGACGTCGATCCGCCCCGGCCGGGCGAAGCGGCTGCGGCAGTGCGGGGTGCGAGCCGGGCCGTCACGGTGCGGTGGTGATGTGATGTGATGCGATACGAGCCGGTTCGGCCGGGACCGGCGCAGCGCAACGGATACCGGCCATCGAACGAGGAGGCCGTATGTCCGGATCACCGTCACCCGAGGCCGACCCGGCCCACCGCCTCACCGTGCTGGAAGCGACCGAGGCGATCAAGGCGCTGAAACATCGCTACTTCCGCGCCTGCGATGCCAAAGACCCCGGGCGTTTCCGGGAGTGTTTCGTTACCGAGGGCGCTGTCCTCGACTACGGCGAGCTGGGTGTTTCGGATGCGGACGGGATGGCCGCGGTTTTCGAATCCATCGCCCTGCGGCAGGTCGACGGGAAACATGTGGTGCTCGATATGCACCACGGGATGCATCCCGATATCACCGTGCACCCCGACGGTACCGCCGCCGGGCAGTGGACCATGCAGTTCCGTCAGGTGAACCTGCTCGACCACACCGATACGCTGTCGACCGGCGAATACGAGGACTCCTACGTCCTCGAGGACGGCCGCTGGAAGATCGCGGCCTCGCGGTTCCGCCGCCTCTGGTCCATCACCCGTCCTGTCGACGACACGTGCCGGATCGGCTGGTACGCGGGCTCGTGATACCCGGCCGCGCCGCGGCCCGCCGCGGGACGGCTCCTGTTCCCGGTGGCCGCCCGCGCGGCGTGCGGGCCGAACTCATCACCTCCCACGGCGCGATTCTCGCGGTCATCGGTCGGCGCGGCGCCGAGGGGGACGGACAGACCCGCTGCCGGCCCACGTACCATCCGCTACTGCTCGCGTCGGAGGTCGAAACGTCCGGCGAACGCGCGCAGCGGTAGATCCGCGCTGGTGATGATGCCGGGACGCGCGGCGACAACGGATCGCAGCGAGTTGAGGGCCGGCAATCCCGTGACGGTCATCCCGATCGAGGCGAAATTCTCCGGCCTCGACAGGTCGAAGCCCTTCCGGGGGAAGATCATATGTTTGCTGTAGATGCTGGGATCGCCGGTGATCTGAGTGATGTAGCAGCCCTTGATGTTCCACGCGGGGTCGGTGTGCGGGGTCATCTGCCATTCGAGATGGGTTTCCACCCGCGGCACGCCGTCGACCAGCCCCTGGTACTTGATGTAGTTTGCGCCGAGTGAGCCCTTGGGCAGGAAATACCAGCCCAGATCGACGTCCTTCGTGCAGGCACCGAGTTCGTAGTGGAAGGTGACCTCGTCCAGGTCGAGGTCGAAGGCGTCGGCCATCAGGTAGACCGAATCGGCGAAGACCGCGGTGTATTTGTGCAACGAGTCCGGGATGGTCGGATCGTCGATCGGGCGGCCGTAACCGACTGCTTTCCAGGTATCGACGGAATGGTGGCAGGAGACATCCACCGATTCGGTGACGGTGATGTTCTCGATCGCGGCGACATCGGCGGTGTGCACGATCCCGAGGATCTGCGCCAGGCCCGGGTTCATCCCGGTGCCGTAGAAGGTGGAATTGCCGCGCTCGCACGCGGCCCGGATGACCTCACTGGCCTTGCGGCCCGACGGGTGCGAGTGATTGGTGTCGCGGTGGAATCCGGTGATCCAATCCGCGGTGGTCACCACATTGATGCCCGCCTCCAGCACCTTCTCGTAGAGATCTTCGTCGGGGAACACACCGTGGAAGGTGAGGACATCGGGCCGCGCCTCGAGGATGTGCTCGACCGTACCGGTCGCTGTCACGCCGATCGGCCCGATGCCGACGATCTCGCCGGCGTCCCGGCCGATCTTGTCCGGGGTGTAGCAGTGCAGCCCGACGAGTTCGAGGTCTGGATGATCGCGGATGCGGCCGATCATCTCGGTGCCGAGGTTGCCGGTCGCGACCTGGAATACCCGGATCTTGCCGGAGGTGCTCATGGGTGGGCCTTTCTGTCTGCGGGTCGAGGCTGCTGGGTCGGAGCCGCGGTCACACGCCGGCCGCGTGCGCGTTCGGCGCGGATCCGGCCGCGGCGCCGGTGTCCGGGTAGAACTGCCGCGCCCATTCGCGCAGTGCCCGGAAGCCCGCGTATTCCTTCCGCGACAGCGCGGGCGGGTCGGAGTAACGCTGATGCGCCCAGATGTGGATATCGGCTTCGAACTGCTCGATCACAAAACCGGCCATCGCCGTTGCGTAGTCGGTGATCTCCGGGCTGTCGTCGCCGGGTCTGCGGCCGATCCACACGGTGAACCGGACGTCGGAGGTGCGCTCGTCGACCGGGGTGACCGCGGGCATGGTGCGGTTGTCGATCATGCCCCAGCTCTTGGTGATCGAACATCCGAGTCCGGCGTTGATCGATTCGACACCACTGTTGACCTGGTCTTCGGCCACGCCCTCGTCGAAGGCGATGGTGAAATCGACGTAGGAGACAGGCCCCGAGAAGTCGTGGCGGGTGAATTCCGGCACGAACGGGGTCTTGTGCACGTACTTGAAATGCGCGAAATCGACGCCGTTCTCCATGACGTACTGCGGATGCAGTTCGAGCCCGGACCGGTACAGCGTGGCCGCGGGTACCGGCGGGTAGTAGTCCGCGGCGGTTTTGCCGTCGCCGAACGCGGTGAAGATATCGGGGACCTCGAAATGCGGTACCCGGCTGTGGATGTCATACCAGATCCAGACGCCTTCGTTACGCTCCACCACCGGGTAACTGCGGATGCGGCGGCCCTTGTTCGGATGGCTCTCATAGGGGATACAGACATTGCGCCCCTCGCCATTCCACTCCCAGCCATGGAACGGACAGACCAGGTTCTCGCCCTCCACCCGGCCGCCGTAGCCGAGATGCGCGCCCAGATGCTCGCAGTAGGCGTCGAAGACGGTGACCTGCCCGGACGTCGATCGCCAGGCCACCATCTCGCGGCCGAAATACTTCATCCGGTGTACCGCGCCGACGCCGATCTCGCTGCACCAGGCCACCTGGAACCAGCCCGTCGGTTCCATGGGCAGTGGTGGTTTTGCCATCGCGATCCTCCAGGCGTCGAGGGCTGTAGCGGGCGCGGCCACGGCACCGTACATGCGTCGGAATATGAAGCCGGTCACCTGGCGCCCCGAGCATAGAACCCTCTTTGAAAGAATACAAGAGCGCTTTGTGAAACTGGATCACCCTGTTCAGGGCGGGTAAAGTCGTCCCTCGTGACGGAAGCGGCGGTGGGCGGGAGACGAGCGAACAGGCGCGGGATCCAATCCCGGGAGAGCATGCTCGAGGCGGCGATCGCCTCGCTGGCCACCGGTGATCCCGCCGCGGTCTCCGGTAACAGGATCGCCCGTGATATCGGCGCCACCTGGGGGGTGATCAAATACCAGTTCGGCGATATCGACGGCCTGTGGGCGGCGGTCCTGCGATACACGGCGGACAAGCGCGGCGACCTGCCCGCCGGGATCAAACCGGACGGCACCCTGTACGAGCGGGTGGCGGCCATGATCGACGCCATGGCCGGCGGGCTGCGCCGGCCGGAATCGCTGGCCATCGAAACTCTGCGCGCCGCCCTGCCGCGCGAGCACGCCGAACTGGAACGCGACTACCCACGCACCGCCGCGGAACTGGCGTCGTGGAAGCCGAACTGGGACAAGGCCTGTCAGCGCGCCTTCGCCGATATGGACCTCGATCCGGACAAGGTGCGGCAGGTGGCCGCCCTCATCCCGGCGGCGATGCGCGGGATCACTTCCGAACGCACCCTCGGTACCTACGGTGATCTGGACGACGCGCTGAAAGCTTTGACCGGCGGCATAGTCGCCTACTTGGAGTGCCCGTGAACGCCGCCCGGCGCGACACCTTCGGGGCGGCCGGTTCGGGCCGCGCCGACCGGCGATTGCATATCGAGGCGCGTGGCGCTGTCCTCCGGTCGTCGCGAGAAGGGGCGTGCAGAATCCGCGTGCCCGGCGACCCGCCCGGCCGTCGGCAGCCGGGCGGGTGCGGTGCACGTGGCCGCCCACCGAACGACCTGTCGGTGGTTTCCGGCCGCGATCAGGCGAGCACCGCGGGAGCGAGAACCGCTGTGCACCATTGACGGAAGGTGGTGGGAGTCGTGGTCTGCGGGGTGCGCGGCACACCGTTGTCGAGGCCTTCGTCCTTGGCCCGCATCATATCGACCATGCCGCGGACAAAAGCATCGCCGGCGCCGAAACCCGCGGTGGACGCGGCCAGGTCGTCGAGCGTCTCCCGCCGGTATCGCACCGGCCTGTCCAGCACCTCCGACATTGTCTGTGCCATCTCGTCGGGTGTGAGGTCCTGTGGGCCCAGTACCGGAACCTCACCGGTCCCCGTCCACGACCGGTCGAGCAGCAGCCGGGCCGCGGCCGCGGCGATATCGCCGGTCGCGGCCAGCGGCGCCGGCAGGTCGGCGGCCAGGGTGCCGGTGAACACGCCCTCGTCACGAATGGAATTCACCTGGCGCAGTACGTTGTCCATGAACGACGGATTCGCGAGCGCGCGATAGCTGACGCCGGAGCCGGCGATGAGGTCGTCCATGGCCAGTGAGGCGGTGACGAGGCCGGCGCGGTCCGCGACCGGTGTGCCCCGGCCCAGGGCCGACACTCCGACCACGTGCCGGACGCCGTGTGCAGTGAAAGCGCGGGCCGCGGCGCGGGTGAAACCGGAATACGCGACGTCCAGGCTCGGCGCGGCGGGATCCGGTGGGACGAGCCAGAATACCGCGTCGGCTCCGGCGAAGGCCTGGTCCACGGTGGCGGGATCGCCGTGCGAGCCGGGCACGATATCGACCCGGTCGCGGACCGCGCCGGCAAGCTTGGCGGGGTCGCGCACGATCACGCGGAGCTTCTCGCCCCGAGACGGAGCACGTTCGAGGAGGATCCCGAGAAGCCGGCTGCCGATAGCGCCCGTGGGCGTGGTGATCACGATCATGATCACCACTCTGCGGGCGTTCCCTGTCCGCGGTCCAATACTTCCTGGAGCGGATTGATATCTTCAGGGTATGGATCTCGACCTGCGTAAGCTCCGCTACTTCGCCGCGCTCGCGCAGCATCTGCACTTCGGCCGGGCCGCCGCGTCCCTCTTTATCGCTCAACCCGTCTTGAGCAGGCAGATCCGTGCGCTCGAACAAGAACTCGGATGCACGTTGCTCGAGCGCACGACCCGCAGTGTGCAATTGACACCGTCGGGTGCCCAGCTGTATGAGGAGGCGCGAGGGCTGTTCACCGCCGTCGATTCCGCTGTCCGTCGGGTGCGGGAGATCGACCGGGGGGTGGAGCGTCTCGTCGTCGGATTCGCTTCCGGGCTGCGGGTATCCACGGCCCTGCGTGCTTTCGCCGAGAGCCGGCCAGAGGTGGAAGTGGAGCTGTTCCAGCTGACGTGGTGGGAACGGGAGTTGCCGCTGCGTGACGGTCGGGCCGACGTCGGGTATCTGCGCCGGCCTTTCGACAGTGCCGGGCTGCGCACTGTCACGGTGGGCACCGAGCCGAAAGTTGCGTGCCTGCCGGTCGCTCATCGGCTCGCCGGGTCACCGGCTGCCGACCGGCCGCTGCGCGAGGCGGATCTCGCGGGGGAGCCGGCCATCGGCGCCCAGGTTCGGCGTACGGCATCGATCGAGGAGAAGTTCGAGCTGGTCGCGTCCGGTCACGGGATCGCGGTGGTGCCGCGAGGGGTCGCGCAGGCGTACTCGCGGCCCGACCTGATCTACCGGCAGGTGCTGGATGCCGAACCTGTCGAGATCTGCGTCGCGGTGCCGGAGAACCGGCGCGAGCGGCGGGTGCGGGAGTTCGCGCAGTTGGCGGCCGCTGTCTTACGGGAAGTCTGGGAAAGAGAAAACATTCCTTGACGTGAATATTCACTTTGGTGAATACTCGCGGGTGTGGATCGGATCGCATCGGCGTTGGGTGACGGGGCGCGCTGGCGTCTCATCGAATTGCTGGCCGAACGTCCGCGGTCGGTGGGCGAACTCGCCGAGCTGACCGGTCTACGGCAACCGCAGACGACCAAGCATCTGCGGACTCTCGCCCAGGCCGGTCTGGTCGCGGTGTTCCCGCTCGGGCAGCGTCGCGTCTACGCGATCGAGACGCAGCCACTGGGGGCTTTCGCGCGGCGCCTCACGGATCTGGTCGATACCGCCGGGGCGCAGGCGGGCGAGCGTGCGGTGATCGCGCGCTACCGCGCCGCGATCGATGCCGAAGCCGCGCGGGCGGATCGGCACCGGTGGGCCGATGGGCGCGGATTCCGCTTCGATCGGGTGCTCCCGGTTGCGCGCGAGGTCGTCTGGCGGTACTGGGTCGAGCCGGACCTGCTCGCGTCCTGGTGGGCTCCGTCGCCGATGACGGTCACCGACTGCGCTCTGGAACCGAAGCCGCACGGCCGGGTCGTGCTCGACTATCGCGATGCCGAGGGGCGGCGCTACCGCTGCGCGGGCGAGGTCACCGCGGCGGCCGAGCCCCAGCGGCTCGAATTCCGGCTGTCGGTCCTCGACCGGGCGGATGTGGTCCTGTTCACCGGCCAATACAACCTGACTCTCGCCCCGGCCGAGGAGGGCACCCGCCTGCGACTCGGTCTGACCCTCACCGACACCGACACCGAAGCAGTGCCGTTCATCGCTGGAATCGAAACCGGTTGGCAACAGGTGCTGGACAACCTCACCGCCGCCGTCGGCGGCACCGATACCACCGGGCACGACAACGAGAAGGACACGAGACAATGACCGATGCACCCCGGCGTTCCGTCACCGCGAATATCAATCTCACCCTCGACGGGCGCTACAGCGGACCGGGTGGCCCCGGCGATCTGGGCGCGATCGTCTCCTACGCCGCGACCGAGGTGGCGCGCCGCCATCTGAGCCGCATATGGGACGGGGCGACGACGGCGGTGCTCGGCCGCCGCAATGCCGAGGGGTTCCTCGGCTACTGGCCGACGGTCGCTACCGACGACAGCGCCGACCCGCGTGACCGCGGCTACGCGAAGTGGCTGGTCGACACGGAAAAAGTGGTGTTGTCCACCACTTTGGACGACGCGCCCTGGGGGCGCACCCGCGTTGTCGACGCCCCGGCTGTCGAGGTTGTGCGTGAACTGAAGGGCAGTGGCTCGGGCGATATTCTCGTCAACTGCAGTGCGAGCATTATCAAGCCGCTTCTGGCCGCGGATCTGATCGACCGGCTGTACCTCATGATCACGCCCGAAATCGCGGGCGGCGGGCAGCGGCTGTTCGACGACGGCCTGCCCGCCACGCAGTGGACCTTGACCCGGCACGAGGTCGGCGAACTCGGCGAAATGGCGATGGTTTACGACCGCGCCCGGTAATGCCGACCCCGGCACCGCCGGCTGTGTCGGCGTGATCTGGGTGTGCCTCGATCGGCGGGGGCTGGACAATGCGCAGGCGATTCGGCGGCGCCCGGGGAGATCGGATGTGCGCGTCTCCGCCGCGGTCGTCCCTGCTCAGCCCTCGGACCGCACCCGGATCATGGTGATTCCCCCGCCGCTGGGCACCGGCGGGGGCGGCGCCGCGGGCGTATCCACCGGGCCGTCTTCGACCAGCCTTCGCCAGCGCTTCGAGAAATTGGAGATACCCCAGCCCTGCAGCCGGTCATAGGCCTCGGTCAGATCGGACCGGCACAGCAGACCGGCTTCCCGGGCCGCGGCCACCGCTTCGATATACGCCGCCTCGGCCGATAGCAGCTCATCGATCACGCGGGCCTGCTCGTCGAGCAGGTCTTCGATACGGCAGGCGATAACGTGCGGTGCCGTGCTCGTGTCCTGACCGGGAAATCGGTGCATACGCCATCCTCGGAACTGGGGGGTGGAACCTGCAGAAGAACCGGCCGGCCCGGCGGTCCACATCGAATCCCGAACCGCCCGAACGCCGTGAAGCTGTGGGTTCACTACTACCTTGTGGCGGATGGAGCCGCGCACCCGGTACCGGGTGACCGTGACGTCGCGAGGTGGTGCCGCGGCGTCTTCCCGGCAGGTTTCGCGTGAATCTACTGTCGCGGTGCGTAATTCGAGTCCGCCTCGGATGCCACGCAAGAGGAGCCGCACGTCCGGTGACTCGTACCGGACGGCCCGAACAGCGCTCTACCGGCGGGCGAGTCAGGGATCCGGAAGGCGGATCCGTAGTAGGGGCGGCTCCGGTGGGCCCGATCGTGTCGGCGCCGTGGCCGACCGCCCGGGATGCCCCGCCGGCGGCCGCGCCGAGCGTCAGGCGGCCTGCGGTTTGTGCAGGGCCTTCGCGGTGGGGGAGTTGGGAACCGACGCGGGATCGGGATAGGTGCCCAGGACCCGGTCCGCGGTTCCGGCGGTCGTGACGGCGAACCAGTAGTGCTCGTTCTTGAAATGATGCAGACGGTGGTTGCGGCGCACGGCGCGCAGGAGCGCGCTGCGCGGCTGGTAGTCGGTGTGCACGAGGAGATGGGTCCATTCGTACACCAGTCCGAGGACGCCGACTGCGGTGAGGAAGGTCAGGCCAAGGCCGGGGCGTCCGAAGGCCGAGAGCGCGATGATCACCAGCGCGGGCAGCAGCCACAGGAAGGTCTGCCACGGGATGAAGACCAGTTCCCGGATCCGGGGGTCGGCATGATGCTCGCGGTGCTTCCGGGCCAGCAGCGAATCGATCCGCCACCGGCCCAGGGCGCGCGGCCGCCAGTGCAGCACGCAGACATGGATGACCCACTCCACGAACGGGAACGCGGCCACCATGAGTACCGGGACCAGGGCGTCGGTGAGTTGCCAGTCGCCCACCAGAACGCGGGCTGTGGCGGCGGCGACCAGCAGCGCGGCGATCACCCAGGGCGAGGGCGCGTGCCGGAACGAGGCGAACACGTCCGCGAGCGACTCCGGTGTGCGCCGGGCGGCTTTCGCGTCGTCGGCGGCCAGGCGGCCCTCGGCGAGACGGTCGACCTCGGTGTTACGGCCGCGTCGGGCGGCAGGTGAGAGGTTCATGGCGTCTGTTCCAATCGATGTAGGAGATTGTCGAATTCCGTGGTGGCCAGGGACAACAGCGCGTCGGCGCGGGTGCGGGCCGCCGCGCTGTCGCCGGCCGTGACGGCCTCGGCGAGCGCGCGGTAGCGCTCGGGCTGTCCCACCTCGGTATCCATGACGCCGGTGAGAGCCGCCATGGCGGGTTCGTAGACGGTGCGCAGCTGGTTGAACAGCAGGCGGTAGACGATGGAATCGGCGGCGTCGACGAGGTGGTCCCAGAAGGCGAGCGCCGCGAGCTGGCGCGCCAGCGGATCTTCTCGATCGGCGAGTGCGTCCACCGCGGCCGCGAGCGTCGGGCCGGCGGCCGGACCGTGGCGGTCGGCGGCCAGGCCGGCGACCTCGCGGCCCAGGGTCGCCCGGGTCTCCAGGATGCTACGTACCACCGAGTGGTCGAGCCGGCCGGCGCGCAGGATCAATCGCGGCAACAGTTCGAGGCCGCCGGAGCGGCGCGGATCGCGGATCATGGTGCTGCCACCCTGGCGGATCTCCACCAGCCCCGCCCGTGCGAGCCGCTGGACCGCTTCCCGGACGGTGGGCCGGGAGACACCCAGCGCCTCGGCCAGCTGACGTTCGGCGGGCAGGGTCGAGCCGGGCGCGAGTTCGCCGGTGAGGACGTTGTCGACGAGCTGGTCGTAGATCTCGTCCGGAACCGATCGGCGCGCGATCCGCTTCAGTGCCATACCTCGGACCGTAGACCCGTCATTGGTAAGAGGTCAAGTGGTCAGACCAGTTCTGGCGACGGCTGCCACCCGAGTGCCGGTGCGATGTACTCGACGGTGTCGTGCAGTATCTGCTCGTAGTCGACGCGATGGAAGCCGTACGGTAGCTCCAGCCGCAACTCGGTGGTCCCGGCGAGGGCCGGATCGGTGCGCAACCGATCGAGTATCTTCGGCGGTGCCGACCAGATCCGGCGCGAACAGGATTCGCCGTTCGCCCTGCGGGGTGTTCCCGTGGCGGCCGTAGGGACTTCGTCGTCCACCGCGGGACTCCGCCATCCGACTCGTTCGCCGGGCGAACGAATCGCCTGGCGCGAGCCCTGTTACGTTCCGACGGACGAGACAGGGACGGTGGATATGGACGTGCGAACGCTTACCGCGGCGGAAGTGGCCGGTGGCGCTCTGTTCCCATCGGTCCTGAACCCGGTTTCGCTGCTGGAGCCCGTGGTGATCGTCGAGCTGGACGGCGCCGACGGTGCGACCGCGCGAACCGCTGCGGCCCGGCTGGCCGCGCGGGGGAGTCTCGCGGTCGGGGTCTGCTCCGGCGAGATCGCCCCGGACCTGGCGCCCTTGACCGCCGCGCTGGACCTGACCTACGCCACGGCCGAGACCGCGGACCGTTCGGTCGTGGAGGTGGCGGATATCGATTACGCGCGCAGCGAATTCCTCGCCTGTGTGCGACGGTGTCCGCAGGCGTCCCATATCGCCGGGCAGGTGTTGCGCGCCTCGGAAGATCTGCCGGTGGCCGCGGCGATCGATGTGGAATCGCTGGCCTACTCGACGCTGCAGGGTGGTGCCGAGTTCGGTGCCTGGCTCGATACACGACGCGAGCTGGGCCGGCCGCTGCCGCCGCCGCCCGTGACGGAGCCGGTCCTGCTGTCGGCCCGGGGCGACACCCTCCGGATCACCCTCAACCGTCCGGAACGGCGCAATGCCTACGGGACGGCGTTGCGGGACGGCCTGGTCGAGGCACTGCGTACCGCGGTCGTCGCCGAAACATTCGACCGGATCATCCTGGACGGTGCGGGATCGTCCTTCTGCTCCGGTGGAGATCTCGACGAATTCGGCCACACCCCGGATATCGCGACCGCGCATCTGATCCGTACCCGCGGCGGTGCCGCCCGGCTGATGGCCCGGCTCGCCGACCGTATCGAGGTCCGGCTGCACGGGCACTGTGTCGGAGCCGGGATCGAGATCTCCGCGTTCGCCGGACGGGTGGTCGCCGCACCCGATACCGTGGTCCGCCTACCCGAAGTGGCGATGGGTTTGATCCCCGGCGCCGGGGGCACGGTGAGCGTGCCGCGCCGGATCGGCCGCTGGCGTGCGTTGCACCTGTTCGTGACCGGTGTGGCGCTCGGCGTCGACCGGGCGCGAGCGTGGGGGCTGGTCGACGACATCTCCGAGCAGGCCGGGCCGGAAGCATAAGCACGCCTACGGCGTAACGGTCTGCCCGTCTGCTCGCGTGTGCTGGGTGCGACGGGACCGCCGGGCTCCGGCGAGCGTGCGACTTCTTATGGAATCCGGGCCCTTCAATATGGTGTTCGGACCCAAAATAAGGTAAACATAATCATAGATTGTTGGGGCTTCGAACTCCAGTGGGTACGGGGGAGCGGCCTTACCGTATGGAGGTACGTGTCATGGGACAGCCAGGGCTTCGTCCGCAGAAGACCGCGATGCTGGTCGCGCAGCGGATCGTCGAGGGCATCAACAAACGGGGCAACAAGGTCGGTGACAAATTGCCGCCCGAGCGCGTGATGCTCGAGGACTACGATATCGGCCGGGGCACGCTGCGTGAGTCGCTGCGCTTTCTGGAGCTGCAGGGTGTCATCGCGCTCAAACCCGGACCAGGCGGCGGCCCGATCGTGCAGCAGCCCGACGGTATGGGGCTGGCGACCGCCATCACGCTGCTGCTGCAGTTCGAGAACGCGCCCTTCCGGACGATCGTCGAGGCCCGCACGGCCCTGGAACCCATGATGGCCAAACTCGCTGCCGACCGGATCAGCGAGGAACAACTCGCCCGGCTGAAGTACTCGGTCGACACCATGCGCGAAAACCTCGAAGACGAGGAAGTTTTCGTCGAGATGAGCCGGGTTTTCCATGACACGATCGCCCAGGGCTCGGGTAACGCGCTGTTCGGTTACCTCATCCACGCCCTGCTGGACATGCTCGACGGTTCGGCGGTGGGCATGGAGTATCCGGAACGGCACCGGGTCGCGACCTGCGATATCCACGAGAAGATCTATCGCGCGGTCGCCGCCGGGGACGCCGCCGCGGCACTGGCGGCCATGGAGGAACATATCGACGCCATCTGGCGCTACGAGGAGAAGCACTATCCCGAGGTGCTGGATACGCCGATCGCGTGGGGTACCCGCAGCTGACCGGCGGGTCGCCGGAAAACCGGATACCGAAGGCGGAGGCAATCACGCGTGCCTCCGCCTTCGTTTGTCATGGGTAGCCACCCGGATCGAAGAACCTTCGTCGCCGGTCGTACAGCGCGTACGGCCGGCGAGTATTGTTCTGGTGCTGTATCAGCCGGTCGGTGACCTGCCGGGTGTGCCGCCGATATTCACGGACGGTAGGGATCCGCCCGTTGCACCGGCGGCGCCGTCTTCCAATCCGGCAGGCCCAGTTCGGTGGTCCCGACCGGGCTCTTGCCGCCGGACAGGTACGTCCACTGCGCATGACCGAGCTGATGGATGGAGAAACAGGCGTCCAGCGCGGTGGAGAAACCCATGGCGTCCTGACTCTGGTTCACCGATTCCTTGACCAGTAGTGCCGCCATACTCGGCACCTGGGCGATGCGGCGCGCGAATTCGAGTGTGCGCTCGTCCAGTTCCGTGGCGGGGAAGATCTTGTTGACCATGCCGAGGGCACGCGCGTCCTCGGCATCCAGGCAGTCACCGGTGAGCAGCAGTTCCTTGGCCTTGCGTGGACCGAATTCCCAGGGGTGACCGAAATATTCGACCCCGCACATCCCCAGCCGGGTCGCCACGACATCGGCGAACTGGGTGCCCTCGGCGGCGACGACGAGGTCGCAGGCCCAGGTGAGCATGAGGGCCGCGGAGAAGACATTGCCGTGGACCTGCGCGATGGTGATCTTGCGGAGTTTGCGCCACCGGCGGGTGTTCTCGTAGAAGTAGTGCCACTCCTGGTGGAGGCGGGATTCGACTGCGTCGTAGGTGGCACCCGTACAGGTGAACGACCAGTGCTGGTCCGGGCCGGGTTCGCGTTCGGCGCGGTATTCGGCGCTGCCCAGATCGTGCCCCGAGGAGAACACGGGGCCGGCGCCGGCCAGGATCACGACGCGGACCGTATCGTCGGCCTCGGCACGTAGGAAGGCCTCGGTGAGTTCCACCAGCAGCCCGCGGTTCTGGGCATTGCGGTACTTCGGGCGGTTCAGCACGATTCGGGCGATCGTTCCCTCGTCGTGGGTTTCGTATCGCAGGTACTTGTAGTCCACCGGAGTGTCGAATGGGCCTTCGGCCATGGTGAATGTCCTTTTCTGGTCGGGCGGCCGGACTAGGGCCGGATGAGCCGGAGGGCCTGGTCCAACAGCGCCTGGGCGACACCGTGGAAGCGGTCGCCGAGGGCGGGATCGGTCTTCCCGGCGCAGGCACGCGCGTGGGTGCCCTCGACAATGATGGCGAGCCGGTAACAGGCCAGCACCTGATACCAGTCGAAGCCGGACAGATCGCGGCCGCTGCGGGCGGCGTAGCGGGGGATGAGTTCGTCGCGGCCGGGCAGGCCGTCGAGTTGCCGGGCGAGCCCGACGGTGCGGGTTTCTGCCGGATCCGGCCAGGTGGCCAGCAGATGTCCCAGGTCCAGCAGCGGGTCGCCGACCGTGCCCAGTTCCCAGTCGACCACAGCCGCGACGGCAGGACCGTCGCGATGGAACATCACATGACTGCTCAACGGCGGCTCCCACGGTGTGGACGGCTCGTTCTCGAAGGTGATCTGGAGCGAGTTCTTCCAGCGCCTCACCGAGGTCGGGATGCAGATCCTCGGGCTCGAAGTGCTCACACCGACCGGCGGCGGCAACGACGGCATGCTGGTGACCCCCAACCCGGGCGCCGACGATTCGTCTCGGTGCTGGACCGATATCGCGCTGTACGCACGGGCCGCCACCATCTACGGCGGCAGTTCGCAGATCCAGCGCAACATCATCGGGGAGCAGCTGCTCGGGCTGCCCCGGGAGCCCCGTCTCGACGGCGGCCCTTTCCAGGACATCGGCCGCCGCAAGAGCGCCTGACCCATCCTTTTCCGCCGTCGCGGCGGCGGAACGCCGAGAACGGAAGAAGACGTGTACTTCGCCTACGACTCCGACCAGGAGGAGTTCCGGAGCTCGCTGCGCCGGCTCCTCACCGAACGCGCCCCCATGGCCCGGGTGCGCGACTTCGCCGAGCAGGGCACCTATGACGCCGAGACCTGGCGGTTGCTGGCCTCGAATATGGGGGTTCCGGGCCTGCACGTGGCCGAGCGGTTCGGTGGTGGTGGGTTCAGTTTCCTCGAAACCGCGCTGGTCGCGCAGGAACTGGGCCGGGCACTGACCCCGGTGCCGATGGTCACCACCACCGGTGCCATCGAGGCGGTGCTCCGGCTGGGTACCGCGGCACAGCAACACGAACTGCTGCCCGGTCTACTCGACGGCCGGGTCATCGGCACCCTGGCGCTCAGCGGCGCCCAGGACACCGAGGCCGGCGCCGCGCGGGTGTGGGCGACAGGTGACCCCGCCGCCCCGGCGCTCACCGGTCGCCTCGATTACGTCGCCTTCGGGCATGTGGCCGATCTACTGGTGGTGCCGGCCGCCGGCCCGGCCGGGGACACCGTGGCCCTCTACGGCGTGGACGCGCGGGGCCTGGGCGTGCGGACCACGGCGCGGTCGTCGCTGGACCCGACCCGCACGGTGGCCACCGTCGAGCTGGCCGCGGCCCCCGCCCAGCTGCTGGGCGCCGACCGGGACGCGATCGACCGGGTCGTCGATATCGTCCGCACGCTGCTCGCGAACGAGGCACTCGGTGCGGCCGAGGCGGTGCTCGCCATGGCCGTGGACTACGCGAAACAGCGGGTGCAGTTCAATCGCCCCATCGGGTCGTTCCAGGCCGTCAAACACAAATGCGCCGATATGGCGATCGCGATCGACGCGGCCCAGGCCACCGTGATGTACGCGTCGCTGTGTGCCGCCGAGGACAACGAGGAGTTCCATCGGGTCGCGGTGATGGCCAAGGCGCAGGCGGCGGAATGCCTGAGTCTGTGTGCGGCACAGAACATCCAGATCCACGGCGGTATCGGGTTCACCTGGGAAGCGGACCCGCACCTGTACTTCCGGCGGGCGAAGGCCATCGAACCGCTGTTCGGTGATCACGCGCACCACACCGAACTGCTCGCGGAGCTCGTCGGAATCTGACCGGTGGGCGGCCCGAGCGGTCGCGGGCCCCACCGCCTATCGAGCGAATACGATTCGTCCGCCGATGATCGTGGCCCGTACCGCCGCCGCGGCGGGTTCCGCGAGTTGCCGGGTGAGCGGCCGATCCAGCAGAACCAGATCGGCGGCCGCGCCCGGCGTGATGCCGCGCGCCGGGCCACCCGGGTCGTGGAGCGGCGCGAGGTAACGGTCGAGCGCCTCCGCCGGCCGCAGGGTTTCGCCCGGACCGATCACGCGACCGTCGGGCGCGCGCCGGGCCACCGCCGCCGCGATCACCTGCCAGGGGTCGAGCGGACCGTACGGGGCGTCGCTGGACAGGGCCAGACCCACACCGGCCTCGGCCATACTGCGGCACCGGTAGAGATCGGGCAGGTCGGACGGGTCCACCCGGCGCAGATAGTCGTCGCCGCGATCGGCGAGGAACCCCGGTTGCGTCACCACGGTGACGCCGAGACGCCGGAGGACGCCGAGGGTTTCGTCCGGGACGACGGCACCGTGCTCGATGCGATCGCCCGGAATCGTGCCGGTCTCGTCGAATACCGCGAGCAGGAGGAACAGCGCTTCCCGGCTGACACAATGCACCGCGACGGGCCGGTCCAGCTCGTGCGCGCGCCGGACGGTGCCGACGAGCGTCTCGATATCGGGCAGGCCGGAATCCGCGAGGACGATCTTGTACGGCCCGGCGGCCACTCCGGCCGCGCAGGCACGGCCGAGCGGTACGCCCAGCAGCGTGAGCCGCTGTGGCACGTTCCCCCCGGTAGCCGCGGCACCGAGAGCGGCGAGGGATTCGCTGGTCAGATCCGGTGTGGCGTCGGTGATCCCGGTGATTCCGTAGCGGGCCAGTCGCGCGCCGACCGCGGTGAGATCGGGTGGGCCGGTATCCGGTAGCCGCGAACGCAACCAGGTGTCCGCGCGCCACAGACGGCCGGTCGGTCGGCCGGTCGCATCGCGTTCCACTCCCGGTTCGTCCGCGGAGTCGAGGCCGATCCGGGCAGCGGCGGCCGAGTTGAGTATCCAGAGCGCGCCGCTGCGGTGCTGGACGCGCACCGGCCGGGCGCTGTGCAGGGCATCGAGGGCTGTCGAATCGAGCAGTCCGGCGACGGTTTCGACATAGCCGATCCCGCGAATCCAGCCGTCGCCGCGGGCAGCGGCGAGCGCGCGGGCGAACTCGGCGGGGGTATGGACCTGCGGTGGACCGCAGCGGACCGAATCCGCTTCGGCCGCGAGCGCATGCAGGTGCAGGTGATGGTCGTGCAGGCCCGGCAGCAGGGCCCCGCCCTCGGCGTCGAGTACCGGGACTCCGGCCGCGGGCAGATCCTTCCCCAGCGCGGCGACGACACCGCGCCGGAGCAGGACGTCGGTGCGCGGCCCGCCTGATACATCCGCGTCGCGGATCAGCAGATCCGTCATCCGAGGCGCACGCCCAGTTCAGCGAGCACCGCGGCGGTGTCGCGGCCGCTGTCCGGTGCGGTACCGGTCGCCTCGCGGCGGGCCGGCGCGAGGATATCCGACTCATCGATCGGCACGGTCGCGGTGGCTCCGGGGTCGAGTGTCGCGGCCACCACCGCCGCCATCGAAATATCCCAAAGCCGGCCGGCGCCGTCGGCGGGGGCCGACATCGCCAGTGCGGCCGCGGTCAGGCCGGTCAACGGGTCGGCGATCGCATCACCGACGAACACGGGGGTGTCCTGCGGTGTTCGGGCCACCAGGCCGGCGGTGGCGGCGATATCGTCTCCGAAGCCGATACGGTTGGCGGCCCGGCCGTGCGCCGTGATCGAGACCCAGGTGCCACCCGCGTCGGCGAAGGCCTGGGCGTCGAGTCCGAACCCGGCCAGCGCGCGCGGCCGGGACGCCTCGATCACGATATCGGCGGAAGCCACCAGGTCGTGCAGGGCGCGGCGTTGCCCGGGGTCGCCGGGGTCGAGGACGACGGATTCGTGACCGCCGTGCAGCAGTCGGTAGAAGTCCGGTGCGCCGCGGCGGGCGCCGTCCGGCCGGGTGGGGGTCTCCACCTTGATCACGCGCGCCCCCGCGCCCCCGAGGAGATGCGCACACAGCGGACCCGCCCACAGGGCGCTGAAATCGACCACGCGGAGACCGTCCACCGGCCGAGGGCGCAGCGGCCGTAGTGGTTTCGCCGGCATCGGGGCGATCGGTCCCGCGGCTACACCGAGCAACTCCGCGCGCTCGGCGAGTTCGGCGCCGGTGTGGGTACCCAGCCACTCGGCCACTCCGGGCCACGGATCATCGACCGGGTCCCGGCAGATGAGGGCGGCGAGCAGCACCGGATCATCGGTTCGGGCGCAACTGACCGCGGCCCAGCCGTCGGCGGTGGGCAGCAGGCGGCAGGCCCGCCCGGCCGAGCGTGTGCCGCCGCGGGTGAACCCGGTGAAGGCGGCCCGCTCGGTGAGCAGGCGGGCGCCGTCGAGCCGGACCCGGCCGCCGGTGACCGCCGCGATACGGGCGGTGTGTTCGCGGGCGACCGTGGCCGCGGCACCCGGCGGGATCAGCGCGGGCCCGCCCGGGAGACCGGTGAGTGCGGGCACTCCGCTCTCGGCCCAGTCGAGGATCCGCCGCGCCGCGGTGGTCGAGGCGGTCGCAGCCGGGATATCGGGCACGGCGCCGATACTACCTGCCGCTAATAATGATGCGCATAGATCTTGACAACCGGCTAATTCAGACGCATGATTACCATCATCAAAGTGAGCCGCCTCACTTTTCTCGCGACGGCTGTGTGTGGCCGAATCATCTACGCGCACATCGTTTTCCGGCCGTCGGGCTCGTCAAAGGGAGATGCAGTGACCAGATTCTTCACCCGCACCGGCGCAGTGGTCCGCGCCGGTGCTTTCGCCGCGGCCGGTGCGCTGGTGCTCGCCGGGTGCGCCGAAACCGGCGCCGGGGGCGCGGGCGGTGGTGGTACGAGCGTCGCCTACGGCGCCACCAAGGCCGACTACCAGGCGGCTTTGGCCGATATGGACCCGATCCTGCTGCACACCCAATCGCCGGGCGCCAAGGGGTCGGTCGCCGGTTCGTTCGTCGAAAAGTATGTCGCGGCGGTGGAGGACTGGTCGGGCGGGAAGATCACCTTCGATCTCGCGTACTCGGACGCGATCGCGAAATCCACCGAGATCGACGACGCGGTCAGCGACGGGCGCCTCGATATGGGCCAGGTACTGACCGTGTACGAGCCCAAGGAGTTCCCGGCGTCGGCCGCGCTGCTCGACGCGGGAGTCCTCTCGGACCAGAGTATGGTGACCGGCGTACTGCAGTCCAATGCCTGGCCCGCGGAGGTCGCGTTCGCCACCCCGGAGATCGTCTCGGAGTTCGCGGACAAGGGCCTCGAATTGATGATGCCGGCCTACAACGCGGGGATGAACGCCCTGTTCTGCGCACAACCGGGGACCGGCCTGGCCGACTTCGCCGGCAAGAGTGTCTCGGTCGGCAGTACGGTCGCCGGCGAACAGGTCGCGGCGCTCGGCGGCACCTCCACCTCGGTGGCCTATACCGAAGCCTACGAAGCGCTGCAACGCGGCGTCATCGACTGTTCCATGGTGAGCCCGTCGGCCGCCACCATCGGCGGAATCGTCGAGGTCGCGCCGAACACGATCATCGACCCGGGCGCCGGGTTGGCCGTACCGACCGGGAACATGGTGTTCAACGCCGACCTCTGGGCCAAGCTGCCGCGGGCCGCGCGGCAGCTGCTGTGGGACCGTCTCGACGTCTTCCTCACCGCGGCCATCGAGGACAAGATCTGGCCGGTCACCGCCGGCGCGGTGAAGAAGATCAAGGAATACGGCGGTGCGGTGGTGCCGTTCTCCGACGATGCCCGGGCGGCGATACGCCGGGTCAACGATGCGATCGTCGAGAAGCGGGCCGACGATCCGGCGCTGCTCGACGGCCGGACCTTCGTGGATTCGGTACGGGAGAAGTCCGGTAAGTGGAGCGATATCGTGGCCGAACTCGGCTACACCAACGACACCGATTACAACGGCTTCGCCGACTGGTACGAGCCGGGGAAGATCGATATCGGCCCGTATGTACAGCGGGTCTTCCAGGAGATCCTGCTCGACCGCCGTCCCGTGTGACGAGCACCGCTCCCGGCCCGCGGCCGGGAGCGGTGGGCGCGAGCCGACGACCGGCGGTGACCGGCCGCACGGGGAATACAGTGTGTGGGATATGCGGCCGGGCCGGCGGTAGTCGTCGGCTCGGCCGCTGGAGTTCGATGATGCACCTCCCAGGAAAGGCCCCGGGGAAACGTATTCCGTTTCCCGGGGCCTCTCGCTGTAGCCGGAGTCAGAAAGCGCTGCGGCCGCCGTCGACGGTGTAGATACCGCCGGTCACCCAGTTGGCCTCGTCGCTGGCCAGGAATACCGCGATCGAGGCCAGATCGTCCGGTGTGCCCAGGCGGCGCAGTGGGAAGCGGGCCGCGGCGTCGGCGTCGAGCGCGGCCTGATCGGCATCCGGCGCGGCGGCGCCCCGCTCGACCCGTGACCGGTACACGAGGGGAGTCGGAATGGTGCCGGGGCAGATCGCGTTCACGCGCACATTGTCCGGCCCGTACGTGACGGCCATCTGTTTGGTCATCGCGATCACGCCCCCCTTGGCGGCGGCATAGGGGAAGATCCCGGGTAGGCCGATCAGCGCACCCATACTTGCCTGGTTGATGATCGAACCGGTGCGGCGCTCGATCATATGGGGAAGAGCGTATTTCGAGGTCAGCCATACGCCTTTGAGATTGATCGCGACGACCCGGTCCCATTCCTCCTCGGTGGTGTCTGCGGCATTGCCGGCGCCGTTGATCCCGGCATTGGCGAACACGATGTCGAGACAACCGAATTCGGTGAGCGTGGCGGCGATCATGCGCCGCGTGTCGGCGGCGGAGGTGACATCGACGGTCACCGGTAACCCGCGCCCACCCGCGGCGGTGATCTCCGCGGTGACGGCGTCGGCCGCGGCCGGGTCGAGATCGGCGACGGCGACCGCGGCGCCCTCGGCGGCGAAACGGAGGGCCGAGGCCCGGCCCAGGCCCGACCCCGCGCCGGTGACGACTGCGATCTTGCCGGCGAGACGTCCGGTTGTGGTCATGGTGATACCTCTCGAAGCAGTGGGTGATCAGGCGAAGAGGGCGGTGAAACGCCAGTCCAGGACGGCCGCCGGGGCCGCGTCCCCGCGGTGGGCGTATACACACGACCGCAGTTCGACGAGGCCGCCACCGGTGTCCAGTGATTCGGCGGACTCGACGTGCAGGCAGCTGGTGAGGGTGTCGCCTTCGTGCACGGGCCCGGTGTGATCGCAGGAGTGCCAGCCCAACACGGTCACCAGGTTCGGGAGCGCGCGGGTCGCCTGGGCCAGGGCCAGGCCGATGGTGTGGCCGCCGTAGACGAGGCGTCCGGCGGTACCGACGCGGGTGTCGTGGTGGGTGGCAGCGATATTGAGGGTCAGCCGGGCGAGTTCGGGTGCACTGGTGACGACATCGCCGCTGGAGAGGAACGTGGTGCCGACGAGCGCGGGATCGAAATGCGGGCCGGGTACCTCCCGGCGGTAGGCGGTCAGGTTCAGCCCGGCCGGGACGTGCCGGGAGACGGGCTCCTCGATGCCGATCGCGGCGAGATCGTCGGCGTAGGTCTCACGCCGTGGCGTCCCGGATCCGACTGCGGGCGCGTCGAGTTCGCGCAGCGGGAGCATCGCACAGCGATGGAAATCGAGCACGGTGACGCCGTGCTGGTCGGTGGTGTGGATCCGCAGGGCGGCCAGTCCGGTGGGCCGGCGCCCGGGCGTGCGCGAGTTCTTCGTCAGGCCGACCACTTCGGTCGTGGTGTGGAGGGTGTCGCCGAGCCGGGGGAACCGGTGGAACCGCAGTCCTCGATAGAACAGATTCGCCTTAACGTGGTGGGTGGCGAGGGTGGACTGGCCGATCGCGAGATCGGCGACGAGGCCGGGGTGCGCGATCGGGCCACCCGCCACGACTGTCGCGAGGTGTTTGTCGAGCGGGAGCCGTAACCGATCGCCGAGGATGCTCTGGTGGACAGCGGCGAGCCCGTCGGTGAGCGTGATCGCCGGGGCGGTGCCGAATATCGCGCCGTGGGCGAGTTCGTCGAAGTAGGGGCCGCCCACGGAACGTACGACGTCAGTGCTCATTTCGGACTCCGCTCGTCGCCGGGGCCCGTCGGACGGTCACCGTGAGCGCTTCGCCCGGCATCCCTCCGTTGAGCCGGTCGCGGCGCGCGCCCCGCGTGGCGTCCGTGAGGTCGCGAACCGCAGTGTCGGCGGTGCCGGTCGAGGTTCTGCACGCCGTGTACTCGTCGGATCCGGGGGCGGCTCGCCGGCGCAGGCGTCTCATGGGTGGTTCCTTCTCACTCGTGCCGAACTGGGAAAGACTCGTTGTCGGGTCTGCGGCGCGCCGGCCCGGTCGTGGGCGGCGGCTACCAATCTAACCGAGACTCTGCAAATGCTTATCATGATTGACATTTATTTGCCGTTGGTCGACTATGGCCGTAGACATCCACGGGCTCGGGCGGGCCCGCGACACGGTGAGGACATCGCGCGTGAGCTATTACCTGAACGACGAAGAAGCGCTCCTGGTGCGGACGGTGCGTGATTTCATCGATCGGGAGGTGAAACCGTCGGTGCAGGAGGTCGAGCACGCCGACCGGTACCCCGAGAACTGGATCGAGCAGATGAAGCGGATCGGTATCTACGGTCTGGCGATCCCCGAGGAATACGGCGGCACACCGGTCTCCATGCCCTGCTACGTCCAGGTGACCGAGGAACTGGCCCGCGGCTGGATGTCACTGTCCGGGGCGATGGGCGGCCACACCGTCGTCGCGAAACTGATCGGCCTGTTCGGTACCGGGGGACAGAAGCAGCGCTATCTGCCGCCCATGGCCACCGGGGAGATCCGCGCGACCATGGCACTGACCGAACCGGGCGGTGGCTCCGACCTGCAGGCCATGACCACCACGGCCCGGCGCGACGGCGATGAACTCGTGATCAACGGTGCCAAGACCTGGATCACCAACGCGCGCCGGGCGGGCGTGATCGCGTTGCTGTGCAAAACGGACCCGGCGGCGACCCCCCGGCACCGGGGTATGTCCATCGTGCTCGTCGAACACGGCCCGGGCCTCACCGTATCCCGCGACCTGCCGAAACTCGGCTACAAAGGTGTGGAGAGCTGCGAACTGTCCTTCGACGGCTACCGGGCTCCCGGCTCCGCGGTTCTGGGTGGAGTACCCGGTAAAGGGTTCCCGCAGATGATGAAAGGCCTGGAAACCGGCCGCATCCAGGTGGCCTCGCGGGCGCTCGGGGTCGCCGCGGCCGCACTGGAGGATTCGCTGGCCTACGCGCAGCAGCGGGAGAGTTTCGGCGAACCCATCTGGAAGCATCAGTCGGTGGGCAACTACCTGGCGGATATGGCGACGAAACTGACCGCTGCCCGCCAGCTGACCCGGCATGCCGCCGAGATGTACGACCGCGGCGAGCGCTGCGATATGGAAGCCGGTATGGCCAAGCTGTACGCCTCGGAGGTGGCGATGGAGGTCGCCCTGAACGCGGTCCGGATCCACGGCGGCTACGGATACTCCACCGAATACGATGTCGAACGCTACTTCCGCGATGCCCCGCTGATGATCGTCGGGGAAGGAACGAACGAGATCCAGCGCAATGTGATCGCGGCGCAGCTCGTGGCCCGGGGTGGGCTGTGAGCGCCCGCTGCCCGGACCGGGGCCCGGCCTCGTGAAGGTCTTCGAGGGCATCGACGAGGTGGCGGCCGCGGTCGGCACCCATCTCGGCTACAGCAGCTGGCTCGAGGTGACCCAGGCCCGGGCGGACGCCTTCGCCGCGGCTACCGGCGACCGGCAGTGGATCCACGTGGATCCCGGCCGGGCGGCGTCCGGGCCCTACGGCACCACGATCGCGCACGGGTATCTGACTCTGTCGCTGCTCCCGGCGCTCGGCGGCGAGATCTTCGATATCGAGGGTGTCCGGATGAAGATCAACTACGGGGTGAACAAAGTCCGCTTCCCCGCGCCGGTTCCGGTCGGCGCGCGGATCCGCTGCGGTGCCCGGCTCGAATCGCTCGAGCGTACGGCCAAGGGCGGCAACCTGATCACCGCCTACACCATCGAGATCGAGGGCGCGCGGCGTCCGGCGCTCGTCGCCGAGACGGTTCGCGTGCTGGTCGGTCCGGAAAGCGAGCTCTCATGACACGTGCGGCATTGGTGGCCCCCGTCCGGACGGCCGTGGGCCGGTTCGGCGGCGCACTGCGGGAGGCGCCGGCGGTGACGCTGGCGACCACGGTGGTCAAGGAAACCGTCGCGCGGTCCGGTATCGACCCGGAACGTATCGACGAGGTCGCGATGGGGCAGTCGTACGCGAATTCGGAAGCTCCGTGTATCGGCCGATGGGCGGCGCTGGACGCGGGCCTGCCCCTGTTGGTGGCCGGATTGCAGACCGATCGCCGGTGCGGGACCGGGCTGCAGGCACTGGTCACGGCGGCGATGATGGTGCAGACCGGGGCCGCGCAGGTCGTGGTGGCCGGCGGCGTGGAATCGATGAGCACCATCGAGCACTACACGACCGGGGCCCGGTGGGGTGCGCGGTCGGGCGGCCTGCAGTTGTTCGACCGGCTCGACCGCGGGCGCGAACGGTCACAGCCCGAATGGCGATTCGGCCCGATCAGCGGAATGGTCGAGACGGCGGAGAACGTCGCCGTGAAATGCGGGATCACGCGTGAGCAGTCCGACCTGCTCGCCGCGGAGAGTCATCGTCGTGCCCACGCCGCCTGGGCGGCGGGACGGTTCGACGCCGAGGTGGTGCCGGTCGAGGTCGTCGACCGCAAAGGACACGTGACGCTATTCGCCCGGGACGAGGGAATCCGGCCGGACACCACGGCCGATACGCTCGGAAAGCTGCGCGCGGTGCGCGCCGGCGGGGTCGTGACCGCCGGAAACGCGAGCCAGCAGAACGATGCGGCGGCGGCGGTGCTCGTGGTTGCCGAGGACCGGCTGGACGAGCTGGGACTCGAACCCATGGGTTTCCTGGAGAGCTGGACGGCCGCCGGATGCGATCCGGCGCTCATGGGACTCGGACCGGTGGCGGCAGTGGACAAACTGTTCGCGCGCACCGGTTACGGCTTCGCGGATTTCGACCTGGTGGAATTGAACGAAGCGTTCGCGTGTCAGGTGCTCGGCGTCCTGCGCGAGTGGGGCTGGGACGACCGGGACCGGTTGAATGTCAACGGTTCCGGGATCTCGCTCGGCCATCCCATCGGGGCCACCGGTATTCGCATGCTCACCACGGCATTACACGAGTTGCGGCGCCGCGGCGGGGGCAGAGCGCTGCTGACGATGTGCGTCGGCGGCGGCCAGGGAATGGCGGCCGCGGTGACTTCGGCCTGAGTTGACGAACTCCTTCGGGGTCGGCTACGCGGATCCGTCCACCAAAGTACACGGTGAAATAGTTAGCGCGAACTATTGGTAAGTACTTTCCCCCGGT
>JBFARE010000063.1:0-40003 GCA_040674215.1 Nocardia sp. NPDC050193 | reverse complement strand
CGGCCGAGTACGAGGCTGCGTACTACGCTCAAAACCCGCCACGCCGACCGGCGCTGGTCTGAAAACGAAGCCGGTCTCTTACCCGTGACGGTTCAGTACTTGTTTCTGAATCGGTTTTTATCGAACTCACTGGGTCCAGCAGATTCCCACCACAGGCTTTTCGCGAAGTACGCGTACGGAATAAGGAGTTCGATGAGCTGATCTATTTGTGGATCCCTGGCCACGATGGTTGACCGAGACGCGCCGCGCCCATTCCCTCGCAGTGGGACGACGGATGGAGAGCGTCTCGCACCTGCTCCCCGCACATCTGCGGGCGGACGCGATCACAGCGGCCTACCTGCACGATGTCGGCTACGGTTACCCGAATACTGGTTTCCATCCGATCGATGGGGCGCGACTCCTGCATTCGCTGGGCTATACGGGCATTGTCTGCCATCTCGTTGCCTTTCACACCGCGGCGGCGATCGAGGCGGAAGTCCGCGGACTCGATCCGGCTATCTTTGAACCCTTCAGGTTGCCGGAGGTACCGGAATTGCCGGTTGCCGACGATTTTCTCTGGTGGGCGGACCTTTCTACCGGCCCGAGCGGCGAGGCTTACACGGTGGATCAGAGGCTTGAGGAGATTTTGCAGCGATACGAGCCGGGTAGCATCGTCCACACGGCGATCTCGAAGGCTGAGCCACTGTTGAGATCGGCTGTTCAGCGAGTCGCCGGATCGATATAGGGCTCATTCCGGGTCAGCGCCCAGTCGATCCGTTTCCGCTGGCTGGGGTCCATCGGTAGCGCGCCGATCCGATCCAGAGGCACCCATTCGACCTGGTCGCTTTCGGAGCTTGCAGTCGGTGCACCTCCGGTGGGCTCGGCTCGGTAGATGACGGTGAATTCCTGGCGCACCTCATCATTGCTCGTGTAATGGATGACATGGCCCGGGTCGGTGAATATTCCGACCAGGCCCGTGAGGCTGATATCGATCCCGGTCTCTTCCAGCGTCTCGCGGACTGCGGTTCGGCTCATCAGCGACTCACCCGGATCGTGTGCTCCACCTGGCATGGACCAATTGCCGTTGTCCGATCGACATATCAGCAGGACTGTGTTTTTACGGCGGACGAAGGCTCCCGCGCTCGGGCGCACGCTGTTGGCGGCCGGCGCCTCGGGGTCCTGGTGGTAATCGGGATGGATGTGTTCACGGCCGAAAAGGTCGGCGAGTGGGCGCGCTGGGACGCTACCGGCCGGATCAACGTGCTGTACCGGGCCAGTGATGCCACCTTGGAGCAGCTGGCCGCGAATGGGTTGCGTGAGGTGGCGTTGGGCATCGAGTCCGGTAGCGCACGGGTGCTCGAATACATCGACAAGCGGATCACCCCGGAAATGGCCGTGCAGGTGGTGCGCCGATTGGCTGAGCGTGGTATCGGGGTGAAGGGTTATTTCATTCTCGGGTTCCCAGGTGAAACAAGGGATGAGATCGATGCCACCGAGCGACTCGTGCACCGGCTGTGGGAGGTCACCGATCCGTTGCCGGGGCGCTTTCGGGCTTCGGTGTTCGAGTTCCGCCCGTACCCCGGCACGCCGGAGTGGCATCGGCTGATGCAGACCGGCCGCTACACCCCGGCAGAGTTGTTGAACTATTCGGCGGTGGATCGGACCAGCGGCGGGGTCGACGAGGCGATGTTCGGGCGTGATGAGTTCAATTTCTCAACGAATGTGCAGTTCAGCGATGTACCGATCAGTGCGGTTAGGGAGAAGTTGGTTGCGTCGGCCCATGCCCAGCACGACCGATGGCGCGGTTAGATGGCAGCCGGTGCCGAGTCCCAGCCGATTTCGCTGAATGCCTTGCTGCTCTCACCGTCGAGGTAGGTCTGGATGCCCGCGGCGGGGTAGGCGATGAGGTTGTCGGGGAGTCGATCGACCGGGAACCAGCGCACGTCGCTGCATTTGTCGGGTTCCTGGTTCGTCGGCTCTCCGAGCCACTCGGAAGCTTCGAAGAATACGCCGAGGCGGGGTTCTGGACCGGAGTTCGCGACGTGGGTGGCGTGTAGGAACCGCAGGTGAGCGGGGTTGATGACGACTCCGATTTCTTCTCTGGCCTCGCGGGCGGCGGCGGTCAACGGTTCCCCGGCATCGACCTTGCCGGACGGCAGGTGCCATTCTCCGTCGAAGGCCCCGCCGCGGCGTTGGGTGAGCAACAGCTGATGGCCGCGGGTGAGCAGGATATGAACGTCGATAACGTGGCGATCGACCACGGTCAGGGTCCTTCCTGGTTGCCGGAGATTGGCGGTGACGCTATCGGCAATGCCTGGATCTCGCACCCCGGACGATATCGAGCCCACATCGCATTGCGTAGGACGGGCTGTCATCAGGCATTGTCCAGGTCAGAAGCTTGTGAGTTCGCCATGGTCATCCGGCTGCTTCGCGTCGGTAGCGCTCGCCCCACGTCTCGAGCAGATCCGCCACCGGCCGCAGGCTCGCACCCAGTTCGGTCAGGTCGTATTCGACCTTGGGCGGCACTTCGGCATACACCGTGCGGCGGACCAGACCGTCGGCTTCGAGTTCGCGGAGCTGGCGGGTGAGCATGCGCTGGGTGACGGTGGGCATGACGCGGCGGAGTTCGCCGAAGCGCAGGGTGCCGTCGAAGAGGTGGTTGACGATCGCCATCTTCCATTTACCGCCGACCACTTCCATCGCGGCTTCGACGGTGCAGTAATCCGGTACGTCCTCGTCCACGTGACCTCCATGGGTATACGGAATGTGCCTACCGCACAGAAAAGACCGTACTTGTACGAAAGATGGGTAGCGCGGAATCTGTTCCCGACCTGGTTTTCCGGCTGGTACGAGGAGTTGCCGTGACTATTCATCCTGTTCTGTCCGAGGTACGGCTCGGCGCGCTGCGGTTGCGCAATCGTGCGGTCGTGGCGCCCATGTCGCGGGTGAGTACCGCGGGGGACGGTGTTCCCACCGACGCCATGGCGGAGTATTACGCGCGGTTCGCGACCGGCGGGTTCGGGCTGATCACCACGGAGGGGACCTATACCGACGCGGAGTTCAGCCAGGCATATCCCGACCAGCCCGGAATCGTGACCGAGCGGCAGATCGAAGCGTGGCGGACGGTCAC
Source organism: Nocardia sp. NPDC050193 (assembly GCA_040674215.1). Taxonomy (GTDB): domain Bacteria; phylum Actinomycetota; class Actinomycetes; order Mycobacteriales; family Mycobacteriaceae; genus Nocardia. The sequence goes on along the minus strand of JBFARE010000063.1, from coordinate 36,894 downwards.
CGGCGCGGTGCACGCCGCGGGCGGGGTTATCGGCCTGCAGTTGATGCACGCCGGTGCGCTCGTACAGGGCAATCGGCGCGGTGACCGGAGCATCGCGCCGTCGGCGGTGCAGCCGTTGGGGGCCAAGATGGCGGCGTACGGCGGGGAAGGCCCGTTCGCGGTACCCGAGGCGGCGACCCGTGCGGATATCCGCCGGATCGTGGGCGGGTTCGGCGCGGCGGCCGGGCGGGCCCGGGCGGCCGGTTTCGACGCGGTGGAGATCCACGGGGCGAACGGGTACCTCGTCGACCAGTTCCTCACCGGCTACACGAATCAGCGGGACGACGAGTACGGCGGTGACCCGGCGGGCCGGGTGCGCTTCGCGGTCGAGGTGGTGCGGGCGGTGCGGGCGGCGGTGGGGCAGGAGTTCCCGGTGGGGCTGCGGCTCTCCCAGACCAAGGTCAACGATTTCGGCTACCGATGGGCCGGGGCCGCGGAAGCCGAAACCATCTTCCGCGCGGTCGGCACGGCGGGCATCGACTATCTGCATCTCGCGAGCGAGGGGCGGGACTGGTACGACACCGCGGTCCTGGACACCGGTGAGACCGTCACCCGCCTGGCCAGATCCGTTACCGGGCTACCGGTGATCGCCAACGGTGGTATGCACGCTCCGGATCTCACGCGGACGGTGCTCGATGAAGGGCACGCGGACCTGGTGGCGCTGGGCCGTGGTGCGCTCGCGAACCCGGATTGGCCGCAGGTGATCGCGGCGAGGGCCCGGCCCCTCGAGTTCGATCGCGCGATGCTCGATCCCGTGGTGACGCTCGCCGGTCAGCGTTCCTGGGAGCGAACGCGGCGGGGAGCCGCCGCTGTGGTCCGATAGCACAGTGGTGAGGACCGGCGGAGGGCATACGCGGGCGCGGCTGGCGGCCGGTGCGCTGTTCGTACGCACCGGCGCCGGGGGCGACGAGGTGCTGCTGGTGCACAAGACGTACGGCGTCGGATGGGATATCCCGGGCGGTTATGTGGAACCGGGTGAGTCTCCGGCGCAGGCCTGCCGGCGTGAGGTCGCCGAGGAACTCGGGATCGACCGATCGCCCGGGCGGTTACTGGTGCACGATTGGGCGCCGAACCCGGGCGAAGGAGACAAGGTTCTCTATGTGTTCGACGGCGGCGGTATCGACGATCGGGCCATCGTCCTGCAGGCCGCGGAGCTCGACCACTGGGAATGGGTGCGGACGGACCGGCTGGACGAGCGTGTCGTGGCGCGGCTGAGCCGTCGGCTGCGGTGCGCGCTCGCCGCCCGGGCGCGCGGGGTGAGCCTGTATCTGGAGCGGGGCGGGGTGGCGTCGGAGGAACCCGCACCACCGAGTTGACCGCTGTTCGCCGTGTGGGTTACGACACCCGAAATGTGATATAGGGGAGGGCGGTTGACGTACCCCGGGATCTCGGCGCTACGGTGTACGAGCTATGAGGGACGCTGCGACAACGATTTCGGGGGCCTGGCGGATCGACGATGGTACAGCGGTTACCTTCCGCGATGCCGCGGTGGCCTGGGCAATGGCCGCACACGAGGTGCTGGCCGAGACCGCGACGGAGTACGGATACTTCGTCACCGTGCAGGAACTCGCCGAGCGGGTGCAGGAGATGTCGGGAGTACACACCGATGCCCCGACTCGCACCTGGATGGACGCGATCCTGCGCAAGGTCGCCCGGCGCTGCCACAACGCGGGCGAGCCGCCGCTCACGGCCCTGTGTGTGAAACGCAATCTGAAGGTCAGCGATAGCTACAAATATGTGCTGGAGCTGGCGGCGCTACCGGTGCCGGCCGATATCGAGACCCATGCCGCGTACGCGCGCTGGGCCTGCTACGCGGCCCACGGCGCCGATGTGCCCGCCGACGGCGGTACCCCGCCACTGATCCCGCGCGGTGGTAGTGCCCGGCGGACGGTCGCCACCACCCGGACCGCCGCGGCCGCGCACAAACCGGAAACCGGGGCCCGCACCGTGGTGTGTTCCAGCTGTTTCATCCAGCTTCCGGCCACCGGGGTCTGCGAACACTGCTGACCCGGCGGCACGGCGGGTTCACGCCAGTGTCGTATGCCAGAGGAGCGCGGCGGTCAGTGCGCCGGCGCCGTTGACCGCCCAGTGCAGGGCGATGGGTGCCAGCAGGCTGCCGCTGCGGTGCCGTAGCCAGGTGAATACGACGGCCGCGGCGGCGGTCGCGGCGACAGCGATCAAGACCCCGGCGAGCTGACCGAGCGGTCCGCCGCCGATCAGTGCGGACAGGCCGCGGTTACCGGCGGTGAGGCCGAGGGACGAGGCGATATGCCAGAGGCCGAACAGCAGTGACCCGGCCGCGAAAACGCCCCGGGCGCCCCACGCCCGATCGAGTGTCCCGTGCAGGACCCCGCGGAAGGCGAGTTCCTCGGGGATCACGGTCTGCAACGGGATCACGATCATCGAGGCGATGAGCGCGCCGGAGATGGTGGCGTAGCGATCGGCCAGGAAGAACGGACGGGTCAGCGGGAGCGCGGCCCCGATGGCCACCGCCGCCAGCACCACCCCGACCGCGCCGAGCGCGTACTTGGTCCCGGTCCGCCAGTGCCGGGGCGACAGGCCCAGCTCCGACCAGTGCAGACCGCGCCGGCGCATGAGCCCCAGCAGCACCAGGGCGGCGATCGGCACGCTCACGATGTTCGCCCACGCGGTGGTGAAATGGGCGATCAGATTGGTGCAGGTGAGCACCACCACGACGACCGCCACATCGGCATAGGCGTGGGCTCCGGTGCGCGGAGCAGCTGTTTCCTCGGTAACCCGGTGAAGCATTCGGCCCAGTGTACGGACGGGCCGGGAGCGCGCGGTGCGGGCTCGAACACAGCGGGACGGGATCGGGTGACTCCGGCGCGGTCGTGGCCGGTCGCAGCGAACGGCGCCCCGGTCCGCCCCGGGGTTCAGGAACCCGGGGCGGCTTCCGCGTCTCCGGCCCAACCCTGTGGATCGGTCCAGGCCTGTAGGCGCCGGCCGCTGTCGAACCGCCTGTGCTCGCCGGTCACCGGGTCGGTGAATTCGAGGGTGGCGGCCAGCAGCTGGAGCGGGCGGGTGAAGTCGTCGACCGGTTTATCGGTGATCACCGGATAGAAATCGTCGCCGAGAATGGGGATACCCAGCGAGTTCATGTGCAGCCGCAGCTGATGGGTGCGCCCGGTCGCGGGGTGCAGCCGGTAGCGGGCTATATCGCCGCGCCGCTCGATGAGCTCGACCCGGGTGCGCGCGTTGGGTGGCCCGATCACCTCCTGGGCGGCCAGGACATGCTTCTCCTTGATTATGCGGCTTTCCAGGGACAGCGGGAAGAGCAACCCGTCGCGGTATCCGGCCACGGCCTCGTACACCTTGCGGACCAGCCGGCGCTGGAACAGCGTCTGGTAGGCGCCGCGACGGGTCGGGTCCACGACGAACAGCACCAGGCCGGCGGTGGCGCGGTCGAGACGATGCGCGGGGATCAGGTCGGGCAGGCCGAGTTCCCGGCGCAGCCGCACCAGGGCGGTCTGGAGGATATGGCTGCCGCGCGGGATGGTGGCCAGGAAATGCGGTTTGTCGGCGACCAGGACGGTGTCGTCGCGGTAGACGATCGACAGGTCGAAGGGGACCGGTTTCTCGTCGGGCAGATCGCGGTGGAACCAGACCGCGCCCCCGGGCACATAGGGCGCGTCGGGCGCGAGTGGCCCGGCCAGGTCGACGATATCACCGGCGTGCAGCATCTCATCGATTCGCGCGGGGGCGACGCGGGGCAGCCGGTGTACCAGATGGTCGCGCACGGTCGCCCAGTCGCCCTCCTCGGGCAGCCGCAACCGGGCCGGGTCCAGCCCGAACCGCTTCGGCAGCGGCGGCTGCTGCCTTCTTCTCACCGGTCGCAGCATAGTCCGCGGGGCGCGGGCGCCGGCCGGACGGCCCGCGGCGGGTGACGGCGGTTACTTCCAGTAACCCTGGGCTTTGATCTGCGATTTCGGCAGCGCGTGCGTGGTCCGCAGGCTCTTCACGATGGCGCGGGTGCTGGTGGTGTCGCAGGCGACCCAGGCGAAGGCGTCGGCGGCGACGGTCAGCTGTTCGGCCTGTTCGCGCATGGCGCGGCCGTCGTCGATGCGCTGGATCCAGGTGATCTCGTGGTGCGGTTTGTTGCGGACCGGCAGGCCGGTATCCGACTCGTACTGCCATTCCAGCCAGACCCGGGCCGGGACGTCGCCGATCGATTCGAGCAGGGTGTTGATCGCCGGCAGGGAAGCGGTATCGCCGAAGATCACGTACTCGCCGGGGGCGGTCGCGGGCAGTTCGAACTTGGAGCCCAGCACCGAGGTTTCGATGACATCGCCGACCCGGGCGCGTTCGGCCCACTGACTGGCCGGTCCGCTGTGCACGGCGAACTCGATATGGAAGTGGTCGTTGTCGGGGTCCTGGTCGATGAGCGTGTAACCGCGATGGTGCAGTTTGTCGGTTTCGGCGTCGGGGATCCAGAGCCGGATGAACTGAGTGGGGTGCACCGGGTGGTTGGCGAGCAGACCCCCGGCGGTGAAGCCGATGCGGACGTACTTGTCGGTGATCCGCTCCGTGGAGGTGACCGTCAGCCGGTAGTCGTCGGCCCGCCACACCTTCATGATTACGCCATTACTGCCTCTTCCCATGGAGGTTAGCTTAACCTAACTTCGCGCCTGGGTGCGGGTTTCCCGGCTCGGCTCTCCCTGGGTCGCGAGGGTGGATCAGGCAAGTTAGCCTAACCTACCTATTTGTCGCCGGCTGTGTGAAGATGAGGCGCATTCAGCACAACGGCCGGAAGGCGAGGATATGACGGTGGAGGCTGCGCCGCTGTCGGCGGCGGAGACGGGCAACCGCGCCCCGCGCGCCCAGCAGAAGGCGCAGAAGCAGCGAGAAGCACTGGCGCGCAAGCAGATCCTGGCCCCGGTGAACGGGGCGCTCACGGTGGCGAGCGTAATCGTCGCGGTGGCATCGGTCGCCAATGTCGTGCCGTTCGTGCTCATCGTCGAAGCCTGCCGGGAACTCACGGCCGACCGGATCGACACCGACCGGGTGTGGGCGCTGCTGTGGGCCGCCGTGATCGTGCTGGTGGTGCGCGGGCTGCTCCAGGCGCTCGCGCTGACCTGGTCGCATCACGTGGACGGCGGTTTCCAGCTGGCGGTTCGACGCTCGCTCGCGGACAAACTCACCCGGGTTCCGCTGGGCTGGTTCTCCGAACGCACCTCCGGCGATATCAAGAAGTACCTACAGGACGATGTCGAGGCACTGCACTATCTGGTCGCCCATGCCCGGCTCGATTTCGTCGGCGGCCTCGTGGTCCCGCTGGTCACCCTGCTCTACCTGTTCACGGTGGACTGGCGGCTCACCCTGGTGCTGCTGATCCCGTTGCTGGCGTACGCGATATCGCTGAGCCGGATGATGAATCGGACCAGCCGCGATCGCCTGGCGGTGTACAGCCGCTGGGAGCGGCGGGTGCAGACCGCGGCCATCGAATTCGTGGACGGCATCCAGGTCGTGCGTGCCTTCGGCCAGGCCGGCAAGGCACATCACGAGTTCCAGGCGGCGGTGGACGGGCAGACGGCCGCGTTCACTCGCTGGAAGACCCCGATGATCCGGCTGCAGGCGATCTCCGATATCACCGTCGCGCCGGTCTTCGTCATGTCGGTGATCGTGCTCGCCGGGCTGGCGGCGGTGGGCCTGGACTGGGCGCGGCCCCTCGACCTGCTGCCCTTCCTGCTGGTCGGGCTCGGGCTGGGAAGTTCGCTGCTGGGGCTGGGCTATGGTGGGCAGGCACTGCGGGAGGCCGGGGCGGCCGCGGTGCGGTTGTATGAGTTGCAGCAGACGCAGGAACTGGCCACCGGCGCGCCGGATGCGGCCACGGGACCCGCCGCGCCGGCCGAATCGGGTGTGGTCCGGTTCGAAGGTGTGGCGTTCGGATACCGCGAGGACCACCTGGTGCTGCGCGATATCGATCTGGAACTGCGTCCCGGTACGCTCACCGCCCTGGTGGGGCCGAGCGGCTCGGGTAAATCCACGCTGGCCAAGCTCCTCCCCCGCTTCTACGATGTGGACGCCGGCCGGATCACCATCGGGGGCCGCGATATCCGCGATATCCCCCCGGCGGAGCTGTATCGCACAGTCGGATTCGTCTTCCAGGATGTCCGGCTGATCCGCGGTTCGGTCCGGGACAATCTGCTGCTGGCCTGCCCCGACGCCGATGCCGCGACGCTGGAGGCGGCCGCTCGGGCGGCGCAGATCCACGATCGCATCGCGGCGCTGCCCCGGGGATACGACTCCGAGATCGGCGTGGATGCCAGTCTGTCCGGCGGCGAGGCGCAACGCCTGTCGATCGCCCGGGCGCTGCTGGCCGATACACCGGTGCTGGTGCTCGACGAGGCCACTGCCTTCGCCGATCCGGAGTCCGAAGCCGCGGTCCAGGACGCGTTGGCCCGGCTCGTGGCGGGTCGCACCGTGCTGGTGATCGCGCACCGGCTGCACACCATTACCGGCGTGGACCGGATCGTGGTGCTGGAGAACGGGTCTCTGGTCGAACAGGGCGACCATGCCCGCCTGCACACCGCGGGCGGGACCTACCAGCGGTTGTGGGAGATCAACGAGGCCGCGCTCGGTGCGGTCGAGGCGGCGGAGAGCGGGAACATCCGATGATCAAGAAACTGCTCGCGCTGGTCCCCGGCGAATTCGCTCCGCTCACCCCCAAACTGTTCGCCGCGATCATCGGTCAGGCGCTGTGCCAGGCGCTGGCGTATCTACTGCTGGTCCCGGTGCTCGAGGCCCTGTTCGGCGACGACCTGCCGCGGGCCTGGTTCTGGGCACTGCTGATGCTGGTCGCGGTCGGCGCGGTGGCCGTGACCGGTTACCTCCAGACGGTCTTCGGTCTGCGTATCGCGGTGGGTATGCAGCGGGGACTGCAGACCCGGATCGGCGATCATCTCAATGCCCTTCCCCTGGGCTGGTTCGAGACCCACGGTGCCGGGCCGCTGTCGCGGCTGACAGTGGAGAACGTGCGCGAGATCCAGCAGGCGCTGGCCTATCTGATGGCAAAGGTGCTCAACAGCATCGTGGTGCCGATCGCCGTGGCGGTGGGGATGTTGTTCGTGGACTGGCGGATCTCGCTGGCGATGCTGCTGTCCGCACCGGTGCTCTTCCTCGTCAACGCGCTGGCGGCGCGGTCCTACGCGGCGTCGGACGCGCGGGCCCATGCGGCGGCGGGCGAGGCCGATGCGCGCGTGGTGGAGTTCGCGCAGGCTCAGCCGGTGTTGCGTTCGCTGGGGGCGGTCGGCAACGGGAACCGGGCGCTGGACGCCGCGCTGGCGGAGCAGAAGTCGGCATCGACGAAACTGGTGTTCGCGTCGGTCCCCGGGCTGATCGTGTTCTCCTTGTGCATCCAGGCGGTGTTCCTGGTGCTCGCCTACATCGTGGTGAACCGGGTGACCGGGGGTTCGATCTCGGTTCCGGCGGCGATCGCGCTGATCGCGGTGAGCGCGCGGTTCATCGAACCGCTCAACCTGGCCGCGCAACTGGGCAACGGCCTGCGGGGCGCGGGCGCCGCGGTCGACCGGGTGACCGAACTGCTGAGCGAGCCGACGCTGCCGGAATCACGGGAACCGGTTGTCCCCGGCGCGCCCGGAGTCGAGTTCCACGATGTCGGCTTCTCCTATCGCCCGGGCGAACCGGTGCTCTCCGGGCTGACCTTCAGCGTGCCGCCCGGGACCACCACGGCCGTGGTCGGCCCGAGCGGTGCCGGTAAGACGACGCTGCTCAGGCTGGCCGCGCGGTTCTACGACGTGGAGTCCGGGCGGGTCGTGGTCGCCGGGCACGACGTCCGTGAGCAGCCGTCGGAGACGCTGCTGAGCCGGCTGTCACTGGTGTTCCAGAACGTCTACCTGTTCAACCGGTCGGTGGCCGAGAACATCCGGATCGGCCGGTTGGACGCCACCGACGAGGAAGTACGCCGGGCCGCAGTCGCCGCCCGGGTGGACGAGATCACCGACCGCCTGCCCGACGGCTACGAATCACCGGTCGGCGAGGGCGGTTCGCTGCTGTCCGGAGGTGAGCGGCAACGGGTTTCGATCGCACGGGCGTTGCTCAAGGACGCGCCGATCGTGCTGCTGGACGAGGCGACCAGCGCACTGGACCCGCACAGCGAGGCGTCGGTGGTGCGGGGTATCCACGAGCTCACCCGCGGTAAGACGGTCATCGTGGTGGCGCATCGACTGGGCACCATCGCGCACGCCGATCAGATTCTCTTCCTGGATGCGGGTCGCATCGTCGAACGCGGCACCCATACCGAGCTACTGGCGCTGGGTGGCCGCTACGCCGATTTCTGGAACGAACGGTCGCGGGCCGGTGGCTGGCGGCTGGAACAACCTGTGCGATAGCGGAATCGGCGGTAGCGGGCGTGTCGCCACCCGGCGGTTGGAGAACGCGCGCGACCCACCGCGGGAGTGTGTTAGCTTAGCCTAAGCAATTCTTACCGGAGTGCCCGGGTGCGATCTGGAGAATCGCCCTCTTGCAATGTAAGGTAAGCCTAAGCTTGATGCTGGTTCGGTCTCCGGGGCCGTCCGAGCAGTAGAGGGGAACCGGTGACCGATCGGTGCGTATCGGCTCCGGCTCCACGTCCTTAGCAGGAGGTGACCGATGACCGTCGTCGACGATATCAGGGGTATCGCGCCACTGGTCGTGCCCAGCCCGACGGCTGTCGAGCGCGAACGGATACTGGGCGAATGGGCGACGGGCGTCGAACCCGGTGATGTCTGTGCGCTGGTCACCGTGATCCGGCACGGCCGCATGGTCCCGGAGAGCCGGGTGGCCGCGCGCTGCGCGGACGGTGTGCTGACCTACGGCGACCTGTTCGGCGGTGCCGACCGTTTCCAAGGTGTGCACCGCTCGTCCGCCGTCCCCACCGCGACCGGCGTCGCCGCCCTGCTCGCCGAATTCCTCACCGCCTCGCGGGTCGGTGTCGGACGGCTCGGTGGGCACGGGCTGCTGCTGGGCGCCGACGCCCTCGCGGTGGCCGTTGCCGACCGGCGCGGTGTCGCCGCCGATCGCCGCCTGCGCCGCGTCGACCCCGCTTCCCGGCCCGCGGATGTCCGCCTCCTGGCCCTGCCGTGGAGTGATCCGCAGAATGCCGCCGACCTGCTGGCGGCCTGGTCCGCCGGCGCCTCTGTGGTGATCCCGACCGAGACCCAGCGCCGGGATCCGGCGCTGCTGGCCGGTCTGATCGAGTCCTACGGCGTGACCCAGGTGGTCGCGGACGCCGAACTGCCGGTTCTGCTGATGGCCGAGGGGATCGAGCTGCTGCCGACCGTGGCCCGCTGGGACCTGGTCGGTACCTACGGTGGCTCCGCGCTGCTCGAAGCCGTGCGCTGCCTGTCGCCCGATGCGGTGGCGACCGTGGCCTTCCATTCGCGCGCGTACCTCGGCGCGGTCGCCCGCGGTCCGCTCGCGCCCACCGGATGGACCCGGCCCGTACCGGGTGCGAAGGTGCTCGTGCTCGAGGAAGGCCGGTTGGTGCCCCCTGGGGTGGCCGGCGATGTGTACGTCGGTGGCCGGGCACTCGCGGCGGAGCTGGCCGACGGCGGCGACCGGGACCGGTTCACGGCCGACCCGTACGAACCCGGCGCCCGGCTGTTCCGGACCGCGCAGCGCGGCCGGTGGACCGCGGAAGGCCGGCTGATCATCGAATCGTGAGGCCAGGCTGATCTCCTCCGGTGGTCGCCGGAGTCACCACGTTCGCCGATCGATCGAAGCTTCTCCGGCCTGCCGGAGCCGTTGTCCGACCAGATATCCACAGATGGGGTTTCTTCATGCGTATCGTCTCGTTCGGGTTCCAGACCTGGGGGCGTAGGACTCTGCAGGCGTTGATCGACTCCGAACACGAGGTGGTACTCGCCGTCACCCATCCCGCCAGTGCGGATTCCTACAAGGGGATCTGGTCGGATTCGGTGGAGGAGCTGGCCCGCGAGCACGGGATCCCGGTCCATCTGACCGAGCGCGCCGATGCCGCGACCATCGACCTGGTCAAACGGGCCGAACCGGATGTCATCGTGGTGAACAGCTGGTACACCTGGATGCCGTCGGAGCTGTACAACATGCCCACCCACGGCACCCTCAATCTGCACGACTCCCTGCTGCCCGAATTCACCGGCTTCTCGCCGGTGCTGTGGGCACTGATCAGCGGTGCCACCGAATTCGGGTTGACGGTGCACCGGATGGACGAGCAGCTCGACACCGGCGATATCCTCGTGCAGCATTCGCTGCCCATCGGACCCACCGCCACCGGCACCGAATTGGTGCTTGCCGGTATGGAACTCATTCCCGGGGCCGTGCACGAGGCGCTGGCCGCGCTCGAATCCGGTACCGCGCAATGGCGGCCGCAGGACAAGGCGGCGCGCACCTACTTTCACAAGCGTTCGGACCGGGACAGCCGGATCGACTGGCGGGCATATGCCGCCGATCTGGAGCGGTTCGTCCGGGCGTTGTCCGCGCCCTATCCCCGCGCGTTCACCTATTACCGCGGTCAGCGGATCGAGGTGCTGGAATCGGCCGTGTCGTCCGCGCGCTACGGCGGTACGCCGGGCCGGGTCGTCGTGCAGGAGGGCGGGGGTGTCGTCGTATGCGGGCCGGATGCCTACCGCGGCGACAATCACGGATTGCTGATCACCCTCGTCCGCGATGCCGACGGGGCCGAACACGGCGGTGCCGAATTCTTCCGGCGCGGAGGGTATCTCACCGACGCTCCCGAGTGAGGTCACCGGCCGCCGGTTCGTGATCGGCGAGGGTGGCCGATGACCTGGCCAGGGTTCGCCTGGCGAGATCCGCGTGACCCGGGCCGCCGGTGTCGGTCGGCTCCCCGCACTCGGCCGGCACCACCGCAGCTTCCGCGTGACCGGGCGGAGTCGTCGGATGGGTGCCGATGGCCGTTGTATCCGCTGGACCGGAAGTTCCGGTGGTTGTCGGCGACCGCGGTGAGCGGGTTGCCGGACGGGTGCGTGGTGCGTGAAACACCGCCGAATCCACGTACATAAGGTTAGGCAACCCTATGTAAATGGGTTACGCTGCTTGCGCGGCATTTCCGCGCAGGACGAAGGAGTGGCAGCGGTGATGGAGTCAGGGCAGCAAGTCTCGGCGGTGGATATCGACGAGGTCCGGGCCGCGGTCGCCGAACAATTGGGTGTCGCCCTGGACGATGTCACGGCCGACGCGGATCTCATCCAGCTAGGCCTGGATTCCATTCGCACCATGAAGCTCGCGGGCCGGTGGCGTAAACGGGGCCACGCAGTCAACTTCGCCCAGCTGGTCGCGGCGCCGACCGTGGCGGATTGGTACCGCCTGCTCACTGCCGCGGGCCGGCCGGAAAAGGCCGGCGCGGACCCACGGGCCGGAATGGCCGAGCCGGCCCCGGAACCGGCCGCGTCAGGCGAATCACCCGAGCTCTCCGCGGAATCCGAACCGTTCCCGCTGGGGCCCATGCAGCACGCGTACTGGATCGGCCGATCCGATGAGCAGGAGCTCGGTGGTGTCGCCGCCCATCTGTACGTCGAGTTCGACGGCGACGCGGTCGACCCGCGACGACTCGAACGCGCGGTCTCGGAACTGGTTACCGCCCATCCGATGTTGCGTACCAGGGTGCTGCCCGACGGCACCCAGCAGACGCTGCCCGAGCCCGGCCGGCCGGTGTTCGCGGTAATGGACCTGCGGGCGGAGACCGCCGAGTCGGCCGAGGCCGAGCTGGCACGGGTGCGCGACCGGATGACCCATCAGCGGCTGGCGATCGACGCCGGGCAGATGCTGGACGTGGTGCTCAGCCTGCGCCCCGGCGGCCGTACCCGGCTGCATCTGGACGTCGATATGATCGCCGGCGACGCGATGAGTTATCGCATCCTGATCGCCGATCTGGCCGAGCTCTACCACGGGCGTGCAGTTCCCGCGCAGACCTACAGTTACCGGCGATACCGCACCGAGCGGGTCCTCGATACGGCGGCCCGGGAGCGCGACCGCCAGTGGTGGCAGGACCGGCTCGCCACGCTGCCGGGCGCCCCCGAACTCCCGGCCGCGCCGGCCGGTGAATCCGCGGGCGAACGCCGCACGGTCCGCTACCCCCACTGGCTCGCGCCCGAGGACCGGCAACGCTTGCTCGCGGCCGCCCACGAGCGCGGTCTCACCCCGGCCATGGCCCTGGCCGCGGTATTCGCCGAAACAATCGGCGGCTGGTCGGCGCAGAGCCGATTCCTGCTCAATGTCCCGCTGTTCCACCGGGAGCCGGTCCATCCCGGAGTGGACCGAGTGGTGGGCGACTTCAGCTCCTCGATCATGCTCGAGGTGGATGTCACCGAGAACGTGACCGTCGCCGAGCGTGCCCGGGCGCTACAGCGTTCGATGCATGAAAGCGCCGCGCACACCGCCTATTCGGGATTGGAGGTGCTGCGCGATCTGGGGCGGCATCGCGGGGAGCCGGTGCTGGCGCCCATTGTCTACACCAGCGCGCTGAATCTGGGCGAACTCTTCGCCGATACCGTCACCGAGACGTTCGGCGCGCCGGTGTGGATCATTTCGCAGGGTCCGCAGGTGACCTTGGACGCACAGGTCACCGAGGTGAACGGCGGGCTGCTTCTCAACTGGGACGTGCGCGAATCGGCGTTCCCGGCCGGCATGGTCGAGACGATGTTCGCCCGGTACACCGAGGCGGTGGCGCGGCTGTGTGACGGTTGCGCCGGCTGGGAGGCCGAGGCGCCGGTACGGCTGCCGGTGGCGCAGGCCCAGGTCCGGGCGAAGGTCAACGCCACCGCCGGGCCGGTGAGTGGTCGCGCCCTGCATCAGGGCTTCTTCGATCTCGCCGCGGCGGAACCCGGACTGCCGGCGGTGGTGTGGACACGTGACGGGGTCGACGGCTGCCTGACCTACGGCGAACTGGCCGGGCGGGCGCTGGCGGTGGCCGGCGCGCTGCGCGACGCGGGAGTGACCGCCGGTACCACCGTGGCGGTACAACTGCCCAGGGGAGCCGATCAGATCGTGGCGGTACTGGGCGTGCTGGCCGCCGGCGGTGCCTATGTCCCGATCGGTTTCGACCAGCCGGCCGGTCGTCGCGCCGAGATCCTGCGTACCGGCGATATCACGGTGGCGCTGACGGTGGACGGCGCCGATATGGGTGACGAGGCGATCCGCGCGCTGCCGCTGGCCGCGGCCGCGCAGTACGCGCAGCCGTTGCCGGCGCCGGTCACGATGGACCCGGCCGCCCTCGCCTACATCATCTTCACCTCGGGCTCGACCGGTGTGCCCAAGGGCGTGGAGGTTTCGCACGCCGCCGCGATGAACACCATCGACGCGGTGAACGACTGGTTCGAGGTGGGCCGCGCCGACCGCGTCCTGGCCCTGTCTGCCTTGGAATTCGACGCCTCGGTCTACGACATCTTCGGTATGTTCGCCGCGGGTGGCTCGATTGTGGCGGTGGATGCCCGGCAGCGCGCCGAGGCGACATCCTGGGTGGAACTGCTGGTCCGGCACCGGGTCTCGATTCTGAACTGCGTACCCGCCATGCTCGATATGATTCTCGAGATCGGTGGGGCCGGGCTCGGCGATTCCTTGCGCGCGGTCACGCTCGGCGGGGACTGGGTGGGCGCCGATCTGGCTCGCCGGCTGGCCCGGCAGGTGCCCGGCTGCCGGTTCGCCGGCCTGGGCGGCGCCACCGAAACCGCCATCCACAACACCATCTGCGAGGTGGCCGAGCCGCCGGAGCACTGGTCCACGGTGCCGTTCGGGGTGCCGTTGCGCAATGTGCGCTGCCGGGTGGTCTCGGCGGCCGGCCGGGACTGCCCGGACTGGGTGCCCGGTGAATTCTGGGTGGGCGGAGCGAATGTGGCAATCGGCTATCGCAACGACCCCGAGCGGACCGCCGAGCGATTCGTCGAACACGATGGACTGCGTTGGTACCGAACCGGCGATATGGCCCGGTACTGGCCCGACGGCACCATCGAATTCCTCGGGCGTGCCGATCACCAGGTACAGATCCGCGGCTACCGGGTGGAACTCGGCGAGGTCGAGACCGCATTGCGGACCGCCCCCGGGGTGCGGCACGCGGTGGCGGCCGTGCTGGATTCGAACGCGCCCAAGCTGGTGGCCGCGGTGGCCGGTGCGCACGGCGACGCGGCCGATATCGTGGCGGCGGTCGCGGATCGGCTGCCCGGCTACATGATCCCGTCCCGGATCGAGTTGCTGGACACCATGCCGTTGACCGATAACGGCAAACTGGACCGCCGGGCGGTGCTGGCCCTGCTGGAATCGGGGGCCGAGGTCGCGGCCGACGCCGCGCCGCGCAACGAGGTGGAAAGCGCGCTGCTCGATATTCTCGCGGGGGTGCTGGGTGGCACCGAGCTCGGTGTGCACGACGATTTCTTCCGGCTGGGCGGGGATTCGGTGCTGGCCACCACCGCCATCGCCAGGATCCGGGAGTGGCTCGATGCCGATTACGCCATGGTCGCCGATATCTTCGCCGCGCGCACGACAGCGGCGCTGGCCGAGCGGCTGACCGCGGCGGATCCGCAACCCGGACGGCTCGGGCAGGTCGCGCGCGTGTACCTGGAGGTCGCCGGGATGAGCGATGCCGAAGTGCTCGCGCAAACCTGATGCGCGGCACGGTGTTCCGGGCCGGACGGTGTCGCCGGCAACCGAATTCCTGGGCAAAGAATTTAGGTAAGCCTACGCAAATATAGGTAGAGTTGTCCGGAGTGCGCGGTGCTTCCGGCCGCGGTCGAGTGTCCGGCTCGGCGGCGTGGAAGTGATGGAGATGGGAGAACCGGTGGACAGACTTCTGGTGCTGGGCGCGGGCCCGAAAGCCATGGCAGTCGCGGCGAAAGCGCACGTTCTGCGCCAACTCGGTCTGCCCACGCCGCAGATCATCGTGGTGGAGGCACACGCGGTGGGCGGCAACTGGCTGCCCAGCGGTGGCTGGACCAACGGTCAGCACCGGCTGGGGACCAGCCCGGAGAAGGACGTCGGTTTCCCTTACCACTCGGTGTGGGCGCGTAATCGCAACCGCGAGATCGACGAGGCCATGCTGGCCTTCAGCTGGACCTCGTTCCTGGTAGAACGCGGTACCTACGCCGAATGGGTCGACCGGGGGAGGCCCAGCCCGCAGCATCATCTCTGGGCCAAATACCTGCAGTGGGTCGCGGACAAGACCGATGTCGAGGTGGTGACCGGTGCGGTACGCAAGGTTTCGGCGGGTGCCGAGGGCTGGGTGATCTCGGTGGTGGACGCCGACGGACTCGCGAGCGATATCGAAGCGGAACGGTTGATGATCACCGGGCCCGGCAACAGCCGCCGGGCGCTGGCCGATCATCCGAAGATGCTCAGTATCGCCGACTTCTGGGACCTGGTCGGGCGGCGGCAGTTGCCGGTATCGTCGCGTGCCGCGGTCATCGGCGGCGGTGAGACCGCCGGTTCCGCCATGGACGAGCTGGTCCGCCACGACGTGCTGACGGTCTCGGTGATCTCCCCGGCGGCCACGATCTACACGCGGGGTGAAAGCTATTTCGAGAACTCGCTGTTCAGTGATCCGGCCAAATGGCGGGGGCTCAGTATCGAAGAGCGTCGCGATGTCGTCCGGCGCACGGACCGCGGTGTGTTCTCGGTCCGGGTCCAGGAGAACCTGCTCGGCGATGCCCGCGTGCACCATCTACAGGGGCGCGTCGTGCAGGTCGCGGATCAGGACGGGGGTGTCGCTCTCACCCTGCGCAACGAGAACCGGGCGGACCGGGTGCACACCTTCGACCTGGTGGTGGACGCGACCGGCGGCCAACCGCTGTGGTTCCTGGATATGTTCGACACCGACGCCGCCGATCTGGTGGAGCTGGCTCTCGGCGGTCCGATCACCCAGCGCCGCCTGGAATCCTCGATCGGATACGACCTTGCGGTCTCGGGTCTGGACACCAAGCTCTATCTCCCCAACCTCGCCGGTCTGGCGCAGGGTCCGGGGTTCCCGAACCTCAGCTGCCTGGGGCAGCTCTCGGATCGCATTCTGGCGCCGGAACCGGATCGCACCCGGTCGATCGCCGGCCGCGTGCGGGGGAGTTCCGCGGCGCGCTGAGCGGCCGGTGGCGAAGCCGGGCGTTCCCGGCCGGACGAGCGGAGTCCGCGGGCCCGGCCGGAAATCGGTCGCTCGTTCCAGCTCGGTGGTTCGCCGGGCCCCGGAGCCCAGCGAACCACCCGGCGGGGCCTAGTCGCGGATCGCGGCGAATACGCGCTGGTCCAGCAGGAACATCGGATGGTCGCGTTCGGGCAGTATCACAAACGGCGTGAAACCGGCGCCGCGCAGCTGCTCGCACCATTCGTTCTCGGTGAGGAAGATTCGCGCGCCCTGCCGGATGTCCTCCTTACCCGGATGGGTGCCGCCGGGGGCGGCGGACATCAGGAATTTCATCGAGGTCAGCAGCGGATAGTTGGCCTTGCACGCTTCGACGAACACCACCGCGCCGCCGGGATTCAGCAGATCGTGCAGATCGCGCAGCATCTCGCCGATATGCAGCGCGTTGTGCAGCACATTCGCGCCGATCACGATGTCGTAGCGGTCGGCGGAGCCGCGCAGATCCCGGTTCATGTCCACGATTCCGTAACGCATCCAGGAATGGCCGGCGAAACGTTGCCTGGCAGCATTGAGGAAGAACGCGGACAGATCGGTGAAGTGGTAATCCACCGGCAGTCCCGGCAGGCCGGCGATCACCTCGTCGGTGGTGCCGCCGATACCGGCGCCGAGTTCCAGAATGCGCACCGGGGCGCGGTCGGCGGCGATGCGCGCGGTGACTCCGGCCACGGTCTCGCGTGCGGCCAGATTCAGGTAGTTGCTGATGATGTTCTCGCGGTAGGCCGCTTCCGCGGTGAGCATATCGCCGTCGGGGAACAGCAGCTCCTGGACCCGCACCCGATCCTGGGCCAGACCCGTCAGGTTCGCGGCCGAACTCCGCAGGAAATCGGCGAACTCCCGCGAATACCCGAGATCGGCGCAGATGAGACGCAGGTCGGAGCGACTCGGCTCGGGTGGGGCGGCCGCCGTGCGGTAGCCGCGTACGGGATGGTAGGTCAGGCAGCCCTCGCCGGTCAGCTCGTCGAGCCAGCGGCGTAGCAGCCAGTGATGCCGGTCGGCGAACCGCACGGCGGCGGCGATCTCCGTGGCGGTGTGGAACTCGCCGTCGTCCAGTGCCGGTGCCAGCGTGTTCAGCATGGCGCGCAGCCCGGTGAGGTCCAGATCGCGGCGTGCGGTCCGGAGCCGGTCGATATCGAGATCGGCGGGGACCGCCTGTTCGGCGGTCCGCCGCGCCAGTGCGGCGATTTCGGCGGGGGCGGCGGGCCGGGCGGACCCGGCCGCCGGTCGCGTCACCGGTGCTCGCACCATCTCGGGTCCGCGCGCCGTGGCGGACCGGTCCGGTGTGCGCTGCGCGCGTCCGCCGAGGTCGGCGACTATGGTGTCGACGGTCGCGCCGCCGAGCAGATCGGCTACCGGCAGCTCGTAGCCGTACTCGTGTTCGATCCGGCGACGGAATTCCAGGGCCTGCAGGGAGTCGAGTCCGAGCGCCACCAGGGGCCGGGAGGTGTCCAGGCTGTCGCTGTCGTCGGCGCCGAGCACCTCGGTGAGCACCTCGACCACCCGATTCCCGATCTCCGCCGGGCCGGCGGCGGTGGCCGGTGCGGGTGTGTCCGCGGCGGCCACCGGTGCCGGTGCGGGCGTGTGCAATTCGGAGAGGACCGGCCCGTAGCCGTAGGCGTCCAGTACCGACCGGCCACGGTCCCAATCGAACGCGGCGACGACGGCATTGCCCCGCAATCCGTTCAGCCCGAGGGCAATGGCATCCGCCGCGCTCATCGGGAGGTAGCCCACCGCGGCAAGCTGTGCGGTATCGGTGGCGTTCTGCCCCCGGTAGTCCGCCCACTGCCCCCACTGGATCGAGACGCAGTCGTATCCCGCGGCGCGGGCCCGGTGGGCGTAGGCGTCCAGCATCCGGTTGGCGGCCGCGTAGATGATCTTGCCCCGGCCGCCGAGAGTGGCCGCGAGCGAGGAGAACAGCACGATTCGGCAATCCTGGGCGCGGGGTAGCGAGTCCAGCAGGTTCTCGACACCGATCGTCTTCCCGTGGAGTACCCGCCGCACCTGGCCGGTGTTGATCGCTTCGAGTTCGAGCTCGGACAGGCCCGCGTAGTCGGCGGCAGCGTGCAATATCAGATCCGCCGGCCGGTCGCGCAGTTCCTCGGCCAGCCGTGCCACCGCGGCCGGGTCGCCGATATCGCAGGCACTGACCCGGATACGGGTGGTGCTCTGCCGGAGGGGCCGCAGCGCCGTGGTGGCCTCCGCGCTCTCTCCTGACCGGCTCACCAGGGTGATATGAGCGGCGCCGGCCCGCACGAAATGTTCACAGATCCGCAGGCCCAGGCTGCCGGTGCCGCCGGTGATGACGATATTCGCCGGGGTGGTCGCTGCCGCGCCGGGTTCGCCCGGGTGCAGGCGTTTCGCGTACAGCCCGCCGTCGCGCAGGGCGAGTTCGGTTTCGCCGGTGGTATGCACTGCCGTGAGGACCGGCCCCGCCGGGACCGTGCCGGGTTCCAGATCCAGGTGCGCGAAGACGACGCCGGGGAATTCGGTACCGGCGCAACGGAAACCGGCACTGGCGGCAGCGGCGACCGGGTGCGGAGCCGGGTCGCCGTCGAGAACCGCCTCACCGCCGGTGGTCACCAGCCAGCAGCAGCTGATCCGGTCGGACAGGCCGGGCCACCACGCACGGGTGCCGAAGAACTCCGCGGTGGCCGTCGCGGCCGCCGCGGCGGTGGACTCCGGATACTCGGGCAGCAGCACCACCAGAGTGTCGATATCGCCGGTGACCTGTCCATGCGCGGGATCGATGACCTGCGCGGTGGCCCCGTGATGCGCGGCCTCGGCGCAGAGCCGAGCGGCGAGTTCAGCACGCTCGCCGGTGTGGTCGATGATGCCCAGTCGGCGGGGTGCGGCCATTTTCCGGCGGGTCAACCGAGTCCAGCGCTCGACGATCAGTTGTGCGGGGGCGGTAGCGGATTCCGGTGGCACGGCCTGCGGGGCCGGTGCCGCGGCGCGCCGGGCAGCGGCGGGTGCGGTCGCCTGGCCGGGTAGCCACAATCGCACCTCGTTCATCTGCGCGTGCGGGAAATCCGGCAGTGGTAGTGCGGGCGGGGCATCCGTCCCGACCCGCAGGCCCGCCCAGCGGAAATCCGGTTCATCGACAGCGACAACCGCCAGATTCCGGGTGAACTCGCGCAGGTCGGTGGCCGCTCGGTGCGAACTGCCCACCACCCGGGCGCCCGATTCGCCCAGCGCGGTCAGATTCTCCTGGATCGCCAGTTGCAGGGTCGGGTGTTCGGCGATCTCGACGAAGGTGCCGATCTCTCTGGTCGTGGCTGCCGCGACCGCCCGATCGAAGCGCACCGGATTGCGCAGGTTCCAGAACCAGTAGTCGCCGATCGGCAGGTCGGGCGTGATCTCGGCGCCCAGGGTCGCGCCGATGCAGGTGAATTCCCCGCTCGCGAAATACTGGTTCGCCAGCCGGTTCTTCACCGCGTCGTGGATGGCGTCACGGAACTCGTTGACCATGCTGGTGTGCGCCGGATACCGGACCCGGATGACCCGGGCGAAGATGCCCTGCTCGGTGCAGGCGTCCACGACCTCGGCGACCGTTTCGCGTTCCCCGGAGAGCGCGACCATATGCGGCGAGTTCACCACCGAGACCTGCGCCCAGCCCGAGCGGCGGGCCAGCAGATCTTCACAGGTTTCGCGATCGGCCGCGATCACCGCCATGGCGTAGGTGTCGGAGGAGATGGTGTCCACCGCGCGAGCGCGGGTGCCGACGACCAGCGCGGCGTCCGGCAGCGCCATCAGCCCCGCGACATAGGCCGCGGCGATCTCACCCTGACTGTGGCCGAGCACGGCGGCCGGTTCCACCCCGGCCGACCGCCAGGCGGCGGCCAGCCCGGCCATCTGCACGAACAGGGCGGGCTGCACGATATGCGCGCTGTCGTCGGCGGGGGCGGTGTCGTCGAGCAGGTAGGTCAGCGGAGACTCGCCGAACAGTTCGCGGAAGACCTCGTCGCAGCGGGTCGCTTCGGCGCGGAACGCGGGAAGCCGGTCGTAGAAGAGCCGCCCCATCCCGGGGCGCTGCCCGCCCTGGCCGGGAAAGATGAACGCGATACCGCGCCCGGCGGTGGCCGCGCCGGAGCGGACGACCCGGGGATGTTCGCTGTCCGCGGCCACGGCACCCAGGGCATCGATCAATCCGGCGGTATCGGTGACCATGGCCAGTGCGCGATATCGCCGGGCCACCCGGGTCCGGAAGATCATCTCCGCGACCCGGCCTACGGGTACGTCCGGGTGGGTCTCGAGGTAGCCGAGCAGGGCACGGGCCTCCGCGGTCAGCAGCGCGGGGGTGGGCGCCGACAGGAGGACCGGAACGGTCCCGTCGGGGAGCTGATACTCAGAAATGGTCGTTCTCCTCGTGCGCGGGGACGGCGATGACGGCATGGGCGTTGGCGCCCCCCGCGCCGAACGAGGACACGGCGCCGTAGCGCATGCCGTCCGTCGGCTTCCAGGGCTCCACGGTGGTGGCCAACCGCAGGCTCGACCGGGTCCAGTCGACCCGGGTGGTCGGATTGTCGGCGTAGAGGGTCGGCGGGATCTTGCCGTGCCGGCCGGCGAGCAGCAGTTTCGCGAGCCCGAGCATGCCGGCGGCCGCCTGGGCGTGCCCGGCATTGGATTTCACCGATCCGAGCACCGGATCCCCGCCCGCGGCGCCGTAGGTGTTCTGCAGTGCGGTGAGTTCGGCGACGTCACCGGCCCGGGTGGCGGTGCCGTGACCCTCGATCATGCCGATATCGGCCGGATCGATTCCGGCGAGCCGGACGGTCCGCCGGACCAGTTTCTCCTGGGCGTCGGCGCGCGGCACCAGGATCGGGCGGCCTTTACCGTTGTGGTTGGTATGGCTGGCCAGCACCCGGCCGTAGATCGGATGGCCCAGCCGCCTTGCCCGGGACTCGGGCTCGACCAGCAGGGCTACGGCACCTTCGCCCCACAGTGTCCCGGCCGCGTCGTCGGAGTACGCCCGGCAGTGCCCGTCCGGGGCGAGCGCGCCGTTCTTGGCGAACTCGTAGAACGCCATCGGCGAACTCATCACGCAGACCGCTCCGGCGACAGCCCAGTCGCATTCACCGGCGCGGATCGCGGAAACCGCGAGGTGCAACGCCGTGAGCGACGAGGCGCAGGCGGAATCGACACACATCGAGGGGCCGGTCAGTCCCAGGGCGTGGGAGATACGTCCGGCCACGCCCAGCTGTCCCGTACCTACCACGCGGAATCCGCTGTGCTCGTTGACCTGGCTCAGGCTGGGGCCATACTCCATGGGTGAGGCGCCGATATAACATCCCGCCTCCGCGCCGTCGACCGCACCGGGATTTACGCCGGCGTTCTCCAGTGCCCGCCAGGCGACCCGTAGTCCCACCCGTTGCTGTGGGTCCGAGGCCAGGGCTTCGCGCTGTGAGATCCCGAAGAAGGATGGATCGAAATCTGCTCCGCGATCGAGGAATCCGCCCGCATCGCTCACCTGTCCCCAGCCCTCGAGTTCGCCGAGCGAGAGCAATTCTTCGATCCGCCAGTCCCGGTCTCGCGGGAACGGGCCGATCAGTTCTCGCGCATTCACCAGGGCCGACCAGTACGCACCGAGGGTATCGATCCCGCCCGGGGCCTCCACGGCCATGCCGGAGATTACTGTGTGATCACGGTCCGGTCCGGCCGTCGATGTCATGGTTCTCCTCGTCAGATTCTCGCCGGATCAGACTGTGGGCGCTATCAATTCGGCCAATTCGGGAATATGGTTGTTGAGATAGAAATGCCCGCCTTCGAATACGGTGATCTCGACCTCGTCGCTGTGTTTGCGCCAGCCGTTGAGTTCGGCCGGTGAAACGATCGGATCGTTGTCTCCGCCGATCACGTGGATCGGCGCCGAGATCCGGATATCGTCCCCGCAGGAGTATCTCTCGGACGCGAGATGGTCCTGTCTGACGACGGGCAGGGTCATTCGCATGAGTTCCCGATTGGTCATCACGTCCCCGGTGGTCCCTTCGAGACGGGTGAGATGGTCCAGGAGCTCGTCGTCTTCTTTGGGCGTCGGTGGTTTGGTGTCCGCGATATGCGGTGCGACGGCGGCCGATACGTACGCCTGCCGGATCGGTGTCCCCGCCGCCTCGGCCAGCCGGATGAATTCGAACGAGACCATCGCGCCCATGCTGTGGCCGAATGTGGTGATGGGCACATTCCCGTAGCCGTTCGAATCACGTAATTCGGCGAATGCGCCCGCGGCGATTTCCGGGAGAGTCGCCGGGGCGGGTTCGTGGATGCGGTCCTGGCGCCCGGGGTATTGGAATACGACGACGTCGTAGTGCGTGCTGAAGGCTTTGGAGAAGGCGCGATAGGCCGAGGCTCCCGCGCCCGCGTGGGGAAATATCAGCAGCGGCGGGTGGCCGGGAGCGGTCGGCTTGTGGAACTGCCTGATCCAACGGGGTCCGGGTGGCATGGTGCTCCTCCACGATCATCTGCTTGCTCGGTGACAGACGGCGGGGCAGCGAAGCCGGCTCGTCGAAGCGGCAGGACAAGCCGTTCATCGCTACGCCCCAGCGCCTGATGAGTTAGGTAAGGCTATCGTAATTTACAGGACGTCGATAGTGGAGAATCAGGCTTCGTCGGACCGGGAACACCTGACAGTCGGGTTTTGTATAGGCTAACCTAAGTCGCTAGCGTAAGTGGGCCTGCGCGAGATCAGGCTCCCAGGACAACGGCTGAGGAGTCGCCTTCATGACGGAGAAGACGAAGACACCTGCGGCCGACGAGAATCCGGTGCCCGAAATCGAGGATGTCCTCGCTTTGAGTCCGCTGCAGGAAGGGCTCTTCTCCCTGGCCCGCCTGGCCGGTGCGGACGATCTCTACACCATGCAGTTCGCGTTGGAGATCACCGGCCCGGTCGACGGCGACCTGCTGCGGCGCAGTATCGAGGTGATCCTGCGCCGCCACCCCAACCTCCGGGCCGCCTTCTGGGACAGGGACCTGCCCAAACCCGTGCAGATCGTGCCGAGTTCGGTGACACTGCCCTGGTTCGAGCGCAACGCGAGTCCACACGAATACGCCGCGCTGGCCGAATCGGAGGCGCGCACCGGATTCGATCTGGCCCGCGGTCCCGCGCTGCGAGTGGTGTGGGTGACCCTTCCCGACGGCTCGCACCGGATGATCCTGACCGCCCACCACCTGCTCATGGACGGCTGGTCACTGGGTGTGTTCTTCCGGGAGATGTACGCGATCTACCAGGCCGGTGGCTCGGCCGCCGAGTTGCCGGCCCCGCGTCCCTACCGGGATTACATCGGCTGGCTGGCCGCTCGCGACAGCGACGCCGATCTCGGCAAATGGACCGAATACCTGGCCGACGCCGAACCGCTGATCCTCGGCGACCGTGCGGATTCGGCGATCAACACGATCGTGCCCGAAACCCATGTGCTGCGATTGAACAGCGAGGAGACCGCCCGGCTCCGCGCCTGGGCGGGGGCCGGCGGCCTCACGCTGAATACTGCCGTCCAGTACGCCTGGTCGGTGGTGCTGGGCCGGCTCACCGACCGGGACGATCTGGTGTTCGGCACCACGGTCTCCGGCCGCCCCGACGAGCTGGCCGGGGTGGAGACGATGATCGGCCTGTTCATCAACACCATTCCCGTGCGCGTGCGACTCGACACCGGGTCCGGCGGCGCGCCGGGAGTTCTCGACACCTGCCGCCGTATCCAGCGGGAAGCGGTCGCGATGCGGGACGCCGGATACCTCAGCCTCTCGGCCATTCAGCGGGCGGCCGGGCGCGGTAGTCTCTTCGACACCCTGTTCGTCTTCGAGAACGTGCCGGTGGGCGATGTGCTGCGGCCGGTCACCCTGACCGACGGCACGCAGTGCACCGTGATCGAATCACAGGGCCTCACGCACTATCCGCTGGCCGTCGTCTCGTATCTGCTCGACGGCGAACTCACGCTGGCGGTGGAGGCCGTACCCGCGCTGCTGGGCCATCTCTCGGCGGCGGATCTGCCCGAACGGCTGGCCCGGGTACTGCGCGGGCTACCCGACCTCGACGAGATCGGTACCGCGGCATCGGATGTCCTGCTGCCGGGGGAACAACCGCGCGAACCGGTCGCGCCGGCTCCCGATGTGCGCGATGTGGGCGTGGCGCACCTGTTCGCCCGGCAGGTCGCGGCAACTCCGGACGCGCTCGCGCTGAGCACCGCCGAGCGGCGGTTCACCTATCGCGAGCTGGCCGCTGCCGCCCACCGGGTCGCCGCGGCGCTGATCGATCGCGGCGTGGGTGCCGAGGACGTGGTGGCACTTGCCCTTCCGCGTTCGGCCGAATCCGTCGTCGCCGTGCTGGGAGTGCTCGCCGCGGGCGCCGCGTACGTGCCGCTGGATCTCGAACTGCCGGCCGCGCGGATCGAATCCATCCTCCGGCAGGCCCGGCCGCGCCTGGTTCTGGTCGGCGCCGCCGGCCTCGACGGCAGCATCACCGGCCTCCCACCCGTCCTCGATATGGAGACCGCGACGGTGGCCGACCCCCGCGGGGCGATGCTCCCGGTACCTGTCCATCCGCAGCAGCGCGCGTATCTGATCTTCACGTCGGGTTCCACCGGCGAACCCAAGGGCGTGGTCGGGACCCACGGTGCGCTCGCCGCCTATTTCGCCGATCACCGTGAACGGGTGTACCGGCCGGCCGTGGCCCGGCTGGGCCGGCCGCTGCGGATCGCCCATGCCTGGTCACTCGGTTTCGACGCGTCGTGGCAGCCGTTGGTCGGCCTGTTCGACGGCCATGCCAACCATCTGTTCGGTACGGCGGAGATGCGGGACGCGGGCCGGCTGGTCGCCGGGATCCGGCACCACGGGTTGGACATGATCGACACGACACCGTCGATGTTCGCGCAACTCGCCGCGGCCGGCCTGGTCGACGAGCACGGGAATGTACCGCTCGCGGTCCTCGCGCTCGGTGGTGAGGCGATCGGTGTTCCGCTGTGGCGGCAGCTCGGCGCGCTATCGGGAACCGCCGTCCACAACTGCTACGGCCCCACCGAGACCACGGTCGAGGCCGTGGTCGCCGCGGTGACCGCGACGAGCACCGTACCGGTGATCGGCACCCCCACCGCGGGCACCGTGGGTTATGTCCTGGACTCCCGGCTCCGCGTCGTACCCGACGGTGTGGTCGGCGAGCTGTACCTGTCCGGCGCGCAGCTGGCCCGCGGGTACACCGGGCGCCCGGCCGGCACCGCGGAACGTTTCGTCGCCGACCCGTACCGGACGGGCGCGCGGATGTACCGCACCGGCGACCTGGTGCGACGGTTGCCGTCGGGTGAATTGGCCTACCTCGGCCGAGCCGACGGCCAGGTGAAGATCCGGGGATACCGGATCGAGACGGGGGAGATCGAGACGGCGCTGGCCGGACTGCCCGGGGTGCGCGCGGCGGTGGTACTGCCGTATCGGCGGCCCGGCGGAATGGCACTGGTCGGGTTCGTGACCGGAACCGACCCCGGATTCCGGGCCGACGGTCTGCGCGGCGAACTCGCTCGCTCCCTGCCCGCCTATATGGTGCCGCAACGGATCCTGGCGCTGGACGCTCTGCCGATGACCGGCAACGGCAAGCTCGATGTGCGCCGGCTGGCGGCGCTGGCCGCCGCGGCCGCGGACCGGGACGGGAGTACCCCCGCCGGCACGGAGACCGAACGCGCGATCTGCGCCGTGATCGCCGAACTCACCGGAAGCCCGGAGCCGGGCATCGACGAGGACCTCATCGAACTCGGCCTGGACAGTATCGTCGCGCTGTCCCTGGTGAACGGTTTGCGCCGCGCGGGTATCGCGACCACACCCCGGATGATCCTGAGCGTCGGCACCATCGCCGAACTGGCCGAGCGGGTGGATGCGGGCAGTGCCGGGGATCGTCGACCGGCGACCGCCGAATACGGGGCGGTCGGGCGGGTCCCGATCCTGTCCTGGATGCACGAGTACGGCGGCTACCGGCGGTTTTCGCTGGGATCGTTGCTGGAACTGCCCGTCGGCATCACCGAGCCGCAACTGCTGGCGGTGTTGCAGGCGCTGCTGGACGGGCACGATCTGCTGCGGGCCCGATTCACCGAGACCGCCACCGGATACGAGCTGTACACGCGGGAGCCGGGCGCGGTGCCCGCGGCGGAGATCTTCACCACGGTGCCGGGTGGCGCGGATCTTGCCGCCGCCATCTCCGCGCAGGCGCACGCCGACGCCGGCCGGCTCGATCCGCCGGCGGGCCGGCTGGTCTACGCGACCCGGATCACCCGGCCCGGCCCGACCGATCTGCTACTGCTCACGGTGCACCACCTCGCCGTCGACCCGGTCTCCTGGTATGTGATCAGCGCGGATCTCGCCGCGAGCTGGGCCGAACTCACCGCCGATCCGGCGGTCGCGGCCGGCCGGGTCCCGGTCCTGCGCCCGCCGGTCGAGCACACCGGATACCGCGAGTACGCGGCGGCCCTGCGCGCGCGCCGGGAGCTACCGGAAGTGCGCGCGCAGCGTGATTACTGGCGGCGGCAGGTGGCGCTTCCCGACCCGGTGCTCGGTCACCGCCGACCCGATCCGGCCACCGACAATTGGGGGTCCTACCGGGCGCTGCGCCTGCACACCCCGCGGGAGACCACCGCCGCGCTGCTGGAGAGTCC
Source organism: Nocardia sp. NPDC050193 (assembly GCA_040674215.1). GTDB lineage: Bacteria > Actinomycetota > Actinomycetes > Mycobacteriales > Mycobacteriaceae > Nocardia. The sequence continues at coordinate 10,107 of JBFARE010000063.1, read as the reverse complement.
GGCCGCCGTCGCCGGGGTGCGCGAGTTCCTGATCGCCACTCTGGTGGTGACCCTGGCGACCTGGCGGACCGAACGCGGGCAGGATGCCACCGGCGGAGCCTATGTCGCGATGGAGGCGCACGGCCGCGAGGACGCGGTGCTGGGCCCGGATATCGACACCTCCCATACCGTGGGCTGGTTCACCAGTATGTTCCCGGTGCGGTTCGGGGCCGGAGTCGAACCGGTGGATCTCGCGGTGGCCGGACAGGATCCGGCCCGGGTCCGGTCCCTGCTGGCGACCGTGGCCGCCGAGGTGGCCGCTGTACCGAACAACGGCCTGGACTACGGGGTGCTGCGCTATCTGGCCGAGGATCCCGATCTGGTCGCGGCTCCCGGCCCGCAGATCCTGTTCGACTATCTGGGCCGAGTGGATCTGACCGGGACCGGCACCGCCTGGAATCCGGTCTCCGAGCACGAACTGATCGGCAACCTGCCGCTGGCACCGGAACCCGATTTCGGTCTGCGTTGCGCCCTGGACGTACTCGCCGGTATCGGCGCGACCCCGGACGGCCCCCAGCTGGTGACCCTGCTGCGCTGGAGCGAAGCGCTGTTCGCCGAAGCCGATATCGAGCGGTTCGTCGAGATCTGGCAGGACGCCACCGCGGCGCTGATCCGCGCGTTCGGCCCGGTCGATCTGAAAGCCGCCGGCCCCGTCGGGGCCTGACCCGCGAACCCACACTCACGCAGTTATCTCGAAGGACAGCTATGGCAGACGACATTCTCGAGCGGCGTAGGCGCTTGTTACAGCAGCGACTCGCGGAACAGGCGATCACCTCGCCCGAGCCCGCGGCGCCGGCCCGGCGCGCCGGGGACCCCGCCCCGTTGTCGGATGCACAGCGCCGGATGTGGTTCGTCCAGCGGCTCGATCCGGACGACACCACCCTCAACATCTGTGTCGCCTACCGGCTCGACGGCGACCTGGACGCCGCACGGCTCCGGGCCGCCTTCGCCGCCGTCGTCGGGCGCCACGAGATCCTGCGGACCGTCTACCAGGTCGACGAGGCGGGGGAGCCCTTTCAGGTCTCCCGGGAGGATATCGAGTTGTCCTGGCAGGAACACGATCTCACCGAGCTTCCGGAGAGCGGGCGGCAGCGCCGGGTCGAGGTCCTGGCCCGCCGGGAGTTCGCCCGCCCCTTCGACCTCACCCGCGATTCACCGTTGCGCGTCACGCTGGCCCGGATGTCCGTCGCCGAATATGTGCTCATTCTGACCGTGCACCACATCGGCTGGGACGACGATTCCTGGGCGGTCTTCTTCGGCGAGATCAATGCGGCCTACCGGGGTTCGGCGCTGCCGCAGCCGACGGTCCAGTACGCCGACCTGGCCGCGATACGGGCCCGCAACGCGGCGACCGATACCGCCGACCTCGAGTACTGGCGTGAGATGCTGACACCGCTGCCCAGCCGCCTCGAACTGCCGGGCCGATCCGCGGCGGCAGGCCACAGCCGGGACGCGGAGACCCGGGTACGCACGGTGCCGCACGGGCTGATGAGCCGTGTCACTACGATCGGCCGGCAGTATTCGGCGACGCCGTTCACGGTGCTGCTGGCCGGGTTCCAAGCGTTGATCCGCCGCTATACCGCGGCCACCGATTTCTTGATCTCGGTGCCGGTGAGCAACCGGTCCGGGCGTGGCGCCGAGGCGCTGCTCGGCTATTTCGGCAACACGGTGCTGATCCGCGCCGGCGCCGACCGCGATGCCACCTTCGCCACTCTGCTCGAATCCGCCGTCGAGACCTGCACCGGGGCATTCGCTCATCAGGGGGTGGGAGTCGAGCAGGTGGTGCGCGCGGTCGGCCCCGACCGGATGGCGGGCCGGGACGGCCTGGCGCAGTTGGTGCAGCTCAGCTTTGCGATGCGCCGCGCGGTCAACGGTTTCGAACTACCCGGTGTGCGGTCCACCGAGCTCCCGCTCGCCAATGCGGTGGCGCAGGAAGAGCTGGGACTCATGGTGGTCGCGGACGAATCGGGCGCCCGGGTCGAGGCGACGTACCTGGTCGACCGGCTGGACCGGCGGACCGTTGATCAACTTCTCGATCACTACCTCCACCTGCTGGACACCGTGCTCGCCGATCCCGGCCGCCGCCTCGCGGAGATCGATATCCTGGGCGCCGACCGCGCCGCGGTGCTCGAGGTATCGCACGGGCCGCTGGCCGAGTACGTCCCGACCACCCTGGTGGCACAACTGCAAGCGCGGGTGGCCGCGACTCCGGACAATCCCGCGCTGGTCTCCGACGAGGTCGAACTCAGCTATGCCGAACTCAACGCGCGCGCGAACCGGCTGGCGCACTGGTTGATCGGCCAGGGGGTGGGCCCGGAGGACATCGTCGCGCTCGGCCTGGCCACCTCGGTGGACTTCGTCGTCGCTGCCTGGGCGATCCTCAAGGCGGGCGCCGCCTATCTGCCGATCGATCCGGGCTATCCCGCCGAGCGGGTCGACTATCTGATCGGCGACGCGCGGCCGCGGCTGCTGTTCACCGAGAGCACCTACGCCGAGGCGGTCGCGGCCGCGGAATCCCTGGCCGATACCGACCCCACCGACCGCGATCGGGTGACGGCATTGCACCCGGGCAATATCGCCTATGTCATCTACACTTCCGGTTCCACCGGGCAGCCGAAGGGCGTTCCGGTCCCGCACGCCGCGATCGCCGACCATTTGGCGAGTTTCGCCGCGGAATGGGAACTCACGCCCGCGGACCGGGTACTGCAGTCCACCTCGGTGAGTTTCGACGCCTCGCTCATGGATATCTTCGTGACGCAGTACGTCGGTGCGTGCGTGGTGATCCCGAAACCCAACGCCTACCGCGATATTCCCTATGTCGCGGATCTGGTGACCCGGCACGGGGTCTCGGTACTGCATATGGTGCCCTCGATGCTGGCGACGTTCCTGATGCTGCCGGAGATCAACAACTGGACCTCCCTGCGGCATATGCCGGTAGGCGGCGAGGCGTTGCCGGGAGAGGTGGCCGACCGGTTCACCGCGCGGTTCGACGCCCAGTTGCGCAACCATTACGGCCCGACCGAGGCCGTGGTGTGCTCCACCCATATGCCGGTCGAGGGCCCGCAGGGACCCGGGACCGTGCCGATCGGTGTCCCGAATCGCAATGTGCACCTCTACCTGCTCGACGACGCGCTGCAACTCGTGCCCAACGGGGTGGTCGGCGAGATCTACCTGGGCGGCGATCAGCTGGCCCGCGGCTATCACGACCGGGCGCCGCTGACCGCGCAACGGTTCGTCGCCGACCCGTTCCGTCCCGGCCGGCGCCTCTATCGCACGGGTGATCTGGGCCGGCGCGGGCCCGACGGGGTCGTCGAATTCATCGGGCGCACCGACGAACAGGTCAAGGTGCGCGGTCACCGGATCGAACTGGGCGAGGTCGAGGCCGCGATCAGCAACCATCCGGAGGTGGCGCACGCGGTCGTGGTGGTCACCGAGCATCCCTCGCTCGGCCAGATCCTGGCCGCGTACCCGGTGCCGGTCCCCGGCGCCGAACTCGACCTGGACGCGCTACGCACCCGGGTAGCGGCCCGGCTACCCGAGTACATGGTGCCCGCGGCGTTCACGGTGATCGACCGGATTCCACTCACCACCCACGGCAAACTGGATCGCCGGGCACTGCCCGTTCCGGAACTCACCCTGGCCCGGGAATTCCGGGAGCCGCGCACGCCCACCGAGCGGCGTATCGCCGAACTGTATGGCCGGTTGTTCGACCGGCCGCGGATCGGCGGCGATGATTCGTTCTTCGAACTGGGCGGCCATTCCCTGCTCGCCGCGCGACTCATCTCCATGATCCGGGCCGAATTCGGGCTCGAGATCGATATGCGGGTGCCGTTCGATACCCCGACGGTCGGCGGTCTCGCCGCGTATATCGTCACGGAGTTCCAGAACGAGTTCGGAATCGATATCGACGATATGGCCGCTTTCGACGAGGCCGACGCGGAGCCCGAGGATGGCCCGGCGGCGGAGGATCCGGGTCCGGCCCGCGGCCCGGTCCGGCCCGCCCTCGTGCGTCGTGACCGTCCCGAACGCACTCCGCTGAACTATTCACAGCGCATGTACTGGCTGCAACGGCGGATGGAAGGCGCGATCGACGGCGAGAACGTCACCTACCCGGTGCGTTTCGACGGACCCCTCGATATCGAGGCGCTGCGTGCCGCGATCGCCGACGTCTCGGCCCGCCACGAGTCGCTGCGTACGACCTTTCCGGAGCACGAGGGCGTTCCGTACCAGCACATCGCCCCGCCGGCGCCGGTCCCGCTGCCGGTGATCGACCTGCGGGGCGGGGCCGATCCCGCCGAACGGCTGGAGACCGAGCTGGCCGCGGACGCCGCCTACGTTTTCGATCTGGGCACCGAGATCCAGTTGCGGGTGCGCGTACTGGTGCTCGACGAGCACACCCATGTGCTGTCGATCCTGATGCATCACATCATCGCCGACCGCGCCTCCTGCGATATCTACGTCGAGGACCTGACCACGGCCTACCGGGCGCGGCTGGCCGGCCGGGCGCCGGATTGGCCGGATCTGGACATTCAGTTCGCCGATTTCGCCATCTGGCAGCGGGAGGTCTTCGACCGGGCGCCCGGGCAGGGCGCGGTGAGCGACTACGGCCGGGAACTCCTGGACTACTGGTGCGCGGCACTCGACGGAATGCCGGACGAGATCGCGGTCGCCCACGACCGTCCGCGCCCGCTCGTGCTGGCCCGCAACGGGGCGAGCGCGACCCGCGTGGTGTCCGCCGCCACCTGGCAGGCCGCCCGGCAGCAGGCCGAAGCGGCCGGAGCCACCGATTTCATGCTGTGTCAGGCGATGAGCGCGGTGACCCTGCACGCGCTCGGCGCCGGGGACGATCTGCCGATCGGGGCCGCGGTGGCCAACCGGCTCGACGAGCAGACCGACCGGATGATCGGTCTCTTCGCGAATATGGTCGTACTGCGCAACGACCTCTCCGGCGATCCCACCCCGCGCGGGGTGCTGGCCCGGGTCCGGGACGCGGCGCTGGACGCGATCACCCGGCAGGGCGTGCCCTTCGAACGGCTGGTGGAGACGATCAATCCGCCGCGTACGCTCTCACGCAACCCGCTGTTCCAGGTGGTCATGCATTTCCGCCACCGGCTGCCGGCGGCAGATTTCACGGCCGACGGTGCCACCACGGTCACCAGCATCGCCAAGCACTACGAAGTGTCGTTCATGGATATCCACTTCGACTACACGGTGGAGACAAACGGCGATCTCACGACCCGTGTTGTGGTCAACACCGACCTCTACGAGCCGGGGACCGGTGCGGTCTTCGCCGATGTGCTGGCCCGGGTGGTGGAAAGCTTCGCCACCGAACCGGCCCGCCCGCTCGGTGATCTCCGGGTACTGCCGGAGGGCTGGGACACCGGACGTGTAGTGGTGCGCCACGAACAGCCGGTCGCGGCGGCCGGCGCCCCCGGGTCGGCGTCGACCCTGCTGACCGATACCGAGCGGACCATCGCCACATTGCTGGCCGAACTGCTCGAGATCGACGAGGTCGGGCGCGACGACGGTTTCTTCGCATTGGGCGGCGACAGCGTGATCGCGATCCAGCTCGCTTCCCGCGCGAACGAGGCCGGGTTGCCGCTGGCTCCGCAACTGCTGTTCGAATACTTCACCATCGCCGATCTGGCCGCGGCCGTGGACGAGATCATCGCGAATCCGCCCGCGCCGGGCGCGGATTCCGGCGGCGGGACCGAACAGCAGCATCTCGCTCCCATGGCAGCGTCGGGTCTCGATGCCGATGCGCTGAAGAATCTGCAGAGCGCCTGGTCGGCCTTGAACTGATCGGCGCCGGAGGTCGTCCGGCCGCCTGTGGGTTCGTCGGACGACCGCCCCGGTGGTCACCTCACCCGAACGGTTCCGGCCCGGTCGCGGATCACCGCGGCCGGGCCGGAGAGCTTTCGGGTCACCCCGGGGCGGGGGAGCCGACGATAATACTGCCGACCCCGCATTCCTCCAGTTCGTCCACTCCGGCGGCCGCGACGAACGCGGCCGTATCGCTGAAGCCCTGGGCGCAGATACCCAGCCCCATGGCCGTCCCCGCCAGGTAGACGGTCTGCATCAGCACTCCGACATGTTTGAGAATGCTGGCGTAGGCCACCTGCTCATAGGTCCACATCACCCGGCCCGCGCGCGCGGCGAGCAATAGTACGACCTGCGGTTCCGCCCCGCCGGCCAGGGTCGCCGAAGTGGACCGAATCAGCCGGTCGACCTCGGGGGAGTCCGGTTCGGCGATCCGGTGCAGGGCGTGCCCGAACGAGTCGTAGTGGTACATACCGGGTTCCAGACCGGCCACGGAACGCACGATCGGATAGACCTCGATCTCGTAGACCCCGCCACCCGAGGGATAGGGGCGCGACAGCAGTTCCTCGCCCGGCCCGACCGGTTTCGTCTCCCGGGTGCGGGCCGTGCGGTACAGCAACTCGGCCAGCTGGGATCGGGTGATCGGGGCGGCATCGTCGTACTCCCGGCAGGAGTAGCGATCCTCCAGCACCGCGGTCAGGCTCGGGTCCGCCGCGCGTAGCGCGTCCAGGTCGGGCACCGGCAGTGTGACCGGTGTACCCGGATACGCGGGCTTGCGGGCCGCGGGCTGCGGGAACTCTCCTTTTGCCCATTTCGTTGGGCCGAAATGCTCCCAGGTGACCGTGCGCGGGCCCAGCGTACTGCGCCGATGGAACCAGAGATCCGGTGCGCTCCAACTGCGCCGGGGGAACTGCGCGGCCTCGTGAGCGGGATCCGCGGTGAATCCGCCCCAGTGCAGATCGCCGGCGAATCTTCGGACGAGTTCGGGCGGGAGTCCCGTTTCGGCGGGATCCTGACCGCCCAGCAGCGCGACGATCCGGGGATCGCCGATCCGCAGATCGCACCATGACAGCGGATGTTCGAGGACGAATCCGGACGTATCCCGATGCAGTATCGCGAATTTCGACAGGGCACCGGGCGCGGGTGGTGGACCGTCCGGCCGGTCCGGTGGCGTGGTGAAGGGGTCGAGGGTGTAGAGGTCGCGCTTGCCGTCCAGGACGGTGGCCGCCAGCCAGCCCTCCGCGGCCAGCTGCCCCAGTAACCGCGCCACCTCGCCGTCCGGTTCGGGTGCGAGCGCCGACAGCAGAGCCGGCCCGCGGTTGAGAGTTTTCAGCGCGTCACGGCCTGCCGCGGGCAAACCGGTCAATTGCTTCTTCTGCGGGGGATTCAGCAGCACCGCCCCGCGGGGGAGGGTGAGGCAGGTTACTCCGGTGCGTAGCGCGTACCGGAGTTGCCCGTGCGCGAGGGTGGACGACAACCGCTTTCTCCGTATCGATCGAACCTGGTTCGCCGCGCGGGTGCTCGTTTCACCCCGTCGGCGGGTGCCGGCGGGAGCTCGTCGACGGCGCGGGACAGCGGCGTGCGTGTCCCGACGATCGCCAAGACCACAGCCGGCGACCTACCGCGGGAATGTCGCACCGTCTGCAACGGCGCCATTCCTCCTCGGCACGGGCGGCCGGCGCGATCTTCCGTGCGGCGGTCCCAGCATAGGACAGGCTTGGCTAACTTGGTGGCGTGATGGTGGTGACCTGGTCGGTTACGGTCGCCGGCCCGCGAACCGACCGGGGAACGGAGGCCCGCCGTTCCCCGGTGGGCTCACAGTTCGATGCGCTGATCCTCGGGCAGGAAGAGCTTGTCCGTCTCTACCACACCGAAGGTGCGGTAGAACTCCGCGATATTGCGGACCACCTGGTTCACGCGGAACTCGTCGGGGGAGTGGGTGTCGCCGGCGAGCAGCCGTTCGGTGACCTCGGGGGTCTGCTTGGAACGCCAGATCCGCGAATAGGAATTGAACATGGTGCGGTAATCGGGGTTCGTGACCCCCTGGCGCTGTTCGGCGATCCGGTAGGCGGCCAGCGCGATCTGCAGCCCGCGCAGATCGGCCAGGTTCTCGCCGACGGTGAGCGCGCCGTTCACATGCTGCTCCGGCGGCAGCCCCTCGGGAACCAGGGCGTTGTACTGCTCGATGAGCGCCTGGGATTTGGCGTCGAAGGCATCGCGGTCGGCGGGGGTCCACCAGTCGCGCTGGTTACCGTCCCCGTCGAACTTCGAGCCCTGGTCGTCGAAACCGTGCCCGATCTCGTGCCCGATCACCGCGCCGACGCCGCCGTAGTTCACCGCTATCTCGGCGTCCTTGTCGAAGAACGGCGGCTGCAGGAAGGCAGCGGGGAACACGATCTCGTTGTTGGTGGCGGAATAGTAGGCGTTCACCGTCTGCGGTGAGGCACTCCACTCGGCCTTGTCCACCGGTTTCCCCAGCCGGTCGAAGGACCGCTTCACTTCGAAATCGTTGATGGCGCGCAGGGATTCGATCAGCTTGCCGCGGGTGACCTTCAGCCCGGAATAGTCCACCCATTTGTCCGGGTACCCGAGTTTGGTGCCGATCTTTTCCAATTTCTCGATCGAGGCCCGCCGGGTCTCCGGGGACATCCAGGTCGAATTGGTGAAATTCTCCCGGTAGGCCGCCATCAGATCGTCGACCATCGCCTCGACCCGTTCCTTGGCCTCGGGCGGGAAATGCTTGTCCACATACAGCTTGCCCAGCTGTTCGCTCAGGTTGCTGTCCACCGAGCCGACGGCCGATTTCCAGAGTTCGGGCCGCTGTTTCAGCCCGGACATCAGCCGCCCGTTGAAATCGAAATTGGCGTCGGAGATCTCCTTGGGCAGCACGTTCGCGTAGGTCTTGAGCACGGCGAGCTTCAGATAGTCGCGCCAGATCGCGATATCGGTCGCCGCCCAGATCTTGCCCGCCTCGGTGACGAACGAGGGCTGGTTCACCACCACCTTCGCGAAGAGATCCTGGGGCCGGTCGGTGATACCGCGCAGCCACGGGTCCCAGTCGTATTCCGGGGCCAGGGCGGTGGCCTTGTCCCAATCGAAGACGTTGTAGGTGGCCTCCGCGTCGCGGTTGCGGACGTTGTCCCAGTGGGCGGCGGCGATCCGCTTCTCCAGATCCAGCAACCGCCCGGCCACCCCGGTGGGATCCGGCATATCCGCACCCTTGGCCAGGCGTTCCAGATATGTCCGGTATCCGGCCAGTTCCTCGGCGAACTGCGGGTCACGATAGTACTGCTCGTTCAGGCCCAGCCCGGACTGACCGATCGCCGGGATATGGGCCGAGGAGTTCTTCTGGTCGATGCTCACCCCGATACCGATCAGTCCGCCGATCGGCAGCCGGCCCATCACCTCGGCGAGGGCCGGTTTGTCCTTCGCGTCCTCGATCTCGGCGAACATCGTGTCCAGCGGCGTGAGACCCAGCCGCTCGATCTCGTCCAGATCCATCCGCGCGTCGTAGAGGTCGCGGATCTGCTGGGCCTCGGTCCCGTCCTCCGGGTCGCTGATGCTCTCGATGATCTCCCGCAACTGCTGCTGGGTGCGTTCCCCGGCCTCACTGAACGCCCCGTAGGCGGTCTTGTCCGGCGGCAACTGGTATTCACGCAGCCATTTGCCGTTGACGTGCCGGTAGAGATCGTCCTGGGGCCGGATCGCCGGATCGGAACCGCTCATATCGACGGTCACCAGCTTGATGGGTGTGGCCTCGGAACAGGAGGCCAGCCACGCGGCCGCGGGCGCCAGCCCCAGCGCGACGAGGAACCCGCGGCGATCGAGTACCAATCGACGATCCGATGATTTCAACGAAACCTCTCCCCGATGCGAGACCCCGCACCTCTTCTAGGCGAACCGGCCCCATGAGGCTACCGGCGCCCCACCCCCGCGTCGCGCCGGGCGACACGGCCCGGCCCGGTCCCGGTCGCGGCATGAGCAGTGGGACCTGCCGGGTTCAGGGTCACCGGGCGACCGAGCGTGTGCAGTCGACAGTCCATAGATCGGTGACTATCGAGCAGTTGCAGTGATGTGATCCCTCCCGTGCCGGTTCAGGCGCACGACAGCATCCGCCTTCTGTCTATTCCGGATGGTCTGCCTCCAGGGTCGGGGCCCGGTCCCGGTCGCGGCATGAGCAGTGGGACCTGCCGGGTTCAGGGTCACCGGGCGACCGAGCGTGTGCAGTCGACAGTCCATAGATCGGTG
>JBFARE010000062.1:0-40059 GCA_040674215.1 Nocardia sp. NPDC050193 | reverse complement strand
GGAAAAGTCAGTGGATGGAAGGATATACTCAACACGCTCGCCCTGTTCTACGGTGAGCGGATAACCGGAAACTAGCAGGGTAATTCACCGTTCTGACCACAAAAATTCCGACACTCCCCAAGCCGGAATGGTCGGCGTCAATCGCGGCGTCATCTCCGAGCCCACAGCGCCGTTCGGCGGATATAAAGAGTCCGGTTTCGGAAGAGAGGGCGGGCAGGAAGGTATCGAGGAATACCTCGACACGAAGTACATCGCTCTCTGACGAATTGCGAGCCGTCGCGGCAAATAGTGCCACGCGACCGCGGTGGTCGACAGGACAATCCGACCCGCCACCCTCGAACCGAATTCCCGCGTTCCGCGGCGGAACGCGGGGTTGGGTCATAAGAAAAGGTCAGGCTCAGTGCGATACCGGGACTGAACTGGGGTTGTGAGTGGAGCTATGGGGACTCGAACCCCTGCCCCCACTCGAGGCGGCATTGACCGGGCTCTGCGACACCAGTGAGTACCCGGCCGAGCCGAAGGAGTACATCGAGTCCTACTCGCGAGCAGCATCTCCGATTGGTTCCGGTCCCTGGCCCGGTGGCCGGCAACACGGCTTCGACCCAAACACCGCAGCGCAGGTCCCTACTCGAGATGGTTTGGGCTCCGCCGCGCGTCGCCCTGGCGCCGACGAGCCAGCACGTAGGGTTCGCTGGTGAGATATGCGACGGCGGTCGCAACTTCGGCGATGGTCGCGATGGTGTGGTTGCCGGTGCCAAGACACGGTTGCCGGCGGAGAAATGCCACAGAAATGGTGTTCGAGGAGAGCGCTGACACCTACACGCTGCCCTGACCTGCGGATATATCAAATCCGATTTATAGAATCTTCGCATAATCGCAGTTCAGTACACCTTCCAGCGACTACTACTCCCCCCGGTTTCACACCTATATTTATGGTGCGGCCGCAGAGAAAGCCGCCAAGAGTCAGTCCTGACTCTCGGGCGAGGTCGAGGGCCAATGAGGACGGCGCCGAGTCCGCAGCGAGGACCGGAATACCGGCCATTACCGGCTTTTGTGCCAGTTCGAAGGACGCTCGGCCGCTGACCAGCAGGACGGTTTCCCGCAGTGGAAGATGATCGTGCTCGGTGGCCCAGCCGACGACTCTGTCCACCGCATTGTGTCTGCCGATGTCCTCGCGAAGTGCGAGGAGATCGCCGTCGTGGATGAACAGGCCGGCAGCGTGGAGACCGCCGTCCTATCGAATACCCTCTGCGCGTGACGCAGTGTGCTGGGCAGGGTCGCCAGCAGGGTGACGACCACAGTGTCCAGGCGGGCTGCTCGTTCGTCTGCGTCGACGCGGGTGACCCGGGCTCGGGTCGTTACTCGCCCCATTGGCCGGCGCTCCCGATCCGGGAATTGTCTCGGCCACCGGTTGCAGATGCACAGCTTCGGCGCTTGTGGCCGTGGTCGGAGCCATTGGTCACCAGCTGCCACCGCCTTCGGATCGAAATCGGTCCCGCCCCTGGGCCGGAGCGTCCGGTTGCGGCGAACCGGTGGGACGGTCGAGGCGGATGGTCACCGCTTTGGAAACAGGAGTATTGGACTTACGGGCGACGTGGTCCAGCGGTATCAGCGGATTGGTTTCGGGCCCACTGCTCGAACCCGGAGCAGTACTCGGCGACGAAACCACGGTCCACCACCGTACCGGGCCGCCGGTCCTCCTCTTCGAGCAGGAGTTTGGCCAGACCCTGGAACAGCGCTTGATCCCCGCCGAGGCGGATCTGCAGGAAGTCGTCGGCGATCGCCGTACCGTCACCGATCACACCGCGAATCTGCTGGGGGTCCTTGAACCGCAGCAGGCCGGCCTCTGGGAGCGGGTTGATCGCGATAACCCGGGCGCCGTTGGCCTTGGCCTTTTCGAGAACCGAAAGCATGCGGGGATGGTTGGTTCCGGGGTTCTGGCCGGCGATGAGGATCAGGTCAGCGTCTTCGAGGTCGGTGACCGATACCGAGCCCTTACCGATGCCGATGGTTTCGGTGAGCGCGGCGCCGGAGGATTCGTGACACATGTTCGAGCAGTCCGGCATGTTGTTGGTGCCGAATGCTCGGATCATGAGCTGGTAGAGGAACGCGGCCTCGTTGGAGGTGCGGCCCGAGGTGTAGAAGATCGCCTCGTCCGGGCTCGACAGGGCGTGCAGATGTTCGGTGATCACCGCATAGGCTTCATCCCAGCCGAGCGGCTCGTAATGGGTGCTGCCCGGCCGGACGATCATGGGATGGGTGAGTCTGCCCTGCCGGCCGAGCCAGTAGTCGGTTTGTTCAAGCAGATGAGAGACCGAGTGGCCGGCGAAGAACTGCGGATCGACGGTGCGAATGGTGGCTTCTTCGGCCACGGCCTTGGCGCCGTTCTCGCAGAACTCCGCTGCCTTGCGGTGCCCAGGTGTCTCCGGCCACGCGCAGCCCGGGCAGTCGAAACCATCCCGCTGGTTCAACCGCAGCAACGTCCGGACAGTTCGTACCGGCCCCATCTGTTCGAGCCCCCGTTGCAGCGACACCAGTACGGCGGGGACTCCAGCCGCGGCAGTTTTCCGGTCCGACACCTGGATATCGTTCTCATCGAATACGTGCCGGTCGGTGTTGACCTTCATACGCTGCACTGCCAATCGATCGGGCGACGAGTCGAACCCGTCGGAAAATGAAGACGTAGGCACCGGCACTCTCGAAAATACCTGCCGTGTCGATTCGAACGGGTGCCGGTCCGGGCCCGGCCGAGGCGGTGGCCGCGCGGCCCGGACGCGGCGGGCCATCGCACCGTAAGAAGTGAGTCCGCTTCGAACTCCCGGAGCGGCCTACCGATACGCCGACTGGTGACCTACTCGCTCATCACGGCTCGGTGCTCGCGCTGCCGGAGGTCACCGACGGGGTCGAGTCGTTGCTCCGCGCTCCTATCGAGTTGCATACTGGGGTGTCACCGCCTCCGGAGACGCGCTCGAACGACATGACCTGGAAGCCGTGGTCATGGGAAGGTCGCTGTTCCCGATGCATCGGGTTCGGATGTCCTCGGGGAACGTAGGTTGCGCCACTGAGGAGGGCGCTCTCGGTGTTCTTTCCGGTCACATCCGGCCTTCTTTCAATGCGCGCAGGCCGGCCGCCATGAATTCCGGGGTCGCCTCGGCCGCTCGCAAGGCGCCGGAACCGGCGTCGGAGCCCTGTCGCGCCCGGTGGGCAATCCCTTCACCGATCACGCCGAGTTTGAAATTGGCCAGGGCGAGATAGAAGCCCCAGTTGCCGAGGTCGCGTCCCGATGCGGTGGCATACAAGTGCGCGAGCGCGTCGGGTGTGGGCATCCGGTCGCTGGTCCACGCGGCTCGTGTGCCCAGGACCAGGTCGAATACCGGCGTGCGGTACACGCACATCAGGGCGAGATCGGTGAGCGGGTCGCCGAGGGTGGACAGTTCCCAGTCGACGACGGCTCGCACCCGGCCGGGATCGGCCGAGTCGAGGATGGTGTTGTCGATCCGGAAGTCGCCGTGCACGATGGCGGAGGCCGACTCCTGCGGCACCGTCTCCGACAACGCCGCGTGCAGCGTGGCGACGTCGGAGAGTTCCCGGGTCTTCACCCGCTCCCATTGGGAAGCCCAGAGTTTCACCTGGCGCGCCAGAAACCCGACCGGTCGGCCGAACTCCTCCAAACCCACCGCCGTGGGGTCCACCGCGTGCAATTCGGCGAGTACCCGCACCAACTCGGCGGCAGCGGCGTCCACCTGCTCATCGCTGAGTGCGGCGAGGTCGTCCCGGTCGCGGACCACCGCTCCGTCGACGAATTCGACGACGGTCATCGGAGCACCGAGAACTGTGCCCGCCGCGTCGAACGCGACCGTTTGCGCCACGGGTACCGCGGAGTTCTGGAGCGCGTCGGTCACCGTGAACTCGCGCGCCATATCATGCGCCGACGGAGTGAGCCCGGAAATCGGCGGACGCCGCACCACCCACCGCGAAACATCGTCGGACGCGGTGAAGGTCAGGTTCGACCGGCCCCCGCTGATCAATTCCACGCGTAGCGCACCGCGCACCTCGACGCCCCGCTCGCGCAGGAACTGTTCCAGCGCGCCGACGTCCATACCCAAGAGATTCATTCGCTCTCCCGCAGTGCGCGTTTGGCGGCACCGACGGCCCGTTTGGCGATCGCCCACCGATGCGTCTCCGAGGGTCCGTCGTAGATCCGGAACGGACGGACCTCGCGCGAGAGCCGTGCCAGCGGCAGGTCACCGGACACCCCGAGGCCACCGCACATCTGCATACTGCGGTCGACGATCCGGAAGATCGCCTCCGCGGCGAAGGTCTTCGCGATCGAGGTGGCGTTCGCGGCCGGTTCGCCCCGGTCGAGCTCCCAGCAAGCACGCATCAACAGGGCACGGGTCGCGGCGATATCGATCTCGTTGTCGGCGACCATCTTCTGGATCATGCCGAGATCTCCCAGCCGCGAACCGAAACCCTCCCGCTGCGCCACATGGGCCACCGCCACATCGTGTCCGCGCCGCGCCGCGCCCAGCCACCGCATCACATGAGTCATCCGGGCGGGACCGAGACGCACCTGCGCGTATTCGAAGCCGCGGTCGACCTCACCCAGCACCGCCGACTCCGAAACCAACAGATCTTCGAAGAACACTTCACAGTGGCCACCGACCATCGAACGATCCAGGGTGTCGAGGTGGCGGCCCACCCGGATACCCGGGGCATCTGCCGGCGCCAGGAACATGGTCGCCCCACCACGCTGACCGGGCTCGCCCGAGGTGCGCGCCATGATGATGAAGAAGCCCGCGCCGTCGGCGCCGGTGATGAAGTATTTGGTGCCGTTGATCCGCCAGCCGCCCTCGGCCCGGACCGCGCGGGTGGCCAGTGCGGAGGGGTCCGATCCCGCGCCGGGCGCAGGCTCGGTCATCGCGAACGCCGAGCGCACCTCGCCGCGCGCCAGTGGAGCGAGGTACTGCTGTTTCTGCTCCGGGTTCGCGATATGGGCGAGCATGTGCACATTGCCCTCGTCGGGCGCGGCGATGTTCAGGGCCGTCGGCCCGAACAGGGAGTATCCCGCCTCCTCGAAGACAGGCGCACGGTCGCACATACCCAGGCCGTGACCGCCGTACTCGACCGGCGCGTGCGGCGCGAACACACCCGCATCGCGCGCCGCCTGCTGCAGCTCCTCGCGGAACTTGTCACCGCCCGCCGCGGCGATGTCACCGTCGTACGCGTCTTCGAGCGGCAGCACATGGTCGCGGATGAAGCTACCGGTGCGATCGGCCAGCGCTTGCACCTCGGGCGGAAGGGACAGATCGATCGCCACAGGTCCACTCCTCCATCTCACTTTGCCGAACGATCGCTCGGCCATTCACTGATACGCAGACTCGCACGCCACAATAATTGCTGTCAATACGCGGTACGACACACGCGAATGGTGTTCAGCTATTCTGAACACCATGAACGCTACAGATCAGCAGCGCGCCGTGGGCGAACGGACGCGGCAGGCCAGGATCAAGGCCGGGCTCTCGCTGCGCGCGGTAGCGCAGCGGATCGCCGTCAGTCCCGCCACGCTCAGCGCTATCGAGAACGGCAAAACCGGCGTTTCCCTCCCCCGGCTACAGCAACTGGCCGCTCTCCTCGGCACCACCGTGCCCTGGCTCATCGGGGAGCAGGATGCGCCCATCGCCGGCAGTCCACGATCAATTGTCCGCGCAGGCGTTGCCCCCGGACCGGACAGCGACCCGGCCCGCGCGTGGCGCGAATTCCCGCCGCTGGATATCGACCCCGTCCTCGCCGCTGCCATCGATTCATTCGTCGAGACCGGATACCACGGCGCCACCATGCGTTCGATCGCTCGCCGCGCCGGTATGAGCGTGCCCGGCGTATATCATCACTACCACGACAAGCAGCAACTATTGGTGCGCGCACTCGACCTGACGATGGACGAACTGCACTGGCGCGTACACGCTGCACGACATGAGGCCGGATCCGGGCGCGCCCGGATCGGACGTGTCGTCGAAGCACTCGCCCTGTTCCACACCCATCGGCGCGAACTCGCCTTCATCGGAGCCAGCGAAATGCGTAGCCTTACCGAGCAAAACCGGAATCGGATCACCGCTTCCCGCGACAAGGTTCAGCATCTCCTCGACGAGGACATCGACACCGCCCTTCGCGAAGAAAACCTGACCACCGATCGCGCGCGGATCGCGGGCCGCGCCATAGCTACGATGTGCACCTCACTGCCGCAGTGGTTCCATTCCGGTGGGCCGGCCACACCTGAACAGATCGCTACCGACTATGCCGATTTCGCCTTCGGCCTGCTGGGAATGCAGCTCAGCGTCTCCACTGCCCCGGCCTGATCGGCTGCCCGAGGTGCGCCATCCGTGCCCCCGCAGCCCGTGCGCCGGGGCAGTGACTGTCACGGCTGCTTGGGATAACGGGCGCTTTCGGGGTCGACTGCGTCAACGTAAAGAGAAAGCCCGGGCGCCCACCTCAGTGACGGCGGATAACTACCGGAGCCCGGGCGGCCCACTGCACACCGCACTGAACGATCGGTGCGGACAATCGAATCTCTGGTGAATCTTGTGAATATCACTCCGGATTCGCTCGTCCTCTCGATCGCCCTCTTTTCTCGCTGATGTCCAACCGCGATCACCGATGAAGTGCCCACGCGCTCTCGCTGCTGGGCACTTCATCCTGACGTGAACAGATCCGAAGCGGTCAGGCGAGAGCGCCACTACGGAGATCAGTGAGAGCGGCTCGGCTCTTGAGATCCACCACGAAGGACATCTCCTCCATGAGGGTCTCCCAGCGGTCGCCGTTGCGACGAAGGCAGTCACTGTGCCGGAGCGACCATGTCTGTGTCGATCCGTCCGTCGCCTCAACCGTCAGGTGCACCCGCGCGAGGACCGATCCGAGTTCACCGTCGGTGTGCACGATGAAGTCGGTGATCTCTGCTTCGACTCTGCTGACGCCGGTGAACAACTCTGCGAAGCCGCTGCGGACCTCGTCGAAGCCGCGGTACACGCCCGGCGTGAACGGGCCGAAATAAACCACGTTCTCACCTGCGGCGAAATGGGCGACTGCTTCGTCTGCCGTCTGTGCCGCGATCCGCGACTCGAACCATTGGCGAAGCTCGCGTTCGGCCTGTTCGACCGTGATCGCGGGCCCGGGCAGCGGATCCGCCGACCACTCCACCGCGCCGCGTTGTGGCAGTTCATGCTTGTCGTCGCCCTGGCCGGTCTCCCGGTCGACGGGAAACGACACATGCGAAGTGGTCAGCAGCCATTTGCCGCCCTTGGTCTTGCGGAAGCTGTCGAGCTCACGGAAGGTGATGTTCGTCCCGCTCGACTCCGCCGTAGCGTGCACGTGCATGCTCAGACATGCGATCTGCCCGTTGGACACGTACGTCATATCCCGCATGTCTGCGACCAGGTCGGGAACGGTGTGCTCGAACTGCGCGTTCATGTTGGCCCACTGTTCTTCCCAGCCCTGGTACCAGCCCTCCGGGCTGTTCCAGGAGAACAGGTCCGCCATGACGACCTCTCGCCTGGACATACGTCGCGTCGTCGCCACTCGCCGCCGTCTGGGCGTGATCCTGCAGGGCGAAGATCGCTTCCGGGAGTGTCTAATTAACGGCCCACTTTCGGTGGTAGCTGGTGGGTTCAGGCCAGGAGGATGCGGTGGCGGAGCAGCCGGAATCCGGCACGGCCATACATTTGTCGTTTGATCAGTTTGGTTTTCGTGTTCACGCCCTCGACCGGGCCGTTGCTGTAGGGCATGCAGAGTCCGGCCAGAACAGCGTGGTAGTCGCGGTCGATGCCTCGCAGGAACGGGTCGAGTTCGGGTAATGCCGCGGCGCGGGCGCTGGTCATCCAGTCGTCGAGGTCGCGGCCGTGGTGTTCGGTGATGATGCGACCGAACCTGCCCACCAGTTCCGCGAGCGCGGTCAGGTCCGGGCAGGCCGCGAGCAGTTCGGTGAGGTGAGCGTGGCGCTGCTGGCCCAGTTCGCTGGGGCGGGTGGTGATCCAGGCAGTGAGCCGACGCGGCGAGGGCAGGACCCGATCGGACTCGGCACGGCCCTGGTTCAGGTACTTGTGCAGGAGATTCAGGCTACCGGTGTAGCCGAGAGCGGTGATCTCGGCCAACAGAGTAGTGACCGCGACACCGGGCTCGCTGGCGCGGCGGGCACGCAGGTGATCACGGTAGGGGTCGACCAGGCTCGCCCGGTATTGCGGCGGGCGACGCAGTTTCTCGGGTTCGCTGACGCGGGAATACCGTTTCACGGTATTGAGGCCGAGCCCGAGTCGGCGGGCGCAGTCCATGAGCCCGACCCCGTGATCGAGGAGGTCGTGGATGGCGTGCCAGCGGGCGAGGGTGGTGGTTTCGCGGGTCAACTGCCGACGTTTCGGGCCGGCGGCAGCCCAGCAGCGGGAGTGGGCGGCCACCACCTTTTCCGCTGCTCGCACCAGGTTGTGCCACAGGTGCCAGCGATCGGCGATATGGAGTGCGGTCGGGGCCCCGCGGCGGATGGCTTCGGCATAGGTGGCCGACCCATCACGCACGACCAACTCGACTCCGGGATGGGACCGTAACCAGGTTTCCAGGGTGGCCGAGCGGCGGTCGGGCAGGACATCGACGCGCTGGTGGGTCGCGGCGTCGATCAGCACGGTCCCGTATCGGTGGCGGCGCAGCAAAGCGAAATCATCCACACTGAGCACCCTCGGCACCTTCTGGATCTGCAACGGGATGCCGAGCAGCACCCGTACTGCGGTCTGCCGCGACAACTGCACCGACCACCGCCCGAGCATTCGGACCGCGGCCCGCCCGGCCAGCTCCCGCACCGCCGCACGCACGTGCCCGGTCAACCGGGTAGTGCGCCGCTGATAGCGTTCCAGCACACCGGGGACCTGTTCCCGGAACGTGCGCTGACATCCCTGCGTCGGGCAGTACAGGCGCCGGACACGCACCCGCACCACCACGCTGCGGCCATCGACCGGCAGATCGGCCAGCCGCCGTTCGTGAACACCATGGACGCGGGCCGATCCCGCACCACAACCAGGGCATTCGGCCACACCACCCGGAGTCCGAGCCCGCACCACCAACCGCGAACCCGCCGCACCCACATCCTCGACAACCAGTGGCGACAAACCTGAAAAGACCACGCCGACACCAACACTCACCTCAGCCACCGGTCTATCGCGCCGCCGTCACCTCACAGGCACCACCGAAAGTGGGCCAGAGCCTAATTAACGGCGGATCTCAATAATCAAGGGAGAGAAGCCAAGTGAGTGACACGGCAGCCGAGGACGCGACCGTGACTGGGCAGGCCAGCGCGTCTGGTGCGGCGGACGTTTCGGACGAACAACTGATCGCGATGCTGGTCGATCGGGCCCGTACCGACGGCTTGCAGCTCAGCGGGGAGGGTGGGCTGCTCCAGCAGCTGACCAAGCGGGTGCTCGAATCCGCGCTCGAGGGCGAGGTCACCGACCATCTCGGCTACGACAAGCACGACCCGGCCGGTCGCCGCAGCGGCAATAGCCGCAAATGGGACGAGGTCGAAGATGGTGACCACCGATATCGGGCCGGTCGAGGTCAAGGTGCCACGCGACACCGCTGGCACGTTCGAGCCGCAGATCGTGCGCAAACGGCAACGCCGCCTGTCCGGGGTGGACGAGATGGTGCTGTCGTTGTCGGCGAAGGGCCTGACCCACGGCAAGATCAGCGCGCATCTGGCCGAAGTCTATGGCGCTGAGGTATCGCGGCAGACGATCTCGATGATTACCGACAAGGTGATCGAGGGTATGGCCGAATGGCAGAACCGGCCCCTTGACCAGGTGTATCCCGTCCTGTTCGTGGACGCGATCAACGTCAAGATCCGCGATGGTCAGGTCGCGAACCGGCCGATCTATGTCGTCATGGCCGTTACTGCCGAGGGACACCGCGACATCCTGGGTATCTGGGCCGGTGACGGCGGTGAGGGTGCGAAGTACTGGCTGCACGTGTTCACCGAGCTGAAGAACCGTGGCGTCGGAGACGTCTTGATGCTCGTCTGTGACGGGCTCAAGGGCCTGCCCGAGGCGGTGGAGGCGGTCTGGCCGAAAACGGTCGTGCAAACCTGCATCATCCACCTGCTGCGTAACAGTTTCCGCTACGCCGGCCGCCAGGACTGGGACAAGATCGCCAAGGCGTTGAAACCGGTCTACACCGCAGCGACCGAGGACGCGGCCAGCGAACGGTTCCTCGAGTTCTCCGAGATCTGGAGTGGTAAGTATCCCGCGATCGTGAAGCTCTGGGTCCGATGCCTGGGCCGAGTTCGTGCCGTTCCTGGCCTTCGACGTCGAGATCCGTAAGGTCATCTGCTCGACGAACGCGATCGAGTCGGTCAACGCCCGCATCCGCAAAGCCGTCCGCGCCCGCGGCCATTTCCCCAACGAGACCGCCGCGCTGAAGTGCGTCTACATGGCATTGATGAGTCTCGACCCGACCGGCAAGGGCCGGAAACGATGGATGATGCGCTGGAAGGCACCGCTGAATGCCTTCCAGATCGCCTTCGAGGGACGCCTGACCACGAGCCACTGAAAGATTCAACAACCAAGATCAGCCGTCAACTGGACAGACCCGGCGAAAAAGGCATAACGATTGTGTCCGGAGGGGGATACAGCGGCTATCCACAGAGATCGACCTGCGGAAACGCTGATTCTGGACTACTGGTCAGGGGCGGTGGAGGGCGTCGAAGGTGATGGCGAGGGTGACCGGTGTGTCGAGGACCAGGGCGGTGTGGTGGACCTTGTGCGGCATGTATCGCAGTCCGGACCAGTCGAGTCGGTATTCCTCGATGCGGTCAATGGTTTCCCAGCTCTTGTCGAAGTGGACGATCAAGTAGCCCGGAATGCCGGCCCGTGCATACATTTTGTGCTTTTCGGAAGTGTCTGCGTCGATGGTGCTCTTCGAGACGACCTCGACGATTAGAGCGATATGGTCTCGGACGGTGTTCACGTCGTAGGGTTCGCAGTCGCGGATGAAGATATCCGGGTAGCGGATGTTGAGTTGGTGGTCGTCTCGGCGGTCGTCGGCGTCAAGGAAGCGGACAGCGACATCGGACCCGATGCGTAAGCATGGGCCGGCGGGGTCGCGAGCGTCTTCCAGGGCGGCGGCCAAGCGCCGCACGACGCGGCTGTGTGCTTCGCTCTGCGCCATCAATCGCACGACGAGGCCATCGACGATCTCGACATCTCCGAGAGAATCCGGTTCGGCATTGAGAAATTCTTCGGCGGTGACCCGAAAATGTTCGTCGGGATGTGATGCCGTCACGGTCAGCTCCTCGTCGGGTACAGCGGCCATTCATAGGGATGGACTCCGAACATGCTGGTCGAAGATATCAGCTTGTGTCGGTCTGTTCGTTGCGGCTCCAGGCCGATGAGCGCTGCAGGACGAAGCCCGAGTTCGTTCGGGCGAGCGCCTGGCAGGTCCAAGATATCGCCGGAGTTCTGTCGGGCCAACCGAGAGCTGAGCGGCGTGGCGAACAAGGTGCCGCTCGCTGAGTTCAGCCTTCGTCGCGTAGGTGTGCCGGTAGTAGTGTTCGTGTTTGAACGTCGACCACAGTGATTCCGCGCCGGCGTTGTCCCAGCAGATCCCGGTAGCGGCCATCGACCGGTGCAGGCCATGACGGCGACAGGCCGCAGCCATGGCCGACGCGGTGTACTGACTGCCGCGGTCGGCATGTAGAACGATCCCGCGACCACGTCCGCCGCGTGCCGCGACTGCCATGTCGAGGGTGTCGGTGACCAGCTCGGTGCGCATGTGGTCGGCCACCGACCAGCTCAGCACCCGTTTGGAGTGCTCATCCTTGATCGCACACAAATACATGTCTGCTTCTCCGCAGGTCAGGTAGGTGATATCGCTCGTCCATACCGCATCGAGCCGGCCCTGGTCGAACCGGCGGCCGACCAGATCGGGCGGGAACGACGCCCGCGGGCCGACCAGAGCAGCGTGGCGGCCACAGTAGAAGGCCATCCCGATCGACTGATCGGCCAGCACCACCGCCGATGCAGCCGCATCCGAGAGGGTCTCCAATACAGGATCAACGGGCTGGACCGGGCGCAGCGACCGGCCGAAGTCGGTCAGCCGACGAAATGCGCGGGGAGAAGGCCCAATTTCTCCGAATCGACTCCGATACTGTCGAATTGGCCGTTCTGGAAGGTCCGACGAGCATGCTCCAGAATGCCCTCGTTTCCGGCGCGACCGTGGGTTTCGTACCGGTCGCACTCCTCACCGGCAACTGGCTGTCCCCCATCGCCGGATTCGCGGACGTCGTGATCCCCCGCCGGGTCGATGCACCCTCGCCCTTCGACTCGCTCGTCCCCGCAATGGAAGTAACGGAAGCCGTCGTCGCGGCAGTCACAGAAACCCTCGCCAACCGAGGAAAGACCCGGCTCGAGAAAGTGGAGTCCGCACTCGAAATCCCCGACCGATAGAAGACATCTGCTGCGGGTGTAATTCGTTGTGCCGAATGATGTGGCCGGTGTTCAACAGGACTCACTCACGGGTCGGTACCGGACGAATTGCGGATTATCGTGAAATCCTTACTGCCCTTCCATGCCTCAGGGCAGCTCCGCACCGCCGAGCGAGCGGGCAATATCACTACGACGCCCCGTCACCGGTGCGCGATCAAGGCCAGAGGCCACTTCCCACCGAGCAGGCCGCCCCGGAGTGCCTGTATCCGGCGACCCGTTCACTCGACCCAACCTGCGCCGAGCAGGCACGATGGACCATGCGCGGGAAGCCTGGGGGCAACGCCTTGTCGATCACGTTCGCCGACCGCCGAACCGATGCTAGAACCTACCGAGATCCCGCCGGAAACCCTTCACGGATTCCTTCCAGGAGATAGGTCGTACGGCGATCGTAATCGTCGCGACGTGGGCGGGTTCCATGCTTGAGCGCGAGCGCATTGTCGTGGAGCAACGCGTAGAGATCACCCACCGTGAACTCCGGTCGCAACACTCCGGCGGCATGGGCCGCGGCGACGAGTTCATCGTTGACTTCGGTCCCGGCCCGGCAGATCTCCACGAGACTGGGCGAGTCGGGATAGAGCTCCAGCATGACATCAACGAAAGCGGGCTGACGGTACTGCAGGTCGCGGATCGCAGTGATGTAGTACTCGAGCCGCTCGCCCGCGTCACCCACGAGTCGGGTGCGGCCGATGATGGCGGACAACTCCGTCGTGACGACGTCTTCGACAACCGCCTCGATGAGGCCGAGCCGGCCGCCGAACCGGTTGAAGATCGTCGCCTTGCTCACCCCGGCCGACCTGGCGACCTCTTCCAACGGCACGGTCAGGCCCCGCCCCCGGAAGGCATCGACCGCCGCGCGGCGGATCTGCTCGGCGTTACGCCGAGCATCGGCACGCAGCCGGAAATTCGCAGATGCCTTGCCCGTCATTCCGACAGACCGCCCCACAACTTCGCCATAACTTGACCCATCGGGTCAGCTTACCCAGCATCGCCAACGGCATCAAACTGACCACAATGGTCAATTTATGATCGGAGGGCTCGACCATGATCGTTGTCACCGGCGCTACCGGCGCACTCAACGGCGCCACCGTCCGGCATCTACTCGAGCGCGTCCCCGCCGAACGGATCAGCGTCAGCGTGCGCAACCCGGCCAAGGCACATCACCTCGCGTCCCGCGGTGTGCGCGTACGACAGGGCTCCTACGAGGAACCGGCCGCACTGGCCGAATCGTTCGCGGGCGCCGAGCAGGTGCTCCTGGTGTCCGGCAACGACCCCGCCGCCGATATGGTCGGCCTGCACCGCAACGCGATCGAGGCCGCCGTAGCCGCCGGCGCCCGGCGGATCCTCTACACCAGCCAGCACGGCACCGCCCCCGACAGCCCATACACACCCGCGCGCCTGCATGCCGCCACCGAAACGATCCTCGCCGACTCGGGAGTCGCCTGGACCGCACTGCGCTACGGCATGTTCAGCAACCTCGACCACCTGCTCGGCCCCTGGCAACAGACAGGGGTAATCGCTCGACCGGCCGACGGTCCCATCCCATGGGTCGACCGCGACGATATCGCCGAGGCCGCGGCGATCGTGCTGGCCGGCGACCGCTCCTTCGACGGCGCCATCACCCTTACCCCTACTCACGCCGCCACCTTCGACGACTTCGCCCGCAGCGCCTCCGAACTCACCGGCCGCACTATCGAACGCATCACCGTCGACGACGGGCAGTGGGTCGAAGATCAGATCGCCACCGGTGTCCCGGAGCAGGTGGCCCGAATGGCCCTCACACTCTTCCAGGCCGCCCGCACCGGATATTTCGCGGAAACCGACTCCCTGCTGGCCGACCTCCTCGGCCGCGAACCCCGCAGAGCCGCCGACCAACTCGCGAGCCATATCGCCGCCTGACAGGCACCATCCACCGCGCAGGAAGGATCGGCTTCTCCCGACTGTGGACAGGACTATCACCGGCTGGTTTCTTCGCCCACCAGATTCAGTGACTCTCAAGGAAATCGGTGCTCAGGGCCAGATCCTTTCCTGCTTCGAGGTCCGAACGCAGTGCCTCCACTTTCGCGGCCGCGAAAGCATGCGCGTCGGAACCGAGCACCTGGCGCAGTGGCCCGTCGCCGCGGTCGACCAGTTCGACGATCGCCCTGGCGCCGCGTACCGGGTCGCCGAGTTGAGTGCCCTGGAGCGCCAGATGATCACGTGTCATCTCGTGGATCGGCTCGTAGCCGCCCGTGGTGGTCGCGGGCAGCGCCAGCGACTCGGTGCTGAGGAAGTCGGTCCGGAAGTAGCCGGGCTCCACCAGGGTGACGCGAACCCCGGGCAGGGCTCGTTGCTTCGTGCCGCGAATGTTCCAGGAAGAACGGTCGCGGCGGCCGGGACACATCACGGGTTGGCCAGCCGAGCGGCGCGGGTGGAGGACTGCGAGTTCCGGATGCTGGAACCGTACGAAATCAAAAGCGATCCCATCAGCTTGTTCGGCGCGATGGACGCGGCACAGGCGGAGAGAGCTGCCACTCAGGTCGAGCTGGACACGATACTGAGACCGGTGGAGGCACAGTGCGCGAACTCAGCGGGTCATCGATTCACATGGCGAAATACGTGCCCGACTCGATGGGGTCGACCCCATGGACAAGATCAAGCTGTACAAAGCGCTGGGAGTACGGACTCGATACCAACCGATACAGCGCCGCGCTCAGGTGAGTGCTGGGCTTGCTGTGGTTAGCACTGGCGTCCGGAGAGGGAATCGACCACTACGCCCACGCGCTCGCCAGGGAACACGTATTGCATATCGAATAGAGAAAGATACTCCTCCCCCAAATATCCACGCAGCAAGAAGCCGCCTTTGCGGCATGTCAACTTGTCAGGGAGCATCTCGGATCCCACTGAGCCGCGCCAGCCCATACCCGAACGAACCGCTCAGCGCCGGGTGACCACTCTGCGCTGCGACCAAAATTCTCGCCGGAGTTTGCGCTCCGGCCCTGCGCTCATGAGATTGGGGCAAGAAGTCATCCGAGAACTGGCCCCCGACGAACGCGGGAGGATCTGGCCTCCTTGGGAGGAGTGATAGCAATCGCCTCAGCGGGGGCGTGGCGCCTGGCGAGGACCGTGGTGAGTTACAGCGGGCAACCCGGTTCCCGAATACAAGGGCAAAGGGCGCGGGGCACCTACATCGCAGCCCAAGCAGCTTTGAGGTTGCCCCGGCCTTCCGGATACCAACGGTAAGGCGAGATACTCGCCTCCGAGAGGAGTCTGGATGCCTGCAGGACATCCGCCGGAGTTCCGGCAGCGCGCGATCGAGCTCTCGCCCCCACCAGCGACAAAGCGGTCGGACAGGTCGCCGAGAGCTTGGAGATCTCCGGGTCTTGTTCGCGGAAGTGGCTTGCCGCGCTGAGGTCGATGAAGGCAAGCAGAATGATCACCAGAGGCCGATCGTTTCGTGTGGGTGGTTGCGGCTGGGTTACCAGGTCACTGGGAGGCTGTCCGGGCCGGAACCGGGCGTGATCGTTATCCGGTCGGCGGGGACTGCCAGGCGCAGGCTCGGCAGTCGACCCATGAGTGCGGAGAATGCGATCTGTAGTTCGGCGCGGGCGAGGTTGTGTCCCAGGCAGTGATGGATACCATGTCCGAAACTGAGGTGCCGAACAGGCGTGCTCCTGTGCAGATCCAGTTCGCCCGGGCGTTCCACGAGGGTTTCGTCGTAGTTGGCGACTCCGGTTGCGACGAAGACCGCGTCGCCTTCGGAGATACGCCGGCCGCCGATCTCGATCTCGGTAGTGGCGACTCGGGGAAGCATACCTGTGTCGAGAGAGATGAACCGGAGCAGCTCCTCGATGAAGTTCGAGGTCTCTTCCTGGTCGGCTTCGCGAAAGACTGTGAGCTGGTCGCGGTTTTCGAGCAGGGCCAAAGTCCCGTAGGCAATCATGCTACTGGTGGTCACGTGCCCGGCGATCAGTAGGGTCTGCGCGATGTCGACGAGTTCGATGGGGTCGGCTTGCCGGGAGATCAGGTCATCGAGCAGGCCGTCACCAGGATCGGAGTGCTTGGCAGAGATCAGCTGCGTCAAGTAGTCGCGGAGCTCATCCAAGGCCGCCCCACCGAGATCGGGGTCGAATCGCAATCTTGCTTGCTGCTCGAGAAATGCATGATCGGTGTAGGGCACGCCGAGAAGCGCAAAGATCACCCGTGAGGGCACTGGCATAGCGAACAGCGACACCAGATCGGCTGGCGGCCCAGCAGCGATCAATGTATCCAGTTGCTCGGCGACGATACGGCTCAGCGTGGGCCGCAGGGCGCCGATGCGCTTGGGAGTGAACGCCGACAGCACGAGCTTGCGCTGGCGAGCGTGTTCCGGTCCGTCGTAGCCGAGCAGCGCCGGGCGCCGCACAGGTCGTTTGGTTGTGGTCATTTGAGGGAGGTTTGGATGAGCGCGATCCGCAGTTAGCCGCTGGTCGGCAAGAGCCACCCGAGCTTGCTCGTAACCGGTGATCAGCCATACGGGGCGGCCATCGGGCAACCGCATTTGAAGCACGGGGGTTTGGTCACGGAGCCTCCGCTGCGCCTCGGGAGGCTGATAGAGGCACGCCTGGGCAGTGGGCAGCTCAGGCAGTACGGGGGGGATCTCAACCACGATAACTCCAAGAGGGTTACAGAGTGTATCTTAAGTGACACCAGCATAGTTCGACCGAATAAGATACGCAACGCATCTAAGGAGATGGGGATGCCGGAGATGGTGATGCCGGGAGCGTCGACCCGCCGTCGAGGCGAGCGCCTCAGACGGGATATCCTCGATGCAGCCTGGGAGGTCCTGGCCGAGACCGGTTATGCGAAGTTGACGATTGAGGCTGTCGCAGCCCGGGCCCGCACCAGCCGGCCCGTGATCTACCGCAGGTGGAGTACCCGCGCCGACCTCGTATTGGCTGCGATCACCCAGGCTTCACCACTACTCGCCGAGGCTCCCGACACCGGTCATCTGCGCTCGGACGTGTTCGCGCTCTTAACACGTATCAGCCAGTATTGCTGCCCTGTCCGCGGAGAGGCTATTGCCGGTCTGATCACCGAGACCGCGCGCGACCCGGTAGCCTCGGCGGCGCTACGCACTCAGATCGCGAACGCCGCACCGGACGACCACCTCAGGATAATTGTCGAGCGGGCGGCGAACCGTCATGAGACCTCCCGAATCACCATCCCCGATCGCGTGGCCCGTCTTCCGTTCGACCTTATTCGTAATGAGGTCGTACTCGAGGGCCGCCCACCGACGGAGAAGACCATTGCCGAGATCACGGACTCCGTCGTTCTGCCCGTCCTCCGCTACCTGGGTGGCGCCCACTAGCTTGAGTTTTAGCGTCTGAGCTGATGTTTTGTGATCCCGAGCGATCAGGGGTGAAGCCCTTGGTCAATCAGCTCTCCTGCGACAGCAAGACTTTCAACAACCCGGTTTCAATGCGCAGCGTGCACGACACCGGCTCCGCCGGCATGGTCGGGGACCTTTCGGAGTTTCGGCGGGAGTTGCCGGGAACGGAAATGACTTGCTCTCCGGACGGAAGGCTGGCCATCGAAACCGATTACCGATCAGAAGCCGGTACCGATCCGTGACTGGTCAGGAGTCTCGAGGCATGTTGATCCCAATGGGTTCGCCACCCTTGGCCTGATCTCGAACTACTGGGCTCAGGTGGTCGACTGCCGGGCACTCTGCGCTGTTTTCGGCAAATCTTGTCGATGCTCGGCAATGATCATTTGCAGAAACATCGTCTCCTTATCCCCTATGGTCAGCAGCCCAGGTCTCAACCATCTCCTGCACCTGGCAATCTGGAGGTCCACGGCGTTTCCGCCCGCCGAGCAGGGCCCGGTACCGCACACGCGCCGTAGCCGACTACCCGAAGAACGGGGTTTGCGCTATGCCACAGCGGCTACCGTCGACGTGGCCCGGGTCGCATTGCCCGAGAGCGAAAGCGCTCGCAGCCCGCACAGCCAGCCGATTCCGCCGAGCGCCATGCGCCCGTAGTTCAGGGTGGTCCAGGTGTCGATGAACGATTCGACTCGCTCGGGCGTCCAGTCCCCGCCGTGGGACTGGAAGATCAGCATCTGCGTGGCGAAATAACCGTAGGTCGACAGCGAGTAGACGGCCATGGTGCCTGCCGCCGCCAGCCACCAGCGTCGGAAGGCTACGGGGGTGCGCCATGCCAGGTAGAGGTTGATCAGCGACAGTAGCGCGACGACCGGGGAGACGAACGGCCAGAACGCGCGGCCGGCCCTCTGGAAACCGGATTCGTTCATGGCGTCGAGCATCTGATCCGGGGGCGCGTCGGCCCACATGGGGATGACGCCGAGCTTCTCGTACCAGCCCGCCCCGAATTGGATTCCGACGAATATCGCCAGCAGCCACAGCGGGATCGCGCGTTTCACGGTCATCGTCCTGATCTCCTCGATCTCGTTATACTCTCACCTACAGAGTGTCTCTGTTTTAGAGATAATAGAAAGGGGTGTCGCCGATGACCTCGGGGAAGACCCGGAGGGAGACCCTGAATTCCCTGCAGCTCGCACTGCGGTGGCAGACAACGCGGACCGTGCTGTTTCATTCGGCCGTCGCGAACCGTCTCGGTATCGCCATCACCGATCTGAGCTGTCTGAACCTGTTGAGCATGGACGGCCCGCGGACTCCGGGGCAGTTGGCGCAGGACATCGGCATCACGCGCGGTGGGGCCGTGACCGCCATGATCGATCGGCTCGAACGGGCCGGATATGTTGCACGCGAGCGTGACCCGGCCGATCGGCGGCGAGTCCTCGTCGTAATCACCGGCAAGGCCGCGCAGCAGGTTTCCCCGTTGTTCGCCGGGCTCGGTCGGGCGATCGGGGAGGAGCTCGTGGGCCGCGACCCCGAGTCGCTGGCAGATCTGCTCGATTTCGTGACCGCGTCGACGGACGCGCTGACTCACGCGACCGACAGTTTGCGCGTGCCTTCCGCTCTGGTCGATGAGTGATCACCCACTCGATCGTCGTGGGACTCGGGTTCAGGCGCCGCGGAAGATATCGAAGTCGACTTGTGACGGAGGAACGTGACTATCTCGGCAAAGGGCTCGCGCACGCCCCGGCGCGCGTAATAGTAGGTTTTCGGAGATGAGTTTCCGGCTGGCTGCGTACGCCGTTTGCATCGAAGATGGACGTGTGCTCGTCACCCGTTATATGCCGTCGAGTGGCGAATTCAACTGGACTCTTCCAGGCGGCAGAGTCGAGCACGCGGAGGATCCATTCGACACGGTGACCCGGGAACTTGCAGAGGAAACCGGCTGCCACGGCATCGTTGAGCGCCTACTCGGCGTGGATTCGAGGGTGATTCCCGCAGCCGTCGCACGTGCTGGAGCCGAGCACCAGAACGTGGGGATTTTCTATGGCGTCCGTGTCACCGGCGGTGAACTCCGGCCCGAACCCAACGGTGAGACCGCCGGATCGGTCTGGACGCCGGTTCCCGAGGTTGCCCTCCTCCGCCGCTCATCACTCGTCGACGTAGGCCTCGCGCTCGCTCAGACCCTTCCGACGACCGGCCACGTCGCTTCGGTCGAGGTCGGCGGCTTGTTACAACACTGAGCACAATGCGCTGGTCTATTCAGGCTGCCGAACTGTAGGTGTCGGCGAAGTTGCTGCCCGAGATCCAGCAGGCATCGTTTCTGCGGTGGCGGACGGCATCGTGTGAGGTTCGGCGTCGGTCTTGCTGCCGCGTAGTGGTACATGCCGGATGAATACCGCCACGACCAGGCCGAGGGCGGCTACCGCGCTACCCCAGAAGAACAGGACGTTGATGCCGTCGGTGACGGCCTGCTGGAAGGTGTGGCGGGCAGCCTCGGATAGTGCGCGCAGCCCGTCCGGTGTCATCGACGAGACCGAGAGGGACCCGGTGTCGGCGGTTGCGGACGAGGTGAGTGATTCGGTGAGGTGGTGGGTGTAGAGGGCGCCCAGGATCGATACGCCGAGTGAGCTGCCCATGTTGCGCAGAAACGTCGATACTCCCGTACCCGCGCCGATATCGTGCGGGTACAGGCTGTTCTGGGCGATCAGAGTGCTGGTCTGCATAAGTGCGCCCATCCCGGCGCCGAGAATCACCATGTAGAGCGCGGTGACTGTCTGCGAGGTGGCGGTATCTACGGTGGCGAACAGCAGCATGCCGATCACGACCAGGATCGACCCGGCGGCCGGGAAGAGCCGGTAGCGGCCGGTCTTGCTGATGACGTTGCCGATGATCAGGCTCACCACCATCACCGCGATCATCATCGGCATCAGCAACAGGCCGCTGTTGGTCGCCGACGCGCCTTGCACGAACTGTTGATACTGCGGCAGATAGCCGATGGCGCCGAACAGCGCGAAGCCGGAGATGAACGCGATCCCGCCGGCGAGGCTGAAGTTGAGGCTCGCGAACACCCGCAAGGGCATGATCGGCTCGGGTCGGCGGCGTTCCACCAGGATGAACGTGACCAGTCCGACCAGTGTGACGGCGATCAGCCCGAGGATTTGCGGGGAAGCCCAGTTGTATTCGGTGCCGCCCCATGTCGTGACCAGCACCAACGAGGTTATCCACACGGTCAGCAGGCTGGTGCCGAGCCAGTCGATGCGGGCATGTCCGGTGCCACGGGGCAGCTTCGCCAGGGTGATCCAGCAAACCACGCATGCGACCGCGCCGAGTGGCAGGTTGACATAGAACGCCCAGCGCCACGACAGGTGGTCGGTGATGAACCCGCCGATCAGCGGGCCGCCGATCAGCGCGACCGGCATTACCGCCATCATGACGCCCTGATATCTGCTGCGGTCACGAGGGGAGACCATCTCGCCGACGATCGCCAGCACGCCGACGACAAGGCCCCCCGCCCCCAGGCCCTGTATTGCCCGGAAGGCGACCAGTTCGGCCATATTCTGCGCCAAACCGCACAGCGTGGAGCCGACCAGGAATACCACTACCGACGAGACGAAAGTGATCCGCCGCCCGTACAGGTCGCCGAGCTTGCCCCAGATCGGCGTCGCGACAGTGGATGCCAGGATGTAGGCGGTGGTGACCCAGGCCAGATGCTCCAGGCCGCCGAGATCACCGACGATCGTCGGAAGGGCAGGGGCCACGATCATGTTGTCGAGCTGAGCAAGCAGCATGGCGATTACCAAGCCGCTCATTGCCACCAGAATCTGGCGATGGCTGAACCCCAGCCCCTCGGTGATGCGCGCCGGTGCCTGTGGCGCGGTGAGATCTTCCATGCCTGAACTCCTCTTGGTTAACTTGCCAGCCGGTTAGGTAATTGACCTTAGAGATTTGACTAACCGGGCGTCAAGTTATCTAATGTCCGGGGAGGTAAATCATGGTTCAGCGAACGTCAGGAATCGACAACAGGCGTACCGATACCCGTGACCGGATCCTGTCGGTCGCCTTGCGGCTGTTCGCGGAACAGGGCTATGCCAACACCACGCTGCGCGAGATCGCCGAGGAACTCGGAGTCACCAAGGCGGCGCTGTACTTTCATTTCAAGACCAAGGAAGACATCCTCGCCGCCATCCTGCGCGGGCACCTCGACCGGCTCGACGCACTGGTAGACGCCGCCCCCCACCCCTCGACCCCGGCCGGCCGCGAGGAGTTCCTGCGCCGGATCGCCGATCACCAGGCCGTCTGGAGCCTGCACCTGATCAAGCTGATGCGGGAGAACTCCACCGAGATCGGCAAGTTGTCGTTCGGGACCGAGATCCGCAAGGTCCAGCGCCGGTTGCTCGACGCCCTTGCCGGCCCCCATCCCACAGTGATGGACAGGGCGCGCGCCCGCACTGCGTTCATCGCCATTCAGACGCTGGCCATGCCCACCGAATGGGATGACGCAAACGCCGACGACCTTCACGCAGCAGCGCTCACCGTCGCCCTGGAAGTCCTTCGCGGCGGGCCGGCGAACAACTCTCCCGGCCG
This sequence comes from Nocardia sp. NPDC050193, assembly GCA_040674215.1. Lineage (GTDB taxonomy): Bacteria > Actinomycetota > Actinomycetes > Mycobacteriales > Mycobacteriaceae > Nocardia. The sequence goes on along the minus strand of JBFARE010000062.1, from coordinate 17,625 downwards.
ACATTGTCGTCGAGGCGATCCAGACCGTCCGGCAAACTGATGTCGAACGCCTTGGCCTGCCCTATACGAATACGAATCGTCGAGAATGGGACATGGTCCCAAATGCAACCGATGAGTGTGAGCGGGCACGCTGCGGCCGAGCAGGTTCAAACGACCTCCTTCAGAAGGGTTTACCCACGGCAGGCGCGGGACCGGCCACGCCGCCTTACGGCGGCTCTTGTATTCGAGTTGGCGGTCGGGCCCGGCCGCGCCGAGCGAGGCGGCGCGGCCGGCGAATAACCCATCACCGGTACAGGAAGCCGACCACGCTGGACCAGAAGGATCGCCCGGCTTCGCGTGGATCTTGCGACAGGAAGCTGACGGCCACACGAACCAGGGTGCCCGCCGGTACCTGCCGCGCCTGTGCGACCAGGTTCTCGATTTCCAGTGGCCGCCAGCCGGATATGTCGACGTACCTCAATCCGTTCGCGGGTTCGAAGCGGATCGGCGCGTTGTCCATGGTGGATCCGAACCGCATCCGGTCCACCCGCATGCCGATATTTGTCAGCCACCACAATATTTCGGGTTGCGTCAGGTCCTGGACAGCTGAGCGAGGGTGCGCCCGTCGAAGTAGACGAGAAGTCCTTCGGAGAGTATCAGCGCCTTCGACGCAGCTGCGCCCGCAGGCATCAGTTTGCCGAGTGAGGTTTTCTCAGAGGCTGAGTTCAACGTCTCTGCGGGATCAGGCGTGGACCACTTCGAGTAGGTGCGGCCTTCGCCGGTAGGGAGTCACACCGGGTCCGGCAGGTCTATGAGCGCGAGTTTGGCCGGGTCGACCAGGGCGGTGATCTCGGTGATGTGGCCGTCGGCGACGGTGAAGGCGAGGAGGGAGAGCGGGGTGCCGTCCTTGCTCCAGGAGATGACGCCGGGGCGGCCGTTGGCAGCAGCTGCTCGAACTGACCGTCGCGGGCCGCGGCCGGGAAGGCTTGGACCACCTCGCGTTGTTGTCGTCCGGCGCTTGCCGGCTGCTGGGCGGCTTGTATTTTCCTGCGGGCGCGGCTGGCGAGCATTTTGCTCGCGTCGGCGGACTTGCCGAGAATGGCGCCGATCTCTCCGAAGGGCACGGCGAACACGTCGTGCAGCACGAACGCCAGTCGTTCGTCCGGGCGCAGCGAGTCGAGGACTGTGAGCAGCGCGAGGCCGACGGAGTCCCCGAGTGCCACGAGCTCTTCCGGAGCAGGAGCGTCGTCGAGCGTCACGGTGAATTCGGGTAGCTGGTCGTCGAAGGAGACTTCTGGGCGCGTCCGGCCTGACCGCAGGACATCGAGGCTGATGCGGCCGACCACGGTGGTCAGCCAGCCGCGGAGGTTGTTGATGGTCTCGGTGTCCTGGCGAGACAGACGCAGCCACGCCGCTTGGACCACATCTTCTGCGTCGGCGTGTGATCCGAGCATGCGGTAGGCGACGGCTCGGAGCCGGTCACGGTGGGACTCGAAGGCATCGGCGATCGGGTCCGCGGGATGGGTGCCGGCCGAGTTGTTACCTCCCTGGAAGCTGCTCCGTCATAGGGATGACGCGCACAGGCGCCGCAACGTAACCCGATGAAGGAGAGTACTCCCCCATGGAAAACCGGCTCGAGAACAAGAACACGAACAGCTCCGATGTGTGGACCGCGATCCAGCACCTTCAGAAGGCGATCGCCGCCGGGGGTGTCGACCCGAAGCTGCTCGCGCTGGTCCACCTGCGGGCCAGCCAGATCAACAGCTGCTCGGCGTGCGTCTACGCCAGTGTCGCCGGAGGGAAGAAGGCCGGTGACACCGACGAGCGGCTGCACAACGTAGCGGCGTGGCGTGAGGCGCCGTTCTACACCGATGCGGAGCGCGCGGCACTGGCGCTGGCCGAGGCCGCCACCCGGTTGCAGGATGGTGCGGAGGGCGTCACCGACGAGATCTGGGAAGAGGCCAACGCTCATTTCACCGAGGAGCAGATCGGCGCGATCAACCTGGAGATCGCGTTGACCAACTTCTTCAACCGGATCAACCGCACCATCAAGGAACCGGCCGGCCAGACCTGGGGCTGAGCCCAGAGTGGCTCTCGCCCATTGAGGCTTCTCCGGCGAAATGATCTCCGGGTGAGCCACGAGGGTCGGGCAGGCGTGAAGCCCCTGGTAGGACTGGTCTGCCAAGATCGTGTCCGCCCGAACCAGAGGCTTCACGTTGGTCACCTATGCTGCCGCGCTCGATGTCCCACGCCACGTCGTGGAGTTCCTCGCCCGGCTGCTGGCCGCTCACCGGCGCGGGATCGGCACGCCGAAGGGCTCTCGCGCGCTGGCCACGTTCCGCCAGGCAGTACTGGTGCTGCGGTGGTTTCGAGAACACGGCTGCGTACACTGCCTGGCCCGGGACGCCGGGATCTCGCAGGCCACCGGCTACCGCTACCTCCATGAAGGCATCGACGTGCTGGCCGCCCAAGCTCCAGATCTGCACGAGGTGTTGGACCTCTGCCACGCCGACGGGATGACGCACGTGGTGCTGGACGGGCGTCGGCATCGGTATTCACGTGCCCGTACGCCGCCCCAAAGGCCGCTCCGAGACCGCCCTGGACCGAGGAACCCGCGCCACGAATGCGCTGATCAGACACATGAGGGCACGCGGCGAGCGGACCGCGGCGGAACAGAAGGAACGCTGGCGAACCCTCAAGCACGTCACCCTCAGCCCCAGCAGAATCGGCGACATAGCCCGCGCCGCACTCGTCCTGAACGGGCACTGGAAATGATCTTCACTGAGAAAACCTCAGTGATTCCCCGAGAAGCTGAGCGCGCAACCGCGAGTACCGTTGGCTCGAGAGCCGCCGGGCGCCGGGTGAGCACCGATCGCACCGCCGACGGCTGGAAAGTCGAGTCATGTCGACCTGTTCACGATCTCGATGGAAAATACTGAGGTATCGTAGTCCGCGCGAGCGGCGAAGAGATCCTCATCGGTCATCTGTTTGACGCGCATCGGGTTCCGCGGATCGTAATCTCCCTGGTTCGCGCCCCACCAGCTCTTGGTTTCCTCGTCGTAATATGCGTAGTTGAAGTTCATGCCCTTCGGCCTGCCTTGGAGTAGGTCTTTCGACATATCCACTCGACCGTCGGGGCCTGGCGCAAACCGTGTGGGATCAGGAGTTTCTGTACCTTCATGCTTGACGCCGTCAGTGTTTCCGACTTGTATTGCGCGGCCTTGCGTTTCGCTTTGACCCGACCACAGGTCCTTGTAGACGATCACCACATCCCAGTCCCCGGGTTTCCCGCTGGGCAGGTTTCGCTCGATGCCGTGTAGCGGGCGGAGGTCGGGATGCGCTTCCATCAGAAGCATGAATTCTCCGGCATCCGCGGGTTTGGTTGCGAGTATCCTTCTCAATTCCGACGCGTAACCGGAAACTTCGGCAAAGGCGCGTTTATTTCCTTCGATCTTCGCCCCGTTCCCAGCTTTCATCATTTCCTTTATATTGTGATCCTTGGATGCCTTGACCAAGGTATCGTTTACATTCCTTTGAGCTGCCTCCAGATTTTCTTTACACCATTTCAAATGCTCGCTCGCACTTCTTGTTATTCCGGATCTTCCGTCCGTAAACGACCACCGCGTTCCATGCTTTCTCATGGCGTCTTCCGCTATGATGAGCTGCTTTCGCCAATGAATGAGGTTGTCGTTGGCTGCGTCGACGGGCGCCAAGACCTTCCCCAGTTCTGCGATCTCGCCGTGTGATCTCACGTCGCTGAAGGCGAGATCCATCCGCGGTACACCCTGGTGGGTTTGGCCCAGGCGATCCATCACGACACCGAGACATCCTCGACGGAGAGTTTCTCGTCGCTCATCGCCGACCACCCGGCCTTCCCTTCTCTCCAGCATTCGGATGTACTCGTCCAGCGAATACTCGTGGTGCGTTACCGGGCGATACTGGTGATCGACTTCGTGGGGGTCGCGAGAGGACGCCTGCCCGGATTCCGGCGCCCTCAGTCCTTCACTTGCTTTGTCGATTTCGCGTCGGCCGTGCCGTTCGACACCGATTGCCTGGTCGACCCCCTGCATAGTAGGGCGAACAATCCCGTCCCTGTATCGACGATTTGCGATATGGCCGGTCGCGCTCTCGGTACTCCGTTTGAGACTTTCAACGACTCGGCACATGGCCTTGCCGAAGCCGATGCTCATGAAAGCCTCATCACTGGTAGTTCTTGGCGTCGACTCTCGCCGAGGAACTCCCGTCGTAGCCGGTGTAGTGGCCGTAGCCGTCGACAGCGCGCACGACCTGCTGATTACCGGGCAGCAGCATCAGGAGGTTCCTGCGACAGCCAAGCAACGCTGCGGCGCTGCGCTGTTGCACGGTCGTGTGGTCCCAGTGGAACCACACCTCGGGAAGCGATGCCGGTAACTCGGGTATACGGGCACATGGATGTGGTGGTACCGGTCGAACGGGAGTTGTTCTGCAGGGAGCCGTCAGGAGGGCTCGTCCGCAGTTTCGTGCAGACCTGCTTCTTGATGGTGTCGGCGTCCAAGGCCAGGCGGTGATCGCGCCACCACTGCTGCAGGTCCTTCCAACACAAGCCGCCTCGACCGATCGGGCGGTCGTAGACCGCCGCCTCAGCGGGATCGAAGATGTCGATGTCGTTGTCGATCGCATCGGATACGCGCACGTCGGGTGTGCGATCGGGCGCGAAGATCAGGCTCTTATGCTGCCAGGACGACTGTGCGCTGATCGAGGTCCGGAACAATGGATGTCGGGTTTCGTGGAGGCGGATACCTGCCGCACAGAGGTGACGGTTGAGTATCTCGACAATGCGCCGCTCTTTGTCCTCGTCGAGGAGAACCGTGGCCGCAACCAGACCTTCCAGGCAACCGGCGAATCGGCGGTCGACCGCGCCGAGTTCGTCGAACAGCTCTGCAGACGACCACCTACCGGGTTCGCCCAATACATGCTGGTGGATCTTCGAGCGCAGCACGACACTGTCATCCCATGCGGCCAACCCAGCCGCTGCATCCAGGCCCCACCAGCGCGCAAGCATGCTCGTAAAACGGCTGTGGCCAGGCGCCGATGATCTTGTGGATCGGCAGTTGGGCGGCTGGCTCCCTGCGCGTGCACTCCGTGATCCGGGAGCCCCGACCGCTCGATAGCCGGCCTTGGATCCCGGATCGCGCGCTGCCATGGTCCATCGACGCGGCCAGTGCCTACTTGGACACGCAGACCACCTCGGCCGCCACTGGATGTTTACTCGGACAGCCCTGGCCCCAACGCCCACACCCGCGGGACGAACGCCTCTGGTGGCTCGAACAGTCCATAGGTGGCGCCGTCCTTGATATACGGGAGCACGTCGTTTTGTCGATACGGTGGTCGTCAAGGTGAAAATCAGTCCAATCGGAAGATAGGGCACGATAAGTACCCTACCTATGATAAAATGACCGCCAGATAACACAAGTTAGGGCACTGCAGGTACCCAACGTTCACGAGGAGCGCGCTGTGGCGGCGACATCGGATCACATCAGCAGTCCGGGGAGAGCCTCGCGACAACGCGGCACAGTGCTGGAACTGGCTATTCTCGATGCCGGGTCGGCCGGGTTGGCCGAAGTCGACTACATGGACTTCATCCTGGATCCTGTCGCCGCGTGCCGGTACCTCCGGGAGGGCAATCTATCGGCGCTGTCCGAACCGGGCGGCATTTGGGCCGCCGGATAATGACATACGCCCGTGTGCGTCATGACGGCTGATGGTGCTCGCGCAGGCCTACGCGAGCGCAAGAAGAAGGCAACCAGGGAGGCGCTGGCGCTGGCTGCGTTACGCTTGGCGGCCGAGCGTGGACTGGAAAACATGCGGGTCGAAGATATCGCGGCCGAGGTCGGCGTTTCCGCAAGAACATTCAGCAACTATTTCGCCGGCAAGACCGAGGCGCTCACGGCCAGACATAGCGACCGATTGCGGGAGGCTGCTGATACATTGCTTGCGCGCCCACGAGAGGAACCGCTCTGGGAGGCGATCACATACTCGGTGCTTGCCGCATTCGGCGGTCAGGCGCATGCAGGGGGCGTCCCGGGTTCCGGAGCACTGGACGATATTCGGCTATTGGCAAACGAACCGGGGCTGCGGGCCGAGTTCGTGAAGGCCGGTCTCGCCGGCGGTAGCGAGTTGGCGGTCGCGATCGCCTCACGTAGTGGAACCGATGTAGACACGGATATGTTCCCCCGGCTCGCAGCGGCGACCACGACTACCGCGGTGCAGGTCGCTGGCGATATCTGGCTGGAAGCGGGCCCGACCTCGTCGTTGTTCCCGATTATCGAGCGCGCCTTGCATGAACTCTCCGCCGGCATGCCCGACCCCAGCCGGAAGGCTTCCTATCAGTGCCAATGCCGCTCAGTTTGAGGTATCGGGCCGTTGCGTCCAGCGAGTCGGCTTGTGGGGCTGGCCGGGCGGTGGAATGAGACAGCGTCACTACGAAATGCGCAAAGTGCATAATAGTTCCATATCGAGCATCATAATTTCCAAGATCTCGAATGGCATACGGCGCCATGGACACATTCGCCGGCCAGGCGTCGAAAGATCTGAGAAAATTGTCCGACGCAGCCCGAATTGCGGGAATAACGACAAGGTGTAAGCCAGCAGAGTACGCCTGGAACTGGGTGCGCCGAGCCCATCCAGAAACGAACCAAGGAGGAACCCGGAAAACGCAACACATCGCACGCGGCCACGCAGCACCCAAACGAGCGGTCCGACCACGGAACCAAACAGTTCGGTCGCGACAAGTTGTCTCGGAGAGATCGCAAAGTTATCAGAGATTACACTTAAGGCGCCTCGAACATCCCGTTCAGTAAGCCGCTCAGGGAGAGGGGAAAGTAACGGAGCGCGACTTGCTCCCAGCTCATATGATGGGCGGTACATTATCCATATGGCGGAAGTATTTGACTGAAGTGATCTAATCGACTTTCGTGTCCGGCGAGATTCGAAACGAGTGAGGATGAATGCCAGCCAGGCACTACCGCGGGTTGGACGGGGAACGAGAAATTGTATTCGGTCGTCTCGCTGCTGTTCTACGCCGTCTCGCCGACGTGCAGGAGCGGCCATTGCGGGATGTGGCCGATAACCTGCACACCGCAGCTCTTGAATTACCCACCGCGGCTCGTGACTTTCCCGATGTCGATCCTTCTCACTCGAGCCGTATCAGAGAGAGTGGACGCTCATCCGGTCGATTCACGGATGGAAATGAACGCTACGCGCTCCGTGATGCTGCTCGGCTACCGGATGGTATTCGAATGCACGGCGGCTACCTCCACTCCGAGTCCGGCGAGGCTGCGGTGCGATACGGAGAAGAAATACTCGGCCCGACACGTGATCGGCTTCCCGCAGATCTGTTCGAAGCGGTGTATCAGTACACTAATTGGGCGGTCCCGCTGAATCGTATTCGGGGAGTAAACCAGCGGACACAGTGGAAGGACTCGTGGATCGTCTATTCAAGGCCAAGTCCGAATTCGGCGAGCTTCTCCCGCTGACCGGACCGAACCCGGTGCCGAATGCCCGGTTGCTCACATCGCTCAGCGGAAGGCCTGACCTCACAGATCAGCAGCGCCAGGTGATCGACGATATCTTGAAAGAAGATAACCCCAATAGCCGACTATCTGAAATCTGGTACGATGATTACATTTTCCGGAAGGCCTAGAAGCTACTCGTCGACTACCCGAGCTCAGGCGCATTCCATGAACTGATCGGCCGCATCGATCGAGCGTTAGCACAGCCGCTCCCCCATGCTGTTCACGCAGAACGGGGCATACGAGGACTTGATCATCTTGTAGATGTCGGCGGCCAGGAACTGGGAAAGCGGCCGATAACGCCGAGCATGCGGGACCGCCTGATCGGAACGGTGCAAACCGATCGTGGGTTCGCGTCGTGCAGCCTCGGGGGAGAAATCGTCGTGGTACGCAACGTACCGTTTCCGCATCAGCTGGAGCTTGATGTACCCGCGGGCGCACACGCTCTGTGGATGGGTCCGGCGAGCGCTTTTCCGGACCAACGAGAATTGATACTCGCGCGGGACACGAGCTACTTCATTTCTGACATCGACGGATCCGCGCGCGAGGGTTTCACGATTCACGCCGAAGTACTTCCTCGATCGATATGATCAGTTTCGGTACCGGGAGTATCGGTGCGCCGTGGTAACCCAGTCGCAGGACGGCCGTAGTAGTCCGACCATACCGGCAACCCCTTGTACCACAAGGTCGAAAAAAGGCCCTGTGGAGCGAGTTCGCCACCCGAACCAGGCGTTGCGACAACCCGGGTGCATTGGGGCAAGGTCTCTGATCCGGAGCGCGCCCACGTCGGCCACGCTTGCCGTTGCGCGGCCGACGCCCTCCGTGTGCCGGGGTGGAGCAGCCCCCTCAGCGAGCCCGAGAGTTTGCTACCCGGGCCATGAATCCAGCCAGTACCTCGTTGACCTGATCGGGGTGCGTCCAGCTCGCTGCGTGGCCCGCCTCAGGAATCGTCACCACCGGCGCAGCCGCGGGTAGTCCGGTGGCCAGCGCCTCGGATTTGTCAGCAGTGCTGGATTGATCGAGTTCGCCGCGCACCACCAGTGCAGGACAGTGGATTTCCCCAAGGCGGTCCATCAGTGACTCTCGCTCGATGAGACACTGCGCCGCAGCGCGGATTGCGGAACGATCCGAGGCGTGCCAGTTTGCCCGCCACGGCGCTTGATCGGCATCGGTTCCTCCGATCAAGCGCGGTGCCAGATTGTCGATAAGCGGATCCAGCGGTATGTCGGGGTTGGTCCATGCATCGAACATCTCGCGATAGCCGGCCTTCTCGCTGTCGTTCGATGCACCGGCTTCCGTGTCGAGTAAGACCAGTGCATCGACACGTTCAGGGGCCAGCAATGCTGCACGCAGAGCCGCATATCCGCCCTGCGACATCCCAACGAGGGTGGCCCGCTCAACCTGAGCAGCATCCATCACCCCCAGCAAATCACGCGCCGAATCCCAGTAGGTAAAGGCCCGGTCGGGTGCCGATTCCGTCCTGCCGTGCCCGCGGGCATCCCAGCAGAGCGTTCGAAATCCTCGTGATACCAGGTATTCCGCCTGCGGCGTGAACATCGACGAGTCCATGTAGAATCCGTGTCCGAAAACAATAGTTGGTCCGGAACCGCCGGAGTCGGTATAAAAGATGCGCACGACATCGGAATCGATATTGGATATGTAAGGCATGGTGTCATCGTATCACCACCAGAGATTGTCTGACGTAACTCAATTGCATTGGGCAGCACCGCTTCAACACTCTCCGTCGGCACATTTCGGCCGGATCGACCTCGTCGATTGGTCGTTAGTCCACCACTGCAGACAAGAATTGATACAAGGATGCTCTGGACTCTCGTGGCCGATTTGCTGAAGATTCGAAATCGAGGCCGCGGGAGAACCCTGTCGGCGAGTGGCTCCAGGTCGTGGTATCCGTCGGTGAAAAGCGCCGGGGCCGGAGTCATGACCTGCGCCAATGTTCCAGGAAAGTTGTTGCTAGTTGTATGAGGTTGGTGACGCTGGCATGGGGTTGGCCGGGGTGAAACTTCCGGCGGCAAGGATGATCACGAACCTTTTCGAGGGAATCGCTGCTCTCGACCCCAGAGACCAGCCGGGGGCTGCCGTACGATCAAGGGAAAGTGGCACCTGATCGTGCAGCAGCCTCCGTTACCGGCCACCGAAGTGAGAGGCATTAACCAGAACAGTGTCGAGGGAGCGCTCGGGAAGCCTGTTTCAGCGAAGGCGTCGCCGCCAACTGATTGCAACCGAACCCAAAAACGCCGGCAACATCCCGGCTGGAGTCAGCTTTCCTGAGCATCGGGTGAGGATCACACTGTTGCGCAGCTTCGCGCACTGTGCGCCACCACCGCCGGTGGACACCCGACCGGCGGTGGGCCCAACGGGTTGTCAGGATCAGTCGATGAAGACGGGTGTCGACGAGACGAGGACGTGCAGGATTTCCTGCTCAATAGTTATTTTCACCGGTGCCCCAGTGACATCGACCGCGTTGGTGCTCGGATATGGCCAGTGCCAGCTGATTTCGGTCGGCGCCTGGTCGATTCCAAGCCAGTCGGATGGTCGTTGCCAGACGACCATCGCCGGGGCACGGTCGGCGCGCTGGATTTCGAACAGATAGATGTCGGGCCGGCCTGGAATGGTGGCACGCTCGATTAGTAGAGCGCCGTTGAGATGATGCGCGAGCAGTTCGAAGGTCTCGGCGGCTGGGTATCGATGGTCGAGGGCTCCGTTGGTTCGGCCCATCAGTTTGAGCTTGTCGAACATCAATACGAGGGTGTAGCGGCTGTCCGGACGCAGTGTCTGGTCCGAGGCAAGGGGGAAATAGAGGTTTCTCCGTACTCCGGACGACAGTGCGAGCATTGTTCGAGTCACCATGTCCCGGCGGGCCAGCCGGTTGCGTCGCTCCTCCAGTTCTGGTGGGCAGCCGTTCATGAACATCTCCAGGGTGGGCGGTAGGTCACCCATTTGTTCGTAGAGCGCCACGACCGCGGGGTCCTCGGCGACGCGCCATTCCTCGGCACTATCGGGCAACGCGGCCGTGCCGTGGTCGAGGAAGCGTTGCTGGTGCACGGTGAGCGCCTCGGCCAGGTGTGGCCTGGCTTCGGGAAAATCGGTCGGCAAGGGACCGCTGTGCTCACTGGCGACGATGGGTTTCTGATAGCCGTGCGCAGCCATCTGCGCGCGACTGACCGCGACCAGTGAATCGACAACGTATGGGTCGCCGTAGGGGTGGAGGTCGAACACGTCGAAGTACTCGGAACCGTCTCGCAGCACTTCACCGAAGAAGCCCGCCCAGGTCTGCGCGCCTGCCGCTTGGTCTCCGAGCATCGCCCCCGGCACGGCTCCGCCGAGCACCACCAACGCATTCGGATCGTGCTGTTCGACAGCGCCGTGCAGTACCCGCAGCTGGGACAGGTACTCCAACGCCGTGCCGCTCCAGAACATCGGCAAGCACGGCTCGATCTCGCACTGCCAGTACCGTATCCGACCGGGGTGCCGCCCGACGAGAGCACGGACGAACCGACCGTATTGGTCGGTATCAATGGCCGGCGACCCCGGTAGCCAGCTGGTGACCCGTTGCGTCGCCCATCGGGAACCCGAAACCACCGTTACCCACGCTTCATCGTCATCACCGAGCTGGTCGACCAGGGCGTCGACGGCATCCCACACGAAATGCCCCACCTCCGGCTCCACCTGTGACCAGTAGATGTTCACCCGGACGATTCCAGCACCCAATGCCCGCGCTTGGGGGACGAACTCTTCGGCCGGCTCGAACAGCCCATAGGTGGCGCCGAGGTTGACACCGAGTCGGATGTCCGGGAACAGGTCATCCGTCGCCGTGATGGTCATTCTGGGCTTCCCTCCGATCACAAACCGTAAGGTACTAATCGTACCTTATTCGTACGCTACCATAGCGGGCGAGTTCCAGTGACAGAGCACTTCGGATTACCGAAGGCAAGGGGTTGAGCCATGTCGACGACACCAGACCGGGTGGACGCCGCCCGGAAATCATCGCGGCGGCGGGGCGCAGTGCTGGAACAAGCGATTATCGATGCGGCGACGACCGAACTGGCAGAGGTCGGCTACACCGGCTTCACTATGGACGCTGTCGCCGCTCGCGCGGGTACGAACAAGACGACGATCTACCGCCGGTGGCCCAGCCGGGCCGCGCTGGCGATTGCGGCGTGCCGGCCTGCGGTTGTATACGAAGATCTGCCCGACACCGGGGAGTTGCGGGCCGATGCACTCGCGTTACTACGCAGAGTAACCGACCGGATCGCGTCACCACAGGGCCAAATCCTGCAGATACTGGCCGCGGACATGCAGTCGGAGCCCGACCTGTTCCGGGAAGTGCGTGATCAACTCCTCGATATCAGCGTCACACAATGGCTGACCGTACTCGGCAGGGCTGTCGCTCGCGGTCAAGCCCGCCCCGAGGCCCTGTCGCCCCGGATCGCCACCCTCGCCGTCGATCTAGTGCGCAACGAATACTTGGTCCGCGGCGCCGCCGCTATCTCCGACAGAACCCTCACGGAGATCACCGACACCATCTACCTACCCCTGGTGCAAGCAAGACCCGACGGTGACCGACCACGCCAGGTTGACCCGTGACGTCTCCAGCACGCCCGAGCAGGTCCTGACCCGACGCCCGTAGCGCGCCTCGCGCCCGCCTTCGCTCCGCCCGGTTGGATCCGGGTTGCGGTTTCGGGTGGGGTCCACAATCCCTGCGGCCGACCAGGTCGGCATTCACTCATGCCCGAAGTGCACTTTGGTGGTCAGAATCCTGGAGGCCGTTGATAGCCGGACGGAAAATCCTTGTCGCGCCATGCGGCGACTCCCCACCTTCCATGCTCGTACGTCCAGACAGTCGTGTTCGCCCCGTGCCTCTCCGGCCACTCTTCGGCGCCGACACGCGCACCCCGCTGCGTACCCTGCCAGTCCACCACCACGACATCGCCGCCGAGCACTCGCAAGGACTGAATCGAGCCCGTCGACGATGTGCCGACGAAACTCGGGAACCCCGGCGGGGGCTGCGGCGAGAACAACATCTCATGCAGCGCCCCGATCTCCGACCGGCCACGCAGCACTATGCCGATCGGATTGTGAAAATCCGCATCTGAATGAAACTCGGCAAGGAATCCTTCCAGATCGCAGCGATGCAGCGCCGACATCAGACGCTCGACTCCGTCACGCACCGACCGCTCGGCCTCGCCGCGCTCGCCACCCCCGCCGCCCCGTGACATACAGCCAGTCGTGACTGCCGTAGCGACGGTCAGCAAGACCATGAACAGCGGTAAACGTCTGGTGACACGCACGACCCACCCACCTTTCAAAATGGAACCGGAACTCTGACTCCAGTTTATCCGGTGTCGTCAACTCGATCAAGTGGAACCGGGCATCCGGATCTAGTTACGCTGATTGCATGCCGAGCAGCAGCACCAAGAGTGAACGATCCGACGCGCGTCGAAACCGTGAACGAATATTGGGTGCCGCCCGGGCCGCTTTCGCAGCCGACGGAGCCGGTTTGGAGATGCGCGCGATCGCCGAGGCGGCGGGCGTCGGCGTCGGTACCGTGTTCCGTAACTTCCCCACCAAGCAGGATCTCGTGTCGGCGATGGCCCGCGAGTGGGTCGCCGAACGAGATGCTGCTCTCGAGCGTTCGTTATCGGTCACCGATCCGTGGGAAGCCGTCGCCGACCACGTCCGGTGGTGTGGTGAGGTGATGAGCCGCGAACCTGGTCTGCGCCGGCTGCTCACGGATGCGTCCGTCAAGCCCCAGTTGCCGAACGAGGAAGACGCAGCGTTCACACAGGGCCTGGCCGAACTGATCACGAGAGCCCACACCGCGCATGCTCTGCGCGCAGGGGTCACGGCAGGCACTTATTACGGATTGCTGGTCGGTCTTGCCGCGGCGATCAACGCCGGAAGCACATGGCAGGCCGCCGCAGATGTCATCTTGTCCGGCCTGCATTCCCCGTAGGACAGGCTCATCCGGGAGAAATTCACGCAAAGCAGACTGGCTGAATCCTGTTGTTGAGATGGTTATTTCATGTCGGCGTGATTGATGCGGATGTGCCCGGGTACGGGCGTTTCGCTGTGCTGTCCCGGGTGGAGTTTGAGCAGTTGTGCTATCTCGATGATGTAGATCGGCGGTTGATTGCGGCGCGGCGCCGGGATTACACCGGCTCGGGTTCGCGGTGCAGGTGGTGACGGTCCGCTACCTGGGATGTTCCTGACTGATCCGGTGGGCGTGCCGGCGGAGCTGGTGGCGTATCTCGCCGAGCAGTTGGAGATCGACGATCCGTCGTGTCTGGGTGAGTACATGGTGCGCCGTTCGGCGCGATTCGAGCATCAGGCCGAGATCGAGGCCTCCTACGGGCTGGTTCCGTTCGGCGAGGCGGAAGCGGAGCCGACGGGTGCTGCTGCCGGGTGTGACTACGCTCGACAAGCCCCCTCCAAGGAAGCGGGGAGCCTCAATCCCAGCGTAAGCACCTCCTCGGCGCGGGCTGAGGATTCGTAGAGCAGATGCCACAACACTCGTTCCCGCAGCGGCGCATCCGATCCCAGGATCTGCGCGACCCGCTCCCGGCTCAACGCCTCGCTGGTGTCCGGCGGCGCGGGCCGTGCCCGCAACCGGACCAACGGACCCCCGGTCAGCCAGCCCTACTTACGCCAGTACCCGCGCGCCGAGGCCGGCGCGGTCAACCGGATCTTGAACGTCTTCGCCGACCTGGCACCCACACGAAGGTGGACCAGCCGCACACCCGATCCGGTTCCGAACTCAGCATGCTTCTCGGCCCCCGCGTCGACTCCGCGAACCATCTGCGGCAGCAGGCTTGCCATCGGATCTTGACCAGATTCTCGTGCCGGGCGGATATCATGTGCTCAGCCCTCAACTCCGGAATCCGGGGTTCTGTTGCCTCGTAGGCTTTCCAAGATCGATTGATTGAGGCTGAAATCGTGCAGGGCTCCGGGATTGAAGGGCTCGGTGTGGCCGAAGAGGTTGAGGAAGCGTTCGCGTTCGTGTTCCAGACCGAACACCGTGACCGGCTCGGCGGTGTCTCCGAGGTGGTCGAGGCGGGCCGCGCGTTCGGCGTAGGCGTGGCTGCCGGCTCGGACCTGATCGGTCCATTCGTCGGCGGTGGAGAAGAAATCTTTGTTGAAGTCGCTGGGCGCGCTGGGGGGAAGGTTATCACGTTCAAGTGACCAGTTCATCAGCAGCCGGGATGATCGCCCGTTGTGGTCGGGCCAGGGGTGAATCGAGACGAACCGCTGCTGTAGCTCGGCAGCAAGCCGGTAGGGCTCGGTCCCACGGTGGGCCCTGGCTTTGTTGTACCAGTCGCACAGAGACTGGAGTTCGCCCTCGATCTCTTTGCTAGGGACGACGAATTGTATGCCACCGTGCCGGGTGGGAACGGTTCCCGTGGGCACGAGCTTCAGGTAGCGGTTCGACTCGATGAGGGATTTTTCTTTATCGGTGAGTGGGTGCAGAAGAGTGCAGCGCCGCGTGCCGAAGGCGAAGATCGAGTCCTGGCGGACGGCGAGCCGCTGGTAGATTTCAGCGATGAACGGCACGGTCAGCTCGCGGTCACCGTGGCGCCGGGCAAATGCGCGGGCGTCGAGGTAGCCCGCCCATTCCTTCTTACCGAATAGCAGTTCCGGACGCGTCTGGCCCCCGGCCAAAGCCACGGTCAGCAGCGGCTCGTCGATCAGCAGACCGGCTTCCAGTGCGCGCTGGGCGTCGGTGTTCAGCCCTAGCTCTGCCGACCGCTCATCAATCACTCGGTTCAGATACCGATCGCTGATACCCGAGCCCCGACTTCGCGGTCGTCCGCTGCCGCGTGGAATGCGTTGTGCTGACTCCAGATCGATCGCCGATTCTCGGCTCGCTGCTTGTCGCAGATTCCTGGCAGATCTACGAAGAGTCCGTTCGGAGGTCTCGCCTAGTTCGGCCAACCGCGCAACCTCCGGGGCGACCTGCCTGCGGAAAATTTTGGCAAGAACATCGGAGATGATCATCTGAGAAGCTCTCGCTCCCGGTGGGCCACATCATGGGGACCGGCCCGGTTGGGGATGCCCGAGACGGCGCCCTGGCCGAATCGAGCATCGGTTTGTTCACGGCCGAGGTCGTATGCTGGCACGGCCCATTCAAGGCTATATCCGCTGTCGAGTGCGCGCTGATGGAGTGGTGCGACTGGTACAACAACGCGCGCGTGCACTCGCGGCTGGACTATCAGGCCCCGGCCGAAAATGAGGCCGCGTACTACGCTCAACAACCACACCCACCGGCGCTGGTCTGAAACCGAAGCCGGTCCCTTACCCATGACGGTGCAGCATCGTGGCCCCTTCGGCCATTGGTTACGATCGTGTACCTCAAGCGACCGAACTATGGTCGAAGGGTCCCCCTGGGCGCCGAGGGGGGATGGAACGTCACGAACTCTCCGTCCAAGACAACCATCGAGGACCTGGGCGGTCGACGATCCCACTCCAACCAGGGTAGATCGGTAGCTCCTTCCCTCGGTCGCGCAGACAGCATGCCGCCGTCGTCGGAGGCTTGCCACCAGGTGAAGCCGGTTGAGGCATGCACGGGCGTATTCAGGTCATAAGAGCGCGCTGTATCAATTGACATCTTAGCGAAGTTGTTGCCGGGCTTTGCGATATAACAAGATGTGAAGATACCGTCGCCGCCGTTGATATACACTAGCCGCCAGAAGTCTGGGTCAGTGACCAGTAGCTCGCCGAATTCGCGCCCGCCTATGATCAAAGTCGTGAGCACCGGTTCGCCGGACGGTTTCTTGTCCTGAACTCGGATTACGGCTTTACTTTGGGCCCGAAACTTGTGGTTGGAAACTGTCCATGCCCTCTTCCCGGGTTCCTCGGGGTGATACCACGGACCCGGCACCACATTGGTGTGCGCGCGGTCCACATACCTGGAACGCCCTTCCAGTCCAGGAAAATCACGTATGTCGTCCAGCGTACCGATTTCGTACTCTTGTTGGAGGCGACGATCCACTGCTTCGGCCTCAGCCCTCCAGTGTACGAAATCTCCATCTGTGAAAGGGTAAGCCAGGCTTGCCGGGACTCCGTCGGCATCGCCAAGGAGATGGCGTTCCACCTGATCGGGCCGGAACCGCATCCGGGGCATACTCGTCAGCCAATCGCGCATCGATTCGCCATCTCCCTGAGGACGCCATACTCGGCCGGAAAGCCATATCGTCGTGTCGTCCGGGGAGAACAGTTCCGTCCGCTGCAACGACAGCGCCTCGGCATCCCCCTGACGAACCATCTCGGCGGCGTGGTCACGAGCGGTGGCGGCCATCGCGCGCACACGCTGGCCGTGAGTACTTCCCCAGCGCTTCACCTTG
This sequence comes from Nocardia sp. NPDC050193, assembly GCA_040674215.1. Classification (GTDB taxonomy): domain Bacteria; phylum Actinomycetota; class Actinomycetes; order Mycobacteriales; family Mycobacteriaceae; genus Nocardia. The sequence continues at coordinate 737 of JBFARE010000062.1, read as the reverse complement.
GCTGCGAGGCCGCCTGTTGCTTCGCAGAACAAAGCAGCAGCGGTAACGTCACTCATACGCAGCACCTTCCGGGCCGTCGGACAGGCACAAGACCAGCCAGCTCGGCTTCGCGCCATGGACACGTAGACGGTGTCGGTAATCCTTCGAAAGCCCGATATGGGCCGACCCCGATCAAGTATTCGTCGCGGAGTTGATCTATGGCGACAGCAGCGATGTGGGGTGTCAGCGTCTCGTGGCGTGCTTGACCGCGGGCGACCGCACGACCGCGGATGTTTGGACACCGGATGGTGCCAACTTCGCGAAGCTCTGTACGGATTTTGCGGAGCAGGCCGCACTCGCCAGGCATATCCACAGCGAGGATCCGAAGGGTTCGGCCTCGTGACGAAGCTACTCGCTCGGCCGCGGCGCGCCATAGCACGAGCGCACCCGTTCGTAGGTCACCAGCGCACGGCGGAGCTTCGCTTTCCGCATTATCCCGGTAGGCCGCGATCGCCACCGCGGCCCGACGGGGTCGGCGCCAGACGGTCATCGTCCAGCCCTCCTCAAGTAGGCACTATTAGTACCTTATTACTACTACGACCGCGCTTGGTCATGCAATCGTTGGCGTCGCTCGTAGCGGGTTTTCCGGGTCCGGCGGGTTAGCCTCCCCTGTTCATGCCAATTCCGGCACGAAGTGCCGGGATTGGCGAAAGGGTGCTCTGACCTGCGATAATCGATTTGCTGAAGACCAAAAATCG
>JBFARE010000061.1:0-41137 GCA_040674215.1 Nocardia sp. NPDC050193 | reverse complement strand
GCCGTTTCGGCCTCGAAAGCGCATGAGCCGAAGGCTCGAGTCTCGAGGCCGAAACGGCGAGACCAAGGGAGCCTCGACCCCGCGACGCCGCAGGCGGCGCCAAAAACACAGCACCTTCGCGAGCGGTCCGACATCTCACCGATGCGAGCCCCCACATCTCAGCTCCACAAGGCAAAGCCCGACCACAGACCGACTCTGTTCATCGGCCCGACCGCCGCCGCTCGAAGCGCCATCCGTGACCACGTAGCGTCGGCCACGCGATGGCGATCCAAGCGTCGGCGATTACCGGCTGCGGCGGCTCTTCTTACGCGGTGGCGGGAGTAGTCCCTCCGCCCGGAGCCGCGCCGCGTGTTCGGCGAGGGCTTCCACCAGCGCGCCCACCTGCGCGACCTCCGGCTGCACATCGACGCGCAGGCCGAACTCCACAGCGGTCTCGGCGGTTTTCGGGCCGATGCAGGCCACGATGGTTCGGGCATGCGGTTTTCCGGCGATACCGACCAGATTGCGGACCGTGGAGCTCGAGGTGAACAGCACGGCGTCGAAGCCGCCGGTCTTGATCATCTCGCGGGTTTCCGCGGGCGGCGGGGAGGCCCGGACGGTGCGGTAGGCGGTGACATCGTCGATCTCCCAGCCGCGTTCGCGCAGCCCTTCGGCCAGGGTCTCGGTGGCGATATCCGCCCGCGGCAACAGGACCCGGTTCACCGGATCGAATACGTCGTCGTAGGGCGGGAAGTCGGCGAGCAGGCCGAGCGAGGACTGTTCCCCGCTGGGCAGCAGTTCCGGATTGATACCGAAGGAGCGCACCTTCTCGGCGGTGGCCTCGCCGACGCAGGCGATCTTCACGCCCGAGAACGCGCGGGCGTCCAGACCGAATTCGGCGAATTTCTCCCACACCGCGCGGACGGCGTTGGTGGAGGTGAAGACCACCCACTGGTAGCGGCCGTCCACCAGCCCCTTGACGGCACGTTCCATCTGGGCGGGGCTACGCGGCGGTTCCACCGCGATGGTCGGCACTTCCTTGGGGATGGCGCCGTGGGTGACCAGCCGTTCGCTCATCTCGCCGGCCTGGTCCTTCGTCCGCGGTACGAGCACGGTCCAGCCGTACAGCGCGCGCGACTCCCACCACGACATCTTCGACCGCTGTGCGACCGCCTTGCCGATGGTGACCACCAGTGGGCCGACCAGTTCGGAGGCGGCGCTGTTCAGGGTGGCCAGGGTGGCCTCGATGGTGCGCTGCTGGCGGGTGGTGCCGCGGACGGTGACCGCGACCGGGGTTTGCGGGGCCATACCGTGTTCCACCAGGGCGCTCGCGGTTTCGGCCAGATGGCCGGAGGTGGCGTGCAGGACCAGCGGCCCCGGCGCGGCGGCCAGGGCGGGCCAATCCACTTCGCCCCGCACATCGGCCTCGGTGTGACCGGAGCCCAGCGCGATACCGGCGTAGCTGGGCACCGCCGAACCCGACGGCAGCCCGGGCAGCACCTCGAAGACGATATGCGAGCGGGTGACCGTGGTGACCTCGGCGATCACCGCGTCGGTGGTGAGCGGGTCACCGGAGACCACCCGCACCACATCATGGCCGGCTTTGGCCTCGGCGATCAGCGTTTTGGCGACCTCGGCGGGTTCACCGAGGGCGGGCCGGACATCGACCGAGCGCTCCCCGTCGGGTTCCGGTTCGACCTCGGTGCCGATCAGGGCGAGTACACCGGCGTCCACATCGGGATCGGTGAACGCGAGGGTGGCCCGGCACAGCACTTCGCGCGATCGGCTGGTCAGCAATGCCGGGTCCCCCGGGCCCGATCCGACGAACAGGATCCGCCCCGGATGCTTCTTGCTGGCTCGACTCATCGGTTGTTCTCCATTGGACTGGGTTCGGTGAAGTCCGTGGCGGTGCTCGTTCCCGCGGCAGCGGCGCTCGGTTCCGCTGCGGCGGTGCTCGTTCCCACCGAGGTGGTGTTGTCTCCGGCTCTCACGAGATCCGGTTCCGTGGTGCCGGGTTCGGCGGCGAGTAGCTCGCGGGCACCCAGCTCCAGCAGTTCGCGGGCCAGGGCGCGACCGAGTTCGGCTGCCTCGGCCGGTGCACCCACCGTCGAGGCCCGTATCACATCGGAACCGTCGAGCGCGGCGGCACAGCCGCGCAGCGAGAGTTCCTCGACGATGCGCCCGTCGTCGTCCAGAGATTCGACGATTTCGGCGATCGCTCCGACGGGCGCGGTGCAGCCCGCCTCGAGTTCGGCGAGCAGCGCCCGTTCCGCGGTGACGGCCGTTCTGCTGGCGGCGTCGTCGAGGACGGTGAGCAGCTCGATCAGGTCTGTGTCGTCGGCGCGGCATTCCACCGCCAACGCGCCCTGCGCGGGCGCCGGCAGCATCTGCACGGGGTCCAGCGCTTCGGTGACGGCGTCCAGCCGGCCGATCCGGGCCAGTCCGGCGCGGGCGACCACGACGGCGTCGAATTCGCCTTCGGCGACCTGACGCAGCCGGGTGTCGAGATTGCCACGCAGCGGGCGGATCTCCAGGCCCAGCCCCAGTGCCAGCAGCTGCGCCACCCGGCGCGGCGCGGAGGTGCCCACCACCGCGCCCGGCGGTAGCTCACCCAGCACCAGGCCGTCGCGGGCGACGACCGCGTCGCGCGGGTCCTGGCGCGCCGGCACCGCGGCGAGCGCGAACCGATCGTCACCGGCGGTGGGTAGGTCCTTGTACGAGTGCACCGCTATATCGATGTTCGCGGCGGCGAGTTCGGCGCGCAGCGCGCTGGTGAACACGCCCACCCCGATCTCCTGGACCGGCTCGGCGGACAGATCGCCCGGTGTCTCCACGATCACCAGCTCCGCCGGCTGCCCGGCCGCGATCAGCGCGTCCCGCACGTCTCCGGCCTGGGTCCGCGCGAGCAGACTGCCGCGAGTGCCGATCCGCCACGGGCGCCGGGCCGCTGCGGGCCCCCCGGCGCGCGCGGCCGCTGCCGCGTCCGAGCCCTGCAGGATTGTCATGTCGACTGCTCCTGTTCCTCGTCGTGGCCGGCGGGTGTGAAATCGTCGGCCAGGGCTACTTCGCCGTCCAGGCCCATCCAGCCGGCACCGTTGTGTTCGGCTCGGCTGATCTCCATGGGCGCCGCGACCGCCTGGGCCGATCCGGGTGTCAGTTCGAACAGTTCGCGCAACGCTTCGGCGTAGCTGTCACCGCCGGGGGTGCTGGCCAGTTGTTTGACCCGCACCGTCGGCGCGTGCAGAAGTTTGTCCACCACCCGCCGCACGGTGCGTGCCACCTCGTCACGTTCGGGGTCGGCCAGTCGCGGTAGCCGCGAATCCAACCGCAGCAGTTCGGCCTCCACCACCTCGGCGGCGCGCTGACGCAGCGCGGCGACGGTCGGCGTGACCTCGGCCATACGTTGTCCGGCCAGGTATTTGGCCAATTCCTCGGCGACGATGGCACGCGCGGCGGCGGTATCACCGGCCGCCGCGCCGGCGGCCGGGTCGTGCTGCAGGGTCTCGATATCGATCACCGTGACCCCGGGCAGGCCCGCCACCGCGTGGTCCACGTCGCGGGGTAGGCCGAGATCGCAGAACACCATCGGGCGGCCCGGCCCGCGCTCGGGATCCGACAGTGCGTTGTGCGCGTCGGCCAGGGTCACCACCGACCCCACCGCGCCGGTGCAGGTGACCACCACGTCGGCCACCGACAGCGCGTCGGCGAGCCGGGACAGTTCGCAGGCCTGCGCCGCCACCCCGTGCGACTCCGCGGTCACGGCGAGCCGCTGCGCACGTTCGATGGTGCGGTTGACCACGATGATCCGCCCGATCCCGGCGCGCGCCAGATGCGCGACCGACAGGCCGCCCATGGCACCGGCGCCGATCACCGCGGCTGTACGACCGGTCAGCGGTCCGAGAACCGTGGTCGCCCGGTCCAGGGCCACCGACACCACCGAGGCGCCGGCCCGGTCGATGCCGGTTTCCGAATGGACCCGCTTCCCGACGCGCAGCGCCTGCTGGGAGAGCTCGTGCAGGGTCCGGCCGACGGCCTGCTGGGCGTCGGCGGTGGTGTAGGCGCTGCGGATCTGGCTGAGGACCTGCTGCTCGCCGACCACCATCGAATCCAGGCCGCTGGCCACCGCGAACAGATGCTCGGCAGCGGCCTCGCTGTAGCGCACGTAGGCGTGGCGGGTCAGTTCCGGCATCGGCAGCCCGGAATGGGCGGTCAGCAGCTCACCGACATCGGCCAGGCCACCGTGGAACGCGTCGACCACCGCGTAGATCTCCACCCGGTTGCAGGTGGAGACGATCATGGCTTCGGAGATATGGCTGGAGGCCAGCATGCGGTCGATCAGCTTGGGCCGATCGGCGTCGGTGATCGCCACCTTCTCCAACATCGCAACCGGCGCACTGCGATGTGAGATTCCGACGAGAAGAACGCTCATGGTGTGACCACCGATCCCTTGCTGGTTGGCTCCGTTGCCGTATGCGAGGTCGTCTGGGCGGCCTGCGCCGCACAGTGGGACAGTCCGGCGGAGCCCGGCGTCGAATGCGCGGGCATCCGGCGAGCGATCCGGCCGGAGCCGTTCAGGGGGTGGGCGGACGGCACGGCACTACTGGTTCCAACGCCGCCCACGGTGGGATCATTTGCCGCTTCGAGGGCGTTCTCCGCCACATCCGCGGTGTTCACGACGTCGTCGCGGCCGGTGGTGGGTTCCTCCGGGTCGGCGTTGCGGACCCGCTCGAACGAGAGCATCTGCATCTCCACCGCCAGATCCACCCGGCGTAACTCCACACCCGGCGGTGCGGTCAGCGGGCACAGGGCGAAACTCAGGATGGACTGCACCCCGGCGGCGACCAGTTCGTCGCAGACCTGCTGGGCGGCGTCGTCGGGCACCGCGATCACCGCGATGGTCGGGCGCAGTACCGCGATACCGTCGGTGAGCCCGGCCGCGTCGCGTACCCGCAGGCCCTCGACGTCGCGGCCGATCACCTCGGGGTCGTTGTCGAAGACCCCGACCACCGCGAAGCCGCGGCGCCGGAACCCGCGATAGCCGACCAGCGCGCGCCCGAGATTGCCGGCACCGACCAGCACCACCCGGTGCCCACCGGACAGCCCGAGCACATCTTCGATCCGGGCCCGCAGCCGCGCCACGTCGTAGCCCACACCGCGAACTCCGTTGGGGCCCAGGAACGACAGGTCCTTACGCAATTTGGCGGAATTGACACCCGCCGCGACAGCCAGTTCCTCACTGGATACGATGGCCACACCGTCATCGGTCAGCAGGGCGAGCACCCGGAGATAGGTGGCCAGCCGCGCCACCGTAGCCTGGGGAATGCCCTTCTGCAGTGTGCGGGTGGTGACGTTGGGAGCATCGCCGGAGACGTCACGCGTCTCATGGTGCTCTGTCACGTCCTGGCTCCTCGTCCGGACCGAAGCGGCCCGGGTGCTCGGCGACCTCCGTTGCGGTCCATGCGCCGATTACGGGGTCGGATATGGGTTGATTCACCTGCTACCGGCGGCCGGATACTCGCCCCGGCCTGCGGTTCGCGTGCCACCACCGTAACCGCTTGTGAACCCATGCACAAAGTCGGTGAAATTCGCCTCATTTTGTGTCGCGACGCGACCTTGTACGATCCCCTGCCCGAATTCGGACACCGTCAACGATTCAGATCGGCCCGCAACCGGGTCTCGTCCACATCGAAATAACTGTGTTCCCGGCCGTCGAGCAGTACCACCGGCAGCCGGTCACCGTATTCGGCGCGGAGTCCGGGGTCGGTGCCTGCGATCGCGTCCACATCCACGCTGCCGACCGCGATACCGAATTCCGCGCAGATCGCCCGCAGCTGTTCCAGGGCCCGCTCGCACATACCGCAGCCGGCGCGGGTCAGCAGGGTCACCTCGTGTGTCGTCGAGTTCGTCATAACCGCTATTCAACCCGCCGCGGACCGGACGCGGCGGGCTGTAGTGCGTCTCGGGGCAGCCGTCCGGTTACTGTGGACGTGATTCGCGCGAACAGGCGGAGGTACTGGTGCCGGAACGATCGAAGGTGGGGAAATCCGGGTTCATCGCGGGCCGGTTCGGGGAACTTCCGGTCCGATGGAATCTGGGCCCGCTCGGACAGGGCCTGTCCGAGCAGCTGGCGCGTATTTCGCGCAGCCCGTTCGGGCCCAGCGAAGAGGAGGTCCGCGCCAATGTCGCCGGTGAGGCGAGCGCGGATGCCGCACTGGCCCTGCAGGACGCCGAGCGGGCGGCCGTCGGCGCCCCGCCGGAGGTCCCGCGCGACCTCACCGCGGCGGCCTTTTTCGACGTGGACAACACCATGGTGCAGGGTGCGTCGATCGTGCATTTCGCCCGAGGTCTGGCCGCGCGCAAATATTTTCGCAGCGCCGACCTGGTCGATATCGCGTGGAAGCAGGTGAAGTTCCGGATCACCGGCAAAGAGAGCAGCACCGATATGGCCACCGGTAAAGAGAAGGCGCTGGAATTCATCGCCGGGCGGTCCACCGCCGAACTCGCCGCGCTCGGCGAGGAAATCTATGACGAGATCATTGCCGACAAGATCTGGCCCGGCACCCGCGCGCTGGCGCAGATGCACCTCGACGCCGGGCAGCAGGTGTGGCTGGTGACCGCCACTCCCGTCGAACTCGCGCAGGTGATCGCCAAACGTCTCGGCCTGACCGGAGCCCTGGGCACCGTGGCCGAAAGTGTCGACGGAACGTTCACCGGCCGCCTGGTCGGCGATATCCTGCACGGACTCGGTAAGGCGCACGCCGTCCGGGCCCTGGCCATCCGCGAAGGCCTCAACCTCAAACGCTGCACCGCCTACTCCGACAGTCATAACGATGTGCCCATGCTGTCGCTGACCGGCACCGCGGTGGCGATCAACCCGGACTCCGATCTCCGTGAGGTCGCCAAGGCCCGCGGCTGGGAGATCCGCGATTTCCGGACCGGCCGCAAAGCCGCCAAGATCGGTGTGCCCACCGCCCTGGCCCTGGGCGCTGCGGGCGGGGCGGTCGCCGCCGCGGTCACCCGCCGTAAGAGTGCGCAGTGAGAGGCAGGTGGCGGGGCCACCCACCATTCAGCCCATAAAGGCGTTGCGGCGCCTGACCAGCAGTTTGTAGAGAGTCTGCTGGATCGTTTCGCGCACCTGGTCGGTGACCTCGAACATGAGCATGGGGTCGTCGGCGTCCTCGGCCTGGTACTCGGTGGTGCTGATCGGGGTACCGAACTCGATGTACCACTTCGAGGGCAGCGGGACCGCGCCCAGTGGGCCCAGATGCGGGAACGTGGGGGTCACCGGGAAGTAGGGCAGACCGAGTAGCCGGGCAAGCGGCTTGATATCGGCGATCTTCGGATAGATCTCCTCGGACCCCACGATCGAGCACGGGATGATCGGTACTCCGGCGCGCACCGCCGCGGCGACGAATCCGCCGCGGCCGAAACGCTGCAGTTTGTACCGGTCGGCGTACTTCTTGCCGACACCCTTGAAACCCTCGGGGAACACACCGGTGAGTTCGCCGGCGCTCAGCAGCCGCTCGGCGTCGGGGCGGCAGGCCAGGGTGTGGCCCGCCTTGCGGGCAAGGGTGCCCAGCATCGGCATCTCGAAGACCAGATCGGCGGCCAGCAGGCGTAGAGCGCGCTGTTTGGGGTGATGATCGTGTACCGCGAGTTGCAGCATGAGCCCGTCGATCGGCACGGTGCCGGCGTGGTTGGCCACGATCAGGGCCCCACCGACCTCGGGTACGTTCTCCATCCCACTGGTCTGGACCCGGAACCAGTTGTCGGCCAGCGGGCGCAGGGCCGGTAGCAGTACGGATTCGAGTAGATGCTCGTCGAACCCGAATTCGTCGATCTGGTAGTCGCCGGTGATCCGGCGCCGGGCGAATTCGGCGGTACGCCCGATCTGCTTACCCAGAGCGTCGCGCAGCAGATCGGTGACCGAGCGCGGTGTGGTGGGCGTGGGCGGGGTGAGACGGTCGGTCAGCGAGGTCACCGACCGGTCGGCAGGACCGGTCCAGGTACGTGTCGCGGGCCGTGGCCGCGGCACGGTAGCGAGGTCCTGCAGTCTGATGACTTTGGCGACGTCGTTCATGTATGTGCTCCCGTACCGGCCTTGATGAGGCCGAGCAGTTTGTTTTCTGCGGCGTCGATCCACGCTGGATCGACCACGGGCCGCGACGCTGCGCCCCCGGTGAAGTCGTCGAACGCCTGTACCGTCGTCCAGCGCGGCTCGAACCCGAGTTCGCCGCGCATACGCGTCGTGTCCAGACCACAACCGAAAAGAAAGTAATCGAGCTGTTCGGAACTGAAATCACGCATCACCGGACTCATCAATGTCCGGCCGACGGTGCGGAACACCGACCAGGGTACCGGCATTGCGACCCGACCGGAACGACGGACCGCCTGAGAAAGTGCGAGGGCGCCGTCACCGGCCACATTGAACGTGCCGCCCGGGCCGTGCCGGACGGCGTGGACCAAGGCGGCGACCGCGTCTTCCTCGTGGAGGAACTGCATACGCGCGTCCCGGCCGAGCACGGTAGGGGTGATCGGGGAACGCAGCAGTTGCCCTGCCCGGGCGCCCAGGCCGGGTCCGACCATCGGCGCCAGGCGCAGGGTGAGCACGGTGATATCGGGGCGGCGCCGGGCCAGACCGCGGGCGAAGCCCTCGATCTCGATCATGTCCCGGGCGAACCAGCCCGATGGTGGCCTGCGGGCGCTCATCTCCTCCGTGAATTGCGCGGGATCCTTGGCACTCCCCCCGTATACCCCGGAACTGGAACGTGACACGACCCGGCGCACAGTCGGCGATTTCTGGCAGACGGCGAAAAGCTGCATCGCCCCGAGGACGTTCATATCCTTCATCGCGGCCCGCCCGCCGCCCGAGGGCGGCTGCGACAGCACCGCGGTGTGCACCACGGTATCGACCTGATAACGTTCGATGACCTTGCGGATCAACGGGTTCCGGATATCGGCACGCACGAATTCTGCGCGCCCCATCCGGCGGCGCAGCGGCGGCGCGGGGGTGAGTACGTCGACCGCGACAACCCGCTCGATCTCGGGGTCGGAGACGAGCCGGCACACGACATTGCCACCGAAGAATCGACTGGCGCCTGTCACCAGTACGACCTTGGGCTTGTAGCTGCCGTTCGCTTCAGTGTCCACCTGCACCGGACCGTTCCACCTCGAGCATCGAGCCCCCGCTCAATAGTTCCGACTACCAGCCTAACGACCGGCGCAGTCACCACCGGCTTCTTAACGGGGACCTAACCCCGATTTCAGTTGATGGAAACGCGACGAAACCCGCTACCGAATGGTAGCGGGTTCCGCCGAGGACGTTGCGCGGTTGCGCTTACTTGCCGAGTTTGCGCCGCTGCACGCGGGTACGACGAAGCAGCTTGCGGTGCTTCTTCTTCGACATGCGCTTGCGGCGCTTCTTGATCACAGAACCCATAGGGTGTCCTCGCGTTCTCTCCTCGGCGCGTCTCGCGCTCGCTTACGTCAACTGTCCGGTCGTATGCCCGGTTGCTCGCGGCTGAATCTCAGCCCTGGAGGCGGCGACCCCGCGCGGCCACGAAAGGGAGGCAGCGCGCGCCGATCCAACACAGCGAGTGTTGATGTTACCGGCCCGCTCACGCGGGCCGGTAACCGCCTTCACCCGGCATCGAAATAGGACGTCTCCAGATAATCGTGCACCGCCTTGGCGTGTACCCGGAAAGATCTCCCGACACGAACCGCCGGTAGCTCTCCCGAGTGCACCAGCCGGTACACCGTCATCTTGGAAACTCTCATCAAATTCGCCACCTCGGCGACGGTGAGAAATTGCGTACCACCACCGAGTATTGATTGTCCTGGCGACGAACCACCGCCGCTGTTAGCGGACATCTTGTTCGAAGACATCATCGCACCACTGACCTCCGGCACGTCCGCGCCGCCGGCTTCCCCACCAGCGGAACAGACACGCACGTGCTCCTTGAAGCTTAGCGGGACCAGTGGGATTACTGCGACGGGAGTGAGAAATCAGGTTCATACGCTGGGGGTCAGGAGGTCATTCCGTGGGCGCGCCCTGTTCGGCGGAGCGCTGTTTGGCCGCGTGCAGCGCCTCCAGGAAGGCCGACCGCAGACCCGCGCGCTCGAGTTCGCGCACCGCCGCCGCGGTGGTCCCGGCCGGAGAGGTGACCGCCGCCCGCAGATCGACCGCGCTCTGCCCCGACTCCGCGAGCATGGCCGCCGAACCGAGCATCGTCTGGGTGACCAGCTGCGCCGAGACATCGCGGGTCAGCCCCAGTCCGACACCCGCCTCGACCATCGCCTCGACGACCAGGAAGAAATAGGCCGGTCCGGAACCCGATACCGCCGTCACCGCGTCCATCTGCGATTCGGCGACCACGCACACCTGCCCCACCGAGCTCAGCAGTTCGGTGACCAGCTCCAGCTGCTCGGCCTTGGCGTAGCGACCGCCGGCCAGCACGCTCATCCCCTCGCCGACCAGCATGGGGGTATTCGGCATGACCCGCACGACGGGGAATCCCGCGGGTAGTTTGGCCTCCAGCCGCGACGTCGGCACCCCGGCCGCCAGCGAGACCAGGATCTGATCACGGTCGCCGCCCAGATCGACCTTACCGAGTTCGGTGAGCACGGCATCCACATCGCCCGGTTTCACCGCGACCACCAGCAGATCGGCACCCACCGCGGCATCGTCGACCGCGTCGGTCACCCGCACCCCGAACCGGTCCGCGAGCAGTTCGGCCCGGTCGGTGTGCGTTTCGACCACCACCAAGTCCTTGACCGCCCGTCCGGCCTCCAGCAGGCCGGCAATGAGCGCCTCCCCGATCCGGCCGCCACCGATCACCGCAATTCGTGTCATGGGCGCCATTGTTCTTGGCGGGCTCCCGGCAGCGGGGCCCGGGGCCCTGTATTACCTCTTCGGGGAGGGCAACAGGGCCAGCTGGCGGCTCTGGGCCACCAGGGCACCCGTGGAGTCGACCACGATCTGGTCGGAATCGAACATCCCACCGCCGACCTCGTGGGTCGTGGCGACGATACGCAACCAGCCGGGCGCGGGCCGCCGCCGGAGATAGGTGGTCATCTGGACGGTCGGGGACCAACCGAAATAGCCGAGATTGGTGGGGACCGGCGGGCACATATCGGCCGCCATCATCGCGATATAGGACGCGATCTCGGGATCGGCCTGATCGGCCGGGCGCGGGCGCAGCCACATCCGCAACCGCGGTTCGCCGTGGGCGTTGTCGATGAACGGCGCCCACTTCCGGTCCAGGAAGGCGTCCATACCCCGGGCCACGTGCACGATCCGGCCCATCGACGACCCCGCCTCGTAGCCGATGGCGTCCGCGGCCGGTTCCACCGGCAGATCGGTGTGCTCCGGGCTGTAGAGGGGCGGCCGCTCCGGGCCGTCCAGATGGCCGAAGGTGAACGCGGTACGGACCAGCGGCCGGCCGCGCTGCACCAGCGTCACGTCCACCAGGCAGATCTGGCGGCCCACCTTGCGGACCGTCACGTCGTAGAGCACCTCGCCCGGCTCCGGGGCGCCGAGGAAATCGGTACTCCCCGACAGCGGGGCCATGGTCGCGCGCTCCGGTTCCACCGTGCGCAACCAGCGGCTCGCGGCCGCCGCCGAGCCTGCGACCATGGTGCCACCGTGCACCTTCGGACCGATGGTCCAGATATCGTCGATGATGCCGCGATAGCGCCCGTCCCCCGGTTCGTCGGCGGCGAGTTCGGTCAGGGAACACACCCGGCGGAACGGGGCGTCGGTAGCCGCCGTACCCAGCTCGGCATGCAGTTCCGTCTCCGTCGTCATCGGTACTCCTTATCCTCGGCCCGGTAACCGTTCCGCGGGTGCATACTGCCGGTCAATCTTGATACAGCGGACTCACCCGCGTACAGCCGGACCGGTAGGGGCACGTGGCGCCCGGCGCCCGGCGGCCATCGGGCCTCACGGCGCTGTGAACCTACCCGGGCCGGTCGGGATACACATCCGTACACACCTGCGGTCCGCTCCGGATGGCCGGCGTCCGTGGTCGAGGCCCGGCCCGGTTCCGGAACGACAGCGCAAAGTAGCGCGTGTGCGGTTGGCCATCCAGAGAGTGGTGACCATTGAGCACTTACCGAGTCGTGAGCCTCCCCAGGCCGATCCAGGCGCACCGCAGCATGCACCTTCTGTCTATTCGGATGGTCTACCTCGGTGGTCGGGGCCCGCCCCCGATTCTGGAGCGACAGAGCGAAGGAGCGCAGCGACTGAGCGGAGGAGGGAAGAATCGGGGTCACAGGGCCCCGACCCGCGCGCCGAAGGCGCGCAAATAAACAGAGCTCAACGGGTCTCGATCGGGCTGGGGCCGGGGTGGGAGCCGACCGCCGGGTTCAGGTGGGTCCGGGCGAACGCGAGGGTGCGGGCCAGCATGTCCGCGCGGGACGCGGTGGTGCGGGCGTCCTGGGTGTTGATCTCGGCCACGGCGTGCCCGGTGAACCCGTTACGGACCAGCATGGCGCACACCGCCGCACACGGCTGGGTTCCCGCGCCGGGAACCAGGTGTTCGTCGTGGGCGGCGCCGCGGCCGTCGGCCAGATGCAGATGGCTCAGGCCCCGGCCCATCCGCGCGACCAGTGCCAGCGGGTCGGCACCCGCGGTGGCGGTATGCGACAGATCGAGGGTGTAGTGCCGGAACCCGATATCGGTGGGGTCGTAGCCGGGACTGAACGCGGTGAGCGACAGACCGGGGCCGCCGCGGCGTTCCAGGCGCTGGATATCGCGGGCCCGGCGGGCGAAGAGCCGGTCGGCCCGCATGGGAAACATGTTCTCGACCGCGACGGCCACCGAACTGCCCTCTTCGAGTTCGCGCACCTGCTCGGCGAAGCCTTCCGAGTAGCGACGTTGCCAGCGGAACGGGGGATGCACCACCACGGTATCGGCGTCCAGGGCTTCGGCCGTGCGCACACTGCGTTCCAGTTTCGCCACCGGGTCGGCGCCCCAGACACGCTGGGAGATGAGCAGACAGGGCGCGTGCACCGCCAGTACCGGCACCGAGTACTTGCGGGCGTAACCGCGCACGGTGGTGATGCTCTGGCTGGCCGGTTCGGCCCAGACCATCAATTCGACACCGTCGTAACCCAGTTCGGCCGCGTAGCGGAAGGCTGCCTCGGTGTTCTGCGGATAGACCGAAGCCGTCGACAGCCCCACCTTGATACCGCGGCGCTGCCCGTCGTCCCGCGGACCGGCCGCGGGAGAATTGCGTGCCATTGCTGCCTCGCTCAGCCCGTACTGAGTAGAAATGCCAGCGGACCCAGTGTGACGAATACACCGACGACCACAGCGATCACGGTACTGAACATATCGTCGCCGCGCCGCAGGATCCGCACCAGCGCGACGAGCCCCAGGATCACCACGACTGCCAGTGCGAGCGCGACGAGCGGCTGCCCCTCCCACAGCATCTCGAAACCCTTGAACGCCAGCATCCCGGCAATCGCCGCGCCCACACTCTGCGCGCCGAGCACGATCCATTGTTTGCGCGGGTCCTCGGTGGTTTCGCGATCGGTGGCGCGCGCGCCGGCTCCGAATCTCGCCTTGGTCGCGGCGAATTTGTCCCCGGCCGCACCGAATCTCCCGTTCAGCGCCGAACGGGCACGGCCCAGCCGGTTCGCACCGGCGGTGTCCGCGGGGTCGTCGTAGTCATCGGCGTCCGGATCGAATTCCGGTTCGAAATCACCGGTTTCGTATTGCTCACCCGAGGTAGTGGGAAGCGGCCGCATGGGGCCGTGTACATCGGTGGCGAAGATATCCGTCTTCGCGAAGCCCGGGTCCGGATCGTATTGCGGGTCGGGGTCGTAACCCGGATCGGGACCGTAACCCGGATCAGGCGCGAAACCTTGATCGGGGGCGAAAGCCTGATCGGCGCCGAAGTGCTGGCCGGGGCCGAAACCCTGATCCGGTCCGAAGCCCGGGGCGGGCGGCGGGGGCATCGACCCGGCCGGCCGGCCGTTCCGGGCACCCGGACCACCGAAGTCGGGAGCGTCACGCGGCGGCGTCTCCAGCCCCTGCAGTCCGGCGCGCAACCGCATACCCTGATCGGCCGGCGACCATACGACGGTGGTCTGGTCCCCGTTCGACGGGTCGGGCGATTGCGGATAGGACGCGGGCTCCGGCAGCGGCCGCTCACCGCGGCGGCGGCGCTCGAGCTTGGGCCGCGGGTCGTCGGCCGACGGGTCGGGCGCCTGCCACGCCTCGGTCGGCGGGGCGGCTCCGGGCGGACCCAGCCGCGGCGGCCCGTCGAAGCCCTGCCCCGGCCAGGGCGGGCCGGCGTCCGGTCCACCGAAGTCCGGAGCGGGCGACCGGCCGAAATCACCGGGTCCCGGTGGCAGACCGTAATCCGCGGGCGCCGCCGGCTCGGTGGGCGCGACAGGCTCCGCCGCGGCCGCGGCTTCGGCGGCTTCCGCGGCACGCCGGCGCGCGGCCCGCCCGCCGCCGGGCGCCGGCGGACCGGTCTCCCAGGACTGATTCGGCTGCACCCCGGCGGCCCGGTCGTCCGCGAAAGCGGCGAAATCGTCGTCCGGCTCCGCACGGCGCCGGCGACCGCCGCGGCGCGGCGCCTCCTCCGCGGGCGGGAACTGCTCCCGGTCGCTCGCATAGGGGTCCGGATCGCCCAAGCGCACGGGGGCACCGTCCCCGGCAGGGCCCGGCTCATACGGCTCCAGCGGGTTGTAGACGGTGATCGGGCCCGACATCGGCGAGTTGTTCGGATCCGGGGCGGCATACGAAACCTGCTCGCCCCCATAATCCTGCGCACCGACGCCGTTATCGGCCGGATCGCCCGCCGCAGCGGCGGAGTACTCCTCGCCGGCCTCGTCGGGAGCCGCGTGGGCCGAACCGTTGCGTTCGACGGCCGGTATATCGCCGGACAAATCGTCGACCGAGAGCCCGCGCCCACCGCGCCGTCGCCGGCCGCCGCCGGTGGCCGGCTGCGCGCCGTTGCGGGCCAGCAGTTCGGCTACCGACAGTTGATTGGAGTTCCTGCTCATGAAGGCACCGTTTCGATCGGGCCCGCCGACGTCGCGCCGGACGTCGAACCGTTCCCGGCCGCCCCGTTCGGCGTGTTCGTTGTCAGTGGTCCACCATCCATATCGGTATCCAGTTTGCGCAGGATCAGCCCTTCGCGCAGCGCCCACGGACAAATTTCCAGCGTATCCAGGGAAAGCGCGCGCATGGCGGCCTCGGCAACCAGCGCTCCCGCCACCAATTGCTGGGATCGGTCGGCGCTGACACCTTCCAGTTCGGCACGGTCGGAAGCGGTCATCCGGGAGATGAACGCGATCAACTGCCGCAGGCCGGAACCGGTCAGCGTCCGGCGGACGCGGGGGCCCGCGCCCGAGGGCGCCGCGCCGGTGAGCCGGGCCAGCGAACGGAAGGTTTTGGAGGTGCCCACCGCCAGATCGGGTCTACCCGCTTCCGCGAGCTGTTTGGCCGGATCCACCATCTCGGCGGCGAGCCAATCGCGCAGGATGCCGATACGCCGTTTGCTCGGCGGGTCCTCCGGTAACCATTTGCGGGTCAGCCGACCGGCCCCCAACTGCAGCGACAGCGCGACCTCCGGGTCCTCGTCCACCCCGCTGCTCACCTCGAGGGAACCGCCGCCGATATCGAGGTTGACGATCCGGCCCGCACTCCAGCCGTACCAGCGGCGCACCGCCAGGAAGGTCAGCCGGGCCTCGTCCACCCCGGCCAGCACCCGCAGGTCCACTCCGGTCTCCGCACGCACCCGGCCCAGCACCTCGTCGGAGTTGGTCGCCTCGCGTACCGCGGAGGTCGCGAACGCCATCAGTTCCGCGCATCCCGACGCGGCGGCGAGATTCGCCAGATCGGCCACCGTATCGATCAGTTTCTGGGCACCCGCCGCGGTGATCCGGCCCCCGTCGTCCATGTTCTCCGACAGCCGCAACGACTCCTTCGTGGAGCTCATCGGCATGGGATGGCCACCCCGATGTGCGTCCACCACCAGCAGGTGAACGGTGTTGCTTCCGACATCGAGGACACCTAGACGCACACGGACACGTTACTTGGTGTACCTGAACACCAGGCGACCCGGTTGTGGTGTTAGCGTTGAGGGTTGTGACGTCAGGCGCTGCCGCGAACGACTCCGTCCCCGCTCCGACCGATCTTCCGATGCCGAAGATGCGGCCGAGCCGGGAAGTACCACTCGACTTCCCACGCGAGTGGCTCGAGTTCGTCGACCCCGCCGACGACGAACACCTGATCGCGGCCGATCTCACCTGGCTGACCTCCCATTGGACCTGCGTCTTCGGGACCCCCGCCTGCCAGGGCATCCTGGCCGATATGCCGGACGCGGGGTGCTGCACGCACGGCGCGTTCCTGTCGGATGAGGATGATCGCAAACGGCTGCGCGGGGCGGTGAAGATGCTGACCCCCGAGGACTGGCAGCTGATGGACCGGGCGCGCGACGAGCACGGCAGGATCAGCCGCAAGACCTATCTGGAAACCGACGAATTCGACGGGGGGCCGGCCGAGCGCACCCGCCGGGTCGACGGGGCGTGCATTTTCCAGAACCGGCCGGATTTCGCCGGCGGCCCGGGGTGCGCCCTGCATGTCATGGCGGCACGCCGGGGCCTGGAACCCCATACCGTGAAACCGGATGTGTGCTGGCAGCTACCCATCCGCCGCACCCAGGAATGGGTGGACCGGCCCGACGGTGTGCAGATCCTGCGGACCGCCATCACCGAGTACGACCGGCGCGGCTGGGGCCCGGGCGGGGTGGATCTGGACTGGTACTGCTCCGGGTCGCCCGATGCCCATATCGGGGAACGGCCGGTCTGGCAGACCTACCGCGCCGAACTGATCGAACTGATCGGCGAGCCCGCCTATCAGGAACTCGAACGGCAGCTGCGGAGCCGGCCGGGGTCCGGGGTCGGCGCGGAGCATCCAGCGACCACCCGGGCCCGGCGCAAGGCTCGGGCCAAGGAGGCCGAGGAGAGCGGGAAGCCGGTACGCCCCACCCGGATACTCGGACTCGACCTGCGATAACGGGAGCACAGCATGGCGCGGAGCCCCTGGACGCGATGGCCGGCCGGAACGGCGGCGCTGATGATCATCGGCCTTGCCTGCGTGGCGGCGGCCGGTAGCGCGGACGCCCTACCGGCCGACCCGCAGCAGTTCACCGATCGGACCGGGGAGTTCGTCCCACTCGGTGATCCGAACGCGCTGGCGGCCCGGGACGCGGGCAGGCATCTCGTGCTCAGCCCGCACGGCACCCGGCGCAGCATCGTCTGCCGCGGCGACGGCGCGGCGGTACCCTTCTCCGAATGCGCCCAGGAGGACGGCCTCGGCTGGGCACCGCTGCACCGCAGCGATACGCCGATGGGCGAGGTCTGGGTCTATTTCCCCTGAGCCACGCGGTCAGGCCTCGAGCTTGTAGCCCAGCCCGCGCACGGTGACCAGGTGTTCGGGCCGGGCCGGATCGGCCTCGATCTTCGAGCGCAGCCGTTTGACGTGCACGTCGAGGGTTTTGGTGTCGCCGACGTAGTCCGCGCCCCACACCCGGTCGATGAGCTGGCCGCGCGTCAGCACCCGGCCCGAATTGCGGAGCAGGTATTCGAGCAGGTCGAATTCCTTCAACGGCAGGGTCACCGGTTTGCCGTTCACCAGCACAGTGTGCCGGTCCACGTCCATCCGTACCGGGCCCGCCTCCAGCACACCGTTCTCGCTGCCCGAGTCCAGTTCGTCACCGGCGCCGCGGCGCAGCACGGCCCGGATACGGGCGATCAGCTCCCGGGCCGAGTAGGGCTTGGTGACGTAGTCGTCGGCGCCGAGTTCGAGCCCCACCACCTTGTCGATTTCGCTGTCGCGCGCGGTCACCATGATGACCGGCACCCCGCTGCGGGTGCGCAGCTGTTTGCAGACGTCGGTGCCGCTCATACCGGGCAGCATCAGGTCGAGCAGGACGATATCGGCGCCGGACCGATCGAATTCGGCGAGGGCCGAAGGACCGTCTCCCACGACCGTGACCTCGAAACCTTCCTTGCGCAGCAGGAAGGCGAGTGGATCGGCCAGCGACTCCTCGTCCTCGACGATCAACACACTGGTCATCTGCGTGCCTCCACACCGTTCGTTCGGCCCGGACCCGAGGGGCGCGGGCTGGTTTCTCTTTTGGTCAGCAAGGGCGGACCGGCGGCGGGGCCGTCGGCCTCCTGATGCGCGGGTATGCGCAGCGTGAATGTCGAGCCGGTGCCGAGTTTGCTCCACAGGGTGATCTCACCGTTGTGGTTGGCGGCCACGTGTTTCACGATAGCCAGGCCGAGACCGGTACCGCCGGTCGCGCGGGAGCGCGCCTTGTCGGACCGGAAGAAGCGTTCGAAGACCCGCTCCTGGTCATCCTTGGCGATACCGATGCCACGGTCGGTCACCGCCATCGCCACGTAGGAGCCACGGACGGACCGGCTCACCGATACATGGGAGCCGCGCGGCGAGTAGGCGATGGCGTTCTCGACCAGATTCGAGAGCGCGGTGATGAGCAGCGTTTCGTCACCGAGCACCTCGAGCCCGCTGGGCCGGTCGGTGCTGACCGTGATCCCGGCGGCTTCGGCCGCGGTCCGCGACCGGTCCACCGCCTGATTGACCACCGTGTCGACGTCGACGACCTCGAGTTCGGGGAGTTTCTCGGCCCCCTGGAGCCGGGACAGCGCGATCAGCTCGGTGACCATCTTCCCGAGGCGGCTGGATTCGGCCAGTACACGCTGACCGAAATGCCGGACCGCCTCGGGATCGTCCGCGGTCTCCAGCAGGGCCTCGGCCAGCAGACTCATCGCCCCCACCGGGGTCTTGAGCTCATGGCTCACATTGGCGACGAAATCGCGGCGGGTCGCCTCCATCCGGGCCTGTTCGGAATCGTCGTCGGCGAAGAGCACCGTGAAGTTGGTCTCCTCCGGGGACAGCGGCCGCGCGAGACCGCGGACCGCGATCCGGCCCCGGCCGGGTGTCGGTTTATCGGCCGTGAGGTCGAACTCCGCCGTTTCGCCGGTCGCCAGGACCTTCTCCACCGCCGCCCAGGCCCGCTCGTCGAGCAGCCGGTTGCGGACCAGGCCGAGTTCCTCGGCGCGCGGATTGACCAGTACGACATCGCGGTACTCGTCCACCACGGCGATACCGCTTTCCGAGGCCAGCACGATCAGGTCGAGGACCTGCGACATCGTGAGCCCGGAGTCGGCTTGCCTGCGCTGGGCCTGCCGAGCGTTCATATAGGGGATGACGAGTCCACCGACGGCCAGTCCGACAACAGCCGCCAGGACTGCCAGCAGTACGGCCTGGGGAACGCTCACATCAAGAATCGTACGGTCGACCACGCGTAAACAAACCCGGGGTCGGTGAAGTTTCGTGCAGGTCACGGGCGATTACGTCGTCGTTCGCCGGGCGTTTACGCGTTGTTCGGCGACGGAGGGGTTTCGATCTTGCCGGGCGTGTTCCCGGCCCGGGAACGCCGACGAACCCCATTGCGTCTGGGACACAACGGGGTTCGTGTCGAATGGCTACCGGTGGCCGTTCACCAACCGGGGTTACCGCGCACCGGCAGGTTCACGAAGCTCGGCCGGTTCGGATCGAGCTGCACATGCTGCGGCTTCAGCCCGGTATCGAGGAGCATCGGCAGCGGCGGCACACCCTTCGGTGCGTTGCCCGCGTAGACGTCCACCCGCAGCCGATGCCCGGGTTCCAGCTTCGCCTCGATCGCGGGCACCGCGATATCGAGTGTGGTCACCTCTCCCGGCACGGTGAGCCGCCGGTTCTCGATCGAGACATACGGCCGGGGGTCGGTGTAATCGCCGTTGGCCGATCGGCTGCTCAGCGAATCGTCGATCTCCCGCAGCGAAGCCATCAGCTGGCCCGAGGACAGCACCCGGGACTGCCCGTCGGGTGCCACATCGTTGACCGTCACCGACCAGTAGCCGTCGGCCGCGTCCTGCACCGTCTGCAGATGCACGGCGATCGGCCCGGAGATCTCGACCGCTTCGGTCACCGGCGCACTGGTGAAGGTCAGCCCGTTCGACTCCTGGATCCGGGAGTCCGCACCGCAGGCGTTGATCACCGCGACCACCCCCGCGGTCGCCTGACCGCCGTCGTTGGAACACAGTCCCGTGAGTCCCGGCGCGACGGTCAACCGGGCGGAACTGTCGGCGACCGCCGCCAGCGAACCGTCGTGCACGCTGTGCCCGCCGGTGCCGCTGGATGCCGCCGAGAGATACATCCGCCGGTATTCGGCCGCCTGATCCGCCGGTGCGCTCGCGCCGAAACCGTCCCGGGTCACCCAGCCGCCGCCCTGCTGCCGCAGGGTGACCGGGCCGTACTGATCGATACCGTTGTCGATACCCTTCAGCCACTTGTCGAACCAGGCGCGCTGCAGGACATCCAGGCGCGGGGGCAGCCCGGGTTTGCCCGATTCGCTGCCCGAGTTGATGTGATAGGTATCGCCCATGAGCAGCTGCTTCTGCCCCGGCGGCACCGGCATGGCGTTGTAGATCTGGGACTCGGAATAGGTGAACAGGTCGTGCCAGCCCCCGGTCACAAAGGTGGGTACGTCGATCCGCGCCGGGTCGCCCAGCCAGGCCTGCCGGTCGGGGCTGTCGCCCCGGATCATCTCCTGCAGGCGCGGGTCGAGATCCTCCACCCGCGGCGTGGTGTAGGCGTTGAGGAACACGTCCAGGTAGGTGAACGGCGAGGACAGCCGGTCGTTCAGCCAGCGCTGGTCGAAGGTGCCGTTCACCATCGACTGCACATCCGGTACCCATTTGGTCGCGTTGATCAGCGACATCCACAGCGGAATGAAGGCGAAGCCGAAGCCACCGCCGGGCATGAGCACATCCTGCGTCAGATCGCTGCCGGGCACGACGGGGAACAGGGCCTTCAGCGCGGCCGGGTGTTTCTCGGCGGCCTGCAACTGGTTGATCCCGGAATACGACATGCCGGTCATACCGACCTGCCCGTCCGACCACTGTTGCCGCGCGGCCCAGTCGATGACCTCCACCGTGTCGGCCTGTTCGCGCTGCCGCAACATATCCCAGACGCCCTGGGAGAACCCGGTTCCGCGGACATCCACTACCACCTGGACGTAGCCGCTCTGCACCAGCCGGCGGTCCACAGCGAAATTGCGCATGGCCCCGCCACCGAGCGCCTTGGTCAGGTCGGTCAGCCCGGACAGCGGGGTGCCGGTCATATCGATATCGCGGGCCAGCCGGTCCAGCGCGTCGGACAGACCGGGTACCGAGCCCATATGGTCCACCAGATTGGACACCAGTTTCGTATAGGGCGTCATATTGACGAGTACCGGCATCCGGGTGTCGATCGGCCGGGAAGCCGCGTCGGCGGGGCGGTACACATTCGCCTTCAGGATCGTGCCGTCGCTCATGGTGATCGGCACATCCCAGGTGATATTGATCCCGGGATACTGCTGCGGTCCGTCGTGGGTGGCGGCCCACTGCGCCCCCGCCGCTCCTCCGTCGGGACCGGAAACCGCCGGCGCGGCACCGGCACTGCCGCCGAGCAGCGGTGCCAGCAGCACCGTGGCAGCCAGCGCCACAGTGGCTCGTATCACAAACTTCATCGGCCGTGATCCATCTCTCGGGCTGATCGGATGTCCGAGAGCTTACACAGCATTACCGGCGGGTAATGAGAATCGATCGGCCCGGCAACAGGCCTTTCCCGGTGATTTCGCGCCAGGGTCGTGGTACGGCACAAAGGCAATTGGTGTTTTCGGGTTCCGGTCACAGAATTCGGCGATTCACCGGTAACGCCTCAACCTGTACGAAAAAGCGCCGCAACCCGTTTGGGGTCGCGGCGCTCTGCAATGAACTACCTGCCGCCCTGGCTCGCGACGGCCGCCGCGCCGGCGGCGGCGGCTTCCGGATCCAGATATTCCCGAGGCCGTACCGGACGCAGGTCGTCGTCCAATTCGTAGCGCAGCGGAATACCGGTGGGAATGTTCAGTCCGGCGATATCCTCGTCCGAGATTCCGTCCAGATGCTTGACCAGGGCACGAAGCGAATTACCGTGCGCCGCGACCAGCACGGTCTTTCCACCGCGCAGTTCTCGCGAAATGGTCGACTCCCAGTACGGGACCATCCGGTTCACCACGTCGAGCAGGCATTCGGTGCGCGGCACCTCGATATCCGCGTAGCGCGGATCGTCGGCCTGGCTGTACTCGTCGTCGAGTTCGATCGGCGGCGGCGGCGTGTCGTAACTGCGCCGCCACAGCATGAACTGGTCCTCGCCGTACTCGTCGCGGATCTGGGCCTTGTTCTTTCCCTGGAGCGCGCCGTAGTGGCGTTCGTTGAGGCGCCAGTCCCGCACCACCGGAATCCAGTGCCGATCGGCGGCGTCCAGGGCGATGTTCGCGGTCGAGATCGCCCGGCGCAGCAGCGAGGTGTAGACGATATCGGGCGCGATACCGTGCTCGGCCAGCAGTTCCCCGGCCCGTTTACCCTCGGCGACGCCCTTGTCGGTGAGATGCACGTCCACCCAGCCGGTGAACAGGTTCAGGGCATTCCATTCGCTCTCGCCGTGGCGCAGCAAAACGAGGGTGTTCGTCATGCGGGCCATCCTGCCATGGCTCGATACCGGCCGTGCGTACCCCTCGGACCCGCCGACGGCCCACCACCTGCTAGGCGGACCCGGACAAACCGGCCGCGAGTACGGCGGCGCCGTGCAGCGTCGCGCCCTCCGGGAGGCGGGACGGTTCCACCCGCAGGCCCCGGATGAAATCCAGACCCGCGTGCCGGGCGGCCGCGGCCCGCAGCGGTGTCCACAGCAGTTCCCCCGAGTCCGCGAAACCGCCACCGACCACGACCGTGTCCACATCGAGCAGCGCGGCCGCGGAGCTGATCGCCGTGCCCAGCGCGGTACCGGCCCGCGCCAATGC
Source organism: Nocardia sp. NPDC050193 (assembly GCA_040674215.1). Taxonomy (GTDB): domain Bacteria; phylum Actinomycetota; class Actinomycetes; order Mycobacteriales; family Mycobacteriaceae; genus Nocardia. Next base: position 18,245 of record JBFARE010000061.1, on the reverse strand, counting down.
GGCCCGGGCGACCGGGTTCCCGGCCCGGGCGTCATCCGCGAGTTCCGCGCCGGTCTCGCCGGGCCAGCCCTGTTCCCGCGCCCACCGCGCCGACGACATTCCGCTCGCCACGGCTTCCAGGCAACCGGAACCGCCGCACGCGCACGGCACATCCCAGCCGGGCACCACGAGATGACCGATATGCCCGGCATTGCCGGTGCGCCCGACCGATACCCGGCCATCGACCAGGATGCCGCCGCCGATCCCCGACGATACGGTCAGCGCCAGCCCGTTCCGCAGTCCTCGCAATGCGCCCGAATGCTGTTCCGCCAGAGCCAGGCACGCGCCGTCGAGAGCGAAACGCACTGTGGCGCCGGGAAACAGCTCGGCCACCGCCGCGACGACCGCGAACCCGCCGCGCCACTCGGGAATATTGAGTGCGCGCGTGATGCCCGCCGGAACATCCACCGGGCCCGCCGATCCGATCCCGACCGCCGTTACCGCGGCACCGGCCGCGACCGCGCGCAGCAGTCCGGCGCACGCCTGCCACACATCCTCGGCCGGCACCGGCACTCGCCGCACCGACCCGACGCGGCCCGTACGGTCCACCAGTCCAGCGGCGAATTTCGTCGCCCCGATATCCAGTGCCAGAACCGTCACCGTGCCTCCCGAAGATCCGATCCGCAGAAGGTGATTGTCACTCATCGGCGACCGGATTCGATGATTCGCAGCGAGGGTGCGTGCGCGGTCGGCGATCAGGAAGCCCAGGGCCCGATACCGCTCACCTTGTTGATCCGGATCCGGGTGAGGAAGCCAGGCGGGGCATCCGGTGGCGGGAAGGCCGCGCCGGGACCAAGCCGCGTTTTCGCGAGTTCGGTCAACAGCTCCGGGGCCCCGCCCTCGACAATGCGCGCCGTCCCGGTGGCCGCCGGGAACGGCCGCATGGCATTACCTTTCTCCGCGGCCAGAAAGGGCAGCTACATGTCCGACCTGCTGGTGTATCTGGCGGGTAAGGGCCGGTCGAACGAGCACCGCGATCAGCGGGTGATCGCCGGGGTTGGAGCACAAGTACGGGTTGCAGGTGTTGGCGTCGCGGGAGGAACGCGGCACCGAACGGGCCACTACCCCGGCCGAGCGGGCCCGCCAGGAGCGGATCGGTGCGCCGGAGACCGACCGCGAGGCGATGGAGCGGCGGGTGGGCGCGATTGCGGCGGCCGCGAGCAGCGACGCCGAGTGGCTGCGTGAACTGCGCGGTGTCGGGATCCTGCCGCGACTCCGGTGGGAGAAGGGCGGGCAGGAGGAGGTCGGCGTTGAGGGGTCCGTGCGGTCCGGGGCGGTGCCCAGTTCGTAGTACACGCCCTCGATAGGATCTGTGCGGAAGTTGGGATTCGCGTGGAGTACCTGGCGTGATGAAGTGTCTGGCCGGTATCAGGGTGGGGTGAAGCCATCAGGCCACCGGGTTTGAGAGTTGTAGACCACGCCAGTGAGGTTGGCACCGGTGAGGATCGCGCCCGTGAGATCCGTATTCGTGAGATCTGCGCCCGTGAGATTCACACGGTGGAGCCAGGCGCCGGAGAGGTCCGCGTCTTCGAGGTCCGCGTCGGCCAGGTCCGCCTCAGTGAGCTTCGCCCCGGAAAGGTCCGCGGTGAAAAAGTTCGTGCCGGTGAGGTTCGCGCCGGCGAGGATTGCGCCGGCAAGGTTCGCCGCGAGGAAATGGGCGCCGGTGAGGTTCGATTCGGCGAGGTTTGCGCTGGGGAGCTGCGCGTACCGGAGCGAGGCACCGGCAAGGTTCGCGTCTTCGAGGTTCGCGGCAGTGAGCTGCGCAAAGGAGAGATCTGCCGCGGTGAGATCCGCGTTCATGAAATCCGCGCGTGAAAGGACTGCCTTCGACAGGTCGACCCTGGCGAAAGATGCAGCAGGCCGGTCGTCGGACAGGGAGAATGTCGCCCTCGGCAAGCAGGCTTGGTCGAGGTTCAGGGCGTCTGCGGGGTCGTCGTTGACGGTGTCTCGGCGCGCGATCACGGTCAGCGCAGCTTCTAGATCGACGGGCGTGGTGAGTGCCTCGGATAACGGGTCGGTGGCGGCTTTGGCTCTGCACTCTGCATTGCTGGTGTGGGAGCGAATGAAGGTGTTGAGAAGAGCGAAAACGGTCGGGTGATCGGCCGGTGAGTCCTTCGCGAGACGTTCGAGCAAGTAGATACCCGAGACACGAATGTTGATCTGGTCGGAAGCCAGTTGTTCGGCGGCGAGCCGGAAGCGGTCGGTGATCGCTGTCTGCTGGGCTTGGGATTGCTGGTCGTTGGAGACCTTCAACGACTGGCCGGAGAACCACAGGGCAGCGACCGCGGCCACGGACGCACCGAGCGTGGCGATAGTAGTCGCCATCGCCGCCAGCCTCGACCAGCCCGACCAGTGCAGAAACCTGCTCAACCGAGACCGCGACGCCGCGGGCTCCGGCGGAAGCGGTGATCTCAGCGATCGGCCCCTGCCTGCCACAACGGGTTGGCTACGAACGGGCGCGCGATTCCCCATGGGCATCAGTGTCCTTCCGAAATAGTTCTCCGCCAACGTATCCCAGCTGGTCCTGGAGGGTCGCGCCTTCGCGCGGGCCTGGGCCACCTGTCGGGGCAGTCGACCGCCAGGAGGGCGACACGTCCGCCGATCGACCTATCGGAGGAGACCGCGATTCAGCTGGGCAGGATCCGGTAAGCGCCCAGGCTTCCGAGAATCCGGTGTCGAACTGGGCTGAGAACACTCCGTCGAATCGGCATCTGGCACTTGGGCAGCTCTCCAAGACTGCCCATGAATCGATGCATCCTTGGACGCCAACGAGAACGATCGTCGCCGATCAACGATGCTCTACCGCCCCATCTCGTGCAGAAATATCCGATTTGTGGACAAAGTGGCGTAGTGCGGATATGAAGGCCTGGCAGCTACGGGAGGACTTGGCCTGGTACACGCTGCCGGTGAAGCAGATTCGTCAGCCCCGACCTCCACCGGCACCGCGGGTATCCGAAAGACGAGCGAGAGCCCGGGCCGAGGCCACGCCCGCCACCGAGGATTCTTCCCCGCGGCCGGTGTCGTCAAACCTGAGCGCGACTGCGCCCGGCGGGGTAGGCGTGCGCGCTATCCTCACCGGCAGTACGGAAAACAGGGACCCACCAGGACGGGCGTTATTTCGGCGCCATGCCCGTCCCGTGCCGGGTCGATCCCGGCGGGGGGGCGAACACGCGTTTCGGTGTGTCATGCGCAGCGGCGGGCTGGGTGGGGGCGGCTCTGGGCAGGGTGGCTCGCTGTGGCCGATGGCGAGGATCCCGTCCTGACGTACCTGGTTGAAATCGCGCGCGCTGCGGCCAAGTATGCGAACCCGTGGTGGGTGACCAGCAATGCCGGCACGCCGGCTCAGGTCGTCGCGGCGTTGCGGGAGGTGACCGACCGTGCGGCCCGCGACCTACCGTCGCCGGGGGACAGTTCGCTGCGCTGCTGGTACCGCTACCTGGTGCGGTGGCCCGACGGCAGCATTCTGGACAGCGTCGATGGGATCGCCGCCGCCGACACCGTGGTCCTCGAACTGCGCCCGACCGCGGCCATCGTGTTCGCCGCCACCTGCACATAGACAGAAATTCCGCTCCCATCTCGCAGCGGTCGGCGATGCACCCGCCTCATGCGGGGCGGGCGTTGCTTCCGGTATCGGCCCTCCGAAGGCGGGACTCTGGCAGGGTGTCCTGGCATGGCCGATTCAGAAGAGCCTGCGCTGATGTATGTGGTCGAGATCTCGCGCCCCGCATGCGGTTACGGGGGACCGTGGTGGGCGACCAGTAGTACCGGGACACCGGGCCAGGTCATCGCGGCGTTGCGGGAACTGGCCGACCGTGTGGCCGGTGACCATCCCGTAGCGGCGGCGACGTTGCGGTGTTGGTACAGCTATCTCGTGCAATGGTCCGACGGCGTCGTTGTCGACAGCTGCGACGGTGTGGGCCACCCCGATACCGCGGTAGCCGAACTGCGCCGGGTCGCGTCCAACGTCTTCGCCGCGACCCGATCGGGGTAATCCGGTGGGTAGGCCACGATCGACGAACGGTGAGGCCGATGCGCGATCCGGCGTTCGACAGCGACGATTTCGGTGGAGCCGCGGCATTTCTGGCCGAGGCCTACCCGGGTGTGGGGGATCTGCTGGGCACGGTACCGCTCAGGTTCGCCGGCGGCCCACAGACTGATCGCCAGCTTCTCCGCGAGAAGTTGATCACCTCGGGTGTCGAAGAAACCCATCATTTGTGGTCTGCCCCCTTCGGACTGTCAATCAATCCGTTGGGGGACTCTATTTTGACGCAGTTCATCTCGGCTACGCCCGCGTCCCCACCACCGACACCTCGGGCACGGCCGAGATAGCCGGCACCGCCGGACCGAGCTGCTCGACCTGATCGAACGCGTGGGTAGCTCCTGAGCAGAGGATCAGTTGGAATCGGCGGAATCGACCAAATGCTCGAATGCGCGCAGGTTCTTCAGTGATTCACCCCGCGAGACCCGCCACTTCCATTCCTTGCGGATGGATTCGGCGAAACCGAGTTCGAGCAGGGTATTGAAATCCCCGTCCACCGCCTCCAGGATCTGCCCGAAGATCCGGTCCAGTTCCTCGGCGGTGATCGCATGCGTGGCCGCCCGGCCCACCAGGTAGATATCGCCCAGTTTGTCGATGGTGTATGCGACACCGTAGAGCCGCCGGTTGCGTCGCAGCAGGTACTTGTAGACGCCTTCGAAATTCTCGTCCGGTTTACGGCACACGAACGATTCGAAACGCACCCCGTGCGCCCCGACGGTCAGCATCACATTGGTCTTCAGCTTCCGTTCACCCGGCAGTACGGCGACGAAGACATCGTCACCCGGGTGGCTGTATTCGATCTCGCGGTCCCGCAGTGTTTCCTCGATGACCCGCGCGGTGGCCGATGTCTCACTCATCTGCGCACTCCCGTCCGGCGCCGCCACAGCGCCCGCGATCTGGCCTGGCTCTCGCCGAGGATAGTGGAGCCGTGACCCTGACCGGCCAGCGCGGCGGTATAGCTGTCCAGCAGCTTCCCGGCGGTATGCGCCCAGGAGAAGGCCGCCGCGTGCGATACGGCCTGCGCACCCAGCGTCCGCAACCGCCCCGGGTCGTCGAGTAGGTACTCCAGCGCATCGGCCCAATCAGGAGTGCGGTGCCCCGCCACCAGCAACCCGCTGTGCTCGTGCCGGACTGCGGTGCCCAGCCCGCCGACCGCGGCTGCCAGCACCGGGGTCCCGCTTGCCTGCGCCTCCAGCGCGACGAGCCCGAAGGATTCGTTGTAGCTCGGCACCGCGACCAGGTCGGCGGCCCGATACACCTGTACCAGCCGGTCGGGCGGCTGCGGCGGCAGGAAGGTGACATGGTCGGCGATCCCGAGTTCGGCGGCCAGTTCGATCAGCGCGTCGGGACGATCCAGGCCGGTCCCCGAGGGGCCACCGACGATCAGGGCGCGCAGCGGCCGCCCCGGGCGTCGCCGCAGAGCCTCCGCGACCGCCCGCACCAGCACATCGGGTGCCTTCAACGGCTGGATCCGGCCCACGAACGCGACGATCTCCTCATGTCCCGCGAGACCGAGCTCGGCGCGAGCCACCGCCCGGTCGCCCGGACGGTACCGCGTCAGGTCCGCCCCCGGCGGCACGATATCGATACGGCCGGGTAGCGCTCCGTACAGCTCGACCAGGTCCCGCGCTTCCTGCCCGGTGTTGGCTGTGAGCCGGTCGGCCTCGGCGATGACCTGCTTTTCCCCGATCTCCCGGGTGGCCGGTTCCGGGGAATCGCCCTCGGCGAGAGCGGCGTTCTTGACCGCCGCCAACGTATGCGCGGTGTGTACGAGCGGCACCCGCCACCGGTCCCGGGCCAGCCAGCCCACCTGCCCGGACAGCCAGTAGTGCGAGTGCACCAGGTCGTAGTAGCCGGGCAGATGCCGGGCTTCCTGCCGCAGCACCTCGGCGGTGAACGGGCACAGCTGGGTCGGCAGATCGTGTTTGTCCAGGCCCTCGAACGGCCCGGCGACCACATTGCGCACCAGGACCCCCGGCGCGGCTTCCTGTACCGGCGGCAGGTCGGAGGAGGTGGCCCGGGTGAAGATCTCGACCTCGGTCCCCCGCCGGGCCAGCTGGAGGGCGGTCTGGAGGACGTAGACGTTCATCCCGCCCGCATCGCCCGTACCGGGCTGTGCCAGTGGTGAGGTGTGCACCGTCAGTACGGCGATACGGTTCGGCCGTCGGTCCGGGCGTTGACTCACGATGTCCATATTGCACGGTGCAACGCGGCAGCCCGGCCCGTCCTTCCCCGGTCGTGAAAGTGATCACACCTGGCGGATTCGGCACTCTCCGCGGCCCGCGGCGTGCCGTCGCCGAAACCGGTAACCGAGCCGGACAGACCGGCAAAAGCGCTCGTCACGGACAATCAGGACTTCTCGGCGCAGTCGGCGGCGAACTTGCGGACCTCGTCGGAGAAGCGCGCCGGATCCTCGATGAACAGCCCGTGCTGAGCGCCCTCCCAGATCGAGGCCCGGCCCAGCGGTGCGGTCTCGGCGATATAGTGGCCGTCGGCCACCGGCACCACCGGATCCGCCGAACCGTGCAGCACCAGGACGGGAACGTCGAGGGCGCGCAGGGTCTCCGTATTGTCCACCAGGCGGTAGAACAGGGCCTTGCGCACGAACGGCGGTGTGGCCAGGCTCGCACCGAACAGCCGCTGCGCGTCCGGCCCCTTGTCCGTGCCGGGCCCGGTGTTGGCGTTCCCGAAGGCGGAGAAACCGCGCACCGCCCGACCCGGACTCTCCTCGAACACCGCGGGGATCGCCTGCTGCATCGACTCACCGACCTCCGCGCCCGGCACCCCGCGGCCGATATTGGCCATCGCCCCGGTATAGACGACCCCGGCGACCGCGCCGGTGCCGTACTCGGCGAGATAGTCGCTGATCACGATCCCGCCGTAGGACCACCCCAGCAGCAGCGCATCGGATTCGATCGATTCGGCGGCCAGCACCGCGGCGATATCGGCGGCCCAGTTCTTCGAATCGTTGTAACCGGAGGCCGGAGCCTCCGAATAGCCGTGTCCCCGCAGATCGACGGCCACCACTCGGAAATCGGCGGCGAGATCGTCGAATATCCGCCCCCAGCAGCGCAGATCCGCCGCCCAGCCGTGCACCAACACCAGCGGCTGCGCCTGCGCGGGCCCGTCCGTCCGATAGACGATGCCGGTCCCGTCCGCACTGCGCGCTTCCCGTATAGCCATGAGCGCATCATAGGATCGGGGTCATGAGCACTCGCACCGCTGTTGTCACCGGGGCCAGCTCGGGTATCGGCGAAGCCACCGCCCGGGAACTCGCGAAACAGGGGTACCACGTGTACGTGGGTGCCCGCCGGATCGACCGGCTGCGAGCGCTCGCCGACGAGATCGGCGGCACCGCGGTGGAACTGGACGTCACTTCCGACGAATCGGTCCGCGCCTTCACCGATGCGATCGAGACCGCGAACGTTTTGGTCAATAATGCCGGCGGCGCCAAGGGCCTGGCCACGGTCGCCGACGCGGACCTCGACGACTGGCGCTGGATGTGGGAAACCAACGTCCTCGGCACCCTGCGGATGACCAAGGCGCTGCTGCCGAAACTGATCGCCTCCGGCGACGGCCTCATCGTCACCATCACCTCGGTCGCCGCCTTTCACGCCTACGACAACGGTTCCGGCTACACCTCGGCCAAGCACGCCCAGGCCGTCCTGCACCGGACGCTGCGCGGCGAACTCCTCGGACAGCCGGTCCGGCTCACCGAGATCGCGCCCGGCGCGGTGGAGACCGAATTCTCCCTGGTCCGCTTCGACGGCGACACCGACCGCGCGGCCGCCGTCTACCAGGGCATAGACCCGCTGGTCGCCCAGGACATCGCCGAGATCGTGGCCTTCGCCGCGAGTCGCCCTCCGCACGTCAACCTGGACCAGATCATCGTCAAACCGCGCGACCAGGCCGACCCGGGCCGCTTCGCTCGCCGCAGCTGAGCGACTACCCGCTTCCCCAGCGGGCCTGGGCCGACTCGCGTCCGGGGACCGCTGCGGCTCTGCTACCCGTCCCGCGCGCACCCCGCGTGATGGCAGGTGCAAGCATCGCGCGGCACGGCACTCGCATGTCCGATCAGGTGAAGAGGTCGTCCACTGTCTCGGCTACCACCGCACGATCGAGCCAGCACTGCAAAACTTCAACATCTCCACAGGTCCGGATTCGCTGTTGCGCCTCGTCGTCGACCTCCAGGCCGCGGCGCTCCAACACACGCAGGATGCTGCCGGCGATACCCTCGGAACGCCCCTCGGAACGCCCCTCGGAACGCCCTTCGGAACGCCCCTCGGCGCGAAGCCTCTCAGCGGTAGGGGAACGGAAGAAGGACAGGTCCACGGTCATCAGTTGTCTCCAGATGTCTGCGGCCGGGGTATTGCCGAGGCCGAGTTCGGTCAGTTCACCGAAGATCGCGAGATCATCGGCATCCTCTCCGCGCAGTGCGGTGGCCAGCGCCTTCAGTATGGCATTGATACGCGGGTCGGCGGCGTGCGTTATCGCCGACAATGCGGTCAGCGGAATATCGGCTGCGGCCTCGGCGGGGTCGGTGATCACCGGAACATTGCCCGGCCCGAGAACCAGTGGCTTAACGGTGACTGTGGGCCATCGCGGCGCACCGTTGGGAACCGGGTTCCGCGCCCATGTCGCGACGGCTTCGTCACGACATACCACCAGCAGATAGACCGGCAGCTGGTATGTGATTCGAAGATAGGTGGCGTAATAAGCCCACGCGTCGGCTTTTCCGGGGTCCTTGCTGGTCTGAGCTTCAACGATCAGCAGGAACGGGCCCTCTTCGGTGGTGACGCGCAACAGCGTGTCGACTCGCCGTTCGATTGGGCGAATTTCGGTGAGATCTGTCGGGAGCAGCTCGACCTGTTCAGGTGTGGCGAAGGGCAGTTTCAATTCGTGGAACGCACGGGCGAACACCCCGGGGTCGTGCTGGAAGATGCGGTGCATCGCCTCGTGCCGTGATCCGACCATGCCGCGACATTGACACGAATCGGTAACGAAGTCAGATTCGTGCGGCGTGTCCCTTGCCGCACGGTGTGTCGCTGTTGGGCCAGGTCACAGCAAAGCAGCGACCCGACGGGCTTCGACCGCGCTCACCAACGTGCCCTGCAGGTGACCGTAGTACTCACCGACGCGGGCATGTACCCGGCATCGGCTACAGCTTCACCCCCACCGTGACCGGTTCCGGTACCAGAACAACCCCGAACCGCTCGGCCACCCCGTCGCGGACCGTCCGGGCGAGGGCGACGATATCGGCAGCCGTGGCGTCACCGCGGTTGGTCAGTGCGAGAGTGTGTTTGGTGGACAGTCGCGCAGGCGCGTCCGGTCCCGGGAAGCCTTTGGCGAAGCCTGCTCGTTCGATCAGCCAGCCCGCGGAAAGCTTCACTCCGCCGATCCCCGGATAGGTGGGCACCGGCATATCGCCGAGCCGGTCGCGGATGGCGGCCAGGACCCGGTCCACCTCGGCGTCGGGCACGATCGGGTTGGTGAAGAACGATCCGGCGCTCCAGGTGTCGTGGTCGGCGGAATCGAGGACCATTCCCTTGCCCGCCCGCAGCCCCAGCACGGTTTCGCGCACGGCCGCGGCGGGGCGGGTCTCCCCTTCCGCGGCGCCCAGTCGCTGTGCGAGTTCCTTGTATCCCAAAGGCGCGCTCGTACCGTCGGGGCGCAGCGCGAACTCCACCGCCAGCACCACGGCCGTATCACTGTGTTTCAACCGGCTGGTCCGGTAGCCGAAGGCGAGAGCGTCCGGGGTCACCCAGTCGATCTCCCCGGTGGCCCGGTCCAGTAACCGCACCCGGCGCAGCAGCCGGTCGACCTCGACGCCGTAGGCGCCCACATTCTGCACGGGAGTGGCGCCCGCCGACCCGGGGATCCCGGACAGGCACTCCAGCCCGCCGAACCCGGCCCGCACACTCGCGGCGACCACACCGTCCCAGTTCGCGCCCGCCTCCGCCGTGACGCTGCCGGCCCCGAATTCGACCCCTTCGGTGGCGACACGGACCACCACCGACGGCACATCGTCGTCGGAGACCAGCAGGTTCGAACCGCCGGCGACCAACAGCACCGGTATCCCGGCCGCGTCCAGCGCACACACGGTCGCCACCAGCGACTCGGTGGTGGCGCACTCGGCGACCGTGGCGGGGCCGCCGACGCGCAGCGTGGTCAGCTCCGCCAGCGCTACCCCGGACCGCACGACCGCGCCCGTTCCGGCCAGCATCTGCCGCAGTTCGTCCGCAGGGACAGCCCGAGAAGTTCGCACGACCAGACGGTAGCGTGTTCGGTCATGGCTACAGCGCTGGCGTATACGGCTCGCTACTCTCATCCGGTCGCGGCGGTGCGCGAGGCATTCTGCACCGAGCAGTACTGGAAGGACCGGATCGCCGCGGTGGGCGGGCCCAACGCCCAGTTCGTCTCGCTGTCGGTAGAGGGTGGGCAGGTGCGGGTCGAGGTGGTCCAGTCCATCCCCGCCGACCTGTTGCCGCCCGCCATCACCGCCGTACGCCCCGGCGACCTGATCATCCCCCGCACCGAAGTGTGGACCGGCACCACCGGGAGTTTCGAGGCGCGGGTCGAGGGCGCTCCGGCGGAGGTCCGCGGCTCCATCACCGCCACCGACGAGCCCACCGGCGCGGTAGCCGAGATCTCCGGCACGATCGAGGTGAAGGTTCCACTGTTCGGCCGCAAGATCGAGGAGGCCATCGGGGAACGGCTCACCCAGCTGCTCGCCGAGGAGACCGAGTTCACCAACACCTGGATCGTCGGACAGCCGTAGCGGCCCGCAGTCCGCTTCCGCCGTTCCGCAGGAGCGGGGGCAACCCGGCCACCCACGGAACCGGAGAATCCGGACGGTAACCTACCGCGCATGGCTCGCCGACTGGACTACTCCGCCCGCTACCCGCTGCACACCACCAAAGAGCTGTACGCGGCGCTGACCAACCGGGACTACTGGGAGGCCCGGATGGTCGAGATGCGGAAGTACTCGCCGAACGAGGTCATCAGCCTCGAGGCGAACGAGGACGGTATCGATGTGGTGCTGCACCACATCCTGCCGCGCGAGATGCTGCCGGAGATCGCGCAGTCGGTGATGCGCAAGGATATGGTCATCACCCGTAAGGAGAGCTTCGGCCCCTTCGGGCCGGAGGTCGAAGGCAAGTATTCGGCGTCCATCCCGGCCGGCCCCGGCAGCCTCACCGGCACCACCCGCCTGTTCCCCACCGATACCGGGTGCACCATGCGGATGTCCTCGGAGGCGAAGGTGTTCATCCCGATGGTCGGGCCGCGGCTCGAGCAGCTCATGCTGGTGAACCTGGTGGATCTGTTCCGCGCCGAGGCCGAAGTGACCCAGAAGTGGCTGGACGAGCAAAAACCGGCCGGCTGAGTGTCCCGCTCGGCACCGTCACCCGGGGTACGACCGGGACTAATCGGCTCCGCCGCAGCGACCGTCAGCTGACCGGCGATCCCCGGATCGCCGAGGTGCTGCGCGGTGCCGCCGATCCGCTGGTGGTGGATCTCGGTTACGGAGCGCAACCGTGGACGACGCTGGAACTGGCCGCGCGGTTGCGCACGGTGCGCCCCGATGTTCGGGTGGTGGGGCTCGAGATCGATCCCGCCCGGGTCGTCCCGGCCCGCGACGGCGTAGTTTTCGCCCGGGGCGGGTTCGAATTGGCCGGACTGCGGCCGGTCCTGGTCCGCGCCTTCAATGTGTTGCGCCAGTATCCGGAGTCCGCGGTCGCGCACGCTTGGGAGACCGTGCTGGCCGGTCTGGCGCCGGGCGGTCTCCTGGTCGAGGGGACCTGTGACGAACTCGGCCGCCGGTGTGCCTGGGTGGTGCTGGACCGTTCGGGCCCGCGTTCCTTGACCTTGGCGTGGGATCCGTTCACCGTCGAATGCCCCTCCGATCTCGCGGAACGCCTCCCGAAGGCACTGATCCACCGCAATGTGCCCGGTGAACGGGTGCACACCCTGCTCGGCGCGGCCGACCGGGCGTGGGCGCATACCGCGCCGCTGGCCGTCTTCGGACCACGGGTGCGCTGGCGCGCGGCGGCGGACCTGCTGCGAACGCAGGGCTTCCCGGTCCACGATTACCGCCGTCGGCTGCGCGACAATGTGCTGAGCGTCCCGTGGGCGGTGGTCGCACCCACCGGACAGGCGGAACAATTCCTGTGACCCATATCACAAAATGGAGCCATAACCCGCACTGACGTCGCAACCTTCACCACCGGCCCATAACCGGTCCACAGAGCCGGCACAGAATTATCGTGAAGAATCTCAGCCATGTCCACCAAGCCCCTGCCTGCACCGAAGGTCGGCCGCCGGACCGTCGTGATCGCCGTACTCACCGTGATCGTGCTCGTGGTGGCGGCGCTCATCGGCGGCGAGGCCTATGCGCGGCACCGAATCGCGAGCTGTATCAGTTCGCAGTTCGAAAAAGAGATGGGATCGCAGATCGATGTCGGCTTCGGCGCGAAACCCCTACTCGTCACCTGGCTGGACGGGAAGGTCTCGCGGATGGACGTCGACAGTAAGGGCGACGAATTCGGCCCCGCCGTCGATATGCAGGTCCACGCCCAATTCCACGATATCGAGATGGCCGAGGGGAGCAACAGCGGCAGCTCGGTCGGGAGTTCGAACGCCGATGTCACCTGGAGCAACTCCGGAATCTCCCAGACGCTGAAGGGACTGGTCAGCGATGTGCAGTCCGACCCCGACACCGGACAACTCACCATGAAGGTGCTCGGCGGTTTCGGGGCCATGCAGCTCACCCCGCGGATCCAGGACGGCAAAGTCGATATCGACGTGTCCCAGGCGCAGTTCCTCGGCATCGGAGTACCCGACGACCTGGCCCAGGGCGTGGTGGATCTGATGACCGAGAGCCTGCAGACCTACCCGATGGGCCTGCAGCCGACCGATCTGCGGGTCACCGCCGACGGTATCCAGGTGGATCTGCAGGGCGGCCCGACCGAACTGCCCGCCGCCGAAGGCAATGCGAGCTGCTGAGCGCCGCGGACCGTCAGGCGGGGAACCCGTCGAGCACGGCCCGGGATCGGGAAAGCCCCAGCCGGGTGGCGCCCGCGGCGATCAACTCGGCGGCCGCTTCGGCGGTGCGGATACCTCCGCTGGCCTTGATGCCCAGCCGCCCACCGACGGTCTCGGCCATCAACCGCACCGCCCGGGTATCGGCGCCACCGGCGGGATGGAAACCGGTGGAGGTCTTCACGAAATCGGCACCCGCCCGTTCGGCCGTCCGGCACACCTCGATGATCGCCTCGTCGGACAGCGCGGCGGATTCGATGATCACCTTCAGCGCCGCGCGCTCCGAGATCGCCTCGCGCACCACGATGATATCGGCGAGTATCGCGTCGAAATCGCCGGCGATCGCCGCGCCGATATCGATGACCATATCGACCTCGCCCGCCCCCTGATCCACCGCGAGCCGGGCCTCCGCCCCTTTCACCAGCGAATGATGTTTCCCGGAAGGGAATCCCGCGACGGTGGCCACCACCAGGCCCGGAGCCTGCACCGGCAGCACGGACGGCGAAACGCACACCGCGTACACGCCGAGTTCCCGGGCCTCGGCCACCGCGGCGGTAACATCCGCGCTCGTCGCCTCCGGGGCGAGCAGCGTGTGGTCGATCATGGCGGCCACCTCGGACCTGGTCAGCGACTTGGAATCGGCCATGGGACGAAAGTCTGGCACATCCCGGTCGAATTCCGTTGCGCGCCTCGGGCTCCTCGCGCACACTCGTATCGCCTTCCGACGAGAGGACGATGTTGCTGATCCGCCGCGAACGAGCCGTCGACGCCGACGCTGTCGCAGCCGTGCACCGTAGCGCCTTCACCCCGCACTACGCGGCGGATGGTCCCGCGGCCGGCACCGCCCTGGTCGAGGCGCCGCCGGAGGTCGCGCTACTGGCTCGGCTACGCACCGATCCGGGGTGGATCCCCACCCTGTCCATGGTCGCCGTCGATCGCGAGACCGTGGTCGGGCATGTCTGCGTCACCCGGGCCACCGTGGGGCCGTTTCCCGCCCTCGCGCTGGGCCCCCTCGGAGTCCTTCCCGACCTGCAGAGCCGCGGGGTGGGCTCGGCGCTGATGCACGCGGTGCTCGGCGCCGCGGACGCCTTGGACGAACCGCTCGTCGGTCTGCTCGGCAGCCTCGACTACTACCCCCGGTTCGGTTTCCAACCGGCCGAGCGACTGGGCCTGGCCCCCGATCGGCCCGAATGGGCGAGTCACTTCCAGATCCGGCCGTTGAGCGCCTACGACTCCCAGATAATCGGCGAATTCCGTTACGCCGAGCCCTTCTACGAGCTGTGACCACGCACCTCTGTCCCGGCCGGTCGGTCACCGCGCGTCCCGGCGGGCCGCCACCGCGGAGTCGCGCTGTCCGGCCCGCGGGCCCCCTGTCAGGATGACCTCATGGTTTCCGCAGCTGCCACCCCCAACGGCCGGCAATACGTACTCACCCTGGGTTGTCCCGACCGCCCCGGCATCATTGCCACCATCACCTCGTTCATCGCCGAGTTCGGGGGCTCCATCGTGGAGGCCGGCTACCACTCCGACCTGGAGACCGGCTGGTTCTTCACCAGACAGTCCATCAAGGCCTCGACCGTGCCGTTCGGAGTGGAAGAGCTGCGCAGCCGCTTCGAGCGGGTCGCCGCCGATCTCGGCCCGGAGACCGAATGGCAGGTCCACGATTCGGGCGTGCGCCGCCGCGCGGTGCTGCTGGTGAGCAAGGAGGGGCACTGCCTGCACGACCTGCTGGGCCGCGCGACCTCCGGCGAGCTTCCGGCCACCATCGAGGCCGTTATCGGCAACCATCTCGATCTCGCGGCGATCACCGAGGCACACGGCATCCCGTTCCACCATGTACCGTTCCCCAAGAACCCGGCCGAGCGGGGACCAGCGTTCGAGCAGGTCCGCGAACTGGTGGACTCCCATTCCCCCGACGCGGTCGTGCTGGCGCGGTTCATGCAGGTCCTACCCGAGCGCTTGTGCGAACACTGGGCGGGCCGGGCCATCAATATCCATCACAGTTTCCTGCCCTCGTTCGTCGGCGCCCGTCCGTACCACCAGGCGTTCGTCCGCGGCGTCAAACTCATCGGCGCGACCTGCCACTACGTCACCGCCGAACTGGACGCGGGCCCGATCATCGAACAGGACGTCATTCGAGTCGACCATGCCGACAGCGTGACCGATATGGTGCGCGAGGGCCGCGATATCGAGCGGGTCGTGCTGGCCCGCGGCCTGCGCTGGCATCTGGAGAGCCGGGTGCTGGTCCACGGACGCCGCACCGTCGTGTTCTCCTGAGGCGGCTCAGCCGGCGGCTTCGGCCGGTTCGCGCACCGAGGTCAGGACCTGATCGAGGATCGCGTTGAACCGGTCGATCTCCTCCACATTGCCCAGGTGTCCGGTGGGCAGCAGGACGAACTGTCCGAGACTGCCGGTCTCCCGGAGCCAGGCGGCGATCTGTTCGGCGTGCACCGCCGGGGTCATATCGTCCGCCGTGCCCGCGACCACCGTGGTCGGCACCACCAGATGACGTGCCGCGTCCCCGAGGTCCATCTCCGCGAGCAGCAGCCCGAACTCCGAACGGATCCGGGACCGGCACGAGCGCACGATATTCATACCGAACTCGACCGCTTCCGGATCCGCGGCCAGGCTCATGATCTGCCGGGCGAAGATCCACCGCACCGCGGCCACCGGCGGGAAGACGATACGGGCACTGAGCCCGTTGCGACCGAGCCAGGCCGGCAGCGGAACCACCCGGTGCAACAGCGGCAGCGGCCGGTTGAAGAACGGCACCACGGTCGTTTCGGCGACCAGCGAATGCGGTCCGGTATTGGCCAGCAGGACCGCCGCGGCCTGGTCGACGACCCGCTGCGGATACTTCCCGGCCCAGGCCTGCACGGTCATCGCACCGAGGCTGTGTCCGACCAGCACCGCTCGCTGACCCGGCCGCAGCACCGCATCGAGCACCGCATCGAGATCATCGGCGAGCAGGTGACAATCCAGCTGGTCCGGTTCGCCGAATTCGCTCTCACCGTGCCCCCGCAGGTCGAAGGCGATCACCCTGTACCGCCCGGCGAACGCGTTGATCTGCGGGTTCCAGTATTCGAGACAGCAGGTCCAGCCGTGGATCAGCACCACCGGCTGGGCATCGTCGGGCCCGTACGCGTGCACTCGCAACCGGGCCCCGTCCTCGGCACGCACATCGATGACCCGGTGCTCGACGCTGGGCGGATTCAACGCGGGATTGCGGTATCCGCCGCGGGTGCGCAGCCCCGCACGGTGCACCTCGAACAGCCCCTCGACCTGCCGGGCGAGGGCGGTGAGGGCCTTCGGCATCGTCGCACGCATCAAGACACTCCTTTGTGTTACCGATTGACACAGTAACGCGTGGAGGGAGCGCGCGCCAGCGTTACCAGCGCGGGCCGCGCTGGACCTCGTCCACCTTCGGCCGCACATCGGCCAGGTAGATACCGGTCGCGATGATGGCGATGAAGGCCAGCAATCCCAGGCCGGGCCAGCTCACCAGCATCAGCAGGATCGCCACACCCAGGATGCCCAGCCAGATGGGCTTGGTCAGTTTGTCGACCGCGGTGAACGCGTCGGAGCGCTGACGCACGGCGTGCACGAGCGCGAAAACAGTCGCGCTTGTCGCCAGCAGCCACAGCGCGACCATGATCAACCCGGTCAAGCCATACACCTTGTCCACCCCACCATGATAAGAGCAGCGCCCCCGCGCACTGCATGTACACGGGGGCGCTTCGCCAGAATTACCAGGTCAGGGCTTCTTCGGCGCGGCCTTCTTGGCGGGGGCGGCCTTCTTCGCGGCCGGAGCCTTCTTCGCGGCGGGCGCCTTCTTCACCGGCGGGGCGGGCGTGGGCTCGGGGGCCACCTCGGGCACGGGCTCGGGCGCGATTTCCGGCGCGACCTCGAACACCTCGGCGTCGAGCACCTCCGGCGCGGCCGGGGCGGCGGACTCGGCGACCGGCGCGCTGGTCGGCTCCGAGTCGGTCCTGGTGCGGCCGATCAGCCCGTTCACCCGGCCGAGCACCTCTTCGGCCCGGACGCTGGCGTCCTTGTACAGCGTCTCCACCCGGCCGACCTGCTCCTCGACCAGATGGTTGGCGCGCAGCCGCTCGACGGTCTCCTCACCGCGCACCGCCAGATCCGCGTAGAGGTCGACCACCTGGCGGTAGTACTGCTCGGCGAGCTTGCGCAGTTCCTCGGCGGTGAACTTCTCGCGCAGCTCCGCCAAGTCCTCCGGCAGCTCCGAGGGCAGTTCGGACAAACGGGCACGGATCTGCTCGAACTGGGTCTGCACATCGGCAGGCAACCCGGCGAAGCGCTCACGGGCCTCCTCGACCCGGACCCGGCCGCTGGCATCGGTCGCACGTTCCCGCACCTGGGTCACCGCGTCCACGACCGCGGCGTAGACCGCGTCCGTGGCGCCGACGGTGGCGAGCAGTGGTTTGGCAGTGGTGTACTTCTCGGTCATTTATCGTTCTCCTGGCGTGGAGCATCGGTTGTCGGTTGTGGAACAACACTGTCCCGGGGAATCGCTTCCTCCGGCCCGTTCTCCCGGCGGAACGATTCGTATATGTCCAGGATCACCTGTTTCTGCCGCTCGCTGATCGCGGAATCGGCGAGCACGGCGTCCCGGACGGGACTGTGCGGCCGCTGCTCGAGGTAGCCGGCGCGCACATACAACACCTCCGAAGAAACCCGCAGGGCCTTGGCGATCTGCGTCAGCACTTCGGCGGAGGGATTACGCAATCCGCGCTCGATCTGGCTGAGATACGGGTTGCTCACCCCCGCCAGCTGGGCGAGCTGACGCAACGAAACCTGCGCGGCTTCCCGCTGCGCCCTGATGAATCCTCCGATGTCCTGCGCCGCGTTGACCACGCGGGCTGCCTTGTCGCCGGCGCCGGCAGCCGCTGCCGGATCGTCGGTGCGCTGGGCGGAAACCTCGGAACGGTCGGCCATCACTCACCTTCTGGCGTTGTAGTTACAACGATAGATCGGGGTGCTAGCAATTGCAAGCACCATGTTAGCAGTGTTTATTTGCGCGCCTCCGGCGCGCGGGGTCGAGGCCCCCTCGGTCCCGCCGTTCAGCCGCCGAGACTCGCGCCTGCGGCGCATGCACTTGGACGGC
>JBFARE010000060.1:0-41156 GCA_040674215.1 Nocardia sp. NPDC050193 | reverse complement strand
AACGCGGTCGAGCGTGGCATCAACCAGCTCAAACAACATCGAGCCGTGGCCACCCGGTTCGACAAACTCGTAGTCCGCTACCAAGCCACGATCCACATCGCGGTCATCAACCAATGGCTCCGACAATAGTGAGGGGCGGCCACTGGCCCACCCCTCACCACTTGGAGACACTGCCTAGGGTCCGAAGGTGAGACCGAAGTACGCCCCCAGCCTGTTGAGTGCCTCGGGATCACCGAAAACCGCTTCCCCGCTGACGTCTTCGTCGAGGGGTTCCACGGAACAGAATCGTTCGATGCGGCCGGTGTGGATTTCGGTGACATAGGTGGCGAATACGAGCGCGGCTTCCAGGTCCTCGTCGTCACCCGGATACACCGGCCACGACTCGGTGACCCCGTTGCTGTCGAACAGGAGCTCCCATTCTTCGTTGTTCTCCACCAGCCGCACATCGGTGATGGTCACCATTCCGCGACTGCAGTCCGCGATCGACAGCAATTCGGACTCGTACCACTCCCGGCGTTCCTCATGACCGCTCTCACCGATATGACGGAAGGTCTTGTAGTCGAAGGTGTACCGGATTCCCAGCTCGGCGAGGAGGGAGAGCACCGCACTCTGCTCGGTGTGCCCGTAGTAGCTCAGCGGCTCGTCGAACGATTCCACCAGTAGCTGCCTACCCAGGAAGGTTCGCTGCGCAGGCGTCTCCGGCTCGACGAGCCCGAGCTCGACGATCAGATCCACGACCTCGCGCACGGTGCGCTCAGGACTCATCGGGTTCTCCTTCGATCCATCGCCTCAGGTGGTAGCGACGGCCGAGAGTATCCGGGCCCTCCGACACTATTTCCGGTCATGATGTTCCGGCGCCCGTCATCGGGACAGAGTTCGGCTGCGCGAAATCAACACCCCGGCCGTGAGCACGAGCATTTTCGGTCGACGACATCGCCTCGGCCGCGGGCACCACGCGGCTGACCTTCTCCGCGTACTTCCCCTCGAAGGCCGACCTTATGAAGGCCCTCATCACCGAGCGGCTCAACCCGGCGCTGGACCGGTCCCCTCCACCGCCCCCGCCCTCGGGTCGACCGATCGGGAACTGGTCGCGGTGGTCGAAGACCGATCCCGGGAGCGGATCCGCGCCTGGCTCGACGCGAGCGCACAGCGCTGGGACACCATCCGGCCCTACACCACCACGGCCCTCCAGGCGGCGGCGGTCGATCCAGAGATCCGCGGACTGTTCGACGAATGGATGAACGAGGCGATCGGCGATATCGAGGACGGCCTCGGTCGGGCCGCGCGATTTCCGGCCGGAACGCGCCGGTTCCGCGGTGTCCTCGCGATCACCGAACTGGACCTCGTCGCGCGGAACTGGACGCCGGGACAGTGGGGGATCGGGTGCGAGGAGATGCTCGACGTCCTCACCGAGAGCTGGTTCGGCTCCCTCGGCCGCGACTGATTCCCGCCGCCGGTACAGAACCGGCATCCGGCTCCCGCGGCCGGCGCGGCTACGGTGACGGGACAAGGGTGGACAGGAGTCGTTCATGGTGCGGTTGGACCATCTCGTGAACGTGTTGGGCGGATACGGAGTGCGATTGCGATGCTGCCCGGTGTCGCGGGCGACCGTGATCCGCAGCGTCGCGATGTTCGACGCGACCGGGGCGGAAGAAGCGACCGGCGATATCCTCCTCGCCGTGGGCGCCGATTCCGTCCGGGCGGCGGTGGCCGGGGCACGGGCGGCGAAAGCGGTCGCGGTACTCGTGCGCGGGGGTGCCGACGCCGACCGGGAAGCGGCCGCGATCGGACCCGAGGACGGGGTCGCGGTGCTGGTGGTCGATCCCGCGGTGTCGTGGAGTCAGCTCGCCGGGGTGGTCTACGGGCTGGTATTGGAGGGGCGGGAAACAGCATCCGGGCGCGGCCCCACGGATCTTTTCGCGCTGGCGGACAGCCTGGCGACTGCGGTGGACGCCGCGGTGACGATCGAGGATCCGCTGTCCCGGGTGATGGCGCACTCCACGGCGGGGCGGGTGGCCGATCGAGCCCTGCGGGAGACTGTGCTGCAGCGGCGGCAACCCGCTCCCCTGCGCGAATTCTTCGAATCACGTGGCGTGCATGCGCATCTGGCGAGCTCCGACGAACCTGCCTTCGTCGGAGCGGACCCGGGGCACGGGCTCGACGGGCGGACGGTGGTCGCGGTGCGGGTGGGCCGGGAACTGCTGGGCTCGGTGTGGGTGGCCTGCACCGAACCGATGACGGGCGCCCGCCGGGCCGCACTGGCCGACGGGGCCCGGACGGTGGCCCTTCATCTGCTGCGGTCACGGGCCAGCGCGGACCTGGAACGTCAGGTCGAATCCGAGCTGGTGATCCGGCTGCTAGAGGGCAGCCCGGATGCCACCACCGTGGTCGGCCGGCTCGGGCTGGCGCCGGCTCCTTTACGTGTCGTCGCGGTACGCGCTCAGATCGCGGCGCAACGGCATGCCGGGCTCCTGCTGGCCTTCGAGCAGGCCACATTCGGTTTCGGCTGGTCGCGGCCGGGCCGCAGCACCCTGTCGGACAACACCGTCTACACGATTCTGCCCAGCGACCGGGTGCGCACGGCACGGGACTGGGTGACCGCGCTGCGCACGGCGCTTCCGGCCCGCGTGACGCTGTCGGCCGGGATCGGCGGGCCGGCCACGGCCGCCGACCTACCGGCTTCCCGCCAGGAAGCGGACGAGTGCCTGGCGCTGCACGAACAGGGGTCGGCGGATATCACGTACCCGGCCTACGACGAATCCTGGGGCGAGATCCTGCTCCAGCGGCTGCGGGCGGCGGCCCGCACCGGCCGGATACCGGCGCGCGGGCCGGTCGCGGAGTTGCGCCGGTACGACAGCGCGCACGCCACGGACTATGTCGCGACCCTGCGGGCGTGGCTCGATGCCCAGGGCGATCCGGTACTCGCCGCCGCGGGCCTCGGCGTCCACCCGAATACCGTCCGCAACCGGATGCGGAAAATGCGCGAGGTGGCCGCGCTCGAGCTGGAAGACCCACGCACCCGGCTGGCCATGACAATCGATCTGGCAGCCTTCGAGGACGACTGACTACCCGGTTGTAGAAACCGAACAACTCAGAGGGTCCGAACTGTGCCGAACGGACATGCACCCCGGCGCCGCGCGGGCCATCATGGCTATGACAGCGCATCGTTCGACGTGGAGGTGAGCATGGCGCGCGCAACGAGTCGGCTCGACCGCGAACGAGCAGCACGGTATCGGGTGCAGCACCCGATACCCGGCTGAATCCTCGGCTATCTCCCCATCCGTGGAGCCGGTGTCGTGAGTGCCCGGCTCCACGGAGTTCTGCCGTCGGGGCGGCCTCTCCTCCCCGGCCCGACGGCAGAACTCCCTTCCGATCGAATCCTGTAGGACGGATATGACCAGTAGCTCGCCTGTATGGCTGACCCCGCATGCACACGAACAACTCCGGTCCGAACTGGCCGAACTGCTCGCCGCCGACGCCGCCGGGCAGGCCGATAACGCCGACCCGGAAGACCGGTTCACCGCTCGGCATCAGCGCCTCGCTCGTATCGCGCATATCCGGGACCTGCTGAACAACGCCGTCTTCGGGCAGGACCCACCGGACGACGGGATCGCCGAACCCGGGATGGTGCTCACCGTCCGCTACGACGACACCGCCGATACCGAAACATTCCTGCTCGGCAGCCGCGCCGGCGACGACGAGTTGGAGGTCTACTCCCCCGACTCACCCCTCGGAGCCGCGCTCACCGGCGCTCGGCGCGGCGAACAGCGCACCTACCGCGTACCCAACGGCACCGAGTTCCGGGTCACCCTGCTCGAGGCCGTCCCCTACGGGCACACTGTGGTGAGCGCTTCTCACCCACTATGAGGGCCGTTCGATCGAGTGCGAGGATGCAGTGCGCACGAGTGGGATAACCCTTGTCCATATCGATTCCCCGGCGATCGTCCGGGACGACCGGACGATCGCACTGCCGATCCGCTCCTGGCTGTCCGCGGGATTCTGGGAACTCTTCGGCCTGCCCCGCGCCGACCACGCACTGTCCGTGCTCTCGTTCGGCACCGAGGACGCTCCGCGTACCTACCTCGCGCGGCGCGGCGACGACCCCGCGACATGGAGGCCGGAGCCGCTGCGGGTGGATCTCCCCGTCACGATAGGTCCCGGCCCGGGAGTGCTGGAGGTCTCCGGTCCGATGAGGCGGGCACGACGCCGCCTGGTCGAACGGACCACCCTGGTGATCGCCCTGGCCACACCGGTCGAACGCCCCTCGGGCTCTGTTCTCCCGCACCAGATGTGGGAGGACGACCGATGGCATACGACAATCCTGGTACCCGACGTCCACCCGGTGGCGCCGATGCGGAACGGCGACGGCCGCTAGTCGAGTAATGCGCGGCCCGACGCCTACCCTGCGCCGGCCTCCGGCCCACCGTTCCGCGCGCCCGTCACATCCGGAGTACACCTCGGCGGCCGCCCAGGTGCTCGGCGAAGTGCCGTTCGATCGCGCGGTAGAGCCGAATCCGGTTCCCGGGGTTGGCGAAGCCGTGTCCTTCGTCGTCGGCGACGAGGTACTCGACCGGGACGCCGCGTGCGCGCAGCGAGGCGACGATATTGTCGGATTCGGCCTGTACGACGCGAACGTCGTTGGCGCCCTGGGCCACCAGTAACGGGGTGCGGATCTTGTCGGCCATGGTGATCGGCGACCGGGTCCGCATATCGGCCTCCTGCTCGGGGATGTCGGGATCACCGACGTAGCGGTACCAGTTGTTCACGTTGTACGCCCGGGTGAACGGCGGCAGGGTGCGCAGGAAATTCGCGAGATCGGAGATGCCGACGTAGTCCACCGCGGCGGCGAAACGGTCCGGGGTGACGGTGGTTCCGATGAGGGCGGCGTATCCGCCGTAGGAGCCGCCGTAGATGCCGATGCGGTCGGGGTCGGCGTAGCCCTCGGCAACGGCCCAGTCGACGGCGTCGATCAGATCGTCGTGCATCGCCCGGGCGAACTCGCCGATCGCGGCCGTCACGTGCCGGCGCCCGTAACCGAGCGAACCACGGAAGTTGACCTGCAGCACGGCGTAGCCCCGGTTGGCCAGGAACTGCGCGTCGCTGCTGTACCCCCAGGCGTCGTTCGCCCACGGCCCACCGTGCACCACCAGTACCAGTGGCAGGTTCCGCGGCTCCACCCCGACCGGCAGGGTCAGGTAGGCGTGCAGGGGCAGCCCGTCGCGAGCAGGGAACCCGACGGGTTCCATCGGCGCCGCGACGGCCGGGTCCCGGTCCGGGTAGGACCGGAACAGCAACCGCGCCGCCCCGGTGGCATGGTCGTAGAACCAGGCGACGCCGGGATCGCGGTCGTGGACGAACGTCGCGATCCACCGCGTGCCGGTCTCGTCGGACGACAGGGTGCCCAGCACACCGTCGGAGAGCGTCCGCAGCTCCGCGTAGACCTCGGCGAAGTGGGGATCGAGGACCTCGAGGTGCGGACGGTCGCCGACGAACCGGGCGGCGAGGATCCCACCGGTGGCCCGGTCGGTGTGCACCGGCGGCGGGAGCACCCCGGGCAGCATCATCCCGCTGATATCGAGGTCGTGCCCCTCGACCGCGGCGATGACGGTCTCCGCACCGGTTTCGTGGTCTATCCGGACCAGCCGCAGGTCGTCACCGTCCTGGAACAATCCGACGAGCAGGCCCTTGCCGTCGGCGGTGACCAGTTGGGGTTGGACGCTCATGGGATGCTCGGCGCCGCCCAGGCGACGCAGCAGTCGCGTCTGCCCGCGGGGGCCCATCGCGGAGATCTCGACCAGACCGTCCGCGGCGATCGCGGTGCGGAAGGCCGGCTCGCCACGGCGATCGAACAGGATCCCGGCCGTCGGGTCGTCCTGTTCATGGTGCAGGACCGTCTCCCCGCTGGCGACATCGATCCGGAACACATCGAAGAACAGCGGGCGCCGGTTCATCGTGACCAGCACGCTGCCCGGGACCGACGCGAGCGGCTCCGCCCCCACTACACGCGATCCGGGCTCCAGCGGGGTGAGATCGACCGCCGGGGACCGCGGGTCGTCGAGGTCGACGCGGTGGAGGTGCCAGTCCTCGTTGCCGTCGGTGTCCTGGAGGTAGAGCAGCCAGCGAGGGCTGTCGGTCCAGTAGTAGGTGGTGATTCCGCGGCGGGCATCGTGGGTGACCGGGACGGCATCCTCGTGGCTCTGATCGATACCGCGGATCCAGATGTTGAGCCGCCCGCGGTGGGGGGCGAGATAGGCGATGCGGGTGCCGTCGGGGGAAATGGACGGGTGCGCGAAGTCGGGATCGGCGAAGAAGGTCGCTACATCGATCAGCGCCGGCCGCGGGTCGGTCGAGCGTTCGGACACGGTCATGGACTGCTCCTACTCGTGGGCTACCAGAACAATCCGACACTGTGCCGTTACGGCACACTCAAGCCGCCCATCGGGCCAATCCCTCGCCTGCGCCGGTCCGGCGAGTCCTGCGAAGCCGCCGATATGCGGGCAAGGCGAACGCCGAAACCTGCCCCTGGCCGCGTCCGGGAATGCGCTCGGCGAGCCCACGGTGACGCGCGCAACATATTCCGCAGCGGTGCGCGTATTTGAATTCACGCAGGTGGGCAAGGCTTTTCACTGCCTTTTTTCGATAGCGTGACAGTGCGGCATTCGAGCCGCGGTCAGCTCGACGAGGAGTACATGATGACCACCGTCTCGCCATCGGCGGCCCTGGACCTACCCGCGGAACTGGAAGCACATCACGCCGATGTGATTCGCGCGACACTGCCGGTGATCGCCCACCATATCGACGACATCACCGCCCTGTTCTACAAAAAGATTTTCACCGCCCACCCCGATCTGCTCGCCGACCTGTTCAACCGCGGCAACCAGGCCCAGGGCGCACAGCAGCGCGCGTTGGCCGCATCGATTGCCACCTTCGCCACCCACCTGGTGGACCCGGCCCTCCCCCATCCCCGCGAGATGCTCGCGCGGATCGCGCACAAGCACGCCTCCTTGGGCATCGTCGCCGAGCAATACCCGGTGGTACACGAGCATCTGTTCGCCGCGATCGCCGATGTGCTGGGCACCGATACGGTCACCGCGGAGGTCGCGGCGGCGTGGGATCGCGTCTACTGGTTGATGGCAGACACCCTCATCGAGATCGAGCGCGCACTCTATACAGGGGCCGGGGTAGCGCCCGGCGACGTGTTCCGCGAGACCGTGGTCACCGAACGCATCGACGACCCATCCGGCGTGGTCACCTTCGTCGTGGAGGCCGCGGACCCCGCCGATCCGCTCCCGGACTTCATTCCCGGACAGTATGTCTCCGTCGGCGCCACGCTCCCCGACGGGGCACGCCAGCTGCGCCAATACAGCCTGGTCCGCGCACCGCGCGACAGGCGGCTCGCCTTCACCGTGCGGCCGGTCGCCGCCACCGCGGACCACCCCGCCGGGGAGGTCTCCCACTGGTTGACCACGCACGTCGCGGTGGGCGACACTCTGGCGATCACCCTGCCCTTCGGCGACCTCACCCTCGATACCGCCGCGACCACCCCCGTGGTACTGATCTCGGCCGGAATCGGTATCACGCCCATGATCGGCATCCTCGAATACCTCGCGGCCGGTGCCTCCCGGCGGCAGGTGCTCATCGCACACGCCGACCGCAACCCCGACACCCACCCGTTGCGCGCGGTCCAACGCGACCTCGTGGACCTGCTCCCGAACGCCGACCTCGAACTGTGGTACGAGCAGCCCGCCGGTGACGGCCGGCCCGGCATACTCTCCGTGTCCGCGCTGGACCTGCCGGCGGACGCGGATATCTACCTGTGCGGCGGGGCCGGGTTCCTGCAGTCGGTACGCGCCCAGCTGACCGCCGCGGGAGTTCCGCTCACGCGAGTGCACTTCGAACTGTTCAGCCCCGACGACTGGCTGCTGCAGTGACATACCGGTCCAGCGGGCGCGAGCGATTCCTCACGACGGGCTCCGGGAGGCCTTCGCCACCGATCGGGATTACCCGGTTCCGAATCGCCCGGGAACCACTGATCGCGGCCGGCACCCTGATCGGGCAGCGTTATCGCGGCGTCGTCGCGAACAGGGCCGAAGTTCCAACCCGAATATCCGAGAAAGGCGACGTTGCGGCCGTCCGGTATCGACGGCCGGTGGGCCGTCCTGGAGCCCGGCGATTCCGCGGACGCCTCACCGGCCCCTGCGTTTCCGAGCGATGAGTGTTTGCGCCACCAGATGCCCGGATCCTGCGCCCAGTCCAGGGCCAGGGTGCGTCGAGGCACCGATATGCCAGAGATTCTGCACGCTGGTCCGGTGGGCCGATGCCCTGGGTATCGGCCGCCAGAGGAGGTTCTGATCGAGTTCGGCCGATCCACCGTATGGATCGCCGCGTACCGCGTTGAGGTTAGCGCGGGCCAAGTCGGTCGGGGCGATGATATCCACAGCCGCCACGGCGTCGGTCAACCCGGGGGCCAAGCGATCGATGCGACGTAGAACCCTGTGGACGTAATCATCCTTCAGGGCTCGGTCCCAGCCATTGGTTGCCACGAACTCACCGGCCGCGTCACCGACCGGCTCGAACGGGACCTCCTGTAGCTGGATCCACAGAGCGCCTTTCCCCACCGGAACACGTGAGGGATCGAGCACATGTTGTTGTCCCACGACAATCGTCGGCTCCTGCGGCAACAGTCCGGCTTCTGCTTGAGCGCAGGCCACACCCGTACCATTCGCACCGGTCCCCACATGAACGAGCGGTACGGCATCCAGGCGGGAGTCACTCCATTTCACCGGGCCATCGAGCGCCACATGAACCTGCATTGCCCCGCGCCCATAGCGATACCGCCCGGCTTCGGCACGAACGGCAGAAGGAACGGAGTTCTCCGGCAACAGATCGCAATAGAGGGCTTTCGGGCCGACGCCGGCCAGAATCGCCCGTCGGGCGTGGATGGTGGTGTCACCGATACCCACCCCGATGGCTCGACCACGGTCGACCAAGATTCTGTCGACCGGGTTGCCGAGTTCGAAAAGGACTCCGTGTGTCCGCAGCAGATCATCGAACGCGGCGACGAAGTTCCGTGCTCCGCCCTCGACCACCGGCAGACCGGATCCGTGCACGGCCATCGCCATCAGCGGCAACATTATGCCGCCGGTTGCCTGATCGGGGCCCAACCCGGCGTGCAGAAGCCACGGGGTCCACAGTCGGTCCACCTCCCAGCCGACGAAACGGTTCCGAAGGTATGCCCGGCCGCTGGCCAAGGCATCGTGTATCAACTGCTCACCGCCGCTCCGCCCGAGCCTGCGAATCAACTGCCATACCAGCGCGAGTGAACCGGCCGATCGCAGTTCTCTGCCCATTACGCCGAAGACGATATCCGCGCGTTTCTGCATATCGCCGAGCATCTCTGCATAGGCCTGCCGGTCCGCGGCATGCTCGAACTGTTCTGCGGTGCGCATCGGATCGCGATAGGCGATGACAACCCGGCCGTCCTCCGCGGTTGCCGCGGTCACCATTTCGTCGGAGTTGCGGTAGACCAGTCCTCTATCGTGCAGCGCACGACCGAGCACAGAGTATGCTCCCGACGACACGAAGAGGGTGTGCCATGACGAAAAGGTGTCGTGCACATACCCGGGCAGCGTCCGATCCCCGGAATCGATGAACCCGCCAATCCTCGTAGCAGCGTCCACGACCAGAACCGAGTGACCTGCTTCCGCGAGTTCGGCGGCGGCCACAAGGCCATTGATGCCTGCCCCGACAACGATGATATCGACAGTTGTGGTCATTGTTCCCTCTCTACATCGTCCGAGCCGGGGGCCGCTTGCTCATCCCGGCACCGCGGAGGTTCACCTCGTCGTAGAGGCCGATGCGACCGCGCGCCGGAGGCCGGACGACTTCCGCGAGGACAACGGCCTCACTTGCCGCTGTACACCGGGAACACGCTGTGCTCACCGTAGTCCTGGGCTCGCATGGTCCGCAGCATATCCATATCGTCGTCGGCGATCACGAAGTCGACCTGGGCGTTGCTGCGCATATGCTCGGGGTTGGCGGTCTTCGGCAGTTACACGGCCCCCAGCTGCAGGGTGTAGCGGATACAGAGTTGCGGAACGCTCACCGCGTACCGGTCGGCCATCGCCCGGACATCCGGGTTCTTCAGGATCTCGCCGTGCGCGATGGGTGAATACGCTTATAC
Organism: Nocardia sp. NPDC050193; assembly: GCA_040674215.1. GTDB lineage: Bacteria > Actinomycetota > Actinomycetes > Mycobacteriales > Mycobacteriaceae > Nocardia. The sequence continues at coordinate 30,973 of JBFARE010000060.1, read as the reverse complement.
GAGGATGTTCTTGTTTTCGCAGTAGGCGATGAGCTCGGCCGGGGTGTTGCCCGCGTGGACGAGCAGCTGGTTCGCCTGCGGTGCGACGGTGCAGGCGGAGAGAATGTTGTCGAGGTCGCGCTGCTCGAAGTTGGAGACGCCGATCGATCGGAGTTTGCCTGCCTCGTAGGCATCCTCCAGCGCACGCCAGGTCTCGCGGTTGCCCACGGCGTAGTCCCCGCCCCGGAAGTCGTCCCAGGGTTGCGGGCTGTGGATCAGCATCAGATCGATGTGGTCCAGACCCAGCGCGGCGAGCGAGCCGTCGACCGCGCCGACACAGCCCCGCTCCGAGACGGCGCCCGCTCCGGCGGCACGGATGAATTCCGCACCTCACTCCAGGATGACCGGCAGCCGGCGCAACCCGTGGAGCGCGCGGGAACGCAGCGGCGCCACCTTCCCCGCGACGTGCGCGTTCGGATACCGTTCGAAGAAGCGTCGGACCGCGATAGCCGCTTCCGCACGGGCCAGCGCGGCGCCGATACAGAAGTGGATCCCCGCACCGAAAGTGAGGTGGCGATGAGGTTCCCGGCGTAGCGGATCGAATACCTGTGGGTCGGGGAAGATTTCCGGATCACGATTCGCCGCGGCCAGGAGCACCACGATCGGGGTCCCCGCGGTGATGGGCCGACCGGCCAGCCGGGTATCGGTTTTGGCGACCCGGACGACGTACTGGACGGGGGTGTCGTAGCGGAGGGACTCTTCGATCACCGCCGTGTAATCGCCGTCGCCCGGCCGCAGGTGCGGCTCCCGCAGCAGCGTGTGCAGGGTGTTTCCCAGCAGATGCGTGGTGGTGCCGAAGCCACCGACCAGCAGCATGCTGCACGTGGCGATGGCCTCGCGCAGGCTCAGGTGGGCCGGGCATCGCTGCGCCAAACCGGCGAGGAGCCCGGGACCCGCCGGGTCGGCGGCGCTCAGACGCTCCCGGAAGTACGCTGTCATCTCGCCGACGAGAGCGCGGGAACGCTGCCGTTCCTCCGCGGTCCTGGCGCCGTCGAGCAACGAGGCGAGCACGTTGCCCCAGGCGGCGAAGCGCGGGGCTTCGGTATCCGGCAGCCCGAGAATCTGCGAGATCATCGCCATGGGAACGGCTTCGGCGTAGTTCGTGATCAGATCGGTGACCTCGCCATGGGGAAGCTCATCCAGCCGGCGCTCGACGATCTTTTCGATCCGGGGCCCGAGGTCGGCGAGTTCGCGCCGATGGAACGCGGGGGCGACCAGGGACCGCAGCTCCGTGTGCCGCGGCGGTTCCAGCTTCAGAAAGGAGTCGTCCACGGGATGCACCAGCGTGATATCGCCGGCTGCGTTGCGGCGCCGGGCCGACGCCCCGATGGGCGCCGGGCCGAAATCGCCGCCGGTGAGCACCTGCTGGCTCGAGCCGTGGGAGGCGGTGAACAGCAGCCCGCGACGGCTGGCGGCCAGAGCGCCCCGGGCGCGGACCTTCTCGTATTGTCGATGCCGGTCGCACCCCGGCCGGGCCCAGAGGATCCGGGCGCCGGGATCACCACGAAGAACATCCGAGAAGAGCCGCGCCTTCTCCAATGACATTGTTGCCATGGTCGGATCGCCTTCCCTAGGCACCGACCGCCGATTCGGCCGATGCCTGCCGGGCGGGATGGTAACCGGACCAGTAGTACTGGCGATAGAAGTTCTCGGCCAATGTCACCCAGGTGTTCAGCCGATCGCGATCGCCCAGGAAGCGGTGCATATTGACCAGCAGCCAGCTCCACACCGCCTGACTGTCCCGGCAGTTGTCGCAGTCCCCGGTGGTGGCGCAGTACTGCACACTGTGGTCGGTCCGGTAGGCGTTGAAGCGGCCTACGATCGGGTGGCCCTCGGTCAGGCGCCGGGCATGCGCCGGATGATCGTTGCTGATACTGGGGCAGGTCTCCGAACCGAAGGTACCCCAATGAGTGCGGCCGGTGACCAGTGTGCGGAAGTAATAAGGGTCCCCGATGACGGTATCGGGATAGGTCTCGCGCATACGAGTCATCTCCTCGATCGCCCGTTCTTCATTGCGTAGTCGCGCGGTGGGATCGGTGCCGTTGTCGCTGTAGTAACCGAAGTTGATCTGATTTCCGTTGGCGGCGATCGCCTCGACGGTTCTTTCGAGGTACGGCATCCCGGCCTCGCTGAGCGTGTAGACCCAGGTCGCCCGCGGGTCGCCGGTATAGGTGCGCAGTGCCTTACCGAACAACCCGCTCATCCGCCGGCCGTTGGGTCCGTGACCACGCAACTCGTCATCCACCGGGCCACCGCCCCACAGGGAAACCGCGATGGCGAGATCTTCCAGCCCGTCGTAGGGTATCGGCCGCGTCCCGTTCGTCACCACGGTGACATTGCGAATCGTCTCAGCGAACACGCGGACCCGGTCCAGTACCAGCGCCGGTTCACCGCCGATCAATAGCGTGCTGGTGATCTTCTTGGAATCACGCAGATCTTCGGCGAACGCGCGGATCGTATCCAGATCACGAATCTCGACGCTCTGCTTGTCCATATCGTGTTCGAAGAACCAGCAGCCCTTGCACCGCAAGTTACAGGCGTCGGTGACCCAGACCTCCACCGTGCGAATACCTCGGGCCACTTCGTTCACGCGCAACAAACGCTCCGCCAGTTCCGGATCCTCTTGCGCGAGCTCGAATGCTCTGGTTAAAATGCGTTCCTTGCTTGGCCTGACGTCCAGGAAAACAGGCTGGGACACGACATCCTCCTCGGTGCGATGCGGCATGGGTTTGCACGCTGCTGGATGTCACCGGCGAGTCGGACATGTCGAAAAAATCGACAGTGCTGCCGATGCGCTGCCGATCCAGTGGATCGGCACATGGTGGGTGAGAATGCGGATACGAAGCGGTTTTACGGTTCTGAGCTCGTTAGCGCTACGAATGATTCTAGGACAAAGCCTGCTACAGCGTGATCGTTCCCCGCTATCACTGACACTCTTAGCGATCCGCTCCCGTATTGCCGGATATATTACGGCGCAACGGCATTGAATATTGCGATTCTAAACGCGCCAGCAGCGAGACGCAGCATGCCGGCGACAGCGCGGATCACCGCGGTGCGGCCCCGGGTGGCTGCACCGCGACGACCTCACAGGCCGAGCGGCGGCGCGGGGGGAAACTCCACGGGCATGGCGGAGAGTGCGCGATGGAAAGGCCCCGGCCGCCAGCGCAGTTCGTCGACCGCGCAGGCCAGCCGCATCTCGGGCAGCGCGTCCAGCAACTGATCGATCGCGTTCTGCGCAACCATATAGGCGATCGACTTGGCAGGGCAGGCATGCGGACCGGCACCCCACGCGAGATGCGCATTGTTGTCGGTGTACTGACCCGAGTGGATCATCGGATCGTTGTTGCACGCCGACATGCTGATGACGACCGGCTGATCGGCGGGCAACCAGACTCCGTCCCGCATCATCGGCTGCCTCGGGTAGCTGAGGCAGTAATTCGCCATCGGCGGATCGGTGTACAGCAGCTCGTTCAGCGCGTCCCGGGTCGTAGGGGCCGCGCCCGGCGACGATGTGCCGGTGAACCGCGGGTCGGTGATCATGAGAAGCAGGGTGTTGACCGTCAGATTGGTCAGGGGCTCGATACCCGCCCCGTAGAGCACGGCCAATTGGTGCACCATCTCCGCATCCCCGAGCCCTGCCGAGTGGCCCACCAGACGAGAGGTGATGTCGCGGCCGGGAGCGGCGCGCTTGAGTGCAACCAGCTCCAGAAGTGCTTCGTTGATCCTGGCGTCCGCGTCGGTGGCGGCGGCGCCGCCTTCGAACATGTCGGCCATCCCGGCGGCGATATGCTGCCCCAGATCCGCCGGGCAACCCAGCATGGCATTGAGCACCTGGAAGGTCAGCGGGAAGGCGTACTGACCGATCACCTCGGCGTGGCCGTCCATACAGAAGCCGTCGATCAGCGGCGCGGCAACCTCTTCGACGTTCTGGTGCATGGAGAACAGATCGACCCCGTCGAGAGCGGCGGTGATCGCCTGCCGGTACCGGGCATGTTCCCGTCCGATACTACGCATCACATTGGGACGCCATGCCATCATGGGCATGAGGGGGTGGTCGGCGGGAACGGTCTTCTCCCATGACCGCGCGTCGGCCGGAAAATGATCGGGATCGTTGAAGATACCGATCGCGGTGTGGTATCCGAGCACCAGCGTGGCCGGGATACCGGGCGCCAGTTCGACCGGCGCGAGAGTGCCGTACCGATCGCGCATCCGGGCGAATACCCGATGCGGATCGGCGGCGTACTCCTCGGTGTACAGCGCAACGCGCGGCGGCGTACCGGCCGGGCCTTGACCGGAGTAAGGGCATTGGGCGGAATCGATTTCGGACGACGACGGTAGAGACTTGGTCAATGCCGGGAACTCCAATGAAGACAACAGCGACAGATCCAAGAGGTTGTCCCGTATAGGACATCTCTTGTGTCGGAACAGTATTGGTGTGGCAGATTCACCGCAAGCGAGAGGCCGGTGCAATCGGCCACTCCACACCGCACCGACATCCGGCCCGCGGCGGTCGAAGACCAGCACCATCTCCTCAAAAGCGCAGGCAGGGGCCTCGCATGGTAAAGTTGGGCCAATCCTTGTCGGCGGCAATGAGTTCCGTGGTCACACGTCCCGCAATCGCGGATATCCCGCACCATCCCGCCGCCCGCCCGAGCAGTCGCGACTCGGTACGCCAGGCCACACACCGCTGACGATGACTTTTTATCTGTCACATTTCCGCCAAAATATGCGGCTGCAATTCTGAGACCGGCGACCTTCTTTTTGTCACCGGACACTGCCGGACGCCGGTATTTTTGCCGGCGGAATGGTTCACCAGGGCGCGCGACGATCGCCGAGGCGCACCAGCACTCGGTCGGCCCGCACCGCAAGTCGGGCCGACCCGCCGGCCGGCCCTGCTCGGCGCGCCGGGTCCGGGCCGGTGGACCGTCTGCGCACTCACGATGACGCCCATATCGGCACGAGGCGGATCCGGCGGCGCCCTCCCGGATCCGGAGGGCCGGTGGCAGCCGCTTCGGTCACGACGAAATGCACTCTGGGAGTGCGCTTCCGAGCATGCCCGGCACCGCCCGGCGTGCGCGCCCGACGAAGCGTCCGATACATTACCGGCGGCATTATCGAACATGAATGTCGTTACCTATGGGAAGGAGGTGTGGCGGTGAAAATCGCCTTCGTCGGGAAGGGCGGCAGCGGCAAAACGACCCTGTCCTCACTGTTCATTCGCCAACTGGCCGCGCAGGCCGTGCCGGTACTGGCAATCGACGCCGACATCAACCAGCACCTGGCAACCGCGCTGGGTACCACCGAGGAGGAAGCGGCGGCGCTGCCGACCCTCGCCGACCATCTGCCATCGATCAAGGATTATCTGCGCGGCGACAACCCGCGGATTCCCTCTGGCGAGGCGATGCTCAAGACCACCCCGCCGGGAAACGGGTCACGGCTGGTCGGCGTGGTGGAGGACAACCCGATCTATTCCGCCTGCGTCCGGGAAATCCAGGGTGCGCGGCTGATGGTGACCGGCCGGTTCTCCGAAGAGGAGCTCGGGGTGGCCTGCTACCACTCCAAGGTCGGCGCCGCCGAGATGCTGCTCAACCATATGGTCGATCTCCCGGGCGAGTACGTCGTGGTCGATATGACCGCCGGCGCCGACTCGTTCGCTTCCGGTCTGTTCACGCGTTTCGACCTGACCGCGCTGGTGTGCGAACCGACTCTGCGCAGCGTCGGCGTCTACCGGCAGTACCTCGACTACGCCAAGGATTTCGGCATCCGCATCGCGGTGATCGGTAACAAGATCTCCGACGACCAGGACCTCGAGTTCCTGCGCGACCAAGTCGGAGACGACCTGCTGTGCTGGATAGGACGTTCCGCGCACGTACGGGCCGCCGAGCGCGGCGACATCCGGCCGATCGCCGACCTCGAACCGGACAACCGCCACGCGCTCGCCCGAATCCGGACCGCGCTGGACACCGTCGACCGGGACTGGAACACCTATCACCACCACACGGTGCAATTCCATATCCGCAACGCCGAAGCCTGGGCGGGCCGCGATGTGATCACGCAGATCGACCCCGATTTCGTCCTGGGCCCGGACTTGCGATCCGCGCAGTCCACCGCACTGGCCACCCACTAGCCGCGCACCGTCGGGTACGGGAACCGATTCGCCTGCGGTCCCTCTTCTCGAAGGCTTCCCCGTTCAAGGGATCGGGCGTCACAGGCGACGGGCATTCCACAATCGGCAAGGTACCGGTCCGGACGACCCGAGAGACGGCCGGCGGCACCGCCCGCGGTTGTGGTGACGGCTCGACGACCGATACCGGTACCGAGGGCGCGGTATCGAACAGGGCATCAGTGGCCGGGCCGGTGCCGGCCGTCGGTTCCTCCTCGGCCCGAGCCCGTGTGGGCGCAACCCTGGCCCGGGCCGAGGAGTGCCGATATCTAGTTATCGGGGAGAGCGCCGGGGTCGGGCCTGCAGGTGATGTCGGTGTCGGGGAGGGTGCCGTCTCCGAAGTAGGTGTTGACGACTTCGTTCACGCAGTGGCTCAGGTCGGCGCGGAGCACGCCGTGCACGCGCGTATCCGCCAGCGTGACCATTCGTGACGCGGTCAGGTCCTCGTGCAGGGCGAGGCCTTGCCGGTAGGGGGTGCGGGTGTCACCGGTCGCCTGCAGGATCAGAGCCGGTGCCGCGTTGTGCACAGCGGTGGGTTCCTCGATCGGGTCCGGCCAGAACGCGCACGCGGTGATGTTGTTGGCGAACGCACCGAAGACCGGCTGGGTCGGCCGGGCGCGTTCGATATTGCGCTGATACCAGGCCGGATCCCGGGGAGCGCCCCGGTCGCCGCACAGGACCGCGGCCATGCCCGACGCGTCCATCGCAACGCCACCGCTGATCTTCGTTTTCAGCTGCTCCATGTCGACGGGCAGCCCGGATACCGCATCGGCCACGAACCGGACGACCTCGGCGAGGTCGGCGTTCTTCTGCGGATTCGACAACAGCGCCAGCAGCATCATCGGCACGGTGTGTTCGTCGATGAGATAGCCGTCGCCGATGACCGGATGCGTGGCGGCGCGCCGGATCATGTCCTCGACGAAGGCGCGGACCTGCGGTCCGCTGCTACCGAAGTGGTAGTCGGCGTCGCGGCGGGCCGCCCAGATCGCCCAGTCGTCGAGCCCGGCCTCGTTCACGGCACCCATGTCCTGGTACGTGCCGATCCAGTAGCGGTCCGGGTCCATGGCGCTGTCCAGCACCACCCGGTCGGTGCGCTGAGGGAACATCTGTGAATAGACCGCGCCGAGATAGGTGCCGTAGGAGCCGCCGTAATAGTTGACCCGGCGCTCACCGAATGCGCTGCGGATGATGTCCATGTCCCGGGCGGTATTGCGGGTAGTGATCTGGCGGGCCTTCTCGGGATCGGGTGCCACACAGGAAGCCGCGAGCGCGGCGGCCAGAGCGGTGTCACGTGCGAAGCCGAAGGCGTCGAAACCGGCCGAGAACAACATGGTGGGCAGGGGCAGCGCACAGTTCACCGGATCCGAGCGGCCGATACCGCGCGGGTCCATGCCGATCAGGTCGTATCGGGCACGTACGTCCGGTGTGAGTCGTTCCCGCAGGCCGACCATCATGCTCAGGCCCGGCCCGCCGGGACCGCCGGGATTGGACAGCATGATCCCGCGTCTGCGGGCCGGGTCGGTGGCCGGGAGGCGTGAGATCGCCACGGTCAGCGTGCGGGAGTCCGGTCGGCTGTAGTCGAGAGGCACGACAACGCCCGCGCACTGCGCGCCCGCACCGTCGAGCACCGTGTCGTTACACGACCTCCAGTCCAATTGCTGGCGATAGAACGACTCCAGCCCGGCCGGGATGTCATCGACCGGACCGGCGCTCGCCGGCCCCATGGGCACTGTGGCGAATGCGGCCGCCGCGATGACCCCCAGCACAAGCCATCGAGTCCATCGAATCGGCATCGGATCTCCTGTCCGCGACATCTGTGGCCGCATCCTGTTTCCGCCGCTCGGACAATTCCGGGTCTCGCGCCGGCGTCGGTGTTATCTGCTGGAGCCGCCTCGGCGAAGCCGGGGCTTCCCGGGGGCGTCACCCATGGCTCACCACGATCACGGCGGTCAGGGCCCTGAAATCTGTTTTCGCGAAGCCGACGTTGTGCCAGGATCGCAGGCTCGTGTGGTCGCGGCGCTCGCCGGACGCCGACCCGGCGTGTCGAGGTGTGTCCGTGCGCCGATATCGGATCTGTCCGGCCGGGCCTCTTCTCCGGGCGGGTGGCCGTACCGTTGCCGGCAACCCTCCGGCCGAGCCGGCCGATGGAATCGGTCGGGACGCCGCCATTGCGTGCGGTGACCGTGTCGTCACCGACTTCCGCCGTGCGATCAGCACCTCTCCTCGGTGGGCTGCTGATCGACCGAAACGGGACACGCGATCGTTATGCTATCGTGCAGTCAGTCGTTACGCTATCGTGATCTTGGCCCAAATGTGACATGGCCGGTCAGCGAGCCCGGAGTGCTTGTGGGTTGGCCGCCCGGTCACGGGAGGCATGATGAAACCCGAGCAGATTCCGGCGACATATCGGAACACCGCGAGCCGGACAGCGCGTCCGGCCACCAGCGGATTCGGCCCGCCGGTCCACGGCGTGCGCCGGCGACCGGCACCGCTGCGGAGGATCGGCCGGCTCTGGCTCGCGATCCTCGCGCTCGCCGCGGTCGCGATGCCGGCGGTATTGTCGATGTCGGTCGCGCGCGCCGCGGTGCCAACGCCCGGCGAGGATCCTTTCTATGCCGCACCGGCCGATCTCGCGTCGCATCCCAACGGAACGGTGCTCGGGTCGCGGACGATCCCCCTGCTCGGCCTGCCGTTACCGGTAAATGCGTATCAATTGCGTTATCGGACAACCGATTCGGAAGAGAATCCGCAACTGGACGTAACGACGGTACTGGTGCCACCGGTGCCCTGGGAAGGGTCGCGGCCGGTGTTGTCATACCAGGTACCCGAGAACAGTCTCGACACCCGCTGCGCGCCGTCGTTCACCCTGCGCGGCGGCCGCAACGGCACCGATATGGCTGCCATCGCGCAGGATGCGCCGTTCATCGCGGACGCTCTGCGGCGCGGATGGGCCGTCGTGGTCAGCGATTACGAAGGGCCGCAGTCGCGGCTCTTCGACGGGGTGACCTCCGGGCGTGGCGTCCTGGACGGAATTCGGGCTGCCCGATCCTTCGCTCCGGCCGGGATCGATACCGCGAGCCCGATCGGCGCCTTCGGATATTCGAGTGGAGCCTTCGCCACGCTCTGGGCGGCGCAGTTGCGCCAGGAATACGCACCCGACGTGGGGTTCGCCGGCGTCAGCGCCGGCGGCGTGCCGACCGATATCCCGGCCATGGCGCAGCGTGCCGACGGCGAGGCGGGGGCGATACTGATCCTGCTCGGGCTGGCACGTAACGAACCCGATTCCCGGCTGGCCGACCTCCTGAACGACCAGGGGCGCAGTGCGCTGCGCACCGCGGACTCGTCGGCCTGCGGTGCGGATCTGGCCCAGAAATATCCGGATATCCGGATAGACGACCTCGCCGCGGTTCCGGACTTGCTGACGACTCCCGCTTTCCGTGCCGCGGCCGTCCCCAACGAACTCGGCGGCACCGCCCCCGACACCCCGCTCTACCTGTACCACAGTGTCTCCGACGAGAAGATCCCCGTCGCCGGCTACACCGCCCTCGTCGATACCTACTGCGCCGCCGGCGCCACCCTCACCGCGACCCACTCGCTGTTCCCGGGACATATCGGAGCGGCCGCGGGTGAAGCGCTCGGCGGCATGAACTTCCTCGCCGATCGCTTCGCCGGCACCCCGCCCACCCCGGGGTGTGTGGAGCAGTAGGGACGCGCAATGTCGCGGATACCGATCGGCCAGTCGCTTCGACCGGTTCCCGGACCGCCGAGCCACCGGCCGAATGCAGGGCAGGCGGTCAGCGGGCCGGGACGACCGGAATGTGCAGTAGTTCGACAGTTCGCTTGTCCACCAGATCGCTCAGGGTGTAATTGTCCAGTTCGCGATAGAACATCTCCTGTGCCGTACCCAGCATGGGCCGCAAGCGGCAGGCCGACACCAGGGGGCACGGTGTGTCTCCACCGCATTCCACCACCTGGGCTCCGCTCTCGAGACCACGCACGATCTGCCCGACCGTGACGGTACGGCCGAGCTCGGTCAGGAAGACCCCGCCGGTGCGGCCCCGATGCGCCGCCACCAGACCGAGTTCGGCGAGCCTGCTCACCGCCTTCGCCACATAGTGTTCGGAGGCGTTGACCTGGCGGGCAATGAGTTTGACGGTGACCCGCTCGGACGCGGCACCACTCACCGCGAGGCGCATCATCGCGCGCAGGCCGAGATCGGCGAACCGGGACAGTTGCACAGCCAGACCCTACGATATTCAGTGTTTGAAACACTAATTTTTCGGTTGGGATGTACCCGGGATCACCGTCCGGCGCCGTCCCGTTCGAGGCTCTCCCCGCGCTCGGCACCGCCCCGCGCGCACGACTGCTCGACAGGCGTCGCCATCGACGGTAAGCATGGGCGGGTGGTGAGCCGCCGAGACCAGATCAAACGTGTCGCTGCCGGGCTTTTCGTCGAGCGCGGAGTAGCGGGGACCAGCGTCCGGGATATCGCCGAGGGCGTCGGGATGCTGTCCGGAAGCCTCTACCACCACTTTCCATCCAAGGATGCGATCGCGTTCGCGATCCTGGACGATTTCCTGACCGATCTGAACGCCCGCTACCGGTCTGTACTTCCGCACGTGACCGGGATGCGGGAGGAATTGCGCGCCCTGGTCTATTCCTCGATCGAGATCGCCGAGGCGCATCCGTACGCGACCGAGATCTATCAGAACGAGAAGGCGTATCACGGACCTGACGCACCCGAAGAGATCGCGTGCGCGGTCCGGGAGGCGCATACGTTCTGGATCGACGCCGCGACCCGCGCCAGCACCTGCGGGGAACTGCGCGCCGGACTCGACCCGGTCGAATTCGCGCGGATGCTGCGCGAGGGTGTGTGGTGGTCGATCCGCTACCACCGAGAACATCTGACGCACCGGCGCGACGAAGTGACCGCCACCGTGGTGGCCGCGTTCGTCGACGGGGGCGCCGCACCGGAGACCCGCGCGGCCGCCGCTCCGGCGGGCGACGCCGCGGCGATCACCGATCGGCTCGACCGCATCGAGCGCCGACTGGAAGAACTGTCGAAACACCTGCTCGACGAGTCGTAACCCGTTTCCGCCCGACCTCTTTCGCGGCAGCCCGTTGACAGGATCAGTGACACAGGACACACTCTCAAGCAACTGCTTGGCTCTAGCCAAGCGTGCGCTTGATTGGTGGTGGTCTCATGAGACGTACCCGGATTCTTTCCTGGGTGCTGGCCGCGGCTCTGCTGCCGGTGGGATGTGCTCAGGTCCGTGAACCGGTGGACGACTACATCGTCATCGGCATGGACGAGGATTCGACCGGGCCGGGCGCGTCGTATTCGACGATCGCCGGTGACACCGTCCGCGCGACGGTGGATCGGCTCAATGCCGAGGGCGGGATCGGCGGCACAGAGGTCCGATTGGTGGTGGAGAACGACGAGAGCAGCCCGACCAATACGCCGTCCATCATTCGCAAGCTGGTCGACCAGGGCGCGTCCGCCGTCATCCTGGCGACCGGGAGCGGATCGGCACTGCAAGCCAAGCAGATTTCGCAATCCACCGAGGTCGTCACCATCGCGCCCACCGCGCTGACCGACGCGGTCGCCGGCCCGCCCGGTAACGAGTTCGCCTATATGGTCCCCAATCCGCTGGCCCAGTATGCCGACGTCTACTGCGGGTCCTTCGCCGCGCAGGGCAGGAAACGCCTGGGTGTGCTCGCCGATTCGAGCCCGGCCATCGCGGGCATCCTCGATACGCTCTATCCGAAGCTGCGCGGATGCATCGATATCGTCGGCACCCAGAAGGCGGCCATAGACGCGGCCGATCTCACCGCTGGGGTGAGCCGGCTGCTCGACAGCGATCCCGACGTCGTACTCGTCGCCAGCGTCGGCGGGAACTTCGAACTGCTCGCGCAGAACACGATGCATCGGCTGGCGCCCGGACTGCAACGGTTCTCACTGGCGTCGATCGGAAACCAGCCGCAGTCGTGGAAGCTCGCCGCACCCGGTTCCCTCGACGGCCTGGTCTATATGGGCAGCCTGAGCGACGACAATCCGCGGACCATCGAATTACAGAACTGGCTGCGCACGGTCAAGGGGCCGAATTACTCGCTCACCGCCTACGACGCCCAGGCCTACGACTCGGTGATGCTGCTCGCGCGGGCCATCGAACTGGCCGGAACCCATACCGATCGGCAGCGCCTCAACCAGGCCCTGCAGCAGGTCCGGGGCGTTCCGGCGAGTTTCGGCCAGGCGCCGCTGACCCTGTCGTACACGCCGGCGGACCATATCGCCCCTGATTCGGCCTGCGGGCTGGTGCTCATCGAATTCGGTGCCGACAACACCCCGGCCGGCCCCTGGGCCGAGTACCAGCCGGAATGCACACCGAAGGGATCCGATCGATGAGCGATCCACAGTTGTGGCTGGCCGGCGCCGAGATCGGTTGCTTCTTCGCGCTCGTCGCGTTGTCGATCTACCTGGTCGTGGTGGGCGCGTCGTTCTTCAACTTCGCCGCGGGACCGTATGCGATGGCCGCGGGCCTGCTCGCCGGATACGCGTCCGCTCAGTGGGATGTGCCGATCATCGTCGGCGCGGCCCTGGGAGTCGCCGCGGCCGTGGGGATATCGCTGGCGACCGAGATCGTCGTGGTCCGGCCGGTGCAACGCCGGTCCGGCGGTGCCGAACTCCCGGCTCTGGTCGCGGTGACCGCGACGCTGTTCGCGATTCAGCAATTTGCGGGCACTCTCTTCGGCCGGACGCCGGTCTCGGTCGCGAACCTGTTGCCGCTGCCCGATTTCCACCTGGGACCGGTCTCGGTACCGGGGACGACGGCGACCATCATCCTGGTCACCGCGGCGGTCCTGGTGGCCACGGTCCTCTGGTTGCGCGGTACGACCACCGGTCGGTTGCTGCGCGCGGTGGGGGACGATCACGACGCGGCCCGGATGATCGGCGTGAACGTCACACGGGTCCGGTTGTGGGCGTTCGGGCTCTCCGGCGCGATCGCCGGGATCGCGGGAGTGGTCTTCGCGGCGAAGTCCGGCGCCCAGTTCACCAATGGATTGTCCTGGACGCTCACGGGCTTCCTGGCCCTCGTCGTCGGCGGCACCGGAAAACCGTGGGCACCACTGGTCGGTGGGCTGGCACTGGGCTGGGTCCAGGTTTTCGGCAGTTTCTATTTCGGCGCCACCGGCAGCTCGATCGCCCTCTTCCTCGTCGCCCTCGTGTTCTTCGCCTTCCGGCCCGAAGGCCTGTTCCAACGGAAGGTGCGTGTGTGATGGCTGTTTCCGCGATCGCGACCGCGAAACCCGCCGCACGGACTGTACTCGGGGAACTCGGCATCTGTCTCGCCGTCGTCGCCGTGGTATTGCTGTGGATGGGACCGAGCCTGTACCGGCAGGACCTCGTCTTCCTGGCCGCCACCTACGCGCTGGTGGCGCTCGGCATGTATCTGCCCTTCGTACTGGCCGGCTCGCTGTCCATGGCCTACAGCGCCTATGCGGCCATCGGCGCGTACGCAGTGGCCTTCCTCTCGGTGAAACAGGGGTGGTCGCCGTGGTGGGGCTGGCTCGTGGGCATGGTGATCGCCGCCGTGGTCGCCCTCGTACTCGCGGTCGCGACCAGGAAGCTGTCGGGGTTCTACCTCGCCGCCGTGACCCTGCTGTTCGCCATCGCGTTCGAGCATTGGCTGGGCGATGCCACCACCATCACCGGCGGGGCGTCGGGTATCTCCGGCATCCCGGTGCCCTCGCTGTTCGGCTGGGAGCCGCCACGCTATGCCCAGGTGGTGGCCGCGATCGCGTTCGTCTGCGTGGTCGCGGTGTTCATCGACCGCCTGCGCCGCTCGGCCTGGGGTCTCGCCTTGTCCGCCGCGCGCGAGAACGCGCCCGCGGTGCAGTCCACCGGTATCTCCCCCACCCACCTGACCGTGGTGGCGCTGGCCTCCGGTGCGGCGATCGCCTCCACCGGAGGCGCCCTGTTCACCGCGTCGGTGCAGGCGGTGACCCCGGAAACCTTCGGCCTGGACCTGGTGTTCCTCGCCATCTTCATGCCGATCATCGGTGGGCGTGGTTCGGCCTGGGGTGCTCCGCTCGGGGCGCTGATCGTCGTCGGCGTCAGCCTGAACATGCCCGGCTACCAGGGTTCGGGAGAGCTGCTGCTGGCGGTGGTCGTACTGGTCATCCTCCTGCTCGCCCCCGGCGGCGTCATCGGCTGGACCCAGCAGGCCTTCGAACGGCTCGTACCGTCCCGGAACCAGGACAGGAGGTGACAGTGATGGCATCCGCGAATCCCGCGACCCTGCTGTCGGTGCGGGGCTTGACCAAGCACTACGGTGGCGTCACCGCTGTGGACCAGGTGAGTTTCGATCTGCCCGCCGGCCGCGTCCTCGGCCTGGTCGGCCCCAACGGCGCGGGAAAGACCACCCTGGTCGACTGCGTCGTGGGCACTCAATCCGCCGACGCGGGAACGGTGCAGGTGGACGGCCGTACCCTGCCCGCCGGGCCCGCGGCACGTGCGCGAGCAGGACTCGCCCGGACATTCCAGCACCCACAACTGGCCCTGGAACTGACCCCGGTCGAGAACATCGTGCCCGGTATCGTCGGCCGGTCGATCGGTTCGTACGGGGCGTCCGTGCGCGCGTTCCTGCGCGGGCTCGCGGGCACGCCCCGGCAGGTACTCGACTCCGCGGCCGCGGTGGCCGCGGAGTACGGCGTCACCACCGAACGCATACCCACCGGCAACCTCGGCCTGGGCTCCCAGCGGCTGGTCGAAATCGCCCGCGCCATGGCCGCGCAACCCAGGGTGCTGCTGCTCGACGAGCCCTTCGCCGGGTCCGATACCGACGGGATCGCGGCGATTTCCCACGCGATCCGACAGGTACGTGACGCGGGACATTCGGTGGTACTGGTGGATCACAATGTCGACCTGATCGCCGAACTCGCCGACTCGGTGGTACTGCTGGCCGACGGCGCCGTGGCGTTCACCGGCAGCCCGCAGGACTGTATGCGCAGCGCCGAGATGCGCTCCGTGTACTTCGGTACCACTCAGGAGGCCCGATGATCACCGCCCGCGGAGTCGGCGTCCGCTACGGAAAGGCCGTAGCGGTCCGGGAGACAGCGCTCGAGGCCCGCTCCGCGGAGGTCACGGCGGTGGTCGGGCCGAACGGCGCCGGTAAATCGAGTCTGCTGTCCGCGCTGTTCGGCAGTACACCGGCGACCGGAACCGTCCTCGTCGACGACAACGACCTCAGCGGCGCGCCCGCCCAGAAGAGGCTGCGCGCCGGGATCGCGTTCGTCCCGCAGGGGCGGCAACTGTTCCCGCACCTGACCGTTCGGGAGAACCTCGAGATCGGGGCCCGCCTGCTGGGCGCCCGCGACGACGTACTCGAAACAGCATTCGAACGGTTCCCGATCCTGCGGACGCGGTCGAAACAGCTCGCCGGTGTCCTCTCCGGCGGGGAGCAACAGATGCTGCTGCTCGCCCGGGCCCTGCTGGTGCGGCCGCGCGCGCTGCTGCTCGACGAGATGACCACCGGGCTCTCCCCCAAGATCGCCGGGGAACTCCTCGACCACGTGCGCGGCCTGGCGGATTCGGGAATCACTGTGCTCGTCGCCGAGCCGGCACTGTACCGGGTGGCCGGGATCGTCGACCGCGGGTACGTCATGATCCGGGGCTCTCTGTCCGCACCGCAGAACGGCCCCGACGAACTCGACACCGCCTACCGAGCCGCCCTGGGCATGCTCGAGGAAGCTCTGTGATGGAACGCATGCCCCTGGCCGATCTCCCCGGGTTCACCGCAAATCCGGAGGCATACACCGACTACGCGGTCAGCGACCTGGTCCGCCATTGGGCCCGCACCCGGGCGGGCGAACCCGCCTACATCAGCCCGGCCGGGACCACCACCTGGGCCGACTACGATCGCCTCGCCGACCGGGTCTGCGCGGCACTGCTCTCCCTCGGCGAGATTCCCGCGGTCGCGGTGTATCTGCCCGACACGGTGGAGTTCCACGCCACACTCGTCGGCGCCTACCGCGCGGGAATTCTCGCGGTCGCCGTCGGGGCCCGGTCGGGCCCGGCCGAAGTCGCGCATCTGATGTCGGCTTCGGGCGCCACCGTGCTCGTCACCGCCCGCGAGAACCGGGGTGTCCCGGTATCGGACCTGTCGGAAGAGCTACGGGCCCGCAACACGGCCCCGGCGCATCTGGTGATCGTCGACGGACCGCGGGTCGACACCGACAGCACCGTAGCGCACGCGGGCCGCCCGGCACCGGTCCGGGAATTCTCGGTGGACGACGTATGCCTGCTCAACAGCACATCCGGCACCACGGGCCGGCCGAAACTCGTCATGCAGACCCAGCGACGATGGAGTGCGTTCGCCGCGATCGCCTGCCGGAACGCGGAGATGGACGTCGGGGAGATCGTGGCCGCGTTCGTGCCCGCGCCGTTCGGATTCGGGTTGTGGACTTCGCATTTCCTGCCCGCGCTCCTCGGCCGTCCGGCATTGGTGATGCACCGCTTCGACCCGGCGGTCGCGATCGATCTGATGGCCGAGTACCGCGCTACGATCCTCGCCTGTGTGAGCACCCAGTTCCGGATGATGCTGCAGACCCCGCAGCGAGCGGTGTCCCGGGCCGACGCGCTGCGAGTCATGTTCACCGGCGGTGAGGCCGTGCCCTACGCCGAGGCCCGGCGTTTCGAAGAAGTCACCGGCGCGCTGGTGCTCCAGTTCTACGGCTCCAACGAAACCGGCGCGGCGAGCGCCACCACCGTCCAGGACGACGCCGAGACCCGGCTCGGCACGGGGGGCCGGCTCCTCGCGGCGATGAACGTCCGCATCTTCGACGACGGCACCGCGGGTCGGGGCGTCCGGCGCGGGCAGCCGGCGGTCCGCGGACCACTGATGTCCCCCGGCTACTGGAACGACGACGCCGCCAACGCCGAACTCTTCACCGACGACGGCTGGATCCGGCTCGGCGATATCGTCGAAGTCGACGACGCGGACCGGCTGCGCGTCGTGGGCCGTCTGGCGGACCTGATCATCCGCGGCGGCAAGAACATCTCCGCATTGGAAGTGGAGGATTTCATCCGCGAACATCCCGCGGTGGAAATGGTCGCCGCGGTCGGCGTACCCGATCCGCTGTTCGGGGAGCGGCTGTGCGCGGCGGTGACACTGGCTCCGGGAGCCGATCGGCTGTCGCTCGCGGACCTCAACACCTGGCTGCGTGCCCAGGGCATCACCCGGGAATACCTGCCCGAACGGCTGCGCGTACTGGAGAGCATGCCGTTGGCGCCGGGCGGGAAGATCGCCAAAGCGCAGGTCGAGCAGTTGGTCGAGACGAGTGTGGGAGATGACGATGACGGACGACGCAACCAGCGGTGACCTCGGCGGGCGCACGGCGATCGTCACCGGCGCCGCACGGGGGCAGGGTCGCGCGATCGGGCGGGCACTGGCCCGGCGTGGTGCCACCGTATGGCTCGCGGACCTCTGCGCACCCAGCGATACCGCTCCCTATCCGCTGGCCACCGCGGATGACCTGACCGAAACAGCGCGGCTGATCGAAGCGGACGGCGGCGATTGCCACACCGGCCTGCTCGACGTCCGCGACTCCGCCGCCGTCACAGCGTTCGCCGCGACGGTCGCCGCACAGACCGGCAGTATCGATATTCTCGTCACCTCGGCGGGCATCGTCGGCTTCGCACCGGTCACCGAACTCTCCGACACCATGTGGGCCGATATGCTCGCCACGAACCTGACCGGCACCTTCCACTGCTTCCGGGCGGCACTCCCCCATATGACCACCGGCTGGGGCCGGGTCGTCGCGATCTCCTCGATGAGCGGCCGGCAGGGCACCCCGAACCTCGCGCACTATTCGGCGTCGAAATGGGGCGTGATCGGGCTCGTCAAATCCGTGGCCCTCGAATACGCGGAAAGCGGTATCACCGCGAATGTCGTCTGCCCCACCAATGTGGACACCCCGATGCTCCACAATCCGGCCCTCTACTCCCTGTTCGCCCCCGATCTCGATAACCCCTCCCGCCACGACGTCGAAGAGCGCTATGCGCGGATGAGCCCCATGCGGATCCCGTGGTGCCCGCCGGAAGCGGTCGCCGACGCCGTCGGCCATCTCGTCGGCGAGAGCGGGCGCTACGTCACCGGAACGGTGATCGACGTGGGGTTGGGGGGAACTGCCCGGATGCCGTGAGACTGTGGCTTCGCGAGCCCCCGCTCGGGGGGCATTGCTCTTGAGAACGGAAAAATTCTGGAGATGCCCTGTGCGGCGCGCGGGCGAATCCGGATCGCTTCGGTAGCGTCCTCACCCGACCGGTATCCGAGACCAATGAGGAGTAGCGGGTGCGAACGCAGAGTCGGTGGGTGGTGCGGAAGCGGCTGCACAGAGTCGCTGCGGTTGTTGCGTCGATGGTCCTGACCACCTGGGTGGGCGGGGCAGTGGTCAGCGCGTCCCCGATCGGCACCCCGGTGCTGCGGGCCCCGGCCGGGGGCTACCAAGAACTCTTCGTGCCGTCCGGTATGGGACCGATCAAGGTCCAGGTGCAGTGGGCGGCGCGCGGCGGCAGTGCGGCGCTCTACGTTCTCGACGGCCTCCGCGCACCGGCCGATCACAGTCAGTGGACCAGTGATACCGACGCCCTGCGCCAGTTCGCGGGCGACAATGTCACCCTGGTGTTCCCGGTCGGCGGCCGTTCCAGTTTCTACACCGATTGGTACCGGCCCAGCGGGACCAACGGCCAGACGGAAACGTACAAGTGGGAAACCTTCCTCACCCGTGAACTGCCGGACTTCCTGGCCGGATACGGGGTCTCGCGGACCAACAAAGCCATCGTCGGCGCCTCCATGGGCGGCGGGGCCGCCCTGACATTGGCCGCGTACCACCGCGACCAGTTCAAGTTCGCCGGATCGTTCTCCGGATTCCTGAACCCGACCTTCCCCATGTGGAATGAGGCGGTCCGCGCCGCGATGTGGGACGAGGGCCGGTTCAATGTGGACGATATGTGGGGACCGGTCGGTGACCCGGCCTGGAGCCGTAACGATCCCACCGTGCAGGCCGAACTCCTGCGCGGCCTGCCGATGTACATCTCGACCGGCAACGGCAGCCCCGGGGCTCCCGATGTGCCGTATGGAGTCGGCAACACGGTGAACGCCATGGGGCTGGAGGCGACCGCCGCGGTGGGCACACAGATCTTCCGCGACCGGATCGCGGCGCTGGGTATCCCGGCCCGTATCGACGTCGTCGACGGCACCCACACCTGGCCCTACTGGGGTCGGGCCCTCGCCACCGCCCGCCCGATGATCCTGGACGCACTCGGGGCCCACTGACGATATTCACCCCGGCTGCCCGGGATCGGTCGCACATACGCCGCAGACAGCCGCAGGCCCGGGCCGGGAGCGACTTCGCCCCCGGCCCGACCGGCCGGCGTAGCCACTCGGCCGCTGAAAGCGGACAGATTCGCCCGGCGGCGCCGACGTCGGAATAGATGGCAGCCGGCGACCCGACGAGAAGCGGCCATGCATTCTTCCACCCTGCTCGTTCGAGCGCGTCGAGTAGTACGTCCCCTGCCGCTTCCCGGAGGTTTCAGTGCGGATCCGCTAGTTGTTGCGACGGGTAAACTGCGAGGTCACGCAAGCTGTCCGGTGCAGTAAGTCCGAGCACGGAGTTCGATCATGCACACTCACGCCGCCGAGACCGCGGACGAACCGCCCGACATCGAATTACGCGTCTACGCCGAGCTGAACGATTTCCTACCCCCGCGCTCCCGGTTCCAGGCGCTGCGGCGGCCCGTCCGTCCCCATCAAACCGTGAAGGACGTCGTCGAGGCGGCCGGTATCCCGCACACCGAGATCGACCTGCTGCTGGTGAACGGCAAATCCGTCGACTTCGCACACCACCCCGGCCCGGGCGACCGGCTCGCCGTCTACCCGGTGTTCGAAAGCCTCGATATCGCCGCACTGACCCGGGTGCGCCCGCACCCGCTGCGTGCACCGCGCCTACTCGTCGACGTCAATCTCGGGGGCGCCGCTCGACTGCTCCGGCTGATGGGTCTCGACGTCCGCTGTGAATTCGACGCCGAAGACGCACAACTCGCCGAGATCGCCATGAACGACCACCGCATCCTGCTCACCAGGGACCGCGGTCTGCTCGCCCGCCGTATCGTCACCCACGGCCTCTTCGTGCGCGCCGACCTTCCGATCGATCAGGTGGTGGAGGTGATCGACCGCCTCGACCTCTCCAGCTGCCTCGCCCCACTCACCCGCTGCCTCCGCTGCGGCGCTGCTCTCGACAATGTAGCCAAGGCCGACGTGATCGACCGGCTACCTCCCCTCACCCGCCGCTATCACGACACCTTCCGCCGATGCACCGGCTGCGCCCGGGTCTACTGGGCGGGCGCCCATCAGGACCACCTCGACGAACTCGTCACCCGCATCATGTCGAAGATCCGGCGGACACTTCCACCAGAGGACGCCCGAGTTCCGGGCACCCTTCGGTGATCGACGACTTTCCCGACCTTCGAACTGCCCCGGCCCCGTGGCCGGTGGGCACCGGCACTGCCCGAGCGCCCGCACCGGGCCCGATTTTCGGTCGTCGATTCCGCCCTCCGTCCGACCCGGCGCGGCGTGTCGACGGCACCATAAGAGCGGTCCGCCGACCGCCGCCGCCGGGACTCGGCTCAGTCGTCGTCCGGTTCGACGGACAGCACCGTGGCGGTGCTCGGATCGACCGTCACCTCATAGTCGGCGCCGTCACGGGTTCGGAGGTCGACCTCCAACTCGGGAACACCGCTGGACAGGTCGACCTCGACGGACTCGACCGTCGCCCCCATCAGCGCCTGCCGCGCCGCCTCCAGCGACTGCTGGTCCTCGGGCACCGGCTGCGCGGTCGCCGCGGCGGAACCACCTCCGACGAGAATTGCGGCGAGCGCTGCGCCTGCCCACAACCGGCGTACCCCGCCGCTGTGGTGACCGATCGTGTACATCAGAGAGTCCTCCTCGATATATCGGTAGCTGGATCCGCGTTACTGCGGTTACCGCATACTTCGTCATTTGCACTGGTAGGACGTACTGCGCCCGCCGAACTACCCACTCTGGGACGGCCTACGCATCTTCCCCGTCTCGGCGTGCAACCCGATCCAGAGGAAGCGGGCGAATACCGCGAGCCGGTAGCCGGTAGCCGGTAGCCGGTAGCCGGTAGCCGGTAGCCGGTAGCCGGTAGCCGAGGATGCGATAGCGGCGGGCGTCGCCTGTCCGGCCGGTCCGGACCGAACCGTGGAACCCGGTCACAGACCGAGCCCGGCATTGCGTTGGCGCCGCTGCTCGGGGCGGCTCCCGAGGTCGTAGTCGACAGATGCGCGATATCCCGATGCTTGGAGTGTTTGCGATCACATAGCGCAATGTTCCGACAATCTCCGAACTCGCCGTCGAATCTTGCTATACGGCACTGTTTCCGCTGAACAACAAGTTCTTATGAACTACTGGACAACGAATTACCCACGTTGGACACTAGAGCAATCGGCTATTGAAGGGGTAATTCAAATGGTCAGAACACACACCGTTGTCGCAGGGGAAACGTTGCCGGCCTTGGCATTGCGCTTCTACGGTGACGCAGGACTACACCGGCTGATCGCCACCGCCGGCGCGATCACCGACCCCGACACCATCGACGTCGGGCAACAGTTGATCATCCCCGACTTCGCCAGGTACGAGGTTGTCGCCGGGGATACGTTGGCGGCCTTGGCGTTACGCTTCTACGGCGACGCGGGGCTACACCGACTGATCGCCGACGCCAGCGACATCACCGACCCCGACGCCATCGAAGCGGGACAACAGCTGATCGTTCCCGACCTGACGAGATACAAGGTCCTCGCCGGAGACACGGTCTCGGAGTTGGCGTCACGCTTCTACGGCGACACCTCGTTTGCCCCACTGATCGCCATCGTGAACGGCCTGGCCGATCCCGAGGACATCGGCGCCGGAGACGTCCTGGTGATATTCGTCGGTCGCAGCGACGGATTCGGACTCACGATCGTGGACCGCAACGAGAGCGACCCGCGTATGTGGTACTACCGGTTCCAGACCAGCGCGATCGGCTGGAACCCCGGGGTCAACGTCCTGCTCCCCGACGACTACCTGACCAGTGGACGCACCTATCCCGTCCTCTACCTCTTGCATGGCGGCGGCGAGGACTTCCGTCAGTTCGACTTCCTGGGTATCCGCGAACTGACCGCCGGAAAGCCGATCATCGTCGTGATGCCCGACGGCGGGCGCGCGGGCTGGTATTCCAACCCGGTCAGCTCGTTCGTCGGCCCGCGCAACTGGGAGACATTCCACATCGCCCAGCTGCTGCCCTGGATCGAGGCGAATTTCCGCACCTATGCCGAGTACGACGGTCGTGCGGTCGCCGGATTTTCGATGGGTGGCTTCGGCGCGTTGAAGTACACCGCGAAGTACTACGGCCACTTCGCCTCGGTCAGCAGCCATTCCGGCCCGGCGAGTTTGCGTCGCGATTTCGGGCTGGTCGTCCACTGGGCGAACCTGTCCTCGGCGACCGTGGAATTGGGTGGCGGCACGGTTTACGGCGCGCCGTTCTGGAACCAGGCCAGGGTAAGCGCCGACAACCCGGTCGAGCGGATCGAAAGCTACCGGAACAAGCGGATCTTCCTGGTTGCCGGCACCAGTCCGGACCCGGTCAACTGGTTCGACAGTGTAAACGAGACCCAGGTGCTCGCCGGCCAGCGGGAGTTCCGCGCACGCCTCACCGACGTCGGCATCCCGCACGAATGGCACGAGGTCTCCGGCGGTCACGTCTTCCGGCCCGAGATGTTCACCGTCGACCTCGACGGCATCCTCGCTCGGCTGCGCCCGGCGGCTGCGGTGTCCTCCTCGAGTGCGTTGCCGGGGGCTGCGTGAACAACGCTGTCACTCCACGGGAGGCAGAGCCGTCTCCGGACAACGATGCGGCATACCCGATCCGGTTGTACTGTCAGTTCTACGCTCTGCTCCACCAGATCTTCGAGGGCATGCCGTAGCCGCACCAATCCGGCCGACAAACCGCTGTCGACGACGATACATCGGGTCCGCGCCGACCAAACGTTTCAGTCGTTCGACCTGACAGTTGCTGAAATTCGGCACCCGAAGGCTGAAGGCGCGGGAGTGATCGAAGAACTGGCGAGCACGGCGCCAACGTATGGGTACGGCAAGCGGTGATATGACCCCTCTGGTTCGGTCCGGGGTTTGTGAGAGTCTGAATGCCCAGGTTTTGGGCGGGAAGGCTCGACGAGGATCATGGCGACGCGTAACGACACACCCCTGAGCAGGTGGTGTGGAAACTGACCGAGGCCGATCGGCTGCTGGCCGAAGCGGAGCTGGAGAAAGCAGCTTTGAAGGAGATCGCGAAGGGAAACTTCTAGACCCGGAACGCCGGCGCGGCTGTCGCTCACCTGCAACGCCTGTTCGGGATGAGTGAACGCGCCGCGTGCCGGGTGACCGGGCAGCATCGCAGCACTCAACGCCGCCCACCCGTGGCTCAGACCACCGACGATCCGGATTCGGGATTGCGGTCCAGGTTGCGGGAGTGGACGAAAACCCATCCGCGGCAAGGGTTGCGCCGCGCGTATCATGATGCCCGCGCCGAGGGCTGAGTGGTAAACCACAAGAAGATCCAGCGTCTGTGGCGGTCCGAGTGGCTGCGGGTGCCGGTCCGGCGGCGCCGTAAACGCCTCGGCGCCTCCACGATCACCGGAGTGACTGCGGACGCACCGAATCGGGTGTGGGCGACGGATTTCCAGTTCGACGCCACCACCGACGGCCGACCGGTGAAGATCATGTCGATCGTGGACGAGCACACCCGTGAATGCCTGGGCGGGCTGGTGGAGCGCTCGATCACCGCCGATCGGCTCATCGACGAACTTGACCGCATCGCTGCCGAGCGAGGCTATCCCGCGGTGCTGCGCTGTGATAACGGACCGGAACTGGCGTGCTCGGTGATGGCCGATTGGGCCGGTGAACGGGTCGGGCTGGCGTTCATCCCGCCTGGTCAGCCCTGGCGCAACGGCCATATCGAGTCGTTCAACGGGCGGTTGCGCGATGAATGCCTCAACATCAACAGCTTCTGGTCGCCGACCCAGGCCCGGGTTGTGATCACCGATTGGAAAACCGACTACAACCAGCGGCGGCATTCGGCCCTGGGATATCGCACCCCGGCCGGATACGCTGCGATCTGCACACATCAATGACCGGCTCTCACAGCCCGTGGACCGATCGCCGGGGTCCCGTCACATCCTCTCCGACCTTCCCCGCCTCCCCAACGAACGCCTCTACCTCCACCGCTGCACCGACAGTGCAGCGCAGCCCACTGCCGACCGGCGGGCGGTGCGCGGGCTGAAGTTCTCTGATGTGCTCCCGCCGGATCTCTCCGCGACACTATCGCTGCTCGCCTCGCCGATCTCGACGGCGCACGTCGAGTACTCGGTGAGAAGGTGCGATTTCTCCGCATCGGTTGAGCGTGACCGGGCCGCAGCACGCACGCCGTTCCGACACCCCGAACCGATCCCGCAGGGCCTGCACGGCCCTGCGACGACGGTCGGGGCTCAGAAGATTCCCCGACCGACCTCCTTCAGCATGTCGATATCGAGGACCTGCTCGGCGACCATCTTCATCAAGCGGGGGTTCTCGCGCCCGAGCTCTTCGAGCCGCTCGGCGTCCTCCTGCGCCTATTCTGGCGCATCAGAACTCTCACAACCGCTGAACCTACTCACAGAGCTCCTGTCAAGGGCACAGTTCCCGGTACTCGAGCCCGCGACCGGGTGGCACGTATTCGTCCCATTGCTCACGAGAGAACGGGGTCGCGGTTGATTCGCACAGCAACACATCGGGGTCGGTTGTGTAACTGATATCCCACGATTGGACCGTGACCGGAAGGCCTGCGTTGCTACGAGGGCCTTCGTCGCCCAACTGGAAGTTGCCTGGTGCACTAGCGGTGCTGAGAGTTTTTCCGTCGTCGCTGAACTTCGTCGATATCGAGATGGGGACGGTGAGGAATTTTCCGATCACCGCACGGCTGGCCAAGTCCCACAAATAGACCGCGCTGCCGTCTGCTGCAACAACGGTCTTGCCGTCCCGGCTGAACTGTATCGATTGCGCCCAGCTGAGGCCGGGGCTGGTGAGTGGCTGGACCATTTCCCGGTCAGTGACGTTCCACAGCTGGACCGCATAGCGGCGGCCTCGGCCAGCGGTAGCGAGGATTTCTCCGTCCGGACTGAAGGCCACAGATTCCGCCGGACCTTCGTCCAGGAGCAGGTCACCGATCGGCCGCCGGTCGACAATATCCCACAACTGAACCGTTTCGTCGAATCCGGCGGTAGCGAGGGTTGTGCCGTTGCGACTGAATGCCAGTGCGGTCACCGAGTCGGTATGTCCGGTGAGGGGGCTGCCGATCGGTTGTTGATCGGCAACGTTCCACAACCTGACGCTGCCCTGGTCGTCCCCGGCTGCGAGCATTTTGCTGTCAGGACTGAATGCCAGCGCAGATACTGAGCCGTCGCCCTCGGAGAGACGTCGACCGATCGGTTGTTGATCGGCGACATTCCACAACCCGAAGCCGCCGCCTTCGTCGCTGATAGCGAGAAGCTTTCCGTCGGGGCTGAACACGATTTCGGGTACCGTGTCTCTATTTACGACGAGAGGCTCACCGAACGGTTGTTCATCGGCGACATTCCACAACCTGATCTTGTTTTCTGAGTCGGCGATGGCGAGGAGGTTCCCCACGGGACTCTGTACCACACTCAGGTAGTTTGCCGAACCTGCACTCCCGACAGAACCGGCAGGGGATTCATCGCTCGGTTGGGGGACGGTCAAGTCCCACAACCGGACCGAGTAGTCATCATCGGTGATGGCCGCCGTTTTACCGTCGGGACTGAACGTCATCGAGAAGGTCGCTTCGCCGACGACGATGGTTCCGCGCGGACGGTTCAGAGCAATATCCCATAGCAGGATGTTGTCATCTCGCCCACCGACTATGAGAGTGGTTCGGTCGGGATTCAATGCCACTGAGATCGCCCCCGGGAAAGGCCCCCAGGGGTCACCGGACAGTCTGCGGTCGACAACGTCCCACGATTGCACTGAGTCCGCATCTCCGACGATGAGGGTTCTGTTGTCGGCGAATGCTATCGAGAGCACACCGTCGATGTCTCGAGGGAGGGGTTTGCTGACCAACTGGCGCTCGTCTGTGATCTCCCACAACCGCATCGCGCCCATCTCGTCAACAGTGGCGAGAGTTCGGCTATCGGGGCTGAACTGCATGGTGCTCATCGCATCGGTGGATACGGCGATCTGTTCACTCATCAGCTTTCGGCTGTCGACATCCCACAACCGCACCGCACCGCAGCCGTCCCCGGTGGCGAGAGTTCGGCCGTCGTGACTGAACGCCAACGAAAGCACACCCCCACGGTGACCGGGAAATCCTATCGATCGGCGGTGGGAGAGGTCCCACAGCTGCACCTTCGACGCAATACTGTCATCACAGTTTCCGAATAACATTCTGAGGAGGGCGTTTCCCTCGCCGGTGGCGAGGGTTTTGCCATCGGGGCTCAATGCGATGGACTCCACCTCGCCGGTGTTTTCGGTGAGAGGCTCGCCGATCTGTTGGTGGCCGGCGACATCCCATAACCGCAGCTCTCTATCGGTGCTGCCACTCCAGCTGTTGTTGGTGACTGTGGCAAGGGTGCCGCCGTGAAGACTGAACGCCACTGCGTCCACCTGGCCGGGGTGGGAGAGGCTTGCTATTGCAGGGTGGTGGGCGGCGTCGAGAATCGCGCGGTAGGACTCGGTGCTCCGGTCGATTCGCCATGCCGCCAAGGCCGATACCCGGGAGCCGACCGGGTCCAAGGTGGCGAGGCGCTCGCTTTGGCTACTCAGTTCACGTGCCACACCCGCCATGACTTCGTCTCGTTGCCGAGCGAAGTCCCGGCTGATGCTGAACGCGACGAGTGTTGCGGCGGTTAAGGCGACGACCAGGAACATCAGCATCCCGGTGACGGCACGACGCTGGCGGGTGCGGCGGCGCTCGGCCTGGGTGCCGGCAGCGAGAAACTGTGTCTCGATGGTACCGAGCGGCCCCATCTTAGCGTGGTTGGTGTGAGGTTCTGTCGTACTCAATCGAGCACCCCGGTAGAGCAGGGACTCATCGCGGTTCGAATTGTGCCACTGTTCGGCGTCGTTTGCGAGTTGCTGGCGTACCAGCAGGCCCTGACGGTCTTCGTCGATCCAATGCTGCAACTGTGGCCAGGCACGTAAGAGAGCATCGTGGGCCAGTTGAGCAGTTCCGTCATCGTTGAGGGTGACGAGGCGCCGCTCGATCAGCGCGTCCCGGGCGGCCTCGATAGCGGCGGCCTGATCGGGGCGGTCCTTGATCAGGACGGCGACGTCGACCCGGTGGCGTGTGTCATCGGTATCGGTGCCGAGGTGCACCATGCTCAGCAGCAGAATCCGTGCGGCGTTTTGCCCTGCGGGATCGAGGCTGTTGTACGCCAGGTCTGCTTGTTGGGTGACCGCACTCCAGATCGTTCCGGTGGCCTCATACCCTGCCAACGTGAGCACGTTTCCCTCGCGGCGCGCCCAGGTCAGTTGCAAGGCATACGACAGCAACGGCAAACTGGCCCTGGTGATGTCGAGTCCGACGTTCTGATCGTGGAGTAACCGGTTGGTCAACCCCTCCTCGAGGTCGAGGTTTGCGATGAGTGCGGGTCCATCGATCGCAGCCCGCAACTGATCCTCGGTCATCGGCGTGACGACGATCAGCCGATCGGTCAGTGCCGTTTTCAGTGACGGATAGGCCAGGCAGTGCGAGTAGAAGTCGGCCCGCAGACATATGATCACTACTGCGGCCGAGCCGACAGTGCACAGCGCGGAGATGAAACTATCGCGTTCGGCTTTTTCCTCGCAGTTGGTGAACACCTCTTCGAACTGGTCGACGAGCAGTAGCAAGCGCCCGTCGACCAGGCCTTTGCCACCGGCCAGTCGGTCAAGCGATTCGTGCACGAGTGTGCCGAGCTGTGTTGGGTTTTCGCGTAATAGACCGAGGATCTCGTCGGTGTCACGATCGCTGTGTTGAGCGAGTCGGCCGGCGAGGGTCGTCAGCGGATGCCCACCGGGTGTCAACGTCAGCTGAGGCCAACTACTCGAGCCAGGTGTGCGCAGGTCGCCGCGGGCGATGGCGGGCAGGACACCGGCTTGCAGCAAGGACGACTTCCCGACACCGGATACCCCGATGGTGGCGATCGGGCCGCTGTTGAGCACGAGTTCGGCAAGGCGGTCGAGAGTGTCGTTGACGAGCTCGGTGCGCCCGTGGAAGAACTCGGTGTCGTCAGCGGTGTATGCGTCGAGTCCTCGGTACGGGCAGGGCTGATCGCCACTGGCAGGGTTTTTGCGCGGGCCGATCTCGGGTGTCGCCGGATTGCGTGCCAGGACACGGTCCCCGGTGGTCCCGCTGGTGTGCCGCTGGGGTGCAGGGAACCCCGCGGCCGGCAGCTTCCTACGCAGGTGTCGATAGACACCGTCGAGGGTGAGGTGCTTCGGCTCGTTCAGGTCACCGTCGGTGAGCAGTCGCAGCACAGCACCGGTGAACGCGGTGTATCGCTCACCGACCGGTGCATACGCTTGTTGTTGCGCTGCGGATGCGGTCAGTAGATAGCTTCCGCCCGAAGCCGCAAGCTGGAATGCCTCCGATGGTGCGGTCGCATACGATCCCCGCGCCCGACCCCCGAAACAACAGTCCAGCACCACCAGACTCGAACGGGCCTTACTATTTCCGAGGATCTCGCTCACTGCCTGATACGACAACCCGCTGTAGCGAAGCTTGTGCAGGTGATCTGTTGCGCTGGTCGCCAGATACAGCTCGTTATGCGCGCTCAGGAGCCCGTGACCGATGTAATAGAACACCAAGACATCGGTGGCCTGTCCGGCGAGTTCGGCGAGAGCCTCATCCACTTGCCGTGGATCAGTCGGGTCCAGCAGAGCGACCAGGTTGTCCGGCCGCACCCCACACCGGTCGACAAGCGCCTTCTTCAGGTCATCGACAGTGTCCGCGACCGCGGAAACCGCGGGCAACGGTGAACCTTCGACATAGTTGCCGGACCCGACAATCAGCACACGAGTCCCCGGCGAACTCAGTCCCAACGCCGATCGCCGCTCGGGTGACGGATCAGTGGACATCGGACGGGTCCGACAGCTTCTCAGCCAATTCTGTTGTCATCGAGTCGAATCCAGCTAGCGTCAGGTCACGGACATTCGTTGCGCTGATCTCCACGGTGGATCCGTCGTGCTTCGTCAATTTCACGTTGACCTCCCCCGATCGCCGTTGCAGCCAGGCAATCACCGTCGTGGAAATCACCCGAACCGCAACGGTCGCGGCACCACCTCCGCCTACCGCAACGATCAGCGTGTTTGCCAGGTCGGCGCCGAGCTTACCCGGCCCAGGCACGATCTCCACTACGCGCACCACGCCACGGAGTTGGTCCTCCGCGATCAACCACTCGCGTAGCGACGCCAACTCCGCGGACAGATCCACGGCTTCGATTCGGATCGCGATATCCACATGAACCCCACTGTGTTATTGCCTCACGAGAACGCTCTTACCCTTTCATAACTCTCGCGTACTAGCCAGGGATGTAGGCGAGACTGCCTCCGCCCGAAGACTTCTGACGTTTTCGTCGCATTGGATATCGAAGGCTCCGCTCTCGCCCGGCGTAGCGGGACCCGTGCCGCGATTCGACGAATCGAAGGGTAAACCGACTACACAGACGCCGAGGTTCTCGGCATCCGCCAGAAGCCGCAGGGCGCGCCGGCTTCTCACGCTCCGAAAGTGGCCGCGGGCAGCCCCGCGACCGTCGTCGACGCAACCGGGGTGGCGCCGTCGAACGGGCCCGGCTCGGCCGGCCCATGGGTCGCGGTGGTGACCAAGATTGCCTGGAACGAAATCGGCTGAATCAATCGGTCGTCGCTGTGAGCTCGATTTCTTGTCCGGATCAGTCGGCCCAATCGGTTTCGAGCGCGCCGGCAGCGCGGTGGAGAGTGGTCACGAGGGGCGGAAGCTGGTTGCGGTCATACCGCGCCGACGGCATCGAAACAGAAATACCCACCTGCGCCCTACCGTTCCCGGCACGGTGCCGGAACCCCGACGATCATGACCCGGCCACTGCTCCGCAAAGCGCGCCCGTGAATAGAAGGCGTACTACCGGCGGGGCGCCCCGATCCACTCCTTGATCACGGCGGTGACCCGCGTCGGGTTCTCCAGCTGAAGAAAGTGGCCGGCGCCCGCGATACGTTCATAGCGTGACCCGGCCGGCAGCGTCTCGGGAAACGACTCCTGCAACGCCGCCTGCATACAACCGTCCTGATCGCCGTGCAGATAGAGTGCCGGGGCTTTCGGAGCGATGGTGAAGGTGGCCTTCACACCACCCTGCAAGTTGTTGCGGTAGTAGCGCAGCGCCGCGCGGCGGGCCGCCAAGACGCGGAAAACGTGCCCGATATCTTCCGCTCCGTCGTAACCTGAGCCAGCGCGATGCGCTGGCCCGGCGTCGGGTAGACGCAGAAGTTGTACCGAAGCTGCACCCGCGCACGGTAACAACGGCCCCCAACACAAAACCGGGCCCAGATCGCGAAGCGGTTGAACCGTCACGGGTTGGGGACCGGCTTCGGTTTCAGACCAGCGCCGGTCGGCCTGGCGTGAGTTGAGCGTAGTAGGCGGCTTCGTACTCGGCCG
>JBFARE010000059.1:0-42417 GCA_040674215.1 Nocardia sp. NPDC050193 | reverse complement strand
CGGTTCCGGCCGAGCAGTACGCCCAGGCCGTACAGCGCCAACGCGCCGACCACCGAACCGAGCGTGGTCCATATCAGAGCCTCCGCCAACCCGAATTGTCCCTTGCTTGCCGTGAACCCGGCCAGCGGCAGGATGATCTCGCTGGGCAGCGGCGGGAACAGGTTTTCCAGGGCGATGGCTGTACCCGCTCCCAACCCACCGAGCTGTTCCATGAGGTCGACCGCCCAGGCAGCGACCCCGGTCAACTCGTCGGTGGATTCCATTGCAATAGGCATACTTCGAACCTAGGAATCGGCGGCGCCGCGCACAGTGGTGCCGACCATCCGATTCGGCGGGGCCGGCCACAGGACCCCGGTGCGGTTTTCCGCACCCCCGACGGGCTGGTCTGCACCCTCGCCGCGCTCCCACCCCGCCCTGGCGTCGAAATCCATGAGGCAGAAATTGCTCCGTGCGAGATCAAGGCCCAGGCCAACCTCACTGAGGGGCGTCACGACTTGGCGCGGGAACAGATCGTCCGCACCGCCATCGAACTCCTCGACGAAGAGGAGCTGGACGGACTCAACATGCGCAGCCTCGGCAAACGCCTCGACGCCGCGGCGACCGCCATGTACTGGCACGTCGGGAGCAAGGACAATCTGATACGGCTGGCCACCGACGACATCTGGGGTGAGATCGTGCTGCCACGGACTGGCGCAGCACCACCGAGACCGCCGCCGCCCGGCATGTACGCCATGATCACCCGGCATCCATCCCTGGGTCGTGCAGGCCCAATCGGGACATCTGCTCTATGGTCCCAACAAGTCTCGCCACGGTGATCGGATGCTGGCCACCTTCGAACAGGCCGGATTCGACGAGGACGGCGCCGATCAGGCCGCTGCCGCTGTGTTCATGTTCGTGCTCGGCAACGCCGTCGGCAGGCAGCCAACGTCTCGCTCAATCGCCGCCTCAACCGCAACGGAGACAGCGCGCAAACCCAACTCGCGCACGCCATGTCCGAGGCAACCGAGATCGCCCGGGAATATCCGAGGCTCCGCCGCCGTATCGAAACAGAGTCTGCTGCAACCGGATACAACGCCGCACCTGGCAGCGCCTTCGAATTCGGTCTGGCCGCGCTACTGGACGGGTTTACCGAGCGGCTCACCGCACGAAATCCGCTCGGCCGACTGACCTCCAGTCCCGGAATCGCGCCACCGACCTCACCGGCGGCACCCGCCCACCAACATCCCCACTGCCGCATTCCACGCCAACCGAACAGGGCTTCCGGTCGTAATCGCGCGAAAGCAACGGATATGACGTCACCGCAGGTCAGGGGCCATTGCCGAGATTCGGTCTGCGAATCTGTGTGGTGGGTGCTTTGCCTGACTGCCGATGATGTTGGCAGTCCATGTGGAAATCACCGACCAGCAGTACGAGCGTCTCGACCGTATCGCGGCATCGAAGAGCCAATGATCCGAATCACTCATCAGGCTGCATAACCTCTGTCGCCGGATCGTGCGGGCAGTCCCATTTGTGTCTGGCCCCGCGTTTACCCCCGGTTTGGTCCTGGATCCTGTTTGCCGAAATCGACGCGGTCACGTGTGCAGCTGTGTCCGCCGAGACCGGACCCGCGGATTCGATACCAATCGTCTTGACCAACCGCTTGGGACGCCGCGTGGCCGCGATGGAGCTGTGGATCGTCGTCGAAGGACGTTGGTCGTGCCACGGTTGATCGCGCTGGACAAGACAGTCGAACTGGGCGGTGTCAATCCGGTTCACGAATGCAGACCCACCCACTCCGACAAGGTGTGCCCGGCCGATGGCAGCTTCCTGGCCGAACTGTGGCGCCCCTGCCTCTCGTTGTGCACGACGCCCGCAGCCGGTGTGGGAAGTATGGGAGGCGGGGAGTGTCTGCTTGCGTGAGTTGGTGGCTACCGGCAGCAGTTGGGGTCGAGGACGACGCAGAGCGCGGAGAGGGCGTCGCGGTGGACGCGGTGGATGACATTCATGCCCTGGCGTTCGGAGGTCACGAGCCCGGCTTTGCGGAGCTGGCCGATGTGGTGGCTGACTGTCGATTCGGAGAGCCCGACGGCGTCGGCGAGTTCGCCGCCGTTGCGCCCGGCCTCGTGGCCGGCAAGCAGTAGTGACATCAGTTTCACCCGTACCGGGTCGGCGAGGGCTTTGAGCCGGAGTGCGACGTGGAGGGCCGCTTCGTCATCCACCGGGCCGGCCGCGACCGGTGGGCAGCACAGCGGGGTGGTCATGTCGATGACGGGCAGCGCTTTGGGCATGAAATCCATCCTACCGAGAATATTGACTTATGTCGAAAAGGTGGCAGACTGGCGGCTGTCAACTCTTCGATATATGTCACACAGGTGGTGGTCATCATGTCACGTGTCCAGCTCGCACTCAACGTCGACGATCTGGAGCAGGCCGTCGAGTTCTATTCGACCCTGTTCGGGGTCCAGCCGGCCAAGCGCAAGACCGGGTATGCGAATTTCGCGGTCGCCGAGCCGCCGCTGAAACTGGTGCTCATCGAAAAGCCGGGTCAGGGCGGCAGCGTGAATCATCTCGGTGTCGAGGTGGAGTCCTCGGAGAAGGTGCACGCCGAGATAGCGCGCCTGTCGGAGGCGGGGTTGTTCACCGAGGAGCAGATCGCAACGACATGTTGCTTCGCCACGCAGGACAAGGTGTGGGTGACAGGCCCGAACGAAGAGCGGTGGGAGGTCTACACCGTGTTGGCCGATACCGAGCACTTCGGCACCGAACCGCGGTTCGCCGGGAAAACCGACGGTGAGGCGGTGCAGGCGTGCTGCGGAACCGGTAGCGGTTATTCCACACCCGAGTCGGAGGCGGCGGCGGGGTCGACGGTGGGGTGCTGCGCCCCGGCCGCCGCCGAGTAGACGCCCGAGTTCCGGGGTGACCGATGTGTAGACCGCGTCCGCGGCAGCGGTGGGTGAGTTGTCGCGGGCGGGGCGCCGCCGGGTGCCGGCGGTGCTGTGCCTGACCCAGATATCGAGTTGGGGGATCCTGTATTACGCGTTCCCGGTGTTGTCGGCGTCGATCACCGCTGATACCGGCTGGTCGGCGCCGATGATCACCGCGGCGTTCTCGCTCGGGCAGTTCGCGACGGCGCTCACCGGGATCCCGGTCGGTGTGATCGTCGACCGGACGGGCCCGCGGCGGGTGATGACCGCCGGATCGGTTCTCGGTGTCGCGGCGCTGGTCGCGATCGCGGCCGCACCGGATCTGGTCGTGTTCTACCTGGTCCTCGGTGGGATCGCCGCCCTCGCCGCAGCGATCGCTCCTCTCACCGCAATCACCGAGAAAGAACTGTTGTGACAAGCGAATACGCATACGACGCGGTGGTCATCGGCGGTGGCCAGTCCGGGCTCGCCGTCGCCCACCACATGACCGGCCAGCGTCTGAATACCGCGGTCCTGGAGGCCTCGGGAGAGGCGACCGGGTCCTGGCCTCACTATTACGACAGCCTGACCTTGTTTTCACCCGCCCGCTACAGCGCGCTGCCCGGACGCCGGTTTCCCGGTGATCCGGATCGGTATCCGCACCGCGACGAAGTGGTCGACTACCTGCGCTCCTACGCCGCCGCCCTGGACGCCGATATCCACACCAGCACTCCCGTCGAGGCCGTGACCCCCATCGGCAGCGACGGTTTCACGGTTACCACGGGATCGGGTCGGGTGTTCACCGCGACCCGCGTGATTGCCGCGACGGGGTCGTTCGGTTCCCCCTTCCTGCCCAGGATCCCCGGTCGGGAGGAGTTCGCCGGCCGGGTCCTGCACGCCGGCGAATACCGCATCCCGGCCGAGTTCGCCGACCAGCAGGTGGTCGTGGTGGGCGCCGGTAACTCGGCGGTGCAGATCGCCGCCGAGCTCGCCGAATACGCGCAGGTCGTGCTGGCCAGTCGGGCGCCGGTGAAGTTCGTGCCGCAGCGCCCGCTGGGCCGGGATGTGCATTTCTGGTTGACCGTCACCGGGTTCGATGCCGCGCCGCTGGGCCGGATCATGAAGGATGCGCCGACGCAGCCGGTATTCGACGAAGGCCGCTACCGCGCCGCGCTGGCGGCCGGGAAGCCGCGGCGGCGGGAGATGTTCACCGCGTTCACATCGGAGGGCGTTATGTGGCCGGACGGCACCAGCACACCGGTGGACGCGGTCGTCTTCGCGACCGGCTACCGCCCCCACCTGCCCTACCTCGCCGACACCGGGGCACTGACTGCGACCGGGATCCCGTGGCAGCGTCAGGGCCTGTCGTGCACCCATCCGGGCCTGGGGTTCCTCGGGTTGGAGTGGCAGCGAACCCCCTCGTCGAACTCCTTGCGCGGAGTGGGCCGGGACGCGGCCTATCTGGCGCGGCGCCTACCGCCGGCCACGGCACGGCGCCAGGAGCATGCGCGATGACCACCACCGAGATGACTATCGCACTGGTGGACATGGTGTCGCCGCGATCAACGCACCGACCGCCGTGATCACCGGCACGACCAGCGCCGACTATATCCTCGTCGCCGACCGTCGCTCCGCCGGACTCCCGGACCCGCTACGGAAAACGCTGCCTGGGCAAGGCCATCACGTCGACCCGCAGTCCTGGCGCAAACCTTGTTCCCGGGTTGAATGGTGAGGGCGTCGAGGCGGTTCAGGTGTGGGCGGGCAGCAGCTCGGCTATGAGCGCCTCGACCCGGGCCCGGATCTCGTCACGGATCGGGCGCACCACCTCCACACCCCTTCCGGCCGGGTCCGGGAGATCCCAGTCGCGGTAGCTGATGCCCCGGAATACCGGGCAGGTATCGCCACAGCCCATGGTGATCACCACCGTGGACGATTCCACCGCGTCAGGGGTCAGGATCTTCGGGGCCTGGCCGGTGATATCGATGCCGACTTCGGTCATGGCCTGCACTGCGGCAGGGTTGAGGTGTTCGGCGGGGGCACTGCCTGCGGAGCGGACCTCGATCGCCCCTGCCGCGAGGTGGGCGAGGAATCCGGCGGCCATCTGGGAGCGTCCGGCATTATGGACGCAGACGAACAACACACTCGGCTTTTCGGTCACGACAGGGCCTTTCGGGTGGTGGGGACGCCGAGTTCGGCGAGCAGGACGCGGACGCGAGTTTCGATCTCGGCGCGGATCGGCCGGATCGCGGCGACGTCGAGGCCACCGGGATCGGGCAGATCCCAGTCCTCATACCGGCGGCCGGGATACACCGGGCACGCATCCCCACAGCCCATGGTGACGATGACGTCGGCGACCTCGAGGATCTCCTCGGTCCACGGCTTCGGATAGTCACCGGTGATATCGATGCCGATCTCGGCCATGGCCTCGACTGCGGCGGGATTGATCTCCTCGCCGGGTTCGCGGCCGGCCGGACCAGGCGATGGCGTGTTCGCCTGCGAGGTGGGTGAACAGACCCGACGCCATCGGGGAGCGGCCGGCGTTGTGGTTACGCAGGAACAGCACGGTCGGGTACCGGTGTGGGTGAGGCCTTCAACCTTGGCCGAGGCGTGCAGGCGTTGGCGGGCGAACAGCACAGTCGGGGCCGTACTCACCGTGACTCCACCGCGGCGGCGGCCGGTACGCGGAATCGATTGCGCAGGGCCAGTGAAACATAGACCAGGGCGACCAGGACCGGGACCTCGATCAGCGGCCCGACGACACCGGCGAGCGCCTGGCCGGAGGTGGCGCCGTAGGTGGCGATCGCCACGGCGATGGCGAGCTCGAAGTTGTTGCCTGCCGCGGTGAACGCGAGCGTCGTCGTCCGTTCGTAGCCCAGGCCCAGCACGGCGCCGAGGAGGTAGCCCCCACTCCACATGATCGCGAAATACGCCAGCAGCGGCACCGCGATCCGCACGACATCGAGAGGTTGTGCGGTGATGCGGTCACCTTGCAGGGCGAACAGCACGACGATGGTGAACAGCAGGCCGTACAGCGCCCACGGCCCGATTCTCGGGATCAGGGTGGATTCGTACCAGCTCCGTCCCTTGACACGTTCCCCGAACCGGCGGGTGAGATAGCCGGCGACCAGCGGAATCCCGAGGAAGATCAGCACCGATTTTGCGATCTGCCACGGTGAGGTGTCGATCGTGGTCTGCTCCAGCCCCAGCCGGCCGGGCAGGATCGAGAGGTAGAACCAGCCCAGGACGGCGAACATGAACACCTGGAAGATCGAGTTCAACGCCACCAGCACAGCGGCGGCTTCGCGGTCACCGCAGGCCAGGTCGTTCCAGATGATCACCATGGCGATGCAGCGGGCCAGGCCCACGATGATCAGCCCGGTGCGGTACTCGGGCAGGTCGGGCAGGAGTAGCCAGGCCAGGGCGAACATGAGCGCCGGGCCGAGCAGCCAGTTCAGTACCAGCGAGCTCAGGAGGAGCCGGCGATCGCCGGTGACGGTGTCGAGGCGGTCGTAGCGGACCTTGGCCAGGACTGGATACATCATGATCAGCAGCCCGATGGCGATCGGCAGCGAGATCCCGTCGAGTTGCACCGCGGCGAGGGTGTCGCCGAGGCCGGGAATCAGCCGGCCCAGCAGCAGCCCGGCGGCCATGGCGACACCGATCCAGACCGGCAGGAACCGGTCCAGAGTTGAGAGCTTGCCCACCACGCCCTGCTCGGCGACGGTGGTCTCGGTGGCGCTCATGCGTCCACCCCGGCAGCCTCGCCGCTCTCCGACAGCAGCGCATCGGAGACGCCCTGCAATGCTTGGGGGACGACCCGGTAATACACCCAGGACGCGCGGCGTTCGCTGGTCAGCAACCCTGCGGAGCGCAGCACCTTCAAGTGGTGCGAGATGGTCGGCTGAGTGAGAGCGATGCCCTCGGACAGATCACACACACAGGCTTCCATCCCGGCCCGCGAAGCGATGGAGCTCAACAGCCGCAGACGCACGGGATCGGACAGCGCCTTGAAGACCGTCGCCAATTGCACCGCTGTCTCCGGTGTCAAGGCCTCGCGCACCCGCGGGGCGGGGTTACAGGTCGCGGCCGGTGTCGACGGGATCGACGGATTCGACATGCATCGATATTGACAACCTTCTATGCCGAGGGCAAACGAACATCCGGTGAACACATCCCAGGCGGGCCGGACGGCTTCCCCGTGCTCGTTCCCTCGAATGCCCGCTCACCGGCGGTAGCCGAGATACGGGCCGTCGACCCGCCATAGTCCGATAGTGCGGTGGGGCTGGGGCGGTGGTGCCGAGTAGGGGTCACTGGGCAACCCCAAGCAGTGATGGGGTGATGAGTTCCGCAGCGGAGGCGCGGACATGGCGGGGTGAGACGTCGGCCACCTCTTGCCCATCCA
The DNA here is from genome assembly GCA_040674215.1 of Nocardia sp. NPDC050193. Classification (GTDB taxonomy): domain Bacteria; phylum Actinomycetota; class Actinomycetes; order Mycobacteriales; family Mycobacteriaceae; genus Nocardia. The sequence goes on along the minus strand of JBFARE010000059.1, from coordinate 35,133 downwards.
GCTTGCAACTCTCCCCTAACTGGAGAGTGCTGCCGTGACGGGTCGATCGAACATCGAGGCCCATGCGGGTGCGGCAATGTGGCGGTGCTGCGGTGGTTCCCGGGGTGATCGAGCGGATACTCGGCCCCTCTCCGTGTGTCTTCTTGTTGGTTCCGGCCGGTGAGTTCACGGCTCGTCCGGCGGCTCCTTTGTGCAACGCGCTCACGCTGGCCACCCAGGAACGACTGGTCAGCGCGCTGGAGGCTCGCACCGGCGCCGACGGGCGCGCCGATGTGCGGATCCGACTGCTTCCCGAGATCGCGATGTCGGCCTGGCGCTGCGGCGCCAAGAACTGGGTCCGCGCCGAACGGCACTCCGCCCGCCGCGGCGCCGGCGCCCGCCGCTCCCTGATCACTCGCATCACCGAGGCCTTCGACGCCGTCGCGCCCGCCCTGTCGCTGACCCTGCCCGACATCACCGTCCCCGCCGGCCACGCGGGGGCCGAAAGCCCGCACTCGTTCTGATCCGGGTGGTGGACGCTACCGTCCCGCGACAGTGGAGTCTCGGTGGGCGGCCAACAGCAGAGTGGCGACCGCAGCCACGACCATCACCACCGCGATCACGGTGAACGCCCGGTTGTAGCCCTCCAGGTTGCCTGGTGTGGCGACCGTGATCAGCACCGCCAAGCCGAGCGTGGCCCCGACCTGCTTGGTCGTATTCATCAGCCCCGACGCTGCCCCCGCATCCTCGCGCGCGACTCCGGAAGTCACCGCAGCGGTGACCGGGGTGTTCAACAAACCGGCTCCGACACTGAACACCACTGCCGGGCCCAGGATTCCGGCCACATAACCGCTTCCGGAATGCAGTTGCGCCTGCCATGCGAACCCGGCGGCCGCCATCAAGGCGCCCACCGCGATCAGCACCCGGCCGTCGACGAAGCGCATCAGCCACGGCGTGGCCCAGACCCCGACCAGAATCGCGGTCACAGTGTGCGGCAGAAACGCCAAACCGGTCTGCAGCGGGGCGTAACCGAGACCGGCCTGCATCGACAGAGTGAGGAAAAACCACATCGGGTTCAAGCATGCGCCGGCCAGCAGCAGGATCGAGTTCCCGGCGACCACCGACCGAATCCGCAACAGCCGCACAGGAAATAACGGTGCGGGCACCGACTTGATCTCCGCGAGAGCGAATCCCGCCAGCAGGAAGACACCCGTGCCGATCCCGGCCACCGTGTGCACCGCAGTCCAACCGCGGGCCGCTGCCTCTCCGACCCCATAGGCCAGAGCCGCGATACCGCCGGTTACCAGCACCGCCCCCACCACGTCCAACCGGGGCCGGATCGTCGGCCGGTCGGCGGTGATCACCCGCAGCGCCGCTACGGCAGCGACCACTCCGATCGGGACATTGATCAGCAGCGTCGCCCGCCACGACCACCACTCGGTCAGCACACCGCCGAGCAGGTTTCCCGCCGTGCCACCGGCCATCCCGAGCGCCGTCCACACCGCCAGCGCCCGGGTCCGGCGCGAGCCTTCCGGGAAGGTCGTAGTCAGGATCGCCAACGTCACCGGCGCCAATGCCGCCGCGCCCAGCCCCTGCACCGCCCGTGCACCGATCAGCCACGCCCCGCTCTCGGCCAGCCCACCCACCAGGCTCGCTGCGGAGAACAACCCCAGCCCCGCCAGCAGCATCCGCCGCCGCCCGAACAGGTCCGCCAGCCGCCCACCCAGCAGCAGTAACCCGGCGAACACCAGGGCGTAGGCGTTGACCACCCACCCCAACCCGACCTCGCTCAAACCCAGCGACGAGCTGATCGAGGGTAGCGCCACGTTCACCACCGAGATATCGAGCACGACCATGAACTGCGCCGCGCAGACCACCACCAGTACCGTCGCAGCCCGCACCGGCACCGTAGAACCTGTCGCGGGGCCGCCCAGATCGAGTCGCATCCACCACCTCCACTGATACAGCTGTACCGTATACAGTTGTATCAACTCGGGGAGTCAGGAGGAACCCGGTGCCCAGGACCGCCGACCACACCGCACGCCGCGCACAGATCGCCGACGCACTTGTGCGCGTCGCTGCCCGCGATGGCCTGCACGCGGTCACCATGCGCTCGGTCGCCACCGAAGCGGGGATCTCGCTACGGCTGGTGCAGTACTACTTCGACACCAAAACCGGGCTACTGCTCGGTGCGCTGGAACACCTCGAAGAGCAATCCCGGCGACGCTGGACTCAGCGCCTTGCCGGGCTTCCCGATCCGCCACCGCCGCGCGCGTTCGTCGAAGCGTTCCTGGCCGAGGCGTTGCCGACCGATGAACCCAGTCGGGTCTTCCATCTGGTGGGCACCTCTTACGCGATGCTCGCGCTCACCGACCCGGAGCTGGCCGCCGCGCCATTTGCCGCCAGGATCGACCGCCTCGGGCAGCAACTCGCCGAGACACTCACCCGCGCCGCCGCCCAGGGAGCCCTCGCCGCCGGGACCGACCCACGCCAGGAGGCCGCGCGTTTGGTCGCTCTTGCCAACGGCCTCGGAACCGGCGTGCTGGCCGGCCAGCAGAACATCGAGACCGCCGCCGAACTCGTGCGCTACCACCTCGATCAACTCTTCCCACCCGGCTGAACGCCGCCCCCGTCCGGCGGCGCTTCGCGGGTGTGGCGCCGACTCGGGTCGGCCCCCGATTACCCCGCGCTTTCATCGTCGATATGACCTCGGCGTCAGGTACCTACCGGGGCAGGACTGCTCACGGAGCCGAAGGGGCAGGATCTCGGTCGACGTCACCCCGCCGGCGCCGACCGTCGGTGGGGTGACCGTCTATCGCGCTGCCGCCACCTGCGGTGAGGTGGCCGGTGGATGCGCGATCGATGGAGTCGCCGGAGGTACCGACTCGGTCGACATCGGGGGATCGGTCGTCTTCGGCGACATGGTCGTCGTAGACCACGTCGACGTGGTCGTCGGCGATACGGCTGTTGTGGACACTTCTGGTGACGTGGATGTCGTGGCCGAACCCGTCGGAATCGGGGTCGTCGTGGTGGTTGTAAGCACCGTCGGGGTCGTAGTCGTGGTGCTGGGCGGCAGCGTCGTGGTGGTCGGTGCCGTTGTGGTGCCGGTCGGTGCCGTGGTGGCCGGCACTGTGGTGGTCGCCGGGTCGGACGTAACCGTGATCGTCGACGGATCAGGCGGCACCGTCGTCGTGCTCGGGTCGGCCGGCACCGTGACCGTCGGAGTCGTGGTGACGGTCACCGTGGATATCGAGGTCGAGGTGACCGTACCCGGATCCGGCACGCCGGCCGTGGCCTGGATCGAAAGGCTCAGCGTGGCAGAGAAACTCGCGTTCATAGACGCATCGGTCGAGTTCCCGGCCGGAGCATCCGGCGTCATGGCTGTCGTCGACTCCGTCGCAGTGGCCGTGCCGGTGCCGGGGTCGGTGGAATCGGCGCTCGGCTGGGCGGTCCCGGGATCGGCTGCCGGGTCGGGGCCCGCGACGCCGCCCGGTACGGAGACCTCGCTCGGTACAGAGACCTCGCTCGGTGCGCCCGATGCCGTGCTCGGGTTCGTCACGCTGGTCCGGCTTCGGACGGCACGGTGGTCGGAAGCCTGGATGGTGCATTCGCCCGAGTCGTTCGCCCGCACCGGCGGGTTGGAATCCGCCCGCACCATCAGCGTCAACCCGATCGCCGTGGTCACCGATGCGGCCACCACACCTGCACGCGATATCCGTCGCAGGAACCGATCGGCGGATGGTCTCGCGGCCTGCCGACCGCCCCACCGCAGAATCCGAGGCGGCTCGGCATCGATGTCCGGCTCTGCCACTCGGTCTTCGCTGTTGTCACCTGTTCGCATTCAACTACTGCTTTCTCCCGCGAGATGTGCCGACCGCTGGGAACCTGTGACGACACTTCGGATGGCATGGCCTGTGGAATCCGTGACCACACCCTCTGCGCCACCCGGAAAGAAGCCCGAGCGTCGGAATATTTGATTCAGGCAGTTCTGCCGAACACCGAAGCGCGCGCAGTGCGGTGTCGCCTCGCCGAACAGCTCCAGCGAGGCATGCATTATTCAGGATCTACCGAGGAGGGCAGTGCGCTGATACTGCGCATGGAAACTTCCACAGAAAATCCTGGGCGGCGAATTCCGAAGCGCCTCGGATTTCTCTCGACTTGCGCAAGGATTCGTTCTCGAGGTTTCAGGGTTTCGAGTAGGGATTCACTTTCCGCAGCCGTTGCCGATGGATTTGTTGCAGTTCGCCCGCGCGGATCAGAAAGTCGGCGATGATGTCGAGTTCGGCGGAGTCGTACGAACTCAGCAACATCTTGTAACTCTCGACGATCATGGGTACGACGAGTTCCCGTATGCGATGGGCCGCGAGGTCGGTGGCCATCACGATCACGCGGCGACGATCGGTCGGGTGCAGCGATCGGGCGATGTAGCCCTGCTTCTCCAGCCGGTTGAGCATGATCGTGACGCCGGCAGCGGTGAGGCCGAGCCGTTCGGCCAGCAGTTTCGGCGTCGTGGCCTTCTCATCCTCGAGCAGGACGATCTCCAGGGCACGCCGATCGGTCTCGTTCACGCCCAGCACTCTGATCAATTCGCGGACCAGATCCTCGACGGTTCCGTGATAGAACTCCAGGGCCCTTTTGAGCTCGGCCGAGATCCGGGCGGGCTCGGTTGTTCTCGGGCACATAGGCCTTCCCCTCGATCACTTGGAAGATATAACTGCTCAGCAGAAGTCACCGATGAGGGCGCGCTCGGTTGCCGAGCACCCGATTCCGTCCGGGGGTCAGGGAGATCGGTGGACGCGGTGAATGCCGTAGGCCGCGGTAGCGCGGCGCGGATCGAGGGCGGCCGGGGAATCACGAGTGCACGCCCGCGTTTTCCCTGCGTACGGTAGGGATTGCCGCCGGGCGTTTGAAGCAGGCATATGGGCTCCTGTCAATCGATCGGCCGTCAGCCCCGAACCGCGGCTGACGATCATCACGAAAGCGGGCACCGCTCGGGCCGTCGAAGCGACCGTCGCTGTGTCGGATATGCACTGTACGACACAGTGGCCGATGCGATACTGCGCATCTGAATATTCGGTGGAAGTGGCTGCGCTGCACCAAACCCGAAGCAGGGCAATCACTATCAGGACGGACCTCACCCGGGCCGCTCGGGTGAGACCTGGACCGAGCTGCTGGGACAACCCGGTCCAGGCATGTTCACCACCGGCTGCCGGCGCGTGCGCAGGTCATTATGCCGTGGCGTCGGTCCGCAGGCTCAGCTGACTGTTGTGGTGGTGAGGGTCGGGGACGGGTTCGGGTAGCACGAGGTCGCGACATTGCCGATCGCTGCGACGTTGGTCGTCATGGTCATGCCGGGACTGGTGTAGCTGGTCCCCGCGTACTTGCTGGTGATCGGTGTTCCGGGGGTGCCGGCGGTGACGTTGATCGTCACCGCCGGCGGGGTGAAGCTGGTGCCCCCGGCGATCGGACCCGGTACGGTCAGTACGACATTCCCACCCGAGGTGGCGACGGTGCCGGCCACGGTGCCCCCGGAGGCGGTGGCCGAGACCAATGTCGAGTTCGCCGGAGTCGGAATGGTCATCTTCAGGTTGCTGATGTTGTTCACGGTGAAGCCGGAAGCCGAGCTGGGAACCGACGAGGAACCCGGTGTGATGGTGATGGCCACCGCGGAACCCGACGCCGCCGAGCTCGGCGCCGTGCCGGTGACCGATGTGGTCATGTTCGAGTTTTGGCCGATACCGAGGATCGTGCCCCGGCAGTTCCAGTTCACGCTGACGGGGGCGGCACTTGCCGGTGCGGCCAAACAAAAGATGGAAGCGACGGCCACCGGAGCAATAATGCCGGCGCGAAGCAGGGAAGAGGTCGATCTCATGGCTATCTCCAGGAAATGTTGAGCAACGGTTCGGCTGGATGTCGAACCCCCGAATGGGGTGTTTAAAATATAACCTGTTCTCATCTTTCCTGTGGTTGAAATCATCAATCTCGGCGTGCCGAGAAAAACCTTTCCGAAATTAACTATCCGGAATGGATATTTAATTTCGGAAAGGTTTTTCGAATTGACCGATTTCACCGTTGTTGCCATCGGCCTGTCCCTCGGAGGAGGAATAGCCCCGCAATTCCCCGGAATCTGGGTCCCGACCTGAGATTATATCCACCGCTGCCGAGTGCCAGCTTTCCTATGGTTACCGTTCACGGCATTCTCTCGCCCACGGGCTCTCCGGACGATACGGAGCCGGCGTCGACAGCACCGACTGCGCCGAGACTCCTGCCCGGCCGAGTCGGCGGACCCCGCTCGCCGTGGGTGCGCCGTAGTTCCGGCCTGTACCTTTCTGCCGTCGTCCTGAGCGAAATCACCGGTTTCGCTGCTCACCGTGCACGGCCGATCGTGGACATCACCGGGACTCCCTCGCGTTCGAGCACCGCGCGGATGGTGGGGTGTGCGTCCCCGAGGCGGCGGCCGACACCCGCGAAAGGTGTCAAGGGCCCGGTTCCCGCGACTCGGCGGCAGATCCGGCGGGCGGGCGGCGCGCGAAATCCGGTGTGTGTTCGGGCAACACCCCGCGGCCGAGGAGATACGGGGGAATACTGCGCAGCACCGGAGTACGGCGCAGTAATCGCAGGGTCCGGGGTGCGCTCGGGGCGCCGGCGATCTCGACCCGGCCGGCGAGGGCCGGCACGATGAGGCGGGCGTGCAGCATCCGCTGTACCGCCTGGATCACCGCGGTCGGGATGAGGCGGCGACGCTGGACCCGGGCCAGATCGCGGGTCGTCGTGGTTCCCGTGAGCAACGGTGCGGCCAATATCCTGGCGGCGGCGACGGCGTCCTGGATCGCGAGATTGATGCCTACACCCCCGACCGGGGACATCGCGTGCGCCGCGTCGCCGAGGCAGAGCAGCCCGTCGACGTACCACGTGCTCAGCCGATCCAGCCGGACATCGAGTAGCTTCACCTCGTCCCAACCGGTCAGGGCGTCGCGCCGGTCATCGAGCCAGGGGGCGGCGTCGGCCATGCTGCGCATGATGTCCCGGACCGAACCGCGCCGGGCTTCCGCGTCGGCACCCTTGGCGATGAGTGTGGCGCATTGCCAGTAGTCACCGCGGTCGAGCAGGACGGCGGCGCGGCGGGCGGTGACGACGGGGAGCGCTCCGGCGGGGTCGGTAGCGGTGCGCGGGAGACGGAACCACCACACGTCCATCGGCGTCGGCCAGCTCCGCGCGGGTAGTCCGGTCGAGGCCCGGAGCACCGAGGCGCGGCCGTCGCATGCCACCGTCAGGTCGGCGTGGATCGCGCCGGTCGCGCCGTCGGCCGTCCGATAGGCGCAACCGGTGACCTTGCCCTGGACCCGAATCAGTTCGGTCGCTTCGGTACTCATCCGCAGATGAAAGCCCGGTTCCGGCACCGCGGTGCGGGCCAGCAGGTTCAGCAGGTCCCACTGCGGCACCATCGCGACGTACTTGTGCGGGCCGGGTAGCTGCTCGAACGTCGCGAGCAACTGCGTACCGCCCGCGATCGGCAGCACGATCTGCCGTAATTCGCGGGCGCCCAGTTTCGCGAACTCGGCGCCGAGGCCCAGCTCGTCGAGCAGGTCGAGGGTGGTGGGGTGCACGGTATCGCCGCGGAAATCGCGGAGGAAGTCCTTGTGTTTCTCCAGCACGGTGACCTCGACACCGGCCCGGGCGAGGAGCAGACCCAACATCAGTCCGGCCGGTCCGCCGCCGGCCACCAAGCAGGTTGTCCGTTCCACCGGGAGCCTCCTTCGATCGCCGCGCCGGGTCAGTCCGGCGGTGTATGCCCCTTGACCGTGGTGCTCGGTGCCCCGGTATGTATCGGAGTCGGGCGCGGCGGGCTCGTCGGCAGGGTCCGGGCGGTGGAATCGACGGTCGCGGCGGCGGTGGCCTCGCGGGCGAAGAAGGCGCCGATATCGCCGATCGCGCTCATCAGTGGAGCCGGGAACACGACGGTGGTGTTCTTGTCGACACCCAGATCGAGGAGGGTCTGCAGGTTGCGTAGCTGGAGGGCCAGCGGGTGGGCCACCATGGTGTCGGATGCGTCGCCCAGGGCCGCGGCGGCCAGGGATTCGCCCTCGGCGGCGATGATCTTGGCTCGCTTTTCTCGTTCGGCTTCGGCCTGGCGGGCCATGGCCCGTTTCATGGCTTCCGGCAGTTGGATGTCCTTCAGCTCGACCAGGGTCACTTCGACACCCCACTCCAGCGTGGTGGTGTCGAGTATCTGCCGGATATCGGCGTTGATGGTGTCGGTCTCGGCGAGTGCCTGGTCGAGGGTGTGCTGTCCGACCACCTTGCGGAGTGTGGTCTGGGCGATCTGGTCTATGGCAGCATGCACATTTTCGATTGCGACGACCGATTTCTCGGCGTCGACGACGCGGAAATAGGCGACGGCGGAGATATCGACGCTGACATTGTCGCGGGTGATGATGCCCTGGGATTGGATCGGCATGGTGATGATCCGCATCGACACCTCACGCAGTCGATCGATGACCGGGATGATGAGCCGCAAGCCGGGTTCTCTGACTGCGATCACGCGTCCGAGCCGGAACAGCACTCCTTTTTCGTACTGGGTCACCACCCGGACCGACAGCCACAGGATGATCAGTACCACGACGACCGCGGCGCCGACGATCACGAGTACGTTCACGACTCCTCCTGACCGGCTCGAAAGGGGGTCGATCTTCGATAGCGGGTTGTGGACGGCATTGTCGGCGCATTTCCGCGACGTGATCGCGATCGTCGACTCGACGCGCACACACCGCGACGGTCACGACCCGCCGTCTTCAGGATGCGGCCTCGTACCCCGAGGGCACAGGGTCGAAGGGCACCGTCGGCCGAGTACTTCGTCGCCGGGGTGAAGGGGCGGGCATATTCTCCGGATCCGAGTAGACCAATCCCGCGTCCGGGCGGTCCGCAGCTCCCACGGTCGGCGGCGATAGGGCGCCCGACCCCGTGGTTGGTGCCGAGGTCGGTCGCGGTTCGGAGATCACGCATTGCCCGGCGCCGGAGGACTTTGGTCCTCGCCCAGGACTGCCGATAACCGTATCCGCGCCGATGCGGTGCGGTTCATACTCGGCTGAGCGCCGTTTGCCCAGGTGGAGCGCATCGTGTGCCTTCCGGCGGCGTCGCCGGAGAGGAACGATCATGCAGGAGTTCGGACTGCCACCTCTGTATCACGTGCACCCCGACGCGAACCTCACCGATTCGATCGACCGCAACGCCGAGCGAGACCCGGACATCGCGGTGGCCAGCCGCAAGATGGACGGCCGCTGGCGTGATGTGACCGCAGCCCGGTTCCGCACCGAGGCCGACGCCACTGTCGCCGATCTCGCTGCCGACCCCGATCTGCTCGCCGCGATCCAGACCGCCGTCGACGACGGCAACCGAGCTGTTTCCCAGGCCGAGGCCGTCCGCAAATTCCGCATGCTGCCCACCGAGCTCACCGAGGCCAACGGTTATCTCACCCCCTCCTTGAAACTCAAGCGCAATATCGTGTTGCGCGAGTTCGCGACGGAGGTCGACGCGATGTACAGCGGATGAGCGCGGATCGGTGCCCGGTCACTCGAGGGTACGGGTACCCGGCGCTTCACGGGGTGACGGACGCCGTGGCGGTTGCGCCGGTGCCGGAGGTTCGCCCATTCGCCGTGGGGATTCGATGCGGCGCCGGATCAGATGTCGCGGGTGGCCGAGTGGGTGAGCAGGCCGGACGAAATCAACAGCAGGCCGCTGACGTGGAAGATGGCACCGACACCGACCAATCCGGAGAGGCTGCCCGCCAGTACCGGTACCGTGACCTGGCCGATCCGGTTGCCGGCCAGCCGGACGGCCAGGGCGGCGGCCCGGTTGCGTGAATCGGCGATCACGGTCACCCAGGACATGGTGAGCGGCTGGCCGACGCCCCAGAAGAAGCCCATGAGCAGCATGGCGAGCATGAGCGGGACGACGGCGGAGGTGAACGGCACGAGCGCCATCGGCACTCCGGAGGCGAGGGTGGCCGAGACGAGCAGCCACCGCCGGGGTACGCGCCGCAGCAGCATCGGCATGGTCGCGCGGGAGAGGACAGACGTGACGGCCCGCGCGGTGAGCAGGGTGGTGACCGCGGCGACGCTCAGGCCCATCTCCTGTCCCAGGACGGGGAGGTAGGCCATGAGGAGATCCATGGCCGTGAGCACGGTCAGGCTGGAGAAGATGGCCGGTTTCATTCCCGGGGTGGCGAGCAACCGGAAGGTGGACTGCTGCCCGTCGGCAGCGTCGGACCGGCTGACCCGCGTGGAATCGCCGGGTGCGAACAGGAAGGCGAGCGGCACAGCGGTGAGGGCGATCGCGGCCATCACCAGCAGCGCCGGGCCGGTGCTGACGGCGCCCGAATCCTGCGTGGTCAGGGTGGCCACCAGGCCGGCGATCGGGAAGCCGAGCAGCTGCCCGGCGGAGACACCCAGGGTGAGGTGGCCGAACCGCGTGTCCATGAGCCCGGGTGGGGACCACAGCGCCACCATGCTCTGGCAGGCCACGGTGTGCAGCATCTGGGCGAGCCCGAGGAGCGCACTGGCCACCCCCAGCACGACCAACTGGGTGCTCGCGGCCGCGAGCACCACCGCCACCACGGTGAGGCTCAGACCGAGCCGGAGCGCCGGTAGGGCCAGCCCGCGGTCCACGGCACGTCCGATTCGCAGGGCGGCGAGGAGCGGTAGGACGGCGAACGCCGCGGTGATGACGCCCACGGCGAGGCCGTCCCCGCCCAGTGCCAGGGCCCGGTAGGAGATCAGCGTGCGGACGCCGCTGAGGACGGTGTGCGACAGCAGTGAGGCGGTCGCGATGGCAAGGAACCAGGCCGGTCTGCGCAAGATCGGGTCAGCGCCCGGCCTCGGCGGCGACCGGGGCGGCTCCTTCGGCGCCGTCGGCCCGGAGGTCGGTATCGGTCTGGCGTAGTTCCCAGGCGTGCAGCACATGGTCGCGCATGGCGGCGCGGGCAGCGGCCCCGTCACGTCGCTCGAGCGCCGCCAGGATCAGGTCGTGATCCTGGTCCAGCGCCTGGCAGAAGGACTGGACGCCCCACAGGGTGACGGAGGGTTTGAATCGTTCCCACAGGTGCCGGACCGAGTCGATCACCGCCGCCGAGGTGCTGGCGTAGATGGCGAAGTGCAGTTCGCGGTTGAGGACGGAGAGCCGGGCCGGATCCTCGCCGGCGGCCGTCGCCTGTACCAGGGTCTCGTTGGCTCGCAGGACCGCCCGGAAGTCTTCGTCGGTCATGCGTTCGCAGGCGATCTCGCAGGCGAGGCCCTCGAGTTCGGCGCGCATCCGGTAGAGATCCTGGGCCATCTGCGGCGTGAAGTCGCGGACGGTGGCGCCCCGGTGGCTGGTGTAGTCGACGGCGCCATCGGCGGCGAGGATCCGGAGCGCCTCGCGGACAGGGGTGGGGCTCACGCCGTATCGCTTGGCGATAGCGGTCTGGCGGAGTTGGTCGCCGGGGTTGATCACGCCTGAGTCCATGTCGGCCCTCAGGCGCTCCAGCACGTAGGCCGTACGGCTCTGCGGCAGGGGTGCGTTGGTCTGGGTCACTGCGGTCGGCTCCTGATCGGACTCGGTCGTCTGGCGCCGGCACGCCGGAACGCCGACTGACTGGGGTGCCTCAGCCTAACACGACAATATTCGATAGATCAGAAAAAAGATTCTATAGAACATATTGACGCGACCGAGCGGTCTCTGTCAGGGTTATGACCCGGCTCACGTGATCGACGTCACGGGCCGGACCGCAATCGCACCAGGAGGCACCCGGTGGCCGAAATTCCCAACCGGCGATGGACAGAGTTGACCGACCACGACCGCGAGCAGCTCCGGCTGCTGCTCGTCGACGCCCTCGCACTCGCCGCGGCGGGTACGGCGTCGCAGGACGCCCAGCAGGTCCTCGCCGGTCTCGGCGCGGTGGGGCATGGCGAGGTCCGGGTCCCGTGGACCGATCTGCGACTGTCCGCGCCGGCGGCCGTGGTGGCGATCTCCACGCTCATCCACGCCTGGGACTTCGACGACACCCACGACGAGGCGGTGGTGCACACCGCCAGCGTGGTGGTGCCGACCGTGCTGGCAGCCGCCGCCACTGCCGGGGCGAACGGCGTGAGCGTCGCCGACGGCCTGGTCACCGGCGTGCATCTGCTCTCCCGGCTGGCCCGGGTGACCGGCCCCCGCACCGGTGTGATCCGTACGGCGGGGCTCGGCTCCCTCGCGGCCGCGGCGGCCGCCGCCACCGTCTGGGGGCTGCCCGACGACAAGGTGCAGCACGCCGTGGCGCTCTCCCTCGGTGCGGCGCTGGCGCCCGGCACCCGGCAGGCCGTGGTCGACGGTTCGGTCGCCAAGCGGATCCAGCCGGGACTGGCCGCGCAGTTCGGTATCACCGCCGCCGCGCTGGCCGCCCAGGGCGTGGAAGGGCCGAGCGGGTGGCTGTCGGGCGATTTCGGGCTCGCCCCGGGATCCGGTGTGAGCTGGGACGACCTGTTCACCGGTGACTTCGAAGGCCGCTGGGTCGCGGTGAAGCCCTACCCCGCCTGCCGTTATACGCACGCGGCCCTCGCCGCCGCGGAGAGCCTGCGCGACCGGCATCCGCACTGGGACGAGGTCGAGCAGGTGCGGGTGCACGTACCGGAGGGATCGGCGTATTCGCTGGTCGCCAGGCCCTACCAGGATCGCGGCGTGCCCCTGGTGGACGCCCAGTTCTCCATTCCGTGGCAACTCGCGGCGCTCTGGGTCACCGGGCGCTACGACCTGACCACCCTGCACGGCGGCGACCTCGGCAACCCCGCTATCGCCGCGGCGGCCGCCCGGATCACCGTCGTACAGGACCTACCGGAGAGTTCGGTGATGACCGGCGCCCGCGTCGAGGTCCGGACGACCGACGGGGCCCGTGCCGCCGCCGAGGCGCCGATGCCCGGCGCGGGCGGCACGACCTGGGCGGCACTCACCCGCAAGGCCGGCTCCTGCCTGCGAGTCGGCGCGCACGCCGACCCCGATCACGCCGTCGCCGAACTCCGGCAGCTGGCCGACCGATTGCCCGGCCTCGACGCGCCCGCCCTGGCGGCCGCCCTCGATCACAGCACTACGACACCCCGACCGTAACGAGAGACGAACAGGAACCCCCTAGATGGATTTCAGCCTCACTCCCGAACAGACCGCCCTCGTCGAGTCGGTGACCAAACTCGCCCAGCGCGAGTTCGGCGAACGCGCTTTCACGCGCACGGAGTTCGCCTGGGACAGCCTCAAAGTCCTGGCCGAGCACGACCTCACCGGTCTCACGCTGCCCGTCGAGCTCGGCGGACAGGGCGCGTCCCTGCTGGACGCCGTCCTCGTCATGATGGCGATCACCAAGGTGTGCCCGCACAGCGCCGACGCGCTCCAGGCCAGTAATTTCGGTGCCATCCGGCAGGTGGCCAACTTCGGTTCCGACTATGTGAAATCCGAAGTGCTGCCGCGGTTCCTCGCCGGGGACGCGCTGGTGACGGCCGGAATGAGCGAGCCGGAAGCCGGAAGCGCGCTGACCGACCTGCGGACCACCGCGCGAATCGAGGGCGCTCATGTCGTCCTCAACGGCCAGAAGTGCTGGAACTCGCACGGTCCGGATGCCACGCACTCGGTGGTCTGGTGCCGCTTCGGCCCCAGTTCCCGGGATATCGGGGCGGTACTGGTCCCGTTCGACTCGCCGGGGTTCAGCCGGGGCAAACGCGAGTACCACATGTCCGGGGAATCGCACTGCCAGCTCTACTTCGACGAATGCAAGGTGCCCAAGGAGTATGTCCTGGCCGCCAGCGGGGCGCTGAAGAAAATGCTGTCCGTCTTCGGTGTGGAGCGGATGGGCAATGCCTCGCGGGCGCTCGCGCTCGCGGAAAAGGCGTACGACATGGCGGTCGAGCACGCGTCGACCCGGACCCAGTTCGGGAAGAACCTCTGTGAGTTCCAGGGCCTGCAGTGGAAGTTCGCCGATATGAAGGTCGAACTGGATGCCGCCAAGATGCTGCTGCTGCGCGCGGTGGCAGGCGCCGACGCCGGCACCCCGGACTCCAACGAGGCGGCGATCGCGAAACTGCACGCCAACCGCACCGCCTTCGCCGTCGCCAACGACGCCATGCAGGTCTTCGGCGCGAGCGGCTACTCCCAGGAGTTCCCGCTGGAGTACATCGTGCGGCGGACCCGCGGCTGGATGATCGCGGGCGGCTCGGTCGAGATCCTGAAGAACACCATCGCCCAGTCGATCTTCGGGCGCCGCTTCGACCAGCGCGCCGGGGCGGTGGCCCGATGAGCACGGCAGCACAGACACGCGAGGCCACCTCGCTGGACGGTGCCACCGACGCCCTCATCGGCTGGGTGGTCGACTCCGCCGGTACCGAACTGCCCGCGGCGGTCGAGCACCATGTACGGCGCCTGCTGGTCGATTACCTGGCGGCGGTGGTGCCCGGGTCGGCCACCGATGTCGCGCGCGCGGTCGCCGGTCACGTCGCCGCGACCTACGGCGGGTCGGGAGCCACCGCGGTCGGCCTCGGCCGGGTCTCGGCGCCGGGCGCCGCACTGCTCAACGGGACCAGCTGCCACAGCCTCGAGGTGGACGACGGCTACACGCCGGGCTCCGTACACCCCAGCAGCGTCGCCTTCCCGGCGGTACTGGCCGCGGCGGAGGCACTGGGCAGCGGCGTGGTGACCACGACGCGGGCCCTGGCTGTGGCATTGGAGGCGATTTCGCGGCTCGCCGCGGCGGGCCACCCGGCGACCTGGCGCAACCACTTCCACAACACACCGCTGGCGGGTGTGCTCGGCGCCACCTGTGGGGTCGCGGTGCTGCACGGCCTGGACGCCGACCGCGTCCACGACGCCCTCGGTATCGCCGCGTCGCACGCCGGAGGGCTGTTCGCCTTCCTCGGCAAGTCCGCCGAGGTGAAGCGGGTCCACCCGGGCAAGGCCGCCCGGGACGCGATCGCGAGCGTCGAGCTGGCGGCGGCGGGGGTGACCGGCCCCCGTTCCATCCTGGAAACACCACACGGCTACGTGGACGCGTTCGCCGCCGGCGGTTTCGACGCGGGCGTCCTGCTCGGCGGGCTGGGCCGGGAATGGGTGGTGCTCGACTCCTACGTCAAGCCCTACCCCTCGTGCCGGCATCTGCACGGGCCGCTCGACGCGGTGCTGGCGCTGCGCGCCGAACACGGGATCGGGCTCGATGATATCGCCGGTGCCACGGTACGGACCTACACGGTCGCCTCCCACCACGCGGCGACCGTCGTGGACTCGCTCCTGGACGCCCAGATGAGCATCCCGTTCGCGCTCGCCACCGCCCTGGCACACGACGAAGTCGGCCTGACCGAGTTCGGCGAGCGAGCGCGCCGGGAACCCCGGATCCGCGACTTCGCCACCAGAGTGGAGGTCCTGGCCGACGAGCAGGCGGACCGGGAGTACCCGCGCCTGCGCCCCGCCACGGTGGAGCTGCGGCTGCACGACGGACGGGTCCTCACGCACCGGGTGGAGATCCCCTACGGCGAGCCCGGCAACCCGGTCACCGACGCGGAGATGACGGCCAAATTCGTCCGGCTCGCCGGGCCCGTTCTCGGGGCCGGAATCGCCGCGGAGCTGGCCGCCGACCTGTGGGCGTTCGAGTCCCTCGACGTCATCACCCGCACCGACTCGTATGTGAGGAAGCAGTCATGACGCAGCCGACCGACCAGGTCGTCGAGGCGCCGGTGCCGGAGCGGGCGGGCCTGGGCCGGGCACTGTCGGCCCCCCGCTCGGTGGCGATCATCGGTGCCTCCGACGATGCGCGCAAAACCACCGCGCGACCGCTGCGGTTTCTGCGCAGGCAGGATTTCGCCGGCGCGGTGTACCCGGTCAACCCACGCCGGGAGACGGTGCTGGGGGAACGGGCCTGGCCCGATATCGCCTCCCTTCCGGAGGTGCCCGACCACGTCTTCATCGTGGCCGACACCCGGTTGGTCGTCGCAGCCGTCCGGGACTGTGGCCGGGCGGGCGTCCCGCTCGTCACGGTGTTGTCCGGTGGTTTCGGTGGGCCCGGCGAGGGCGCCGAGCGGCTACGTGAGCTGCTGGCGGTGGCGGCGGAATACGGCGTCCGCGTCATCGGCCCCAACAGCATCGGCGTCGTCAACCCGCGCAATGGGTTGATGCTCACGGCCAACGCGGCCTTCGCCGAGGAAGGAATCCCCGTCGGCTCGTCCTTCGTGGCCTCGCAATCGGGCAGCGTCATCGGTGCGCTGATGACGCGGGCCAAAGCCC
Source organism: Nocardia sp. NPDC050193 (assembly GCA_040674215.1). GTDB lineage: Bacteria > Actinomycetota > Actinomycetes > Mycobacteriales > Mycobacteriaceae > Nocardia. The sequence goes on along the minus strand of JBFARE010000059.1, from coordinate 18,888 downwards.
GCGGACTGGGTTTCGCCGGCTTCGTCTCCACCGGTTCCGAGGTCGACCTGACGCTCGGGGAGATCTGCGCGGCGACACTGGACGACCCCGAGGTCGGCTCGTACACCCTGTTCATGGAGTCGTTGGAGCATGCGGCGGACCTGGCGGCCTTTGCGGTCGAAGCGGCGGCCCGCGCAAAACCCGTCACCGTCTACAAGCTCGGCCGCAGCGACGCCGCCGCGGCACTCGCGGTCTCCCATACCGGCGCCCTCTCCGGTGAGGACGACGAGGCCGACGCCTTCTTCCGGGCCTGCGGGTTCGCCCGGGTCGACAACTTCGAGGCGCTGATCGAGACCGAGGCACTCCAGCGCCGCGTCGGCCCGCCCACCACGGCGGCCGGCCGCCGGGTGGCGGTCATCACCTCCACTGGGGGCGGGGCGGCGATCCTGGTGGACCAGCTGGAGACACTGGGCGTCACGGTGACCCGGCCGAGCCGGAAGGTTTTCGACCGGCTGGAGGGGTTGGGACTCGATGTGGCCGAAAGCCTGATCGTCGACCTCACCCTCGCCGGCACCCGGCACGATCTGGTCGACGGCGCGCTGAAGGTGCTCCGGGACAGCGGCGAGTTCGACCTCGTGCTCTTCGTCATCGGCTCGTCGGCGCGGCTCAACCCCGAACTGGCCGTGAGCGCGATCGCCGAGCACGCCGCGGGCCCGGTCCCGGTAGCCGCCTGGGCCCTCCCGGACGCACTCGAGTCGGTCCGCCGACTGCACGAGGCGGGTGTTCCGGCATTCCGCACCGCGGAGGCATGCGCCCAGGCCGTGGCCGCGACCCTGGGGCGCCGGCCGGTGGACCCGGAGACGTTCCGTACCCGGCGGACCGAACTCCCGGTGCAGACCCACGCCCTCGACGAAGCCGCCTCGGCGGCGGTCCTCGCATCCCTCGGTATCCGTTTCCCCGTCACGACGACGTGCGGTGTGGACGGGGTGCCCGCGGCCGAACCGCGATTCCCCGTGGTGGTCAAGGCGCTCTCCGACCGGTTGCCGCACAAGTCCGACGCCGGGGCAGTGGTCCTGGGCGTCGAGGACCGGGCCGGGCTGGGCGTGGCGACTTCCACCATCGTCGCCGCCGTCGCGGACTACGACGCCACGGTGCCGGTCGACCGTTTCCTGGTACAGGAGATGATCGAGGAGACAGTGTTCGAGGCGTTGGTCGGCTACCGGGTGAGTCCGACCGTCGGACCGCTGGTCCTGCTGGCCGCGGGCGGCGTCTACACCGAGATCTACGAGGACTCGGCGCTGCGACTGGCCCCGGTCACCGCGGACGTGGCCCGGGAGATGGTGGAGGAGGTCAAGGCGACGGCGATCGCGCGCGGTTTCCGCGGTAAGCCCGAGGGCGACCTCGACGCCCTGGTCGACGCCGTCGTCCGCGTCTCACGATTGGCGCTGGAACGATCCGATGTGGTCGAAGCCGAGGTCAATCCCCTCGCGGTGCTACCGCGGGGCCGGGGCGTGGTCGCCCTGGACGCTCTGGTCCGCCTGTCCCAGGAGAGGTGAGCCCACCCGTGCCCCGATTCCCCTCCCGCCCCCGACCGCCGGCCGGCCGGCGACTCTGTCCAAGATTCCATCCCCGCAGGAGCCAGTGATCCCCATGGACGTGCGCATCGACGACCTCTCGCTCACCTTCGGTGAGTTCACTGCCGTCAGGCATCTCGACCTCCACATCCAGGACGGCGAATCCCTCGTGCTGCTCGGACAGTCCGGGTGCGGCAAGACCAGCACCATGCGCTGCGTGGCCGGGCTGGAAGACCCCAGCGCCGGCACGATCGGTATCGGGGGCACGACGGTTTTCGACGCGGGGCGCAAGGTCAACCTCGCGCCGAACAAACGCAATGTCGGCCTCGTCTTCCAGTCCTACGCCGTGTGGCCGCATATGACAGTGCTGGACAATGTGGCCTTCCCACTCGCGATGAAGAAGCGTCCGAAGGCCGAGCGGCGGGTCAAGGCGCTGGAGACCTTGGAGCTCGTCGGCCTGGCGCACCTCGCCGCGCGGGGCGCGAGCATGCTGTCCGGTGGGCAGATGCAGCGGGTCGCCCTGGCCCGCAGCCTCGCGATGGAACCCGCGGTGATGCTCCTCGACGAGCCCCTCTCCAACCTGGACGCCCGATTGCGTGAGGACCTGCGGGTCGAGTTGCGCCGGCTCCAAGTGGAACTCGGCCTCACCTGCATCTACGTCACCCACGACCAGGGTGAGGCGCTGGCTCTGGCAGACCGGATCGCCATCATGCAGGGCGGCCGGATCTCCCAGCTGGCCGACCCGCAGGGCACCTACCGGGCCCCCGCCTCGGCTTCCATCGCGGCATTCCTCGGCGTCTCCAACATCTTCCCGGTCCGGCCGCCGGCGGGCGGCTCCGACCGGCTCCGGCTCCGGGAGCACGGGTTGGAGATCGCGTTCGGCACCGACCTTCCGGGCGATACGAGCGACCTGAGCGTCTGCATCCGGCCCGAGCATGTGCGCCTCGGTGCGGTCGACGACCGCGACTCGGCACCGGAGTGGCCGAATACGTGGCTCGGCAAGGTCGAGATCAGCGTCTTCCAGGGGTCGTTCGCCCGGTGCTCGGTGCGTCTGGACGCCGGACCGGTGATCGAGGTGCAGAGCCACGAGGAGGCGGCCGGCCTGTTCCGCAAGGGCGACCGCGTCGTGGTCGAGGCCGACCCCAAGTATGTCCGGGTGCTGCCCGGTGAGGTACCCACGCCCGGAGAGGATTCCTGATATGGCGCTAATGACCTCGGCTTCTGAGGCACAAGTGCCTCCGGGGCGCAAGCCCGCGATCGCGGGGCGCTCCACCCTTCCGTGGCGGAAGCGGTGGCTGCCCTCGGGCACGCTGCTGGTGGTGCTCGCGGTGCTGATCCTGCTACCCGCCGCGCTGGTCCTGCTCGCCGCCTTCAGCTCGAGCGTGCCACGTCCGGGAAATATCAGCTTCGATCTGACGCTGGACAATTTCCGCATCTTCTCCGCCCCGCAGGTGCAGGACGCCTTCGTCAACTCACTGGTGCTGGCCGTGAGTGCCACCGTGCTCGCCTGCGCGATCGGCGGCGGTCTGGCCTTCCTGGCGGCCCGCTCGGATATCCCGTTCCCGAAGTTCGTGTATTCGATCGGCCTGATGCCGCTGTTCCTGCCCTCCTATGTGGGCGCTCTGGCCTGGTCGATTCTGGGCAGCCCGGTCGCCGGTCTACTCAATATCGCCCAGCGAGATATCGGGTGGTCGGTGCCGTTCGACGTGTACTCCCTGCCCGGGATGATCTTCGTCTTCGCCATGTACTACTCGCCGTACACCTTCCTCCTGGTCCACGGCGCGATGTCGATGATGAGCCCCGACCTCGAGGAAGCCGCCCGTATCCACGGCGCGACACCGCGCCGGATGCTGAGCCGGGTCTCCTTCCCGCTCGCGCTGCCGGCGCTGATCGGTTCGGCGATCCTCACCTTCACGCTGATCTTCGAGAACTTCCCGGTCGCCCAGGTGCTGGGGACCCCGGGTGGGGTCGATACGCTGCCCACCTTCATCTTCCGGCTGCTCAACGCCACCCCGTCGCGGGGCAACGAGAGTGCCGCCATCGCGGTGGTGCTGGTCGCGATCGTCGTTGCGGTGACGTGGCTGCAAAACCGGGCGCTGCGTAAGCGCTCCTTCACCACTGTCACCGGTAAAGGTGTCCGGCAGAAGAAGTTCGCCCTGGGCCGGGCGCGTATCCCGGTCTTCCTGTTGACCCTCGGCTTCTTCGGCCTCTCGATCGTCCTGCCGATCCTGGCGCTGCTGGTCGCCGCCGGCCAGACCTCGCCCTACCTGACCTCCCTGAGCCAGTTGACCGCCTCCGGCGGGCTGGACTTCAGTTCCTTCGGCGAAGTCCTGGGGTCGTCCGGGTTCCGGGCGGCCGCGTTCAACAGCGCGCTGGTCAGTGTCTTCGCCGCGGTCGCGGGCACCGTGCTGGCATTCCTCTGCGGCTATGTGGTCTATCGGTCCAAGGCGTCCGGGCGGACCCTGGTCGAAACCGTATCGATGATGCCGCTGGCCATCCCCGCGGTGGTTCTCGGTATGGGGCTGCTGTGGACCTGGCTGGTGCTGCCCGTGCCGCTCTACGGAACGCTGGCCGTCCTGGTCGTGGCGTTCCTGGCGGTCCAGGCGCCGCAGGGGTTCCGGGGTGTGGCCGCATCCATCATGGCCACCGACCGCGACCTCGAGGACAGCGCGGTGATGCTCGGCGCGCGGCGCACCACGGCCGTCACCCGCATCACGGTGCCACTGATGAAGGTGGCCCTGGTCTCCACGTTCCTGCTGCTGCTGATGCTGAGCATGCGTGAACTCACCGTGCCGCTGTTCCTCTACACCAGTGAGACCGAGATCCTCTCGATCGCCATCTACGACGCGTTCGAGAACGGTGGCGCGCTGCGGCAGGCAGCCGCGATGAGCGTGATCTACACCGCCTTCATGTTCGTCCTGTCCTATTTCCCGCGCCGACTGGCCCGGCAGTGATGAACGACCGCTTCGAGAAGGAGCCAGAACCATGAAGCTCACCCGATGGGGCGCCGCCGCAGTAGCCCTGCTCCTCAGCGCCTCGCTCGCCGCGTGCGGCGGGGGTGCGGGGCGGCCGGACGACGTCGCCGTCGCCGCGGCGATGCTGCCGATGCCCGTGATCGACGACTCCGCGGGGCTCGTCATCCACGGCGAGGAGATCGCCGACGCCGAACTGCTGGCAGCGGCGCGCGGGGAATCGCTCAACTGGTACACGGCGTCGGGGGCGGAGAGCGCCGGACTCACCGCCGCCCGGTTCGAGGCCGAGACCGGGGTCCACGTCAATATGACCCGGCTGCCGTCGGGCAAGCTCAATGAGCGGGTGCTCAGCGAACACGGTGCCGGCCGCCTGTCGGCCGGGGTGGTCACCATCACCGATCCGATTCTCGCCGAGGGCTTCGCGGCGGCGGGTGTCTTCACCCCGTACCGGACACCCACCTACGACAAGCTGGCCGAAATGGGGAACGTGGTCTGGAAGGACGGTGAGTACTACACCGTCTACTACTCGGCCTACGCGTTCGCCTACAACGATCTGGCGGTCGACAAGGACGACGCCCCCGCCACCTGGGAGGACCTGCTCGACCCGAAGTGGAAGGGCAAGCTCGGGATGGTCAACGCCGGTGCCGGTGGCACCGTGCAGGGCCTGGCCGACTTCCAGGAGCGGATCCTGGGCGCGGACTACTGGAGCGGTCTGTCCGCCCAGAAGCCGCGGATCTTCGACACCACCTCGGTCCAGCTCGACGCCCTGGCCCGCGGGGAGATCGAGGTGGCCACGATCGGCTTCAACAGCACCTACGGTGCCGAGGAGGCGGGAGCTCCCGTCGAGTTGGTAATCCCGGCGAAGGGGGTCTCGGGCACCTTCAACATGCAGGGACTGACCGCGGCGGGCGCGCACAGCTCGGCGGCGCGGCTCTTCATGAACTGGACCATGTCCCGCTCCGGCCAGGAGTTCGCGGCGGCACAGGGTTTCGTGAGTTCCCGCACCGATATCGACCAGATCCCGACCGGGCAGTACCAGCTGCCGAAGGCCGATGACGAGGGTTTCGTGGTGTACACGCCGGAGGACGCGCGGACCCGCGGCCGCGACATCGTGGCCCGCTGGAACACGATGTTCGCCTTCGGCTGACGACCGCCACGGGAACGGCCGGGCCGCCCGGTGTTCACCCGATCGCCGCAACCTCGATGAGGGAGGTTGCGGCGATCGTGCCTTGTCCGGGGTCGGCCGCTGCGCCGTGGCCGGGAAGCGCGCAGCCGCCTTCAGCCGAGCAGGACCAGCGACATCTTGCGGGCCACGCAGGCCGGACGTTCACTTCCGGCCAGGTCCACGGTGAAATCGATGGGTACCAGGAGCGCGTCCGTCCGGGGGATCACCTCGGCGACGGTGCAGCGCAGCCGTACCTCGCTGCCGACCGGGACGGGGGCGGGGAAGCGCACCTTGTCCAGACCGTAGTTGAGCCGTGCCGTTCCGAGACCGAACTCGTAGAGGTCCTCGGCGAGGGCGGAGATGAGGGAGAGCGTCAGGTAGCCGTGGGCGATGGTGCGGCCGTAGGGGCCCCGGGCGGCGCGCTCGGCGTCGACGTGGATCCACTGGTGGTCACCGGTCGCCCGGGCGAAGAGATCGATGCGCTCCTGGTCCACCGTGACCCACGGGCCCGGGCCGAGTTCCACGCCCACGAGCGTTTCGAGTTCCGCCCGGGTGCGGACGACGACGGGGCCGGCCGTGCTCATCCCGAGACCCGTTCGACCACGGCCGCCAGCCCCTGGCCGCCGCCGATACACAGCGTGGCAAGGCCGTAACGGCCGCCGGTACGCGTGAGTTGGCGGGCCAGGGTGCCGACCAGCCGGGCTCCGGTGGCGCCTACGGGATGGCCGAGAGAGATGCCGGAGCCGTGCGCGTTCACGCGCGCGCGATCGCTCTCGCCCAGCTTCCACTCCTGCAGCACCGCGAGGGCCTGGGCCGCGAAGGCCTCGTTGAGCTCGATCAGATCCATATCGGCCAGCGTGAGTCCGGCCCGCTCCAGCGCGGCCGTGGTGGCCGGCACCGGGCCCATACCCATGGTGCGCGGGGGCACACCCGCCACGGCCCAGGACACGAGCCGGACCAATGGTCGCAGACCCAGCTCGGCCGCCCGCTCCGGCGTGGTGACCACGCACAGCGCCGCGGCATCGTTCTGGCCGCTGGCATTGCCCGCGGTGACCGTGGCGTCGTCGAGGGTCCGTCCCATGATCGGCCGGAGCGCGGCCAGGGATTCCGGGCTGGTGTCGGCGCGCGGATGCTCGTCGGTATCGATGACCGTCGCACCGCGTCGCGCGGGCACCGTCACGGGCACGATCTCCTCCGCGAACACCCCGGACACCTGGGCGGCCACGGCGCGGTGATGGGATTCCAGCGCCAGCGCGTCCTGCGCCTCACGGGTGATGCCGTATTCGCGCCGGACGTTCTCCGCCGTCTCGATCATCCCGCCTGGTACGGGGTAGTCGGGTCCGCCGGCCGTGGTGCGGGCGCGGGCCAGCCCATCGTGCATCGTCATGCCGCCGCGGGCCGCGCCCCAGCGGGCGTCGGTGGTGTAGAACGGCACATTGCTCATGCTCTCGGTGCCGCCCGCGACCACCACCCGGGCCGCTCCGGTCTGCACCATCATCGCCGCGTTGAGGATCGCCTGGAGACCGGAGCCGCACCGGCGGTCGATCTGCTGGCCCGGCACCTCGACCGGAAGACCGGCGGTGAGCGCGACCACCCGGCCGATGGCAGGGGCCTCACTGTTGGGATTGCAGTTCCCCAGGATGACGTCGTCGACGGCATCGGCCGGCAGGCCGCGCGCAAGGAGTTCACGGAGCACGGTGACTCCCAGATCCACCGCGGTCAGCGGACGGAAGACGCCACCGTATCCGCCGATGGGGGTGCGCAGGGGCTCACAGATGACAGCCTCGGTCATGATTCTCCTCTGGTGCGGGTTCCTGTGATTCGCGCAGGCCGAAGCGTTGGGGGAGGTATCGCATCAGGACTCTGCTGGATCGTTGCTCAGCCGGTACGGGTACCGGTACTCGGCGCGGGGTCGAACTCGAGGCGGGCGTGGACGCGGGAACCGGAGGAGACGACCTCCAGCACCGGGTTCGTCCCCGGCCGCGCGACCAGTTCCGCCGGTTCGCCGCAGAACAGCGGGGCCAGGCCGCGGTGCCGGAGCGTCCGGGGCGGTACGGCACCGGCGCGCCGGGCCGCCTCCGCCAGCGCCACCGCCATGAGCGGGCCGTGGACGACCAGGCCCGGGTAGCCCTCGACTCCGGTCGCATAGGGCCAGTCGAGGTGAATCCGGTGCGGGTTGGCGGTGAGGGCGCTGAACCGGGCCAGGTGCACCGGATCGGTGCGCAGGTCCCACCGCGTCTCGCCCTCGTCGGTGCTCCGGGGCGGGCCGATCAGTTCCGCGGTGAGCGGCCGGGGCGCGGGCTCGGCCGTCGCCGACTCCTGCCGCGCTCCCGTATAGACGATGTTCTGGATCTCCTCCAGCAGCAGGGTGCCGGTCCGGTCGTGTACCTGGACGGTCAGGTCGACCAGGATCAGCGGCCCGGTGCGGCCCGCCCGCTCCCGCGGCTCCGACGCGCGTGAGGTCACGGTGACCTCGGCGCCCACCGGGAGAGCAGCGTGAAAGGTGAGGTTGCCGCCGCCGAACATCCGCCGTGGCAGGGCGACGTCCGGCATGATCCCGGTCCCGCGGCGGGGGTGCCCGTCCGGGCCCAGTGTGTGCGGGGCGGGCCACCGGGACAGTGTTGCCCAGTGCCACAGGGGTGGCAGTGGGGCGCCTTCCCGCAGGTCCAGATCCGTGGCACCGAGCAGGCCGGCCAGACCTGCCGCCGCGACCGGGTCGACGACGCGGTCGACGGCGCTCTCCCGCGGCGCGCTCACATGAACCGCCCGCCGGTCACCTCGGCCACGGTGCCGGTCATATAGGAGGACAGGGACGAGGCGTAGAACAGCGCGACACCGGCGACCTCGTGCGGCTCCCCGGGCCGCTGCATCGGGATCTCCGCCATCTTCTGGTCCCACGCCTTCTGTGGCATCGCCTCGGTCATCGCCGACCTGATCAGCCCCGGCTGGATCGCGTTGACCCGCACCCCGTGGTGTGCCATCTCCTTGGCCGCCGCCTTGGTGAGCCCCACGATCCCGGCCTTGGCGGCCGAGTAGTTGGTCTGGCCGACCATGCCGACCTTCCCCGACAACGAGGAGATATTGACGATCGCGCCCGACTTCTGCTCTCGCATCCGGGCCGCGGCCAGCCGGGTGCCGTTCCATGTGCCCTTCAGATGGACCCGCACGACGAGGTCGAAGTCGTCCTCGGTCATGGTGCGCATGGTCGCGTCCCGGGTGATGCCGGCGTTGTTGACGAAGACGTCGAGTGAACCGAATTCGGTGACGGCCGTATTCACCAGGGTCTGCACCTGCGCGGCGTCGACGACGTCACATCGCACGGCGCGGGCCCGGTCGCCGCCGAGCTCCGCGACGGCGGCCTGCGCGGCGGCTTCGTCGAGGTCGCCGATGACGACCCGGGCGCCGTGCTCGAGGTACAGCCGGGCGATGGCCAGGCCGATGCCCTGGGCGCCGCCGGTGACGACGGCGGTCTTGTCGGTGAGGAGTGCGGTCATGAGAGGCCTTCCTGTGGCTGCTGTGGAGGGGAAAGTGGGGGAGGAGCCGGACGACCGCGTCATCGGGCGGAATCGCTCGATGACGGCGCGGAGGCCACCACCCGGAGGTCGTGTAGCCGGCCGATCTCGTGTTCGGCCAGACCCAGCGCTTGCGCCAGCACCTCCTCGGTGTCGGCGCCGAGGCGCGGCGCGGGCACGGGATCGGCGAGGTGTTCTTCCCAACGGAGTGGATTCCCGGTGGCCAGCATTTCACCGATCCCGGGTTGGTGGACCGGCCGCGCCACCGAACCCGTATCCGCGCGGGCCAGCGCGGCGGTCTCACCCATCGACCGGTAGGGACCCCACAGCACCCGGGCGCGATCCAGCCGGTCGGTCAGCTCGTCGAGGGAGCGCGCCGCGAACCAGGGACGCAGGATCGCGGCGATGGTCTCGCGGAGTTCGTAACGCGCGGACTCGTGCCGCAGATCGGTGTCGAGTGCGGTTTCGAGCGCCGCGAAGACCGGCGCGGTCCCGGTGACCTCGCAGAGCGCTCGCCACTGCCCTTCGGTCAGCGCGACGATCATGACGCGCCGGCCGTCGGCGGTGGCGAAGTCGGTGCCGAAGCTGCCGTACAGATGATTGCCCTGCGGCGCGCGATCCCCGTGCTGCTCGGCCTCGGCCAGCCAGCCCAGCGCTCCCACCGCGGACAGGGCCACGTCGGCCAGCGCGATATCGAGGCGCGACCCCGCACCGGTCTGCTCACGCCGGCTCACCGCGGCCACCACGCCGAGCGCTGCGGAAGCACCCGTGAGTAGGTCCCAGGCCGGCAGCACATGGTTGACCGGTGCCGCGGGACCGGCCGGGCCCGTCATATCCGGCACCCCGACCGCGGCGTTCACCGTGTAATCGACCGCGGGACGTCCGTCGGGGAAGCCGAGCACATGCACCGAGATGGCGTCGGGGCGACGGGCGGCGAGGTCCTCGTGGGTCACCCGGTGCCGCCCGGCCACATTGTCGACGAGGATGCCCGCGCCCGGTCCCGGCCTGGTGCACAGCGCCAGCAGCAGCTCTCGTCCCTCCGGTGTGCGGTAGTCCAGCGCGACCGATCGCTTCCCCTTGTTGAGGTTCGCCCAGTAGAGGCTGGCACCGGTATGGGCCAACGGCCAGCGCAGGTGGTCGCTGCCGCCACCGGGGAGGTCGACCCGGATGACCTCGGCCCCCAGCTGGGCGAGGTTCATGCCGCACGAGGGCCCGGCTACGAAGGTGGCGCATTCGACCACCTGGAGATGGGCCAGGGGGGTGGTGTTCATGAGAAGCGTGGCTCCCGTCGTTCGAGGAAGGCCCGCTTGCCTTCCTGGGCATTGGTCCCGTGGTTCGCCAGGGCCATCGCGGTGCGCTCGTTGGCCAGGAACTGGGCGAGGTCCGCCCGGTCCTGGGCGAGCAGTGATTTGGTGACGGCATTCGACTCGGTCGGGCCGGCCGCCAGCGCGGTGGCGAGCTCGACGGCCCGCGCGGTCGTGCTCCCGGATGCCGCGGTCTCGGTGACCAACCCCGCGGCCCGTGCCTCCCGGGCGGTGAGCGGTTCGCCGAGGAAAAGGTGGGCCGCGGCGCGCTGTTGCCCCAGCCGGCGCGGAAGGTGGTAGGCCGTACCGGCGTCGGCAGTCAGGCCGCGGGCGGCGAAGGGGGCCTTGAAATAGGCGTCCTCCGCGGCGACGACCAGGTCACAGGCCAGCACGACGCCCCAGGCGGCACCGATCGCGTATCCCTCGACGGCCGCGACGATCACCTGGTCCGCACGCACCATGGAGGTCACCAGGTCGTGGATCAGGGCCAGGCGCGCCGCGGGGGCGAACAGGCCGTCCTCGGGTCCGGGCATGGACGCCACATCACCCCCGGACGAGAAGAATTCGTCGCCCCCGGTGAGGACCACCGCCGCGTCCCGGCGGCCGGCGGCCTCGGCGAGACCGGCTCGCAGCAACTCCAGGGTCGGCGCGTCGAGGGCGTTGCGACGGTGCGGGCGGTCGATTCTCAGGAGGGTGACCCCGGGGCTCGGTTGCTCCTGATGAACGGGCGGCTGAGTGATCTCGGAAGTCATAATCTATAGAAAATATAGTATGGGTGAGTTATCTGTCGAGAGGTCGCGGGGCCCGGCCGGGAGCACGGCATTCCCGGGCGGGCGGATATCGCCCGGGGTCGGGTACGGCGGCCCGATGCCGTGGAGAGCAGGGAGAAGAGATAGCGGATGAAGACGATCGTCACCGGCATGGACGGCAACCCCACCGCCGCGTGTGCGGCGCAGCGGGCCGCGCGGCCGGCCGAGGCGCTGGACGCCGAACTGCATGTGGTCTGTGCCTATGAGCGCCTGGAGATCGAACGCTTCCGGCAGGGCAACGGGCTCGTCCGGTCGACCGAGCACGAGGTCTGGTACACGGCCGTCGCGGTGGTCCGGGCACTGCAGGCGCGGCGCCAGACGATCGTCCCGCACGCGCACGCGATCGAGGGGAAGCCCGGGGAGGTGCTGGTCCGGGTCGCCGAGCAGCGCGCCGCAGCGGATCTCATCGTCGTCGGCAACAAACGGGTCCAGGGCTTCGCCCGCGTGCTCGGCAGCGTCGCGCGGGATGTGGCGAGCCGGGCGCACTGTGACGTCTACGTCGCCCACACCCACGGGCGCTGACGAGCGGATCGGAGTACACACGAGCGGATTTCGGCTCGGCGCGAACCTAGAGCCGGTAGTCCGCGAGCAGGGCGCGGCCGATGATCATCTTCTGGATATCGGAGGTGCCCTCGCCGATCAGCATGAAGGCGGCCTCGCGGTAGAGGCGCTCGATCTCGTACTCCTTGGAGTAGCCGTACCCGCCGTGGATGCGGAAGGAGTCCTGGACGACCTCGTTGCAATACTCCGCGGCGAGCATCTTCGCCATACCGGCGCCGACATCGTTGCGTTCGCCGGTGTCCTTGAGCCGGGCGGCCCGGACCATCATCGCGTGGGCGGCCTCGACCTTGGTGGCCATCTCCGCGAGGCGGAACAGGATCGCCTGGTGATCGGCGATCTGCTTACCGAAGGTTTCGCGCTGCTGCGCGTAGGTGATCGCCAATTCGAAAGCCCGCAGCGCGATTCCGCAGGCCCGGGCAGCCACATTGACGCGCCCGACCTCGACACCGTCCATCATGTGATAGAAACCCTTGCCCGGTACCCCGCCGAGGATCTGATCGGCCGCGACCCGGTGGCCCGCGAAGACGGCCTCGGTGGTGTCGACCCCCTTGTAGCCCATCTTGTCGATCTTGCCGGGAATGGTCAGGCCCGGGGCGGTCTCGCCGTAGCCGGCCTCCTTCTCGATCAAGAACGTCGTCAGGTTCTTGTAGACGCTGTCGGCGCCCTCATCGCTCTTCACGAGCACCGCGACGAGATTGGATGTGCCGCCGTTGGTCAGCCACATCTTCTGACCGTCGATCGTGTACCGGCCGTCGTCGCCCTTGACCGCCCTGGTCTTGATTGCGGCGACATCGGAGCCCAGGCCGGGCTCCGACATCGAGAACGAACCCCGTACCTCACCGGTGGCCATCTTCGGCAGGTACTTCCGCTTCTGCTCGTCGGTACCGTGCCGCATGAGCATGTAGGCGACGATGAAGTGGGTGTTGATCACGCCCGAGACGCTCATCCACCCGCGAGCGATCTCTTCGACGCACAACGCGTAGGTCAGCAGCGACTCGCCCAGTCCGCCGTACTCCTCGGGGATCATCAACCCGAAAATGCCCAGCTCCTTCAGCCCGTCGACGATTTCCTGCGGGTACTCGTCGGCGTGTTCGAGTTCGGTGGCCACCGGGAGGATCTTCTTCTCCACGTAGGTGCGGACCGTTGCGATGATCTCGGTCTGGTCCTCGGTCAATCCGTCGGTGCTGCACAGCCGGCTCATACGACGTTCTCCTTGCTCTGCGACCGTGCCTCGCGCGCGATCTCGACCGGGTGCCGGGCGGTCCGTCCGAATCCGGTCGTGGGAAACACTAAGTACGGTCTTTTCTATCATAAGTACGTACAAATTGAACCGCCCCAGGTATGAATGAAGCGCGCCTCCAGCGTGGTGGAAGCGCGCTACCGGGGTGGGGAACGTCAGGGCGTGCTGCGGCGCAGCGTCACCCGATAGGTGTAGTGCTCCGGCAGGAAGTAACTGACCGACAGGTCGACGGGCCGGCCGGTGGCGTCGGAGTAGAGCCGGTCGACCCGGAGCATGGGATGGCCCGGCGCGCAGCCGAGCCCGGCCGCGACTTCGCTGTCGGCGCCGGCCACCGTGATCGACTGCGCGGCCTCGACTATCGGGCTGTCGAGGCGGGGTTCGAGCAAACCGATGACGGTATGGGAACTCACCCCGCCGGCAGCCACCTCGGCGAGGTCGGCGAGATGGCGGCCGATGTGCTCGGGCAGGTGCACCGTGGTCAGGACGAACGGGACGCCTTCGTGTATGCGGCGGAACGCCACGGTGTAGACGATGTCGGTGTCGAGTCGCAGCCTGCCGGCGGCCTCGATATCGACGCGGCGGTGCAGCGGGGTGAGCACCTCCATGGTGGTGTCGGAGGACAGGTTCATCAGGTCCTCGATCGAGCCGTGATGACGCAGGTAATGGCCCTCGGACTCGGTGACGAACGTGCCGCGGCCGGGTACGCGGTAGACCGTCCCGTCGGCGACGAGATCCTGGAAGGCGCGGCGCACTGTCTGGCGGCTGACCCGGTACTGTTGCGCCAGTTCCGCTTCGGTCGGAAGTTTGCCGCCGCCGCGATAGCCGCCCGCGGCGATGCCCTGGCGCAGTTCCCGGGACACCCGCTGATGTGCTGGTTCCGCGGCCCGCTCCCGGTCTGCCTTCATGCTCTCCTGCCCTCTGGATCCGGACTACGCCTGCCCCGCGATGGAGCCGGTGTCTCTCCCGCGCCGGCACCGGTGTGCGGCGCGCGTTCGGCGTTGCACGCCGGGGACAACGGTAGTGCCCGGACCGAGGCGACTCCCGTCGTGGATGGATTCCGCCGGGGGCGGATCGCCGCGCGATCTCGGCGCGGCGCTTCGGCGACCGCGGCGGTCCGCGCCGGTTTCGGGCACGGCGCGCGCGTGGTGTCCGCGGCCGCCGAGGTGTCGCCGAGCACGCTGTTCCGCTATTTCCCCACCAAACCGGATACGGTGCTCTTCGACCGCGTGGATCCCGTCTTCCTGGAGAAATTCCTCGCCGAGCCCGCCGAGCTATTCCCCCTTGGAAGCCGGCCGCAATGCGCTGCTCGCCGGTACGGCGCCCTCGGGATGAGGGCCCGATCCGCGATTCCGGGTCTCGCGCCGCTATCCGAAGGCGCGCCCCTGCTCCTTGTCCAGTGCGGTCTCGGTCTTGTTCTTCAGTACGAAGAGGTAGACGACCAGCGAGATACCGATGACGATCGTCACGTACCCGATGAACCACGGCACCTGTCCGCCGTTCTTCGCGGCCTGGTAGATCATCGGGGCGGTCCCGCCGAACACCGAATTGGCCAGGGCGTATCCGACACCGACACCCAGGGCCCGGATATGCGAGGGGAATAGTTCGGCCTTGACGATGGCATTGATCGACGTGTAGCCGGTGAGCAGCACGTAGCCGACACAGGTCACCACCAATGTCGCCGCCACCGAGGAGGCGTCCTGGAGGAAGGTGATGAGGAACCAGGTGTAGAGGACGCCGCCGATGCCGAAGAACACCAGGACAGGTTTGCGGCCCACCTTGTCGCTGATCAATCCACCGATCGGCTGCAACAGCATCAGGAACACCAGCCCGGCCAGGTTGATCCAGGTGGCGGTCATACCCTGACCCTCGAACGCGGTCTTGACCATGGCCGGGGCATTCACGCTGTAGGTGTAGAACGCGAGGGTGCCACCCATGGTGACCAGGAAGCACACCAGCAGCGGCCGCCAGTATTCGGCCAGGAGTACGCGCAGGGAGCCCGATTCGGAATCCTCACCGCGCCGGACGGCGGCGAGCTGTTCCTCGGTCAGCGATTCGTCCATGCTCCGGCGCAACCAGAACACCACGACCGCGGCCACACCGCCGATGAAGAAGGCGATACGCCACCCGAAGTCGGAGATCTCCGACTTGTCCAGGAACACCTGCAGCACCAGCAGCGTGAGCTGGGCGAGCACATGACCACCGATGAGGGTCACGTACTGGAACGACGAGAAGAAGCCGCGGCGTTCCCGAGTGGCCGCTTCGGACATGTAGGTGGCCGACGCGCCGTACTCGCCGCCGGTCGCGAACCCCTGCACCAGCCGGCACAGGATCAGGATCACGGCCGCGCCCACGCCGATCATCTCGCGTCCCGGTACGAGCGCGATCACCAGCGAGCACGCCGCCATCAGCGAAACGCTGAAGGTGAGTGCCGCGCGCCGGCCGCGCCGGTCGGCGTAGCGGCCGAAGAACCACGAGCCGACCGGGCGCATGAGGAATGTGACGGCGAAGATCGCGTACACGTAGACGGTGGAGTTCTTGTCCGCCGAATCGAAGAAGTGGCTCTCGAAGTACGAGGCGAACACGGTGTAGACGTACACGTCGTACCACTCGACGAGATTGCCCGACGATCCGCGCAGTGTGTTCCAGACGGCGCGGCGGGTCGCCGCCCGCGACGATATCGACTCGGTGGCCGGTGGCCGCCCGTCCGGGACGGCCGGCCCCGAGGTCATGGTTTCGGACATAAGTGATCCCTCTCGTTCACCCGGACACGGAGTGCGTGAGGACCGGAATCCTGCGCGGCTCCGCACTCAGTGTGCAGGTAGGGGGCACGGTCCGGGGACGGGGTTCGGAATTTCCGCGATCGGGGCGGTGGCCGGTCGCTCGCCGGACACGGTCGGTGCGGGTATCAGTCGATCTTGTCGTGGCCTCGGAAGCGGGGGGTGTCCCGCACCAACCGCCACAGCGAAGTGACCTCGGCCCGCCGGGCCGCGTGTAGCGGGTCGGCGGTATCCGAGGCCCGCGGGTGCCGCGGCGTGGTGTCGTGGCGGCCCGCCACGCGAAGGCCGGCGGCGGCGATCCTGGCGAGCAACTCGGCGCGCGTCCGCAGTCCGAGCCGCTCGGCGAGATCCGACAGCACGAGCCACGCCTCACCGGTTTCCGTCAGATGGGCCGGCAGGCCGTCCAGGAAGCGGTGCAGCATATCGGAGCCGCGGTCGTACACACCCAGCTCCAGGGCGGAGGTCGGCTCCGCCGGCAACCAGGGCGGGTTGCACACGATCAGATCGGCTCGCCCGCTCGGCCACAGGTCGGCCTCGGCGATCCGCACGCGGTCGGTGAGGCCGAGCCGGCGCATATTCGCGCGGGCGCAGGTCACGGCGCGCGGGTTGATATCGGTGGCCACCACCCGGGCGCCCCGGCGGGCGAGGACGGCGGCGAGCACACCGGTGCCGGTGCCGAGGTCGAACGCCACCGGCGGCTCGGCACCCGCCGGGAACGGCGCCCGATCGACCAGATCGATGTACTCGCCGCGCACCGGTGAGAAGACGCCGTAGTCCGGATGGATGCGCGCGCCGAGCGCGGGGACATCGACACCTCGGAGATGCCACTGATAGGCCCCGAGGACCCCGACGAGTTCGGTCAGCGACACACAGATCCGCTCGCCGCTTCCCGGGTCACCACCGGCGCCGTACGCGTGGTGGCAGGCCGGCCGTACGTCCGGGGCGCGCCGCAGTCGTAGCGAGCGGTCGCGCTCCAGCACGACCAGCAGTCTGCCGAGCAGTTCGGCGCGTTCGGCCCGCGCGGCGCGGTGCTCGTAGAAGAGAGCGGCCGGGTCGCTTCCGGACCGTGTGGCACGCGGAATCCGTTGCAGGCGACGGTCCACGGCCCGCACGATCTGGCGGGCATTGTGGAAATCGCCCCGCCAGAGCAGCCCCGTGCCCGCGCGCGCCAGGCCGTACGCGGCCTTCGCGGTGAGGCGATCGTCCACGGCGACAACGGATTCGGGAGCGGGGGTGGCGTTCTCGGAATGCCACCGGGCGGGAAGAGGTGATTCGTGTTCGGTCCAACCGATCGTGGACATGAGGTACTCCTGTGGGAACGAAAGTGCCTGCGGGCGGCCGCGCTTCGACGCGGGAGTACGGCAGGGACCAGCCGTTGATCAGCAGGGGGGCAGGCCGGATCGCCCCCGCGTCGAAGCGCGGAAGCGGCGATCGCCGAGCACCATCCCCATGACCACTGTCGAGTCCTTTCGTCCGGTATCCCAGCATCGCACAGGCACCGCACCGCGCCGCACTCGGCACAAGCCACCGGCTCGGGTACGGGTCGCGGAAATCGGATGTGCGTAGTGCTGCCGGCTCGGGGGCTGCCGCTCGCCTCGGATCGCCGGATTCGGGTGAGACGGAAATCCCGGATATCACCCCACAGTGCGATCCGACCCCATACCGAGGGCTTACCGGGGTCGAGAATCCGGTCGATAGCGTCGGTTCGACGACATCACCACACCGTCTCGCACCGACCGCACCCCCTGGATCGGGTCTTCCATCGACATCGACCGGACGGCACCGGAAACGGGCGGACGGAATCCGGACTCGACTCTGAGGAATTCCTATGACAACACCGGCCTTGGTCCCGGAATCACCGCCACGGTCCGCGCGGCGCGGCGGCGCCGGCGGTGACTACGCCCGCCTGTTGCGCCGGATCTCCGACGCGGGACTGATGAACCGGCGGCCCGGCTATTACGCCGTCCGGCTCGGTCTCGTCGGGTTCGCGTTCGTGGCCGGCTGGGCGGCGTTCGTGCTCGTCGGCGACTCGTGGTGGACACTCGCGGTGGCGGCGTTGCTGGCCGTGGCCTGCGCCCAGGTGGCACTCGTCATGCACGATGTCGCACATCGCCAGGTCTTCCGGCTCCGGCGGCCGACGGAGCTGGTGGGCCGGATAGTCGGCAATGCGGGCATCGGCCTGGGCTACGGCTGGTGGCAGGACAAGCACACCCGCCATCACGCCAACCCGAACCACGAGGAGCTCGACCCCGACGTCGCGCCCGACATCCTGATCTGGTCCCAACGGCAGGCGCGGGCCAGCCGCGGCCTGCCTCGTGTCATCGGCAAAGCGCAGGCGTTCCTGTTCTTCCCCCTGCTACTGCTGGAGGGCCTCAACCTCCATGTGGCGGGCCTCCGAGCGCTCGGCAATCGATCGGTCGGACACCGTGGCGTGGAAGGCGCGCTGCTGTTCGGCCACTTCGCCGCCTATCTGGCCGGGGTATTCGCGGTCCTGCCCGCCGACAAGGCGGTCGCCTTCGTCGTCGTCCACAAAGCACTGTTCGGCCTGTACATGGGCTGTGTCTTCGCCCCGAACCACAAGGGTATGCCGACCCTGTCCGGCGACGACCGCCCCGACTACCTGCGCCGGCAGGTGCTGACCTCCCGCAACGTGCGGGGCGGTGTCCTGACCGATCTTGCTCTCGGCGGGCTCAACTATCAGATCGAGCATCACCTGTTCCCCAGCATGCCGACGCCGAATCTGCGTCGCGCACAACGGATCGTCCGCGAGTACTGCGCCGAAATCGGCGTGCCCTACCACGAGACCGGTCTGATCGCGTCGTACCGGGAGGCGCTGGCCCACCTGTACCGGGTCGGCGCACCCCTGCGCGCCGCCGGCTGACTTCTGGGTGCCGGTCTCGGGTGTACCGGGCCGCGCCGGGCCCGGCGCGGCCCGTCCGGCGGCCGCGGTGGCGAACCGCGGAGATCGGAAGAGCGTCGGGGAGGGGAAGAGTGG
>JBFARE010000058.1:0-45198 GCA_040674215.1 Nocardia sp. NPDC050193 | reverse complement strand
CCCGACCACCACGAAGCCATGGTCTACATCGCCATGATCGCCACGCTATCGAGACGACTCACCCGCAAGTGACCCGGAGTTCTCAGACGCGCTCTGAGACAGTCCTGAGAACCAACTTGTGTATGTGTCGTTTCTCGGCGGCCAACCGCGCATCGCGGCGCTGCCGTTGCCGGAAAACCTGAATCCGCGCCCCGCATGGGGACGAGTTGCGGGCCTCGCCGACTGTGAGCTATTTCGTCGGGAGGCCGGGGCGGTCGGAGTCGCGTCAGGTGAAGCGCAGTTCGCCGGCGTGCCCGCCGACCTCGGTGATCCCGAGTTCTTCGATCAGCAGTTGTTTCGCCAGGCTCGCCCGGCTCGCATTGTCGTTGACCTGGGGTTGCCAATCACCTGATTCACATCGAAACCCGAGAGTTCCAGCCGCACAACGCGGTTGGTCTCCGTGCCGACGTTCTTGTGCCGGGTATCGGGTCACCACCGAGCCGTGATTCAGCGCCGCGACCCGGGGATGGTGAGTTCGCGCAGCGCTGGGACGGTAGGGGCGAGCGCGGCGAGCAGGATGGTGCAGATCAATCGGTTCTGTCAGATGAGCTGGCGGCACCGCCCGGCCAGTTGGGTGTCGGCGCTCGCGGGGCCGTTGCGGTAGGTGCGGAGATCGTCCTCGGTGAGTTCCTGTGAGTCGAGTAGATATGGCCGCAATCGGGTGCGATACGACTTGTCGGCGGCCTCGAACAGGAGGCTCTTGTCGGCGGTGAAGGGCCGGTTGCCGCCGCGGGCGAGCTGCTCGTACCGGTCGCCCACCGGCACCAGGTCACCGAGGCTCAGACCGTCGCGGTGATCGGCGAGCGACTGTTCCATGATCTTCCGGCCGGTGCGCGACCGCTGCGGGGCCGCTGAGATGTGGACAAGGGCGTCGGGGAATGCGGGGGAGAACGGATGGCTGAGCCGGAAAGAAGACTCGTCCGCACCGGTGGTGCCCTTATCCGACCCGAGTAACGTGTCCCGGACTTGCGGCCCGAGCTCTTCTTGGTGTGCTCGAACGCCGCGGTGATCTGCGTGGCGGCGGCGCAACTGCGCGGGCGCGGGCGATGAACGAGATGATCGGAATCGCCTGCCGGGTGTGCCGCCCTATTTCGAGTTGGTGATCTTGCCGGCTTCGATGGAGACGAACTTCTGATCGTGGATCAGCCCCGCCGGCCAGAGGGTCAGTTCGTCGAGTATATAAGCCGGAACCTCAACCCAAGCCGGTGACTGCGGTCCTGCGGAGTCGCCGTACCCGGCCCACGGACAAGGCGACCGCGGCCAGGAATGCCACCAGTCCCCACCAAACATCCGCCTTGGTGACATTGAGGCCGAGGCCCGCTACACCGACTGTCCGGCCACCGTCGTGCCCGCTGATTACGGCGGCGCAGACCACCGCGATGAATCCGAGGACGAAAAGCCCCGCGACCGAGCGGAACGCGATCGTCGCCCGAGTTCGTTGCCGGCTCGGTGGCAGGTTGCCGAGCCGGTAGAGGACGAGCGCGGCAATGGGAAGCTGCATCGACCACACCAGCGTGCGGAACGATCCCTCGTACCAGACGTTGGTGCCGTAGAGCAGCGTATGCCAGACGCTCAGGGCGTAGACGACGATGATGGAAGCGTGCAGAGCCCGCCACACGGCGGGACGCAGCCAGCGGCGGGAATAGAAGGCCAAGCCGAGCGGTATCGCCAGGTACAACGCCAGCAGCCCGATGAAAATGGCAACCTTTCCCGTTCCACTGGAATAGGCCGAGGGGACGAAGGTATCAACGAATGCGCGCCACACGGATTCGGTGATGCCCGCAGTCGCGGAGTACTCGCGGAGAAATTCGGCGAACAACCACGCGGCGTGGACGAACATCAACCCGATGGTCGTCAAACTGGTGGCGCGATGCCATTTCTCGATACTGTGCTGCGGGACCGGTAGCCACCTCGGGCTGCGGCTGCTGCGCAGTAAACCGAGGACGACAGTGATCCATGCCCAGAGCAGTCCCGTCCAGCCGAAGGCTTGGCACATCCAGTACATCCAGTACTTTCCGGGGTCTGCCAGATCGGGCATGACCACAGTGGTCGGCGAAGTGCCGGCGGCGACGCGGTAATAGAGCCAACCGAACACCGCGAGGGTGATGAACAAGGCGATGGTGGCGTCGATGCGGGCGGTGCGCAGATCCGCGCGGAGTTCGCGCGTATCGAATTTCGTGCGTGTTCTGACAGTACTCATCGATGACTCGTGTTCCTCGAATCGACCCCGGCTTTCAAGGAGACCAGGGACCGGTGAATCGCGAGCGGGCTCGGTTCACCGTGTGCGGAGGCGTCACAGCCGGATCGGGGGGCTGCAACATGGAGGTGTGACGCGCTCCCGGGCAACGCGATATAGGCGCGCGTCCCTGCGCGGACGGGCACCCGTCGCAACTCCGGTGGTGGAGGGACTGCGGCAGGTCGGCACGCTCGCGGAGCGGCTGCATCGAATCACCGCGCAATATCAGTGCGTGCGGCAGATTCGGCGTTCGGGCTTACCTACCCGCATTCGGGGGTGCCCGTGTTCCGCCGTTCGCTGTCCGCAATCCACGAGCAGTCACGCGGGGCAGCGTGCAGGCCGGGCAGGATCTTGTTGCTTCCGTAGGGGTCGGGGCCCGGTTGGGCAACCGCGCTTGCGGGTGTCGCCCGGATATAGGCAGCAACATGCACCTCGGCGACGGCCACATTGTCGTCCCGAACGCTTCATTGCGCCCGGAAGTGCACCGGAGCCGAATGTGGGACAGAGCCGTCGTTTTCACTGTCTCACCCGAATCCGTGCGCTGGTGAGCGGAGCGACCTCCTGGCCGAATGATGGTCGAATTCCGCGGGCGACCGGGTGCGGGCAGGTCGTTCGGCATGTTCGATGGTTGTCAACCGGTGTAGGACAGCAACATTGCCGCGGTTGCGGCGGCCATGACGGCCTGCATCGCGCCGCCGCGGCGGTGGGCCGGGTCGGTGGCCGCGGATCCGCGGTAGCTGTGGGCGATCCATGTGGCAGCGACAGCGAGATAGAGGAGTCCGATGGTCAGGTTCAGGTAAGCGGCCCAGGACGGTGGTTGCATGGTCATTGTTGTCGGCATCGCCATGGTGCTGCCGTGCCCGGCGTGCATGGATTCGCTGCCGCTGGGCATAGGGGTGCCGCCGATCAGCGTGGAGTCCATGACCGCGTACATCCAGACCATCGTCGCCATCATTCCCGCGTGGTAGACGTATTCCAGGTGGTGCTCGCGGTGGGCGGCGAGTAGGGCGAGGGATACCACCGCGGCACCCGCGAACACCGTCATACCGGCGACTGTGGGGATATCCGGCAACGGGGACCACACCATCGTGAGCATCGCCAGGGACATGAGGATGTGCAGGATGGCGGCGAGGCGACCCGGGATCGACTCCGCCTGTGCGGATCGCGCTGCCCAGTACACCGCGGTCACTGTGAACGCAGTGACCGCGGCCCATTTCAGGAAAGGGTCGGTGATCATGACACGGCCTGCTTTCGTCGCCGGATGATCTCTCCGGCGACGACGTCACCGAGAACGAACAAGCCCAGCGTCGCGCCGAACAGCGGCGCCATCCAGCCGACTGCCGCGAGCACGGCGACGGCGATCACCGCTTCGACGGGTCGCAGGCCGGTGAGCGCGCCGCGCCGGGGTGCGGTGGGCCACCCACCGCGGGTGGGACGTCGTTTCCACCACATCAGGTAGCCGCGGACGATGACGGTGATCAGGCCGGTGGCGAGCAGTGCCAGCGCGATCTGGTTCGCGAGCCCGAACAACACTCCCATATGAGCGTCGATGGCCCAGCCGGTGAGTTTGGCGGTCAACGGCCAGTCCGCGAACCTGCTCTCATCGGTGATCACGCCGGTTTCGGCGTCGACGGCGACGGCGTCGAATCGTGTCGGGTAATCACGTTTGCGTTCGTACACCTCCCATGCGTCGCCGGGCTCTGCGGGTGGCTTCATCCACATCGGTGGCTGCAGGCCGGCGGCCTGCGCACTGCGCAGGACGGTGTCGGCACCGGCGGTGAGTTCGCCCGGTGCGCCGGTGCGGCTGTCGGTGGGCGGCAAAGTCGTGGACACCGACGGTGTGGTCCAACTGAGCTGGGCGCGTAGCTGCTCGATGTGCTCCCCGGTGAAACGTGACCAGGTGAGGCCGGTGATCGACAGTCCCAGCAGACCGACCACGATCCAGATCCCGACCGTGCCGTGCCAGCTCAGGGTTCGCTTCCGCGATCCCTTCGGGGTTCCGGTGCGGTCTGGCAGGACCAGGCTCTTTCTTCCGCGCCGGCGGGCACGGGCGATCCACATCGCGAGGCCGCCCAGGGCGACCACCCACAACCAGCTCGCCGCGACTTCGCTGTAGTACCGGCCGGCCACGCCCAGGTGCAGGTTGCGATGCATCTCGTCGAACCAGGATCGGATCGGCAGCCACATACCGTAGGTGGTCAATGTCCCCTGCACCTGCGCGGTGTAGGGGTTGACGAATACGGTGCGGGTGTAGTCGGAGGGCGCCTCGGTTGTCGTGAACGCGATCTGGGTCGTTTCGCTCGGCACCGTGGGCGGTTTCACGCTGGTGATCGGGGCGTCGGGGTACACGGTTCGCGCGGCCGCCATCTGGTCGGCGAGGGTGCGTGTCTGTGGTGCGTATTCGTCGACGGTCACCTCGTGCCGGAAGACGATTCCGTCCAGTTGCGGTGTCAGCGTGTACAGCAGGCCCGTGACGGCGGCGATGAGAATGAAGGGTCCGGCGAGCATGCCGCCGTAGAAATGTAGCCGCAGCAGCAGCGGCTGCCACCGCGACCATACGCCGGGCCGTCGTTCTCGTGTCGGCTCCCCGCGGCTGGTACGGGGGTCGTCTCTTTCCGTTTCGTGCTCTTCCGGCAACTCCGATACCTGATCCGGCATCCCGCAAACCCTCACTCTCCGGACGCCCTCACTCGCCCTTACGGTGAGTAGTCGCGGCAGCGTCCCGGAAAGTTCCCCGCTCGACGCGACGAATCGGGCCCGGGGCCGGCCTGCGCGCGGTGGTGCTCCGCGAGCGAGCCGTGCCGGAGTGGAACTTTCGGCTGCCCGGCTACGACACTCTGTGTGTGACACTGCCAGGACAGGGACGGCGAGATCGGTGAGTGACAGCGACGAGGTGACCGCGCGCTGGCTGTGCGATGCCGATAAAGCCCTGCGTGGCATCGAACGGTCGGTGCTGGACGAGATGTTCCTGAGCCGGCGGCTGGTGCTGGTCCTGTCGGTGGCCGTCGCGGGCCTTCTCTTATCGGTCGCCGCCGCATCACCTGCCGCGGTGACGGCGGAGAGACCGCTGCTGCCGCTACTCTCGCTGCTGGGTTCCGGTGGTGTCGCCGTTTCGGCCCTCGGCGGGGTCGTCGCCCGCCGTTTCTCCTGGGCATGTTTCGCGGCATTCGCGGCGGGGATGGGCGCGGCGCTGTCGGTGCTGGCGTTCTGGATTCTGCAGACCGGTGGAGCGCACTCCGGTGCGGGGTGGTTCGGGACCACGGCGGCGTGCGAAGCGGTACTACTGTTCAGCTGGGCGGGTTCGGCGCTGACACCGCTGGCGGATTCGCAGCCGGAGTGCCGTTTGGCCCGGCGGGCGCGGACCGCCGCGACCCGGCCGCGGGCGCACGGGGGATAGTGGTCCGTGCACGATGTCCGGGCCGGGTCGTCACGGGTATCGCCTCAGGACTCGAACGCCTCGGCCAGCCGGCCGGGCTCGATCGGGTTGCCGTCGAGGAAGACCGAGGGTGTCGACTGGATACCGCTGTCGAGCACGTCGAGTGTGCGGGACCGGACGAACTTGGCGTAGGTGCGGTCGGTCACGCACTGCGCGAAACCCGGATCCGTGTAGCCGGCGCCTTTGGCGATCTCGACGAGTGTGCTGTCCGGGAGGCCGTCGCCGCCTTCGGCGGGCTGGTGTTCGTACATGGTCTTCAGCCAGCCGGGGTAGGCGATGGGATCGGCGGAGGCGGCGCAGAAGGAGGCGTTCGCGGCGCGGGTCGAGTACTCGGAGGAGGATGCGTGATCGAGAAAGGCGATGATGTCGTATTCGGTGGCCACGGTTCCCGCGTTCACCGCGTCGGTCAGCAGCGGACCGTAGGTTGCCTCGAACTGCCGGCAGGCGGGGCATTGCAGATCCGCCACCAGCCGGACCGTTTTCGCCGCCGACGGTTGTCCTATCCTGATCGTGCCGGCGTCGGTGAGGGTCGCGGCGAGACCGTTCGGGTTCGATTCCGACGCGGCGGAGATAGCGGGGGTGGGGCCGGGGTCGTCACGCGCGGCCTTCTTCATCGCCACATTGATGCCGATGGCGGCGATGAGTCCGATGAGGACCGCGGCGACCGCCAGTTGTACGAGGATCCGCCGGGTGCGGTCCGGTTGGTGCACCGACGACAGCGAATTCTTCCGTTTTTTCTGTGTGCTCATGACGAGCTCCTTGTCTCTGCTTCGGGTGGTGGATCTGCCGGTCGTGTTTGGTCTGGCTACGCCTGATCCGGGGGCCGGGGGAGAATAGGTCCGGTCGGATCGCCCTGCGAAGGGCCCGGCTCGGGGCAGCCGGTGAGCGGCACCGGCCGCCCACTGGCTCCCCGAGCCCGGCTGGGCTCGGTTCGCTGGTCAGCGTGCCCGGACCAACTGCACCGGCGGTGCTTCGGGCCGGTGCTTGCGGGGGAAGGCGTAGACCACGGTGGAATCCGTGTCCACGCCCTGCCACAGTTCGACCAGTGTTTCCCTGGCCCGCGCGACCCGGGAGCGGATGGTGCCGATCGGGCAATCGGCGGCCTGCGCGGCCTCGGCGTAGCTGAGTCCCAGGATCTGCGTCAGTACGAACGCCTCGCGGCGGTCGTCCGGGAGATGGCGCAGCAGATCGGCCACGACCATGTCCTCGCCGATATCGCCGTCGTAGCGGTCGCGGCGCTGGTCTATGGCGGTCTCCCAGTCGGCGCCGCCGGTGGTCCGCGGACGGGCCGAGGCATTGCGCAGCCGGTCGATCACCGCGCGCCGGGCGATCGAGAGCAGCCAGGTACGGGCTGTCGAACGTCCGGCGAAGCGCGGCAGACTGCCCATCGCGCGCAGGAAGGTTTCCTGGGCGAGGTCGTCGGCGGATTGCACGTCGGTCAGATGAGCGACGAAGCGCCACACATCGGTCTGGGTGCAGCGGATGAACTCCGCCAGGGCGGTGCGGTCGCCCGCGCCGGCGGCCAGCGCCAGCGCGGTCAGCTCGTCATCCGAGGACATGACGGCGTACCGGGTCGGGGCCGGTGTATCGCGCGGGGCCGGAGGAGGTCGGTAGTGCTGCCCGGGTCCGGGCAGCACTCGAGGGTGCGTATTCATGGCGACGAATTTTCTGGTCGGGACGCGGGCGCGGTCACGCGGTCACATCGGAATCCGCCCGCGTGCGCGATCGGCGCGCGGACGGAGTCGCGGGACCGCGTCACCGTCGGCGCTGCGCCGGTGACGGGACACCCGCCGTACACAGGCGAGCGTCCAGCGGAGTTCCGGAGGAATTACCGAGCAGCTCAGCCGGTCACTGTGTTACGACGGATTCTGGATAGTGCTGGAAATCCGCCCGGTGGGCCCCGGCGGGCCATCGCGTGGCGCAGGAATTCGACGCCGGTGGCCGGCGCGTCGAGTTCGGCCGGGGTACGCGCGGCGACCGTGGCGGTCGTGGGCGGCACCGGCGGGACGAGCAGCAGCAGGGGCAGCACGATCTGGGTGTGCAGCGTCGCGGTGAGCGCGAAGGCAGTGCGCTCGCCCCACCACAGCCAGAGGCCGCACAGCAGGGCGGCGAGGCAGTGCGCTGCCAGCATGGCCGGTGTGCCGGTCTCGGTCAGACGGGTGGTGGTCGCGGCGTGGCCGGTATGTCCCCCGGCGGGGTCGGCGGTGAACCACAGGTGCAGGACACCCTGTCCGGCCAGCAGCCCCGCGGTGATCGGCAGCAGGCCGCGCTGCCGGTCGGCGACGGACCAGGCGAAGGCTGCGAGGAAGCCGACTGCGAGACCGAGCGTCGACAGAGAAATGGAATGAGCGGAAGTCAGGGCGTGGCCCGACGCCGAGAGCAGGACACAGATCAGCGCGAAGATCCACGCACGGCACGCCCGGGCGAGCGGGGAGCCGTGCGCTGGGCTGATCATGGTGATCTCTATCGTCGCACCTTTTCCGGCACAGCGGTGGGCTGGGGCGAGGGACCGGGCGGAGTGAAACGCCGCAGCCGCATACTGTTGGACACTACGAACAGCGACGACACCGCCACCGCGGCCGCGGCGGCGAGCGGGTCGAGCAGCAGCGCGGCCACCGGGACCACCACCAAGTTGTAGCCGAATGCCCAGCGCAGATTGGTGCGGATGGTGGCCAGGGTCGCCCAGGCGAGACCGATAGCGGCCGGTACCCGCAGCAGATCCCGGCCGGCGAGCACAATATCGGCGGCGTCGATGGCGGCATCGGCTCCGGTGCCGAGTGCGATGCCCACATCGGCGGCCGCGAGGGCGGGCCCGTCGTTGATCCCGTCGCCGACGAACATGACATGTCTGCCCGACTCCTGGAGCCGGGTGACGACTTCGGCCTTGTCCTCCGGCAGGACACCGGCGACCACCTCACCGATACCGACCCGGTCGGCGACGGACTGGGCGGCGAACGGGTTGTCGCCGGTGAGCAGGAGGGTACGCAGTCCGAGGCCGTGCAGCTGTGCGATCGCCCGGGACGCCGCGGGGTGGACCCGTTCGGTCACCGCGATCACGCCGACGACCCATACGGCCCGGCCGCGTCCAGGTCGATGATCCGGTTCTCGCCGCGGTACTCCGCTGGTGTGATACCCAACTGGCCGGTTTCGATCATGACTGGATCTCCGACCATTCGGTACCCGTACCCGCTCGTTCGGCGGCGGAGGTGGCCGGGCTGCTCGGGCTCACTCTCGGATGAGTCCAGCACCGGCGGGCGCGGTGAACACCCGCTGCTCCCCAGTACCCGCCCGGTTTCGTCAGGCCGCGGAATCCCGGGCCGGGCTTCCGGTCCCGGGGCGCCGCGAGCCGGACACCGCGACCTCGGTGTCCGGATCAGCAGGGCGGCGCGCCCGCACAGCGTCCCGCCACACGGCAACGGTCAGCGTCAGCAATACCACCGAACCGAGCGCCACCGGCGAGTGCGAGACCAGCCGCTGGGCGGTCACCCGGTCCTGGAACCAGTCCGTGACCACGAAACCGCCGAGGACCACCACGAAAACACTCACCACCGGCAGCAGTGCCGAGGCCGCGCGCGGACGCCACGCGACGACCAGGAATCCGGTACCCGATGCCAGTGTCCAGGCCGTGCTCTCGTTGAGCAGGTGCGCCGCCGGACCCACTGCGTGTCCGCCGTGTGCCACGGTCATCCCGAAATCCACGCCCCCGAGCTGCGCCGTCGCGACGGCGAGCTGCGCGGCGCCCGCGCAGGCCAGCAGCACCCGGTGTACTCCGAAACGGATATCCGGCCACCGCCGCCGTGACGCGGGCGCGGGTGCTGCCGCGAGGATACGGTCGGTCAGATCGGGAACCGGGGGTGCCGGGGCGAGCCGGTTCTGCCGTGCGAGTCCGGTCGCTGCCGCCTCCCACCGTCGGCAGTCCGGGCACTGCGTGAGATGTTCGTCGAGCCGGGCAGCGGGTACCGGCCCGGCTTCGCCGTCGAGCCGAGCGGACAGCGATTCCCGTGCCACCGAGCATTCCACGCGGCGATTCTCGCACCACCGCGGCGCACGCTGTCATCGGGATCACCACGACCCGCGGGAACCGGACGGCCGCCGTATCCGACTGCTCGACCGTGCCGAACCCATCGATCACCCGTGCGTTGCCCGGCTCGTGCCGACCCTGTGGAACGGTGCGGTGATGCCGGTCCGACCCGATGCCGTCGCGCGCGAGCGAACCCGCGTCCGCCTCACTGTCGAGGGGATGAGCTGCGCGGCCTGCGCCGCCCGCGTGGAGCGCCGGCTCAACAAACTCGACGGTGTCACCGCGGCCGTCAACTACGCGACCGCTACGGCGACCGTCGATGTCGATCCGACGATCACTGCGGACCGGCTGTGCGCGGAGGTCACCGCCGCCGGATACGCTGCCGAACCGGCCGCCGCGGACCGCCCTGCTCTCGCCGGAACGGGCGCCGAGGACGCGGAGGTCAGCGATCTGCGGCGCCGATTGTTCGTCGCGCTGCTGGCGTTCTTTCCGCTGGCCGACCTGTCGGTGATGTTCGCGTTCATTCCGAGCGCCCGGTTCGACGGCTGGCAGGTCCTGCTCACCGCGCTGGCGCTGCCTGTGGTGCTGTGGGCGGCGGCACCGTTTCATCGGCGCGCCCTGGCCAACGCTCAGCACCGCGCCGCCAATATGGACACCCTCGTCTCGGTCGGGGTGCTCGCCGCGACGCTGTGGTCGCTGCACACCATGTACCTCGCGCCCGCCCGCACCGAGACTCCGGCGGGCGTCTGGGCGGCGATCTGGTCCAGTGATTCGATCTACCTCGAGGTGGCCGCCGGCATCACCACCTTCGTCCTGGCCGGACGCTATTTCGAGGCCCGAGCCAAACGCGCCGCCGGTTCGGCGCTGCGCGCCCTCGCCGCGCTCGCCGCCCACGAGGTCACCGTCCTCACTCGGGACGGTCGCGAGATCACCGTGCCCACCGGCGAACTCGCCGCGGGCCAGCGGTTCGTCGTCCGGCCCGGTGAGACGCTCGCCGCCGACGGCACCGTGGTGGGCGGCGCCACCAGTCTCGACGTGAGCGCCATGACCGGCGAATCGGTTCCGGTGGAGGTCGCCTCCGGTGCCGCCGTGGTCGGCGGTGCCATCTCGCTTACCGGGCGGATCCTCGTCGAGGCCACCGCCGTCGGCCCGGATACCGCGCTATCGGGGATGATCCGGCTGGTCGACGAGGCGCAGCAGGGCAAAGCCCGGATCCAACGTATCGCTGACCGGGTGTCCGCGGTCTTCGTCCCCGTCGTCTTCCTCACCGCCGCCACCACATTCGCCGGATGGCTGCTGGCCGGCGGGGCGGCGGACCGCGCCGGCGCCGCGGCCATCGCGGTGCTGGTGGTGGCCTGCCCGTGCGCGCTGGGACTGGCCATCCCGACCGCGCTCATGGTCGCCTCGGGCCGCGGCGCCCGGGCCGGGATCTTCATCAAGGGACACCAGGCGCTGGAAGCCACCCGGGATGTGGACGTGGTCGTGTTCGACAAGACCGGCACCCTCACCCACGGCCTGATGCGCGTGGTCGCCGTCACCGGTCACGGAATCGACGACGGGGAAGCGCTGCGGCTGGCGGGTGCGCTGGAAGCGGCATCCGAACATGCCGTCGCCGCGGCGATCGCCCAGGCCGCCCGCCGTGCGGGGCCGCTTCCGGAAGCCGAAACCTTCGAGGTGCTGGCGGGCCTCGGGGCGCGGGGACAAGTGCTCGGCCGGGAAGTTCTCGTGGGGCGGCCCCGGCTGATGACCGACCAGGGCCGCGTCGCGCCTCCCGAACTCGCCGCCGAACTCGACCGGCACGTGCACGCCGGACATACCGCGGTATACGTGGCGGTGGACGAGTCCGTGGTCGCGGTGATCGCGGTGGCCGATACCGTCAAGGATTCGGCACCTGCCGCGCTCGCCCGGCTGCACCGGCTCGGCCTGCGCACCGTGATGCTCACCGGTGACAACGCGATCGCCGCGCGGTCGGTCGCCGCGGAGATCGGCGTCTCCGAGGTGCACGCCGATCTGCTCCCCCGGGACAAGGCCACCCGGATCGCCGAACTGCGGGCGGCGGGACACCGGGTCGCCATGGTCGGCGACGGCATCAACGACGGCGCGGCGCTGGCCACCGCCGATCTCGGGCTCGCCATCGGAGCCGGTACCGATGTCGCCATCGCCGCCGCCGATATGGTCCTGGTCCGGGCTGATCTGGACACCGTGCCCGACGCCATCGAGCTGGCACACGCGACGCTACGCACCATCCGGCTGAACCTGGTGTGGGCCTTCGGCTACAACGTCGTCGCCATCCCGGTGGCCGCGATGGGCTGGCTCAACCCGCTGATCGCCGGTGCCGCGATGGCCTTCTCGTCGTTCTTCGTCGTCACCAACAGCCTGCGCTTGCGCCGGCTGCGGCTGACCTCACCGGCGTGAGCGGGCCAGTTCGGCCAGCATCGCGTTGTAGGCCGCTAGATCGGAATCGCCGTACGTATCGTCCTTGCGGTCGGTGCGTACGGCGGTCCGCCGGTCCTGGGCGACCCACTGTGTGAGCAGCGCACCGACCACGAGCAGTACCGGCACCTCACCGGACACCCAAGCGATACCGCCCCCTTGGTGTTGATCCGCCAGCATATCGATCCCCCAGGGCAGTTGCAGATTGCCGTAGAAACGTTCGCCGATCACGGTCGCCGTCGACATCACCACCACCCCGAAGAACGCGTGGAACGGCATGATCGCGAACAGCATTCCGAGGCGGCCCAGATACGGTAGTCGCCGAGGCCCGGGATCGACACCGACGATCGCCCAGTAGAACAAATAGCCGACGATCAGGAAGTGCACGTTCATCAGCACGTGCCCCCAGTGATAGCTGATCAGATCCTCGAACAGCGAGGTGAAGTACAACCCGTACAGCGTCACCACGAACACCGGGATCGAGAAACCCGGATGCGCCAGGACAGCGCTCGGCTTGGAGTGCAGAACCGCCAGCACCCCTTCGCGCAGCCCGCGCAGTTCCCCCCGGCCGGCGGGCGGCACCACCCGCAACAGCAGTGTCATCGGCGCGCCGAGCACCAGCAGTACCGGTACCACCATGTTCAACGTCATATGGGTGATCATGTGCAGGCTGAACATCGCGTACCCGTAGGCTCCGATGCCCGACGAGGTCGCTACGAGCAGCGTCAGGCAGCCCAGCACCCACGACAGGGTGCGCAAGGGTGGCCAGTGGTCACCACGGCGGTGCAGGCGCAGGACGCCCACTGTGTAGAGCACGATCCCGGCCAGCGCGACGCCGCCGAGCACGATATCGAAACGCCAGAAGGTCAGCAGCCGCAGCGCCGTCTGCGGATGCACGATATCGAATCCGATGAACGCCTCGTGCGCGGTGAACCGGCGTCCCGCGAAGGCCGGCGCCGGCCGGACCCCTGCGGCGGCGAGCAACGCCACGGCCACCAGTGCCACCGCCGCGGCCGCCGTGAACAATGCCGCGGTCCGCTGCCGCTGTCGTCCGGCCCACCACACCAGCAGGGTAAGGACTGCCCCCGACAGCACTGCCGCGAGAACGAGACGCCCATAGCCGGTGGTGATAAGCCGATCCGGCGGAAGCAGCAGCGCGAGCAGCAGTGCGCCGGTGAGCGCGGCGATTCCCAGACAGATACCGGTGAGGACCCGGACCCGGCGGATCACGGTGTCCCGGTAGGCGCCGCCCCGCCGCAGATGCGCACCCGCGCACCACAGCAACCCGCAGCACACTGAGAGCGCGGGCTGGAACAGCAGTACCGCCCCGGTGGCATAGTCGTGGCCGGGGCCTTCGCCCGCATTGCTGACGACGACCGGTGGCAGCACCCCGATCACGGCGAACAGCAGCGCCACCGCCGCACCGAGCCACGACAGCGCCAGCCGCGCGATCAGTGCGACCCCGGCGGCGAGGACCGCGACGACCACCCACGCCTGGG
The DNA here is from genome assembly GCA_040674215.1 of Nocardia sp. NPDC050193. Taxonomy (GTDB): domain Bacteria; phylum Actinomycetota; class Actinomycetes; order Mycobacteriales; family Mycobacteriaceae; genus Nocardia. The sequence continues at coordinate 31,534 of JBFARE010000058.1, read as the reverse complement.
GTTTCTCGCTCGCGTCCAGCAGTGGCCCCAGAGTGCCGTCGCGCAAGAGCTCCAGGGTTGTGGAGCCGCCGATATCCGCCGCTGTCACCGGGACCAGCGCAACCGCCGCCACCGCCCACACCGTGGCGGCGCGTTCGACCATCCGCAGCCCGGCGTACCCGTCCACCCCGATCCGTCCACCGCCGGTGGTCTCGGTGCAGCACACGGTGTACACGAGCGCACCGGCGGTGACTGCGCCGGCCACCATGGCTAGCGCTCGCAGCAGGGTGTAGCAGAGCGCCTGGACGAGCCCCGGATACGCGGTACCGGCCGCGGCATAGGGCATCTCCCCGGCCGATATCGCGGCACCGGCCACCGCGGTCACCGCGACAGCCGTCGCGCCGGCCCACACCGTCCGCGCCGAGAGCATCCCGATATCCATCCCGTCTCTCCGGAGGTCCGTCGAGCGTTCGCCCGCCGCTGATCAGTAGTCGGCGTGGCCGGGTGGGTGGTTCCGTGATCGCGCAGAAGTGAGGCAGCTCTCGTATGCGACGTCGGCTGAGGGGTGGTGCATTTCCCGGCCGGCTACCCGAGATGGTCGTATCCGCCCTCTCGCCGCGGCCGGATTCGATCGGTGTTCTCAGTAGCCTGTGGAGCGGAGGAAGTCCGCGACTGTGACGACCGCCTGCGGGTTGCGGGGGCTTTCGACCAGTGCGGCGTAGGGCAGGGCGATGATGTTGTTCTCGCGGACCGCTTTCGTGCCGGCCATCAGTGGCTGGGCGCGCAGTTGATCGATCTTGGCCTGCACCGAGTTCTGCGGACCCGCGCCGTAGTCGACGATCACGATGGCCTGCGGATCCCGCTGTGCCGCCGCCTCCCACGAGGTCGTGGTCCACGAGTCGTTCAGGTCGTCGAAGATATTGGTGCCACCCGCTTTCCGGATGATCTGCGACGGTGCGGCGGTGCGGCCGGAGGTGAACGGCTCCGGTGTGGCGCTGTCGAACAAGAACACGCGGGCCGGATCCTTTCCAGCCGGTGCACCGTCGCCGGCCTCGGCGACCTGGTCGCGGTACTGCGAGACCAGTTCGTCGGCCTTCTCGCGCACATCGAAGATCTCGCCGAGGTTGGTGAGGTCGGCGTAGAGGGCGTCGAACGGTTCCATCACCCCGCGGCGGGTTGTTCCGGGTTGCCGGCACGCCTCGGTCAGCTGGTAGGGCACCGCGCCGATCGAGCGCACCCAGTCGGGAGTGAGGCCGGTGGTCTCCTTGAATCCGTAATTCCAGCCGGCGAAGACGAAATCGGGGTCGGCGGCCTGGACGACTTCGCGGGTGAAGGCGTCACCCAGCGGTGTCACGCGCTCGAAATCGGCACGCCAGGGCGAGGTGGCGATATCGCGTTCCTTACCGGGGTAGCTGGTGTAGCCGACCAGTCGATCGGCCAAGCCGAGGGCGAGCATCATCTCGGTGATCCCGGTGTCGTTGGTGACCACGCGCTCGGGGACGCCGTCGACGGTGAGCGGAGCGCCGCAGTTAGTGACGGTCACCGACTGGCCGCTCGCGTTTTTCGGGGCCTCCTGCACCTCGGCGCCGCATGCTGTCGTGCCGAGTACGCACGCGCCAGCGATCGCCGTGATCAGCCGGGATGTTCTCATCTACTGTTCCTTCTCGTCGAAGATGATCTGCGGGACGCCCAGCCGGGGATGGGTCACGATATGGCCGCCGATCGAGAACCAGCGGGTGATCACCTCCGCGGTGATCACCTCGCTCGGGTGGCCCGAACACACGAGCCGGCCCTTGTGCAGGACGAAGATCCGATCGCAATGCTGGGCGGCCAGGTTCAGGTCGTGTAGCGCCGCGACCACGGTGATGCCCAGGCTCTTTGCCGCGGACAGCACGCTGTACTGGTGATGGACGTCGAGGTGATTGGTCGGCTCGTCCAGGACGAGCACTCGCGGCTGCTGGGCGAGCGCCCGCGCGATCAGGACTCGTTGGCGTTCACCGCCCGAGAGCGACAGGAAGCCGCGCGTCGCGAGATGACCGATATCGGCTGTTTCCATCGCCACGGCGCAGATCTCCCGGTCGCGTCGCTGCGTGCCGCGCAGCAGTGCGGTATGTGGCAGGCGTCCGGTGGCCACGACCTCGGCGGCGGTGAAATCGAACGGGGTGGTCGTGTCCTGGGTGAGTGCCGCGACCTGGCGAGCGTTCTCGCGCATGCTGATCGCGGCGATATCCGTGCCGTCGACCAGGATTCGTCCCGTCGTCGGAGACAGTGCCCGGTAGAGGCAGCGCAGCAGGGTGGACTTACCGCTACCGTTCGGGCCCACGATCCCGATGAACTGTCCCGGTTCGGCAGCCAGGGTCACCGACTCGAGGACCCTCGTGCGGTCGAACTCGACCGTGACGCTTTCGTAGTCGACGCGCATCAGCCGGGCTCCACCAGTGCGCCGCGGCGTCGCATCAACAGCACGAATACGGGGACTCCCACCGCCGCGGTGATGGCGCCCAGGGGTAATTCCTGCGGTGGGATGAGTGTCCGCGCCAACAGGTCCGCGGTCACCAGGAACACCGCGCCCAGCAGCGGTGTCACGACGGTGAGCCGCCGATGGTCGGCGCCCACCAGCAGCCTGGCGATATGGGGAACCACCAGTCCGACGAAGCCGATCGCCCCGCATATCGCGACGAAGCACCCCGTCATCGCGGCGGAGACGATGAACAGGAGCAGCCGGAACCGGGAGGCGTTCATTCCCAGGGCGGCGCCGACCTCGTCGCCCATCGACAGGGCGTTGAGGTGTCGTGCGTACACGGCGATGACGGTCAGTCCGGTCGCGGCCACGGTGGCGACCAGTGGAACCATTTGCCAGGTTGCTCCGGCCAGGCTACCGAGCAGCCAGAACATCACCGAACGGGCGGCATCTCCGTGGGGGGCGAGGAACACCAGCACCGTCGTCGCCGCGGAGAAGCCGTAGCCGATGGCGGTGCCGGTGAGCACCAGCCGTAGCGGTACCAGCCCAGCGGCCGAACGCGCTACCAGGTACACGAGCAGCGTGGCGCCGAGTGCCCCGGCGAAGGCCGCAGTCGAGAGTGCGTAGATACCGAGCGTGCCGAAGACCCCGAAGAGTACGACCGCGGTGGCGCCCACCGATGCTCCTGAGGAGATTCCGAGAACGTATGGGTCGGCGAGCGCGTTTCGCACCATGGCCTGTACCAGCAGCCCGACCCCGCCGAGGCCGGCCCCGACGAGCGCCGCCAATAACACCCGGGGCAACCGGGAGTCGACGACGATCCGATAGTTCGCCACATCGCTGGCCGTCACGGTGCTGCCGGTGAGTTCGGCCCACAGGAACCACACGGTGTCGCGCCAGGGGATATGTGCCGCGCCCAGTGCCAGCGCGAGGACGGAGACCACCGCAAGCGCCGCGATCAGGACGGGTACCAGCACGGCGACCGACAGCCGCCGGCTCTCGACAGTTCTCATCGGACCGGCGCTACCGCGCCGTCCCGCTCTGGGGTGCGCGAACGCATGCGCGCCCGCGCAGCTCATATCTGGTCAACCGCTCCCTCGGAGTCGACAGGGGACCGCGCCGTCGGCTCGGTCACGCGGGCAGGTCTTCGGGCTCGTGGACACGATGCCGGACGGCGTCACCTACTGACGGTCGCTTCCCGGGCTGTGCGCCCAGTGCTCATGACCGCGGTCGTTTCCACATACCGCTGCGGGGCAGCTCCGGATTCCCACCGGATTCCCTCTTACGAACCGCCCGTCACGGACGGGCGGTAACCAGCGCGCCGTCACCCTAGCAGTCGCGCCGCGCCCGGATACGGGCGTGTCGGTGAGCGTCCAGGGCGTTCCCTCGCTCTGGTGAACCCGTTCCGCGGGTCGGCCCGCATCGCGCAGGACCGAGTCACTCCCGCGATAGGCCACCGCGGCGGTCCTCCGCCCTGGTGGGGCAGGCTCTCTCGGCGGGCATATCCTAGGAGCGCAGCTGGTTCGTCTCGCCTTGTCGTGGCGGGGGAGACGTCGAAGGCCGTCGGCCGGGGTCGGGTGACCTCCGGTGGTCGGCCGAGAGGGAACCCGGTGTGAACGAGGTCGAGATCATCCAGATCGCCGAGACCGAGGCACGAATGAACGCCTTCCTGTCCGGTGAGGCAGATGTGGTGCACGAGATGAGCTATCTGCAGGCCCGGAACTTGGAGAGCGATCCCACCGCGACGGTGATCGTGCCGCCGGAAGGGTTGATGGGCGCTTTCCGGATGCGCGTGGACCTGCCGCCGTTCGACGATGTGCGGGTCCGGCAGGCGATGCGGCTGGCCGTGGACCGGCAGGCGATGCTCGACTCCGTCTATTACGGCTACGGGGAGGTAGGCAACGACATCTACGGCAAAGGCGCGCCTTTCTACAACGACACCCTCCCGCAGCGCACCTATGATCCACAGCGGGCTCGCGAACTCCTGCGCGCCGCCGGGAAAGCGAACCTCGAGGTCACCCTGCCGACCGCCGACGGTATGCCGGGGATGGTCGAGTCGGCGACCTTGTTCGCCGAGCACGCCAAGGCCGCCGGGATCACCATCCGGCTCGAATCCGCCCCGGCCGACACCTACTTCTCGCAGGTCACCGGCAAATGCCCGCTGACCCATATCGGCTGGTGGAACTACAGTCTCGATCCCGGCAGAGTTCTCCGCGCACGATTACGTGCGCACTGGTCACAGCTACCTCGGCACCGCCGCGGAGGTCGCGGAGGTGATCGCCGCCGACCCCGTCGTACCGCAGGCGACGGAGTTTCTGTGCAATGTGCAACCGGCCGCGCCGTCGCCGGCCGCCGTCGGGCGGAGTATGAGGTTGTTCGCCGCGGAAGTTATGGCGCCGTGTGAGCCTGCGTCGCATCGAGAGTGATCAGTGTGTCCGAGATCCGGTGCATGGTGCCCCTCGGTGGTTTCCGGGTCGGTGATGCGCCACTCGGTGCCGCCTGTTCCTACGTGGCGGTTTCCGGCGTCGGTACCTGAGCCCAGTGGTCCGCAATGTCCGGGCCGGCCGCGGATTCGAGTCTGGATCGGCGGTCACCGACCTGCCGAAGCGCGTGCGAGCGTGATGAGCCCGACGAGGTCGCGGCCTCGCTGCGCGCTTACGCCGCCCGGCATCCCCGTGCCCGGGCGACCATGAACCGGCGATAGGGAACACGCTCAATGCGGTACCGGACTCCCGGTGGTCCGTCTCCGCCTCACTCAGGAGAGAAAGGAGACTGCCGGTGCGTACTGTGCTCGACAGCGATCGCGGTACCGAGATCTTCTCGAGTCGGTGGGTGTGCTCTTCATTGGAGTTTCACGCGGTAGGACGCCAACTCCCGGCGGTCCTCGAGCGGCAGGGCGCGGATATGAGCGACGTACTCGAGGTGGTGGGTTTCTCCTTTGCGGGCGACGATGGTGTGCCTGCGGTGGGCCGCGGTCAGATCGACCTGCGTTGAATCTCCTACCTCGGTCGGGGGAGTGTCCGCGGTCGTGTAGATCTGGTGGATGCCGGGCACGAGCTGGATCCACATTCGCGTCCAGCTCGCCGGTACCGCTATACCGTCGATGGCGACGCCGGGTGCGGGTATCCACACGCGCGCGCCGGGTAGGTCGGCCTCTCCGATTCTGATCGCTCGCCACCACTGGATCGGGTTCGGTCGGGACTTCTGCTCTCCTGTCTCGGCGGTCCACTCCTCTGCTGTGTGCGCGACCAACTCGTAGCGCAGATGTAAGGACAACGCCGACCATCCGGGTGCGGGGCTTGGAGGTTCGGAAGCGTCGTAGTCCACGATGTGAACGTCGGGCCGGGCGTGGTCGGCCGGGGCAGCGACCGTTGGTGATGGCGGCGATGGGCGGTGGGCGTCGACGATCGCGCCGGCGACGAGGACCAGCCCACCACACACCCCCACACCTGCGGCGCCGTATGCGAGCAGAGCCCCGATCGGCAACCGATCACCTAACGGGGAGCCGAGCAATCCGGAGGTGATACCGAGCAGTGTCACCACTGCGACCGCGATGACCATGGCCCACACCACCATGGCGGCTCGGCGCTCACCTGACGTGGTGCGGCCCGGGCGCGCGGTGGCCAGCCAAACTCCCTCGTGCAGGTCCGCGTCCGCTTCGCGGAAGCGATGTGCATCTGCCCCGAGCACGCTGGAGTAGTAGAGGGTCACGTTCGCGCCTTCCGTCAGGTGGACACGTCGGTAGCAGCGCGAATGGCTTCCGGCGACGGCGATCAGATGTTCCCCGGCGGAAACCACGACCCTGGTCACGCCCCAGCCCCACGACACCGGATAACCGTCGACATAGATCACCGGGACATTGGGCCGGGCGGTCCGGAAGTCGAGACGACGCGCACCAGCAGGGTAGGAGCTGTATCCGGTGTACACGAGCAGGGTCGCCATGCCCTTTTCGGTCGTGTGCCGGGTGAGTTTCCGCGGGCGCGATGCCGTGTGCACGGGTACCCGTGCCGCGGGGTGTGGCCGGGCGTGCCAGCCACGGAACGGCGGGAAGAACTTATGGGTCGCCAGTCGACGGAGTACCGGAACACGTGATCGGAGAAGGATGAGCGCCGCGAAACCACCGATCGCTGCCGGACCCGAGCCGATGGCGGCGATCACGGCCTCATGGGTCATGCGCGGATCACCGACAGTATCGAAGTGGCGCGATACGAAATGTTGCGCGATCGGACCGAAGTCGTCGTCATCCTCGGCCTGCGAGACCTCTTTCCGGAGTGCGAGCAGGCATGGCCGAAACCGCGGTACCTGCGGAGAGTGGATGGAGGCGATCGGCGAAAGGCGTTGTCACCGTGCAGGAGTGCTCCCATAGTCGGATCCGCCCGACCCGCTCCGGGTCGGGTTGCCGACCAGACTTCCCGGCGCACCACGGGTAAAGATGCCGAAAAGAGCGGTCGAGCGCAACTCCAGTTCCGGGCCGCACCTCAGCCGCTTTCCTCGAGCATTCGCGTATTCCCGTGAGGGGGAGGGAATTGCGAGCTACCGGGCCATCATCTATCGTACCGTCATCCAACGGCATGTTTTTGGGGTGTTTGTCGCATTCGTTGCCTGTTGTCGCCGGGTGTCGGCGGTTCGCTACGACGGAAGTAGGTGAGTATGTCACCGGAAGTTATCGGTTTCGCGCTGCTGTTGCTGGGCGTGATGATGTTGATCGCGAAGATCGTTCGAGTGAAGTGGAAGCTTGCGCAGAAGCTGTTCATTCCGAGTTCGATCATCGGTGGCGCACTTGCGTTGCTGATCGGGCCGGATGTGTTCGGCCGGATAGTCTCCCTGTTCGGCAACGACCGGTTCGCCGAGTCGGGTCTGCTGACGCCGGAGATCATCGATGTGTGGAAAACGCTGCCGGGACTGTTGATCTCGCTGGTGTTCGCCGGTCTGCTGATGGGACACAAGCTGCCTTCGCCGCGGGAGGCGTTCCGGGTGGCGGGTCCGCAGATCACCTTCGGTATCACGGTGGCCAGCGGCCAGTACGTGTTCGGGCTGCTGCTGGCGATTCTGGTGCTGGGCCCGGTGTTCGGGTTGCCGGCGATGGCGGGCACCTTGATCGAGATCGGCTTCGAGGGCGGGCACGGTACCGCGGCGGGGATGGCCGGCACGTTCGAAGAGTTCAACTTCCCCGAAGGGCAGGATCTTGCCCTCGGTCTGGCCACGGTCGGGATCCTGTCCGGCATCGTCTGCGGGATCGCGTTGATCAACTGGGGTGTGCGAACCGGTAAGACCACCGAACTGCGCACCGATGCCACTCCGTCGGTGGCCGAGCGGGCGGGGCTGGTGGAGAAGGAGCGCCGCCGTTCCGCGGGCACGCTGACCGTCAACCCGTCCTCGATCGAACCGCTGACCCTGCACTTCGGGTTGCTGGCCGTCGCGGTGCTGATCGGGTGGTTGATGCTCACCGGGTTGCAGTGGGTCGAGCAGAAACTGTGGGCCGACAGCCTGGAGTTGTTCGCGCATGTGCCGCTGTTCCCGATCGCGATGATCGGCGGCATCATCGTGCAGGGGTTGATCCAGGCGTTCGACCGCGAGGAGATCGTCGACGTGCAGATGATCGAGCGGTTGCAGGGTTTCAGCCTCGATGTGCTGGTCATCGCCGCGCTGGGTACGTTGTCGCTGACGGCGATCGCGGCGAATATGGGTCCGTTCATCCTGCTGGCGGTCACCGGTCTGGTCTGGACGGTGGGTGCGTTCGTATTCTTGGCGCGGCGGATGCTGCCCGATTTCTGGTTCGAACGCGGTATCGCCGATGTCGGTCAGGCGATGGGTGTGACTTCCACGGGTCTGATTCTGCTGCGGGTGGTCGACCCGGATCTGAAGACTCCTGCCTATCAGGCTTTCGGCTATAAGCAGCTGATCATGGAGCCGTTCTTCGGTGGTGGACTGGTGACCGCGGGCGTTATTCCGATCATCGCCAACTTCGGGGTCGGCTGGTTGCTCGCCGGGATGGTCGCGCTGTTCGTGGGCGCACTCGCCGCCGGCTTGCTGTACTTCGGTCGCCGCCCCATCGCCACTTCTACATCGGAGGCGGCCACCGTCTCACCGTGACATTCGCGGCAGCACTATGTCCCGGCGCCCGAAACAGGCGCCGGGACATAGTGCTTCTGGGTTTCCCGGCCTCGTCGGTCCGTGTGTCCAGCAACTCGACGAAGCCCGGCCGGGTGGTCGTCGGGCGCGTGAGAGCTCGACCTAGTTGCGGGGTCATGCGCCACGAGCTCCCGAAGTGGTGCGGCGGTGGCACAAACGCCGGCGGGAACTGTTTCCCGCCACGTGGTGACGCCGAACTGCTGTAACTCGGGAGCGCGCCACAGCAGGCGCGCGTGGGTGCTACACCGTGACCCGTTCACGGTCTTTGCCGCTCGGTTCGTAGGTCTCCCAGAAGGTCGCGCCGGTGATTCCGAGTGCCAGCGGATCGAAGACGGGGTCGAGGCCGGATTTGCGTTGGCGCTCGTAGTCGCGAAGGGCCTTGTATGCCGGTGTCTGCAGGGCGATGATGCCGATGATGTTGAGCCAGGCCATCAGTCCGACTCCGATATCGCCGAGTGTCCAAGCCTCCGTCGCGGTCGATACCGCGCCAGAGGCCACCGAGATCAGAATCAGAGCCTGCAGCAGAATGGTCGTGTTCGACCCGATGGTCCCACGTACGATGGGGACTTGTTTCGGTGCGTATTTTCCGATCAGGAAGCGCAGGTTGGTCTCGGCCATGTAGTAGTAGGCGATGATCGTGGTCAGGCAGAAGAATGCCAGCGAGATCGCGATGAAGGTCGATCCGACACCGTTCCAGAGTGTGTCGAATCCGGCTTGAGCGAAGGCTGGGCCGACCGCGGTGTCCGCCGGGAGCGCGCCTCCGTCGGCGAGTACCGCCCCGGTTTCGTTCTCTCCTTCGAATACTCGGTAGGCGCCTGTCGAGAGAATGAGGAAGCCGGTGGCGGTGCAGATGAACAGGGTGTCGATGTAGACGGCGAAGGCCTGCACGAGGCCCTGTTTGGCCGGGTGGGAAACTTCGGCGGCCGCGGCTGCGTGGGGTCCGGTGCCCTGTCCGGCCTCGTTCGAGTAGACCCCGCGCTTGACTCCCCACATGACCGCGGCACCGATGATCGCGCCGAATACCGAATCCGTGCCGAACGCGCTGGAGAAGACCAGTCCGATCATCTCCGGTACCGCTGCGGCGTTGGCGATGACGATGACGAGTGCCACGGCGATGTAGACGACGGCCATGAACGGCACCACGACCGTGGCGAACGCCGCGATGCGTTTGACCCCACCGATGATGACGAAGGCCAGCACTATCACGGTGCCGAGGGCCACCACCCACGACGAGATGCCCCAGGCTCCGGTCATGGCCGAGGCCATGGAGTTCGCCTGAACGCTGGGCAGCAGCAGGCCGCAGGCGAGCACGGTGACGGCCGCGAAGACGAATCCGTAGATCTTGAACGGTGTGGCTGCGCGGGTGTGCGCCATCGCCTGGCTGAAGTAGTAGGCCGGGCCGCCACGATATTCACCGGTGAGATGGTCTCGCGTTTTGTATATCTGGCCCAGGGTGCACTCCACGAAGGACGTCGAGGCGCCGAGGAAGGCCACCGCCCACATCCAGAACAGCGCGCCCGGTCCGCCGAAAGCGATCGCGGTGGCGACACCGGCGATATTGCCGGTACCGACCCGGCCCGACAGCGACATGGCCAGTGCCTGGAACGACGACACACCCGCCGAGGATTTCTCGCCCTGGAACAACAGCCGGATCATTTCGGGGACTTGGCGGACCTGGACGAATCTGGAGCGCACGGAGAAATACACCCCCGCTGCCAGGCACAGGTAAACCAGGCCGTTGCTCCAGATGTAGCCGTTCAAGGTGTCGAGAAATTCGGTCAAGGCGACGCACTCCCGTCGATGGCGAGGTTCCGAACCAAATCTTGACAGGAGTTCGTGACCCGCTGTTTCGAAACGATGACGATCGGGTTAGGCGGGTGGTTGGGCTGTGGTCCCTTCCGAGTGGGACAGAACGACCGTTGCTGTGCCGGCCGTCGTGGGGGAGGTGCGGTGAGAAAGCTCCGGTCTGTTGAGGGGCTGCTTGCTCAATGCCCTTGCTGGTAGACGTCGGGTATTCCGTCGTGGTCGTCGTCGCGGGTCTCATTCTCGGCGATACGGCGGTAGTTGCGGTTCCGTAGCCGCAGCAGGATGGTGGCCAGCAGGGCGGCGGTCAGGGTGCCGACGAGGATTCCGATCCGGACGTGGTCTTCGCGCAGTGGCTGATCGGCGAACGCCAGCTCGCCGATCAGCAAGGAGACGGTGAACCCGATCCCGCCGAGCATGGCCACGCCCGCGACGTCGAGCCAGCTGAGGTCGCTGTCCAGTTCGGCGCGGGTGAGTTTCGCGGTGAGAAAGGTGGTGACAAGGATCCCCACCGTTTTACCGGCCACCAGGCCGACGACGATACCGAGCGTGACCCGGTCGGTGAGGGAATCGACCATTCCGGAGAGTCCGCCGACGGTGACTCCGGCGGCGAAGAAGGCGAATATCGGGACCGCGATCCCGGCCGAGAGCGGTCGTATGCGGTGCTCGAATCGTTCGGCCGGGCCCGGATCCCCAGGCGAAGCATCATTGTGGCCGGAGGGTGTGGTGAGTACCGGGACGGTGAATCCGAGCAGGACGCCGGCGACGGTGGCGTGGACGCCGGACTGGTGGACCAACCACCAGGTGAGCAGTGCCAGCGGTATCAGCAGCCAGGGGGAGTGGATCCGGCGTTGCACGGCGAAGGCGAACGCGACCAGTGGAAGCAGCGCGAGACCGAGATAGGGCAAATGTAGTTCGTCGGTGTAGAAGATCGCGATCACGGTCACCGCGAGCAGATCGTCGACGACGGCGAGGGTGAGCAGGAATGTACGCAGGGCGGTGGGCAGATGTGAGCTGACGACCGCGAGGACGGCCAGGGCGAAGGCGATATCGGTGGCGGTGGGGATTGCCCAGCCGTTCACGGCGTCGCCGTTGCCGAGGTTGAAGGCGAGAAACACGAGCGCCGGGCCGATCATCCCGCCGACAGCGGCGATCACCGGCAGCGCCGCGCGTCGGGGGTCGCGCAGATCGCCGGCGACGAATTCGCGTTTGAGTTCGAGTCCCACGACGAAGAAGAACACCGCGAGCAGTCCGTCGGCGGCCCATGTCTCCAGCGAGAGGTTCAGATGCAGGCCGACGGGCCCGATTTGGAATCCGCGTAACGCCTCGTAGGCGCTGGACCAGGGTGTATTGGCCCAGATCAAACCGGCGGCCGCGGCGAGGATCAACAGCACTCCACCGGCGGTTTCGGTGCGCAGGATCGCGGTCAGCCGCTGGGCTTCGGGCCAGGAGCCCCGAGCGAACAGTGAGGGGCGGGGTCGGGAAGTGCTCATCGGCGCGTATCGTCTTTCGTCGGCGTCGTCCCCGGCCCGTACCCGGGCCGGGTCGCCGACCAGACTTCCCGGCACTCCACCCGTAAAGATGCCGTAAAGGCCCCTGAAGCGCAAACACGGCGTTCCGATGCGCAGGCCGCCCTCCGTGGGCGCTGCCTCGGCCTCGGCCGAACCCGCGTGCCGAGCTCTGCCTACTCCCGCGCCGAATTGATCGTCGAACTCAAGGATGCTCTGTGGCGTACTGCTCGCGCCAGCGCTCGATCAAAGGGACGAGTTCGCTGAGCATGAAGGTGTAGAAGTCCTGCATCTCGTGCAGACGCCGGGCGGTGACGGTATCCGGTCCGGTGGCGTCGATGCCCTCCTGTGCCGAATCGCGCATGGTGACGAGCAAGGTGTTCTGCTGCGACATCAATGCCGCCCATGCGCCGGCGCGGAAGCGGTAGTGGTCGCGGCGGCTGCCGGGCGCGGGGACTCGTTCGATCAGTCCGACAGGTATCAGGTGTTTGATCGCGGTCGAGACGGCGCCGGAGCTGATCGATAGTTCCGCGCACAGGTCCGCGGCGGTCATGGTGTCCTGTTCGGTGTAGAGCAGTGCTGTCAGCACCCGTGCGGTCGAGCGCTGCATCCCGCCGCCCGCCGACAGGGTCAGTGCCAGTTTCTCCGCGGCTTCTCGCAATCTCTGGTTGGTGCCCACGCCACGAAGGTATCAGACCTGCAAATATTCTGAGTATTTACAGATCTTTGAAAACTCGATACTTTCTGGATCATGGTGAAAGCAATCGAGCTGAACGGGCTCACGAAGACCTACGGCTCGGCACGGGGTCTGGTCGAACTGTCACTGTCGGTCGACCAGGGGGAGGTGTTCGGGTATCTGGGGCCCAACGGCGCCGGAAAGTCCACCACCATCCGGCTGCTGCTGGATTTGATCCGGCCGACCGCAGGCACGGCCCGGGTTCTGGGCATGGATCCCCGGGCCGACGCGGTGGAGTTGCACGCGCGGATCGGGTATCTCGCCGGTGACTTCGTTGCGCCGGGACGCCAGCGCGTCGGCGCCGCGTTGAGATTCCTGGCCGCGCTGCGGGGCGGGGCCGGCGCGGACCGTATCGAGGCGCTGTGCGACCGGCTGGAGCTGGATCAGCGTAGGCAGATCTCGGCCCTGTCCAAGGGAAACCGGCAGAAAGTCGGTCTGGTCCAGGCATTCATGCACGAACCCGAGCTGCTCATCCTGGACGAACCCACTTCGGGACTGGATCCGCTGGCTCAGCAGACCTTCCTGGACATGGTCTCCGAAGCCGCGGCTGCCGGGCGGACGGTGTTCATGTCCAGCCACATCATGAGCGAAGTCGAAGCCGTCGCCGACCGGGTCGCCATCATCCGCGACGGCCGACTGGTAGCTCTCGACACCGTGGCGGGACTGCGGGCCGACGCCGTGCGCGATGTCGAGGTCGGTTTCACCCGTCCGGTCGAGGCCGCCGAGTTCGCCGCACTGCCCGGTGTCGCCGATGTCCGGATCGAGGGCGCCACGCTGCGCTGTCAGGTGACCGGCAGCCCGGACGCGCTGTTGCGCGCCCTGGCCGGACACCACGTCACAGGACTGCTGGTCACCGAACCCGCGCTCGAAGACCTGTTCCACAGCTACTACACCGGAGAAGCCGATGCTGCCTGACGTCTACACCCGAACCCTGGCCGACAACCGGCGCGGTCTGGCGGCCTGGTCGATCGGCACCGCGACGGTCGGGTTGATGTATGCCGCGTTCTACCCGCAGGTCTCCGAAGGCGGTATGGCCGACACCGTGCAGGACTATCCCGAAGCGATGCGCGAAGCGCTGCGGATGAACGATATGAGCTCCGCCGCGGGCTACCTGGGGTCGACAGTGTTCGGGCTGCTGCTGCCGCTGCTGGTGATGGCGTTCGGAGTCACCTTCGGTGCCCGTGCTATCGCCGGCGACGAGGAATCCGGCTATCTGGACCTGCTGCTCGCACACCCGGTGAGCCGCACCCGGCTGGCGGTGCAGCGTTTCGCTTGCCTGGTCACCGGTGCGGCCGCAATCGCGGCGCTGGTCTTCCTCGGCATGCTGGCGGTGCGCTCCACCGCGGACCTGGATTCGATCGGCATCGCCGAATTCGCTGCCCAATGCGTGCATCTCGCGCTGCTCGGCATCGCCTTCGGTGCGCTGGCCGTCGGGCTGAGCGCCGCGCTCGGCAAACGCGCCCAGGTCCTGGGAATCGCGGTCGGTATCGGGGTGCTCACCTATATCGCGGGCAACCTCGCCGGGGTGATCGGCGCCGACTGGCTGAAATACCTCTCACCGTTCCATTACTACATCGGCGGCGAACCGCTACGACACGGCATGCAATGGGCCGACGCCGCCATCCTCCTCGCGATATCCGTAGTTCTTGTCGCGTCGGGGTTCCTGCGTTTCAATCGCCGGGATCTGCGTTCCTGACCGAGACGAACATGCCCCACAGCCCTCGGTTGCGGGGCATGCGGCGTGTGGTGCGCTGTCTGATTACCCAGGTCTGGCCTCCTGGTGTCCCGGCGATGTTTCCTGCTGAAAGTCCCCTTCAGCGAGCCTGCACCGGAGTATCCTGTCACCAGGTGAGCCGGGAAGTCTGGTCGGCAATTCGATTCCGTCGACCCGGAAGGACATCCGATGTCCACCACCGCGGCGTTGCCCGCACGCGCCCTCGATACGAACCCAGCTGTCTCGATCGAGCATCTGTCCAAGCGATTCGGCCGCACTCTCGCGGTCGACGACCTCACCCTGACCGTTGCGCCCGGCGAAGTTTTCGGCTTTCTCGGACCCAACGGAGCCGGGAAATCGACCACCATCCGTATGTTGCTCGGTCTCATCCGGCCCACTACCGGCACCGCGCTGGTCTTCGGCGACAATGCGAACCAGGTCCGTATCACGCATCGCCACCTGGCCTACGTGCCCGCCGACGTCGCGTTGTGGCCTTCGTTGACCGGTGCCGAAATCCTCCAGTTACTGGGCCGGTTGGGTCCGGGCACCGACCTGCGGTACCGCGGTGAACTCGTCGACCGGTTCGCGCTCGACCCGAACAAGCTCGGCAAGACCTATTCGACCGGCAACAGGCAGAAAGTCGCCCTCGTCGCCGCGTTCGCCACCCGCGCCCCGCTGCTGGTCCTCGACGAACCGGCCAGCGGCCTGGACCCGTTGATGGAGCACGAATTCCGCCTTTGCGTCGCCGAAGCGCGTGACCGGGGGCAGACCGTGTTCCTGAGCTCGCACCAGCTCGGCGAGGTCGAAGCACTGTGCGACCGGGTCGCGATCCTGCGTGCCGGCCGACTCGTCGAAATCGCGACCCTCGCCGAGTTGCGCCGACTCCAGCGCACCGAAGTCGAGATCTCCTATGACGGCCGCCCGCCGGCGCTGACCGATATCGATGGCGTTGTGTCGGTGGAGCATCTCGACGACACCCGGATACGGTTCACCTTGTCCGGCCCACCCGCCCCGGCGCTACGCGCCCTCGCCGAGATTGCAGTGACCGCATTGTCACTGCGCGAACCGACACTCGAAGAGATCTTCCTCGACTACTACGGCCGGGCCGTACGATGACCGCCACCACGCTCCAGCCTTCACCGGCCACAACCCCGGCGCCCGAGCGGGCACTGTCGTGGCTCGCCCTTCGCCAAGTACGGCGCGGTGCGGCACTGGTCACCCTCACCGCTGCCGGGCTCTCCGGTGTTGTCGCCGCCCAATACCAGGCGACGTTCGCCGACGCACTCGACTCCGAATCCCTGCGCGCACTCACCGAGAATCCCGCTGTACGAGTTCTGTTCGGTGCCGCGCGCGCACTCGACGACCCCGGCGGATTCACCGTATGGCGCACCGGCACACCCGTATTCGTCCTCTGTGGCCTGTGGGCGTTGCTGGCCGCCACCCGGATCACCCGCGGCGAAGAGGACAGCGGACGGTGGGACCTGCTGCTCGCCGGACGCGTTCGGCTTGTGGACTTGGTGGCGCGCAGCGCAGTAATGATCACGCTGGCCGCGGTCCTGGCCGCGGCGGGGGTCGGCATCGTTCTGGCCGCGACCGGCACCGCAGCCGCCGGTGCGCTCGTGCACGCTTTCTGCGTGTTCGGCACCACCACGTTCTTCGCCGGTGTGGGACTGCTCGCCGCGCAACTGCTGCCCTCGCGCCCCGCGGCCACCGGTTCGGCCGCCGCGGTGCTCGGGGCGTGCCTGCTGGTGCGGATGCTCGCCGACGGTCTCACCGCGCTCGCCTGGACCTCCTGGCTCATCCCGTTCGGTCTCGCCGCCCGCGCCGCGCCCTACGCCGGCAATCACGTCGCGCCGGTCCTGATCCTGATGGGAATAGCGGCCGCGGCCGTGCTCGCCGCAGTCGCGGTTGCCCATAGGCGTGACCTCGGTGGTGCGGTGGTTCGGCCGGTGGATCACCGCTCCGCCCGCACCCGGCTGCTGGGGTCGGTGCCCGGGTTCGCGGCGCGGCGCGCCCTGTCTTCCATCACCGGGTGGGCGGTGGGCATCGCCGCCTACTTCTCGGTCATCGGCGCGGTGCTTTCCTCCATCCTCGAGTTCCTCAGCGACAATCCACGATTCGCCGAACTCGCTGTTACCGCCGGTTTCGGTGGCCTCGGCACGGCCACCGGCTTCGCCGCCGCGATGTTCGCGCTTCTGACCATCCCCGCCGGGCTCTACGCCGCGACCCGCATCGCGGCCATGGCCGCCGACGAAAAAGCGCGTCGCTGGACCACGCTGCACAGCCTTCCCGTGTCCCGCTATCAGCTCGCCGGAGCCGAAATAGGTGTCACAGCAGTGGGAATCGCGGTTCTGCTGGCTACAGCGGCGGCCGCACTATGGGTAGGCGCGGTGCTCACCGGCGCCTCGCTCGGGCTGGGCCAGGCCCTCGCCGGCGCGCTCAATATCGCCCCGGTGGCCCTGCTGGGGCTCGGTGCGGCGGTGCTGGCATTGGGCTGGTACCCCCATGCCGTCGGCGCCATCGGCGCTCTACCTGTTGCCGGCGGCTTTCTCCTCGATGTCGTCGCCCGAAGCGCCGGCGCACCCGCCTGGCTGATCGAGGCGTCCCCATTCGCCCACCTCGCCCCAGTACCCGACGCCGCCCCCGACCCGATCGCAACCCTCGCCCTCACTGCGATCGCCCTCACCATGATGGGAATCGGTCTGTACGGCTACGGACGGCGCGATCTGAACGACTGACCCTCGAGCTCACACGGGCATCTGGTTCTGGCTCCGAGCAGACGGCCTGGTCAGGAAGGCATCGGTAGGGCACCGCCTTGGGGGAGCAGGGTGGGAGCGGTCTATAGGCCTGTCTCATCGGCACGACTCGCGTCTCTGCGCTGCGTCGCTACCCAGTCGCGCATCGCGGCGACGAACTCCTTGGGTGCATCGGACTCGACGTAGGTGCCCGCGCCCTCGACGATCACGGTCTCGTGGTCAGGAAAGGCCGCCTCCAGCCGCTCACGCTCCTGTGGACGGAAGGCGATGTCGGCGTCACCCCACACGATCAGCGTCGGCAGGTGGTCGATGTCGGCAAGCCCGGCCTCGACCTCGGCGAAGAAGTCCCGGCTGGCGAGGACGCGGCCGGGGAGCACTGCGGAGGCCTGGCGCCGCCCCGGGGTATCCAGCGCCCGGCGGTAGTGAGTCATTTCGGCAGCGGTCGGCTTCCGCTTTCGGTGGCCTGTGGGGATGAACGCATTGACGAGAAGGTTGAGCCGCCGGACCAGGAAGCGGCTCGGAAATCCACCGATGACGCGACCGAAGGCCTCGAAGTGGAGGATGCCGTTGACCGGCCAGGCCCAGGTGTTGGCGAGCACCAGCCGTTCGAAGAGCTCGGGCCGCCGCTGCACGACCGCCAGGCCGATCATGCCGCCCCAGTCCTGTCCGATCAGAGTGACCCCATCGAGGCCGAGTGTGCCGACGAACCCGGTGACCACGTCTGCGTGCTCCTCGGGTAGATAACGGTAGCCGGGCTTCGCTGTCGACAGCCCAAAGCCCGGGTAGTCGAGGGCGATGCATCGGAAGTCGTCGCGCAGTGCGCGGATCACGTCGCGCCAGAGGAACGACCAGGTCGGGTTGCCGTGCAGGAACAGCAGTGTGGGACCTGAACCTTCGTCGACGTAGTGCACGACGTGTCCGTCGATATCGACGAAGCAACTGTCGAACGGGAACAGGGCGTCATCGACCCAGGCGGGCCGTGCGCTCTCGGTGGTATCGGTCATGGCGATCCCTCTTCGGCTCGGTCCATTGGGTATGCTTGAATCTTTCATATACACTTTAGAAGTTCAAGTGATTCAAGTGAGGGAATACGATGCGTAGCTACGGCCAGTACTGCGGGCTCGCCCGGTCCCTCGAAATCGTCGGCGATCGGTGGAACCTGCTCATCGTCCGTCAGCTCCTCATCGCCCCCGCCCGCTACCGTGACCTGATCGACGGCCTCCCCGGCATCGCGACCAACATGCTTGCCGACCGTCTCCGAGACCTCGAAGCCTCGGGCGTGATCGAACGGCGACTCGCGAGCGCGGGCAGTGTGGTCGAGTACGCCCTCACGCCGTGGGGCACCGAGTTGCGCCAGCCGATCGAGAGCCTGATCCGCTGGTCCACCCCGCTGATGGTTCGCGGCCCCGACGGCGACTCCTTCCGCCCCGAGTGGCTCGCCCTCGCCGTCCCCGCCCTACTCGACACTCGAGTCGAGGTCCGCCCGTCGGCGACGGTCGGCCTCGACATCGGCGAGCCGCCCCTCCAACTCCGTGCGACACGCTCGGGCTTCGAGGTCGGCCCACACGAGGGCCGCGACCTCGACGCCACCGTCCGCGCCGACCCTGCCTGCGTCCTCGGCCTCGCCGCCGGCGCCTTCACCCTCAGCGATGCCCGCGCCCTCGGGCTGGTCGAGATAGACGGCGACGAGTCCGTCGTGCGCGCCGTCTTCGCCGCCTGACGGGGCTGTTCCGTCAGTTTATGTAGGCACTATCGGTCGATCTCGAAGTTGTGCTCCGCGGTCGGTCGCTGGCCGGCGACAACGCCCACACCCTCGCCGTGGCCGGACCGATCTTCGACGGCCACTATGACAACTATTTGTCGCGGCCAGATGACCTTCCGCGGGACCGGTTCGAACCGATGCGACATACTCGGCCTTCGCCGCCGGGTCCGGCTGGTGGCCCAGCATTCGAGCCTGTTGACCGAAACCGTGCTCGATGACATTGCAAAGCGCGCGACATGCTGAGGTGCAGCTGGCCGCCGTCGGGTGGTGTTGCTGCTGCTGTTCGCGCATGCTGCCACCGCGGGTGTGGGCGCCTGGGTGACGGATGATACCGCCACGACCGTAATCCCGCTGTCCGGTGCGCCCCCACTGCGGCGTTGCAGCAGTCTCAGAGTTACGGTTGGTCGATAACCAGGACTTTCCGCTGATCGAGCGCGTGGGCGTAGTGGTTGATTCCCCCTCCGGACGCATCTCTTACTCCTTCTACCTGCCGTTATTTGGTGTAGGCATCAATAAATCGAACTATATGTGCAGGTCAGAAGCGTGGGGGTTCAAGTCGGGTCCGGCTGGGGCGGTCTTGAGGTCCAACGCGCGTATGTGTGCTTGCGCGGCGGTCAACCCACATCGTGGCGCTGCCGTTGCCGGAAACATGAATCCGCGCCCCGCATGGGGGCGAGCGTCGGTGCGAGCACAGATCACGAAGTTCGGCGTGATCCTCGAACGCACCATGAACGAGGCCACCGGCAACAAACCCAACCTCGATTCCCGACCGGGCTCGCCTACTACCTGCTCGGGTTCGATATCGAAGTCTTCACCCCGATTTTCGTGATGAGCCGGATCACCGGCTGGACCGCCCACATCATCGAACGAGTCGAGGCCAACGCGCTGATCCGCCCGCTCAGCGAATATGTCGGCGTGCCACAGCGCGCCGTCGTCGCCCGACCCGGCACGCCGGCCATGAAGTCGGCTTTTGGCAGGCTGTACCTACGTAGCTGCTCGACGCGGTCGACGTGCCTTCCGGTGGCGTGGCGCACACGATGAAGCGGCCGGTTTCATCAGCGGGAGGTGGTGGGTTCGATCGTGCGGATGACGACGAGTGCGATCAGGAAGGAGAGTGCGGTGAAGCCGGTTCCTGCGGCGAATGCGGTGGCGATCCCGTGTGCCTGGACGTCGGGTGGCAGGTCGTTGCCCTCGGCACCGCCCATGTCACGAATCGCTGTGCCGAATGCTGTCACCAGTACGGCGAACCCGAGTGCGCCGCCGCCGATCCACTGCATGGTCTGTAGTGCTCCGGATGCGGCGCCCGTGTCCTGCGGTGCGACCCCGGACAGGATGGTGATCGTCAGCGGGACGGTGGTGAGGCCCACTCCGATACCGGCCAACAGTAGGGGGCCGAGCACCGCTGTCAGGTAGCCGCTTTCGGTGTGGAGTTGGGTGAGCCAGAGCATCGCTGCGGTCGCCAGGGCGGCGCCCGCGACCATTACCACCTTGGTGCCGAAACGCTGCACCAATCGTGGCACGGCATAGACGGTCGCGAAGACCGCGACTGTCAGTGGCAGGAATGCGAGTCCGGTGCGCACCGGGCTGTAGCCGCGGATGTCCTGCAGGAACTGCGTCATGAAATAGATGATGTCGAACAGGGTGGTCGGCACCAGTAGCATGTTGATATAGGCGCCGGCCCGGTTGCGGTCGGTGAACAACCGCAGCGGCAGGATCGGTTGCGCCGCCCGCGACTCGTTGACTACGAAAACAGCGACCAACACCGCACCGGTGGCGCAGAATCCGATCGTTTGCGAGTCGGACCAGCCGTGGGCGGAGGCGCGGATGAATCCGTAGACCACAGCGCCGATGCCTGTGGTGCCCAGTAGAGCGCCGAGCATGTCGAAGCGGCCGGGACGGCGTTCGGTCTCATCGATGAACAGCAGTGCGAGTACGGCTATGGCCAATCCGATGGGTACGTTGATGAAGAACACCGACCGCCAGTTCGCGTAGTTGGTGAGGATGCCGCCGAGGATCAGTCCGGTGGCGAGGCTGACGCTGAACATCGCGGAGAAGAGGCCGAGCGCACGGTTGCGGCGTGGGCCCTCCGCGAAGTTCGTCGCGATCAGGGCGAGCACACTCGGCGCGGCGAAGGCCCCGCCCAAACCCTGCACGACTCGTGCCGCAATGAGCCAGGCGGGGCCGGTGGCCAAGCCGCCGACGAGCGAAGCCACGGTGAATATGAGCACTCCGCCCACGAAGCAGACGCGGCGGCCGAGGATGTCGCCGGCCCGGCCACCCAGCAGTAACAGGCCGCCGAAGGCGAGCGTATAGGCGTTGAATACCCAGGCAAGATCGGTAGTGGAGAAGTTCAGGTCGGCGCGGACGTCGGGCAGCGCGATATTGACGATAGTGACATCCAGCCCGATCATCAATTGGCACAGCAGGACAATGGCCAGGACGACGTTGGGGCGGTGTTTGCGTGCGGGCAGGTGGGCCGATTGCTCGGTCCGGGCATCGGTAGTTGCCACGGGACACTCCTACTTCTGGTCGCGAACAGGGGCGATGTCGATGGCGGCAGCGAGGGCGCCGATCGTCGGGGCGGACAGGAATTGCCGAGCCTGTACCGATGCGCCGGTCACATCACGGACTTTGCGGAGCATTGCTATCGCCGCGACGGAGGTGCCGCCCGCATGGAAGAAAT
The DNA here is from genome assembly GCA_040674215.1 of Nocardia sp. NPDC050193. Classification (GTDB taxonomy): domain Bacteria; phylum Actinomycetota; class Actinomycetes; order Mycobacteriales; family Mycobacteriaceae; genus Nocardia. Next base: position 10,000 of record JBFARE010000058.1, on the reverse strand, counting down.
CGGTGGAGCGGTCGTAGCTGATAGTTGCCATACCTGGTGTGTCACTGAGTAACTCGCTCCATACTTCCGCAACGATACGTTCGGTCGGCGTGGCGAGAGGCTCGGCGACCGGAGCGGGCTGGTGGTCGTGTATCGATTCGGGAAGCTCGCGGGTGGGCAGTGCGATTCCGGTGTCCCAGAAACCCGGGTCGGTGGCCAGCCGTTCGAGGATAGAGGTGAGGTCGTCGAATATCGCGTCCACAGTGCCGGGCGCGAACAATTCCGCAACGGCGTCGAGGCTGATAGTGACCTCGTCGTCCTTCCAGGGTGAGGGACCGACCTGCAGGTCCAGGGAGACCTGTGGGGTGCGGATGCTGCGGAAGGAGCCGAGGATCTGCACCGTTTCCGGCAGCTGGGCGGGTGGACGGAGTCCGAGCATGCTGTGGAACACCACCGGTGCCACCGGTCGTGTGTCGCGGCGGCGCCGTGCGATCTCGCGAGCGACGTCGACTCCGCTGAGTAGTGCGTGATCGAAGGTCTGGGCTGTCACCGATTGGGTGTGCCGGGCCATTTCGGTGAAGGTCGCCGCGTGGGGCAGTCGTAGTTCGACCAGCGCGGTGGTGGCGAACGGACCGATTACCTGGTCCAGGTCGGCAGAGAGCGCCATCCTGTCGAGGTAGAGCACATTGAGCAGGAAATGGCGATGGTGTGCGGCCCGGGCCAGGGCGATGGCGTAGCAGGTCGCGAAGACCGACGACGGGATGATTCCCCGCTCCCGGCACTGTTCGGTGATTTCCGTGAATCGAGTCGGGATGAGGTGTGCTTCACGACGTTGCATGGTCTCGGATCGGATGCCTTCGGCAGGCGCTGCCGTCGGCAGAGCGGGTGCCGACGCGAGGTCGTCGATGCGGTCCCACCACCAGTTCCGGTCGCGGGCCCACTCCGGGGTGCTGCGTCGGGCGGCCAGAGTGGCGACGTAGTCGGCGAATCGGGTGGTCTGCGGGGGCAGCATTGCGTTGGGTTCGTCGAGGTAGGTGAGCAGTTCGCTGACCAGGAGCTGTCCGGACCAGCCATCGGCAACGAGCAGCCCGCACATCACGTGCAGGCTGATCTCGCCCGCGGGGAGTCGGATCGCGACGATGCGGAAGGACCACGGTTCGGGTCCCGGTCCGAGGAGCTGCATTTCGGATCGGACGCGTGCGATCTCCGCCGTGGCCACCGAGTGCGGTGCCGTACTCAGGTCGATCTCGTCGACGGGCAGCTCGGCGAGTCGCGGATCTGCCTCTTCGAGTACTTCCTGGGTGCCGCCATCGGAGAACACGGTCCGCAGCATGGGGTTGCGATTCACCAATCGTCGTACGGCGCTAATCAATTCGTCTCCGTCGATGCCGGAGAGTCGCAGATCTCCGTAGCCGTGCGCGGTGCGGTAACTCAGGGACCAGGCATCCTGCTGGCCGACCCAGTACGCCTGCTGAAGCGGCGTGAGCTCGAAAGAGACTCTGTCGGTGACAGGTTCGAGCAGATCGGTCACGGGCCCGGTCCGGGCGGCGGTGCCCGTGTCCGCGTGGACGATCCGGGAAGTGAGGGAGGTGAGGGTGAATTCCGGTGCAATGATCTCGTCGATGGGAAGGTGGAAACCGAAGGTGCTGCGCACATGCCTGGCCAGCCGCACCGCCGAGACCGAATCACCGCCAGATGCGACGAATCCGCGTGCCGCGTCGATCTCACCGATATCGATGCCGAGGAGGTCGGCCCACAGTTCGGTCAGCTGGTGCTCGAGCTCGTCGACCGATACTGGTCGAGTGTCGTCGCCGGTCCATGCGGTGGGGTCGTCGGCCAGCCGCCGCAGCGAGCGCATCAAGGCCGCGAAGGCGGTATCGGTGGCAGGCCCGTCGAGGACGGCCTCGATGACGTCCCAGCGGATGTGCAGTTGTCCGTCTTCGACCAGCACCTGGTGGTCGAGCCAGACATCGGGTGTCTGGCTGATGCCGTACTCGAGGTGTCCCACCCAATTCAGCCGGGGTGCGCTGCCGACGAGCTCGCCGATGTCCAGTCCGCTGGTGAACACGGCGGGCAGTTGGATCCGGCGGCCGGTTCGGACGGTGAGGTCGGTGAGTACGTCGACCGCGGAGTATTCGCGGTGGTCCAGGTCGTCGAACAGGCGCTGCTGAGTTCTCCGTGCGCGCTGGAGGAAACAGCCGCCGTCGCAGCGATCCACCTCGTGGGCGATCAGTGCGGTGAACTCGCCGACCACCTGATCGATTTCGGGAAGATCGAGCGGTCGGTCCATCAGGGTGAGCATGATCGAAAACCTGTCTTCACCACTCAATTCAGCGAGCGCGTCGGTGTAGACGGTGAGCAGTACAGCTGATGGTGTCAGCTTGTGCCGGGCAGCATGGGCGCCGAGTGTTTCCCATTGTTCGGGCGACAGGCGATCGGCGCGACGGACGAAACGTCGGGCGGCGCCGGTATCCGTCCGGGTCGGCAGCGTGGGCGGCCCGGGGAGGGTAGGGATCCGTTGCTGCCAGTACTCGACCGCACGGGCGTAGGCGGCGCTGTTGCGGCGGTCGCGGGTATGCGCGACGTACTCCGCGAAACCGGTTTTCGGAGCGGGTGTCTGAGCGGCGGGCTCCGCGTATTTCTCGCGGAGGTGGCGGTCGAGCAGGAAGAAGCTGCTCGCATCGCAGATCAGGGCGTCGATTCCGACGAACAGCCGCAACTCACCGTCGCCGAGGACGGCAGCGCGCACATCGAACAGTGGCCAGCGGTCGTGGCGGATGACCCGGTGGGACAACTGCTCGCGCAGCCGCAGCAGGCGTGCGTCTCGGGCTTCGCCGGTGAGCGAGGTCAGGTCGTAGCGGCGGATGCGGTAACGCGGAACGGTATCGATGACCTGGTTGAGGTAGTCGGTCGTGATCACCGTGCGCAACATCGGATGGCGTGCGATCACGGCGTTCCATGCGTGTTCATAGCGATCGAGATCGAGCTCTGTGCAGTGGAATTCGTTGAATACGTAGCAGGCCGTGCCGCCGCTGCGACCGAGTAGGTAGGCGTGCTGGACACGGGTCAGTGGGAATGGTTCGCCCGGGGTCGCACGGGTCGGTGCCGAGAGGTTACCGGAGATACTCGGTTCAGCGGTGGAGCGATGCCCGCTCAGCAATCCGGCGAACTCGGCCACCGTGGAGTGGGTGGCCACCTCTCGCAGACCGATCTCGGTGTAACCGTCGGTTCGTACGCGGAAGAGCATGCGGGTGGCCAGCACGGAATGCCCGCCGAGGGAGAAGAAGTCCGCGCCGGGGTCGGTGATCGGTACCTCCAGCAGCTCACTCCACAGTGCGGCTACCCACTGTTCGTCCTCGGTCAGCGGCCTGAGGTCAGGGCGAGGCAACGGCAGGGCGGCGGCCGGGGGTGCCGGGATTTCGGCTGTGTCGGCGCTGGATCGGCCGAAGGCTCTGTCGGAGCCGGTCACGGATTGTCCCGAGAACGGGTCGGGAAGCGCGGCGTGGTCGATCTTGCCGTTCGACGTCAGTGGCATTTCGTCCAGGACCACCCACCGCGTGGGAACCATATAGGCGGGCAGTTGTGCCCGAGCGTGGGCGGTGACCGTTTCCAGGTCCAGCGGTGCCGAGCGGCCGACGAGGTAGGCCACCAGTCGCACCTGCTGGTCCTTGCTGCGGTGTCCGACGGCCAGGCATTGCCGGATCTGCGGTAGCGCGGTCAGTACCGCTTCGACCTCGCCGGGTTCGATGCGGTGGCCGAGTACCTTCAGCTGGCGGTCGACCCGGCCGAGGAACTCGATCGCCCCGTCCGGACACCATCGCCCCAGATCGCCGGTGCGATAGAGACGTTCGCCGAGCACGGGGTGGCGGAAGAACCGGTGTGCGGTCTGTTGCTCGTCGCCCACATAGCCTCGGGCCAGGCCCGCACCGCCGATATGCAACTCGCCGGGGACGCCGATCGGGCAGGGATCCCCGTTTTCGTCGAGGACCAGGAAGAACTGGTCGCGGAGGGCGCGGCCGTAGGGGATGCTGCGCCAGGCGGGGTCCACTCGGTCGATCGGGTAGTAGATGGACCAGATCGATGCTTCGGTTGCCCCGCCGAGCGAGATGACTCGTAGCTCGGGCAGCATGGTGTGCAGTCGTTGCGGCAGGGTGAGTGGAATCCAGTCACCGGACAGCAGCATCAGCCGTAGCGACGCGAGTCGGCCGAGTACGACGGGATCGTCCTCGGCGTATTCGACCAGCATCTGTGCCACTGCGGGCGCGGTATTCCACACAGTGACGCTGTGTTCGGCGATCAGCTGTGACCACTCCGCTGGATCGAGGGTGGTCGCGGGATCCGGTACCACCATGGCACCGCCCGCGCCGAGTACGCCGTACACATCGTAGATCGACAGGTCGAAGGTCGGCGAGGACAGCGCCAGGACCCGGTCGGCCGGCCCGATCCCGAAGCGGTCGTTCATATCGTCGATGGTTGTGCGGGCGGCGGCGTGTTCGATCGCCACTCCCTTGGGTTCGCCGGTGGATCCGGAGGTGAAGATGATGTACGCGAGATCGTCGGGCGCCGATCGGGCCGGAACCCGAGTCGCTACAGGCGATTCGAAGGCCAGGTGCAGATCGGTCAGCGCGATCGACGGTGGTAGCGAAGCCGTGTACCGGGTCTCGGCCAGTGCGTGGCGTACGTGAGCACGCTCGCAGGCGGTGGCGATTCGAGTCGCCGGCCACTGGGGATCGAGTGGGACCAGTGTTGCCCCGGCCTCCAGCACGGCGTAGCAGGCGGCGATCTGCGCGGTCGACCTGGTCGCGACGACCGCGACCCGGTCTCCGGGCTCGACACCACTACGGACCAGGGCCGCCGCCATCGCGGAGGACCGGGCGGCCAGCTCGCCGTGGGACAATGCCCGCGTTGCACCGGTGATCGCGATCGCCGTCGGATCGATGACGGCGCGCTTCCGCTGTGGATCGGCCAGCAGCGGACCGCAATCCGGGCGCGTGTCCGGGTCCAGGGTGTCGGTCGGCTGGAAGTACGGATTCGCGCCCGGATCCGGGCGTTGCCAAGTCCCGATATCGTCGGCCAACGTGGCCAGCAGACGCTGATATGCCGCGAGCATGGCCGGCACGAATCGGTCGGGAAGGGCGCGATCCACCACATCCCACACCAACCGCACACCGCCGTCGCCGTGATCCCAGACCATGAAGTCGAGCACCACCTGCGGGGTCTGCGAGACCCCGTGTATTTCGGCACCGAGCCATGCGATGGGGTCGGTGGCGGGCAGGCCCGTGCAATCGGTGAACACAACCGGGTAGCGTGGCGCAGCGGCCACGCCCATCGCATGCTGGACGTCGATCCCGCTGAAACTGTGATGCGCGAGATCGTTGTCGAGTTGATCACGCACCGCCTGTGCGAGGTCGGCGAAGGTTCGCCAGGCGCTCGGAGGGGGTAACTGGGTGAGCGAGGTTGTACTGAAATCGCCCACCACCGAAGCGGGTATGTTCTCGTCGCGGTCGAAGACGACGGTGTTGATGCAGAAGGAATCACCGGCACCCCAGCGATTCAGTACCAATCCGTAGGCGGCCAGCAGTACCGCCCGTGGCGGTAGTCCCCGCGTGTGGCACGCGGTGCGCAGCCGTGACCAGCGCTCGGCTGGAACGATGGCCTCATGCCGGTGGAAACGAATGTTGCGCAAGTCGGCCAGCGGTTCGGTCCAGGGCAGCGCCGGGCCAGGCGGTAGTGTCGGGGTCCGCGCCAGCCAGTAGTCGCGATCGTGGCGCGAGCTCGAAACCGACTGTCGGGCTCGGGCGTAGGGCATCGGTGGTGGGGTGTAGTCGGCCGAGTTCACAAGATTGCGCCAATGCCGCATGAGCAGCGCCCAGCTGGGGACGTCCATGGCGATCATGTCGAACCCGAGGAAGATCCGCAGGCCGCCGTCGGGGAGTATTGCTGCGGTGATGTCGAACAGTGGCCACCGGGCCGGGTCGCGGACCTGATGCGACTTCGCCGCAGACGATTCCGCCAGGACGGTGACGGCCTGCCGGTCCGAGAATCCCCGCAGATCAGTGTGGGTGATCTCATACTCGGGCCGCGAGGGCGGGAGATGGGCGCGCCCGTCGGCGGTGATCTCCAACCGCAGCATGTCGTGGTCGGCGATGAGCCGGTTCCAAGCCACTTGCAGTGCCTCGATCTCGGACACCGGATCGCCGGTGATCAGCTGCTGCGCGGTGCGATCGATCTCGAAATAACACCAGGGCGCGACGCCACCGAGCGCGATATCGGCGCGGCGGCCGATCCAGTACGCGGCCTGCGTCACCGTCAAGTCCACAGTGCTCGGCCGCCCGCTGCCTGCCGGGGCGGTGTCACCGGTGTCGAATGCCGATTCACTCACCTGCTCCGCTGCCGAATCTCGGCGTACGCGCTCGCGTAATCGGTGGCGTAGGATCTTGCCGCTCGCGTTGCGTGGCAGGTTGGCGACGAAATCGAAGCCGGCCGGAACCTTGTGGGCAGCAAGCCGTTGCCCGGCGAAGGTGAGCAGTTCATTGGCTGTCACGTCCGTATCGGGAGAGGCCACCACGACGGCGTGTGCCAGTTCGCCGAACTGGGTATCCGGGGCGCCGACCACGGCGACATCGCTCACCCCGGGATGCGCACGCAGCACGCGTTCGACCTCGGCGGGATATACATGTTCCCCGCCGACGATGATCAGGTCCTTGATTCGGTCGCTGAGGTAGAGATAGCCGTCGTCGTCCAGGTGGCCCGCGTCGCCGGTGTGGATCCAGCCGTCCACGAGAGTGGTGTCGGTGGCCGTCTCGTTTCCGAAGTACCCGATCATGTGTGCCGGAGTGCGCAGGCAGATCTCGCCGACTGCTCCAGTCGGCACGGGCCGGGCGTCGAGATCGATGACCTTCACATCGAACCCGGGATACGGGCGGCCCACCGACCGCAACCGATCACCCCGGAGGCGATGATCTGCCGGCGACAGGCACACTGCGGTGTTTCCCGTTTCGGTCAGGCCGTATATCTGCGCGAAGTCGCAACCGATCACCGACTCCGCTCGCGCCAGCACATCCTCCGGCATCGGGGCACCGCCGTAGATGATCTTGCGGATAGACGCGAGAGCGGCGGCGTCGGCCGCGGGTTCGGCCAGCATCCACTGCAAGGCCGCCGGGACCGCACACAGCACGCTCACCGCCGACTCGGCCACCAACGCCACCGCCGTCGCGGCATCGAAGCGCGGAATGGTCACAGTGGTCGCACCGGCCAGCACACTCTGCAGCGCGCACCACATTCCGCCGATATGAAAACCCGGTAGACCCACCAGGGTGACATCGTCGGGGCGCCAGTCGAGCCAATCCAGGCTTGCGTCGTCCAGTGCCTCGCGCACCGCGAAGAAGCTCCGATGGGCCAGGACCACGCCCTTGGGGCGACCGGTGGTGCCGCTGGTGTAGAGCTGGACCACCGCGTCGTCGGCGGAGATGACACGATGTGGCCGATCGGCGGGGAAGTGGCCGTACCATCCGCTCGAGTCCCCGTCCGACATCGATATCACCGTGCCGACGTCGGGGGACCCGTACGAGAAGTTCGCTTCCGCAAGCAGGAGAGCCGGTTCGGAATCAACCAGGATATGGGCGATTTCGTCTTGGGATAGTCGATTGTTGATCGGGACGAACACCACCCCGGCCTTCGCGCAACCGAACAACAGCGCGTAGAAGTCAACCGACTCCAAGCCCAGATAAGCCACCCGAGCCCCTGGTCCGATCCCGGCGGCATCGAGGGCGGCGGCGATCCGGTCGCTGGTGTTATCGAGCTCGGCGAAGGTCAGGGTACGGTCGCCGCATCTCAGCGCACAGTTCCTGGACGAATCCTGGAGGTGTCGGTTCAGAAGGTCTGCGAGAGTTTGTTGCTCACTCATCGTCACTGTGCCTCGTCGATGATCACCACGCGAACGTCGCCCCGGCAGCCACCGAGCGTGTCGTTGCCGAAGCCGACCGAGGTGGTCAATGCGATGCGCTCCTGCGATCCCGCACGGTAGGGCTCGATGCGGTCGAAGACCAGCTCGGCGCGGAACCGGCGGGAGTCGATCGGGCGTTTGAAGGTGAACCTGCTGTCAGCGATCACCATATGAGGCAGATGGCGACGGCGGAATTCCGCCATCGACCACTCGCTGAAGACCGGACCGACCGAGTGCCGGATCATGGTCGCGATGGTCAGGTAGGCCATCTGGTTGTAGCCGATCAGCGCATCGACGGCGTTCGCCGGAACGCGAGCTCCGGCGAGAATCTCAACACGATCGACCCCGCCAGCGGACGGAACCCGTCTTCCGCCAGCGCCGGAACGCGAGCTCCGGCGAGAATCTCAACTCGCACGCAGGGGAATGGATGGCTCTCATCGGGTATCCAGCGCCGGAACGCGAGCTCCGGCGAGAATCTCAACCCGCTCGCGAGGATCGTGCCGGTGATCTGACCACCCAGCGCCGGAACGCGAGCTCCGGCGAGAATCTCAACCATTCCCGCGACCACGTGTAATCCCGCGGTCGCTCCACCAGCGCCGGAACGCGAGCTCCGGCGAGAATCTCAACGGGTAGCCGGATAGCCCTTGTCTACCTGCAGTCTGCCCCAGCGCCGGAACGCGAGCTCCGGCGAGAATCTCAACGGCCCGCGGAACGTGACGCAGGCCGACCCCGGGCTGCCAGCGCCGGAACGCGAGCTCCGGCGAGAATCTCAACGTGCGCAAACCTCGGCAATATCCGCGCCATGTTGGACGCCCAGCGCCGGAACGCGAGCTCCGGCGAGAATCTCAACACCCACCCGGGACTCTTCCCGCCGACGATCACATCGCCAGCGCCGGAACGCGAGCTTCGGCGAGAATCTCAACCTCGGCGGCCTGGATGCCCTGCGTCGCCGCGTGATCCAGCGCCGGAACGCGAGCTCCGGCGAGGATCTCAACGACGGTGAGGAAGTCCGGATAGTCTCGGACAACCGCGAGCGCCGGAACACGCGAGCTCCCGCGAAGATCCCTGTGGCACCGCCCAGCGGTCACCCGGCGCTGGGCGGTGCCCCCGGGTTGTGTCGGCGCGGCTAAGCGGCTCCGAGATGGTCTAGAGGCAAAGGAGGCGTGCCACGGAGGAGCTTCTCTCGCTGTTGCTACATGTGTATCTGTCGTCTATCGGATATGCAGGACCTGTTGCCTGGTGAGTGCGTGGGCGTAGTGGTCGATTCCCCCTCCGGACACAACCACTATGCCTTTTCACGCGCTCTACCTGCGGTTATGTGAGCGGGTAAGTGGCCGTGCTGAGTCGGATCAACGCAAAACCGCAGGTAGTGGCCTGTGGGGGTTCAATTCGGGTTAAACTGAGGGAATCCCGAGAAACCGGCAGGGCGGCGTAGCGCATCATCTTCGTCATATCGCGGAGGTCTTTCCGGCTCTGCGGATATCGGCCGAGGGGCCCGCCCTTGGGATACGTCCCCGCTTGCCACACCGATCAGAAGGTGTCCTCATGCAGAACGTTGGCCCGGTCGAGACCACTCGGTCGACTACCACCCGCCTGCCGCAGGGCGGCAGGAGCTCGAGGGAAGTCGAAGTCATCGTCCCGAAGGATCCGCCCGAGCTCACGCCGGACGCTGCTCGGGCTTTGCTGCGCCTCATCCAAGCAGTCGCGACGAGACCGCGGTAACCCGATACACCGGAGTATCAAGTGGTCGCTACACGACCCGTAGGCTCGATTCATCTTGTCGGGCATCAGTCGGCCGCCAAGGCCCGCGCCGGCCATGATGACGGCCGCCAGGGCGTATTTGAAGAACTGGTCGGAGTCCTCTGCCGCGTCACGTAGGAGCTTGTCTGCGGAAGATCGGTTTCGTTGAGTCGGACACCCAGTAGCTGTGCGGGATCGGCGAGGGGCTGGTCTTCATCGGATCAACCGCGCGGTGATCGGTTAGTACTCCAGCCGCACTTGGTTATGTTGTGCGGTAGAGTCTTTCGTCGTGTCGATCGATGGAGACCTGGCTGCGTGGGTGGCCGGGCTGGATGA
>JBFARE010000057.1:0-47046 GCA_040674215.1 Nocardia sp. NPDC050193 | reverse complement strand
AAAACGCTCGACTGGGATACCCCAGCCGAGCGCCTCGCTATGCTCTTGTCCACCACCAACTAACAGCGGTGTTGCGACGACCCCCAGAATCCGCCCTGCCGGCCGGGCCCGTTGGCCGTTACGGTGTCAGCCGAGGCGTTCGATGATGGTCGCGTTGGCCATACCACCGCCTTCACACATGATCTGGAGGCCGTAGCGGCCGCCGGTGTCCTCGAGATAGTTGACCATTGTCGCCATCAACCGTGTCCCGGAGCCGCCGAGGGGATGGCCGAGGGCGATCGCGCCGCCACGGGGGTTGAGCTTGATCGGGTCCGCATCGAACTCTGCCGCCCACGCGAGCGGTACCGGCGCGAACGCCTCGTTGACCTCGTACGCGTCGATGTCGTCGATAGCAAGTCCGGACTTCTCGAGGATCTTGTGCGTCGCCGGGATCGGGCCGGTCAGCATGATTTCCGGGTCTGACCCCACGACGGCGAAGCTGTGGAACCGGGCACGCGGAGTCAGCCCGAGTTGTCCGGCCTTCGCTTCGCTCATGATCAGCGCCGCGCTCGCGCCATCGGTCAACGGGGAGGAGTTTCCCGCAGTGATGTGCCATCCGATCTCCGGGTACCGACCGGCCATATCGTCGTCGTAGAACGACGGATTCAAACCGGCCAGCCCTGCTACAGACGTCGTCACCCGGATGGTCTCGTCCTCGCTGTGGAGGCCGCCGCCGGGAAGCGCGATGGGGACTATCTCCTGGCCGAAGTCTCCGCCGGTGGCCGCCGTCGCGGCGCGGTGGTGCGACTCGGCGGCGAATGTGTCGAGAGCCCCGCGGTCGAGCTTCCATCGGGCGGCGATCCGTTCGGCGCCGATGCCCTGGTCGGGCAGGGACGGGAATCGCTTCTCCAGGGGCGCCCTGGGATGCCCACCGCGTACCGAGGAGAACATTGGAGCGCGGCTCATCGATTCGACGCCGCCGGCGATCACGACGTCGTACGCGCCGGCGATAATGCCCTGGGCGGCAAAGTGAGTCGCCTGCTGCGAAGAACCACATTGTCGGTCGATGCTGGTGCCGGGCACCTCGATCGGGAAACCTGCGGCCAGGACAGCGTTGCGGGCGATGTTGAGGGCCTGGTCGTCTGCCTGGGTCACACAGCCGGCGATCACGTCGTCGACAACGACCGGATCGAGGTCGTTGCGCTCGGCGAGCGAGGCGAGCAGGGTTGCGAACAGGTCGACCGGGTGGACCCCGGAGAGGGCACCGCCCGGTTTGCCCTTCCCGGAAGCGGTCCGGACGATATCGACGATGACAGCTGAGTTCATGGTGGTGGCTTCCTTCCGGACAGTGTCGAGGGTCAGCGTGGTGCCAGCCGCAAGGCCCCGTCCATGCGGATGGTCTCGCCGTTGAGGTAGTCGTGCTCGATGATGAACGCGACGAGGTCGGCGTACTCGGAGGGCCGCGCGAGGCGCTTGGGGAATGGGACACCCGCGGCAAGGCTCTCCCGGACTTCCTCGCCGAGAGTGGCGAGCATAGGAGTGTCGACGATTCCCGGGGCCACGGTGTTCACGCGGATGCCGTGCTGGGCGAGGTCGCGGGCTGCCGGGAGGGTGAGGCCGACCACGCCGCCCTTCGAGGACGAGTAGGCCGCCTGTCCGATCTGGCCTTCGAACGCCGCGACCGATGCGGTGTTGACGATGACACCACGTTGGGCGTGGTCGAGTGGTTCGGTTCGCGCGATCGCCTCGGCGGCGAGTGCGAGCACGGTAAAGGTGCCGATCAGGTTGACCTCGACAATCTTGGCGTAGTGGGCCAGGTCGTGGACGCCGGCCTTGCCCAGGATGCGGGCGGGTGTTCCGATGCCGGCGCAGTTGACGACGATTCGTAGCGGACCTTGCTCGGCGGCGTGCGCGACTGCGGCCCGTACTCGGCCTTCGCTGGTGACGTCGGCCTCGATGTAGGTGACGCCGTCGATCCGAGGGGCGGTGGCGATATCGAGGTCGAGCCCGAAGACGCGGGCGCCCTTGGCCGCGAGTGCCGCGGCGGTCGCGTTGCCCAGCCCGGATGTGGCGCCGGTGACGACGGCCGCGACATTGTCGATCTGCATGATTCTCATTCCGTGGTGTTGGTCGATGGGTGATGATCAGCTCGTACGAGGTCGCTGGTCAGGTGGGCCAGTCCACGCTGAGGTACTGCGTTTCCTGGTATTCGCGCAGGCCGTCGCGCGACCCCTCGCGCCCCAGGCCGCTCTGCTTCAACCCGCCGAAAGGCGCCGACGGGTCGGAGACCATGCCGCGGTTGATCCCCACCATGCCGACCTCGAGCCGCTCGGCGATGCGGATGGCGCGGGCCAGGTCACCGGCGAACACGTAGGCCGCCAGACCGAGCTCGGAGTCGTTGAGGTGATCGAGGAGGTCGTCCTCGTCGGTCCATTCGAGGATCGGGGCAACGGGTCCGAAGATTTCTTCGCTCACGATCGTGGAGTCGCGTGCGACGTCGACGAGGACGGTCGGTGGGTAGAAGTGGCCGGGCGCCGCGGGTAGCTCCGCCGCGTAGGCCACCCGCGCTCCGTTGCGGACGGCGAGCTCCACCGCCTCGCTGACGCGTTGCCGCTCGTTCGCGCTCACCAGTGGGCCGATCACGGCACCGTCGAGCGCCGGGCCGACCGTCAGCTTGCCGACCGCGGCAACGAACGCGTCCAGGAACGGTCGGGCGATATCGGCGTGGACGTAGACGCGGTTGGCTGCCGTGCAAGCTTGTCCGCCATTGCGGAACTTGGCCACCAGCGTGCCCTCGACGGCCGCTGCCAGGTCCGCGTCCTCGGTCACGATAACGGGTGCGTTGCCGCCCAGTTCCATCGACGCGTTGACGATCCGGTCCGCGGCCTGGTGCAGCAGCGTGCGCCCGACCTCGGTGGAGCCGGTGAACGAGATCTTGCGGATGCGGTCGTCCGCCATCCAGGCCGAGACCACCGCGCCGGAGCTGCGTGTCGTCACCACCTCGAGGACTCCCTCGGGGAGACCGGCCTCGCCGAGAATCTCGGCAATCGCGAGCATGGTGAGCGGAGTGAGAGCTGCCGGTTTGACGACCGCCGTGCAACCCGCGGCCAGCGCTGGTCCGATCTTGCGGGTGGCCATCGCCGCGGGGAAGTTCCACGGAGTGACCAGCGCTGCGACCCCGACGGGTCTGCGCGTCACGATCGTGCGGGCCTCCCCCGCCGGTGAGTTGCCGTACGCACCGGCGGCGCGCACCGCCTCCTCGGAATACCAGCGGAAGAACTCGGCGGCGTAGATCACCTCGTCGGTCGCGTCCTGGACAGATTTCCCGTTCTCGCGCGAGATCAGCGTGGCCAGCTCATCTCGGTCGCGCAGCATCAGCTCGTACGCGCGGCGCAGGACGTCGGCACGGCGGCGCGGGGCGGCGCGGGACCAGCTCGAGAACGCGGCCGCAGCACGGTCGACCGCGGCTCTGGCATAGGCCGGACCGAGGTCGCGGACGTGCCCAACGACCTCGAGGGTGGCCGGATCCTCCACTGCGAAGGTCGGCGTGGTGATCTGATCGATCATGGTGGCTGCTCTCGGTAGGAGTGAGACCACTCAGAACAGGCTGAGCAGGTTGAGGTTGGTACGCGCCTCGCGCAGGCGCGCTCGATACTCGGCGCGAGCGACCAGTGCGTCGTCGACCGAGACCGGCTCGAAACGTATGGTGTCGGGCGCTCGTGCCTGAGCCAGCAGATCGAGGTCGGCGCTGATCACCGTTCCGAGCGTCGCGTAACCACCGCCGGTGACGGCATCGCGGAGCAGGCAGATCGGCTCGGCGCCGTTGGGGACCTGGACCGACCCGACGGGGTAGCCGAGATCGACGACGTTGCTCGGGTTGTCGCCGGCGCCGAACGGCTGCTCCCGCTCCACGAATGTCAGCCGCGGGCCGTCGAGGCGGCAACCTATACGGTCGGAGCGCGGGGTCATGGTGTAGGTGCTGGTGAAGAACTGCTCCAGCGACTCGGCGGTGAAGCGGTAGCTGCACAGTCCCGGGACGACCCGGACCGTCACCTGGTTCCCGGGGCGGCCGTGGAGGCGGGAGTCCAGGTGTGCCCCCGGCCGCGGTGGTGCCGCGGTCTCGGAACCGGCCTGCAGGGTGTCCCCTGCGGCGAGGCATTTGCCGGCGAGGCCGCCGACGCCGGCAGCGGTGTAGGTCGAGCGGCTGCCGAGGAACGGCGGGCAGTCGATGCCGCCGCGCACCGCCAGGTACGCCCTGGCGCCGGCTCGGGCCGGACCGATCGCCAGCTGCTGACCGGCATGGATCGTGTGCGCAGCCCAGGTCTGCACTGGACGGCCGTCGACGGTGACGGCGACATCGGCGCCGGTGATCGCGACGAGGGAGTCCTCTTCGAACTCGAGGATGGGCCCGGCCATGGTCGACTCGAGGGTCGCGGCCGACTCGGCGTTGCCGACCAGCAGGTTGGCGCACCGGTGCGCGTACTGGTCCAGTGCACCGGAGGGTGGCAGTCCCATGGCGTAGTGGCCGGGGCGGCCGATGTCCTGGATCGTCGTGTGCGGACCGGGGACGAGGATCGAGATCATGACAGGAGCGCCTCGAGCTCGAGCGCGTATTCCACCGGGTCCTCTTCGAAGTCGGCGAGTGAGAACTCGGCGGGCGCGCGGCGAACGACGTACTGGTCGACGGCAACGAGACGGCGTACCTCGTCGTACTCCGCCCGATCGACCGGACGGAACCGCAGCAGGGTCGAGATCGGGGTCAGCACCGGCGACCGGCGGAACTCACGGGTGGCCTGGGCGAGGTCGACGACCGGGATAGCGCTGCGTCCGAGCAGCTGGTAACCGCCAACCCCGCTCGAGGGGTAGATGACCGTGAAGGCGCCACCGTGGGCGACGGCCCGGGCGGGCGTCTCGGTGCGCGGCGTGAGGTACTTGGGCGCCTGGAGCTGCCGCTCGTGCGGCACCAGCTGGTAGGACTCGGCATTGCCGGGCTTGAAGCAGGGAAAGGTCACGATGAACGGCGCACTCGAATGAGCTTCGACCAGCTCGTCGACGGAGGCGAAGCCGTTGATCCGTGCGGTGTATTCGATATCGCTCTCGGTGGCGGACTGGTGCCCGTCGCGGAATCGCATGCAGACCTCGGCCGACCACGGGTCGTCGTAGAGGACGGGCACGTCGAGGATCTCGGTGGAGATCGTCGTCGCCGTGGCCTGCCCGGCCTCGTGCACGTCGGCGATCGCGCCGAGTGCCCGGCGGGGGTCGAGGGTGTCGGGGTCGACGCGGATCAGGTAGCTGCTGTTGGCGGGCGCAATGTCGAGAACCCCCGGCAGTTCCAGGTCGGCAATGCGTGCCGTTATCGACTGGACCCGGAGCGCAGCGCCGAGACTCATCGCCTCGTCGAGTTCGACGAAGATGTACTCGTCGCCGCCGAAACTGGCGCGGCTCGCATCGGAGAGCATTGTGTACATGGTCGAGTCCCGCATGGCGTCACACCCACGGTTCGGCCGGGCGGATGGCGAAGCCGGCGGCGGTGAGAGCACGGTTGACCGCCGCGGCGATGGGTACGGCATTGGGCCGGTCGCCGTGGACACACACCGAGCGCACCGGCATCTCGATACTGCGACCCGATACGGTGACCGCTCGGCCGCGTGCCACCGTCACGGCGGTCTCGGCGATTCGATCGGGGTCCTTGGCCATGGGCCGCGGCTCGATGACATTGATGCCGTCGTCGGTGAAGTCGAGGTCGACGGCGTTCTCGGGGATGACCGGGTGGCCCGCCGTCCGTACCGCGGTGAGGGCAGTGGTGGGCGCCATCATCAGGGGCAGTGCGAAGCCGGCGTTGCGCAGACCTGCCGCGACCTCGACAGCGAGCTCGGGATCGCCGCAGATCGCCCCCATCAGCGCCCCGTGCGGCTTGACGTGCCGGAGCCGGACGTCCTCGCTCTCGGCGATCGCGGCCAGTGCTCCGACCTGGTACACAACCGCGTCGACGGTCTCGGAGATCGACATCGCGAGGGCACGGCGCCCGAATCCGGCCTTGTCGTCGTACCCGGGGTGCGCACCGACCGCGACACCGGCGTCTCGCGCGTTCCGGACGGCCGCCCGGAGGGTGGAGGGGTCGCCGGCGTGGTGGCCGCACGCGATATTGGCGCTGGAGACGAACGCGAACAGGCCGGCCTCGTCGCCCAGCCGCCAGCGGCCGAAGCTCTCGCCGGCGTCGGCGTTGACGTCTATCGATGTGGGCACCATGGCTCATACCTCCCGGGCGGTGCGGTCGACCGATCGGAGGGCCCCGGCGAGGGTCTCGGCCAGACGGTCGACATGGGTCTGGTCGAAGGTGAGCGGCGGGCGGATCTTCAGCACATTGCCCTGGGGTCCGGAGGCCGAGATCAGCACCCCGGCCCGGCGCATCCGGTTGACGACCTCGCGGGCGATCCGTGCGTTGTCGCCGCTGCTGCCGCCGGCGGACAGTTCGACGCCGTAGAACATCCCGACGCCGCGGACCGCGCCGATGAGGTCGGTCCCGCGGGCCAGGTCGCGCAGAGCGTCCCCGAGCGATGCGCCGACCTGCCGGGCGCGGGCGACCAGGTCCTCTTCCTCGATGACCGTCACGACGGCCTGTGCCGCCACGGCGGCGGTCGTACTGCCGCCGAAGGTGTTGAAGTAGCGGACCGCCGCCTCGAAGGCACGGCCGATCTCGGCCCGGAGCACGACCGCAGCGACCGGGTAGCCGTTGCCCATCGGCTTACCCATCGTGACGATGTCCGGGACGAATCCATGGCGGGCGAACCCCCACCAATCGTCGCCGGTACGGCCGAAGCCGGCCTGGACCTCGTCGGCGATCAGCACCGCGCCGTAGGAGCGGACTTCGTCCGCGAGCGCCCGCAGGACACCTGGCGGGTGGGTGAAGACTCCGTCGGAGGAGAAGACAGTGTCGAGGAGACAGGCGCTCACCCCGTACCCGGCACGGGTCAGGTCGTCGGCGGCACGGCGTACATCGTCTCGCACCGCGGCGGTCAGTGCGACCTCGTCGGGGAACGCCGCCGGGTCCGGCGCGGCGATGGTGCGCACATGCGGACCCAGTGGTGCGCCGGGACCGAGGGAGGGCGAGTACGCCGCCACGCTGCTCGTGACCCCGTGGTAGGCATTGGCGGTGACGATGATGCCGCCGGCACCGGTGTGGTGCCGGGCGATCCTGGTCGCCAGATCGTTCGCCTCCGACCCGGTGCAGGTCAGCGTCACCCGATCGAGCGGCGCCGGGAAATGCGCGAGAAGTTGCTCGGCCAGGTCGAGTAGTGGCTTCTGGAGGTAGCGGGTGTTGGTGTTCAGGGTCGCCAGTTGGCGGGAGACCGCCTCGACCACACGCGGGTGGCAATGCCCGATCTGCGCCACGTTGTTGTAGGCGTCGAGGTACTCGGTCCCGTCGCGGCCGTAGAGGTACACCCCCCGGGCGGTGGTGACCTCGATGGGATCGGCGTAAAAGAGCTGATATCCCGGACCCAGGAGCCCGTTACGTCGATCGATCATCGAGGCGATATCCGCGGGCTGGGACGCGAGGTCGGCGACGTCGAAGCCGTTGACCATGCCGACAGGGCCGACGGCTGCGCGAGGTGGCGGTGATGACACGGACGTGATCCCTTGACTCGTGAGGGGTGGGTGGTCAGGCGGCTGCGAGGAAGTGTTCGGTTCCGGTGTCGAGGGTCTGGATCGCGGCCTCGGCACGAACCCAGTCATGGCGCGAGTGCTGCTCGGCATAGGCGGCGCGGGTGGGGTAGACGGTGGCGCGCCACTGCGAGATCAAGGCCCGTTGCACACAGCGGGCGGTGGCGGCCGCGGCGAGGGTGCGGAGCTGGGTCGGTTCGACGTCGTGAACGCCGAGGAAACCTCGCACATGCGCGGACGCCAATGTCCACGGGTCTGCGAGACGGTGGTCGAGGAGGTTGGACACCGCGACCGCGAGGTCGTAGAGCACCGGCGCGATATGCACGTCACCGAAGTCGATGACGCCGGTGACGAAGCCTGGGGCGGCCGGGTTCGCCAGTACGTTGTGCACGCTGTAGTCGCCGTGCACGACCTGTCGCGCTCCGCCCTCGGCCACGGGACGGACGACGCTGGTGAAATGGCCGACCACCTGAGTGGCCAGCCGGGCGTGTGACCGCGGGGGCGTGATGCTGTCGGCGAGCTCGGGCAGCCCGGACAGATCCCAGAGGATCCGGCGGGCAGCGGCGGGGTGCCGAAAGGCGGCGAGCGCCGCGGTGACCTCGCCGTGGACGGTGCCCACGCGCTCCGTCCGCTCAGGGCTGAGCGGCTGCTCGGCCAGGCCGGTGCCCGGCAGGCAGGAGATGACGTAGACCAGACGGTCGGGCCCGCCGCCCGGTCGTTCCCACCGGGTGATCGTCTCGCCCGCAGGGGTCGGTACGGCGACCGGCACCGGGACCGTCGTGGCTCGGGTGAGGTAATCGGTCACCGCGAGCTGGAGTTCCACGATCGCACGCGGCTCGCCGGGAGCGCAGACCTTGACGATCAGGTCCGCGGCCGACGTACCGGACGCACGGTAGGTCTCGTCACGCTCGGAGCCGAGGCGGGTGAGCGCCACATCGATGGCGTAGCGCTCACGCAGGTACTCTGCGAGCTCGTGCTCGAGCACTCCCGGTGGCTCGGTCAACTGGCGATCCACCCGCCGTCGATCAGCAGGGACGACCCGTGGATGTAGGACGCGGCCGGTGAGGCGAGGAAGACGATCGCGGGTGCGATATCGCCGACCTCCCCGATGCGCCCGGCGGGGGTGGCCGCGAGCATCTGCCTCTCGTAGTCCGGGTCGGCGAGCAGGTGCTCGTTGATGCTGGTCCGGATATTCCCAGGTGCGACCGCATTGACGCGGATACCCCGCGGAGCGAGTTCGGCAGTGAGCGCCTTGACCAGGAGCTCGACCGCGCCCTTGGTAGCGCAGTAGGCCGTCGAATTGGGGAACCCGGCGTAGCCGCAGATCGAGGAGACGAAGATGATCGACGAGCCCTCGCCGAGGTGGGCGGTGGCAGCGCGGGCGAGCCGGAACGGCGCCCGCACGTTGGCGTCCCACTGATCGTCGAGGTTCTGGTCGGTTGTCTCGAGGAACGGTGCCGGGGTGAAAACACCGGCGGCGTTGACGAGGATGTCGACCCGGCCGAACCGGTCCAGCGCACGTTGTACGACGGCCTCCGGTGCGGCCTCGTCGGTGAGGTCCACGCTGAGGGTCTCGGCCCGGTTCCCGTCCGCCCCCAGGCGCGCAGCGCCGGCGGCCAGCCGCTCCTCGTGCCGGCCCACCAGGAGAACCTCGGCGCCGGCTCGGTGCATCTCGCGGGCGATCTCGGCGCCGATTCCGGAGCTGGCGCCGGTGACGACGGCAACCTTGCCGGACAGGGTGTCGGGATTGACAGGACTCATGGACAGTACTTCCTCTCGGATATGTGGTCGGTCGTGACGCAAGGTGGTGGCGTGCGGCACAGGTCAGTCCGGGACGAGCATGACCTTGCCGAAGGCGCGCCCCGACTCGGCCCGGGTATGGGCCTGCGCTGCCGCGCTCATCGGAAAGACGCGATCGAGCTTGGGCCGCAGCACGCCCCGCCGCGCCATGTCCGACACTGCCTGCATGCCGGCACGATCGGCGTCCGCGAGCATGCCGACCACCCGGATTCCGTGCCGGCGGGCCTCGTCCACCAGAACCTCGCGTCCGGTGGGCATGAGAGTGACCAGCGTGCCGCCCGGCCGGAGCACCGTGAGCGAGCGGTTCGTGACCTCGCCACCGACCGTGTCGAGTACGACGTCCACGTCCGAGAGCTCGGCCTCGAAAGCGGTCGTGCGGTAGTCGAAAAGCTCGTCGGCACCGATCTCGCGGAGGTAGTCGTGCTTCGAGGCGCTCGCGGTGCCGATCACCACTGCGCCCTGGTCGCGGGCGATTTGCACGGCGAGGTGACCGACACCGCCCGCGGCGCCGTGGATGAGCACCCGCTGCCCGGCCCGGATCCGCGCGCGTTCGACCAGTGCCTGCCACGCGGTGAGCGAGGCGAGGGGGAGAGCTCCGGCCTGCAGGTGATCGAGTCCGGTGGGCTTGTGCACGAGTGCCCGAGCAGGGGCGAGCACGAGTTCGGCGTGTGCTCCGTGCCCGTGGGGGTAGGGCAGCATCCCGAAGACCTCGTCGCCGGGGCGGAAATCGGCGACACCGTAGCCGATTTCCGCCACGACACCGGATACGTCCCACCCGAGCACGAAAGGTGGGGGACCGAGAAAGATCCGCCGCGATCTGTGCTTGAGGTCCGTCGGGTTGAGACCGGCGGCTCCCACCCGTACCAAAACCTGGTTGGGTGTGACCCGTGGACGCGGGACCTCGGCCTGATGAAGGACCTCGGGACCACCGAGGACATCCTGGCGGACCGCCACCATCGTCTCTTTCGTCCCTGTCACGACGAGACTCCCTCATCGCTGCGTACCCGCCCGCGAAGGACGTGCTTCAAGATCTTTCCCGAGGGGTTGCGCGGAATCTCCCCGAGCACAAGGCGGTGCGGGGCCTTGTAGTCGGCAATCAGCGTCGATACGTGCGCCCGCACGTCCTCGAGCGTGATCGCGTAGCCCTCACGAGGCGTCACGACGGCTACCACGCTCTCGCCGTACACCGGATGGGGCGCCCCGACTACCGCACAGTCCGCCACGCCGGGGTGGGCGGCCAGCGCGTTCTCGACCTCGACCGAGTACACGTTCATACCGCCGGTGATGATCATGTCCTTCATGCGGTCGACGAGTGTGATGCAGCCGTCGTCGTCGACGCGGGCCACGTCGCCGGTGTGCAACCAGCCGTCGCGCAGGGCCTGCGCCGTGGCCTCCGGGTTGTTCCAGTAGCCCTTCATCACCGATTCGCCCCGCAGGATCACCTCGCCGGTGCTGCCGGCGGCGACGTCGCGTCCCTCGCTGTCCACGACCCTCGCCTCGGTGTTGAGGATGGCCCACCCGTTGGCACCCGGGCGCTGTGCGATGTGGTCGGGTCCGAGCCCGACGCCGCCCGGGCCGGCTTCGGTCGGTCCGCAGAGGTTGAAAAGCCGCACCCGCGGTGCCGCCTTCCGGAGTGCTTCTATTGTGGTCGGCGGCATGGGAGCCGCACCGAACAATCCGTTTCGCCAGCTCGACAGGTCCCGTCCGGCGAAGTCCGGACTGTCCAGGAGCATCCGGTACATCGTGGGGACGCCGAAGAAGGTCGTGATCCGCTCGGACTCCATGAGGTCCAGGACGACGGCCGGGTCGAACGTATCGAGGAGCACATGGGTGGCTCCTACCGCTGTGCCCCCGTGCAGGAAGAGGTTGAGGCCCGCGGAATGATAGAGCGGAGCGACCTGCAGGATCCGTTCACCGTCCGCCAGCCCGGCGGTCAGGCTCACGTTGAGTCCCGCCCAGATCACCCGGTGGTGGTCGAGCAGAACACCTTTGGGCCGGCCCGTGGTGCCCGAGGTGTAGAGGATTTCGGCGTCGTCGGACTCCGAGAGCGATATCGCCGGCTCGTGGTCCGGAGCGTCGGCCATCAGGCTTTCGAGGTCGTCGGGGCGGTCCGGCAGTGGGCCGAGCGCGAGGTGAGTCCGCGGTGGTGTGGACGCCGCGGCTCGTGCCGTGTCCGCGACGGTCGCGAGACTCGGGTGGAAGACGAAGCCGGTTGCGCCGCTGTCGTCGAGCAGCCAGGTAACCTCCGGCGCCGCCATCCGGGGATTGACCGGGACGACGAGAAGGCCGAGCTTTGCCGCGGCATACAGGACGACGACGAAGTTGTCGGAGTTCGCGCTCATCACCGCGAGCCGCTCACCCTTGACCATGCCGCGGCGGTGGAGCACCGCGGCGGCACGGTTGACCGCACTGTCGAGCGCCACCCAGGTGATCCGCCTGCCGTTGTAGACGAGCGCGTCGCGGGTCGGAGCTCGGTGGGCTTGTCGGGCCACCAACTGGCCGAGCGTAGGCATGGATATCTCCTGACAAAAGGTGAGGGCGGGGGCGGAACTCGTTCGGACCGGCTCGTCGTACCTGCTCAGAGCCAGGACGGGTCGAGGTCGACGGTGGTGCGGTCGAGAGCGGCGAGCAGATCGAGCCGAGGTGCGACCCCCGGGAGCTCATACGATCGGAAGTAGCGCGCCGCCGCGCGTTTACCGCGGGCGAACGCGTCGTCTCGGTCACCGAGCGCTACGAGCTGCTCCAGCCAGATCCAGGCGAGGACGATGTGCCCGGCGGCCTCCAAGTAGATCGAGGCGTTACCGAGCCGGGTGACCGGCTCGGGGTGTGCATGGAGCAGCTTCGTCACCTCCATGAGGCGCGCTCGGGCGAGGTCCAGATCGGCGGCGTGGGCCGAGGTCTCGGGCCCGAGCCGCGAGCCGGCCGCGACGGCTCGCCGTATCTCCTCGTCCAGCACCCGCAGACCCGCCCCGTCGTGTATCGACGTCTTGCGGCCCAGCAGATCGATCGCCTGGATACCGTGTGTGCCCTCGTGGATCGGGTTGAGCCGGCTGTCACGGTAGTGCTGCTCGACGTCATAGTCGCGCGTGTAGCCGTATCCGCCGTGCACCTGTATGGCCAGTGAGGTTCCGTGCAGGCACCACTGCGCGGGCCAGCTCTTCGCGATGGGCGTGAGGATGTCGAGCAGCAGCGCCGCGCGATCGCGCTCGGCACGTTCTGGTGCAGTCTCACGTTCGTCCAGCAGCCGGGCGCAGTACAGCGTCAGCCCGAGCGCTCCCTCGGCGTAGGACTTCTGGGCCAGCAGCATCCGGCGGATGTCCGCATGCTCCACGAGCGGTACCTGCGGTAGATGCGCGGCTTTCGCATCCGGCCTGCGTCCTTGCGAACGTGTCCGCGCGTAGGCCAGCGACTTGAGGTAGGCGGTGTAGCCGAGGGCTGCGGCGCACACACCTACCTCGAGACGGACCGCGTTCATCATGTGGAACATCTGGGCGAGCCCCTCCCCCGGCGCCCCGACCAAATAGCCGACGGCACCGGCGGACCCGCCGGGCCGATGGGTTCCATCGCCGAAGCTCAACACGGTATTGACCGTGCCCCGGAATCCCATCTTGTGGTTGAGCCCGACCAGCGACACGTCGTTGCGCTCGCCGATGCTGCCGTCGTCCCCGACCAGGAACTTGGGGACGATAAACAGCGACAGACCTCGGACGCCGGATTCGCCGGCACCGGTGCGAGCCAGCACGAGGTGCACGATATTCTCGCCCAGTTCGTGGTCTCCCCCGGAGATCCACATCTTGGTGCCGGTGATGCGGTAGGTCCCGTCGTCGGCCGGGTGGGCTCGTGTCATGGTGTCGGCGAGCGAGGAACCTGCCTGTGGTTCGGACAGGCACATCGTGCCGTGGAAGCGGCCCTCGAACATGGGCGTCACGAACCGGGCGATCTGCTCCGGCGAACCGTGGGCACAGATGAGGTGAGCGTTGGCCACGGTCAGCATGGCATATCCGTATGTGCTCACGTTGGCCGCCGCGAACCATGCGGCGCAGGCCAGGTGCACGACGCGCGGCAGCTGAAGCCCGCCCACGCCGTGATCCGCGGTCACGCCGAGGAAGCCCGTCTCCGCCAGCGCATCCAGAGCCGGACGGATCTCCGGGTGCAGGCGGACCCGGCCCTGGACGAGCCGCGGCTCGTCCGCGTCACTGCGCCGGTTGTGCGGGGCGAAGCGGTCCTGGGCCAGGTCGGCACAGAGGTCCAGGATTTCGTCGAAGGTCGACCTGGAGTGCTCCGCGAAACGCGGTCGTTCGGTGAGATCCCCGACCCGGAGCCAGTCGTGGAGCAGGAAGCCGAGGTCGGCACGGGAAAGCAGATCGGTGGAGGCTGACACGGCTCATTTCTCCGGGGTCGTCGTCATCGCCGGGCGTAGTGGGTGACGCCGGAGGAACTCTGCGAACGAGGTGGCGTTCCGGCCCGCGAGCTGGGCAACCTCCCTGGTCACACGGTCCTCCGCGCCGCTCGCCGTCAGCACGTCCGCGCCGACGAGCGCGTCGGCGAACGTCTGCGGGACTCCGGTATCGACGAGTTGGACGGTGCGCTCGGCGGGTGTGACCGGACGGTAGCGGACGGGGAGATCCCATTCGGCGGCGATGGTGGCCGCCAGATCGTGGTAGGACAGGGCCTGTGGCCCGGTGAGCACATGTTCACGACTGTCGTGGTCGACGCGCGTCAGCAGTTCGGCCGCGACCGCGGCCACATCCGCCGCATCGATCCACCCCATCCGACCGTCGCCGGCGGCGGCGACGATCTCGTGGTGTTCGCGGACCGCGACAGCGGTGGGGTGGCTACCGAGGAAATTCTGCATGAATCCCGAGGCCAGCAGGACCGACCACTCCGGCATCTGCCCGACGGTGAGCCGTACTGCGTGCAGGCCGGGTGTCCGCAGCGGGAAGGCAGACGAGTTGAGCAGCACCGCCCGCCTGACTCCGCGTCCCGGGCCCTGCGCAGGAAGCTCCCGACGACATCCGCCGGGTCGGCGTCGAGCGGCGGCGGCAGCAGGTAGATACTGTCGACGTCGCGCAGCGCCTCGTCGTAGGTCGCCGCATCGGCCCAGTCGAACCGGACCTGCCGCACCCTAGGAGCCGGCCGCTCCTGCGGGTGGTGCCGGCTCGCGACGACCACGTCCACACCGCGCCGGTGCAGGAGGTCGGTGACGACCCGCCCGGTCTGCCCCGTACCGCCCGTGACGAGCACGGTTCCGATCGAGCTCATGATGCGGCCTCTCCCGCGGCAGGTCCGGTCGTCGCCGAGGTCTGCATGGGATTCCAGTAGTCGCGGAAGCGGACGATCCGGCCGTCTCGCTCCTCGAGGATCCAGACGTAGCGAACATCGTAGGGCGCACCGGACCCCGCGACGGTGCCGTGCAGCGCGACCTCGGCCACGATCGTGTGCGGGTCGGTCAGATGGTGAACGAGGAGACTCGGGAACGATTCGATCCTGACCGCGGCTCCGATCGCCATCACGTAGTCCCGCACGGACGATGGATCGTCCAGCCGACCGGGTCGACCGGGTGGCGCGAAGGGGAACTCGATGACGGCGTCCTCGGCGAAGAGGTCGACGTAGCCGTCGAGATCCATGGCGGCGAGAAGCTCGATCGACTGCAGCAGAACCGCGTGCGCGGGGCTGCTGACCGGGGTCTGCTGGGGTGTCACTGCGGTCCTCCTTGCTCGAGTGCGGAGATCGGGTGCGCCGACTGCTCTGCTCGCGCGCGGTCCGCCGGGGCGGCGGCGAAGGTTTCGGCGAGCCAGTCGAGCATGCGGCCCGAAGCCAGCCGCTGGGCACCGACGTGGCAATGGGCGTCGGCTCCTTCGTCGCTGGTGAAGGTCATCAGCGTGGCGGGGGCCGACAGGTGCGCCATCAGCTGTCGAGGCTGCGACAGCGAGGTCTCATCGCCCGCGAAGAACAGGTCGTCGGCCGCCTCACAGACCAGGACCGGGCAGCTGATCTGTTCGGCCACGCCGTCGAGCAGGTTGTACTGCGCGTAGGTCCGCACGAACTCGGCCGGGTCGGCAGCACCCATGACCCAGAGCCCGTGATCGAGCGCCCAGCGCAGCGTGGGCTGCTTCGCGGCCGCCGCCTCGACCTCGTCGCCGAACGCGGGATCATGCCAGCGTGCCTCCAGCTCGGCGCGGGTCAGACCGAGAAGTGCCTCGACTGCGCCCAGGGCGTCGTATACCCCGTCGTTGCAGACGACCGCCGCGATACGCGGCTCGAACGCGGCAGCGCGCGGAGCCAGCACACCGCCCAAGCTCACGCCGAAGAGCGCGATGCGATCGGCGTCGACGATATCGCCGTGCTCGGCGAGGAGGAAGTCGAGAACGGGCCCCACGACATTCTCCCAATCCGGACGGAATGTCAGACCGTGGTCGTGCACGGCGGCCGGCTGCCCCGGCCCGTCGAAGGTGAGCACGTGGAAGCCGCGCTCCACGGCGGCCTCGGCACCGAAGAAGTGCATCTCCTCCGCGCTGCCGTCGAATCCGTTGTGCATGACGATTGTCGGACGCTTCTCGCCGTAGCCGGTCGCCGCCCGGTAGAGGTAGCCGCGTAGCGTCAGGCCTTCGTAGGGGATCTGGACCGGGGTGATATTCGGCGCCTTCGCGTCCTCGAAGGGCCGGGGGATGGCAATCGCCGCCTCGAAACAGTGCACGCCCAGGCGGTAGGAGTACGCCACACGCCGGTCGCGCGGGTCGGCGTGCAGGAAGAAGTCGGCGTTGCGGTAGTAGTTCGCGGCCCGGAGGAAACCTTCGCGCGCGCTCACCGACCGGCCACGAGCAGCGTCCGCACGGGCAGCTTCCGCGACGCGATCGGCCCGCTGCAGCCATGCCTCGTACCAGCTGTCGTGGTCGCCCGCGGTGATCCTCGCCGATGTGGCGAGCACTTCACCGATTTCCGAGCCACCGTAGGCCGAGTGGCCGAGCACGCGCGCGGTCTCGAACCAGTACTGGGGATGGTCTGCGAAGAGCAACGGGGCGGAAGAAGTCACGTCGGTACGGTACCGTACCGTCGCGACGGTCGCAACCCCCGCTCCACTGACGCGCCCCGGGTGGAACCAGCCGTAGACGGCGACCAGAAAAGGCACCAGGGGCATCCACGCCACCACCCAGTGCTCACTGCCGGTGACGGTCGCGTAGTTGCCCGCGATCGCCCCCAGCACGACGACAAACCCTGCACCGGCGAGAACAGGCGCGACGATGGTCCGCCAAGGCCCCTCGGTCACCTGGCCACGCAGCCGCGCGACGATCACACTGACGCAGCAGCCGAGCATGAGCGTCACCAACGAGAGAGATGTGATCCCGGAGACCGCCGGAAAGAGGTTGGTGAGCGGATCCGCTCCCGCTGCCGTGAACACGATCAGAATGCCGGCCGTGAGCACGATCAGAACCGTCGTGCCGATCACCGGGGTGCCGTGCCGGGAGTGCACCCGCGCGAGGACATCGGGCAGGCGCCCGGCACGTCCCATCGCGAACAGGTAGCGGCTGCCCATGTTGTGCAGCGCGATGGCCGCCCCGAGAAAGCCGAAGGCCACCATCACACTCAGGACCGGGCCGGCCCATCCACCGAGGTAGGACTCCGCAGTCGCCGGAACCAGCGCTCCGGCGTCCGCGGCCGCCACTGCGACAACATCATCGTGGGCGGCCTGCAAAGTCCAGGTCCCGATCGCGAAGACGACCAGCAGCAGCCCCAGCGCACCGAACGTCGCCCTGCGAATACTCTGCCGCGGGGCCTGCGCCTCCTCGCCGTACACGGCGGTGGCCTCGTAGCCACCGAAACAGACCAAGCAGAACACCAGCGTCAGAGAGGCGGCGCCCGAGAAGGGATCGGTCGGGAGCAGCCCAACGGGCGACCACGCGGATGCCGGTCGCTGGACCAGCACGGCCACGAACAGCACGACGATGATGACGAACTGCGCCATGCAGAGCAGAGCCGTCACCCACTGGGCGATATCGAGCCCGCGCACGCCGAGGACCGCGACGACAACCAGCGCCACCGCCGACAGGACGAACCAGGGGGGCGAGGAGCCGAGGTACGAGGCCAGCGCCAGCTCGGCGAAGTATCCTGTGGCCGCGACCATCGCCGTCGACGCGAGGCCGTACGCGAGCGCCGCGACGAAGGCGGCAGCGGAGCCGAGCCGCCTACCGAGACCGAATGTCACGAATGCCGCGAACGCGCTCGGTTCGACGACGTACCGGGCCAGCACCAGGTAACCGACGGCGAAGAGTGCCAGCAGCGCACCCACGACGACCAGATAGCCCACGGTCTCGGTGCCCGCGCCGAGACCGATGCTGATGGAGATATTGGAGCTCAGCGCGGTGAGCGGCGCCGTGGCCGCCACCACCAGGAAGATCATCCCCGCTGTGGTGACCGTTCCACGCCGGAGGCGTGGCGTATCGGCGTCGACGGGACTCTGATCGGAAAGGGCATCACTGGCCATGACGGACCCCGGTGTCGTGGACGGGACGTGCGGATCCGGCCGGCCCGAGCGGACCGTCGGCCGCGGGGGTGGATGCGCCCGAAAAGTCGGCCGAGTACCAACGCTGCGGTCGGATAACGAACAACACCTGGTCGTCGGGGTCGTACCGGTCGACCGCTGCATCCGCGCCTTCCGCAGTGAGGTAACGCCGAGCGATATCCCGCCGAACTGCTATCGGAGCTGGATGGATGTCGTCGACAATCCCGCCCTCGACGACGACGTACCGGTACGGCGGGGCCGCGCGCTGCACCGTGAGCGTGGCGGCGCCCGCAGCGCGGAGGAGTCGAGCCTTCCGACTCGAGACCGAGGTGTTGATCACGATGTCACCGCCCGGCTCGTAGGCGTACCAGAGCGGGACGCTCATCGGTGGCCGGCCCGGGCCGGCGTCGACGGACAGTACGGCGATATGCGCCTCGGCCAGAAACCGCTCCCGGTCGGTACCGGAGAGCGAACGGGGCGGGTGGAGCCCGTCCGACCGGGCCAGGCGGGCCGCGAGTGAACCCTCGCCCACGACTCGGGGGGATTCTGGGGAGCTGAACGGCATGAGCTTCTCCAATGGAACGGACGAGACGGTTGCGTCCCGTCCATGCACCATAGAGCGGCCGGTACCGTCCCGTCCATAGGCTAGGGTGATCAATATGACCCAGCGCGCACCGTCCGGAGCGGCCGTTCTCAAGCCAGACGTCACCGCGGCGATCATCCAGGCCGTCCTCGCCGAGCTCGTCGAGCGCAGCTACGCCCGACTGTCGATGGAAGGCGTCGCCAAAAGAGCGGGCACCAGCAAAAGTGCCCTGTACCGCCGCTGGCCCACCAAACAGGACATGGTGCTCGCAGTGCTCGCCGACATCAGCGTCCCCATGGCAGACGTCACCGAGACCGGCGACCTCCGCCGAGACATGCGCGCCGCCGCGGAGTCGATGGCAGCCTGGCTCGCCTCGGAGCCTTACGCCAAGATCATCCCGGATCTGATTGCCGAAGCACACCGGACACCCGCGCTCGCCGAGGCGATCTCCGTTTCGGTGGCGAAGCCACGGCGCGCCCACCTGCGCTCACTCCTGACGCGAGCAATCGACCGGGGCGATCTCCCAGCGGACACCGATATGGAAATGGCCCAGGACCTCGTGGCCGCCCTCATCTACTGGCGCATGGTCGTACGACAGGCACCGGCCGAGCCACACTACCTCGACCATGTGACCGACACCGCCCTGCGTGCCCTGCGTGCCACCGGCACGGAAACACGAGAAGCCTGACCGACACACCAGGCGTCCCGAGCCCCTCACCCGCTGCGCTCCAGGATTCGTGTCCAGGCGATCAGACTCACGGCGAGGGTTACTACCCCGACGGACTGGAGATCTTCACCGAAACCGTGGTAGCCATTCTGCGGGAACGCGGCCTGTTCCGCACCGAGTACTACCCGTTCAGGCGGGCCATCACCTGATAGAGCCGCGTATCGTCGAGCGGCGGTTCCGGAAGGTCGTGCCCGTCGGTAACACGGAAGCCGTCGAGCGCCAAGTCCAGGTTTCGCCGCCACGCCCGGGGCGCGATACCACCGGTGACCTCGGCGATCCTGCTACTCGCCCAGAGCAGCAGGACGAGGTCGGCAGTGGTGACATCCGGGCGCACAACGCCCGCTTCCTGCGCTTGGGTAAGAACTCGTTCGGCGAGTCCGCAGAGGTGGTTGTGCAGAGCTTCGGTGCGCTCGTCATCAGGGAAACGCTGCGATACGAAGTCACAGAAGCCGCGATCGCCCACTTGGGCCGAGCACAGCACGCGCAGGAAGGTGCAGAACCTGTCCCACGGATCGGCCGAGTTCATCCCGGCCTCGATATCGTCGAGGAATTTCTGCAGAAGCGCTCCGTAGACGGCCACCAGCAAGTCTATGCGGCGAGGAAAGTGCCGGTAGAGAGTTCCGATCGCAAGATCGGCACTTCGCGCGATCCCTCCGAGCGAAGCCATCACCCCTTGTTCGGCGAAGGCAATCCTGGCATGTGCGATCAGCAGCTCGCGATTGAGACGTGCGTCCCGGCGGGACGACAAAGAGGGTTCGACGGCCGACATGCCACATGACCTTACCAAAGTCGAGGGCCCCATCACCATAAGTCGAGGGGGGCCTCACCTGGGTGCTAACCTCACCTCCGAGACCCTCGCATCATCGGCACTCGGAAAGGCCTCACCATGCCCAAGCTCGACGGCAAGACAGCAGTCATCACCGGTGGCACGGTCGGAATGGCACTCACGACCGCACGGCTGTTCGCCGAGGAAGGTGCGCACGTCATCATCACTGGACGGCGCAGGGACAAATTGGACGAGGCCGTCGCCACAATCGGCCGCAATGCCACCGGAGTACAGGGCGATGTGAGTAACCTCGAGGACCTCGACCGTGTGGTCGAGGCCGTCACCGAGCGAAGCGGCCGGGTCGACGTACTGTTCGCGAGCGCCGGCAATCACACTTTCAACGAACCACTGGGTGCGGTGACCGAGAAGTCCTTCGACGAAGTCTTCGACGTCAACGTCCGCGGCACCTTCTTCACCGTGCAGAAGCTACTGCCACTGATGACCGACGGCGCTTCGATCATCCTCAACGGATCGGCAGCCGCGGTCCAGGGCAGCCCCGGAAGCACGGTGTACGCCGCAAGTAAAGCCGCACTGCGATCATTCGCACGCACGTGGACCACCGACCTGAAAGAGCGGCGCATCCGCGTCAATGTCCTCAGCCCCGGCGCGATTCACACCCCCTCATTCGAGACGTTGCCTTCGCAATTCAAATCTCAGGCTCTGGCGGCGATCCCCGCCGGCCGACTCGGCACCGAAGCCGACGTCGCTACGACGGCACTGTTCCTCGCATCGGCGGAGTCCAGCTACATCACTGGCGCCGAACTGCCCGTCGACGGCGGCCTCACACAGGTCTGAGGCGACAGGTTCATCGTGCGTACAGACCGAGCGGACTCGCTACCGCTGGTGGTCGGCGAACAGCAGCGTGCCGCCGAGGCCGACCATCATCGCGCCGCCCGATGCGCTTGCCAGGGACAGCCGCTGGGGCGACCCGGTGAACTCCTCGATCCGCACAAGAGCACTCACACCGCCACCGCGGTGGACCCGGCCACCAACGCTGATCTCGGTTCGATTCGGATCGAGGCCACCCTGGTCGAGTACCGGCGGTTGATCGCGTGGGCAAGGCGGTGGCCGCAACGGCGGTGGGCAGTGGAGAACGCCGACGGACTTGGACGCCACCTGGCCCGATGCTCATAGCGCGCGGTGAAACGGTGCTGAATGTGCCGACCACCGCGACTGCGTGGGTGCGGGAGCTGTCTCGCGGCGGCCGCCGCAAAACCGATCGGATCGACGCTGCCGGAGCGGCCTGCGTCGCAGCACTCCAGGGTGAAGGCCGCCCGGTCGTGCCCGACGAGCACTCCGATGCATTGCGGATGCTGGACGAGAGACGAAACAACCTCTCCGCCAGCAGGACTCGCACGGTCAATCAGCTGCACGCACTGCTGAGGGAACTACTGGCCGGCGGAGCCCCGACCGGCCTGAGCGCGAACGCTGCCGCTGTTGCGCTGCGGGGGTTTCGGGCACGGACGTTGTCCGATCGGGTCCGCGTCGGATTATGCAAGGATCTCATCGCCGATATCCGGCGCCTCGACCGGCAGCTGGCCGTCGATCAGGCCGACATCGATCGGTTGCTCGACGAGCACGGCACCCGGTTACGCACGATCGACGGTGTCGGTCCGGTGCTGGCGGCTCGTCTGATCGGCCGCACCGGCCCGGCGACCCGGTTCGCGACCGCAGCCGCGTATGCCACCTACAACGGCACCGCCCCTGTTGAGATCGCCAGTGCCGATCGACGGGTGCACCGGCTCAGCCGCTATGGCGGTCGGCAGCTCAACGCCGCCCTCCACACCGTTGCTATGGTCCAGGTCCGGATGCCGGGAACCGCCGGCCGCGCCTACTACGACCGCAAAGTCGCCGCCGGATCTTCGCATCGGGCCGCGATGCGCTGCCTGAAACGACACCTGTCCAACACCATCTGGCGAATGATGATCGCCGACGAGACCTGCAGACCTCGAGATATCGCTGAGTGTCCCTCTGCAGCTTGACAAAATAGAGAGGCACCCCCGCTTTGCTGGAGGGGTGATGTGCCCCGGGTTTCGTGGAGTCGGGATACTGGACTTCAGGCCACGGGTTGGATGGGTGGTTGCATCATCTCGTATTCGATCGGAGTCCGCATACCGAGGGCGGAGTGGCGCCGCTGACGGTTGTGGAAGATCTCGAGGTACTCGAAAATCGCGTTCGCCAGCTCGATCCGGGTTCGCCAGCGTTTCCGGTTGAGTAGCTCAGTTTGCATTCTGCCCCAGAAGGATTCGATGACTGCGTTGTCGTAGCAGTCACCGATCGAACCCATCGACGGCACCAGCCCGGACTTGCGAGCCCGGTCGGTGAAGGCCCAAGAGGTGAATTGCGTCCCATGATCGGAATGAACCAGTGTCCCGGGCTCTGGTGCGCGGTTCGATATCGCCATCCCGAGCGCGTTGGTGACCAGTGCCGCGGTCTGCGTCGAGTCGATCGGCCAGCCGACAACTCGCCGCGAGAACGTATCGAGCACAACCGCGCAATACACCTTGCCTTCCCTCGTGAAATGTTCCGTTATATCGATGACCCACAACTGATTCGGCTGTTTCCGGGCGAACGATCTGTTGACCAGATCACTGGCGGTCGGCGTCTGGTGCTTCGGTCTCGCCCGCCGGTTTCCGGGCAGCCCTTTGACCTCTGCACGTGCCATCAGATCTCGACCTGGTTGTGGCCGTAGCGGATACCGAGACCGAGGGTGAGTTCGGCGTGGACGCGTCGAGCGCCGTAGGTGCCGCGCGAAGCGGCATGCACGCCCCGAATCTGATCGAGCAGCCACGCATGCCGAATCGCCCGTTGCGACGGCGGCCGGGACCGCCACCGGTAGTACCCGGATTCGGCGACACCGAGGAGCCGGCACGCGGCCTGCACCGGCAATCCCTCGGAGGCCATCGTTGCTATGGCCGCATATCGCCTTTTGGGTCGCCACCTTGCTCTTTCAGCAGCTCACGAGCCCGTTTCAGGATCGCGACCTCTTGCTCGAGTTCCCGGATCCGCCGCTTCGCGGCGGATAGTTCGGCCTGCTCACCGCGGGTCGCACCCGATAGCTGCCCGGTGTCGACCAACTCCTGCTTACGCCAGCCGTAGATCGTCTGATCGCTGATGCCCAGATCGGCCGCTACCTGCGCGACCGGGCGACCGGCAGCGACCAGGTCCAGCACCTTGCGGCGAAACTCTTCGGGATAACGCCTTGGCACGAACAAGTCTCCTTCGATGCCTTCGTGACCAAGAGTCAAGCAAACCGACTCTGTAGAACCGGGGGCACATCAAGGTGAGCACCAAACCCGGGGCGGTTCACCCGCACTGCCCCGGCGGTGACGGACGTGCCGCTACTGAGCGCGGAAGGTATTGTAGTGGCAACAATGTTGCTGCCTGTGTTCGAGGATGCCGACGAGTGCCGACGAAACACGGACTTCGGTACTCGCATGGCCCGTCTGCGTTGTCCCTACCCCTGGCGGGCGGCAGACAGTGCAGGACGGTCACCGGTCCCCTTTGTGAAGCGGCCGCCGTTCCATCGAGCTGCGCGAGGGTCAGCAGATGGCGTGGCGGGGTGTCCGAAATCGTCGTCACCTGGATGCGGTTGCGGCCGTCGACGTGCAGTAGCTCCCCCGGCGCCAACGGTCGCCATCCGGGGTCCTCGTCCGTGCGCTCGCTGGCCACGACCACCGCGGGAAAACCGGCCAGCTCGGCGCTACGGGTACGGATTCCTGATCGGCCCGCGTGATCGAGGTGGCGCCCGCCGTGCGGTCCGCCTGCCGCGCGCTCCAGCACGAACAGGTCGTGGGTGTCCGGGTAGCGCAGCGCCCACAAACCGGAGTCGGTGGTCAACACCAGATTCAGGGCATAGACGGGCACCCGGTCCGCGAGCCAGCGGACGGCATCGGCGATGCCCGCTGTGACATCGCCGTCGTGCCGATCGGTGCGCTGTGTGATGAGCGCGAAGAACCGTTCGGAATCGGTGTCGCCGTGCACAAGACCGCCGTAGTCACCGAGCTCGGCATCCAGTTCGTCGAGGCCCTGCAGCACACCGTTGTGGGCGAACAGTCGGCCGTGTTGTTCGAAGGGATGGGTATTGCGTAGGTCCAGACCGCCGGTAGACGCGTAGCGGAGATGCGCCACGAAGGTCGCCGATTCCCGCTCCCGCGCTTCACGGGCGAACTGCGCATCCTCGTACGCGGCGATCGGTTGCTTCTCCACCCGCGTGGACCCGTGCGCGGTGAAGGTGCCGAGTCCGACACCATCGGGCATGCGCCGACTCTGTTCCGACAGGCTGTCCGGAGCGTCCAGCAACCAGAACGTGGCCCGCACCCGCCGCGGCGCGGCCGATAATCCGAACAAACGACACATGGCACTCCCTGATCGGGCGTCGTCCGAGTGTGGCAAGTCGCCGGTCAGCTTACGCCGCGTGTACGGCATCAGGCCGATCACCCGCCGGCGCCGGTCCGACCTGCGGAACGGATTGGTCCCGGCGCTCGTCGACAGCCGAGGCCACACCTGTCGCAGTATCTGTCACACGGTCCGGCGTTCAGGTGATGGCCGTGAGGACAGCTCGCCCGGCCTCGGGGTCGCCGACCGCGATCCGAGCACTGCCGTCGGGATAGCACTTCGCGGCGATACCGGCTCGACGCAGTGCTGTCGCCATCCCCGCCCCAGGGAGATAGAGGAAGTTGGCGTGACTGCGGGGTACCGCGACACCGAAGGCGCGCAGCGCGGTATGCAAGCGATCGCGTTCGGCGCCGATTTGGCGAACTCTGGCTTCCAATTCGATGGTGGCGGCGTACGAGGCCGCGACGGCAGCGGTCGCGGTCGCCGAGACACCGAAGGGGAGTTGGAGCCTATGGATACGAGCGATCCGATCGGGGTGGCCGAAGGCGTAGCCGATACGGAGTCCGGCCAGGCTATACGCCTTGGAGAAAGTACGGAGGAACAGCAGGCTCGGGTGGCGTCGCAGGAGTGCGATGTGATCGAGATGATCTCCCGGGGCGAGGAATTCACCATACGCTTCATCGAGGACAACTGTCGTGTGGCTCGGGATGAGGTCGAGTAACGCGATCAGCTCGGCTGCCGGGATCACGGTGCCGGTCGGGTTGTGGGGTCTGCACAGCACTACCAGTGCCGTGCGGGCGGTGAGTGCCCGGTGCGTTGCCGGTAGGTCGTACCCACCGGCGTTATCGAGGGACACGGGTACAAGGGTGAGCCTCGCCATCTCGGCCATGATCGGATAGCCGTCGAACGTCGGGACGGCGGTCACGAGCTCCGAGCCGGGGGCGGCCAGTGCACGGAAGATCTGCATGGCCACTCCGGTGGCGCCCGAGCCGACGACCACCTGCTCGGGATGTATCCCGAGGTGCCCGGCAATCAGTTCCGGAAGCTGCCGCGGAAGGAACTCCGGGTAACGGTTCGCCCGCGTGAGTTCGGCGTTGACTGCCCCGACCACGGAGGGGAGGGGCGGAAACGGGTTCTCGCTCAGGCTGAGATCGAAGCGTGGGGGAGGGTGGACAGGGCAGGGTGTGGGGTGGGATTCCTCCGGCAGGGGATTTCTCACCGGGCGGCTCCCCAACGTATTGCGGCCGCAGCGGCGAAGTCGCCCGCGCGCGCGAACGCCGACAACAGCACGACGGAGCCGTTGCGGAGTCGGCCTACTCGGTCCTCCACATCCAGCGCGATGGGGAGGGCGGCGGGAAAAAGATCACCGCCTCGGGCGAAGGTGTCGGGATGACGCTGCTGGGGCAGATCCAGCGCCTCGCGCCAATAACGGAGGAACAGCTGGTTGGACCGGTCGGTGACAAGGGTATCGATATCGCGGCTATTCATGCCAACCCGCTCGCACACCGACTGAGCGACCTCCGGGACCAACCGGATGCCACGGTGAACACGCCGTCGACTCGGTCTCGGTGAACGCACGGCTGCCCGGCACCGGGTTCCCAGTACTTTCGGTCGCCATCGGGGGAGAGTTCCATACCTTTCCGGTGCGGTGGGCGTTGGCCAGAAGCGCTCGAGTCTTGCCGAGATCTGGATCAACACAGGAAATTTCATGATACAAAAGCTGCGCCGGCAGGTGCTCGCGAATCGCCAACTGCTGAATATCTTTGGGCCACAATAGGCGTGCCGAATCACCACACCGGGTGACCGTGATCGCGCGTGCCTGTCCGTCGGGTACGTCGTAGACATGGTCGATACGGACACAGTGGCGGGTGGTCGAGTCGAACAGGCGGCAGCACATCGAAGGTGTCCGACCCACCGCCGATGCCCTGGAAGGCGCCGCGGCCTTCCAGCGAGGTCGGTGGTTGACCGATGAGAGCCAGGACCGGTATACCCGTCATGGCGTAAATCCAGGCAAGTCCCGCAACGAGGTTCATGGCGCCTCCACCGGATGTCGCGGCGAGACACCGAGTCCGCCGGTGATGCGCGCACAGCGGTCGGCCATTGCTGCGGCAGAGAATTCGTGTGTGTCGATCACACCAGTGATCTCGGAACCGACGAGGGGCGCCGTAGAGGTCCTCGATGTTGGCACGGGACAGCCACATAGAAGGGCGCTGGCTGTATACTCTTTCGAAGGTAGCTCGGGCTGATGAACGGGGCGGCAGGATAACGATGGTCGCGGTTCGCAGTGCCCGCGGGGCGTCCGCCGCAGCGGTGGACCGGGCGTTCCGGGCGCTTCCGCCTCGCTCCCCCGACACGCAGATGCTTGTCGGTGCGGTCCTCCACGTGGACGGTCGACCTCCAAAACTGGGCACGCTACGAGACCACATTGCCGCCCGGCTGCCGGCACTGCCTGCCCTGACTTCGTATCTGCCCCTTGGTGCCATCCGCTGGACCGCTTCCTGTTGCCCGGATCTCGCGGTACACGTGGTGGAGCGTACGGCATCCGGTGAGCAAGAGAACCTGGAAAGCGTCGTCGCCGAGCTGACCAGGACCGAATTGCCCGACGATGCCCCGCATTGGCGACTGTGGCTGCTCCACGGCCATGCCCCAGGGCAGTATGCCCTGCTGTTTCTGGCCCACCACTACCTGCAGGACGCCGGAGGACTCCTGCACACAGTGGAGTCGCTGTTCGGCCCGGAGATCCCCGCGGAGGCGTCCTCAGCGGTGTTTCACGGCTTCGCCCGGCGTCTTCCCACCGCGTCGGGCTATGGGCGTTGTCTCATGATGTCCGTACGCAACGTTCGGCAGGCGAGAAAGTGGAGTGTGCCGCACTGCCGAACAACGCCCGATCGTACGCTCCACTGGAGCCGTGTACCCACCGACGCACTCGGATCGATCGCCGCGACTTTCGGTGGAACCCGTAACGATGTATACCTCGCGGCCATCGCCCAGAGCCTGGCACAGTGGCTGGATACGATGAGCGATACTCCCGCCCCACCCGACCTGGCTTTCGCAGTGCCGGCCAATATCCGCAGGCCGGAGGAGGTGAACCTGCCGGGCAATCGAACCGCTCTCACCCACATCAGACTGCCCGCAACGCCTCTCGATCCGGCGCAACGGATGGTCAGCACGATCCGCGCGACCATGCCATTGAAATCTCCGCGTATCCGAGCAGCGCTACGCGCCGGCGTCGACCACGTGCCCATGTGGCTTGCGCGTGCCACGGTGAACACGATCGCAGGTCGTCGACGTGGCCCGGTCGGCGCATCATTCATCGCCCTTCGTCATCGCCTTGCCTTTCGGGGCAGCCCCGTCACTGCGGTATATCCGGTGATGTGTGCCCCGGCGGGGACTCCGCTCGCGGTACTCTCGTTCACCTACGAGGGTTACACCACGGTATGTTTCAGAGCGGACACAGGCTTTCCCGGCCTCGACCGGATACACCACACGTGGCGGGAAACCATCCGAACCTGGAACGCGAGCCCGCTCCGAAGCTGACTGTGCGATGCCGGGAGCGGCGATCGGAACCACCATCGCGCTCATTCCGACTCCAGAACGGCCAGCGGATCCGCAGGGCTTGAACACCTCGGCGCTCGGTTTCTTGCCGAGATCGGCGACGATCGTGCACGGTCTGCCGACGCTCGCGGGCGCCGCTCGCGGGCGGGTGACCTTCCCATACCCGCTATCGAAACCATCGATGTCCTCAGGTCGGCATCAGGTGGTAGCTTTCGCACCGATCCGGCCGAGGCCGCAGCGAAGAACCGGTAGTCTGGGGTTCGCCCGGCGGTCAGCAAAGGTCCGTATGTCTTCTGTTGCAATTACTGGTGCGACCGGTTTTCTCGGTCTTCACCTCGTTCGTGAGTTACTCGTTCGCAATCACGACCTCATCGCTCTGGTCCGTGATCCAGGAGCGCTGGATCGGATCGCGAGATTTCTCGAACTCGTGGGCGAGCCGTCTCGACTGCTGGATGCGCTGCCCCGGCGGATCCGCATCGTCGAATCGGATGTGTCCTTGCCGATGCTCGGACTGTCCCCCAAAGCCTTTCAGCGATTGGCCGACGAAGTGGACGTCGTCTGCCACAGTGCCGCCAGCACCGAGCTTCACGGCGATCTGGAATCGCTGCGACCGATCAACGTGGACGGAACACGCCACATACTCGAGTTGGTATCAGCGGGGCAACGTAGACCGCTGCTGTGTCATGTCAGTACCGCTTTCGTGGCAGGAGCCCGTCGCGAAGGAGTGGTGTACGAGTCGGAACTGAACGGCTCGGCAGGTTTCGAAAACGCTTATGAGCAAACAAAATTCGAAGCGGAGACGCTGGTACGGGACTGGTCCCGCCGATACGACCGGACTGTGGTCGTGGCGCGCCCCAGTATCTTGGTGACCGACCGACCGCCGCACGCGGATCTGCCGATGCATACCTTGTTGTCCCTCGGACAGATCATGCGGGATGCCGCCACCCGCCTGTGCGGGACATCGCGGACTGCGGTGCGCGTGGTCGGACATCCGCAAGGGCACCTGAACTTCCTTCCGGTGGAGCGCGCCGCGCAGGTCCTTGCCCGGCTGACCGAGGCAGAGCACCCGCGCCGGGTGTCGACATACCACGTCGTGCAGGGACATGACGTTTCGGTGCGTGTGTTGATGGACCTCATGGAAACTCTGGCCCCGTTGCGGATGACGATGCAGTCCGCAGCGCCCGCGGAACAGACCGCACTGGAAGCGTTCCTCGACAGGTCGCCCACCGCGGCGATGTTGAGTCATCGCCGCAGGTACGACGACACCCGGACAGTGTCCCTACTCGGTCCGCCCCCCTCACCGATCCGCGTCGACTTCGACTATCTGTCAGCGGGTATCGGTGCCGTGCCGGTAGCTCCGCCGGCCCTCCGCCTCGGAAACAGGAGCTGAATATGGCGCACGCCGCATACGATTTGCTCACCGCTGAAGCGAGAAACGATCCCTATCCTGTCCTGGACCGGCTGCGCAACGATCGGTCGGTAACCTTCAGCGAACAGTTGCGGGCCTGGATCGTCACCAACTATGCGGACGTTCGCTCCGGGCTGGCCGACCCGGCGATCTCGGCCGACCGAATCAGTCCGCGCTTGGCCCAGTTTCCCGAAAGCGAACGGGCTCGGTTCGTACCGCTATACGAGGTGTTGAGTCGATGGCCGTTGATGCTCGATCATGGTGCGCATGCTCGATTGCGGATGCCGATCACGCGAGCGATGACCCCGGCGATCGTGGCGGGTTTCCGGCAACTGATCCGTGATACGGTCCGGTCGATGCTGCGCGAGGGAGTCGAACGCGGTGGCATGGACATAATAGCGGAGCTGGCCTTGCCGCTGCCGCTGTACGTGACATCGCGGCTCCTCGGTGTCCCCGATGACGCGGTGGATTTGCTGAAGCGCTGCGCTGTGGACATCGTCGACTTCTTCGGCGCGGAGCCACAGGTCTACCTGCCCCGCGCGGAGACCGCGATGGAAACCGTTCTCCAGACAAGTGACCTGCTACGGCCGATGGTGCGCGCCCGGCGCGAGCAGCCGCGGCACGATCTGCTGAGCGCCCTGGCGGGCGATCCGGCGCTGAGCGATGACGATATCGTCGCGGTCTGCCTGATGATGGTCTTCGCCGGATTCGAGACCACGAGCAATCTGATCGGCAACGGAATCCTGCTGCTGCTACGGCACCCGGAACAACTCGCCGCGGTGCGCCGGGATCGCGAGCTGATCCGGGGCGCCGTGAAGGAAACACTCCGTTACGAAAGCCCCGTACAACGAATCTCTCGCCTGACGGCTGCCGATATCACCCTGCGTGACATCCGGATCCAAAAGGGCAGCCTCGTGTACTTCCATGCGGGCGCGGCCAATCGCGATCCCGCGGTCTTCCCGGACCCGGATCTGTTCGATATCCGCCGCGCCAGCGACCGGCACCTCGCATTCGGCTATTCGGTGCACACATGCCCCGGTTCGACGCTGGCCCAGGTCGAAGCGGAGATCGTGCTCGACGAGTTGTGCCGCCTCGCGCCCACCGTCCGGCTCACCGGTGAGCCGCTTCGATGGCGGATGAACCTGTCCGTGCGCTCGCTCGAATCCTTACCGGTGGTTTTCGTTTGATCGCGGCGGCCCGGCCGCGGATCACCGATGGGCGACCGTCACAGGCCCAATTGCCGGGCCATCGCGGGATCGCAGCGTTCCCCGGCGACGGCGGTCGCCGCGACCGCGGCCGAGAGGTCATCGAGCTCGGATTCGGACAGGACGAGATCGGCCGCGAGCACATTCTCCTCCAGATACTTCCGGCGCTTGGTGCCGGGGATCGCGACTACCTCCTCACCCCGGTGGTGTACCCAGGCCAGTGCCAGCTGGGCTGCTGTCACACCACGGCGGCGCGCGAGCGCCTGTAGCCGGCCGACGAGGGGCAGATTGCGTTCCAGATTCCCCTCGGCGAACCGCGGTTGCGTGGCCCGGCGGAAGTCCTGTGGTTCGAAATCCGCTGCCGCGGTGAACCGTCCGGTTAAGAAGCCACGGCCGAGCGGAGAGGCCGCCACCGGAGTCACACCGAGTTCCCGGCACGTATTCAGAACGCCGTCCTGTTCCAGATCGCGAGTCCACAGCGACCATTCGCATTGGACGGCCGCGATCGGGTACACGGCGTGCGCTCGCCGGATCGTCGCGGCACCGGCTTCGGAAAGCCCCAGCTCCCGGACCTTGCCCGCGGCAACCAGCTCGGCCATCGCCGTGACGGTTTCCTCGATCGGAACCGTCGGATCGACGCGATGCTGGTAGTACAGGTCGATATGGTCCACGCCGAGACGCCGCAATGACTCCTCGCACGCGCGCCGCACATAGCGAGCATCACCACGTACGGTCCTGGTGTATCCGTCCGCAGCGCGGACCAGACCGAATTTGGTGGCGATAACCGCCTCGGACCGACGCTCGGCGAGCGCGTGCCCGAGCAGCTTCTCGTTCCCGCCCCGGCCGTAGATATCGGCCGTATCGAAGAGCGTGGCACCCAGATCCAGAGCCCGGTGGATGGTGGCGATCGACTCGTCATCATCTGTGGGACCGTAGAATTCGCTCATACCAGCGCATCCGAGGCCCTGTGCCCCCACGGTCAGATCGCCGACTCGGCGTGTTCGCACCGAAGACCTCCTCCACGTTCCGCCCACGTTGTCATCGCAACACCACCTTCTCGCGCATCAGGAAATCGGCCAGATATCCGTCCGGTGGAATACCCGCCTCCATAGCGCAGGTCGGGTGGCTGCCGATATGCACATTGCCGATCGACGGCTCGGTGACCAGCCGGTCGATCAGTTCCTCGTCTTCGGTCACCACCGTCAGCACGAGCGTATCCCGCAGCGGCTCCGGCCCGTCGGCCCGCGACCACGGAGCGACCCATGCGCAAGGGAAGGGCAGCTCGATACCTATGTCCGCAGTTCCCGCCCGGTCCACTTGCAGCACCGCCGGCCGCAGCACAGCGCTGCCGTCGCCCAGCTCCTCCACGACTCCCTCGCCACCCAGCCAGATGCGCGCGCTCTGCCCGTGCCGCAGCAGGTACTGCTCGATCACCTGTGCGGTCGCCGATGAGCGGACGGGCAGTACCGCACGGTCATCCTGCGGCGGCAGACTCGGTAACTCGACCAGCCGCGCGGCCAAGGCCTCGGCGAGCGGCCCCGGGTCCCCGTCGACCAGCACGGTTGTCGCATTCACACAGGTGGTGCCACCGTCGTAGGCCACCGAGCGCACGACCATGTCCAGATGGTCACGCCAATCGGCACCGGCGAACAGGACCTTCGACCTTCCGGCACCGTGCGTGGCAACGGTACGGCCGGTCGCGTACCGACCGGCCAGATCCGCTCCGTACACCACCGCCAGGTCCGCGCCGCGGATCAGCGGGTCGACGCCCTCCGAGTCGGTCGGCAGCAAGTTCACCTGATCCGCCCCGAAGCCGGCCGTGCGCAGCGCGGCGACCAGCCGGTGCGGGGTGAACGGGTCCTGACGAGCGGGGCGCACCGCGACGCGATAGCCGAGGGCCACCGCCTCCAGCCACTGCGATTGCACGGCGGGGTGGTTACCCGCCGCGCCGACGGCGAGCACATTTCCACGGCGAACCCAGGTGAGGCGGCGGTTCCCGAGTTCGGAACCGGGGCGGGCAGCGTAGTCCGCCGCCCCTCGCGGACGGGCGTCGGTTACCGCGCGTTCGACCTGTTCCGCGCAGGTCTGTATCCAGTGCGTCGCCCGGCGCACCGCGGTGATCGGCACACCACTGGCCCGGCAGGTCAGCCACTGGTACTCGGCAGGCGACAGCCCGCACAGCGTGCTCGTGGCGAACAGGTGGCCCGCCTGCGCCAGCATGGCGATACGCTCCGCCGCCGGCGGCACCGACGCTTGTCGCAGAGCGGACAGTGCGCGACTCACGAATACCTGCGGCGCCAGACTGAGCTCGGCAATCGAACTCCCGGCGACGTCGTCGACGCGGCGGCGGGTTACCGCCCGGAACGCACCGCGCGGGCCGAGCACGTCGAGCTGCACAGGATCGGGCATCAATACACGCCTTCGATGACCGTTGTCCCGGCGAAGGCGGCCATCGAGGTGATGTCCGCGACCGAGTCACCGAGCCGCCCCGGCGGCGGCTCGACCCGGACGGCGAGATCGCGCTCGGAGTTGTTGGGCAGCAACATCGAGCGGCTGACGTGGTGCACGATCACCTGACCGCGCTCGCCGTACGCGACGGGTAGCCGGGTCTCCGGATCGACGACCTCGAGGGTGATATGCGGAGAGAAGGTGTCATAGACGCACCGACCGTCGTCGGACAGACCGGGACGCTCGATCGTCGTGCCCAGCATCGTGACGTTGCCGTAGTAGCCGTACAGCTCGATACCCGGGAACACATCGGTGCGCAGGAACCGGCGGGTATCCGGGTCCATTCGCGCTCCTCCCCACACGATCAGCCGGACCTTGGCGTTGATCAGCTCGACCAGCTCGTCCTCCCGGCACAGCCGCTCCAGCAGGGGAGGAGTGCACACCAGCACTCCGATATCTTGACTGCGCAGGACGTGCGCGCTCTGCGCCACGAGATGGTCGACATAGCGATCGGTGACGGCGGACTCCCCCGCACCGATCATCCGCTTCACCCAGCGTGGATCCATATTGATACAGAAACGGACACCTCCCCGGCGCCGGACCAGCTCGGCGGTCCAGTCGCCGAACAGTTGCGGCCCGCTCGGGACCAGGGTCAGCCAGTTGACACCGTACGGGTGACCGCGGGCGTCCATATCCCGCATCGCCCAGTCGATAACGCGATCCCACCAGTCGGCCAGGAAGACCAGGCGTTTGGGACTGCCCGTCGTACCGCCGCTTTCGTAGACGCCGGCCACCGGTGTGTTGTGGCCGTACCCGCGCGGAATCAGGTCCTGGACCGGCACCGTGCGTAGTTCGTCGACGATGTTGGGAAACCGCCGGAGATCGGCGAAGGACCGGACATCGCGTACCGGGTCGAAATCGAGTGTCGCGGCGCGGTCGAGCCAGAAGGGAGAGCCGGTCTCCGGGGAGAAATGCCAACGGACGGCAGCGGCCAGGAAGTCCGCGGCGTCGGGCGTTTCGCCGATGGACGGTTCCAGAACCGGGTCCGGGATAGCCGGCATACGGATTCCTTTCGATACCAACCGTTTTCGTCTTCGGACGGGATACGATGATGCCTCGGCGCTCAACTCGGTTGCTTTCTGGCGAATGCCGTCCCCCTGTAATGTACAGCCCCGCAAAGGAAGTGCGCTGTGAACTCTGACGAAGAGTCGATCATTGCTCCGGATCGTGGGCCCCGGGGAGATGGTGAGTTCGGCGTCGCCGGCGACGAACGGCGCCTCACCGAACTCGTTCGCGAAGCTGCCGCCCGGGCGCACGGAAACCTCTCGGCCGACACCATCGCGATCGACCGGGCGTTCTGGGACTCGGGCCTCGGGTCGATCGCCGGCGTCCAGCTGGCCAACCTCCTGTCCGACGCACTCGACGTGCCCATCGAAGCGAGTGTCGTCTTCGAGTACCCGACCCCGCGGGCACTCGCCGAATATCTCCGGAGCGTCCTGGCCCCCGCCACGCGTCCGACGCTACCGACCGCGGCCGCACCGGACCGCGTCGCCTCCGACGAGCCACTCGCCATCGTCGGGATGAGTTGCCGCCTGCCCGGCGGGGTGGCATCCGCCGACGATCTGTGGCGCCTGATCGCCGAAGAACGCTCGGCCCTGTCCCCGTTCCCCGGCGACCGGGGCTGGGACCTGGACAGCCTCTTCGACCCCGACCCGGACCGCCCGGGCACCTCCTACGTCCGCCACGGCGGGTTCCTCGCCGATGCCGACCGCTTCGACGCGGCGTTCTTCGGCATCTCGCCCCGCGAGGCGCTGGCCATGGACCCACAGCAGCGCCTGGTGCTGGAAACGACATGGGAAGCGATCGAGCACGCCCGGATCGACCCGACCGGCCTACGTGCGACACAGACCGGCGTTTACCTCGGTAT
This sequence comes from Nocardia sp. NPDC050193, assembly GCA_040674215.1. Classification (GTDB taxonomy): domain Bacteria; phylum Actinomycetota; class Actinomycetes; order Mycobacteriales; family Mycobacteriaceae; genus Nocardia. The sequence continues at coordinate 12,088 of JBFARE010000057.1, read as the reverse complement.
GACCACCCACGGGTACGAGAACCTGTCCCATGAACCCGGTCAGGACGGCGCGTACCTGGGCGCCGCCGATTCGTTCGCGGTCACCTCGGGGCGGGTGGCGTATGCCCTCGGATTCGAGGGGCCCGCGTTGACGGTGGACACCGCCTGCTCGTCGTCCCTGGTCGCACTGCACTTGGCGGGTCAGGCGCTGCGCGCGGGTGACTGTTCGCTGGCCGTGGCGGGCGGCGTGTCGGTGATCTGCACTCCGAAGCCTTTCGTGCAGTTCAGCAAACAACGCGGCCTGGCGCCCGACGCCCGGTGCAAGGCGTTCGCCGCGGCGGCCGACGGAACCGCCTGGGGCGAAGGGGTGGCGGTACTGCTGGTGGAACGACTGGCCGATGCACGCAGGAACGGCCATCGGGTGCTCGCGGTCATCCGCGGATCGGCGATCAACCAGGACGGCCGCAGCAATGGCCTGACCGCGCCGCACGGCCCCGCGCAGCGCCGGGTGATCCGGCAGGCACTGGCCGACGCCGGCCTGGGGCCGCACGATGTCGACATGGTCGAGGCCCACGGCACCGGTACCCAACTGGGCGACCCGATCGAAGCCCGGGCGCTGATGGCGACCTATGGTCACGAGCGGCCGCCCGAGCGGCCACTGTGGCTGGGCTCGGTGAAATCCAACCTCACCCATACTCTGGCCGCTGCCGGGATCGCCGGCGTCATCAAGGCCGTGCAGGCCATGCGCCACGGCGTGCTGCCCAGCACGCTGCACGTCGACCGGCCGGCGGAGTTGGACTGGTCGACCGGTGGGGTATCGCTGCTGACCGAGTCACGGCCGTGGCCACGCGGCGAACGTCCTCGCCGCGCCGGGGTGTCCTCGTTCGGAATCAGTGGGACGAACGCGCACGTGATCCTGGAAGAGGAGTCCACGCCCGACGGCACGGTCCGCTCCGGACCGAGCCCGTCACCCGAGCCCGGCACCATACCTTGGGTGGTGTCCGGCCGCAGCGGTCCCGCACTGCGCGCACAGGCAGCCCGACTCGCCGATCACCTACGCTGTCACCCTGATCTCCTGATGGTCGATATCGCGTACGCACTGGCCACTACCCGCACGGCGTTCGCACACCGCGCCGTCGTGCTCGCGGACGACCGGGGCGGCTACCTCGGTGGTCTCGAAGCGCTCGCGGCGGGCCACGAGCTGCCGGGCGTGGTTCAGGGGACAGCGACACCGGACCCCAAGATCGCGTTCATGTTCACCGGTCAAGGGGCCCAGCGTGTGGGCATGGGGCGTGAACTGTACGACCACTCCCCCGTATTCGCGGACGCACTGGACACAGCCTGCGCCCACCTGGACCCGATGCTGGACCGGCCGCTGCTGGAGATCATCTTCGCCGAACCGGGGTCCTCGGACGGCGAACTCCTCGATCGGACCGAGTTCACCCAACCGGCGCTGTTCGCGTGTGAACTGGCACTCGTGCGCCTCCTGGAAGTGGCCGGGGTACGACCGGGCGTGCTGTTCGGCCACTCGATCGGCGAACTCGTCGCCGCACATGTCGCGGGCGTGTTGTCGTTGACGGATGCGTGCACCCTGGTCGCCGCGCGAGGCCGGCTGATGCAGGAGATGCCCCCGGGCGGAGCGATGCTGGCGGTCGCGGCCGGTGAACACGAAGCCGCCGAGTCACTGGCCGTGCACCACCTCGACCTGGCCATCGCGGCGGTCAACGGGCCACGGTCCGTCGTACTCTCGGGCGATGCCACTGCCATAGCCGACCAGGCCGCCTATTGGGAGTCGTCGGGGCGCCGAACCCGGCTGCTGCGGGTCGGCCATGCCTTCCACTCCCCGCACATGGACGGCATGCTCGAACGATTTCGACAGGTGGCCGAGAGTGTCACACTCGCCGCACCGCAGATCCCGATCATCTCGGGCGTTACCGGCGCTCCCCTCACGGCAGCGCAGGCCTGCTCCCCGGAATACTGGGTCCGGCAGGCCCGGGACACCGTACGCTGCTACGACGCGCTGCTCCGGATGGACACCGACGGCGTCACGGGGTATCTGGAGATCGGCCCGGACGGAGTGCTCACCGCCCTCGCCCGCGACTGCCTGCCCGAGGCCCGGCAACTCGGTCCGATCCTGCGTCCCGGCCGGTCCGAGGCCCGCACCGCGGCGACAACCCTGGCCAAAGCCCACGTCCACGGCGTACCACTGCACTGGGAGACTCTCTTCGCCGCACTCCGGCCGAAAAAGATCGACCTGCCGACCTACGCTTTCCAACGGCAACGCTACTGGCCCGCGGGCCGGGCCGGCACCCGGACCGGCGCCGACGACCACCCGTGGCTTTCCGCACCCGTCGAGCTCGCCGGCACCGCTGGACACGTCTTCGACGGCAGGCTTTCCCGCCGCAGCGCCTCCTGGCTCGACGACCACACCATCCGCGGCAATCCGGTACTCCCGGGGACGGCTCTGCTGGAGTTGGCATTGCACGCCGGTGGCCACCTCGGCTGCGATCGGCTCGACGAGCTGACCCTGCAGGAACCGCTGCTGCTGCCCGACGACACCGATATTCGGCTCCAGGTCGAGGTCGGTGCGCCGGGTCTCGACGGTGACCGATTGCTGACCATCTACGCCCGGCCGGAAACAGGAGTGGACGCCGGCGAGCCCGAACCGTGGACTCGGCATGCGACCGGAGTCCTGCGTTCCGACACCGAGCCACCGGCCGGCGATGTGCAGTGGCTCCCACCCGACGCGGTCCCGCTGCCCGTGGACGACCTGTATCAGCAGCTCGCCGCGCGGGGAATGGTCTACGGTCCCGCATTTCGTGGCCTGCGAGCCGCCTGGCGCTCGGATGCCGACATATACGTGGAAGCGAGCCTGCCCGAGGGGGTTTCCGTCGGCTGGTTCGGCATCCATCCCGCTCTCCTCGATACCCTTATGCACGCCACCCTCGACACACTCGTGGACGCCACGCAATTGGCGGTACCGAGCGGATTGTGGCTGCCGTTCGCGTGGAGTGGCGTCACTCGGTGCGCCTTGCGGCCCGGCACGCTTCGGGCTCGGATCCGGGTCGATGGCCCCGATGCGAGCGATTCGATGAGGTTGTCGCTCAACGTGACCGACGAGACCGGCCGGCCGGTCCTCGACGTCGCCTCGCTCATGTTGCGGCCCGTGCGGGTATCCGAGGCCACGTTGTGCCCGCCTCCGGAGGTCGGCGCCGATGTGGAGTACCGGCTCTCGGCCGCGCAATCCACGACGGAGGCCCTGTTCCGGCTCGACTGGGTCCCGGCCCCGGCACCGGACGCATCACTACGTTCCGCGAAACGTGGCATCGCTGTGCTGGGCACCGACCGGATGGACGTGACCGCCGCTCTCACAACGAGCGGGCACTCGGTCCTGGCCGTGCCCGACTGGAACGCACTCGCCCTCGCGGTGGGCGCCGGAGCACCGGTTCCAGAGGTGGTGCTGGTCCCCTGCGCCGGACCGGACGGGCACGGCACAAGCGTGATCCAGGAGGGACACACCGAGACCGCCCGCGTCCTGGATCTGCTTCGCTCCTGGCTCGCCGATGAGAGATTCGCCGACTCGCGCCTGGCGGTGGTGACCCGCGAAGCGGTAGCGGTCACCGCGGGCGATCACGTCACGGATCTCGCCCGCGCACCGATCTGGGGGTTGGTCCGTGTCGCGCAGACCGAGAATCCCGACCGGATCCTGTTGCTGGACGTGGACCGGGGCGCCGACCTGCCGGGGGCGCTGAGCGCGGCGCTCGCGTCCGGGCAGACGCAGTCGGCGTCGCGGTCCGAAATCCTATACCTGCCACGCCTGGCGCGCGCGAACACCGGAACCGCGGAACTGGAGCCGCCCACCGGCAGCCCATCGTGGTGTCTGCACCTCGAGGAGCCGGGCGACCTCGACCGGCTGACTCTCGTATCTCGCCCTCTCGCACCGCTGCCGCCGGGGCACGTGCGGATCGCCGTGCGCGCAGCGGGTATCAACTTCCGCGATGTGCTGGTCGCCTTGGACATCTATCCAGGCGTGTCGAGCATGGGTCGAGAGGCCGCCGGAGTGGTGACGGAGGTGGGCTCGGACGTCACCGCTTTCGCCCTCGGAGATCGGGTGATGGGCGTGTTCGACGATGCCTTCGCCACCCAGGCCGACGCCGACCACCGCTGCCTGGTCCACATTCCGACCGGTTGGTCTTTTGCCCAGGCGGCCGGATTCCCCATCGCGTTCCTCACCGCATATCACGCCCTGGTCGATCTGGCACATCTCACAGCGGGCGAGTCGATCCTGATCCACTCGGCCGCGGGAGGTGTCGGCATGGCGGCCGTGCGGTTGGCCCGTCATCTCGGAGCCGAAGCGTTCGCCACCGCGAGCCCAGGCAAATGGGCGGCCCTACGCCGCCAGGGCCTCGACGATCGGCATATCGCGTCCTCGCGCACGCTCGACTTCGAAGAACTCGTCCGGCAGGCCACGGACGAACGCGGAATCGACGTGGTGCTCAACGCCTTGTCCAGGGAGTTCACCGATGCCTCACTGCGCCTGCTACCACGGGGCGGACGATTCCTGGAAATGGGCAAGACCGACCTCCGTGACCCCGACACCGTCACCGGAGAGCATCCCGGCGTCATCTACCGGCCGTTCGACCTCGCCGATCTCGAGCTCGACCGAGTCGCCGACCTGTTCCGGGCGTTGCAGGGGCTGATCGCTGACGGGGCCATCGGCCCACTGCCGGTCCGCGCCTGGGACATCCGGCAGGCCGGAGACGCACTCCGATACGTCAGCAATGCGCGACACACCGGTAAAGTCGTACTCACCGTGCCGGTCCCACCGGATCCGGAACGCGCTGTGCTCATCACCGGGGGCACCGGCACTCTCGGCGCCCACATCGCGCGGCACCTGGTAACCCGACACGGTGCGCGGCATCTGGTGCTGGCCGGCCGCAACACACCGACAGCAGAGTCGGCCTCGGAGCTCACGGCCGAACTGGCCGCGCGGGGGGCCGATGTTCGCATCGTGTCCTGCGACGTTTCGGTGCGCGAAGAGGTCGCCGCACTACTGGCCTCGATTCCCTCCCTGGGATCTGTCGTGCACGCGGCAGGGATCGTGGCCGACGGTACCCTCGAATCTCTCGACACCGACCGGTTGGACCGCGTCCTGCGTCCGAAACTGGACGCCGCTGTTCACCTGCACGAACTGACCCGCGATCTGGATTTGGCCGAGTTCGTGCTGTTTTCCTCGGCCGCAGGCCTTTTCGGCAATGCCGGCCAGGCGAATTACGCCGCGGCCAACACATTCCTGGACGCCCTGGCCTACCACCGCCGGGGCGCGGGGCTGCCCGCCTGCGCGGTCGCGTGGGGCCTGTGGGCTTCACCGTCGCCGATCAGCCGCGGACTGGACCCGATCGGCCACCGACGCGTCACCCGTGGCGGAATGATTCCGCTGCCCACCGCCGATGGCGTCGAGATATTCGACGCGGCCCGCCGCAGCACCGCAGCGATGACGATCGCGACACGGTGGGATCTGCCGGCCCTGCGCGCTTCCCGAGCCGAACAGCCGCAGATATTCCGCGACCTCATTCCCTGGCGCGAAAGCAGGGCTGGTGCCACCAGCGAACCGTTCCGACACGACAAAGGCTCGTGGACCGACAAGCTCATCGGAGCCACCGAACCGGAGCGTGACCGTCTAGTACTCGAACTAGTTCTCACGCAGGCAGCCGACGTCCTCGGCCACCCTGCGGGCCACTCGATCGCCGCGGACGAGACGTTCCGGGACCTCGGATTCGACTCACTGACCACCGTGGAGCTCCGTAACCGGCTGAATCGGCTGACCGGGCTGCATCTGCGTACCGAGGCGCTCTTCGACAATGCCGATCCTTCCGCCCTCGCACGCCGAGTGAGCAAGGAACTCCTGCGAAGCCCGGCTGCCGATGACTCGCGGCCGGCCGACCGATGACCGGTCGGCTGCGGGGAGCCGACGACGAACACATTTCAGACTCCGCCACCGATTGTCGAAGGGAGTTCAACAGCATGTCGAGCTGGTTGAACGACAAGCTATGCAGTGTCCTCCAGAAAGATCTCGCCATCGATGTGGAGAACATCGGTCCCGGCGATCGCTTGATCGAAGATCTGGGAATGGACTCGGTGGCATTCGCGATCGCGCTGGTCGCCATCGAGGACCATACGGGACTGCAGCTGTCCGGCCAACAACTGATGGAGTGCCGCACGGTAGGCGAAGTCGACAATTTGTTTCGGGTCGCGCTTGCCGGCGGTCCGGGCCTGTCGGCGGATGCATAGCAGTCTCCGCTTGGACCAGAGAGGAGTGCGATTGTCATGCCCGTCGAGATCGAATTGAGCAGCCTCGACAGCCACCACTTGCGCCTGGATGTTCCCGCGCATCCGATGAACTGGGTTCTTGTACTCGAATTGTCCCCCGATGGCGACCCCATCCGGATCGACGATGTGCGGGCGCGAATCGCACAGCGGGTCGACGAGAGCGATCTGTACCGGTTGGTGCTGCCGACACGTCGACGACGCAAACCCCGTTTCACCCTCGCAGCGTCGATAGACCCGACCGAGCACGCGAAAGAGCATCATGTCGCGGACCGATTCGGGATGCTCCGGCAGGTGGAAGAACTCCTGGGGAGTCCGATGCGGCGCGATGTTCCGCCGTGGGACTTCACTCTGGTCCACCGGCAGGACACCAAAGATCAGACCTTGCTGTTGCGCGTGCATCACGCGCTGTCGGACGGGTTCGGCGCGGCCGGCTTCATCGCAATGCTCATCGATACCGTCTCCGGAAGCACCGCCGAGTACCGTCGTTTTGTCGGCACCCCGCGATTCAAGGTCGATCCGGTCGGTCCGGTCACGGCCCTGGCGGCCGGGACACGGAGTTCTCGACTGCTCAGGCGTAAAGGCCGGCGCCGGGGACACGTGCGCCCGGTCGGGGATCGGGCCGAGCGTCGGGTAGCCGAGGTCACGGTCTCCACCGGGACGGTGCGGCAGAACCGACTGAAGCTGGGCGCCTCGACACAAGAATATGTATACGCAGCTGCCGGCCTCGCCTTCGCGCGAGCTTTTCCGGAGCACGCCGATCGTCCGCTACGCATAATGTTCCCGGTAACGCTGGACCATACGCTGGCGCATACGGGGAATGCCGCGTCGCTGGCGATCTTCGAACTACCCGACGCGGCGGACTCATTGCCGAAGCGAGTCCAGGACGTCCAGACTGCGCTGCACGGATCGGATCCGCTGCGCCAAGCCATGGACGCCCCCAGGACCTCACACGGATTGAGCTATCTGCCATGGCCGGCCCAGGTGCTGATGACCCAGCTCATGGCAGCCGACAGCTGGGATCTGGCGGTAGGCGTCAATCCTGCTTTCAGTCCGGAGGACCGGCTGTTGGGTCGAGAGGTGACGAATGTCGTCGGCTTCCATCCGATGCTGGGGCGTGAGCTCGCGGTGACCGCCCTGATATTCCGCGATCGGGTCACTATCGGGATGATGGCGGATCCTGCCGCGTTGCCCGATGTCGGTCTGTTCGCCAAGCATCTGCGCGAACTCATGACGGGACAGGTGTGACGTGGGCGCGGCGCTGACCAGAGATCCCCATCTCGATCTGGTCGAGACGATCGATCGGGCCATGCAAGCGGGACGAGGGCCACTGATGGTGTTGGACCCCGAATCCCGGCAATGGCAGCAGCGGCCCTGGACCGATGTACGAGACCTGGGTCTCAGGATCGCCACTCGTGTGCTCGACGCCGGTTCCGGTCCGCGACAACCGGTCGGTATCGTGGGCGAGACAACCGCGGAGGTTGTTGCCGCGGTCTTCGGTTGCTGGGCAGCGGGTAGACCGATATCGATCATGCCGATGCCGGTGCGGGGCAGTGATCGACGGTTATGGTCGGAATCAACGATGCGGCAGTTGCGCGCCCTCGATTGCGGTATGGTTCTCGCCCACGGACCGGCGCTCGAATTACTCCGCGGTACCGCCGGTCATGTGCCGGTGCACGATCTCACCCAGGTCGCCGGCTGGCGGTGGGACTCCGAGGCATCCCTGGTTCGGGTCCCGTCGGACAGTCCGGCAGTGTTACAGGGTACGGCCGGCTCCACGGGCACCCCCCGAACGGCGGTTCTCTCGCATAACGCCGTGCTCAACCACTTCTGGGGCGTGTATGACCGGACCCGCGCCGGCAGCGATGATGTGTTGTGTTCCTGGCTTCCGATGTATCACGACATGGGGCTGATGCTCACCGTCTCCGGCATGGCCGCAGGCCTCGCGACGTGGCTCGCACCGACCAGCGCGTTCGCCAGGACGCCCTTCGAGTGGTTGAACTGGCTCAGTGCGAGTTCGGCGACTGTAACGGCTGCCCCGAACTTCGCATACAACCTGATCGGAAGATACGCCCGGCGAACGGAAAATGTCGAACTCGGAGCGCTGCGCTACATGATCAACGGTGGAGAGCCGGTCGATTGCGACGGCATGATGCGCTTCGCCGGCCAGCTACAGCGATTCGGTCTGTCACCGGATGCGCCGGCACCCGCCTACGGGTTGGCCGAAGCAACGTGCGCGGTGACCGCACCGGACCCAGGGCTGGGCGTCCGCATCGATGAAGTCGCGATAGCCGAGAACGGCGGCACCACGACGATCCGCCGACATGCACTGCTCGGGAGGCCGCTGGGCGGCATGGAGGTACGCATTGCCGAGCCGCCCATAAAAGTGCCCGGGGTAACCGGTCGCGATATCGGTCTGGTGGAGATACGTGGCCATTCGATCTTCAGCGGGTATGCGGATGATGTCGCCACGATCGGCGCCGCAGACTGGACCCCGACCGGGGATATCGGCTACTTGTCGGGCGAGGAACTGGTGGTGTGCGGGCGGTCCAAAGAAGTCGTCACCGTCGCGGGACACAATGTCTTTCCCCAGGACGTCGAGCGGGTCGCCGCGTTGATTCCGGGTGTCCGACCCGGGGGCGTGGTCGCGACAATGGCCGCACAGCGCACCGAGGTACGTACCGAACGCCTGTTGGTGGTTGCCGAGTTCAGTGGTAAGCGGGTCACCGGCACCGAAGACCGGATCATCGCCGCGGTCATGGCCGAATGCGGTGTTGTACCTGGAAAAGTGGTGCTGGTGAAACCAGGTGAACTACCTCGCACAACCTCCGGGAAGTTGCGGAGGCTGGAGGTGTCGACATGGTTCTCGTGATGTCGCCACGACACACAGTGGATTGCATCGGACAAGCGCAGGAGGCCTCGGCGTGCCGGATGATGCGGTGACGAACGGTACTTCGGCCGAGAATTTTCATGCCGCAGTAGCGGCCGTGCTCGACGACAGATTTCGAGAGACGTCGGCGGCGGCGGAGCGGCAGGGCGTTTTTCCACGAGAAGTTCTTGCCCGACTCGGCGCTGCCGGGGTCTTCGCCGACAAATGGGCGGGAGGGTATCGGTTTCAACTCGCCAAACTCGTCGGGTTGCATACTGCACTCGGCGCGGCATGCTCGGGTGGCGTCGGTGTGGGGGTGAGTCTGCACGACTCGGCACTTGCGGTACTTTACCGATTCGCCGGTTCGGATCATCTCCGCTCGCTCCGCGCCGACGCGACGGCAGGCACCGCGGTGCTCTGCATCGGCGTGTCGGAGGAGACGGGCGGCTCGGACCTGCAGGCTGTACGGACGACCGCCGTCCGTGACGGTAACGGGTATGTGTTGACCGGGGCGAAAGCGTTCGTATCGCTGTCCAACGTAGCCGACTTCGCGTTGGTGCTCGCGCGATGCGTAGAGAGTGGAGACGACCATCGGCCGGGGAACCTGGGTTTGTTCGCACTGCCCCTGACATCGGCATCGGTGGGCAAACCGTACGACAAGTTGGGGGCGAACTCATTGGACACGGCCCCGATCGAGTTCGACACCTGGTTGCCCGATGAGGCACTGTTGGGCCGTCCCGGCACTGGGTTGGCCGCGATAACCTGGGGATTGACGCATGAGCGCCTATCGATCGCGGCTCAGGTTTCGGGCGCATGTGGTCGCGTTCTCGGCCTCACTGTTGCGCGGATGCTGCGACGTGAGCAGTTCGGCAAACCCTTGTTCGGCCACCAGGCATTGCGTCTTCGGGTGGCCGAGCTGCAGGCAAGGGTCGACATGCTACGACTCGCGTTGCAGGGGGTGGCGGCGACGGAGCAGATCGACGTACGAACGGCGGCGGGCTTGAAAGTCACCGCTGCGCGGCTGGGTCAAGAAGTTGTCGGGGAATGCCTCCACATATTCGGTGGCGCCGGATATCTGACGGCGGAAACTCCGCTCGCCGGATGGTGGCAGGACATGCGGTTGTCCCGGATCGGCAGCGGCACCGACGAAGTGCTGTGGGAACTCGTCGCCGCGGGGATGAAGCCGGATTTCAACGAATACGAGGCACTGTTCGGGCAAGCCCACCCCAGAAAGGAATAGTCACCCATGGCTTCTCGCAGCCTCATTGCCACGCACAAGTCAGGAGGGATCTCCGAGTCGGGCTCACAGGATTTAATCTACGATCACCTGCCCCCAGGAACAGCGGACTCGAATATGCGCACGCCCTGCATGGTGCGCATGTCGACGCAGGGCACCCCGCTCTACGCGCTGTGTAAGGTCGCTAACGACATGCGGTCCCCATCCGGTCGCCGCGCTGCGAGGCACGGGCGGATAGGTCGCCTGCTTTCCTGTCCATTGGCCCCGTTCTGCTGACCACGCATCCACCGAGGCCGATGTCAGAGGCAGGTCATTCATGGCGGCGCTGTGCAAGAATAGTCGGTTGCTGTCGATCTCGCCTTCCGGCTATCGGCTGGGCGGGGCTACCCGACGATCGCCCAGCCACTGGATCCCAACATCGGGACTCCAAGACTCGCGGACACGCATGCCGAACGGGCTGCGCACTGGGAGGCCGTCATGTTGCTCGGATCACCTGCAGCAGTCGCAGCCGGGCGAGCGTGGTTCGAGGATCTCGTCCAGCTCGGGCACATCGCGCAAGGCCTGGAAGTCAGCCATACCGAATTGGCCGACCTGGTGGTGTCGATAGGCACACATCGCGACGCTTTCTACGCAGCCGCCCGCGACGATCTGGGCGTTACAAGCGGTGTGCTGCCTTCGTCGGCTTTCACCCGCGAGCCTCCGCGCATGATCACTGGCACAGACGGGGTCGGGGATATGCGTCCCGCGGCGCAGGCGGCGCATACGAACTACGCGGCCGCGATCGACGCGAACGTCGCGATGTGGCGGAGCTGAACCGGCTGTGACACAACTGGACGTTGACCCGGAACTGTTCTATGACCTGTCCGGGCAGTACAGCCGGGCCAGCCGCGCCACACCTTCGGCGCTGCGCGCGATGGACCAGGAACTGCGCGGCGCGGTGAAGATGAGCGGCAATGACGACGATGGCGTGCTCTGGGCTCGGGGCTATTTCGTGTCGGGTATCGAAGCTGTAGTCACTGCGGGGAAGGCCAATGATGTGCTGGCGAAGATGGCTGGGCTGGTTCGCCAGACCGGCGTGAATCACGACCAGTCGGAGAGCGCGAAAGCCTACAACACCGATGGCGGGCCTCTCCCACCTCAGGATCCGGGTGCGGTCACATTTACCGCGAGGCCACTGAAGAACCCGGCCGAAGGCACTCGCAAGGAGCCCGCCGGGTGGTCTCTGGTGATGGGGTCCACGAAGTGGATCAACGGCAATACCGAGTTTATGCAGAAGGCGGCGACCAGTTGGCAGACCGCCGCGGGTGTCTACTCCGTCCAGGACACCGACCTACGCGCCAAAATGAACAACCTCAGCGGATCCTCGACCTCGGAATTGCCGGACATCCAGGACACTCATCGCGCGGTACTCGACGGACTCGAGATCCTCGGTGACGCGATGCGTCAGCAGGCCGGCGCCACCGGCGGATACGCCGACGTCCTGAAAGCCGCCCAAGAGGGCGCGGAATACGAACTCCAGCTCCAGACGGTGACCCAGGCGATCAACACCGTCAACGCCGCGAGCGGGACTGCCCCGAGTTCGGCTCTGGCCCACTTTCGGTGGTGCCTGGCGGGTTTTCAGGTCAGGAGGATGCGGTGGCGGAGCAGTTGGAATCCGGCGCGGCCATACATTTGTC